>CAZWIE010000001.1:0-656741 GCA_964634245.1 uncultured Bifidobacterium sp.
ATTTGCCGCGGAATTCAGCGCGTTTCAGTGGTACATTTTTACACCGCTATTTATAATGCTCCTGAGGCAATGGGTTTCCTGGCTCGTTCTTGCGCCAGCCTTTGGCCGAAAAGCGTTTGAACATCATGAGATGCGCTGCATCGGTGATCACACCGCACTGCTTGGCTCGTTGCAGCCAGCCAGACATTGATAAACCGAACTCATGCTTGAGCGCATAGAGCTCCTGCCACTCCAGCGCGTGGCGCTGCTGCCCAAGCAATTGATGCACGGCCACGCGTGGTGCCAAGAAGGCTCCCGCGAACCGATCGCATGCCTTTTCCTCATCAAGGCCAGCAGCCAGCCGCCCCTCAAGCAGCAAATGCCCCAGTTCGTGAGCCAGCGTAAACCGCTGCCTATCTCCTGGCCACCGGTTTGAGACGGCCACGATCGGGAATTCCCGACCATCGTCGGTGCGAGCTTTGGCGGTCAGGCCAGAGAACCCGGGGTGTTCTTCATCAACGACAATGACCAACAGACCAAGACCTTCAAGGGTGTCTGTGAGGTCCCCAATGGGGTCCATTCCCAACTGCCAAGCGTTGCGGACCTGATCGGCAAGTGCTTCGATCTCATCCAACTCACGGATGTGCTCAGGAAGCCCGACCGGAGGGGCGAACACCAATAGAGGCAATTCTGGAAAAGCCCCGAGAAGTTCCACACGCTTCTCCACCAATTCCACGACCTTGATCTTTAGTGCATCCTGTGCCGTCTTGCCAAAGGTCGCTGTTTTACGAAACTCTGGCTCAAGCAATTCGACAGAGCGGGTACGAAAGAAGTACTCCGTGCGGATGTCGCAGGCACGGGCCAGCTTGAGGAGCTGAGAGGATGAGGGAGTTAGCAATCCCTTTTCGTACTTTTGAATTGCAGTGTGCGAAACACCGATTTTTTCACCCAAAGCACCCAGGGTCAGACCTGCAGCCAATCGTGCTTGCCGAATGCGATCTGCAATCATGATGCCTCCTGGGTATGGTTTAAAACGCCTTATATTTTACCAAATTTTTAAACCCATGGGCAGTCTTTGGAATAGTGCGTGGCAGATGGCTCTATACAATCGTCAGATCTGTTGGTCACCAAGTGGCCAATACGCGATGCTCCACATGCTCTTACAATTGCTCATTCGATAATTGGCTCTGGAGTGCGGCTAGATCACAGCGAGCATCAGGGAACGAAGCCAGATACTCTTCATCTAGTGAAAGGCCGTTGTTGCATTTGCGGCATGCCGATACCGCCATGAGATTCTCTGGGTAGGGCTTGTCCAACAGAACTTTCGACGGTGCGTGGTCGAAGGTTTCGCTTGGCCCATCGCAATGCACGCAGAACCGGTTTGCAAAATGGGATGAGGTTTTTCGCGAGATGAAACCGATATGTACTCAATGTGAAAATAGTCTCACTGAGGCCAATATCGGATGCTGATCCCAACAGACCCCATAAAGCCAAACGCCACCTGAAGGTGGCGCTGACTCTTTGCACGTGGAGCGGTCATCACGCGAGGTGAGAGCGGGTCATCCACAGACTTTCGCGAAGTCTAGCTCAAAATCTCTGAGAAAAAACGCCACCTGCTGGTGGCGCTCGCACTTGAACGGTGAGTTTGATCACATCATCCGCGTAAGCCCGGGGTGGACAGTGCCAAGAGGGATGATTCGAGGCATCGTCTGTTTTTTGCTCTCGATTTCCGATGTGTATTGGTGTGCCCAATTCAAGATTTCCTCCAGTTTGAAACGCACCATTTTTCCGACGCGATAGTGCGGCACTCCATTCTTTTTGCGCTCACCGGGGTGAGTCAGCAAGTAAAGCGGGATGTCAATCTTTGCGGCGATTTCTCGGGCGGTCAGAAAACTCGGGTTGTTGAATTGATCTGGATCGCACGTGACCCCATCGGTTGACTCATGCAAGGACTCAAACTCGAAGGCCAAAATTTCGTCGATAGGGTACGAAACCCGTTTCGACAGTTTGAAGTATTTGGGACCGCGCCCTTCGCACCGCCAGCGTTGCAGGGTCTTGGGACTGATCCCCCAGCGAGTTGCAAGTTCGTGTTCGTTCAGGGTGATTTTTTGACTAGGTTGAAATGTGGTCATTCGGTTTCTCCAGTAGTTGTAGGGATGACCATTCATCCGTACTGACGGGAGAAAGCCAAGTGGAATGTGGGCGAGTTCCTCAAATCTGACCCAGCAATGCCGAATTTGCAACTTGTTTCGTTTCAAACTATATTTGAAACTATAAAAACACTGGACTATACTCAAGCCTTGATCAACCTTAGTGAGGGAGCGAGCCATGGGTGCTGTAGCAGAACGTGAAGTGACCGCGTCACAAGACCGTGGTGCCCTGGCCAAAATGGTCATGACTCTGCTCGACCACTGGAAATTGAGCACCGAGGATCAGGCGGCGCTGCTGGGCATCGCCACCAGCAACAGAGCAGCTTTGTCAAACTACCGCAGCGGTAAGCCGATTGGCACGAGCCGTGACCAGTACGAGCGCGTGGGCCACTTGTTGGGTATCCATAAGAACCTGCGGCTTCTTTTCCCGCAGAACCGAGACTTGGTCTACCGCTGGATGACCACCCGCAACAAGGCGTTCGACAACTTGACTCCCGTAGATGTAGTCAAGGAATGGGGGTTTGCGGGGTTGCTGATGGTGCGCGGGTATTTGGACCGCGCCCGGGGCGTTTGAGCTGAAGCAGGAATGAATTCCCTGTTCGCCCAACTTGCGCTGGCCGACATCCACAAGGATGTCGCTCGAAACATCGTGTCCCTGTTGCAATCGCAGGACCTGTTCGATGATCTCACCGCTGACCCAGCCGAGTGGTTGCTGGCGCAGAAGGTGGAAGATGAAATCAAGCCGCCACCGTACCGGTCGCGCACGCCCATCATCGATCGCCCGTTTGAGGATGCTGAATGGTTCAATGCGATCATTTGGCCGTTCAAGCATTGGCAAGAAAGCCGGTTTTCTGATGGGTCCTATGGCGTTTGGTATGGATCAGACTCTGTCGAGACGACGGTTTATGAGTCCGCCTACCACTGGTATCGGGGTTTGCTGAGTGATGCCGGATTCGAGCGTATGACAGTAATCGCCGAGCGCAAGGTCTACTCAGTGGCATGTAATGCAGCGCTGCTGGATTTCCGGAAAGCCGCCGATAGTCACCCGGATCTCTTACATCCGTCGGACTATGCGTTTTGCCAGTCAGTAGGGGCGAGGATTCACCGGGAGGGACATCCCGGTCTTCTGACGCAATCTGTTCGCAGAACCACAGGGGAAAATGTGGCGATTTTCAATGCCGACGTACTGTCCAACCCCAGGCACAAATGCCAACTGATCTACCGTCTGGAGGGTGATCAGATCTTGGTGGAGAAGCAGCCTGGAATGGCGTGGGTCAAATTGGATGTGGCCAGTTTTTCTTAGGAGGAGCGATGAATAACCAAGAAGCTCAACGTCTCTTTTATGAGCTCTACGACCAATGGAAGCTGTATCACGACGCAGCCCGCAAATTGCGCGTCGAGGTGACTCAGGCGTTTGCAAGTGTTGCCATTGGAGATTCCGCGAATCCAAGTCTCGGTGTGCTGGCGATGCTTGATTCGATGGAAGCAACAGAAAAGCGATTACAAGCCAAGATGGATGAAGTAGTCAATTCCATCAAAGATTGATCGATGAAGCCCGCGACGCTGCAAAAGCCCTAACTGATTCGTAAAAGGTAGATCTGCGTTGTTCTGGACTTTTTTATGCCAGTGTCCCGAGAGCTTACTGCCACACCCGCTATCGTTTGGGATGAGCGTTTGGCGTAGTGCTATACTCCACCACCATACACAGGGGCCCGGATATTCTCCGGGCCCTTTTTCTTGGCCGTTTCCCAGGGGAAGTGCGCCGAAGTGCTGCGGGTGGCCCCCGGCCAAAACACCCCAATTTCGCTGTTTTCAGCGCCAGAGCCGTCTCTATTCTCCGTTTGGCCTGCGGGTAGGCTCAGATGGTGGTCGTTATAAATCAACAACTTACGAGCGTCGGTTCGCTGTCAACCATGACCACCGATCACGCATCGAACCGCGCCACCGCCTCCCGCTGCGCCACCCAGTCCGTCGGCAGCGGATTGCGCTGGAACCACAGCAGGCTCATGCACCGGGGCTGCTGGCCCGCCAGGATGGCCTGGACGACGGCGGGCTCCAGCAAGGTCAGGCGCAGCAGTTCATTGACCGTCGAATGGTGCAGACCTTCCCGTTTGGCAATCTCGGTGCCGCTGGCTACCACCCCGTCGTCCAACAGGTGCTGCCAGTAGAAGGCCCGGGTGAGCGCCGCCAACAAAGGCTGGTCAATCTGTTCGGCCAGCTTCGCCGGTGTGGCGGTCTGCCCGTCGGGGCGCACCATCACCGTGCTGCCACCGCGCTTGCGGATCTTCTGCGGGATGAAGGTCGACAACTTCGTGCGCCCACCCTGGTTGCTTTGCCGGGCGACGGGGGCGCCCGTGGTCTGAATCTTCGACCTCATACCGTTTCCTCCATCTGCTCCCATTCCTGCAATTCCGCACCAATGGTGCCCGGCATCAGTTCCGCCGCCAGTTCCTGCCAGCCGTTGTCGCGCCAAATGATCTCCAACCCGCCGTTGGCGATGATCACCCGCTCCATCAGCAGTTGCGCCAGGCGGCACTGCTCAGCCGGGAACAGTTGTGGCCACAGGCGGGCCAGGTTGCGCATGGGCAGCACCACTTCGGGCTCGCTGATGTCAGGCCGCAGTTGCTGCATCCGGTCGCATACGGCTTGCACAATGTGTGGCGCTGACAGCGCCGCCTGGATCTGCTCGATGACCAAGGCCTCGATGGGCGCCGCTGGCAACGGTCCGTGCTCACTGGCCCAGGCCCCAAAGCGCCGGTGCTTGACCGGGCTGTAATAGCGGTAGGTCTTGCCCTTCTTGTTGGTGTAACTTGGCACTAGTCGCTCACCATCGCCGGTGTACAGCAGACCGCGCAGCAGCACCGGCTCCAGCTGACGGTCCTTGGTTTCCCGGCGGCGTTCCTTGTCATCGGTGGCCAGCAGCGCGTGCACCGCATCCCATTGGGCTTGCGTGATGATGGGCTGGTGCTGACCTGGGTAGCCTTGCCCACGGTGAACAATATCGCCCAGGTACATCCGGTTGTGCAGCATCTTGTAGAGCGTCTGCTTGCTGAAGGACTTGCCACCCTTGGTGAGCAGCCCTTCGGTCCGATAGGTCTTGACCATCAGCGTGGTGGAGCGAATGCTGACGAAGTCGTCAAAGATGCGGCGCACCAGTTTGGCTTCGGCATCATTGATCACCAGCAGCCGGTCGCGCACGTCATAGCCCAATGGCAACGGCCCGCCCATCCACATGCCCTTGGCCTTGCTGGCGGCGATCTTGTCGCGAATACGCTCCCCGGTGACCTCGCGTTCGAACTGGGCGAAGGACAGCAGGACGTTGAGCATCAATCGCCCCATGGACGTGGCCGAATTGATTTGCTGCGTGACCGCACTGAAGCTGACCTTGTGGCGGTCGAACACATCGACCATGCGCGCAAAATCTGCCAGCGAGCGGGATAGCCGGTCGATTTTGTAAACGACCACGATGTCGATCTTGCCTATTTGGATGTCAGCCATCAGGCGGCGCAGGGCAGGGCGCTCCATGTTGCCGCCGGAGAAGCCGCCGTCTTCGTAATCATCGGCCACGGCAATCCAACCCTCGTGGCTCTGGCTTTTGATGAAGGCGTGTCCAGCTTCCTTCTGGGCATCAATGGAATTGAACGACTGGTCCAGTCGCTCATCGCTGGAGACGCGGCAGTACACGGCACAGCGTTTGGGCGGCACGGTCAGTGTGGATGTTGGTGTTGCAAGGGGTACCCGCATCACAGGTCTCCTTTGCCATCGCGCAGGCCAAAGAACCTCGGCCCATTCCAGCGGGTGCCGGTGATGTGGCGTGCCGCCGCCGACAGGCTTTTGAACACCTGCCCGTCGAGCGCGTACGGGCCATCGGGCGTGACAGTGACGCGGTGCTGGCGATCTTCCCATTCGCGGATCAGCGTGGTGCCGGGCATCAACAACGCGGGCGTGCCGCGCCCCACGTTGGTCTTGATCTTGGAGCGCTTGGCCCCGGCCTCGACCAGCAGCTTGCGCACGTTGGGCAGCAAGGCGCCGTAGGCCTTTTCCTGTATGCGGTAGGCCAGGCGGGACTCCACATACTTGCGGTTGCGGTGGTCGGGCCGCCGGGGGAAGTGTTGGTCCCACAGCGCCCAGAGTTCGGCCATCGGCAACGACGGCAGTGCTGCCAACTGGGCACGGATCGTGACGGTTTGGGTGTGATCAATCATGCTCAGTCCTCCCACACCTTTGTGCCGTCCAGCGTGATCCACAGCCGGGCGTCGTCGATGGTGGCCATTTCGCGCACCGCAGCACCCGTGGCGCGGTTGTGACCCGCCTTGCCGGTGTAGCGGTAAACATCCCCGGCGTGCTGCGCACGCACGGGACCTTCGGCGTCAAACTCCACCTGCACGGGCATCATGCCCTTGGGCCGTTGGTTGGTGTCGGTCACCTGGGCGGTGACGGTTGTGACGTTTGTGATGGTCATTTCAGTGTTCCTTTCCTGAGAGGGGTTTGTGGACCTCCATGAACGCGCTTCTGGCACCAGAAGCCAAGTCATAACTGGCTCTCACAATTCGCTTTCGGTGTCGTCGCGCCAGGTCAGGGGCCGGTTCATGCCCTTGCGCCGAATCTGGCCAAAGCTGATCTCGCCTGGGGCCAAGCGCATGCAGATCACATCGGTGTCCTCCAGATGCGCAGGGATCAACCAACCCCGGATGCCCATCGGTAGCCAATACAGGTCGGTGAGCTGGCGCACGATGTAGGGGCCGCGTCGGGTGATCGCTTGGGCATCAGCTTGTGCCACGGCCAAGGCGCCAGGACCGCCGTCAACTTCAAAGATGGGGACCCACAACAATTCGTGACCGGCTGCGAACCAGCCCATGACGGTCAGTTCAATGCTGGGGGTGTCGCGCCAGATGGGCACCAGCAAGTGGGGGTGCGGATGTTGGGTGTCGTTGTTGTTGGTGGTGGTGGTATTCATTTCATTTCCTTGTTGCGTGTGAAGTCCCCCGGCCAGCGCCGGGGGTGGTAACCGCCGTGGTAACCGGCGGGGTGGTAACCTGGTTTTGTGGTCAGCGCCTAGCGAAGCGCTGCGCTGTTGCCCCCCGTATAGCCCTATGCGTAGGAAGGACCCATCGTTTTCCCGCAGGGGTGGCAAACAGCCCCATCCGGCGCGCAATAGCCCGCAGCAGTTGGCGTTGCAACCACCGCCACTCCTTCTTGGCGTCCTTTATCTCCCGAGCCCAGACCTTCTTGGCCCGACGGGTCAGGCGGATGCCGTTGATCAGCAGGGCCAACTGCCAAGGCACGGTTTGCGCTACTCGCCGGGGGCGGTAGACCAACGTGGGATGGACGGTCTGCACCGGGGTGGCCGTGGCCTGCACCACCGGCACTGGCACGCGGTACGACACCGCGCTCTGAGGCACGGGGCGGGGTGACTGGACCGGTGGCGCAACTTGCGCCAGCAGTTGGGCCCGGTTCTTGGGCGGCAGGCGGTTGAGGGCGTGACGCACGCTGCTGGCCAGTTGCTGCTGCCGGGCAAACGGGTTGCCCGCATCCAGACGGGTGGAGTGGATTTCCATGGGTGTCCTTTCGAGGTGAATTCGGGGGTGGCCGGTTTTCTGCAATGCCGTTCACAGTCAGCACCGGCCGGGCGTTACGCGACATGGGCAGAAAGAGCGGGTGCGGGAAGAAGAACCGCACCCACGACAGGCCATGCATATGCCGCGACTGCGCATGACCTGCCTCTACCATCAGTCCTCGGTTGTCATGCCCAGCGCCCGGCGCGCAGCCGTCACCTGTTCACTGGGAATCTTGATCAGGTACTCGTACTCGCTATCGCCCCAGTTACGGGCGCTGCGAGAGACAGCGGCGCGGGCAAACAGATCCATCAGCGGCATCACCTTCTCGAACAACTCGATTTCGATGACGGTGGCGCGGGTGTGGACCAGCGAATGTTCTGCTTCACGCAAAGCAGCACGGTTATCGTCGTGCTCTTGACGCCAGGCGGCCTTCTTGGTCGTCAGGTCAGCCAGCGCCGTCTGCGCCAGTCGCAGTTCGGCCTCGAGCTTGGCCAGCACCTCCGGCACCGTGAATTCCCCTTCGGCACCAATCAAGGCTTCAGCGGCGAGTTGGTTCTCGGCGGCGATGCGTGATTGCACATCGGTGATGCGTTTTTCCAACTTGGCTGTGACGGTGTCGGCCTTGGCGATTTCGCTGGTGAGTTCCGCTTGCCGACTGTTCAGTGTCTGCAGACGGGCCTGCGCTTTTTCGTGATCGTCAGGGCCTTCAATCAGATGGGCCAGTGGTGGAATGCGACTCTTGAGATCACTCAATTTCGATTCCAACTGCTGAACCTTCTGGGAGGCCGCCGCGACCACCGGCCAGTGCGCCGACGCTGCGGGCGGGGTGTTCATGGACAAACGACCGGCGCTTTCGCGCAGACGAGTGTTCTTCTCACTGGCAGCCTCGTAATCGGCACGGGCATCGAACAATTCATCTTCAATGTCCTCGATCCGGGTTTTGAGGTCGTCGTGTTCGGCTTTGATGCTGGCCAGGTATGCGCCCGTCTTCTTGGCAAAGGGGTTCAGTTTCATGGTGTGTCGTCCTTTCAATAAACGTGTTTGACGGGGCCGCGCGAGGCGACCAGGGCTTGCACGGCGCGCAGCAGGATCTGCCCGTCGGTGCGGGTGGGTTGACGGCGTGGCGGCTGCGACCGGTTGGCCGTTGGTGTGGGTTGCAGCGCCTGGACGCCAAAGTGGCGGTACCAGATCGGATGCAGGTTCTTCGGGGGTGAGGTGGTGGCGTGCTTATTCACGGTGTTCTCCATAGCGGGTGCCGCCCACAGGGGTGGGGTTGACGCTGGGCGGCGTGGCGTCGAACGTTCGGGATTCGGGTGTGGTGCTGGTTGTGGCAATGCGCCAGATCGCGCCCTCACGGCTGTGACCGAGGTGGCTGATTTCCACGCCCTTGGCGCGGTAGGCCGGTGCAATGCGGCGCAACTGGTCGGCCAGCCCCTTCGGGGACTTCGGCCAGGTGGATCGATCGGTGCTGCGGTCCAGCAGGGTTTGACCGTTGAGCAAGTCATAGAGCTGACCGGCGGTGCCCTGCCAGTTGAAGGGCGTGATGCGCTCCTGGATGTACTTGTCCAGCACCTGCGCCACGCTGTTGCTCTCCAATGCCCGGTCGATGCCTGCTCGCACCAGTTCTGCATACAGCGTTTGGAAGTGACCGGCTTCGAAACCCAGGGCGCGTGCCACGGCTTCGCCGAGGCGCTCGTAGTCGGCCATGCGCTGCTTGTGGGTGAGATGAACCGTCGGCAGGATGGCCAGAGCAGCGGCGAACAGGTCCAGCAGCGCGCCAAACACCAACGGGCGGTCGCGCTCCCACGCGTCATGGGTATCGGCGTCGTCCTTGCGGGCGGTGGCCGGAATCACCGGCATGCTCACGTGAATGACCCGGTCGATCAGGTCGGGACGGGTGGCGACCACGGCAATGCCGTTCAGGACCACCGGCCGCTTGGTCTCCATCACGTGTTCTTCGCCGTTCGTGTACAACTGCCGCGAGGCAAAGCCGCCACCGGTGGCCAGGGTGCAGAAGGCGTCTTGCTGTTCGGCGGTCAGGCCCGAGAGGTTTTCATAAGAGACGAGCCAGTTGTTCTGGGCGGCGACAAAGATGTCCTCCACGGTTTTGGGGCGGCCGCGCAACATCACCTTGTTGGGGTCAACCAGGCTGCGCAGGATGGACTGCGTGGTGGACTTGGCCGAGCCCTGCTCACCGACCAACTCCAAAATCGGAAACGGGGTGTCGGGACGGAAGCAGTCCAACAGCCAGGTCAGCACCAGCAGGCGCCGGTCGGCGGGAATGTTCACGTGCTGCCACAGCAAGCCCAGGTCGCCACCGGCCTGTGGCAGGGGCAATGCGCGTTGTGACTGGGTGCGGGTGAACAGTTGCGGTGATGTGTTCAACACCTGCCAGCCCCGGGCGGTGACATGCACGATGCGCCAGTGCTCGTCGCACAGGTCGATGAGGTAGCCCGGTTCGGCTTCGGCGGCGCGCAGGTGAACGGCGACTTCATCACCATCGTTGACACCGGCAGCTGACAACGTGGCCAACGCCGCACGCAGTGTCATGTCGGGCACGCCGGATTCCTTGGCACGCCAGTAGGCCGCACGCAACCAGGACTCGTAGCCGGCGGAAGCCACCCGCCAGACCTCTTGGCGGTCCGTCATGGGAATGATGGCCACGGCTAGGCGGTCGGCATCGTGGTGCAACTGGCACTGGGTGCGGCCAATGTCCACCAGGTCATCGATAGCCGATGAATCGTCGTCGCTGTCGGGCAGCTCCTTGCTGACCAGTTTGTCCAACACGGTGACCGAGCAGCCGCGATTGGTGATCTTGGCGGCGTGGCGCAGTCGCAGGTACGTGGCCATGTCGGTGGCTTTGAGCACCGTGAAGGCACGCACCACTGGTTCTTCGGCCAGGACGCCGACGTCATCGACCAGTCGCGCGAGTGCCGCTTCGATCACGCCGACGGGGTCGGTTTCGGGGTCGATCAGATCATCGGCCTGGGGGGCGGGATTGGCGTCCGAACCTTCGGTATGACCGGTGGTTGCAGCCGTGACGTTCGCATCGGCAAGCGATATGTGTGTTTCGCCGATGTCTAACAATAGAGAGGAACCATCACCATCATCACAACCGTCACCGGACAGTCCCTCGGCGTGATGGTCGTGATGGTTGTGACGATGCCCTTCTATTGTTTGGGTATCGGGGGAAGGGGTATGGCTCACGATCACCCCCGATCTGTGAGTTCGGAGGTGCGCTCGATGCGGCGACTGTTGGCGTCCAGCCAAGCCAGCACATCGGCCTTGCGGTAGCGGACGGTGCGTCCGATCTTGGTGAGGATGAGGCCACCGCCGTGGGTGGCAGACCACTCCAGCCAGCCGACGGTGTAGCCCATCCCGGCAGCAGCGGTTTTGCGGTCAAGCAAGGCCTCGATCGGCGCTTGCCAGAATTCAGCGCGCAGGGCAGCGGCGCTGGCAGGTGTTCGGACCCTTTTGGGCATTTCGGCATTCCTTCCGGTTTATTTGGGAATGCCGAGATGCTGCCGGGGTCAATTCATGCTGTCAGTTGAAGTCAGAAAACAAAACTGAAGTTCAGTTTTGGGCCATCAGGCCCGATGGATCTTGATCTCCGGCCCGTACTTTTTAAGGGCCTCGGCGATCTTCTTGTGCAGTGCATAGAGCCCACGGGTGTTGCCAGGCATATAGGCAGTGGCTGCTTCGAGCACGGCCTTGCCGATGGCGTCCGAGTTGGGCCGATCGCCGATGCGGTACTGCGACGACTGCGCCAGCAACATGGCCATCATGGCCAAGGCTTTCAGACTGCTCATTTCGGCCACATCGCTGCCGTCCGGCAATATCGGTTGGCGTGCCTCGTCGAACAGGAAAGGCGGTTGATCTTCAAACGGCAACTGTTCGAACCACCGGCGCAGGCTGGCCTTGTTGATGACCAGGCGGTTTTTTTCGAGCAACTCGTCAATGGGCGCGCCCTTGAACACTTGGCCACGTGCGGTGACGATGCCCAGGTCCTCGTATTCCAGCCGTTCTGACCGCAGAGCAGCAACCAGAGCGGCCCGCTTGGCGCTCATGCACTGGGTTTCAAAGTTCAGACTGGCGAGTTGGGCGGGCTCGACTCCGCACCACAGGGCGATGGCGTCATCGATGCGGATGTGGTCGGCCAGGTCCCAGTAGCGCAGGCAGTTGGTGGGGGCGGTGAATTTGTTCATGGTAATACTGGATAAAAGATCAGTATATTAAAAATGATGTGCGGTCTTCAGGGTAAGGGAGCGATCTCGACTCACACCCTTCATACGCGTCCCAGCAAGGTCAAACAAGAGGATGGCACCGTCACAATCGTCACCAAGATCACCAGTGGGCCAGTCTGTGACGTTCGTGACGGTGGTGATGGTTGTTCCCTCTTGTATGGCTTGGCAAAAACACATGTATTGCCACCATCACACAGTGGTATTACTATAGAATCGATTGTAAAACACAGGAGGCTGCATGTCGACCACGCTCACCATCAAGGGGCAAGTCACCATCCCCAAACAGATCCGCGATGCCCTGGGCCTGCACCCCGGCATGCCGGTGGACTTTGCCGTCAACCAGGACGGCGAAGTGGTGATCCACAAGGCCGAAGGTTCGGCCAAGCGCAAGCCCGACCGGTTTGAAGCCGCCCGCGGCAAGGCCGACGTCAAGTGGCGCACGCAAGACCTGATGGCACTTCTTCGCGGCGAGGCCTGATGCTGGTCGACACCAACGTTCTGGTCGATGTCCTGGAAAACGACCCGGACTGGGTTGACTGGTCCATCGCGCAGCTGCAGGCGCAGTCCAAGGTCTACCGGCTGGCCATCAACCCCATCATCTACTCCGAGCTATCGCTGACGTTTTCTACCGTCGAGGCACTGGACCAAGTGCTTGATGGCATGGAGCTGCGCATGTTGGAAATACCCAAGCCTGCCCTGTTTCTGGCGGGCAAAGCTTTCGTGCAGTACCGCCGCAGCGGGGGCGTGAAAAACAATGTGCTCGGGGATTTTTTTATCGGGGCACACGCCGCTGTCAGCGGCCTGCCGGTATTAACCCGAGATACTCGGCGTTATAAGAATTATTTTCCGAGCGTCAGATTAGTGGCGCCGGAGTGAGGTTTATTCGTGACACTGGTTAAATCAAAACAGCGTGTAGTCGACCATGGCGAGGTATTTACCCCGCCCTGGATGGTCGAGGCCATGCTCGACCTGGTCAAGGCCGAGAGCGAACGCATTGACGCCCGCTTCCTGGAGCCAGCTTGCGGCAGCGGCAACTTCATTGCGCGTATCTTGAGGCGCAAACTGGCTGCCGTTGAATTGAAATACGGTAAGTCCGATTTCGAGCGGCGGCATTACGCCCTGCTGGCCTTGATGTGTATCTATGGCATTGAATTGCTGGCTGACAACGTTGCCGAATGTCGCGAGAACGCCTTGGAAATATTCGTTGAATATACCCAGGCAAGCGACGAGGACGAGCTTTACTTGGCTGCCATGCACGTGTTGAAGACCAACATTCTTCACGGCGATGCACTGACCATGCGTGCACGTGATGGCCAACCCATCGCGTTTGCAGAGTGGGGCTACCTGGGTAAGGGCAAGTTTCAGCGCCGGGATTTTCGGTTGGATGTGTTGACGGGCTCCGCCAACTTCAGCGCCGAGGGATCACTGTTCGGTAAGCACGAAATTTTCACGCCCATTCAGACCTATGCGCCAATGACTATGCGCGAGCTGGCCGCGCTTGAGGCAAACAACGTGTCTCGGGAGGTCACATGAATCAACAAGTCAGTTTCACGCTGCGCGGGCGCAACCCTGATGTGCTGACCTGCATTGCCAATTTGTCAAACGACGAGGTGTTCACGCCGCCTGAGTTGGCCAACCGCATGTTGGACAAGGTGGCCCAGACGTGGGCCACTGACCATGATGGAGCAGACCTGTGGTCTGACTCATCGGTGAAATTTTTGGACCCTTTTACCAAGTCCGGAGTATTTCTCCGCGAGATCACAACCCGCCTCGTCAAAGGGTTGGCCCGGCAAATTCCTGACTTGCAGGAACGCGTGAATCACATCCTGACCCAGCAGGTGTTTGGTATCGGCATCACGCGTCTGACCAGCCTTCTGGCTCGGCGCAGCCTGTATTGCTCCAAATGGGCCAACGGGCCGCACGCAGTGGCCAAAGGCTTTGCCACCGAGGCAGGCAACGTCTGGTTCGAGCGCACTGAGCACACTTGGGTCAATGGCAAATGCACCTACTGCGGCGCCAGCCAACAGGCGCTGGACCGGGGCGGCGACATGGAAACCCATGCTTACGCTTTTATTCACACCGACAACATCAAAACTCGCATGGCCGAGTTGTTTGGAGAGGCAATGCAATTCGACGTCATTATTGGCAATCCGCCGTATCAGCTCAGCGACGGCGGCTACGGCACAAGCGCTGCGCCCATCTATCAGATGTTTGTGGAGCAGGCGAAACAGCTTGAGCCCCGGTATCTATCCATGATCATTCCAGCACGCTGGTTCGCGGGCGGCAAAGGGCTGGATGATTTTCGAGAGTCAATGCTTTCAGACGATCGCCTGAGGTCGATTGACGATTACCTCAGTGCCTCGGACGTATTCCCTAGCGTGGGCTTGAAAGGTGGTGTGTGCTATTTCCTCTGGAACCGAGACCACCGCGGCCAGTGCCAAGTCAGTACGCACTTCAAGGATTGGCCCGTTTCTACAGCAACACGCCCGTTAATGGAAGTGGGTGCGGATGTCTTCATTCGCTTTAACGAGGGCGTGTCAATACTGAAGAAGGTCATGGATTGCGAGACTGGCGCATCTGGGTCGGTTGAGTTACCGGCAGGTAAGAAATTCGATGCGCTGGTTAGTTCTCGGAAACCATTTGCACTGGAAACTACGTTCAAAGGGCGAAAGATAAAAAAGGCTGATGACCTATTGATTTATCAGAACGGTGGCACAGGATATGTTTCAAGAGACTCGATTTCGGCAGGTCTGGAATATGTGGAAGCTTGGAAGATTTACGTAGGCCGAGCAGCGCCTGGGACCGGCAACCGTGACACTTATCCGCATCGAATCCTCAGCACACCATTCATCGGCGAGCCAGGCAGCGTCTGCTCAGAAACCTACCTCTGCATCGGACCCTTCTCGACCAAGGCAGAAGCCGAAAATGCGCTGTCTTACCTGACGTGCCGTCTGACGCGTCTTTTGATCCTGCTGCACAAGCCTTCGCAGGACACCACGCGCAAGGTTTACACGTTTGTGCCCAAGCAGGACTGGAGTCGGCCGTGGTCCGACGCAGATCTGTATGCCAGGTATGGCATCACTCAAGACGAAATCGACTTCATCGAAAAGGTGGTCCGCCCGATGGATCTGTCGAGCGACCTGTTGGGCGATGTCGAAGTGAGTGAAGTCGACGATGAATAAGCCCACCGTAGAGGACATCCTCGCTCCCAAGCCAATCGCCAGACCGCGCATCTACGCCTACACCATTGCGGATGAGGCTCATGCGGGTCTGCTGAAGGTGGGGCAAACCGCACGTGATGTGACGTTGCGTGTGGCAGAACAGTTGAAGACCGCCGCAATCAAGAACTACACCATCGTGCTGGACGAGGCGGCAGAGCGCGATGATGGAAGCATCTTCTCTGACCATGAAGTGCGCGCAGCGCTGGTCAAGAAGGGGCTGGACAACCCCGAACTGGAATGGGTGCGTTGCACGGTTGACGACGTCAAGACCGTGCTTACCGAACTGCGTACTGGCCAACGGCTCACGGGTACTCACCACGAGTCTTTTGGCATGCGTGCTGAGCAGGCCGAGGCGGTGAACAAAACGCTGGATTACTACCAGTCCATCTGGGCCGAAGACCCGAATGCGGCGCCACGCTTTCTGTGGAACGCCAAGATGCGGTTCGGCAAGACGTTCACCACCTACCAGCTGGCCAAGCAACTGGGTGCCAAGCGCGTATTGGTGTTGACCTTCAAGCCAGCGGTGGAAGATGCTTGGCAGACCGACCTGGAAAGCCATGTCGATTTCGATGGGTGGCAATATTTGTCCCGCAATTCGGGCAGCGATCCGACGCAGATCGATAAGCACAAACCCGTCGTTTATTTCGGCTCATTTCAGGACCTACTGGGCCGAGATGCGTTGGGCAATATCAAGCCTCGCAACGAATGGCTGCACACAGTGAACTGGGATCTGGTGGTGTTCGACGAATACCATTTCGGTGCCTGGCGAGACACCGCCAAGGAGTTGTTTGAAGGCGAAGAAGATGCGGTAGCCAAGAAAGAAGCCAAGCTCGAATACGGCGGCGAGCTTGATGGCATCAACGAGGACTTGACCGTCTTGGCAGACCAAGAGGCCGAGTTCTTACCCATCACCACGCGTGCATACCTGTATCTGTCGGGCACACCCTTCAAAGCGTTGGCCACCGGCGAATTCATCGAAGAGCAGATCTTCAACTGGACCTACACCGATGAGCAGCGTGCCAAGGCAGCGTTTGCCGATCAACACCCCGACCGGCGCAATCCCTACGGTTCATTGCCGCAGATGCGGCTCTTGACTTATCAGATGCCCGACGAACTGCTGGCGGTGGCCAGTGGCGGCGAGTTTGATGAGTTTGATCTCAATGCCTTTTTCGAGGCATCGGGGGTTGGCGCGAGCGCCAAATTCAAACACAAGGGCGATGTGCAGAAGTGGCTGGACATCATTCGGGGCGGGCATACAGCACATTCCACTGAATTGCTGAAAGCCGGCTCGCGGCCGCCATTCCCGTATTCAGATGTGCGGCTGCTGCCTTACTTGCAGCATTCATTCTGGTTCATGCCCAACGTGGCAGCTTGCCATGCCATGGCCAATCTACTGGCCGAAAAGCAAAATACTTTCTGGCATGGGTATGAGGTGATTGTTGCTGCTGGGTCTTCAGCAGGCATTGGGCTGGAAGCATTACCTCCGGTCCGCCGTGCCATCGGCAGTGGGTTCAAGAGCCAAACCATTACCCTGTCTTGCGGCAAGCTCACGACAGGTGTGACGGTGGCGCAATGGTCGTCAATCTTGATGCTGCGGAACCTCAAGTCACCCGAGACCTATTTTCAGGCGGCATTCCGGGTGCAGTCACCATGGTCGATCAAAAACCCGAACGGCGACAACCCGAATGAGGAAGAAATTCTGAAGCCCGTGTGCTTCGTTTTTGATTTCGCTCCCACGCGTGCGCTGCGACAGCTCTGCGAGTACGGCATTGGCCTATCGCCCAATGAGTCCAACCCGGAAAACGCGGTCAAGGATCTGGTGGCCTTCCTGCCCGTGCTGGCCTATGACGGCGCCAACATGACGCAAATTGACGCGGGGGGCATTCTGGACATTGCGATGGCCGGTACGTCGGCCACGCTGCTGGCCCGCAAGTGGGAGAGCGCCTTGCTGGTCAACGTAGACAACGGTACGTTGCGTCGTATTTTGGACAACCCAGATGCCATGGCTGCTGTCGAGCGCATTGAAGGATGGCGCTCTTTGGGCGACAACGTCATCGAGACCATCATCAACAAGAGCGAGAAGGTCAAAGGGCTTAAAAACAAGGCCAAAGAGGGCGAACTGAGCAAGAAAGAAAAGAAAGAGCTGTCCGACGAAGAACGGGAATACAAATCCAAACGCAAGCTGGTGCAGGAGAAGCTGATCAAGTTTGCCACCCGCATTCCAGCCTTCATGTACCTCACCGATTTCCGCGAGAACACGCTGCAGGACGTTATCACCAAGCTTGAGCCAGATCTATTTTTGACAGTCACCGGCCTGACGGTCCAAGACTTTCACCTTTTGGTCCGACTCAAGGTATTCAACACCGAACAGATGAATCAGGCGGTGTTTGCATTCCGGCGGTATGAGGATGCCTCGCTGCGGTACACCGGCATACCCAGCCATGAGGGGCTTACTCATTACGGACTCTATGACACGGTGGTGGCAATTGATTAACCTGATCAAAGCCCATCACAGGGGGGATTTATGAACAAGACCTACTGGTTCGTCGGCGCAAGCTACGACCGCACCAACGATCAGACGCCACGCTTCCTTGCAGATGGCATTTGGGAAAACGGCTACGACGACCGTTACCTGGATCAGGTCAAGTCCATGCGCCCTGGGCAGCGCATCGCCATCAAGTCCACCTACACCCAAAAGCACAATCTGCCCTTCGATTCCAAGGGGCAGCCTGTCTCGGTCATGGCCATCAAGGCCATCGGCACCATCACCGAGAACATGCAAGATGGCAAACGCGTCAAGGTCGACTGGGAAAAGGTTGACCCGCCCCGCATCTGGTGTTTCTACACCAACCGATTGACCGTCTGGCGCGTAGAGCCCACGGACTGGTGTACCGAAGGGTTGATTGACTTCACATTCAAGGGGCAAGCACAAGACATTGACCGGTTTCGCAACGCACCCTACTGGAAGGAGCGCTATGGCGACCAGTCCGTTGAAAATCAGTTTGCATGGACCGAGTTCTACGAAGCCTTTGCACGCAAGCTGCTGGAATACCGGCATAACCGTACACCGCTGATCACAGGCCTGCAGTCGCTGGCGCAAACACAGCCGCTGCTCACCTACCTGACCAACGATGAAAACCCAGCGAAGAATCGCATCGCACTCGAAGATATCTGTCCCTTCACGTTGATGGGCGGTTTCAATCGCGGCAAGGTCACACCCAAAAATCGGGCCGCAATCGCCGGTCAGTTGGGTCAGATGATCGGCATTGCTGATGAACCGCCGACGTCGTTCGATGGCATCCCTATCGTCAATCCACAGAATTCCTGGTTCTTTTCATACGCGTACCGCCGCAAGCCGGACGACATCGAAAAGCTTTGGCGTGTCTTTGAAGCCGCCATCAGACTGGTTGACGACGAGAGCAGCGCTACCCGCAAAGAGTTCATCGAGGCCTACAACGCTGCCATCCAGGTCCGAGGCACTTCCTGGAACTTGAGCCAAGGCTTGTACTGGATCTTGCCTTGGCATTACCTGACGCTTGACGGCCAGTCCCGCGACTATCTGGAGTCCAAGCTGGGCATCCAGATATTGAAGCGTGGTCAAGGCGCACCCTGCAGTGCTGAACGCTACCTTGAGTTGGTGGAGCAACTCGAAGGCGAGTTCGCCAGCAATCGCTTCCCCGTCCATGACTTTCCCAGCCTGTCACTGGCGGCATGGAACTTTGACCCTGACACGACTGAATCAAAGACCACATCTGAAGCAGTCAATACAGACACTGGATCCCAGGGAGGTGGCATGAGCAAGAACATCATCTATTACGGGCCTCCTGGTACTGGCAAGACCTACACGCTGATGCAATTGCTCAAGCGTGACTATGAGCGCGCCACCGCCGACGTGTCTGATGATGAGTGGCGCCAGCAGTTCATTGCCGACAACTTCTCGCACCTGAAGTGGTGGGAGGTAGCAGCCGCTGCCCTGTACGAGATGGGTGGCAAGACGGCGTCGGCCAAGGTCAGTGACATTGCCAAGCATCCTTTCACGCAGGCCGTGGCGGCAAAGAAAGGTGCCAAGCTGAGCATCATTCAAAACACGTTGTGGCGTACCCTGCAAAACCACACGGTTGACGAATCCACCACGGTCAACATGAAGGTACGCATCACCCCGGCGATTTTCGACAAGACCGAAACGTCGTTCTGGCAGTTTGCAGGTGATTGGCAGGATGACTGCGCGCACCTCATGGAGTTGGTCGACGAACTGAAAAAGGGACCAGAGCCTGCCGGTGCCGTCCAGCGTTACAGCTTCGTCACTTTTCACCAATCCTATGGCTACGAAGAATTTGTCGAGGGTTTACGCCTGGTCCTGACCAGCGGCGCTGACGAGTCTGATGTGCAGTACGAAATCCGCTCTGGGGTGTTCAAGGATCTCTGCCGCCGTGCACGTCTGGCACCGAACCAGCGATTTGCCATGGTCATCGACGAGATCAACCGGGGCAACATCAGCAAGATCTTCGGTGAACTGATCACGCTGATCGAGGCTGACAAACGTGAAGGTGGTGCGCAGGCGGTGACCGTGACACTTCCGTACTCGGGTGAGCCATTCAGCGTTCCGGCCAACGTGGACATCATCGGCACGATGAACACGGCAGACCGGTCACTGGCGCTGCTGGACACTGCACTTCGCCGTCGTTTTGAATTCGTGCCCATCCTGCCGGACGCCGGTGATGAGGCAGGTGCACCACTGGCTGGTTTACGCATCTCGCTTGATGATGAAGTCATCAATATCCCGAAGATGCTGGCGGCAATCAACCGGCACATCGAAGCACTTTACGACCGTGACCATTGCATTGGCCACGCTTACTTCACCGACCTGAAGCAAATGGGCGACGGTCAGCCCAGGTTGGATGCCCTGCGAGAGGTGTTCCGCAACCGGATCATTCCCTTGCTTGAGGAGTACTTCTTCGAGGACTGGCAAAAGATCCGTTTGGTGCTGGCGGACAACCAAAAACCAACTTCGGCGCAATTCATTGCTGAGAGCCCCGACCACGAAGACGACTTGATCGAGCTCTTTGGCCATGACCACGGGCTGGACACTTTCTCGACCAAGCGGCGGTTCCACAAGCAGGATGCCGCACTTACCAACCCCAGTGCCTACGTCGGCATCTACGAGGCCGTGGCGAATTGAGCCTGCAATGAAGCCCATCTCCATCTACGAATTCGACGCGCTGGTGCCTACCGGAGGCGGTGCTGTCGGTGTGGATGGTATTCATGCGGTGCCGCCAACCGTGTTTGCTTGGCTTGAAGCCGAAGCACTGCGCATCGCAGACCTCGGTGAAGGTTCATGGATTCGCTTGTCTCAACGCAAGGGCAGCCGTGCTGTTCAGGTGACCAGCTTTGTCGGCGTCCTGCGTGCGCCCAATGGATTCCAGATTGAGGTGCTGCCCAAGGTCGGCAAAGCCATCGGTGGCGGCGCCGTAGAGGCCAGGCAGCTGTTGATCGACATGCTCTGCTGTCTGCAGCGCTTCAGGCATGTGCAGACCGACAAGGCCAAGTTGCTGGCCCGTCGCATGCCACTGCTGGAGGTTTTCATATCCGAGTTCCTGCGGGCAGTTGAACTGGTGGTCCAGCGTGGGCTTCAAAGTGACTACTCGGTCCGGCAAGACAATGTTTTTGCCCTGCGTGGCAAGTTGATGGTTGTAACCCATCTGCGTCAGAACCTGTTCCGGGCGGATCGGTTTTTTACCCAGTTTGATGAGTTCACCACGGACCGGCCCGAAAACCGTCTGCTGCACACTGCCCTGCAACATGTGTTGCGATTGACCAGCTCTCAAGAAAACCAGAAGCTGGCGCGCGAGTTGGCTTTCGTGTTTGCCGATGTGCCGGTGTCTGACCAGTCGAGTGCTGATTTTCAACGGGTGCGCATTGACCGCAGCATGAGCCATTACGAAGGTGCCCTGGCGTGGGCACGGTTGGTCTTGGGCAATGAGTCACCGCTGACCGGCTCAGGCAATCACTCTGCGCCTTCCTTGCTGTTCCCGATGGAGGCATTGTTCGAGGCCTTCGTCGCCAAGCACCTGCAAAAGCAGGTCAGCCATGGCTTTGTGCTCAAGACACAGGCCCGCAGCCACTACTTGGTTCGCCATCAAGAGCAGGACTGGTTCCGGATGAAGCCGGACCTGCTGATTCATGACGACCATGCCAACCGACTGGTGCTGGACACCAAGTGGAAGTTGCTTGATGGCGTGAAAGCCAACGGATCGGACAAGTATGGCCTGTCACAGGCTGACTTCTATCAGTTGCAGGCCTACGGCCAGAGCTACTTGGACGGCGCTGGTGTTTTGGCGCTGGTTTACCCAAGAACAGCAGCGTTTGATCAGCCGCTTCCGGTTTTTGAGTTCCCGAAATCCACTGGGCTGAAATTGTGGGTGCTGCCGTTTTGTTTGAGATCACAAACCTTGCGTTTGGCGGATGATTTTGTATGGCCGGAGTCTGGTCTTGAAATGCGTCATCGTGACGAATCGAGACAGTTCAACATAAATATAGCTGGGTGACGGAAGATGTATTACGGTAGAAGTTCGACGGTTAAAAAAACAAAGCCAGCCTGTGCTATTGAAAAATTTCTCAAGTTTGTCGTTGGCTGATCTTAAAAAAATTCGCTCGTCGAAGCAGAAGTATGACGAGAATGTTGAAAAATACAAAACCGCTTACTCCGAAGTATCACGGCACAACACTCGATTGAAAGAGCAGTACGAGAGGGAGAGAAAACTTATTAATCAGTGGTGGGAAACACAGCGAACACCAATTGAGAAAAAACTAGAAAGTGTCAAATATTGGCTGGAAAAGCAGAGGGTTGGCGTGGTCGGTGAAATCGGCTTGAGCTCGGGGCTGTTCGGTCAAGAGCCCGTTGTCTTCAAAGGTATGCGGCTAAAAAACAACTCGGAAACACAACGACTTTTGGCGGAATTTAAGTCGACCGAGACGCATCTTAATGAAGCAATGTCCAGGAAGCCACATGACAGTTTTGGCGGGCGAATCCCTGATTACAAGCAAGTTCCCAACGCACCAGTAAGTGACCAAGCATTCACGATTGGGGGTGCAAAAGTTAGGGTTGATCTTGGATCGGTTGAGTTGCAGAAAATCAATGCGCTTATAGCGGCTAAAGAGGCTGAGGTATCAGCGCAAAAGGAATCATTAAACCAACTCAAGGCTAGAGTGGCTGCATCGGAAAAGGAAACGCGTCAGCAGGCGAAAAAATATCAAACCGACTTTAGGGAGCAGAAGAAAAACGTTTCAGAGTGCCCATACTGCGGTGGCGCACTAAACGAATCCGACAGCCATCTTGATCACATTTACCCTGTCTCAAAGGGTGGGCACTCCGTTAAGCGGAATCTGGTGTTTGTATGTTCTGGTTGCAATTTAAAGAAGAAAAATCAGACATTGAGGTCTTTCCTGGTCTCGGCAGGTTTTGTTGAAGCTGTGGTTTACGAAAGACTCGAGCGTCTCGGGAAAGATTTTTAGTGACGGATTCACGCACCCAGCAACCCCCAGCAGTGCTATCTAGCCCCAACTCGAGTTTCAGAGACGGTCAACCGTCCACCACCACTATTCAAGGCCGACTGTTCTCAGTCGGCCTTTTCAATTTTTGGCCTTCCCCCAATGCACGCGGGGTTCCGGACCGCTCTGCCTGTGCTGGGCATCCGACGCTGCCACTTAAATTTCGGCTACATCTCGGCCGGTTCGCCCCTGTTCTGCTCTCTGTTCTCAAAAAATATTGCAGAACCGCACACAACCGGCACACGCAAACGGCCTTGTCTGCCAGCAGGTTACACCTGTGCCACTGATAGCGGTTCGACGGGCATGGCTCTGTACCGCCTGCATCATTTCGCGAACCCGAAGAGCACCCGCTGCTCCTGCCAATCGATAGGCACCTCAGCCTGGCGGCCGCGTACCGCATGCAGGTTGAGATGGCGTGGCTGACGCCCCTCCAGGATGGCCTGGACGATGTCCGGTGCCAACCGTGTCAATCGCAATACCTCGGCGACCCAGCCGGGCTCCAGACGAAGTTGTCGGCCCAGTTCAGTGGCATTGGCGACGGTGCCAGTGTCGAGCAGCCGCTGCCAGTAGTAGGCCTTGCCCAGGGTGCGGATTAGCGGCAGATCCAACGACGATTTCACGCTGGCGCTCTGGCTGCCCGGTGGGGGTACCAATACCTTGCTGTAGCTGCGGCGTTTGATGGTCATCGGCACAAACGTTACGGACTGGCCACCAGCTTCGAACTGGCGTGCCTCGCCGGTGACCGTAATTTCAACTTTGTGCTGGGCAGTGCGGTTCATGAGGACGTCGCTATTCATGCCAGCACCTCCATGGCATCGAATTCCGATCGGTCGGTGGATTCGCGTTGCTCGCTAACAAACGGCTGGCGTTCCAACTCCCTGCGGAACTGGGGCCAGCTATCGTCGCGCCAGAGAATGTCCATTCCATCATCGCGCAACTGAACTCGCTCAATCAGCAACCGCATGATGCGGTTCTGTTCGGCAGGGAACAGGTGTTCCCATACCGCGCTGATTTGCCGCATTGCGACCACGATTGACGGCTCGTCCATTGCAGCGCGCTCCTGCGACGCCATGTTGGCCTGCCAAACCGCAATGATCATCTCCGGTGCCTGCAGCACCTGATGCACCTGGGTAAGCACAGCGCGTTCGATCTCGGCTGCCGGCAATGGACCCATGCTGCGACGTCCAGCCTGAGTGGAGGCACCTGCACTTTGCCGCTTTTCCAGGTACGGCACGTAGTACCGGTATGCGGCGGATGCCATCGTGGAAGGCTTTGACGTCGGAACCTTCCTCGCGCATGGCCCGCGCCTGCAGATGCATGATGTCGCCGACGACGCCGAGCCGGTGGTCACCCTGTCGAAAACGAGCAGGCCGACTCACTGCCTACTTGATTTTCCCCATCCGAAGAGAATTGCCACTACCCAAATGAATGCCTCAAAATGGTGGCTCAGGGCAAGCTGCACGTTCTTCCACCCTTGGTTCCTCATTTGGCATGCTGACCCTTCAATGTACAAAAAAGCTGCTTGATCGCGTCAAACCGCCGATCGTGTTGCCACAACCAAGCACAAGTCGGCTCGGTAATTGGCACGCCTCAGTATTGTTTTGGAAACCGCAGCTAGCCCTCTTGGTCAATGATCGGACGCTATTGCCCGTGCTATTACCGCTGGCGCCAGCCTCGACGCTTGGATTGCGTTTTCCCATTGCTTTAAAAAACGTCTTGGTTGCGCTGGGGTTACCCACAGAATTTATCGAAACTGAAATGCCGGGCATGGGCGAGGTTTGTTTTGCAAAAACAACGAACCGCAGCGTCATAGGCGTAATGAACGAGTTTGTCTATCTGGCTGAAGGCTACCGAGACCACCACGGATTGACCGATCCGCTGGCACTGTCCCTGAAATTATCAGGGACGCCGTGTGGTCCGCTTTACAAGGGGCCGGTCTTTCCAAACAAGGCAGTTCTTGAGTTGGCTGCAGGTGGCGTGATTCATTAACCGTGAGGCTTTCACGAAATGCGATACAGCCGCTGCCCTCCAGACTCTTTCGTTGAAGTGATCTCCAAGCCAAGCTTCTTTTTAAACGCACCCGCAAAGGTGCCGCGCACAGTATGCTGCTTCCAGCCCGTGGCCTCACAGATCTGCGCGATCGTTGCACCCTCGGGTCGCATTAACATGGCAATCACCTGAGCCTGCTTCGAGTTGTCTCGAGTGCGAGGTTGCTGTGCTTCGGCGGCTTCTATGACCTTGTTCAGCACTTCAGTACTGATGGGTGCTTTGCGAGGTACTCCCAAAGCGTCATAACCTTCGGCGGCAATGAACCAGTCGTCACCAACTTTGGTGATGAGTGCGCGATTGAATAGGCCGTCAAGTACCTTCTGACGGGCGCCGCCCTTGATGTGCTCGGGAAACCAGACGATCTTCCCCTCTGTGTGTTGATGGGCATGAAGAAGGATGATCTGTTGAGTTTCAGTTAGTTCGTGGCTCATGAGGCAACTCCTCTGGATGTCGTTGATCGGGTTCGTATGAACGCTTCAACGCCCAGAGAAGACAAGTGAATTCTCGCGGACTGTTGGTTTATTCCGCTTCTTTTATGAATAGTGTCGAGGATGCCCCAACGCGCCCCCACCCCTTGCCGATACCCGGGCTGCGGGGCCATCCTCGACACCCCCGGCTTTTGCCCAAAGCACCGTGTCGCAGTGCACCGTGACTATGGACGGGCACGCCGAAGCTTTGATACGGAAGTGGGTTTTTATCAGTCCACTGAGTGGCGCCGGGTTCGCGCAGCATTGCTGCGGGATGCCCCGCTGTGTGCGGCCTGTGGGGCCCGTGGGCGCCTTGTAGCGGCCAAAGTGGTCGACCATATCCAGCCAGTTAAGTTGGGGGGCGCTCGGTTTGATCGGGCGAACCTACAGCCACTGTGCATCCCTTGCCACAACCGTAAAACGGCAAAAGAATCGGCAGTAAACCGCAAGACCCCCTAGGGGGGGGCAAATCTCTACGATGGGCAAGCAAAGATGCGCGCGCCTGCCCAAATTTTTGTGCGTGCAAAATGAAAAACTTTTTTTGGGCTGGCGATGGCCGGTCGTAAACCCCTTCCTATCGCGGTCAAGAAGATCAAGGGGACGCTACAGAAATGTCGCACGAACGCCAAAGAGCCGCGCCCACAGGGACGATTGGGAGAGCCACCCGACTACATGTCCGAGATCGCCAAGGAGGCGTGGACTTACGCCGTTCAAAACGCACCGCCTGGTCTGCTGTCGTCGCTAGATGCAACGGTCTTGGAGCGCTGGGCAAACTGTGCTGGCCTTTACCGTGAGGCGCTGGCCAAGATCAATCGATCGGGTGTCAGTGGGATGATCATCAAAACCCCCAGTGGCATCTTGCGTCGCTCGCCGCTGATGGATGTCATCCGCGATCTGGCGCTAGAAATGAAAGGCTACGAGTCTGAGATGGGGTTTACGCCGGCATCCAGATCAAAGGTTCAAATAACGCCAGATCGGCCGGACGCCGACGATCTGTGGGCTGAAATCGTTGGGTGAGCAATCAGTGTGCCGCAGCCTCATCCAGTAGGGCGCAGCGACGGATGGAATCAAGTCGCTTACCTAATTCTCGACGAGCGACCTGTGTATCGTGGTGCGATTGCACGGCTAACCACCATCCATCACTCAGCCCGAAATACCGGCACAGCAACAAATCTGTTTCCGCTGTCACAGCGCGTTTGCCAGACACAATGTCGTAGACGCGTGTTGCAGGCACATCAATGTCTTTCGCCAGCCGATACGGGGTCAACCCCAAAGGTTTGAGGAATTCTTCCTGCAACATTTCGCCGGGAGATACCGGTGCAATTTTGGTCATGATCAAACTCCTTTAGTGGTAATCGATGATTTCCACATCGTGGGCACCATCGTCAGCCCACACGAAACAGACCCGCCACTGATCGTTGATACGGATGCTGTACTGCCCCGCCCGATCTCCTCGCAAGGATTCCAAGCGATTACCTGGGGGAACCCGAAGATCCTCCAAGCGCGAAGACACTGCCAGTTGAGTGAGCTTGCGCAGCGCTGCCCGCTCAATGTTGACCCAACGAGCAACGCGCTCGCCACGGTAGAGAGCGGCCGTGTCGGCACATCGGAAGGATTGGATCGGCATACCCAATATTACTGAGTTGCGTTAATAACGTCAAACAGGAATAGTCTGAGAAATTCCATAGTGGCAAAAATTTCCTATGCCGCCGCTGCCAAGCAATATGCCGAACAGGTGGTTGCGGGAGACATCCCAGCCTGCCGTTGGGTGAAATTGGCCTGTCAGAGGCAGCTTAATGATCTGGCAAGATTAAGGGGTAAGGCCACCCCATTTCGATTCAACCCGAAATTGACTGACCGCGATGGCCGGTCCTTCTATCCAGCGGATAACTTATGCGCCTTCATTGAGCGCTTGCCTCACGTGAAGGGCCCGCTTGCCGGCGAGCCGATTCAGCTCGAGCCCTAGCAGGTCTTCATTCTGACCACGGTTTTCGGGTGGGTGAAAGATGATGGCAAACGACGCTTTCGACGCTCGTACATCGAGGTTCCACGGGGCAATGCCAAGTCCACCCTGTCCTCAGCGGTGGCGCTCTACATGCTCGCCGCTGACCGAGAAGGCGGCGCCGAAGTGTATTCACTGGCGACTACGCGCGACCAAGCAAGAATCGTCTTTGGTGATGCCCAGACCATGGCTCGGCGGAGTCCAGGCTTTCGAAATCGCTTTTCAGTAGAGGTCGGTGCACACAACATGCATGTCCTGGCCTCGGGATCAAAGTTCGAAGCGCTCTCAGCTGAGGGCTCAACCCTTGATGGCCTGAGTTCACCCTTGTGCGCGTGATTCGTCCCATGCCGCAACTGCGTGGCATGCGTCCGGTGCAACGCTCTGCGGGGGTGAAGGTGGCGTGCAGCCTGCCGACAGAGCAACCCCTGTCGTCCGAACCCAAGGTGGCCATCCTCGACGGCGGCCTGCCCGAGCAGCACAGCATTGCTCCGTGGCTGCGAACCTATCGAGCACTGGATGAAAACGCGGCGGATGATCCGAGCGGCTTGGAGCACGGCCTCGGCGTGACCTCAGCATTCCTGTTCGGTCCCATCTCCCCGAACAGCACTGCGGCACGCCCATACTCCTACGTTGACCACCTGCGCGTGCTGGATCGCGAGGCTGAGTCGGAAGATCCGCTGGAGCTGTACCGTACGCTGGGATTGGTCGAAGAAGTTCTGCTCTCGCGCCAATACCAATTCCTCAATCTCAGTCTGGGACCGGATCTACCGATTGAGGACACCGACGTGCATGCGTGGACATCGGTTATCGACGACCTGCTCTCCGATGGCGATACATTGATGACCGTCGCCGTTGGCAATAACGGCGAAATGGATCGCTCGGTGGGCAATGCCCGCGTGCAGGTGCCCTCGGACTGCGTCAACGCGTTGTCCGTGGGCGCTGCCAACAACGTCGATGCGACGTGGTCGCGCGCCGCCTACAGCGCTATTGGGCCCGGGCGCAGTCCCGGCGTGGTGAAGCCTGACCTCATGGCATTCGGTGGAGACGCCGCCAGCTCCAAATACCTTCACGTACTGGGCGCAGGCGCGAAGCCGACGCTGATCCCGCAGTTGGGCACCAGCTTCGCATCGCCATACCTGTTACGCAATGCTGTCGGTGTTCGGGCAATCCTCGGCGCGGATTTGACGCCGCTGGCCATCAAGGCATTGCTTGTTCACGCCGCTGATTCATCCACCCACGACAAGCTCGAAGTGGGTTGGGGCAAGGTTCCGGAAGACCTGATGGAGGTCATCGCTTGCCCAACCGGCGTGGCACGAGTGGTCTATCAGGGTGAATTGAAGCCGGGCAAGTTCCTGCGTGCAACGCTCCCCCTGCCTGTTGGTGGCCTGCAGGGCAACATTCGTTTGAAGGCGACCTTTTGCTATGCATCGCCGACAGACCCTCAAGATGCTGTCGCCTAGGTTCGCCCGCCCGTTACCCCATCGACTGGGTGTTTTGCTCTGGGCGCTGCCAGCGTGCGTTTCACCGCATGTATGGCAGCTGGATCAGGGCATTGGACTTTTGAAAACGAGGAAAATCTCTACTGGTAACAGCCGCCGGTATCGAGAACTTCAGGTGCGCTGACACAAACTTTTGCTGTTGTTGTCTGGTTTGGCCACTGAGATCGGGCGGGGTCAGTCAGTGCTTGGCCAAATCGATAAACGTTGGCTATGGCAGTAACACCTGACATATCTGCTGTTTTTACTGGACAAGTGAATGACCAGGTAACAACTCTTGCGCTGGTGGTCAGAAGGGGCCGGGGTCAAGGTATTGAGGAGTTTGGCCCCCATGCTACGTTTTTCTCTCTCGCGATCTCGATGCAGCCATAGATGAGCACTCAGCCGCCCGGCACTCCGCAAACCTGGCCTGCAGATGCGTTGGCTGTGATGCTCATGCCCTCTTTTGCGGGACCTACCGGCATGTTGCTGGGCAGAGTGACTCCATTTTTCACCGCGAGCAGTTCGGCCATGACACTGACGGCAATCTCCGATGGTGTTTTGCTGCCGATGTACCGGCCAATCGGGCCGCGCAGCCGAGCCAGACTGCCCTCGGTTTGAGCAAAGTGCTCGATCATGCGGGCGCGGCGCACCTGGTTGTTGCGCCGCGAGCCGATCGCACCGACGTAAAACGCTTCCGAGGCCAAGGCTTCGAGCAAGGCCAGATCATCGAGCTTGGGGTCGTGCGTGAGGGCGATGACGGCGGTGCGGCGATCCACACCGAAATCACGCACCACATCATCGGGCATGCCCTCGAGCAAACGCGCGGCAGACACCGACCAGCTGCCGCGGTGCTCTTGCCGGGTCGCAGACCCAGACAGAGAAACCGCAAAAGCAGGCCATGGTCGCCAAGAACTCGGCCAACTGGCCTGCACCGATCAGCAGCAGCCGGTATTCGGGACCGAAGGTGTTGTGCAAGCACTGGCCATCATCGTGCACAGCCTGTGGGCTGGTGATGGCGCGAAGCTGCACACGGCCGGTGGCGATGTCGGTGCTGCGCACGATGAGCTGTCCACTTTCCAAAGCGGACAAGAGCTCGGTCAGCTGCGCCGCGTCGGGGTTGAACTCCAGCAACAACTCCAGGGTCCCACCGCAGGGCAGGCCAAAGCGGTGGGCTTCATCGGCGCTGACGCCGTAGCGCACACGCTCGGGTGGGCCATCGGCAATCGCGTGGTGGCAGGTGGCATCCGCTGTGCTGCCCTGGCGGTAGCGGTAAATCAAATCGTCTTCGATGCAGCCACCAGAGACAGAACCCACCACAGCTCCGCTTTCGTGCAAGGCCATGATCGAGCCGACCGGGCGAGGCGATGAGCCCCAGGTGCGCACCACGGTGGCCAACAAGGCTCTTTGGCCTTGCTGTCGCCAACTCAGCAGGTGGCGCAGGACGGTGAGGTCAAGGTTTTCCATAGCGCGAGCGGCGGATCATCTGTGGTTCATCGCTTGAGCGTGCTGAGCCCTGCTACGTGACTTGGGCGAAGGCAATCACACACTCACTTCATGGAGCAACTTGCTCTTGGCTGCCTCATCGCTGCTGGCGCCGGCCAACTCGATCTGGCCACGCTCCATCAGGTAAAAGCGCTGGCTGAGCTTCAAGGCCAGGTGGATGTTTTGCTCGACCAGCAAAATTGCTTGGCCTTCCCGGGCCAGGCTCTGCATCAAGGTGACGAGTTCTTGTACGATGATCGGGGCCAGCCCTTCGGTGGGCTCGTCGATGAGCAACAGACGGGGCTTGCCGGTGAGCACCCTGGCGATGGCCAGCATTTGCTGCTCGCCACCCGAAAGGGTGGTGCCCATTTGTTTGCGCCGCTCGGCCAAGCGCGGGAAGCGTTGGTAGATGCCGTCCAGCTTGCTGCGCTTTTCAGCGCTGCCTGTGCCTGGGGCTTGCAAAAAGCCCAGGCGCAGGTTTTCTTCGACGGTGAGGCCGGGGAAGATGCGGCGGTCCTCGGGGACGAGGCCAATACCCATGCGGCTGATTTGGTCGGGCGTGCAGCCTGCAAGCGATTGGCCTTCGAACAGGATTTCGCCCTCGGTAGGTTTGACCCAGCCGGCCACGGTTTTCATGACGGTGGTTTTGCCCACGCCGTTGCGGCCAAAGAGCCCGACCACCTCCCCCTTGTTGACGGCCAGGTTGACCCCTTGCAGGATGTGGCTCAGGCCATAGTGGGTGTGCAGGTTTTTGAGTTCCAACATGCTGTCTTGCTCCCGCTTCAATGCTTGTCGCCAAAGTAGGCGGTTTGGACGGCAGGGTTGGCACGCACGGCCTCGGGCGTACCGTCGGCGATCTTCATGCCTTGGGCCATCACCACGACGTGGTCGGAAACGCGCATGACCAATTCGACATCATGCTCCACCAGCAACACGCTCAGGCCAAAATCGCTGGCCAGTCGCCCGATCAGCTCGGCAGTTTCTTGTGTGTCGGCATGACTCATGCCTTGCGTGGGTTCGTCGAGCAGCAGCATGCGCGGCTTGGAGGCCAAAGCCACGGCAATTTCCAAACGGCGCTGCTCGCCGTGCGAGAGGTGACCGGCCAGTTCGTGGGCCTTGTGCGTCAGACCGAATTGGGTGAGCAATTCGTCGGCTCGGGCCAGTGCCACCTGGCTGTTGTGCACGGGGCTCCACCAGCCTTTGCCCTGCTCCAGGTAGTGAGCGGCCAGGCGCAGGTTTTCGTGCACGCTCAAATCAAAGAACAAATTGGTGATTTGGAATGAGCGCGACAAGCCCGCTGCGAGCATCTTGTTGGGCGCAAAGCCGGTAACCGTGTGTCCTTCAAACTGTACTTGCCCACTCCTGGGCGTGATGGCACCGCTGATCAGGTTGAACGCTGTGCTCTTGCCGGCGCCATTGGGGCCAATGATGGCGGTGATGTGACCGCGCTGCGCATCAAAGCTGAGGTCGTGCACAGCTTTGAGTTCGCCAAAGCGTACGCCCAGGCCGTGCACGCTCAAGATGGCGTCTTGTTCAGAGGGTTGGCTCATGCTTGGCCTCCGCGAGGGTTGTTGGATCCGCGTTTTTCCAAGAGTGGCACCAAATAGCCGACGATGCCCCGGGGGAAGGCGATCACCACCACCACAAACAGAAAACCAATGACGATGTGGTGGTGCGCCGTGAAAGAACCCAGCACCGACTTGAGGACGGTGAGCAAACCTGAGCCGTACAGCGCCCCAATCAGTGTGCCGGAGCCACCCACGATCACGTTGACCACGGCGCTGCCAGAGACTTGAAAGAACATCAGTTCAGGCGAGACAAAGCCGCGCAGCATGGGGTAGAGCGCTCCACTCAGGCCAGCCACCACAGCGGCCGCCACGAAAGCCACCAGCTTGAAGTGCCAGGCATCAAAGCCCAAAAATCCCACCCGGTGTTCGTTGACCCGAATGGCTGCAAACAGGCGGCCCATGGGGGTTTGCATCACATAGCGCAGCCCCAGGTACATCCCGCCGATCACCACCCAGGTGACAATGAAAAACCCCAGGGGGTTGTCGGTTTGCAAACCGGGCAACACGGTCACGATGGGCACGCCCGTCATGCCGTCCGATGCGCCGAGTTCACGCGTGTTGTAGATGACCTTGGAGACCACTTGGGCCAGGCCAAAGCTGATGAGTGCAAAGTACACACCTTTGGAGCGGATGGCGATCAAGCCGCCGATCAGACCGGCGAGTGCGCACAAGGCCACGCTCACCGCAATCGCCAGCAAAAACGATGCCGCCCAGTGTTTGAGCACCAGGGCCGACACATAAGCCCCCAGGCCAAAGAACAGCGCCTGCCCCAGCGGCAGCAAGCCCACATGGCCGAGCAGCAAATCCACCGACAAAGCCAGGCCGCCAAAGATCAAAGCCTCGGTGGCCAGCCGGACATAAAAGCTGTCGCCCATGAGCGTGCCGACAATGGCAAAGAGCAAGGCTGCGCTGAAAAAAACCCAGGCCAAAAAGCGCACTGCATTGGGCTTGGAGGAGGGAGAGGGTGTGAGACGGTCAAGCATGGCCGAGCTTTCCAAACAGGCCCTGTGGACGCCACATCAACACGAGCACCATGATGCCAAATAGCAGCGTGTCGTTCCAGACAGGAGAGATGAACAAACTCGAGAGCGATTGCACCTGCGTCAGCAAGAGTCCGGCCAGAACCGCCCCTTTGATCGAGCCCATGCCCCCGATGATGACGACGCTGAAGGCAATCAGCACAAAGTCACGCCCCATGGTGGGGAACACCGAGTAAATCGGTGCCAGCAACACGCCTGCAATGCCGGCCAAGGCCACGCCAAAGGCAAAGGTCAGCGCGTACACGCGCGACACCGGAATGCCCAGCGAGGCACTCATGTCTTTGTCGTACGCCGCTGCGCGAACGACAGCCCCCAGCGATGTGCGAAACACCAAGAGCCAAACCGCGACGATGATGGCGCCGCCCACGAGCATCACAAACAGGCGGTAGTTGGGGAAGAAAAGACCCAGCAATTCGGTGCCACCGCTGACGGGGGCCTCGACGCGCTGGGGATTGGCGCCGAAGACGATCTTGATCGCGTCCTCGAGCACCGTGGCCATTCCATACGTGAGCAAAAGCGTGAGGGTGTGCCGGTCCTTGCTGTGGAACACGCGCTGGATCAGCCCGCGTTCCATCACATAGCCGAACAGCCCCATGATGAGGGGCGTGAGCACCAAGGCCCACCAAAACGACAGCCCCATGCCCAAAATGACCACCACCATGTAGGCGCCGAGGGCATAGCATTCACCGTGTGCCATGTTGATGACATCGAGCAGGCCAAAAATAATGGTCAGGCCCAGTGCCATCAGCACCACCGCCACACCAACGGACAAGCCATTGATGGACTGGGGTGCCAAGACAAACTGCAGCCATTCAAGGATGGAGGTCATGTCAGTGAGGCCTTTGTCAGGTCAAAACTTGGTGCAGGCGTCGGGCCCGATGGCGTCTGCCGCAGCCACGCGACCGACGATATCGAACTTGCCGTTGGTGATCTTGACCGCGTACATGTCTTGCATGGCCTGGTGGTCACCGCCGCGCATGGTTTTGACGCCTTGTGGGGTGTTCCACTTCAGGTCCCGCATGGCGGTACGCACCTTGTCGGTGTCGGTGCTCTTGGCTTTTTTCACGGCCGCTTTGTAGAAGAACAGCACGCTGTAGCTGTCCGTCCCGTAGAGGTCGGGGTCAACTTTGTTTTCGGCCTTGAAGGCGGCCACAAATTTCTTGTTTTCGGGCGAGTCGATCAGGGTGGAGTAGCCCACACCCGTCACGAATCCTTCGGCGGCTTTGCCAATGGCGGCAAGGTTTTGCCCAGTCACGGTGCCAGAAGCGCCCACGATCAGCACATTGCGATTGACACCAAACTCTGCCATCTGCGTGAACAGGCGCACGGTGTCGTTGCCCGCCACCGAGGTGTAGATCACACTGGGTTTGGACGAGCGGATTTGTCCAAAGAAGGGGGAGTAGTCTTTGTTGTCCAGCGGAGCAAACAACTCACCGACCGACTTGGCGCCCTTGCCCTCGGCCGCGGCTTTGAAGGCCGCCACGGTGCTGCGGCCCATCTCGTAGTCGGGTCCGAGGTAAAACACCTGCGCATCGGGTTTGGTGGAGGCGACCCAGGCGGCCAGCGCAGCCGACTGCATGCCCGCGCGCGCATTCACACGGAACACATTGGGGCTGCACTTGTCACCCGTGATCGAGTCGGCAAAGGACACCGTGGTCGCAATCAGTTTGTTGTTGCGTTCAGCCACCTGGCCCACGGCCAGGGTGGAGCCGCTGTTGACGGTGCCGGTCAAAAAGTCCACTTTGCTGGTCTGAAACAACTTCTCGGCCTTTTGCACAGCCACCGAAGGGTTGGCCTCTTCGTCTTCGTAGATCAGCTCGATCTGGCGCCCCATCACGCCGCCACCGGCATTGATTTCTTTGGCAGCCAGATTCAAGCCCCACTTGACCTGCTCGCCAATGCCGGCATAGGTGCCGGTCAATGGCGTCACCACGCCAATGCGGATCGGACCGCTTTGTGCCAGGGCCACAGTGCCCATGCCAGCCATGGCCAACATGGCCGCGAGTTTGTTTACTTTCATGTTTGTCTCCCCGGGGTTATAAAAATGACACGATGAATCTCTGGAGGTCTCTCACAGCCCCACAAACTGGGGGCTGCGTTTTTCATGGAAGGCTTCGACCCCCTCCTTGAAATCTTGCGAACTGCGCAGGCGCGAATAGCAGTGGCCTTCGAGCTCGATGGAGGCTGTCAGGCCCGCGTCTTCGGTGTCGTTGAGCAGTTTTTTCGCGGTGCGCTGGGCCAACGGTGAAAAGGTGATCAACTCGCTGACCAAGTCGTCGGTGGCCTTTTCCAGGTCTGCATCGGGCACAAGGGTGGTGGCCACGCCCCACTCGTAGGCCTGTTGGCCCGAGATGCGGCGCGAGCGCATGACGATGTCTTTGGTGCGCGTGATGCCCACCATTTTTTGCAAACGGGCCGACCCGCCCGAGCCAGGGATTTGCCCAAGTTTTTGTTCTGGCAAGGCGTAAAGCGTGGTGGGGGTGGCCAGACGGAAATCGCAGGCCAGCGAGATTTCAAAACCGACGCCAAAGCAATAGCCGCGGTTGGCGGCGATCACTGGCTTGCTGCAGCGCGCGGGCGAGGCCACATTCCAGGCGAGCTTGGACACGTGCTCGGGGCTGGCTTCCAAAAAGCCTTTGATGTTGCCGCCGCTGGAAAAGTGCTCGCCCTCGCCGCGCAGCACGATTACGCGCACGGCATCGTTGGCGTCCAGCGCTTCAAAGGTGATGCGCAGCTGCTCACGCTGACGCATGGAGATCACGTTGTAAGGCGGACGCGACAGCACGATGTCTGCGCGCTGGCGTGCAGCGTCGATCTCGACACGGAAACCGTCCAGCGTCGGATTCAGGGTGTTGGCCGGGTGTTGCAAATCGCTGAGTTTCATGGGGTTCCTTTCATTGGGGGCGTTGAAAATGCAAAGAGGTTTTGGATTGGCGCAGGTCTGAGCTTCAAAACGGTGGTATCGGGGGCACTTGAGCAGGGGTGGTCTCGGACTGGCCATCTGGCGAAGCCGCGTTGAATCGCTATCGATTTTCTAGACGCTTCGCTGCCTCTCGAAAAACTGCTGTTCAAATTGCACCGGCGACTTCTTCCCGTTATAGCCATGGCGGCGTACCGGGTTGTAAAACATTTCGATGTAATCAAACACATCCAGGCGTGCCGCTTCGCGTGTCGGGTAAGTCTTTCGCTTGATCCGTTCGCGCTTCAATAACTGGAAGAAGCTCTCGGCGACCGCATTGTCGTGGCAATTACCCCGTCGGCTCATGCTGCCCACGAGGCCATGCGCCTTCAAAAACGATTGCCAATCCTCGCTGGAAAACTGGCTGCCTTGATCGGAATGTACCATCACGGGTTGCTTTGGCTTGCGCCGCCAAATGGCCATCAGCAAGGCTGACAGCACCAACTCGCGATCGATCCGACTTTGCATTGACCAGCCCACGACCTGTCGCGAGAACAGGTCCAGCACCACCGCCAAGTACAGCCAGCCTTCGTGCGTACGCAGATAGGTGATATCGGTCACCCATGCCTCGTTCGGGCCAGCGACGTCGAACTGCCGATCCAGCCGGTTTGGGGCGATCACAGCCGGCATACCTCCGACATGGGGCCGCCGACGGTAACCCGACTGCGAACGCAGGCCGGCTGCCTTCATCAACCGATAGACGCGCTGCTCACCACAAGACTCACCCAGATCACGCAAATCGGCATGTACCTTGCGGTAGCCGTAAACGGCGCCGCTCTGCAGCCACGATTGCTTGATCTGGCCCGCTAATCGCCGGTTCTCCGTGCCGCGCGGTGATTCTGGCTGCTGCCGCCACGCGTAATAGCCACTCGGATGGACCTTCAGCACGCGGCACAGGGTGCGCACTGCATGCTGCTGTTCGTGGTCCCGGATGAATGCGTACCTCACCCGGACTGCTTGGCAAAGTACGCGGCGGCCTTTTTTAGGATGTCGCGCTCCTCGGTCACGCGCTTGAGTTCCGCTTCCAGTCGCTTGAGCTTGGCCGCCTGATCTTCCTGCGCCAGCCGCTTCTCGGCAGGGATGCCATAGCGTTTGATCCACTGATACAGACTCCAGCTTGATACCCCAAGCCGCGCGGAAACCTCCTTGACCGCAAACCCGCGCTCGGTCACCTGCCGCACCGCTTCGATCTTGAATTCTTCTGTGTACTTCGGACTGCTGCTCATGACACCTCCTATGGGCCCAAATTGTAGGCTCAGAAGTGTCTAGGGTATCGATAGCGATTCACGTCCGATTCGGCGCTGTAGTCCCCCGCCACCAACTTGCGGCGCAGCACCTTGCCCACGGGGGATTTGGGAATTTCTTCCACAAACACGTATTCGCGCGGTCGTTTGAAATTCACCAGATCAGACTCGCGGCAGTGCGCATCGAGTTGGTTGTTGTCCACCGCGCACTTGCGCTTGACAAAAGCCACCACACGCTGGCCCCAGCGCTCGTCTTGGACACCGGCCACTGCCACCTCATCGACAGCGGGGTGCAGCGAAAGCACCGATTCGATGTCCACGGGCGAGATGTTTTCACCACCGCTGATGATCATGTCGTCCACTCGCCCTGTCACAAACAAGTCGCCCTCGGCGTCCATGTAGCCGGTATCGCCCGTGAAGTACCATCCACCGCGCAGGCTTTTGGCGTTGGCGTCGGGCCGGTTGTGGTAGCCCTCAAAGGCTTCTTCCGAATCGAGATCGGCGATGATCTGGCCCTCCTCCATGGGCATGGCCACATCGCTGGGGCTTTCGGCTTCGAGCTTGACCACACGCAGCCGAGTGTTGACGCCCGCGCGGCCTGCGCTGCCAGGTTTGCCCACCGCGTCGGCGTTGATGGAGAAGGTGTAAATCTCCGAGCTGCCATAGTGGTTGACGAACAGCTCAGGTTTGAATGCTTCTTGCAGCCGCAACAACAACGCGTCGTGCATGGGTGCGCCAGCAAAACCCAGGCGGCGCACGCTCGTCACATCGGTTTGTGAAAATCGGGGATGGGCCAGCAGGTCATGGTAGAGCGTGGGCACCAAGTAGAGGTGGCTCACACCACCCGTCTCAATCCAATTCAGGGCTTGCGCGGCGTCAAACTTGGGCATGCAGATGAAGCAGCCATCGACCAGCGCCAGCGCCAGCAGCGAACGCACACCCATGGTGTGGTAGATCGGCATCACGCCCAGCGTGCATTCGCCGCGCCGATACTGGTTTTGCGCCACATGGGCCAGCGCTGCCATGCGCTCGACGCGGTGGCGGCGTGGCACGCCCTTGGGCAGGCCGGTCGTGCCCGAGGTGTAGAGCATCAGCGACCAGTCCTCAGCCTGTGCTCGCGGCACGGGTTCGGCCAGGTTGCGCAGGGCATCAGCGAAATCCATCACGGTGGGGCTCTCGACCACGCTGTCCTGAGCTTCTTGCACCACCCGCATGGCCAGCAACGGCTCCAGCCCTGTCAGGGCTTGCTGCACGGCGGCGCTGGAAACATCCTCGTAAACCAGCAGCTTGGCGGCGCTGTCTTGCAGGGCGTACTGAACTTCATCGGGTTTGGCGCGCCAGTTCAGAGGGGTCATCACCAGGCCGGCAAACTGGCAGGCCCAGTGCAAGGTGGCGGCCTCGTGGCGGTTTTGCAGCACCGACACCACATGGTCGCCATGCCGCAGGCCCAGCTCGAACAGCGTGCGCTGCAACGCGCCAATGCGCAATGCCCATTGGCCATAGGTCCAACGCACATCTCCATCGATGACCGCCAGCGCGTGCGGAGAGCGCTCTGCACTTTGCAAAAATGTCTTACCCAAATCAAGCATGGGCCACCTCCATCACCGCTTGAACGATGGGCGTGTAGCCCGTGCAGCGGCACAAATGTCCTGACAACATCTCTCGAACCTCTTTCTCGCTGGGCCGGTGCCCCTTTGATTGCAAGCGCTCCAACCAATCGGCGCAGGACATCAAAATGCCCGGCGTACAGAACCCGCACTGCAAGGCGTGGTGGCGCTTGAAGGCTTCTTGCAAAGCGGACAAAACACCCCCCTCTTGCTCCAAACCTTCGACGGTTTGCAGCGCCAGGCCATCGGCTTGCACCGCCAGCATCAGACAGCTGCGCTGGGCCACTCCCTCTACCCGCACTGTGCAGGCGCCACAGACGCCGTGCTCGCAGCCCACGTGCGTGCCTGTCAGGCCCAGCTCATGGCGCAGCACATCCACCAGCAGCGTGCGGGTGTCAGTCGTGGTGCTGCGCGGCAGACCGTTGACGTGCAGAGTGATGCGGTGCACCTGGCCGGCGCGAAAAATTTCGGTGTCTGCGCTGGAACCACTCATGCCTCTTCCCCTTTCATCGCGCGTTGCGCCAGCGCCTGGTCCAAGGCCTTGCGCCCCAGCTGGCGCACCAAATGCCTGCGCTGTGCAGCGCTCAAATGCAAATCGTCCCGTGCCTGAGCGGCCCAGGCCAACTCGTTCAAGGCATCGTCCCAGTCGCGGCCTTGCAGCACAGGCCAGTTTTGAGCGACAGGGCGGTCGGCCACGCCACCCACGGCGATGCGTACGCCTTGATCGGAGGCCACCGCTGCCACCGCGCACAGGGCAAAGTCGCCATGGCGGTGCGAAAACTCCTCGAAGCCAAAGCCTTGTCCAGGCAGTGCCAGCGGAAAGCGCACTGCGGCCAGCAGTTCGTCACTCTGACGGGCTGTGCTGAGCATGCCGATGAAGAAATCTTCGGAACCCACGATCCGCTCGCCTCGGGTGCTGCACAGCAGCACCTCGCCTTGCAGGGCTAAAAGACACAGTGGCAATTCGGCGCTGGGGTCGGCGTGGGCGATGGAGCCGCAGACGGTGCCGCGGTTACGAATTTGGAAGTGAGAGATGTGGCGGATCGCTTGGTGCAAGAGCGGCAACTCGTCGGCCAGGCCCGGGCGCCATTCCAAGGTGCCCTGCGTCACCGCCGCTCCGATCTGCAACGCCGCACCCTGGGCGCTGGCACAGGACGTCAGCGTGGCCAGCGCCTGGCTGCGCGAAATATCGATCAAGACGCTCGGTTGTGCCAGCCGCATGTTGAGCACCGTCATCAGCGATTGCCCGCCAGCCAAAATCCGGGCGTCTTCGCCGTAGCGCTGCAAAAAGTCACAGGCCTGTGCGGCTGATTCCGCGCGCACATAGTCAAAAGCGCGGGGCTTCATGCTCGGTCTCCTGTGAAAAAGCCCTGGATTTTTCGCCAGAGGACTTGCCACCACGCAAGCCCATGGCGTGCTGGGGTAGGCGCTGGTGCGTGGCCTTGGGCACCCGCCTGCTGCACCTGTTTGGCCAGCGATTCAAACAGCTGACCGATGATCAGGCGCGAGGCGCCCTCGAGCATGCGGCTTCCCACCATGGCGACTTTGCCGCCCACTTGCGCCTGGTAGTTGTAGTGCAGGCGTGTGCCTGTTTCGGTCGCGGTCAAACGCACCATGCCTTGCCCGGCGCCCGTGCCCACTGCCGATTGCCCGCTGCCCGCCAAGCAAAGGCTGTGCGGGGGCTGCAGCTCGGACAGTTGCAGCTGCACGGTGTAGCGCGCCTTGATGAAGCCCACGCCCACAGTTACCTCGGCGCGGTAGCGGTGCTCGCCGTCGGCTTGCAAGGCGTGGCAGCCCGGGATCACACGCGCCAAAGCCTCGGGGCTGAGCAAGGTGTCAAACACTTGTTGCGGTGTGGCGGCAATGTCGATGTCGCCCGTGGCTTGCAAGCTCATGCCACCTGCTTTGCCTGCGGTCTGCGACAAGGGTACAGATGCGGCGGCGCTGTTTTGCGCTGTCTGCGCTTCGGATGGTGTGGTGGAGCTTGCACCGGCACGGCCCGAGGGCGGATCGTCCACACCCACCATGTTCAGTACGCGCTCGGGCGTGAGCGGCAAGCGCACATCCACCGCTTGGCTCTGGTGTGCCGCCAGCGTTTGCAGTGCATCGGCAAAGGCATTGGCCACGCAGGCGGGCGTGCTCATGTTGTTGCCTTCACCCAAGCCCTTGGCCCCCAAGGGGGTGAAGGGCGACGGCGTCTCCTGGTGGATGATGATGGGGTCTATCACCTCGCACGTTGTGGGCATGGGGTAGTCCGCCAGCGTGCCTGACAAGAAACTGCCGTCATCGCCGTAGCAAAACTCTTCGTACAAACTCGCCCCTATGCCTTGCGCAAATGCGCCGCGAATTTGTCCGTCGGCCAGGGCGGGGTTCAAGATCTTTCCAGCATCGTGGCCGGTGATGTAGTGCTCGATGTGTACTGCGCCGGTGGCTGTGTCCACTTCCAGTGCACACAGGTCAAACACAAAGCCATACGCCGCCGAGGTGTTCACGCGGTCCTGCGCATCGGGAGCGGTCAGCACCTCGGGGCTCCAGTAGGCGGTGACGCGCAGGCCCGCTTCCATCCCGGCCGGCAGCAGTGCTGGTGCCCAATGTGTGAGCGCGGCCATGCGGCTGAAGGCTTGGGTGAGTTTTTCATTGCGGGCATGGCGCACCTGGCCCGCCGCAAACACAATGTCTTTGGCATCGCATCGCCATTGCGCGGCCACAATGGCGGCCAGTTTGTCGCGCAGCTGGCAGGCGGCCAAATGCACCGTGCCCGCCACCGCGCCCGCGAACCGGCTGGAGTAATTGCCAGAAGCGACCGACCAGGCGTCTTTGCTGGTGTCCAGTTCTACATTCACCACCACGTCTTGCGGGTGCACGCCCAGCACATCGGCGACCACTTGGGCGCAGACCGTCATGTGGCCTTGACCTGCTGGCGCAGAGGCGATCACCACATTCACGCCGCCCAGCAAATCTACGCCCACGGTGGCGGTGGCGATCGCGCCGTTTTTCGGGCCTGCCTTCGCGCGTTGCTCGGGCGCCAGCACGGTGGTGATGTAGCCCATGTTCGAAATCGAGGGCTCGACAATCGCCGCCATGCCGATACCGTACAAGCGGCCTTGCGCGCGTGCGGCGGCTTGCTTTTCATACAAGCCCAGCGTGCGCGCTTTGTCCATCACCGCCTGCGCGAGTGCGTGGTAGTTGCCTGAATCGAGCAGCGCACCGGCAGCGGCACGGTAGGGGAACTGCTCGGCCTTGACCCAGTTGCGCTCGCGCAGCGCGTAGGGGCTCATCCCCAGCGTCAGCGCGATCTCGTCGATCAAACGCTCCAATGCGTAATAGACCTGTGGTCCGCCAAAGCCGCGCACCAGGCCGGTGGGGGTTTTGTTGGTCAGCACCACGCGGTTGCGCGCGGTGAGGTGGGCGATGTCGTACGCGCCGCTCAAGGCGCCGTGCATGCGATAGAAGGTGGCCGGCTCCGGGGCACGTAAATACGCGCCCACATCGTCGGCTTGGTCCCAATGCAGGGCGAGGATTTTGCCGTCGGGCAGCACGTCGGCCGAAAGCGTGGTCAAACGCGCAGTGGCTGAGGTGGCGGCGCTCAAATGTTCCAGGCGATCTTCCACCCACTTGACGGGCGCGCCTGCCTTGCGCGCGGCCAGGCACATCAGCACCACATAGGCAAAGACCGACTGCTTGACGCCAAAGCTGCCCCCCGAGTCACGTGGCACCTTGTGGCGCAACTTGTTGCTGGGCACCTTGAGAGCCATCGCCATGACCGAGTGCAACGAAAATGGGCCCATGAAGTTCGAGAGCACTTCGTAGCCCTCTTGATCCCCCAAATACTCGGCTAGCACCACAGCGCACTCCATGGGCGAGCAGCTGTTGCGCGGGTAATGCACGGTGGTGCTAATGCGCCGCACAGGCGCGTCAGGCGCAGGCGGCTCGCCGTACGAGAAATGCCTCTCCGACACCACATTGCTGCCCACCGCTTCGTGCAAGAGCGGTGCATCGGCGGCGAGGCTGGCCTCGATGCTAGCCACGGCGGGCTCGGGTGCGTACTGCACCTCAATCAGTTCGAGTGCATCTTCGGCCACATAGCGGTCACAGGCCACCACCACCGCCACGGGCTCGCCCACGTAGCGCACACGCTCAATCGCCAGAGGGGTGTAGGCGAGTGGCTGCTTGACGGCCACGACAAATGGCGCACTCCATCGCTGCACGTCCTCACCGGTGAGCACCGCCCGAACACCGGGCAGGGCCAGTGCGGCACCCACCTCCACGCTCATGACTTTCGCATGCGCATGGGGTGAGCGGAGCACCGCAGCGTGCAGCGTGCCGGGCTTGACGCCCACATCGTCGGCATAGGCCCCACGTCCACGCAGCAGTGCAGCGTCTTCGTGCCGCGGCAAGGCTTGGCCCACGAATACTCGGGGCTGTGCCGATGCGCTTTGACTTTCTATGGCGGAGGATGACGCCGTCATGCCAGACCTTTTGTGCAGGGATGAAACTACACAGGAGTGTCTGGCCCCCTGTCTTTGTCACCAAACCGCAAGATCTGGTGAATGACCAAATCGTCTGGTGGCTGACCCCAATGTCGGGCGATTTTTGATGATTTTCAAAAATCCAACACCGCATCCACCCGGCGCAGCCGCCATTGACGGAGAACATCCGGTGATGTTTGTAGATCGCAGTGCATGGCCGGGTGATGCTGTTGTTCACGATCGCAGTCCGGCGAGCGTGCAGAACAGCCTTGGTTGGAGGCCGGCGCAGACGGGGCAGTGTGGAGCGCTCAGGGGGTGGCGCTTTGGCGTCCATCCACCACGGAGTGGCAGTCAGCGCAAGTCTCAGTGCAGCGTGACACAGGCGCTGCGTAGGCCAAGCATGTGGCCCTGAGGCGTGATGGTCAGGCCAGGTCCATCAAATTGACTTTGCGCCGGTATTCGGTGGGGGTGATGCCCAAATGTTCACGGAAGAAGCGCGAAAAATGGCCAGGCGCAGAAAATCCCAGGTTGTCAGAAATTTCGGCCACAGCTTCACTGCTTTGCGTGAGCCGTTGGACTGCCGCTTCGAAGCGCAGGACGTTGGCATAAACCAGGGGGGTCACATTCGTGTCGCGCAGAAACAAAGTGTAGAAGTGCGCCCTGGAGAGCCCCACCTTTTGCGCCAAGGTGTCCGCCACAAACGATTGGCCCTGGTCTTGCTGCATGAGCGCCATCGCCTGACGGATGCGTGCATCCTTAGCGGCGTGTGGGCGCAAGCGCATCAGTTGTGGAAGATCATGCCACTGCGAATTGCTTCGGATGATGTCAATGATCAGATCAAACAAAAGCTGTTCCAGCAGGGCGCCAGAGAACTCATCGTTCCACCAAAATTCGAGCAAGAAACCTTCAATGTTTTTGAGGGTGTGGGCGCTCAGCTTCGCACTCGATTGGGTGAAAAAATGGGGATGCCTGCTGGCTGCCAGGGAGCGCTGGATTTCGGCCAACCAGGAAGGTTCGATATAGAGCGCCAGGATCAGGGTCTGATCGGGGCTTTGGTGCTCATAGGCATGGTGCTCCCATGCATTGACCAGCACGGCCTGGGTTTGGGTCAGCGGATTAACTTGTCCCCGCACACGAAAAGCGCTGTCAGCCCCTCCTGCCTTGATCAAGATGTGACAGTGGTGGTGCGCGTGTCCAATCAGGGAAGTGCTCATGTTGAGCAAGGCCACACGCCCAAATCGACCTTGAAAAATTTTGATGGCGCTGGACATGGATGAAGCAACGAGCGGAAGAGGGCAAATGCGGTCAGGTTAACCAAAAGCGACTGGGATTGTCTACTGCTGATTACCCTGCAATGAATCAAGGGCTGAATGTTCGCGTCAACACTGTGGATTTGTCTTTCTTTCCTCAGGCGGGCAATGGGGCGCATCTTGACGAGGAGGGCGTACAGCTTCTGGGTCAGGCCCATGTTGTTGTAAGTTGTAGGCTTCGGTGGCAATTGTTTCTGCGGCAACGCTTACCTCTGGATTCCGCAACGCTGCGGACAACTCGTGGTGCCTGTGGGCAAAGTGGTTCAATACGCGATGCACAGTTTCCTGGATGGCAGCGTTCATCCTGTTGGGTGCTGGCAAGTCATGGGGAAGGCAGGAGATCTGCGTGTTCAAGTAGGCCAAAGCGACTTGCTCGGCGTTCACCTCGGTGGCTTTGATCTGCTCGCGCACCCAATCGCTGTGTTCAAACGCGATTCCCTTGACCCCAGCCTTCATGGTTTCGCGGATCTTGCGAAGCGGTAACACCACCTGATTTCGCCAAGCCTCCAAGTCATGGCCTGCCTGTGCCAAGGAGTCTGCGCTCAGCCGAAGTCGCTCTTGGCATGCGTTGACATGTCCAAGTGTCCGAAGCACTTTTCCATGCCAGATTTGGCGTGAAAATTCAAAGAATCAGACTTGATATCTGGTGCTTTATATTTCTTTTGGCTATATCAAATCCATTTGTCATGAGTTTTGGTGGTGATGAAAGTTGAGCGGACATGAGAAATCCTCCCGATAGCAGGACAGTGTGTTTTGAGTCGGGTTGTGGGTCGTCACCTTCGGATGTGATAGCTAACCAGTAAACCGTCCAGTGCTTGCACGAGTTGGGTTGATTGGGGTGGCGTTTGTGCAAGGGCGATTGGGGTGAGTCCTTGCCAGGCTTCCGCCGGAGTTAGACCACCAAGGTTTTGATGGGTGCGAACGTGGTTGAAGAAGTACCGGACTTCATCAAGTGCGTTTTGCAGTCCGGCTGGGCTGTGAATGTCGATCTGCCGGATGAACGGCTTGATACGACCAAAGAAGCTTTCTATGCGACCATTGCACCACGGAGCACAAACTGGGATGCGTTGGTGACGAATGCCGACCAACTTCAGGAACGTCTTGAACACAGCGCTTTTGAAGACCAGTTCGTTGTCAGTGCGGATGGCTCGGGGTTTGCCATACTGGCCGATAGCCAGGCACAAGTGGCCAATCAGCGTCCAGCTGCGCTTGTTGACCACCGCCGCCAACCGCGTGCAGTCGCGCGACCCGTGATCGACGACGCCCAACACGGGGCGTGGTGTCCCGTGGTGGTCCCGCACAAACGTCAGGTCCACGCCCCAGACGCTGTTGATGTCCACCGGCGCGGGGCGCTTGTCGCGCAGTTCGCGGGAAATGTTGAGCAGCGCGTACTGGTGGTTGCGGATGGTGTTGCTGACAAAGGACTTGCCGACTCGTGTTGGCGCATGCAGGCGGTTGAAGGTGTCAGCCACTTTGCGACAACCGACATGTTTGCCCATCAGGGCTTTGAGGCGCAGCACTTCGTGCACAACCCAGTCGGGCTTCTTGCGGGTCAGTGGCGCTGGGGCGTCAACGGCAGTTGGAGCCACAACGGGGCGTCGCGCGAACCCTTGGCGTCTTTTCCGGTGGTGTCGTCTGGCCAGATGGGCCAAGGCGAAGAGCGCTGGTGTCACGACCAAAACCGTGACCAGCACGAGGAGCCAAACGAGCATGGGCAAAAAGTGCCTGATTATGAGGGGGAGGCTGTTTGTCAGCTGAAGTCAATGATGCGTCGCTTGCAAAAAGTCGTTCATTGAACTACACTTGACCCATGAATTTTCAGTGGGATGAAGACAAGAGCGGTGCGTGCTTTCGGACGCGAGGTTTTGATTTCGCCTTTGCAGCGTTTGCTTTTGCTGATCCGGATCGGATCATTCGGCAGGACAACCTGTACAGCTATGGTGAAGACCGCTACGAATTGATTGGATGCATTGAGGGGCGTCTGTACGTATTGGTCTACACGCCACGCCATGATGAGATTCGGATTATTTCAGCCCGCAAGGCCAATCCACGTGAGGTAAAGCGTTATGAAAACCGTTCGCATGAAAATTGATGTTCAAAGTCCTAATGCAAAGCCGATAGGTCGGATCGACATCAAACGTGTTGATGCAACGACAGAAACCGACATTGCAAGGCATCAAGCAGAGGATGATGCCAACGCGATGTTGGATGCAGCCAAGTTTGCCCGACGGGTGCGACGACGCCTTGGGTTCAGTCAAGTTGAGTTTGCTGAGCGAATTGATGTTTCTCTGGACACAATCCGCAACTGGGAACAAGGAAAGCGCAGCCCGACTGGTGCGGCGAAGGCACTGCTGAGGGTGCTGGACAAGGCGCCTGAAGTGGCACTGGCAGCATTGCATTGATGGAGATTCGGGTTTTCTGAACAAGTAGGGGTTTGGTGGGTGCGTCTGAAAAATGGACAATCACCTGAATCTCTGCTCACTGGTACTCAGCATTACTCAGGAGCTTTGAGGGTTGGTTTGAAACGAGTCGCCTCCGCACCACCAAAAAATTTGCAAAGCCCTCGTTAGCGATAACGGGGGCTTTTTGTATTTGACGCATCCCATTTCTCTGGGTTTTGGGAATCCCCCCCCCCCACGTGATTATTGACAGGAATATGGATCGCCATCGCAAAGCCTGATGTTTTGCCAGGTGCGCCCGAGGTTCGGGTGCGATGTAATCATTGTGATAATCGCGCGGATTCTGGCCAAAGACGAGTTTCGAAGCCCTCTCATGCCCGTTCAAAATTGCGCCATAAATGCCTCCAAGGGTAAGATCCTACTAACAAAGAGAACTTTCTGAGGTGGCAATGCATTGGTATCTCGTACATACCAAGCCGAGGATGGAGTTGATCGCACTGAAAAACCTTCAAAATCAAGGTTATCCGTGTTACCTCCCCGCACTCCGCTCAGAAAAGATACGTCATGGCGATTTAACAGTGGTGGAAAAGCCACTGTTTCCACGCTATCTTTTCATCAGGCTGGGACAAGACGAGTCATCCAAAAGTTGGGCGCCAATTCGTTCGACCAGAGGCGTGAGCCGCTTGGTCACGTTTGGGTTGGCACCGGCAAAAGTCGATGATCGCCTGATTGAGCGGTTGCTAGCTCAGGAAGCTGCTTCCAAAGGGCAGCCTGAGAGGTTGTTCAAGGCTGGGGAGCGCGTCCGATTGATAGAAGCCCCGTTTGCGGGCCTCGACGGCATTTACCAGATGGCGGATGGTGAGCGGCGCGTGATGGTGCTCATTGAGATACTTAGCCGACCGGTGGTCGTGCGCCTTTCGCCCGCAGGTTTGCGGAAAGAGAATTGATGATTTTGCGCGCCCGCTGTTCCCACCGGGGGGCTTGGTTTGTCTGGCCGGCGGCATTTTCTCTTCTATCGTTCACGATGTGGCACAATGCTGCGCAACTTCCGAATCCGTGGATTTTTGCGCGTCACGGAGCCACTTGGATTTGCAAGTTAATCACTCACCGTAAGCAGGCGCGTTTGTCGATCGCGAAACGACAGGGCGGAAGCATGTCAATTGCCCTTCGCTGATTATCAAGACGATGTGATGCGTGCAAGGGTCAAATCAATTTTGTTTGTAATAGCCAGTTGGCTGATCTGCGGTTGCCCATCAGAGCTGTCGATAAATTCCCTATCTGACGTTTCAATGCCGAATTTATCGGTGTGAGGGGTGCGTCAGGCTCGCGCGGTGGAGTGCAAATCGATGTCGGTCATCAGGATCACGTTTTCATGCCCTTGCAAAGTGTTGTGCACTATCGAGTTCGAATTGCTTGTTAATTGAAGGGCGTCTCGTTTCGACTCGCCGGCAGCAATAAGAATGATGGTTTTGGCTTTTCGGAGGCATAGGGCGGACATTGTTATTCGCTCCTTGGGCCATTTTGGTGAATTGAGCACCCCATAAGCAAGGCCTTCGCCCTCGGGGCTTGCAGGAAATATGCTTGCAATATGGCCGTCCTCACCCAATACCAGCAAGGCTAGGTCAAACTCCGGCACGGAGGAAAGCGCGTTCGAATATTCAATTGAGCCGAGGTCAGGGCCCAATTCGGCAGGAACGCAATGGAAATTGGCATCTTCGATGCCAAGGGGGCGCACCAAAGTTTCCAGCAACATGCGGTCATTGCGCTCGGCGTCACCCTTGGGTAGGCAGCGTTCGTCAGTCAAGTAGATTTCCCAATCTGCGGCCGGCTTCCCATAATTCGAGACGAGTCGCGAATACAGCATTTTCGCCGTTCTGCCGCCGGTACAAATAAACCGGAAGCGCCGCCCTGGCTCTAGATCGATCGATGCAATCAAATCCGCCGCCCGCGAGATCAACGCTTCAGTGTTATCGAATGACATTAATTTGAACATGCATTGCCTATTGGGTGCAGTCGAATATCGGATGAATTCAATTTGGTGCCAGCAGAGTTGCGAATGCCGAGAAGATGTATGCCAATCATGAACTTGCATATGCGATTCAGCCGAGGCTGGGGCTATGATTGTCCTACGTTTGTGAGGATTGCGCGAAGCACGGCTAAATACATTTTCGATCGGTCGAGGCAAGCGGCTCGAAATCAATTTTCTACGCTGTTCCATTTGTCCGCGGGAAGGCCAATTTTTTCTTATGCCTAACCAACAGCCGTTGAATGATCTGTTGATCCGCTTGTGGGCGCATATCCGTCCGCGGAGGCGCCGACAATTAGTACTGTTGCTGGGCCTTTCAATACTTGCATCGTTCGCGGAAGTGATCAGCATTGGTGCGGTGCTGCCATTTCTTGGTGTGCTGACAGCGCCTGAGCAGGTGTTTTCGCATCCGCAATTGCATCCGCATTTCTTGCGGCTGGGATGGGTTGGACCTCAAGAATTGCTGCTCCCTTTGACGCTGGCCTTTGGTTGTGCTGCACTTTTAGCCGGGGGCATGCGCATGCTCCTGCTCTGGGTGAGCACGAGATTGTCATTTGCGTCTGGCGCCGACCTTGGTATCGAGGTATATCGGAGAACGCTGTACCAGCCATTCGCCAGGCATGTGGCACGTAATAGCAGCGAAGTGATTTCCGGTATTTCCGGAAAGTCCGATTCTGTCATCTATGGCGTGATCTTGCCGGCACTGTCGATAGTTAGTTCCTCGATCTTGTTGTTGGCAATTCTGGTGGCCCTTCTGTCAATAGACCCGGCAATCGCGCTGATTGCATTCCTGGGTTTTGGCGCAATATATGTTGTGGTCATTCTCTCGACACGTCGAAAGCTGGCTACAAACAGTGCACGCATTGCGTCTGAGTCGGTGCAAGTGGTCAAATCGTTGCAGGAGGGATTGGGCGGCATTCGAGATGTGCTTCTCGACGGGACGCAACAAGTGTATTGCGACATCTTCAGGAAAGCAGACCTGACTTTGCGCCGTGCGCAAGGTAGCAACCAGTTCATCAGTACTTTCCCCCGCTTTGGAATCGAGACCCTCGGCATGCTGTTGATCAGTGCCCTCGCCTACAGCATGGCAAGCGATGGCAAGGCCGCCAGTGCAGCGATACCTGTGCTGGGCGCGCTGGCACTCGGCGCCCAGCGTCTGCTTCCCGTTCTTCAGCAGGCATATGGCAGTTGGACGAGCATTCGCGCTTCTCAATCCTCGTTGCAAGATCTGCTGGATTTGCTGGACCAACCTTTGCCAAAAAGCGCCGAAAGCAGCGAGCAGGTTTCTTTGCCGTTCCAGCGGAGTCTCAAGCTCGAGGATGTTTCTTTCCGCTACGGAGAAACAATGCCTTGGGTTTTGAAAAACCTGAGCCTTGAGATCCGGGCTGGAGAGACAGTCGGCTTTGTTGGCACGTCAGGAAGCGGCAAAAGCACGTTACTGGATATCGTAATGGGTTTGCTCGCCCCGACAACAGGCTGCGTGACGGTAGATGGCGTTCCGATCACCGAAGGTAATCTGCGTGGTTGGCAATTGAATATTGCGCATGTGCCGCAAGCAATCTTCCTTTCGGATTCCACGATCGCAGAAAACATTGCTTTCGGCGTGCCGATAGATCATATCGACATGGATCGTGTGCGCAAGGCGGCAATTCAGGCTCAGATTTCAAGCGATATCGAGTCTTGGCCAAAAGGCTACAGCACTCGGGTCGGGGAACGCGGTGCGCGACTTTCAGGCGGACAGCGTCAGCGCATAGGCATTGCGCGTGCCCTCTACAAGCACGCCGATGTCATTGTGTTTGATGAGGCCACTAGTGCCTTGGACAGCGCGACTGAGTTGGATGTCATGAATGCAATTGAGTCGCTTCGCGGTCGAGTGACTGTCCTCATGATTGCGCATCGCCTCAGCACTCTCAAAGGCTGCGAAAAAATTGTGATCATGAATGATTCCGGTGGGTGCAAGACAGGTAAGTACGAAGAGTTGAATCGGGATTGAATAAACTCTTTGAATGTGGGGCGGCTGTCGCAGGCCGACATTGGAAGCTGACATTGTTGACGGGACTTGTGGCTTGAAAAATTCCCTGACTTTAATGGTGCTCGCAGGAGGCTTTGGCACGCGACTGCGATCAGTGGTCAGCGAGATACCCAAAGCGCTCGCTCCGATTGGTCCGACACCATTCCTCTCCTTGCAGATTGCCCAATGGAAGGCGCAAGGCGTTCGATCTTTTGTTTTTTTGCTGTACTACCAGGCGGATCAGGTCATCAGCTTTATCAAACAGCACGAATCGGATTTATTGCGAGATTGCGCTGTAACCTGGCTGGTAGAGCCAGAGCCACTGGGCACAGGTGGGGCGATTGCCTATGCAATTCAAACCCTCCGGTTAACTGACCATTTTCTGCTGACAAATGCCGATACATGGCTTGGCGGGGGAGTGCGTGAACTTGCTGCCGCAGAGTGCCCCGCGATTTCGGTTGTCCGTGTTAGCGATGCATCGAGGTACGGGCAGATTCGATTTGAAGCCTCACATCGCGTGACCTCATTTGAAGAGAAGGCGAATGCGCCGGGGGCAGGCTGGATCAATGCTGGCATGTACAAGCTCCATGCTGAACATTTTTCCGGGTGGGATGGCAAGCCGTTTTCACTTGAGCATGTGGTTCTGGAAAAATTGACAAGCGAAAGCCAATTGAAGGCGGTGCCGCTCGATGTGGATTTCATTGATATTGGCGTGCCGGATGACTATCTCCGTTTTTGCGAATGGGAGAAAAAGCGGAGGCGAGGCGATTTATGGAGTTGAACGAATTTCTGATCGACGAGCGGGCGTCGTTGCGTGAAGCGCTGGTTCAAATCGAGAAGAACCACTTTGGGGTCGTTTTGAGCTTGAGCCCTGATGGCAGGATCAGTGGTTTGGCAACCGATGGTGACGTGCGGAGAATGCTGCTTCGAGGCGGGTCGCTGGATGACCCTGTCAAGCTGTGTGTCAATGTCGATTTCACTTGGGAGAGTCCAGATACGCCGCGCGAATTGCTGCTCAAAAAACTGGACTCCCACACGCGTGTGATCCCCTTGCTTGATGCCGATCGCCGCCTTGTTTCCATGGTAAGCCGAAACCACTTGCCACTACAGGAGGAGAAACCTGTCTATGCTCGTGCGCGCGCTCCGGTCAGAGTCAGCTTTGGAGGTGGAGGATCTGACGTCACCCATTATTTTTCTGATGAGGTTGGTGCGGTAATCAATGCCACAATTTCATTGTACTCACATGCGACGCTTAGAGTTCGAGGCGACAGCAAGATCGTTATTCGGTCGCGTGATCTTGGAAAGGAGTTGTTCGCCAATGATTTGGGTGAGGCAATTCAGGATGCCGAGCCGTTTGTACTGATTCAGTCCTTGCTGAAAGTCATCCAGCCTGATTTCGGATTCGAACTGTTCTTGCACTCCGATTTTCCGATGAATTCCGGTTTGGGTGGTTCGGCAGTTGTCGCTGCGGCGGTCCTTGGTTGCTTCAATCAATTTCGTCGTGATCAGTGGGACCAGCATGAGATGGCGGAATTGGCATTCCAGGCCGAGCGCCTCTACTTGGGAGTGGCCGGCGGGTGGCAAGACCAGTACGCAACAGTGTTTGGTGGCTTCAATTTCATGGAATTCCGTATGGACCAAAACATCGTGCATCCTCTGCGAATCCATCCGGACACCCTGCTTGAATTGGAGGAAAGCCTGATCCTCTGCGATACAAATACCACCCATGACTCCGGCGATATTCACCAAGACCAACGCCGGCAGATGCAGCAATTGGAAGTACGGCAGCAGGTGCAATCCAATGTGGACCTGACTTATCGGATGAGGAATCACCTGCTACGAGGCAGGTTGAATGAATTCGGGCAGTCCCTACATGAAGCCTGGCAGATCAAACGTCGGCTAAGCAGCAAGATTTCAACTTCTCGACTGGACCAAATTTACGATGGCGCGCTAGCCAATGGTGCGATCGGAGGGAAATTGCTCGGTGCCGGCGGAGGGGGATTTTTCCTTTTCTACGTGCCGCCATTCAGCAAACACACCTTGTTGAACTATCTTTCAAATTGCGGCCTGCGCGTCTGGCCATTCCACTTTGAGCAGGATGGCTTGAAGGCCTGGACTGCTCGAGATATCGAGACGTCTCTCGGGAACTGACAACATGACCATCAAGATTCACGATCGGGAAATCGGCAACGGACAAACCTTTGTCATTGCGGAAATTGGCAATAACCATAACGGCAGCTTCGAACGGGCCATCGATATGGTGAACAGGGCCCGCAAAGCGGGAGCAGACTGCGTCAAATTTCAGATGCGGCATCTCGATGAGGTCTATCGCCAGCGGACACTTCGCAAGGATGGAGAAGACCTTGGGACGGAGTACGTACTGGACTTGCTGCGTCGCCATGAACTGTCTGTCGACGAGCATCGCAGGATTGCCGAGTACTGTGCCGATCATGACATTTTGTATATGTGCACGCCTTGGGACTCGCGCAGTGTAGATGTGCTTGAGGGTTTTGGTGTCCGCGCGTACAAAGTGGCCTCGGCCGACCTGACGAATCTGCCGCTGCTGGAAAAACTAGTTTCGACTGGCAAGCCGCTCATTTTGTCGACCGGGATGAGCACGGGCGAAGAAGTGAAAATGACGGTCCAGTTCCTGACGCAATTGTCGGCCCAGTTCGTCCTCCTGCACTGTAATAGCACCTATCCCGCCCCCGTGCAGGACATCAACTTGCGTTGGATGAATTCTCTTCGTGAGATTCATTCGCTGGTCGGCTATTCGGGCCACGAGCGGGGCATCTATGTCAGTTTGGCGGCAACGGCGCTAGGTGCTTGCGTCATTGAGCGACATTTCACTCTGGACAGGTTGATGGAAGGGCCTGACCACGCCGCCAGCCTCACAGAAAGCGAATTCCGGCAAATGGTTGATGGAATACGGGAAATCGAATTGGCCCTGGGCTCTGGCGCCGTTCGCCAATTGTCTCAGGGCGAAATGATCAACAGGGAGAACCTCGGCAAGAGCCTGGTGGCAGCAAGCGACCTGACTGCCGGTACTGTCCTGAGCGCAGAGCACATCAGGGTGCGCAGCCCGGGGCAGGGGCTTTCTCCGCAGCGCTACCGTGATCTCGTGGGACGTAAGCTCTCTCACGACATGAAGGAAGAGGATTTCTTCTTCCTGTCGGATCTGAGTGACGAAAAGGTCGAGCCCCGGCCCTACCAGTTCACGAGGCCTTGGGGCGTTCCCGTCCGCTACCATGACTTTGCAGAATATGAGGGGAGAATTCGTCCCGACGTCTGGGAGTTTCATCTCTCATATTCAGATATGGATCTGAATCCGGCAGATTACTTGCAGGGGCCATATCAGGCGGATTTCGTTGTCCATGCGCCAGAGCTTTTTTCTGGCAGCCGGTTGATGGATCTGGCGACTCCGGATGAGGATTACCGAAAATTGTCTTTGAGCGAAACGCAGCGAGTTATTGACATTACGCGTAACCTGAAACGCTTTTTCCCGAAAACCGTTCGCCCCAAAATTGTCGCGAACATCGGTGGTTTTACGATGGATGAGCCGCTGCCACGGGGCGTGATTGCTGCCTACTACGATCGATTTGCCCGCAGTCTGCAGGAGCTCGATCTCGAGGGCGTGGAATTGATACCCCAGACGATGGCGCCATTCCCTTGGCATTTTGGCGGGCAGCGCTACCAGAATCTGTTCGTCAAGATTGATGAAATCGTCGAAGTGTGTGGCAGGCTTGGTCTGCGCATGTGTTTTGATATCTCCCACAGCCGACTCACTTGCAATCACATGAATATTGATTTCTATGATTTTTGCCGGCGTATCGCACCCTTTGTAGCGCATCTGCATCTGGGGGATGCAAGCGGCGTCAATGGCGAGGGCTTGCAAGTCGGGGAAGGGGACATCGATTTCAAGCGTCTGGGCCAGATTCTTCGCGACGGTTGTCCGGATGCGTCGTTCATTCCCGAGATCTGGCAAGGACACAAGAATGGTGGAGAAGGTTTCTGGGTGGCTCTTGAGCGACTGGAAGGCCAGCTATGATTGACAGCCTTGCAAAGCAGGTCCGTGCGCAGATTTCGGATTCAATCCAGGTCAAACAGGCGCTGCTGGCCGACGAAGTGGTACACACGCAGCTGGCTGTCTTGGTTGAGGCGTGTGCTGATGCGCTGTCCCGGGGAGGAAAGATACTGTTTGCCGGGAACGGAGGCAGCTTTGCGGATGCCCAGCACTTGGCGGCCGAATTTGCGTCAAGGCTGCGTCGGGATCGAGCACCCTTGGCGTCACTGGCGCTCGGGACAAACAATTCTTCGATCAGCGCAATTGCCAATGACTACGGATATGAGCAGGTGTTCGCCCGAGAGCTCGAATGTATTGCAAATGGGGATGACGTGTTCATCCCCATATCGACGAGCGGCAACAGCCCCAACATTCTCGCAGCGATCGCGGCTGCCGCGCGATTGAATATCACGACAGTCGGGCTGACAGGTCAGGCTGGTGGAAAGATGGCGGCGGCCTGTGAATGCATCCGAGCACCGTCCACCGATACGGCGCATATTCAGGAGTGCCACATCGTGCTGGGGCACATACTGTGCGGCCTGGTTGAGAGCGCTTATTTTGAAAAGACAGGCGGTAGACATGAATAATGTCGTTGCATTGATTCCAGCTCGTGCGGGCTCAAAAGGTGTTCCGAACAAAAATATCCGATTACTGGGGCGGCACCCGCTCATCGAGTGGTCGGTTGCCGCGTGTCTTAAAGCTGTCTCGATTCAAAGAACAATCGTTTCTACTGATTCGCAAGAATATGCGGAAATGTGCCGCGGCTTTGGCGCTGATGTGCCATTCCTGAGGCCGGACGAGATATCAGGCGATCGTTCCACCGACTATGAATTTATCGTTCATGCGCTCGATTGGCTTGCAGCCCATGGTGGAGAACCTGACTACATCGTACACATCCGCCCTACCACGCCGCTTCGTGTCCCGGCATTGATAGATCAGGCTGTGGCGGCCTTCAAATCCGCCAGCGGAGCCACAGCATTGCGATCAGTGCATCCGATGCCGGAATCTGCCTACAAGTCCTTTGAGCTGACACCCAATGGTAGGCTCAAGAGGTTAGCAATGGACAGCACTGCGCTGGATGCAGCAAATAACGCGCGCCAGCAATTTCCTGAAACGTATATAGCGAACGGCTATGTCGATGTCCTGTCAACGAGGTTCATTCGCGATTCCGGCCTTCTGCACGGCGATTCGGTAATGCCGTTCGTCACGCCGGTCGCGCACGAAGTCGACTGTGAAGAGGATTTCGCTCTTCTCGAATTCCAGCTGTTCAGGAACCCATCGTATTTACATCAAATCTTTTCCGAAAACTGATCATGGCCGGATATGAATTTTCTCGGGAACCTGTAACGGTTCCCCTGGTAAGCACTCAGCACCGCTCCATCCAGACGCCCATTCCTGCGCCCGGAAGTCGTGACATTCTGGATCGGCTGGATGAAGTGGAGTCGCGCTCCATGCATGGCCAACTGCCCTTGGTTTGGCATCGCGCTGAAGATTTCAATGTCTTTGATGCAGCGGGTAACAAGTGGATCGATTTCACATCCACCATTTTCGTGGCAAATGTCGGGCATTCGAATCCCAGGGTCAGTGCAGCGATCAAATCCTCGCTAGATCGTTCGCTGTATAGCTGCTACGCCTATGGCAATTCGGTCCGTGCCGACTATATGGAAAGGTTGCTGAAGTTTGCCGGCAAGCCTTTCGAGAAGGCCTTCCTGCTATCTGCGGGTACCGAAGCGACCGAGGCGGCGCTCAAGCTGATGCGCATGTATGCCCAGAAAAAGGGCAAACGGCGACGCGGCATCATCTGTATTACGGGAAACTGGCACGGTCGAACTTTGGGCGCGCAGATGATGAGCAGTAATCTGGTGCAGCGCGAATGGATCGGATACCAGGACGCGGACATTCATCACATTCCATTTCCTTATCCCTGGGCCATGAACGGCCGGAGCGCCGAAGCGTTTTTGCAGGAGGGCCTGGAAAAATTGCGTGCTGATGGCATCGATCTCTCGAAAGATATCGCCGGTTTCATGCTGGAAACCTTCCAGGGTTGGGGCGCAGTCTTTTATCCAAAAGAGTTTGTACAGGCCATCGAATCGGTATGTCGTGCGAATGATGTCCTGCTGACTTTCGACGAAATGCAAGCGGGCTTTGCAAGAACAGGACGGGCATTCGGATACCAGCACTATGAAGTGACTCCCGACCTGATTTGCTGCGGAAAGGGCATGGGAGGCGGCGTTTCTTTGTCTGGTGTTATCGGCCGGGGAGCACTCATGGATCTTCCAGATGTGGGGAACATGAGCAGTACGCATTCCGCGAATCCCCTGGTCTGTGCAGCGGGGTTGGCGGTATTGGAGGAAATCGAGCAACACAATCTGATCGAAGAATCCGCGCGGAAAGGAGCTCTGCTGTTTGACGCCCTGACCGAATTGCAGCGAAGGTTCCCGAATCGAATTTCCTCACCCTTGGGCAAGGGGATGATTGCGGCTGTTTTGTTCCGCATGCCCTCTTCAGGAGAGCCAGATGGACAATTTGCCAGCAAGGTTGCGGAACTGTGTATGCAGAAGGGGCTGCTGGTTGTGCATACCGGACGCGAATCCATCAAGATTGGTCCGCCCTTGACCATCAGCGATGCTGCCCTGCTCGAGGGCGTCGCTGTGCTGGGTGAAGCAATTGCTGAAGTGGATGCAGGAGTGCTTGCTTGATACGCGAATTAAGGCATACCGGGCTGGTCGTGGCTGATATGGAGCGCGCCCTGAAATTCTGGTGCGATGTACTTGGCTTTGAACTGGTCAAAAAGATGGACGAATCCGGCCCCTTCATCGACGCAATGATGGGACTCGAGGGCGTTCATGTGACGACCGCAAAATTGGCGGCACCAGACGGACGCATGGTGGAGTTGCTGCAATTTCATTCGCACCCGAATCGTGAGCGGTGGGAGGGCATGCCCTACTCGACAGGATTTACCCACATTGCTTTGACAGTGGACAATCTCGACGCCCTGATGCCTCGACTTGAGCGGGAAGGCGTCACGTTTCCGGCCATGCCGCTTTGTTCGCCTGATGGTTACGCAAAGGTTACCTACGCTCGTGCGCCTGACGGGATTCTTCTGGAACTTGTCGAAGTATTGAAATCATGACTGAACATGCTCTGCCCTCTCGCGCTTCAGCGATAACCTGCCCGCTATGTAGCAACAATGCATCTGAAGTCCTAGCGCCAGAACTGCGCCGTGGTGCAGGACAGGTTTATTACTGCAACAAATGCGATCACGGCTTTCTTGCCGAAAGCTTGGTGGGCGATCCCAAGGCCTATTACGACGGTACATATCGCCAAGAATATTCCCACAATGCCGAGGTTGCAGCGACAGATGCACGGGAATTGTTCGAGGTGTATCGCGAGTTCCAGAGCTATCGCCTCGGGGATATTCTCCCGTTGCTTGGTCCGGAAAGTCGCCTGCTGGAAGTCGGCGCGTCGGCAGGCCAGTTCCTGGTGCACGTCAAGGATAAAGTCGCACTCGTCAATGCCATCGAGCTTGATAGCGCCTGTTGCGAATTCTTGCGTCAGGAGCACGGCATAGAGGCAGAGTCCGAGTATTTAGAGAACACTCGCTTCGCCAACGGGCGATACGACGTGGTCTGCGCCTTTCAGGTGATGGAGCACGTCGAAGACCCGGTCGCCTTCCTGCAAACACTGAAGAAGGCAACGAGGCCGGGAGGAGCGATCTTCGTCGAGGTGCCTAATCTGCGCGACCCGTTGTTGTCTGTGTGGGATGTTCCGACGTATAGGAAGTTTTTTTACCATTCCGCCCATTTGCACTATTTCACTGAGGCGTCTCTAAGGCAGGTCGCACAACGGGCAGGCTTTACGGAGCAGAACATGGAGATTGGTTTCACCCAGGATTACAACTTGCTCAATCATCTGCACTGGATAATGAACGACGGGCCGCAAGCGAACTGCCTCGTCGGTCTCAGCGATATTTGTTTTACTGGCGCCGACCCTGAGATGGCAGACTGGCTCGGCCGGGAAATGGCAGAGCTCCACAATCGTTATGCCGAACGACTAGTAGCGAGCAAGCGTACGTCCAACATGATGCTGAAATTGCGCAATGAATAACTCGATCGGATTCATGCAGGGAAGGCTGTCGCCACAAGTAGACGGAAAAATCCAGGCATTCCCATGGGAAGACTGGCGCACTGAGTTTCCGCTGGCGGAGCAAGCCGGTTTCGGCTTGATGGAATGGACGCTTGATCAGGATAGGCTGTACGAAAACCCTTTGCTGACCAAGGCTGGGCAAGACGAAATCCTCAAGTTACGCGCTCAACATGGCATACGCGTCGCATCTTTGACCGGCGATTGCTTCATGCAAGCGCCGTTCTGGAAGGCCAATGGCGCGGTGGCAGAGGCATTGAAAAACGATTTCGTGGCCGTGGCGCGAGCATGCCACGCCGTTGGAGCTGATCAAATCGTAGTGCCTTTGGTTGACAACGGCGGCATCGAAAGCCGGGAGCAAGAGGATGCGCTGGTCGGATTCATGCTTCAGCAGCTTGAATTGCTGAAAGCCCTTTCAGTTGCGGTTGTCTTCGAATCGGACTTTTGCCCAGCTGAGCTGGCCAGACTGATTGAACGCTTTCCGCAAGGGGTGTTTGGCGTCAACTACGATATCGGAAATAGTGCAGCACTGGGTTATAGCGCCAGGGAAGAGTTCGCCGCATATGGTCAAAGAATATTGAATGTCCACGTAAAGGATCGCGTCTTCCGAGGAACGACGGTACCTCTTGGCACCGGGAACGCAGATTTCGATGCAGTGTTTTCTGAATTGTCGCGGTTGAACTACGCCGGGCGCTACATTTTGCAAACGGCCCGGGCAGAAGATGGTGACCATATCGGTACGCTGAGCCGCTACGGAATGATGACCGAAGGATGGATGCGCACATATGGGCTTGTTTCCTGATAAGACGCCGGACGGGCTTCGTTTTCCCGCCAATCTCGCTGTAGGACGTCGCTAATGGATCTCCATTTGTCTGGGAAGGTTGCACTGGTCACTGGGTCGTCTCGCGGAATAGGCTTTGCCATCGCAAGTTCGTTACACCGCGAAGGCTGCAAGGTGATTCTAAATGGCAGAAATTTGGCTGACTTGGAGAGCGCGGCAGCCAAGCTGCGAGGTGCCGAGATTATCGTGGGCGATGTCGCGCACGAAGCTGACGCCAAGGCGTTGCTGGCGAAGGCGCTGGCCATCCATGGGAGCCTTGATTTGTTGGTCTGCAATGTGGGTAGTGGGCGGTCGGTGGCGCCGGGTGCTGAAAATGCCGATGAGTGGATGCGTGTCTGGAGTCTGAATTTTTCGGCGACGACAAACACGGTTGAAGCAGCGAGAGCGGCGCTTGAAGCAAGCAAAGGTGCAGTCGTGTGCGTGTCGTCCATTTGCGGGATGGAAGTCATTGCCGGTGCACCTGTCACCTATTCCGCCGCCAAAGCAGCGCTCAATGCCTACGTTCGCGGCATCTCCCGTCCGTTAGGCAAGGTCGGAGTGCGCATCAATGCAGTAGCGCCGGGCAATGTTCTTTTCCCAGGTTCAGTTTGGGAGCGGAAGCTCGCTGAAGATGAAAGCGCAGTCAAAGTAATGTGCGAGCGTGAAGTGGCACTGGGACGGTTAGGCAGGCCAGAAGAAGTCGCCGATCTGGTCAGCTACCTCCTAAGTCCCCGAGCGTCATTCGTCACTGGTGCGGTTTGGGCTATCGATGGAGGGCAAGTTCGTGCATGAGGGTAAGACGATAAAGAATTCACCATTTGAACTGACCGGTAAAACTGCACTCATTACGGGCGCGGCAGGCTTGCTGGGGCTGGAACATGCCAAAGCACTCTTGTCCGTTGGTGCGACGGTCATCTTGACGGATGTGTCCGGCGTGGCGTTGGAGTCGGCTTGCGCACTTTTGGGAGATGAATTCCAGCCTGAGCGTGTTCTCTCGTTCGTCATGGATGTGACGCGTCCGGAGTCGATTGAGGCGGTCGCAAAGCAAACAAGTCTCCGCGGCTTGCGTGTCGATGTACTCGTCAACAATGCAGCGATAGATCCCAAAGTGAGTGGAGACCAAGGCGTGCTGGAGACTTCGCGTCTGGAAAATTTTCCACTTCAACAATGGGATTTGCAGATTGCCGTAGGATTGACTGGTGCGTTTCTTTGCAGCCAAGTATTTGGTACTGCGATGGCTCGCGACGGGAAAGGCGGAGTGATTCTGAATATTGCGTCAGACCTGTCGGTATTCTCTCCAGATCAGAGAATCTATCGCAAGCCGGGGTTGAGTGACGACATGCAGCCTGTAAAGCCTGTGACCTATTCTGTAATCAAGGCCGGTTTAGTGGGGATGACGAAGTATCTCGCGACGTACTGGGCCGACAAAGGCGTTCGTGCCAACGCACTCTCGCCCGGAGGCGTATTCAATGGCCAAGGCGATGAGTTTGTCAGGAGGTTGAGCAATCTGATCCCATTAGGGCGTATGGCACGCCGGGATGAATATCACGCGGCGCTTCAGTTCCTGTGTTCGGATGCATCCTCTTATATGAACGGCCAGAACGTGGTGATGGACGGGGGGCGTTCCGCTTGGTAGAACGACTTTTGGTGACCACGGCCGTGGAAGCCACGTGGCGCCTGGATGTCCCTGTTCTGTTTCTCGGCGAGTGGTGTCGCCGCTATGACCGTCGCCAAGTCTGGGAGGGCATGGACGCCGAGGTCATGGCCTACCACTGGGACGATCGTCAAAAACTGCATTCGGATTATCAAAATCTGCAAGATTTGCATGAGTCGTTGCTGCAAGAGTTGGCCGATGAGCTGAACTATTTGCATGGCGTGCAAAATTCAGTTCGATACTGGCGAATATTGCTGGGCCCTTGGTTGGGCTATTTCGTGCAGATGCTCTTTGATCGCTGGTTCATGTTGAGGGCCGCGCTCTCCAGTAAGCGCATCAGCGGGGTGCGCGTGATGGTGCGGGCGCCGGGCTCCTCGATCGCCAACGACATGGGGGACTTTGAACGACTCCTTTCAAATGACGAATGGAATGAGGCTGTTTGCGGGGAGTTGTTGCTCGCCATGGGGGCACCCATCGAATGGATTTCGGGGGGGGAGGGGCTGCGCCGTCCTGAGTTGGTGCCGGTCAGACCAAGTCTGCGGAGCCGATTGATCGATCTCGTTGGAAAGGCTTTGGTCAAAGCAGGGAAGGGCTCTGAGTACTTTTTCATTTCCACCTATTTGCCGCGGGGGCAAAACCTGCGGATACAGTGTCAGCTGGGGCAAATTCCAAGGTATTGGCGGCAGGTTCCGGTGCCGGTGGCTGACCCTGATATCTCAAGTCGACAAAATTTCCGCTTGGAAGATCCGAAAGACTTTTGGCAAGTCGCCCGCATGATGGTACGCAGGCATATGCCGATTGTGTACAAAGAGGGCTTCCACCGATTGCGGCAGACCTTGCATGCGCTGCCTTGGCCGCGAAAGCCAAAGGCAATCTTTACGAGCAACTCATGGGCAAGCGACGATGTGTTCAAGGCATGGGCGGCCGGTCAGGTCGAAAATGGTGTTCCCCTTGTGATTGGCCAGCACGGTGGCAACTATGGCATGGCGCGATGGAATTTCGGTGAGGAGCATCAAATCGCAATCTCCGATCAGTACCTGACCTGGGGCTGGTCGAAAGCAGGAAAGCGCAACGTAATACCTGTCTATAACTTCAGGGGGTTCGGCAGTGATCGGCCGCGCCGTTCGGCAAATATCGCACTTATGGTCACGACGACTTTGCCGCGTATGAGCTACCAGATGTTCAGTGCGCCAGTTGCATCCCAGTGGCTCTCATATTTCGAAGATCAGTGCAGGTTTGTCCAGGCCCTGCCGCCAAGGCTGCGCAAGCAGATAAAAATAAGGATGCATGCCCAAGATTACGGATGGTGCCAAAAACAGCGGTGGAGTGACAGGTTTCCTGAAATCGATCTGGATGATGGCACCAGCGCTATGACAAACCTGATTGCTTGCGCGCGGCTGTATATCAGTACCTACAATGCAACGACCTATCTTGAGTCACTATCCAGGAACATACCCACGCTGATCTTCTGGAGCCCCGAACATTGGGAATTGAGAGAAGACGTGTTGTGCGCCTTTGATCAACTCAAGGCAGCAGGAATATTCCATGAAACGCCAGAGGGGGCGGCAGAACATATGGCAGCGATTTGGGAGAATGTGGACGGCTGGTGGATGAGTGAAGAAACACAATCGGCGCGACGTAAATTTTGCGAAACCTTCGCCCGGACACCAGAAAAGCCAGTGGAAGTCATGTCAAGCGTACTCGGGTCATTGCAATGAGTTCATTGCAGACCGGGGTGATTCGCGGAAGTGACAATGCTGAACTGCAGATTAATAATGGGTGAATTCGATACATGAATACAAAGCTCGCGTTCAAGCTCAAGGTTCAAAAGTTGATCGAGCGCTTCGTTGACGGGCCGCTCGGGGAATATGTTTATCCACTGATTGCAGAGGCTGCAATGCATCGGGTTCGTACTGTCCCGGGCAATTCCGGCCTGAAGTTTCATGTTCCCAATTCAGTGAACAAGTTTCGTGTCAATACGTTCTTGACCAAAGAGCCGGAGACGCTGGAATGGCTTGATCGCATTCCACCTGGAAGTGTGGTTTGGGACATCGGCGCGAATGTCGGTTTGTACACTTGCTATGCGGCCAGCGTCCGACAGTGCCGCGTAATTGCGTTTGAACCCTCAGTGTTGAACCTGGAGTTATTGGCTCGTAATATTCATCTCAATAACTTGAGCGATACGGTTACGATTGTTCCGTTGCCTATTTCGGATTGCCTCAGTTTCAGTTCGCTGAACATGTCGTCAATGGACTGGGGCGGGGCAAAGTCCACTTTCAAGGAAACCTATGGTCATGATGGAAACCCTATCAAGACCATGCTTCGAGTGCCGCTAGTCGGGATGTCCATGCCAGAAATGGTCGACCTTCTCGGGTTGCCAATGCCGGATTACATAAAATTGGATGTGGATGGAATCGAGCACACTATCCTTGGTGCCGGCGGAAAGGTGCTGCAGGGTGCCAAAGAGATACTAGTCGAAGTAAATGACAATTTTGTCGAGCAGGCCGAACTGATCAGAAAATACCTGAGCGAGGCGGGATTCGTACTCAAGGAAAAGCGTCATTCGAGCATGTTTGATGACGCCGATCCTGAAAGTGCTGTCTTGGCAACTTTCAACCAGATTTGGGTGCGTCAGCGCAATGCTTGAGAAAAACCAGATGCTGCGCGTAGGTATTGCCGGTTATGGCGTGGTTGGAAAGCGCCGGCACGATTGCATTCGAAAGCGGAGCGACATGGACGTTGTCGCGGTATGTGACCGGAATTTCTCCGGCAGTGGAAAGCTGCCAGATGGCGTGGGCTTTTTCGAAAGCTATCAGGAGTTGCTAAGCACCGAGCTTGATGTTTTGTTCGTGTGCCTGACAAATGATATCGCTGCCGAGGTTACGATTGCGGGCTTGGAGCGTGGGCTTCACGTGTTTTGCGAAAAGCCTCCCGGACGCCACGTGGCTGATATTCGCCGCGTCATCGAATGCGAGCGCAGGTATCCGGCGCTGAAGCTGATGTACGGGTTTAACCATCGGTATCATGAATCGGTGGTAGAGGCCTTGCGCATCGTCCGTTCGGGCGAGATGGGAAACATAATCAGCATGCGCGGGGTTTATGGAAAATCCAAGCTGATAACATTTAACCAGCCTGATTGGCGGGTGCGCCGGGAAACTGCGGGCGGTGGGGTCCTACTCGACCAAGGAATACACATGGTGGATCTCATGCGCTTGTTTGCGGGCGAATTCACCGAAGTCCATAGCTTCATTTCAAATGGCCATTGGGGCTACGACGTCGAAGACAATGCCTACGCACTCATGCGCACCAGCGATGGGATCGTGGCCATGTTGAATTCATCGGCGACGCAATGGCGTCATCGATTCAACCTCGACATTACCCTGGACAAAGGAAGCGTCAATCTGGGGGGCATACTGTCGGGTTCGAAAAGCTATGGGGCAGAAACGCTGACTGTAGTAAAGGCCGACCCGGATCGTGATAACGGGGACCCACTGGAGCATCACACTCGTTACAATCGGGATCCTTCGTGGGATGAGGAGATTAATCGTTTTGCTTCCAGCATCCTGGAAGGAGGCACGGTGGACAGTGGGTCATCCGACGATGCCTTGAACACGATGAAGCTTGTCTACAGAATTTATTATGCCGACCCCGATTGGCGAGAGCGCTATTCAATCGAAAATCCGGATTTTTCAAATGAATAACATTGATCGAATTTTTTCCCGAGATGCTGCAACGTTTGCGCGGGCTTATATCCAATACCTGACTGAGGTGCTCCGCGCCATTGACCCTGATGCAATTGCACGATTTGCCGATATTCTTTTGGACGCCCGCGAGCGTGGTGCAACGGTGTATTTCGTTGGCAATGGGGGTAGCGCGGCCACGGCGAGCCACTTTGCAAATGATCTTGCAATCGGAACCAATTCCTATGAAAAGCCATTCAGGGTCGTCAGTCTGACGGACAATCAGGCCATCATCACTGCGATCGGCAATGATTTCGGCTACGACGACATTTTCTTGCGCCAATTTCAAGTGCTGGCGAAAAAAGGGGATGTATTGGTAGGGATTTCGGCGTCGGGAAATTCGCCAAATTTGGTCAAGGTGTTTGACTACGCCCGTGTGCGTGGCATCAAAACAGTCGCCATCACAGCGTTCGATGGTGGCAAGCTGAGAACCATCGCCGACGAGAGCGTGCATGTGCCGACTGAGCCCAAGGAGTATGGCCCGGCCGAAGATGCCCACATGGTCCTCGATCATTTGCTCGGTGCTTATCTGATGCGAATGGTAAAACGTGACTGAGCCATTCGCCCAAGTCCACGCAAACGGACAGCCAATGAAAGTTCTTGTCACAGGCGCGACGCGAGGCATCGGCAAGGCAGTTGCAAGAGAATTCCGTCGCCATGGTGCCTGGGTCGTTGGCGTGGGTACATCTCCTGCCTTTGAAGCAGATTGGCTGGATGAGTACATCGGAAGCGATTTCGCTAGCATCGAAGCTGTCCAATCCTGCGCCGACCAAGCGCGCTCGCTAGGTATTGACGTGCTGATCAATAACGCGGGCGTAAACAAGATCCAGCCATTTGAAGAGATCACTGCGCAGGATTTTCTCCGAATCCAGCAAATCAATGTCGTTGCCCCCTTGCTGCTGTGCCAGGCGGTGCTCCCTGACATGCGCAAGAAACAGTGGGGGCGCATCGTCAATGTGTCATCGATATGGGGAAAGATCAGCAAGGCGTATCGGGGTTCGTACTCGGCCAGCAAATTTGCCATCGACGGCATGACCGCGGCTCTAGCGGCTGAAGTTGCAGCTGACGGGGTGCTGGCGAATTGTGTTGCGCCCGGATTTACGGATACCGAGTTGACTCGCCAGGTATTGGGGCCTCAGGGGATCGCAGATCTGGTTTCGAAGGTCCCGCTCGGCAGACTGGCAAATGTCGATGAGATTGCGCGTCTCATAGTCTGGCTGGGCAGCAGGGAAAACACTTACATCTCTGGGCAAAACATTGTGATCGACGGAGGATTCACGCGTGTTTGAATCGTTGAATATTCAGTCGCACAAGGGAGTCTATGGCGTCGAATTTCTTGCTGATGACTGGGGAATGATCAATTCTGTCGCCTCGCAATCGGCTCATTTCCTGGTGGATGCCCGGATTGCTCAGTTGTACGCGCAGCAGCTTGCTCCTGTGTTGTCGCAGCCTACGACCCTATTGATCGAGGCTACCGAGAAAAGTAAGACATACGAACAAGTTGGCGATGTCATCAACAGGCTGGTGGAAAATGGAGTGCGACGCCAGCACCGGCTGATTGCCATCGGTGGTGGCGTTATCCAGGACATCACTTGCTTTATTGCCAGTACGCTTCTGCGCGGCATTCCCTGGGAATTCTTCCCGACCACACTTCTTGCGCAAGCCGATTCGTGCATCGGGTCAAAGAGTTCGATCAACCTCGGAGAAGTTAAGAACGTACTGGGTACATTCAACCCTCCCAATCGGGTGGTCATTCTGTCAAGCTTCCTCGCAACATTGGAAGTGCAGGAATTGCACTCAGGGGTAGGGGAAATGCTGAAAGTCCACGCGATTGCTGGGCCGGCGAGTTTTGATGCGATAGCAGATCAATACGATGCACTCTTGAGCGATTTTCATGTGCTTTTGAAGTTCATTCGGGAGTCCTTGAAAATCAAGCAGCGCTATATCGAAGCCGACGAGTTCGATCAGGGAATTCGCAATATATTCAATTACGGCCACAGTTTTGGCCATGCTATTGAATCGGCGACGCGAAATGAGGTGCCGCATGGGATTGCTGTAACCCTCGGGATGGACATTGCCAATTTCGTAGCGGCTCGTCGTGGCTTTATCAGCGCTGGCCACTTTGATCGGATGCATTCGACGCTCGCGAAGAATTACGCGCCATATCGGAATGTTGTCATCCCACTGGATCGCATGCTGGCTGCGCTGGCCAAGGACAAGAAGAACACATCGGCACAGTTGGGTTTGATCATGCCGATCGGAGAGCAAGCAAGCATAGAGAGGGTGTATATCACGCCCGACGAAGTATTCCGAGCCGACTTGCAGGCGTATTTCAACGAGATCATGGCATGAATGATACGGACTTGGTGGGCGTATGTTCGCGTTCCTTCTCCGCAAATCCAGTGCTTCGCACGGAACTGCTGGCACGGTACGGCCGTGTGCGATTCAACGACACTGGTAAGACATTAGCAGGAGATGCGTTGGTCGAATTCCTCGCGGGATGCGACAAGGCGATTACGGCACTGGAAAAAATTGACGAGCCAGTGCTTGCCCGGTTGCCCGAACTGAAAGTGATCGGGAAATATGGGGTCGGTTTGGATATGATCGACATGGTCGCGATGCATCGATTCGGTAAGCGGCTTGGGTGGACGGCCGGCGTCAACAAGCGGTCGGTCGCCGAGCTGGTAATTGCATTTGCCGTCATGATGCTCAGGCGAGTCCCTTCGGCTAATCAGGAGGTCCGATCAGGCGTATGGCGGCAATCTACGGGAGGTCTTCTGAGTGGCCGTACCGTCGGTATTATTGGATGCGGCCATGTGGGAAAGGATCTTGTTCCGCTACTGCGCGTCTTCGGATGTCAGATAATCGCGCACGACATACTGTCATTTCCCGATTTTTACAAAGCCCATGATGTACTGGCTGTCAGCCTTGAAGAACTGCTGGTTCGTTCGGATGTTGTAACCCTGCATGTCCCATTGGACGACACTACCCGGGGCATGCTGGATGCGCAGCGATTGGCGATGCTGAGACCAAGTGCTGTATTGATCAACCTTGCGCGCGGTGGTTTAGTCGACGAAATTGCGCTCAAGGCCGCGTTGAAGGAGGGGCGCTTACTCGCAGCGGCATTTGATGTCTTCGCCAGCGAACCCCCGCAGGATATGGAACTGATCAACTTGCCAAACTTCCTTGCCACGCCGCATATAGGCGGCAGCGCATCAGAAGCAATCCTGGCAATGGGGCGCGCGGCCATTGCGGGGCTGGACGTTCATTTTGCCTTGGACGCTAGCGGGAACATGATGCCCGGGGACTTCGCGTGACTATTCGGCCCCGTTCATCATTATTAAATCCGGCATTGGTCAGGCCGCACGCACTCTCCTCCGTGCCGCGGGACAGGCAGGCTTTTTGGCTGGACAAGAATGAAAATCTCGATCCGACGCTATTGTCCCTGTCAGCAAAAGTCTTCGCAGAGATGGATGCCGCTTCGATAGCGAGTTATCCGGAAGCTGGCGAGCTGTACCGCCGGTTGGCCGCCTGGGTTGCCCTCGACCCGCATTGCTTGCTGCTTACGCCGGGGAGCGATGGCGCGATCCGGTTGACATTTGAGGCTCTAGTGGAGCCCGGGGATGTCGTGGTGCATACCCTGCCTACATTTGCGATGTATCCAGTGTATTGCCAAATGTTCGGCGCCGCAGCCGTAGCCATTGATTACCTTGAATCTGACGCCGGGCCGAAATTGAATCGAGATGCATTGATTGAGGCCGTGCGTCATTACAAACCGAAGCTTGTGTGCTTGCCGAATCCCGACAGCCCGACAGGTACTGTCCAGGATGAGTCTTTTCTTTCAGACTTACTCCGGGCTTGCGAAGTGGCTGGCAGCGTCTTGTTGATCGACGAGGCCTACCATCCTTTTTATAGATGGACGGCCATTCCCTGGGTGATGAAGTCACCAAATCTGGTGGTTGCGCGAACATTTGCCAAGGCATGGGGGGCGGCAGGTCTCAGAATCGGATATCTCGCAGCCCACCCAACGACTTCTGCATTGCTCCACAAGCTTAGGCCCATGTACGAAGTGAGCACCGTGGCTACAGAATTCATGACACGCATGATGGACCATGCGGATGCCATGGAAGCATCTGTGCAACGCGTCCTGGAGGGAAAGGTTCAATTTGCTATGCGCATGGAGCGCCTTGGCCTGCGAGTTCTTCGATCCGAAGGCAACTTCATGCACGTTCAATTTGGCGCCTATGCTGAGCGCGTGCATGCGGTATTGCGCGGCAAAGTCTTGTACAGGGAAGCTTTCACCACGCCTGGCTTGTTCGGATATAGCCGCTTCAGCATGGCGCCGGTCGGAGTGCTGGAGCCAGTCATCCAGCTCATAGAAAATGTCGTCGGAGAAGCGAGATGAGTGCGCTAGTGGCTCAAGTTGCGATTATTGGTTGCGGTCGTATATCAGGGCACCATTGTCGATCGATTGCCCAGACTGCCGGGGCCCGATTGGTTGCAGTATGCGACCTGGACATCGACAAGGCTGATGTCTACCGAAAAGAATTTGGTGTTCCGGCCTATGAAAATTACCGCCAGATGCTGGTCGAACATCCGGACATCAATACCGTGGCAATCGTGACGCCGTCAGGAATGCACTTCGAGCACGCGCTGGAGATCATGCAGCGATTCGGCAAGAATGTGATTATTGAAAAGCCGACCTTCATGAGGCCTTCGCAGGTGCGCAAAGCTTATGAAGTTGCCCGCGAGGTGGGCGTACAGATATTTCCGGTATTTCAGAACCGTCACAATCTGGCGGTGCGGCAGGTCTTGGAGGGCCTGAGTGATGGCACGTTGGGTGCGCTTCGCGCCGCAGCAGTGCGGGTTAGATGGTGCCGGCCCCAGCGGTATTATGATCTTGCACCTTGGCGTGGCACATATGCCATGGATGGGGGATGCCTGACCAATCAAGGGGTGCACCACATTGATTTGCTGAGGAAGCTCGGCGGCGAAGTGGTAAGAGTGTGCAGCACGCACAGGACATTAGGTGCAGCCATTGAAGTGGAGGATACCGCGACCGCGGTGTTCGAGTTTGCCAGCGGCGCCGTTGGCAGCCTCGAGATCACGACTGCTGCACGTCCTGTCGATTACGAAGCCAGCTTGTCACTCGTTTGTGACCAAGGGTTGGCGCAGATCGGTGGGATCGCGGTGAATGAGTTGCAGGTATACACCCCTAATCCTGCTGCATGCGCTACCGCCTCAGAAGACTTTTCCGGGAATGTATACGGACACGGCCACAGGCAGCTTTACAAAGATATCGTATCGGCGCTCGAGGACGACAAGCCATTTTCAGTGGCATATGAAGATGTTCTGGCTTCCATGCGGCTGCTGAATGCGTTTTATCGGTCGCACGAAAAAGGTGGCTGGGTCAATGTCGATGACGACGCCGAAAGTGATCTGCTGGGTCGCGTGGATGAAGAATTGGCTGCCCTGTACCGGACAGGCGAATAAGATGAATTTCTTGCGGCGAAATCGTGCCGCGACGCGATTCGCGTCAATACTGGTTGTCTCCCTGTTGGCTGGTTTGCTGCACCTGGCGTGGAGTGTCCACCGTGATGCCTCCCTGCGTCGATACCGTGTCGATGTGGTCGCGCCATTAACTGCGCGTGCAGACGTGCAACGGTTGTACCAACAGTCACCATTCCGCGCGATCGAAATCGAGTTGCCCCCCGGGGAGATGCATGTCCGATATCAGCTTCGTATCTGGGTGGATTCAGAGCTCGACACTGACGCCGTTCGCGATATCTTGCATCGCTTCCTCCAGCATTTCTATGAAGAGTCGAAAGGTCGTGTCGAGGCGAGATTGTTGTCGGCAGAAATCGAGCCTGCGCGTTTGCGCGCAGAACAGACTGTCAGACAAAGCGAGCTTGACGAACTGCGGAGTCAAGCTTCGGAGTCAAGGCGTGAGCGGATCGCACAGCTGACGCAAGAGTTGCACGATCTGGAAAGGCAGATCCATGAAAAAAGAACTCTGCAGCTGGAGGCAAGCAGAGCCGATCATGTGATCTTGAGTTCTTTTGCGGTGGAGAAGCCCAACCCGGTGGGCGCGACGGCTGTGCTGCGCAGCCTTCTTGCAGCTGCATTCATCGCGATACTGCAGCTATTGTGGTTATGGGGGTGGCGTGACGATCGCCCCTGCCACTGAGAGATTGATGGCGGGGCTGTGCTTGCTGCTGTTCCTGGGGTTGGGGCTTCTTCCGCATCAGGCAATGCTGCATATGCTGTTCCCCGTCGACCTGCTGGGGAAAAATCTCTGGTTGATCATCCCGTTGGTAATGGCTAGCGGCGTGCTGGCCGTTGCCTTGATGATTCGCGGAGAGCGCGCCCTGAAATTCAACTTCAGCTGTGCCATGCTGGTCTGGATTGCAGGCGTTTGGGGCGGCCTGTATTGGGATCAGGCTCGTATTGCAGAAGTCCTGATCAATTCGCGTCCCCTGTTGCTGCTCCCTTTGGCTGTGCTTGGCGGACGGTCACTTTCCAGCATTCCAGGTTTTGCTAAAGGCCTTCTATTGCTGGTTGTCGCCCAAGGAGCGTTTCAAGCGATCATTGGCCTCGTGCATATCCATTTTTTTCCTGAGGTCGTGACGGGGACTTTTGCCTATCTTCGGGGGGTGCCCTGGTTCGTAACGGAGGAGTGGCGGCTATTCACCAGCAGGGAGTCGGGCACGTTGGGCAACCCCTCTGCCTATGCAGAGATGATAGGCCTGGCTGCTTTTGCGGTATGTCTGTACCTAGCTCGATATCGCCGCAACGGACCCAAATGGTTTGTTGTCGCGATAGCGCTGGGAAGCTGGGTCTTGTTTGTCTCGGCCGTCATCCCTTCGTTGTCGCGAGTGGTCGTTGTGTTCGTTTCGGCCCCCTATCTGGCCCTTATGGCATGCATGCTTCATACGAATGGCATGAAAGGCACACGACCACTGATGATTGCTGTTGCCGCGATCTTGTGCTTGATGGCGACATTGGCAATGATCAAGTATCCACAATTACTTGAGCGATTCAGGACGGAAGGAATGTTCGGCCGGACTCAGAAGAATGCGATGTTACTGGGGGTGCTGACTTTTAGTCCGGAATGGTGGGGCTTCGGCATCCCGTCACAGTTAGTGGCAGATCTGCGAACACCGGAAGGGACTTGGTTTGGCGATAACTCCTATTTGCGCCTCGCCGCTGCCTGTGGTTTTCCGATAACGATTGTGTGGATGATGCTGATGGTGTGGATTGGCGGATCGGTATCCCGATCCATATCGGCTTCCAGCGCGGAAAAATGGCTATACGTGGTTCTGCACGCATACGTCTTGATACTCTTGTTTCTTGGCGATGTGTTGTTCAATGATGGTTGGATGATGCTGGCCATATTATTGATGACATTGCGCGCCATGCCCATTCAGGATTCCGCAGTGCCAGTGCTGGTATCAGAAGATAAGCCGGCCTCGTCTTCAAGCAATAGAAAGGAAATTCACATATGAGCAAGATATTCGGGATCGTCCCCGCACGCATGGCAGCGTCCAGATTCCCAGGCAAGCCCATGCATCCTATTCTGGGTCGACCCATGGTCGAGCATGTATTCCTCCGCGCTGCAATGTACCAAGGGTGGTCCGGATTGACGTTGGCGACGTGCGATGACGAAATTGCCGCCTTCGCAAAAAGCAAAGGCATTTCCTGCACCATGACCGGGACCCACCACACTCGAGCGCTAGATCGAGTGGCTGAAGCTACACAAAAGTTGGGTCAGGAAGTCGCAGACGATGACATCGTGGTGTGCGTGCAGGGCGATGAGCCGATGATGCGACCAGACATGATCAATACCGTCATCGATCCGCTCATCCAGGATCCCGAAAAGGCCGGAACAATTCTGGCTATGCATATCATCGAAAAGGATATCTGGCTGAATCCAGACACGGTAAAGCTGGTCTACAACGCATCCGGCAAAGTGCTCTATACCTCCAGAGCGCCGGTGCCCTATTGCAAAGGGGAGTTCGGCCCCGACCTGATGGCGCGTCGCATCTACGGCATATTTGCCTTCCGGTGGAAGTACCTGAAAATGTTCACCGAGCACCCGGAAACCCGGTTGGAGCAGATCGAAGCCTGCGACAGCAATCGCATTCTGGATATGACCTTCTGCCAGCATATCGCGCCGTATCCGAATATTCCTTCATATTCGGTTGATAGCCCCTCTGATATCCAACTGGTTGAGGCTCACATGCAATCGGATCCACTTTGGATGAGCTACAAATAGAATGAGCGAAACAACTCGTAACATTGCGTACCAAACTGACTGGATATCGAAATATTTTTCGACGAATAGAATCCGATGGGATCAATTTTATCCATCGGAGCGAGCGGTACTCGAAGCTCTGACGGTCGGATCAGATAGCAAGATACTCGATGTCGGTTGCGGTTGCGGGGGGTTGGGGCTGGCGTTACGGGAGCGCTTTGGCATCGAATCCTATGAAGGGGTCGAGATCAACGCCGCAGCAGCTGCCGCTGGCCGCGAATTAAATCCGCTTGCTCGAATCCATGAGGGCGATGTGCTGGGAATCAGCGCGGGGGAGTTGTCCGGAAAATCCTTTGACCTTGTTTTCTCGCTGAGTTGCATTGACTGGAACGTGCAATTTGACGAAATGCTTGCGGTGGTCTGGTCGCACGTGGCGCCCGGTGGTCATTTGGTAGCGACTTTCCGGCTTACTGACAGGCCAGGATGTGCGGAATTTGAAAAGTCATATCAGTTCATAAATGCGGAAGGTCAATTAGGCGGGGAGCGTGCTGCTTACGTAGTATCCAACGCAGCTGAACTTTGGCGCCAGTTCGAGGCGCTTGGTGCTGACAGATTAGTGGCCAGGGGATACTGGGGGAAGCCCTCAGCGACCGCAGTTACCCCGTATGATCGACTATGCTTTGCAGCGGTAGCTCTGCACAAGCCGATTGCCTGTGATAACCCGCAACCCATGCAAGTGGATCAGGACTTGCCGGCCGAAATATTGCTATCTGTGAGCGGCATCGGGCAGTGAGCAAACCGTGGCTGATATGGGATCTGGAGCATGCGCCGATGGGATCAGAGGCTCCGGTCATATTTTGGAACAAAGCATCTGACGGACCGGCTCAATTTTCGATTCCCGCATTATTGGAAGAAGGGGCGATCGCGATACGGGCACGTTATCTGTGGCTCATCGGCGCATTGGGGCGCATGGAAGTTGATGGCGTTCCGCTGCAACAAATTTTGCAAGATGCCGCAGGAAACAACTTCTGGTGGATGGGCTTGCTTGCCGAGAAAAGCCCATTTAAAACACCTGACTTGTACCAGTCGTTGAAAATGTTGGCGCTGGAAGAACTATTGCGCACTCGGCGCCCCTCTGCATTGTTACTTTACAGCAACGATTGTAGGTTGGGCGAAGCGATCAGGGCTTTATGTAAAGGGCTCGGCATTCCATTCGACGTTGTGCGCAAATCTTCCCTGCGCGCACGGATAAGCCGTCTGAAGGGTATGTTTGGCGGATGCCAGTGGGTGGCCTATCTTGGCGCGCACCTCATCAGGCGCTGGCCATTGCGCATGCTTGGCAAAGCACAATGGCGAGGAGGCAGAGGGGCATTTTTTTTGTGTTCCTATTTCGCTCACTTGGACTCGGAAGCAGCATTCAATTCAAACTTTCACTCGCGCCAATGGGGTGCCTTGCCAAAACTGTTGATGCAAGAAGGGCACCATTTGAATTGGCTGCAGAATTACTGGCCAAGCGATGTCGCGCCTCGAGCCAGATCCGGGGCCATGCTTGCGCAGTCATTCAACATGTCCCAAGGCGGGGCAGGTACGCACAAGTTTGTCGACTCCTATTTGAGTGCGAAGGTGATTTGGAAGGCAGTTCGTAGTGGCTTCTGGCTAAGCAGGCGAGCCCGATCATTGAGAAATTTACCGGTCGAAATACAGCGATCTGGGCTGCCTGCCTGGCTTTGGCCGCTACTGGAACCCGCGTGGAAAAATTCGATGACCGGGCGCGTAGCGGCCGCTAATTGTCTCGCAGTTCATTTGTTTGACGCGGCCTTGGCTGACCTCCCGCGGCAGCAAAGTGCACTGTATCTGTTTGAAAATCAGGCATGGGAAAAGGCTATGTTGACTGCTTGGCGTCGCCATGGACATGGACAGATCATTGGCGTCATCCATGCGACCGTCCCATTTTGGCATTTGTACTACGCAGAAGATCCGATCAATGTCAGCGGTCCGCTTGATGTACGCATGCCCCTGCCAGATGCCGTCGCTGTAAACGGGGAGGCGGCTAAGGCCGCCTTGCAGTCGCAAGGTTATCAAGGTGTCCAATTGATTCCGGTAGAGGCTTTGCGATATTTGTCTGCATCAGAGTCCGAGAAGGTACACAAGGCAGAAACCGGCTCATTGACTGTGAGGCGAGTTCTCATTGTCGGGGATATGGAGCCGAATAGCCTGCGGGAGTTGCTGCAAAGTGTGCAGAGTGCGGCTTCAATGTTGGGCAGCGAGTGGCATTTCTCGTTCAAGCCGCACCCGGCATTTGCAATCAAGCCGAAAGAGTTCATCGGATGGCAAATTCCGATAGTCAGTGGTTCATTGGAGGACTTGCTCGTCGATTTTGATTTTGTGGTCTCGGGCAATAGCACATCTGCAAGCATTGACGCATTCTTGGCTGGAAAGCCCGTGATGATCTTTCATTCAGGCCGCCAACTGAACCTGAGCCCTCTCAGAGGCTATGCGGGAGTCGAATTCTTTGAAGCCCCGGAACGGTTGGCTGCTTGTTTGCAGGGGCAGAACGCAGCCTCTGTACCCGCGAGCACCAGGGATACGTATTTTTTCAGGAACGCCGATCTGCGGCGATGGAAAAAATTAATTAACTCACTGTCGAACGACGACGTTGTCACGCATTGAGTATGGAGTGAGAGCAGAAGATGAATACAACCTTCAAAGAAAAGAGCGTTCTGGTAACAGGCCATACTGGCTTCAAGGGCAGCTGGCTATGTGCCTGGCTTGATTCTATGGGCGCGCGCGTCACGGGCTTGGCACTGGCGCCGCCCACACAACCTTCACATTTCGAAGCTGCTGGCCTGCTAGATATTGTTGAAGATGTCCGAGTCGACGTGCGAGATGCTCAAGCGGTGGCTGACGTGATACATCGTGTGCAGCCCGACTTTGTTTTCCATCTGGCTGCTCAGGCGCTGGTACGACGTTCTTATGATGACCCCTTGCAGACTTGGCAGACCAATGTCATGGGGACGTTGCACGTTCTAGAGGCGTTGCGCAAACTGGAACGACAATGTATCGCAGTGATCATCACCAGCGACAAATGCTACGACAACGTGGAGTGGGTTTGGGGATACCGGGAAAATGATGTGCTTGGTGGGCCTGATCCCTACAGCGCATCGAAGGGAGCGGCAGAACTCGCGATCAAGTCCCATATCAAGTCCTATTTTCATGGGGATGCCAACAAAGTTCGCATTGCCTCGGCACGCGCAGGGAACGTTATTGGTGGCGGCGATTGGGCGAGCGACCGAATCATTCCAGATTGCGTACGCGCTTGGTCTCAAGGCCAAGATGTTCAGCTCAGAAATCCTCATTCCACTCGCCCATGGCAACACGTGATGGAGCCGCTTGGTGGTTATCTGGCCCTGGCGGCCGCACTGGAGGCGCAGCCCGCTTTGCATGGGGAGTCGTTCAACTTTGGCCCGCCTGCACAGCAGAACCATAGCGTTATGCATCTGGTGCAGGAGATGGCTCAGCATTGGAGTCAAGTGAAATGGAAGCAGATCCCACAGTCGAGCCATGTCCCCTATGAGTCGGGACTGCTGAAACTGAATTGCGACAAGGCGTTGCATCTGTTGAATTGGCATGCGGTCATGGGTTTCGAAGATACCGTCCGTATGACCGCGGAGTGGTACGGCGCGTACTATCGCGACCCTTCAAACATCATTCAGGTGACTCGCAGCCAGATTGCAGAATACTGCGCAATGGCAAAAGCTAAAGGCGCGGCATGGATTCAGTAATCGACGATATTCGACTGACAGCATTGCGAAGAGTCGATGTCGTCGGTGGCGACGTGCTACATGCCTTGAAGGCAGGCGAGCCGGATTTCAGCGCGTTCGGCGAGGCGTATTTTTCCTGTCTCAATCCCGGCGCGGTGAAGGCATGGAAGCGCCATCTTCGCATGACCATGAACCTGATCGTTCCCGTCGGGCTTGTACGCTTTGTGTTCTGGGATGGTCGGCCTGGCGTGTTCAGAGAAGAGGAAATAGGGGTTGAAGGCAAATACGGGCGGCTCTGTGTACCCCCAGGATTGTGGTTTGGCTTCAAGAGCTGCTGGAACGAACCTAGTTTGGTCTTGAACATCGCAAGCCTGGAACATGATCCGCTTGAAGTTGAGCGGCTTCCGCTGGATGCGGTCAATTACGATTGGAAATAAGACATGAAAGTGATCCTGCTTGCAGGTGGATTCGGCACCCGGCTTTCTGAGTACACCGACTTGGTTCCCAAGCCAATGGTGCCGATCGGCGGGCGTCCTATTCTCTGGCATATTATGAAAAACTATGCCCATTTTGGGCATAAAGACTTCTATGTTGCCCTCGGCTACAAGGCATCAGTCATCAAAGAGTATTTTCTGAATTACCGGGCATTGAACGCCGACTTTACGGTGAATTTGGCGACTGGCGAGGTCGCTCCCCACCAAATTGACCCGGTAGATTGGCGAGTCACGCTGGTCCATACCGGTGACGAATCAATGACCGGTGGTCGAGTAAAGCGGATGGGCGCATATGTTGGAGATGAAACATTCATGCTGACTTATGGGGACGGCGTCGCCAATGTGGATCTCGATGCACTACTTCGCTTCCATCGCTCGCACGGGAAAATGGTAACAGTGACTGCGGTACGACCAGCGGCGCGCTTTGGTGAATTAGGGATCATCGAGGACCGGGTTGATACATTCCAGGAAAAGCCCCAGATGCATGAAGGATGGATCAACGGTGGATTCTTCGTGATCGAGCCGCGCTTCCTCGATCTGATCGAAGGCGATGGCACGATGCTCGAGCGCCAGCCACTGGAGAAGGCGGCAAGGATGGGGGAGTTGATGGCTTACAAGCATGACGGATTCTGGCACTGCATGGATACCAAACGAGATCACGATCTATTGGAATCGCTCTGGCGCGAGGGGGCGCCGTGGCTGCCGTGACGACCCCTCGAATTTCCGTGGTGATGCCGTCCTATAACCACGGCCATTACATTTCCCGCGCGATAGATTCAGTACTCGCCCAACAGTTCCAGGATTGGGAGCTGATTATTGTCGATAACCATTCGACGGATAACACGCGCGAGATCCTGAGTACCTATGCCGATCCCAGGATCCATTGCATAGAAATCCATAACGAGGGCATCATCGCGGCCTCCAGGAATCTGGGAGTCGAGCACGCCCGAGGCGAATGGGTTGCCTTTCTGGACTCTGACGACTGGTGGTATCCAGAAAAATTGAAGGAATGCTCGAATCGCCTGAGCTTAGAAGTCGATGTGCTGTATCACGATCTTGCGCTGCAGGGAGTGAGATCAAGTATTCCCGGCCGGAGAAAAATTCACTGCTGGCAGGTTCGGAAGCCCGTGCTTAAGGATTTGCTTGTGCGAGGAAATGCGCTTGCTACGTCTGCAGTCCTTGCGCGACGGGATTTGCTACTTGAAGTGGCAGGGAAAATTACCAGTCCCGCATTTCGGGCTGCAGCTGACTATGCCTGTTGGTTAAGTCTGGCAAGGCTGACGGATAAATTTCTGTATCTGCCACGCGTATTGGGGTGTTATTTGGTACATGGCCAAGGTGTATCGCGCCAAGATATGTCAGCTCCCACTGCCGCCGCCTGCAAACCGTTCCTGCCCGTGCTTTCCGATCTTGATCTGCGTGCTCACCAATCTTGGTTGCGGTATATGAGCGGGCGGTACTTGTTTTCCAATGGTCGTAGGAAAGAGGCCTTGGCCGATTTGCGATTTGCGTTGGCTGAAGGCAGCGGAGAGATACGCCTCAAAGCGCTCCTCATGCTGTGCCAATGTCTCTTGACGAAGAATCGCAAGCCCGATGAACAACAAACCTGATGCCTTGATATTTGCCTCGCCTCCACCCCCGGTAGGAGGCATTGCATCAATCGTCCAGATGCTAGGCGAGCATTTTGCGAAAAGAGATGATTTACTGTTTTATGCGCCGCGCCCAAAGGCAGACGCGAGCGCTTGGCAAAAATTGCGGCCGATAAGAAACGTTGCTCGCCTCGTGTCCGCAGCCATGAGGATAAGGCGTGGTGGGCGTGTTCTGATGTTTTCCAGCGCAGGCCCCTCGTTTTACGAAAAATTGCTCTGGGCGACTGTCGTATGGGTTGCCGGACGAAGGCCTGTATTGGCTATGGTGGATGGAAACTTTCCGTCATTTTGGGCGGGGCATCCGTCATGGATGAAAGCATTCATGCGCAGGCAATTGATGATGGCTGACGCCAGAATCGGAGTGCAGTCCAGCCAATGGAAGGAATATTACAGTAGGGTTTTTCCTAGCTCCGACGTGGTGGAGTTCTCGGCAACAGTGGCGCCCGCATTTTTTAACGGGCAGGCGCCGATCGCCCAAAATGCAATGCAAGTAGTGTTTGTGGGGTGGATGATTCCAGAAAAAGGTGTCAGCGATTTGCTGGATGCTTTTGTCGCAGTAAAAGACCGTATCACTGAAGCGCGCCTGCGGCTGATAGGGCCGCTCTTCCATATGGAATCATTCTGGAAACAGGAGATTGCCCAGCGTGGACTGACAAATCACGTGCAAATCCTCGGGCCGATGCACGATCAAGGTGATTTGATACGGGAAATAGGCTGTTCAGCGGTATTCGTCTTGCCATCTCATGCCGAGGGCCTTCCGGTGGCGTTGCTCGAAGCAATGTCATTGGGAGTGGCTTGCGTGGCAACCCCAGTCGGAGCCATTCCAGATCTGCTGGACATGGGAAGGGCAGGTTGCATAGTCCCCGTGCATTCGCCCGAAGCGATCGCAACCCAGATAATGCATCTGTTAACCGACCCTCAAGCTCGGATCAAGTTGGCTGAGGCCGGTAGAGCTCGTGTACGTGAACGCTACAATCCTGAAAAATTTTCTGAATCTTACCTACAGCTGCTGGACGTGAAATGAACCCCCGAAACCTTAATGTTTCAATCATCGGGGCAGGATTTATTGGCAAACACCTGCTGAGAACGCTTCTGTCACAAGGTTGTCAGGTTCGAGTCCTTGACAGAAATCCATGCCCTGACGAATTCAGGGGGGCTGCTACCTGGGTTCAAGGTGACTTTCACGATAGCCGCAATTTGCTGCACGTTCTTGAAGGTGCAAACCTCGCGTACCACCTGATCTCAAGCACGGTGCCGGGCGATCAGCACATAGATGTCGCCTCGGAATTGCACGAAAATGTTCTGGGATCCTTGCGATTCGTCGAGGCATGTACTGCACAGGAGGTAGGGCGTGTAGTCTTTGCGTCGTCAGCTTCAGTTTACGGCATTCAAAAGAATTTCCCAGTCAGTGAGTCCGCGTCAACGTGGCCCATAAGTGCGCATGGGATACACAAGCTCGCAATAGAAAAATATCTTTGGCTGGCCCATTGGGAGCGCGGCTTGGATGTGCGCTTGCTGCGGCTGGCAAATCCATACGGTCCCGGCCAAAGCCTTTCCGGGCGGCAGGGGTTCATTGCCATCGCAATAGGCTGCCTCTTGCGAGGCGAGACACTGACCCTGAGGAACGATGGAAACATGGTGCGCGACTTCGTTTATGTGGAAGACGTTGCCGACGCGCTTGCTGCAGCTGGCATCATGGACAAAGTGCCTCTGGTGCTTAATGTCGGCTCCGGCGAAGGGCGTAGCCTGCGCGAGATAGTGGATTTGATGCAAGCGCTTGCAGGTCGTGCCATCAACACAGCTTCCGATGTGCCAAGGCGCGTCGATATCCCAATCAGCGTACTGGACGTCTCCGAGGCAATCAAATCAATCGCGTTTTTACCGAAATTCACCCTGCGCGTGGGCATTGCCAAAACCCTCAAAGCTAATGGCGTTCCGCTGGTCGCTGAATATTGAGAACTGCAAAATAAATGTGCGGCATTGTTGGCTTTTCCGGGGCTTGGGGTCTAAGCGCTTTGCGCAAAGGGATCTCTGCACTCGCCCATCGTGGCCCGGACGATAGCGGGGAATACCTCAAAGCGGAACATGGTGTGGGACTTGGCCATACTAGGCTATCGATACTCGACTTATCTGCGCATGGCCATCAGCCAATGCAGCGTGCCCAGGGCCATGTTGTGCTGGTATTCAATGGGGAAATTTATAACTTTCCTGAGTTGCGCAAGCAGTTGGAGACGAGCGGAGTTGCGTTCGAAGGACACTCAGATACCGAGGTCTTGATCAACCTCTACCTCGCACATGGCGAGGCGATGCTATCTCTCCTCAATGGCATATTCGCTTTTGCAATCTGGGACCAGCGCACGCAGACACTGCTGGTTGCCCGAGATGCGCTAGGTGTAAAGCCTCTCTATTACACAGAGAACCGGGATGGATTCGCCTTTGCCAGCGAAGTAAAGGCATTGCGCCCGATGTTGCCGTCGATTTGCGAACTCGACCCGCAGTCGCTTCATCGCTACCTGACCTATCTTTGGTGCCCTGGCGAGGGTACGCCCTTGCGCGAAGTCAAAAAGCTGCTACCAGGCCATGCGCTGTGCGTTCGACAAGGAAAGGTCGTACGGCGCTGGTCGTGGTACCGCCTGCCGATGTTTGAGACCGACCGGAGTTTCTGCGGTGAACGCGAGGGTATAGCAGGCGTCGCTCATCATTTAAAACAGGCGGTCCAGCGGCAAATGCTGGCGGATGTTCCATTGGGCGCTTTCTTGTCAGGCGGGCTGGATTCAAGTGCAATTGTTGCCTTCGCTGCCAGGCAGAATCCGGAAATTCGTTGCTACACCATTGAGGCGATCGGTGGAGGCGACGCAGGCGAGGAGGCCGACCTGCCTTATGCGCGCAAAGTCGCAGCGCATCTCAAGGTTCCACTTGAAATCGTTCGAATCGATTCCGGCGTTATGGCCAGCGACCTGGAACAGATGGTGCGACATCTTGATGAGCCACTGGCCGATCCGGCAGCACTGAATGTCTACTACATCAGCCAGTTAGCCCGGAGCCAAGGTGTCAAAGTCTTGCTTTCCGGCGCCGGTGGAGATGACCTCTTTACTGGCTATCGCCGCCATCTTGCGGTGTCAATGAAAAATTATTGGTCATGGATGCCGGCGAATTGGCGAAGCAACTTGGGGAGTTTGGGGGCGCATCTCGACCAGCGGCGCCCGTTGCAACGTCGGATTGCAAAATTGCTAGATGGTCTGGCATTGGATGGTGACGAAGCGCTTGCGAACTACTTTGTTTGGTCGTCAGAGGCCTCGTTGTATCCCCTGTACACCAAGGAATTTTTGGCTCGTTTGAACGGCGCAAAGGCCGCAGCGCCGATGCTCGAATTCCTTGGGGACCTGCCAGCAGATACCAGTTCAATCGAACGCACGTTGGCGCTCGAGCAAAGATTTTTCCTTGCCGATCATAACCTGCTTTACACAGACAAAATGTCAATGGCGGCTGGCGTCGAAGTCAGGGTGCCCTTTCTGGATGCGGATCTGGTCAGATTCGCTGCGACGATCCCTGCGACGGTGAAGCAGCGTGGACGCACAGGGAAATGGGTGCTCAAAAAGGCAATGGAGCCTCTTTTGCCACATGATGTGATTTATCGAAAGAAGACAGGATTCGGGGCGCCGCTTCGTCGATGGATGCGCGGCGAATTAAAGGCTTTGGTTGCCGATGTGCTGAGCGCAGATAGCTTGCGCCGCAGGGGCGTATTTGATCCAGCAGCTGTTCGCAACCTGATGGCGGCGAACGACAGCGGGCAGGTAGATGCCAGCTACACATTGCTCTCCTTGCTTTGCATAGAGCTTTGGTGTCGAGAATATATGGGTGCCCGATAATGAGCGCGATTACCCGATCAAGACGAAAAGTCATGCTGGTCTTCGGGACGCGTCCCGAGGCAATAAAAATGGCACCCTTGGTTCACGCTCTGCGTGCATCGCCAGAGGATTTTGACGTAAGGGTCTGTGTCACCGGTCAGCACAGACAAATGCTGGACCAGGTGCTGCGGTTATTCGAGATCAAGCCAGACATAGATCTCAACATCATGAGGCATGGACAAGATCTCTTCGACGTAACATCGGCTGTCCTGCTGGAAATGCGGTCCGTACTCAGGGCAGAGCACCCCGATATTCTTATTGTCCATGGCGATACGACGACAACTTTTGCGGCGGCCACCGCTGGATTTTTTCACGGGACCCGGGTGGCCCATGTTGAAGCCGGACTTCGGACTTGGAATATGCGAGCTCCGTTCCCGGAAGAGTTCAATCGCCAGGCAGTCAGTCGAATGGCTGATTTGCATTTTGCGCCGACACGGAAAAGTCAAGAAAACTTGTTGGCCGAGCATGTAAATGCTGAAACCGTGCATGTGACAGGCAACACCGTGATTGACGCGCTCTACTGGATATTGCAGCGCTTCAAGGCGGAGCCGGCGCGGGCAAGCCGCATTGAATCAATGCTTGACGCTGCTTTGTCGTTCGAATGGCGGAGCGCGCCTTTTGTGCTGATCACCGGGCATCGGCGTGAAAATTTTGGAACTGGATTCTTGGAAATCTGCCGAGCGATCAAGCAACTCGCTAGCCGTTACCCCGAAGTTCATTTTGTCTATCCTGTGCACCTAAATCCGAACGTGCAAACACCCGTCCGCCAGGTTCTTGAAGGAATGATTAATATCCATTTGATAGAGCCCCTCGATTACGAGCCATTTGTCGTAATGCTGAGCCACTGCAAATTGGTGCTTACCGACAGCGGCGGCATTCAGGAGGAGGCGCCCAGTCTGGGCAAGCCGGTTCTGGTCATGCGTGATGTCACAGAGCGGCCAGAGGCTGTTGAGGCGGGGACGGCGCGTCTGGTCGGAGCGAATCAGGAAAGAATCGTTGCGGAGGTTGGTGATCTGCTTGACGATGACGAGAAATACTTGGCGATGGCTAAAGCAAATAATCCCTATGGGGATGGACAGGCTTGCGCCCACATTGTGGAAATCCTGAGGAACCAATAAATGCAAAAAAAAACGGTGTGCGTGATTGGACTCGGCTACATCGGATTGCCCAGCGCCGCCTTGCTGGCCAGTTGTGGGCATGATGTGCATGGAGTTGATCTTAATGAGGAGGTCGTAAGCACAATCAATCGGGGTGACATTCATATCGTCGAGCCTGATCTTGATGCATATGTTCGATCCGCTGTCACAGCAGGCAAGCTCAAGGCATATACCGGCCCCCAGCCGGCAGATATCTTCATGATTTGTGTGCCCACCCCATTTCATGACGGCGGGCCAATTCCCCAGCCAAATATCGATTTCGTGCTCGCAGCGACGCGCAGCATTGCTGGCCTGCTAAAGCCGGGCAACATCGTCATTCTGGAGTCGACCTCACCCGTCGGGACCACCAAAAGAGTGGCAGACCAGCTAGGCTCCATGGGAGTCGATACAAGCGCATTGCATATTGCGTACTGCCCTGAGCGAGTCCTTCCTGGGAAGATCATGAGTGAGCTGGTGCAGAACGATCGGATTGTCGGTGGCTTGACCCCATCGGCCGCGAAAGCAGTTTCGGACTTCTATCGCAGCTTTGTCAGCGGCGAAGTCCTTGAAACAGATGCGGCGACAGCTGAAATGTGCAAGCTAACTGAGAACAGCTACCGGGACGTCAATATCGCATTTGCCAATGAGCTCTCGCTGATATGTGCGAATGCCGGGATTGATGTCTGGAAGCTGATACAGCTGGCTAATCGCCATCCGCGTGTCAATGTGCTCCAGCCCGGCCCTGGGGTGGGAGGGCATTGCATTGCAGTTGACCCATGGTTTGTCGTAGCCAGCGATCCGGACAACGCCCGCCTGATACGCACTGCCCGAGAGATCAACAATGGGAAGACAGAATGGGTGATCAATCAAATCGAATCCGCCATTGCCGAGTTTTCCGAATTGCATGGAGGGCGGAAGCCGCTGGTGGCGTGCCTCGGTTTGGCCTTCAAGCCTGATATCGACGATTTGCGGGAGTCGCCGGCGTTGCGTATCACACTTGAACTAAAGCGGCGCAAGCATGATGTTTTCGCTGTAGAGCCGCATGTTGACAAGCATGACGAACTTGAACTCCTCGAACTGGAGCAAGCGCTCGCCAAGGCTGATCTTGTCGTTGTTCTTGTGAAGCATCGCGATTTCACATTACCGGAGGTAAAAAAGCGCCTCCGGCAATCCCGCGTCCTTGATTTTTGCGGCATTGGAGACTGATGTCGCCCAAAGGAATGTCCCTGCATGTTGTTGCCCACGATTGGTGGCAACGGCTCGCATCTCATGCAATTGGCAGATTCGACTATTGTCATGTGCGCAAATTGCCAAAATTTTCCTGGCGAAAAATTTTCCGACAAGAGACGAAGAACACCGGCGCCATTCCTTGTGAATATCGCTGATGCAAGATCAGGTGCGACGTCATGTGCACACAAAAGAACAAACTTTTGGAGTATTGATTGAAACAGGTTCTGCAAAACATGCGCAGTGGTGAGACGACGATAGTGCAAGCGCCTGCACCGACGGCGACACCGAGTCACTTGATTGTCCACACCACGCGGAGTCTTATTTCCGCCGGAACAGAGCGCATGCTTGTGGAATTCGGAAAAGCGTCATGGATTGACAAAGCGCGGCAGCAACCGGAAAAGGTCCGCATGGTTTTCGACAAGATCCGGACCGACGGTCTGCTCACCACGCTTGAGGCGGTGAAATCCAAATTGGACGAACCATTGCCGCTGGGCTATTGCAACGTTGGTGTTGTCGCTGAAGTTGGCGCAGGAGTTTCCAACTTCAGAAAAGGGGATCGTGTTGTTTCAAACGGGCCTCATGCCGATGTGGTGCGTGTTGGAAAAAATCTTTGTGTGCGTATTCCTGATGCGGTTGATGATGATTCGGCAGCATTCGTTGTCCTCGCAAGCATCGGGCTGCAAGGAATTCGACTTGCGGCGCCGACGTTGGGCGAATCATTTGTGGTGATGGGGGCTGGGTTGATTGGGCTGCTTGCCATTCAGCTATTGCGCGCACATGGATGCAGAGTGTTAGCCATTGATTTTGATGAGGCAAAACTGGCGATGGCCAGCAAGTTTGGAGCCGACACCTGCAAACTCGGCGAGGGCGAGGATCCGGTCGAGACGGGAATGTCATTCAGCCGTGGGCGGGGAGTCGATGGCGTGATCATTGCTGCCTCGACGACATCGTCAGATCCGATTTCGCATGCGGCGAAAATGAGTCGCAAGCGCGGCCGTATCGTACTCGTAGGTGTGACCGGTCTGCAGTTCAACCGGTCGGAATTCTATGAGAAAGAGTTGAGCTTCCAGGTTTCTTGTTCTTATGGGCCGGGAAGATACGACAAGAGCTACGAAGTCCTTGGGCAAGACTATCCAATCGGTTTTGTGCGATGGACAGAGCAGCGAAATTTCGAAGCCGTGCTGGACATGATGGCTTGTGGCTCCCTGAATGTGCTTCCACTTATTAGTCACCGCTTCGCATTCAAAGATGCCGTGACGGCATATCAAGCGCTGACAGATGAAAAAAATACACTGGGTATATTGATTGATTACGATGCGCCGGACCGCGAGCGATCCGCAGAGTCAATCCGCTTTAGGAGCGAGGAAACATTTGCCGACAACACCCCGGTGCTGGGATTCATCGGCGCCGGAAATTATGCCTCCCGCATCCTGATACCGGCATTCAAGAAATGCAACGCGGTCCTTCACACGCTCGCAACTACAGGCGGCGTCGCCAGCGCCATTCAGGGACGTAAGTCTGGATTCTTCGAGGCGAGCACTGATATTGCCAGCATGCTCGATCGGGCAGAGATCAATTCGGTTGTCATTGCGACGCGCCACGATAGTCACGCACGACTTGCATCACAAGCGCTTGCTGCCGGTCGACATGTATTCGTTGAAAAGCCGCTGGCGATAGAATCTGGACAGTTGGAAGAAGTCCGTTCGGCTTTCACTCAGGCGCGTGAGCGCAATTCACGCATTCAGTTAATGATCGGGTTCAATCGTCGATTTGCCCCGCATATTGTCCGGATGCGTGCCTTGCTGGCTTCAGTAAAGGCGCCGAAGTCGTTCCTGATCACTGTTAATGCCGGAGCCATTCCGCCAGATCATTGGACCCAGGACGCGCACACCGGAGGCGGTCGTATCGTCGGCGAAGCATGTCATTTCATTGATCTTATGCGATTCCTGGCGGCTGCTCCCGTGACTTCGGTGGCCGCTCGTTGCATGGCGAACTCCCACGACGGAGTGGGCGAAGACAAGGCAACCATCACACTTGGCTTTGAAGACGGATCCTTTGGCACCATCATGTACCTCGCCAACGGCGCCGGTGGCTACCCAAAGGAACGGGTGGAAGTGTTTGCGGGTGGACGAATTTTGCAGCTCGATAATTTCCGTCGCCTGATTGGCTATGGATGGCCCGGGTTCAGCAAGGCAACACTATGGAGACAAGACAAAGGGCAGCAAGCTTGTGCGGAGGCGTTTCTTGCATCCGTAAGGTGCGGCAAGCCTGCCATTCCTGAAGAGGAGATTTTTGAGGTCGCACAGGTGACCCTCGAGGTGGCTCGCCAATTACGTGAGCAGAGCAACTAGAGAAAAATTCGGCCGCTTCCGGGAAATTTGTGTTGAATATCAGACTGATTCGAAATGCCTTGCTTTACTGGAATACCTTGCGTCACGTGAAAGTGTCGCAATTGGCGTGGCGTCTGGCAAGGCGCTTCCAGACGCCACGCATCGACAGAGCCCCGGCGCCAGAAACCCGTGATGCTCAAAGCGATTGGGTTGTCGGCTGTTTGAGGCCGGTAAGCATGCTTGCGCCCAACAGATTGCGTTTCTTGAACGAGACACACAGCATCGACAAACCGCCTGATTGGAATGCCAATCATCTTGAGAAACTCTGGCTGTACAACGCGCACTACTTTGACGATCTCAATGCCTCTGGTGCTTCCGATCGAATCTCATGGCATCTGCCATTGATCGAACGGTGGCTGGAAGAAAACCCACCTGGACACGGTGTCGGATGGGAGCCTTATCCACTGTCACTTCGCATCGTCAATTGGATCAAGTTCGATCTGTCCACCGGAAAGCTGAGTGATCAAGCAAGAGAAAGCCTTGCCGTACAGACTCGCTGTCTGGGATCTCTACTCGAGTTCCAATTGCTCGGAAACCATCTGTTGGCAAATGCAAAGGCGTTGATATATGCCGGCGCCTATTTTGAAGGCGATGAGGCATGCCGTTGGCTGGATACCGGATTGACGATCCTGCGTGCTGAAATTAATGAGCAGGTGCTTCCTGACGGCGGTCACTTCGAGCGCAGCCCGATGTATCACGCCATCATTCTTGAAGATCTGCTGGACATCCATAACGTCTTGCACGCATATTCGCTCGAGGAGAGGTTGCCTGAAATGCCCGTGACGGCGATGCGGGAGTGGCTCAGGACGCTTTCCCATCCTGACGGTGGAATTGCTTTCTTTAATGACGCTGCCTTCGGAATCTCACCGGATATTGCAGAGCTCGAAGCTTATGCAAACCGACTTGGTATGGGTGAACTAGCTCTGCCAAACTCACCCCTGAAGCATTTGCGGGAAAGCGGCTACGCTCGGATGTCAAGTGGGCCGGCAGTCGCTCTGCTTGATCTCGCGCCTGTTGGTCCGGACTATTTGCCTGGACATGCCCACGCAGACACGCTTAGTTTTGAGCTGTCCTTGTACGGGCAGCGGACGCTCGTCAATTCGGGTACCTCGTGCTATGGGACCGGCAAGCAGCGCCAAATAGAGCGAGGTACGGCTGCTCATAACACCTTGGTGATCGACGGTGAAAATTCTTCCGAGGTTTGGGCGGGATTTCGTGTGGCAAGGCGCGCAGTGCCGAAAGTCTATGCAATCGATGCTTCCTCCGGTGGGCTACAGGTGAAGGCCAGCCATGACGGATATCGTCGTCTATCGGGTCATAACATTCATCACAGGCATTGGCACATGCGCGCTGACAGCCTGGCAATCGTTGATGAGGTTGAGGGTGCCTTTGAAATCGCCAGGGCCTATTTTCATTTTCATCCCTCGGTAACCTTACTGCGAACTTGCGATGATCATTCCGTGTTGCTTGGACTTCCCGACAAGACAGAGATCACGGTTTCCGTCATTGGCAGCGAGCTTCGAACCGAGGAGGGGCAATGGCACCCGGAGTTTGGCGTCTCGGTGCCAGCGATCCGTTTGACAGCAACACTTGCGGGAAACCAGATGACCACATACATCCGTTGGAAGGCATCCGATTGAAGGTTTTGCTCCTTTCATTTTATTTTGATCCCGACCTGAGTGCAGGCTCTTTCCGTGCAACCATGCTTGTAGATGCCTTGCAAAATGCATTGCCGGAAGGTGGTTTGATCGACGTGCTGACTACGCACCCAAACCGCTATGGCAGTTATACCGCTTTAGCTGCGGAGACCGAGGTAAGGGACAGCGTGCGTATTACCCGCATCAAGCTGCCAACGCACAAAGGTGGGATGGTGGATCAGGCGCGGGCATTCCTATCGTATGCCAGGGAAGTGCAGGCCTACGTTGCCGATAAAGAATACGATCTGGTTGTCGCAACGTCTTCGAGACTGATGACTGCAAGCCTTGGTGCCTGGATCGCCCTTTGCAAGAAAGTGCCGTTATATCTGGATATCCGCGATATCTTCGTCGATACGATCGGAGATGTTCTTCCCCGGTCGATGGCGATTGTCCTGAAGCCCCTGTTTTCCCTGGTCGAGCGGTTCACGATGCGCCAGTCGGCTCGCACGAATCTGGTGTCGGAAGGGTTTCGGGAGTATTTCTCGTCACGGTATCCGGCCATGCCATTGTCATTTTTCACGAATGGCGTTGATGAAGAGTTTATTCAAATGCCAATATTCCAGGACGCGCCTGCGAACAAGGGGCATTACATTGATATCCTTTATGCAGGCAATTTGGGCGATGGTCAGGGGCTCGACATGATCCTGCCGGGTCTGGCCAAGCGCCTGGGCGGGAGAGCACGCTTCACGGTCATTGGCGATGGCGGGAGGCGGATGAAACTTGTAAAGGCACTTGCCGACGCAGGAGTGGACAACGTCGAGTTGCTGCCGCCGATGGGCCGTAAAGATTTGGTGATGGAGTACCAGAAGTGCGATGTGCTTTTTTTGCATCTGAACAGCCATGCAGCATTCAAGAAGGTCCTGCCCTCCAAGATCTTCGAGTATGGGGCGAGCGGGAAGCCGATATTGGCGGGCATTGACGGCTACGCGGCGGTTTTTACTCGGAGCCAGCTCAGGAATGCTGCTGTGTTCACTCCCTGTGATGCGGAAGGTGGAGCGCATGCCTTGTCCTTGTTGAGACTGGAAAATACCGATCGGTCTGAATTTATCCGGCGTTATGCGCGAACCAGCATCATGCGCGCCATGGCAGCAGACATCATTGGAGTCGCGCTTGGAAAACGCTGACACTCGGGCGGTGCTGGTTACAGGCGCAAGCGGATTCGTTGGCCGGCGTCTTACTGAGGTATTGCGGGAGCATGGATTTCATGTAAGACGCGCATTGAGACGCGAGCCGGAGCAGCCTGTAGCAGACGATACGATCGTTGGAGATATGGACGGGTCAACTGATTTCGGCAGCGCACTTGCCGGAAAAGTCGGCACCGTGGTGCATCTTGCTGCACGAGTTCACGTACTAAGAAATCGCGCCGCAGACCAAGCTGCAGAGTATCATCGGGTGAATGTCGAGGGGACAGTTCGCCTGGCTAGGCAAGCCGCGGCCGCCGGGGTGAGACGCTTCATTTTTCTTAGTTCAATCAAGGTGAATGGGGAAAAAACACCCCCGGATGTTCCGTTTTCAAGCCGCTCGTTGCCATGTCCTCGTGATCCCTACGGCGTTTCGAAATGGAACGCCGAGCTGGCATTGAAAAAAATTGCCGCGGAGGCTGGCATGGAGTTGGTCATCATTCGTCCGCCTCTGGTTTACGGCCCCGGAGTCAAAGCGAATTTTAAATCGATGATGAGTTTACTTTCCCGGCGCATACCTTTACCCCTTGCCGGGATCACCGGAAACCGGCGGAGTCTGGTGGCGCTTGATAACCTGGTCGATCTGATCCGGGTCTGCGTGATGCATCCCAACGCGGCAAATCAGACATTCCTTGTGAGTGACGGTGAAGACCTTTCCACGGCCGATCTGCTAGCGCGTCTTGGGGATGCAATCGGAAAGCCTGCTCGCTTGTTTTTTTTGCCGGACGAAATTCTTAAAATTGGGGCTGCGCTTATGAACAAAAGCGCCGTTTACAGTCGTCTGTGCGGATCCTTGACGATAGACATCGATAGGACACGAAATGCCCTGAATTGGAGGCCGCCGATTTCCGTCGCGGAGGGATTGCGTCGCGTGGTTGCCGGATCAATTGAATGAAGCGTTTGTTTGATTTGGCCCTTGCCCTTTTCGCGCTGTTGTTTTTGGCGCTGCCGATCCTTTTCATCGCCTTGGCCGTTCGCATGACTTCGCCAGGACCGGTGCTGTACTGGAGCGATCGGGTGGGGCGTAATAATTGTGTTTTCAAGATGCCGAAATTTCGCAGCATGCGGATTGATACGCCGGCCGTTGCGACGCATTTGCTGCAAGACCCCACCAAATGGCTGACGCCTATCGGGTCGTTCCTGAGAAGTTCCAGCATGGATGAACTGCCGCAGTTGTGGAGCATTCTCAAGGGCGACATGAGTCTCGTTGGGCCCAGACCGGCACTGTTCAATCAAGATGACCTGATTGCCCTGCGTACTGAGCAGGGCGTACACCAGTTGATGCCCGGGTTGACTGGTTGGGCGCAAGTTAATGGCCGAGATGAGTTGCCGATAGCGCAGAAAGTCATGCTGGATGTCGAGTATTTGCGTCGCCGTTCGTTTTTATTTGATTTGAAGATTCTCTGGTTGACTGCGTCGAAGGTCATTGCCCGGGATGGGGTATCCCATTGAACACATACAAGGTCAAATCTGAAGACTCATGCAATTCCTGCCAGGCTTCTTGAGAAGATGAAACAGCCCCTGTTCAACTTGGTAGTGCCCATCCTTTCCTTGCCTCGTGCCACAAAGCGATTTGTTGCCTTGTCAGTCGATTTGGGTCTATGTGTACTGACAGTCTGGATTGCCTATTACCTTCGATTGGGAGAATTTGTCGCGCTCTCCGGGAATGCCTTGTGGGCGGTTGTGGCATCAATTGGCATTGCATTGCCCATCTTCATCGTATCGGGACTGTACCGTGCCATTTTCCGATACAGTGGGTGGCCTGCGCTACTTGCAGTTGCCAGGGCAGTCGGAATTTATGGAATGCTGTATGCGTCCATTTTTACAGCGATTGGAATCAGTGAAGTTCCCAGAACTATCGGGATTATCCAGCCTATCTTGCTCCTGTTGTTCGTGGGAGCTTCCCGGGCTCTTGCCCGGGTTTGGCTAGGTGACCAGTATCAGGTCATCTTGAGGCAGGCATCGCGACCCAAAGTCCTTATCTACGGCGCAGGCGCTACGGGTCGGCAATTGGTTAATGCTATCGCGAACAGCCATGAAATGCAGGTCGTCGGATTCTTGGACGATGATGATCGGCTACATGGTCATGTGCTCAACGGACAACCCATCTACAATCCCGCCGATCTTGTACATATTGTTGCAACCCTGACGATCAGCGATGTCTTGTTGGCGATGCCCGGCATAAACCGGAAACGGCGCAATGAAATTTTGAGCCAGATTCGAACGGCGCGAGTGTCTGTACGAACTTTGCCCAGTGTAATAGACCTGGCCCAAGGCAAAGTCAATGTTTCGGACCTACGTGAACTGGACATTGACGATTTGCTGGGACGTGAGCCGGTCATGCCGAATCACATCTTGCTGGCAATGAACATACGCGACAAGGTTGTCATGGTGACCGGGGCGGGAGGTTCAATCGGTAGCGAACTGTGCCGTCAAATTTTGGCGGTCGGACCGGCCAAATTGCTGTTGATCGAACAAAGTGAATTCGCGCTTTACGCCATCCATCAAGAGCTGGAGGGGCGGCTCAGCGGCGACAAGGCTGTGCTGGTACCTTTGCTGGCGTCGGTACAGGATGATGACCGGATGTGCGAGATCATGTCTACGTGGCATCCCGACACAGTCTATCATGCTGCAGCATACAAGCATGTGCCGCTTGTCGAGCATAATCCGGCCGAGGGAGTCAAAAATAATGTCTTTGGTACCTTGAGTGCAGCCAAGGCAGCTGCAGAAAATGGTGTTTCTGATTTTGTTTTGATCAGCACCGACAAGGCAGTACGTCCGACAAACATCATGGGTGCCAGCAAGCGTCTGGCAGAGATACTGCTGCAGGCACTTGCTGCAACCAGTCCAAGAACGAAGTTCAGCATGGTCAGGTTCGGTAATGTGCTTGGTTCGTCCGGTTCCGTGGTGCCGAAATTCCGTCAGCAAATTCGGGATGGTGGGCCGATTACCCTCACGCATCCGGAAATAACTCGCTACTTCATGACCATTCCTGAAGCATCCCAACTTGTCATTCAGGCCGGAGCCATGGCGAAAGGCGGGGATGTGTTTGTTCTCGATATGGGGCAGTCGGTCAAGATATTGGATCTGGCACGAAGGATGATCGAACTCTCAGGATTGACTATAAAAGATCAGGACAATCGCGACGGTGATATCGAAATCGAGATCACTGGTTTGCGACCCGGAGAGAAGCTTTACGAAGAGTTGCTGATCGGTGATGACCCCAAGCCAACGTCCCACCCAAGAATCATGAAGGCACATGAGGAATTCATTCGCTGGGAGGAGTTGGAAGGCAAGCTGGATGCATTGGCTATTGCCCTGAGCGTCAACGATGTCGGTGTCATTCGGCTGATGATGGAAAAGCTGGTATCTGGGTACTGCCCGAGCGAAGAGATTGTCGATTGGGTATACATGGAGCAAGAGGCCGAGGCGCAGGTGAGCGGAGCAGTGGACGGTTGAGGGTGGCGTGTGTTTTTCTGAACTGGTAATAGCAGTTTGCTGGCTCGCACAGGCCTTGAACGAGATGCCTTTATAATCTTTCTGAGCTCTTCATTACTGGATTTCCATGGATTCCGTACCCTTGTGGGTGCAAATCGTCTCACTGGTCGCCCTGACCTGCACCTCGGCATTTTTTTCCATTTCCGAAACAGCGCTGCTTGCGCTGAACCGCCATCGCATCAAGCATCTGGCCCGCCGCGGTTCCAAGCTGGCACTGATCACCCTATGGCTGCTCGACCACACCGACCGCATGCTGTCGCTGATCCTGATCGGCAGCACGGTCGTCAACTCGCTGATCACCGCGCTTGTCACTTCGCTTGCCATTTCGGCATTCGGCAATGACGAGAAGGTCATCACTATCGCGACTGGCATCGTCGCCTTCCTGCTGATCGTGTTTGCCGAGATCACCCCCAAGGTGATCGGCGCGACCTACCCGGAGCGCATTGCCCTGCCGGCTTCGTTCCTCATCAAGCCGCTGATGATCATCGCCGGACCGCTCATCTGGTTCATGAACTTGTTTGTGCGTGCCCTGTTGCGGCTGCTTCGCATACGCACCGGCTCAGAGGCCCGTGATCAGCGGCTCTCGCCAGAGGAATTGCGCTCCATGGTGCTGGAAGGCGGCAACTTCATCCCTGTGAAGCACAAAAGCATCCTGCTGAATTTGTTCGATCTGGAACAGGTGACTGTCGAAGATGTGATGACGCCACGCGCGCAGATCGAAGCATTGAATCTGTCGGTGCCGGTCGAGGAAATCAAGCACCAGTTGACTACCTGCTATCACAACAAGCTGCTGGTGCATGACGGCGAAATCAATCGCATTGCCGGGATCCTGCATGTTCGCAAGGCGATGGCGCTACTCAATCAGGTCGATGAACTGACCGTCGATCATTTCCGCGAACTCCTGACCGAGCCCTATTTCATCCCGCCCGAAACAGATCTCTTCACCCAGCTGCAGTATTTTCAGGAGAATCAGGAGCGCCTCGCCGTGATCGTCGATGAATACGGCGAAGTGCAAGGTCTGGTAACGCTGGATGACATCATCGAAGAAATGGTCGGTGAATTCACGACATCCACGCCTGGCGCGACTCGGGCTGACCAGTTCGGCTGGGACAAACAAGGCAAATGTCTGCTTGAAGGATCGATCTCCCTGCGTGACGTGAACAAGCGCCTGGGTCTGAACCTGCCGCTCGATGGGCCCAAGACCTTGAACGGGCTGCTGCTTGAGGTGCTGGAGGAAATCCCCGAGGCGAGCGTGAGCGTCAAGCTGGCTGGCTGCGTGATCGAGATCGTGCAGGTGCAAGAGCAGGTGATCAAGATGGTCAAGCTTTTCCGGCCGGGACGTTGATTCGATTGCGCGGACATGGCCGATGTTGTTTGGCCGCGTCAGCTTCAGTCGCAATATGGGTGAGGTATCGCCTCTTCCTTGCTCTCGACTCCGGTTTTCAATTCCCCCTCTTCTTTCAAGACAAAATTTCCGCGCAAAACAATCACGCGGGAATTCATGTCTTTCCAACCGACGACCTCGGCTTCCGGGCTGGGCAGATCACTGGTGCTTGCGCGCTTGATGACTTCCGAGCAGGCGGATGTCATCCAGCGCAATGCGACTGTTCATAAGCAGAACTTCGTCGACGCGCTTGTCCAGAGCGGCCTCATGGACGGTCGAGCCGTGGCGAGCTTTTGTTCGCGAACCTTCGGCTATCCCTTGCTCGACCTGTCGGTATGTTCTCCGCAATCTCTGCCGCACGTCGCCGGCCAAGAGGGCGCTACCCAATCGCACCTTTGCATCCCGCTGTCGAAGCGCGCTGGGCGGCGGGTCCTTGCAGTGGCCGATCCCACCCAGACGGCAGTGATCGATGATGAAAAATTCCGTACGGGGCATGCAGTCGATCTGGTCATTGTTGCGTATCAGCCCTTGATGGAATGCCTGGCGCGTGTCGCGAGAAGCGCCGAACAGACTTTGTCCGACCTGATCGGAAATGATCTCGACAGCATTGCCGTTGTCGATGAGGCAGAGTCATCGGCACTCAACGAACCGGGTACCAAGGATGTCATTGACGATGCGCCAGTCGTCCGTTTTCTGCAAAAGATCCTGACCGATGCGATCAATCTTGGTGCCTCGGATCTGCATTTCGAGCCTTTCGAAAAGTTTTATCGCATCCGTTTTCGCATCGACGGCGAACTGCGCGAGATCGCTCAACCACCGCTGGCTACCCGGGAAAAACTTGCGTCCCGTATCAAGGTAATCTCGCGACTCGATATCGCCGAGAAGCGCGTGCCTCAGGATGGCCGCATGAAGTTGTCGATCTCGCCGACCCGCAGCATCGATTTCCGAGTCTCCACGCTCCCGACTTTGTTCGGCGAAAAAATCGTCATGCGTATCCTCGATGGCAGCCAGGCTCAATTGGGCATAGACGCGCTCGGCTATGACCCGGAACAAAAGGCCCTGCTGCTTGATGCGATTCATCGGCCGCACGGCATGGTGCTGGTCACCGGGCCCACTGGTTCCGGGAAGACCGTGTCGCTGTACGCCTGCCTTCATTTGCTGAACAAGCCCGGCATTAACATTGCAACCGCTGAAGATCCAGCCGAGATCAACCTGCCGGGCGTCAATCAGGTCAATATCAATGAGCGCGCAGGGCTGACGTTCCCGGTCGCGCTGCGTGCATTCCTGCGGCAGGACCCGGACGTGCTGATGGTCGGCGAAATCCGTGATCTGGAGACTGCTGACATCGCGATCAAGGCGGCGCAGACTGGGCACATGGTCTTTTCGACGTTGCATACCAACGATGCACCGTCTACCTTGACCCGGCTGCAGAACATGGGCGTAGCCCCTTTCAACATCGCCTCGGCGGTGCGCCTGATTACGGCGCAGCGTTTGGCGCGTCGCTTGTGCAACTGCCGGCAGCCGACAGAAGTCGGCGAGGACGCCTTGCTGGCAGCAGGCTTTCATGAGGCGGAGTTGTATGACTGGACACCCTACCGTGCGATCGGTTGCGAGCGTTGCGCGCACACCGGCTACAAGGGCAGGGTCGGCATTTACCAGGTGATGCCGGTCTCCGAAGCGATCGAAGCCATGATCCTCGGGCATGGCACTGCATTGGATATTGCCGCGCAATCCAGACGGGAGGGCGTCAAGACCTTGCGCGAATCCGGCCTGCAGAAAGTGCGGCAGGGCTTGACCACGCTGGACGAGGTGCTCGCGTGTACCGATCAATGACGCTGACTTCATGAGGATGGCGAAGCATGGCCAGCTCGCCGCGTCCTGATCCACTCTTTGCCTGGGAGGGCAAGGACAAGGCCGGCCGCAGCGTGCAGGGGGAGCTGCGTGCAGCGACGTTGGCCGCGGCCGGTGCGCAGTTGCGCCGGCAAGGGGTGACCATGGCTCGCGTGCGGCGCAAGTTCGGCTGGCGCAAGCGGCGCATCACGGACAAGGACCTGTGCTTGTTCACGCGCCAGTTCGCCACGATGCTGAAGGCGGGCCTGCCATTGCTGCAGGCTTTTGACATCGTCGCACGTGGGCACGCCAACCCGGCGGTCAGCCGGCTGGTGCACGACATACGGGCTGATGTGGAAACCGGGACCAGTTTGTCACAGGCCTTTCACCGCTATCCCCAATACTTCGACAGCCTGTTCTGCCACCTGGTCGCGGCGGGCGAGCAGGCCGGTATGCTCGAACCGGTGCTGGCCCGGCTGGCGTCATATCGCGAAAAGAACCTGGCGTTGCGTGGCAAGGTCAGGTCAGCCATGTTCTATCCGGCCGCGGTGCTGGTTGTCGCGGTGGCCGTCACTGCCGTCCTCATGGTGTGGGTGGTGCCGGAGTTCAAAGTGGTATTCGACGACTTCGGTGTCGAGCTGCCTCTGCCTACCCTGCTGGTGATGGCCCTGTCCGAATTCCTCGTTGATTGGGCGCCGACGATCGCCGTTGCCGCCATCGGTACTGGCTGGTTGCTGTATCGATCCTGGCGTCGTTCGGCATCGTTTCAAGCTGCCACTGACCGACTGGTGCTGCGGCTTCCGTTGCTGGGCACGATACTCACCAAGGCGATCGTCGTCCGTTGGGCCGGCACGCTGGCGACCATGTTCTCGGCTGGCGTGCCATTGGTAGAATCGCTGGATTCGGTCGGCGGCGCGGCAGGCAATGCGGTGTACCATGAGGCCACGAGACGCATAGGCTCTGCGGTCCGCAACGGCACCAGCCTTGCAACCGCCATGCAGCAGTCGCAGGTCTTTCCGGCGATGGCCGTTCAGATGGTGGCCATCGGCGAGGAGTCCGGCGCGCTGGACGACATGCTGCGCAAGGTCGCAGAGTTCTATGAAACGGAAGTCGATGCGGCCGTCGCCTCGTTGTCGTCGCTGCTCGAGCCCGTCATCATGGTGGTGTTGGGTACATTGATAGGGGGCCTGGTGATTGCTATGTACCTGCCAATTTTCCAGTTAGGGTCGGTGTTCTGATGGATCTCGGACTGGCATTCGGGTCTGCGTCGGCCTCGGCATCGGAGCTCGTTCAGCTGATGTTTGATGCGCCGCCCGGCATTCTGCCGACGACCCTTCTGTGGGGCATGATCGGGCTTCTGGTCGGTAGCTTCCTCAACGTGGTGATCCACCGCGTGCCGATCATGATGCAGCGCGAGACCGATAACTTCATTGCTGCCGAGCGCGACGAAGCCTTGCCCCATCCCCAGACCTACAATCTTGTCGTACCGCGCTCGGCCTGTACCTCCTGCGGCCACACCCTGTCTGCGATTGAAAACATTCCCCTGTTCAGCTGGCTCTGGCTGCGCGGCCGTTGCCGCCATTGCGGCGCGAAGGTATCGGCGCGCTACCCGTTGGTCGAGGCCCTGACGGCGCTGTTGTCGGCTTGGGTCACGTGGCGCCTGGGTAGTGGCTTTGAGGGCATCGCGGCGCTGTGGCTGGCCTGGGCGCTGGTGGCTATGACCTTCATCGACATCGATACCCAGCTGCTGCCGGACGACCTGACCTTGCCGCTGGTCTGGATGGGCTTGCTGGTGAACTTGATTGGCGGTTTCGTGTCGCTGCAAGAGGCTGTCATCGGTGCGGCAGCAGGCTACCTGTCGCTGTGGGCGGTGTACTGGGTATACCGCCTCGCGACCGGCAAAGAGGGGATAGGCTATGGCGACTTCAAGTTGCTGGCAGCCTTGGGCGCGTGGCTGGGATGGATGATGCTGCCATTGATCGTGCTGTTGTCTTCGCTGCTTGGCGCGGTCGTTGGCATCGCACTGATCGTGCTTCGCCGTCACCAGCGCGGTGTGCCCATCCCGTTCGGGCCTTTCCTCGCCATCGCCGGGCTGGTTGCGCTGCTGTATGGTCAGGTGATCCTCAGTGCCTGGCTGGGAAGGGTGGCAACGTGACGGATGGCGCCGTGAAGCTGGACCGACAGTCGCCTGGCGTTAGCAATTCAGTAAGCGAGCCGGGCTCAAGGCGCGAGCTTGGTGGTCACGGCCAACTGACGATCGGACTGACCGGCGGCATCGGCAGCGGCAAATCCATGGTGGCCGACATGCTTGCAGCGCGGGGCGCAGCCATCATTGATACCGATGTCATCGCCCACCAGTTGACGGCCCCCGGGGGCGCGGCGATGCCGGCGATACGAGCAAGCTTTGGGGAGGCCTTCCTCACGGCAGAAGGCGCGCTCAATCGTGCAGCCATGCGCGATCACGTGTTCTCTGATCCCTCAGCTCGCAAGCGTCTGGAGGCCATCCTGCATCCGCTGATCGGAGCCGAGACGGAAGCCGCTGCTCGCCGGGCCCAAGGCCCGTATCTGGTCTTCGTCGTGCCGCTGCTGGTCGAGTCCGGGCGCTGGGCGGAGCGGGTGCGCCGGGTGCTGGTGGTCGACTGCCCGGAGGCGCTGCAGGTCGAGCGCGTGATGCGCCGTAATCACCTGTCGCATGGGCAGGTTGACGCCATCATGGCCAGCCAGGCCAGCCGGGCTCAGCGCCTGGCGGCAGCCACGGACGTGATCGTCAATGATGCCGACCCGGCCACCCTCGAACAGGAGGTCGCTCGCTTGCATGAGGCATATCTCGAGCTGGCCAGGGCCGGGCAAGCTCATGCCGGCGGCAAAGAATAAGGCGAAAACGGGGTGAATTTGCGATCAATCCGTGCAGGATGTTTGTAATTTCCACGGTCTTCCGTCAGAATCCAAGGAATTATTTTCTGGCCAACTTCTGGAGTCGCCTTGACCGTTTACGAATACCCATTCAATGAGCGTATTCGCACGCTGCTGAGGCTTGAAGACCTGTACGAAAAGTTCCGGTTCTTCATCCAGCAAGAACATCCGCTGCAGCATCACGTCGCGCTAGCGACCATCTACGAGATGCTGGAAGTGGCGGGCCGTGCCGACCTCAAGTCGGACCTGTTACAAGAATTGGAACGCCAGAAGCAGACCCTGCTTGGCTTCAAGTCCAATCCCAATGTCGAGGCCAGCCGCCTGGACGCCATCCTTGCCGACATCGAAAAGACCAGCACCGCACTGATCGCGATGCAGGGCAAGACCGGCCAGCACATCCGCGACAATGAATGGCTGATGAGCATACGCGGCCGCACCATCATCCCGGGCGGTGCCTGCGAGTTCGACCTGCCGTCCTATCACGCCTGGCAGCACCTGCCGGTAGACCAGCGCCGTGCCGACATCCTCGGCTGGTTCGCGCCGCTGGAGCCGCTGTTCGCGGCCATCAACATCGTGCTGCGCCTTCTGCGGGAATCCGGCCGGGCGAGCCACATCGTCGCTATCGCCGGTAGCTTCCAGCAGATGCTGCAAGGCCGCACCTACCAGATGCTGCGGGTCGCGATCGACCCCAAGCTTGGTGCGATCCCCGAGATCTCGGCCAACAAGTACGTGCTGTGGATCCGCTTCACCAGCCAGGGCGGCGACATGAAGCCGAAGCCCTTCGAAGGCGACGTGCCCTTCGAGCTTACGCTGTGCAATTTCTGATTCCAGTCTCTTTCAGCGCGTAATAAGCATCATGGTAGCCATCGTCGATTGCCCGACCTGCGGCAAGAAGGTCGAATGGACGGAGACCAACAAGTTCCGTCCTTTCTGCAGCGAGCGCTGCAAGCAGATCGACCTTGGCGCCTGGGCCGAGGAAAAATACGTGATCCCCGGCGCGCAACCCGGAAGCGAAGCCGATCCCGAATCGCAGCAGTGATGCTGCGTTGACGCATTTCGCATTGGCTGCCGATCCTGGCGGCCAGCCCTAATCTCTCGCGCGTCCCATAGTCCAACGATCCCGTTGCACTTGAAGGGGCGCCATGACCCTGTCAGCCGAGCAAAGCGCCACCCGTCATCGGGATGGAAGTGTCGTGCTTGTCTTTCGTGCGCTGCAGGTGGGCGACATGCTGTGCGCCATCCCGGCGTTGCGCGCATTGCGACACCGGTTTCCCGCCTCAACCCTCATGCTGGTCGGTTTGCCGTGGACGCATCAGCTGCTTCCTCGCTATGCGACGCTGATTGATCGCATCCTGCCGTTTCCCGGTCACCCGGAGCTGCCTGAGCAGGCGGCCGACCTTGATGTATTCAATAGCTTCAGTGCATACCTACGCACGCTTGGCGCTGAGCTTGCGATCCAGCTGCATGGCAGCGGCGAGGTCAGCAATCGCATCGTCGAGAGTTTTGGCGCGAAGCGTATGCTGGCGTTCACGAGGGCCGAGGCTGATTGCAAGACTCCGGGGTATGTACGCTGGCCCGAGCTGGGGCATGAGGTGCGGCGCTGTCTGAAGCTTGCCAGCACGCTGGGCGCGAGCGCCGCGGAGGAGACGCTTGAATTTCCGCTCCTGGACAGCGATGGCTTGGAGCTGGCCGGCACGGGCCTGCCTGCCAGGTTGAAGGGCGTGGAGTATGTCTGCATGCACGCCGGGGCTCGCAGTGCCAGCCGGCGTTGGCCTGCAAACTGTTTCGCGACCGTCGCCGATGCGCTAGCCGCAGCCGGCTTCACCGTCGTGCTCACCGGGTCCGGCGAGGAATGGCCATTGGCAGAGCAGGTCAGGCGGCAGATGCGTTATCCGGCCCTGAATGCCGCATTGCCTTGTTCACTGGGGGCGCTGGCGGTACTGCTGCGCGACGCAAGGCTTATGGTTTGCAATGACACGGGGGTGTCGCATCTGGCGGCTGCCCTCCGTATACCGAGTGTCGTCATTTTCTCTGGCTCCGATCCTGAGCGCTGGGCACCACTGGATCACCATCGCCATATCGCCATCATCGATCGTGAAGGTGTTCGCGCGGATGATGTCGTCAGCTCTGCCATGCGGCAGTTGGCCATGCCGACGGCGAAGCATTGAGCGCCAGTAGTTCGTCTGCCAGTGCCAGTACTTGTTGGACCTCCACGCTGGCGACAAAGCTGGCTTCATGCTCGCAGCGCTCATCAATATTCGGCCGCTTGCAAACCGGGCAGTACGCATCGGTCGCCCATGCTGCCCGATGCAGATGCTGCTGCAGAGGCATGGATTCCACCAGATTGCCCAGCCAGTAGATGCCCACGACGGGCGTACCTATCGCAGTCGCGAGGTGGAGGGGCCCCGTATCATTCGACACCAGCAGGGCAGCGCGCTCCAGCAGGCCGCACAGTCCACCCAGTGTCAGTCGGCCTGCGAGATCGATGGCAGGCAAGCGCATCGCTTCGACGACTGACCGGCAGAGACTGGCCTCGCTGGCGTCTCCATGAACCAGGACGCGGTATCCCTTTGCGACAAGGGCATCGCCCAGCGCGGAGAACTGGTTTGCAGGCCAGCGTCGTCGAGGATCGGAGGCGCCCGGCTGAAGCACCACGAACGGCGTATCCATGGCATGCAGGATATGGGCCGCAGCTTGTCGGTCCTCAGGCATTACACGCAACTCAGGTGTTGGCAGTATGGGCTCGGCTCCTGCCAATGCTGCCACTTCCAGCAGTTGCAGCCGCCGGTTCTGCAGCGTCGAGTAGCTGGTTTGCCGGTCCAGTGACGACGCATCCGGTGCATGCAATCCCATCGTTGCGCGCCCGCCGAAGCGACGGACCAGAGGATTGGCAATGCGACCGCCACCATAGATTTGCAGCACGAGGTCGACGCGCCGCAGTCGAATCATTTCGATGAAGTTGTCGAGCGTCGCCGGGTGATGGTCGTCGCCATGAATGCCGCTGCAGTGTGGCAGCACGAGCACTTCGTCGACCGGAGTTCGGTGCGGGACAAGGAATTCGGCATGCCATGGCCGGCCCATATAGGTGATGGTGGCGTCCGGATAGGCAGCCCGGAGTGAGGCCAGGCATGGCAGCGCAAAGACGAAGTCGCCGACGGCGCTCGGGCGGAACACCAGGATTTGCCGAACGTCTTCCAGCTTTCGGTTCGCCGTGGTGATGGGGGCGTGCATTGCGGCCGGTGCCACAGGTGCTGCCGGTGCTGACGATGCGCTATCGCTCATGACTCGGGCTGTCGCATGTGGCCGTCAACACGAGCGGTGCGTTGATGCGCCGGTCAGGCAAGGTCGTCGGCAGTTCAAGGTGATAGGCGCCAGACGGTAGCATTCCGCACCCTCCGTATTTCGCCATCACGCGCAGCTGTGCCAGCACATCTTCGCCGCAGTGATTCGTTGGCAGCGCTTCCCAGAAATCAAAGCCACCGCAATCGCGCAACTTGGCCGTGTCATACATCACGCAGCCGCCGACCCAGGCAACCCGGTATGGCCGCGGCATCGATTGCGACACACCGAGCTTCTCCTGGACGTGCAGCAAATTGGCAGCATTGTGCAAGCGATGGCGCTGCCATGCGTTGGAACCGGGCGTGACAGTTTCCGGCGTGATGCCCGCGTCCCAAAAAGCGATCGCTTCCTCGTGCGGACGATGGTCGTCACGATGGCTGAGTCCATGCAAGGCACTGCCGACGAAGCCGCAATGCTCGCGCAGCAGCAGATCCCTCATCTGAGCGACCAGGCCAGCCTGCGTGATCACATCGTCGTCCAGGAACAGGCAGTGTGTCGCACATGCTTGTGCAAGCAGGAATGCGCGTTGTTCTGCCATTCCCCGGCGCGGCCAGTGGCGATAGAGGTCGATGACATGACCCCGATAGCGCAGGTATCTGAGCACTCCTTGCAATGCCGGCACATCGAGTTCATCTTCATCACCGGACTGGTCGGAGATCACGATACGCAGGCTCGCTTGCTGATTGGCGAGGGCAGTCAGCGTGATGGCGAGCGCGGTGGCGCGGTCGCAGGTGGGGATCAGCACATCGACCCGGTCATCCATAGGCTTGGCCGAGCAGCCAGGGATTGAGCGCGGGATCGTTGTACATCTTGAATTGCCGATACTGCTTGAAATACGCGTGGCCCTTCGCCATGTCGTCGAGCAGGCCGGCAAGGCATGCGGCAAGGTCGGCGCGCTGTTCCTGCAAGGTGTGTAGCTTTGCGCTGCAGGCGGCAAGATGTGCCGCACTGGCGTCGGCATCGCGGCGTTGCGCCTGCAGCGCCATATGGAAGCGCTTGAGCGAAAGTATCGACAGCCTGTCGATCATGGCGCCGGCCGTCTCGCTGTGCAGGCGCGCCCCGCGGGGCGGCGCGGAAAATCCCGCGAGCAGCAGGGCGTCGATCGCCTCGATGGCGTCGTTGCGGCGCTGGTTGTGTCGGTCGATCTCGCGCTTCTTGCTGGCGATGAATTGCGCCGGCCTGTCAGGTCGTCGCGCCTGATCCTCTGCCAGCCAGAGCAGGGTGTTACAGCGATGGTTGTCCGCGATCGGGGCCGGGATCGCACCCGGGCCCGTGATGGCGACGCTGCCCGGCAGGTCAGCCGGGGCATCAAGCGTTGGCGAGTCCTCCGGCCATCCGGGCGTGCTCAACGCAGCATCATGGAAGGCAATTACTTCACTGACATCGAGGGCGTACCGGTCCATGGCGTGGCCGGTGCAGGAATCGCGCCAGTCACGCCCTGTGTCGGGCCCGGGTGCTGACTCCCTGTGCGTCGTTGATATTCCGGAAAATTTGATCTGGTTGCAAGAATGTTGTGCCCGCTATTTGGACAATCCTTGGAGTTGCCATCAATAAAGGAGAGCGTCTTGAACCCATTGCTTAAATTGACCATCGCCAGCCTGATCCTGGCAGGCGCAAGCACCGACAGCCTGGCCGTGGACAAGGTCAAGGCGCGGGCAAGCTTCGATAACAACGGCTGCGCCAGCTGCCATCAGCCGGTGGAGAAGCTGGTGGGGCCGTCGCTGAAGGACATCGCCAAGCGTTACAAGGGGAAAAAAGCGGTCGGCGAAGTCGCGGCGCGTATTCGGGAGGGCAGCGAAGGCCGTTGGGGGGATATGCCGCATCCGGCCATGGCGGCGCTGGAGCCAGCGGATGCAGAACTGTTGGCTAGCTGGATTCTGGCAGGCTCACCCTGAGCCGGACAGGCAGCGGCCGGACCCGTGCCGGCTGATCTCGATGGGCCTGAGCCGGGAGGCTCAGGCCGGCAATTTACTTTACTGAGGGCAGATCGCCTCGGCCATGATGCGCTTGCGCTCGGCCGGGTCGGTTTCCTTGGTCAGCTTTTCCATCAGGACGGCCATGCGCTCGCCCTGTTCCTTCATCTTCGGGATTTCGGACATGGCCGGTGCTTCGCCAGCCGTCTTCAGCTGGGGAGCCACTTGCTTTTCCTGATCTTCGGCCAAGGCCGGTAGTGACAAGGCCAGGCCCAGTGCGGCGGCACAAGCAAACGACATCATGTTTTTCATGGCAGGCTCCCATGCGGCTGCAGCGCCGCGACGTTGTCCAAATTATAGGCATAGATGGGGGCAAGCTTCCATGCCGCAAGAGCGGCGAGGATTCGGGTATGCTTGCGGGCTTTCCGATCAACCCCCAGCCTTATAACAAAGGAATACCATGCCACTCGTCAGGATCGATATCGGCCCCGGACACCCCACCGGTTTTGGCCGCGCCGTCGGTGAAATCGTCTACCGCGCCATGACCACCGAAATCTCGGTGCCCGCAGACGACAAGTTCCAGATCATTACCCAGCATCATGCGACCGAACTCAACATCCCGAAGAGCTACCTGGGCATCGAGTATTCCGAAGGCATCGTGTTCATCCAGGTCACGCTGAACCAGGGCCGCACGACCGAGCTGAAGAAGAGGTTCTACAAGCGCATCGCTGACGATTTGCATTCCGAGCTCGGTGTGCGCCGGCAAGACGTGTTCATCAGCCTCGTCGAAGTGAACAAGGAAAACTGGTCCTTCGGCAATGGCGAGATGCAGTACGGTCCGACCGAGTAAGCAATAGCTCAATAGTTCAATAGCTTCAATGCACCAATGATTGACCGGCTGGCCGCCCACCTCAAGCTGACCTTTTACCTGTGCCTGCTGACTGCAGGTGCGGTATGGCTGTTCCTGAAGGATGCGCCGGCGGCCGGCAATCTGCTCGCGCAGCTTTACCAGTGGAGCACGGTCGGCTACTACGGCACGTTGGTCGTCGTGGTGGGCGTGCTGTTTGCGCCGCTCAGTCCTTTCCGTTACACGCGCTGGATCTGGCCGGTCGTCGGCTGGGGATGGCTGCTCTTCCTCGTGATCGACAGCGCGCTGTTCTACCTGTATCGCTTCCATCTCGACTGGCTGATGGTGAGCATGTTCCTGCGCGATTTCCGCGGCATGGGCATCCCCGTGTTCTTGCTGGTCCTGTATGCAATCGGTGCACTGGTCCTGCTCGGTGTGGTGTTGTGGTTGTTCACATCGCCGCGCACAGGCGGGCGTCGCGCGTTGCGATGGTTCGTACCCGGGTTGCTGTTGATGCTGGTTGGCTTCCTGGTCAATTCGACCATCAACATCTGGGCCGTCCATTACGTCCGCAATGAAGTGACGCGCTACCGGCCGTTCTTGCCGGTGTATTACCCGGTAGAGCTGGATGAGCGGGCGAAGGACATCAGCGATGCGATGCCTGCCATGTTCCCCGCCGTGTACGGCCGCAAGGAAGACCTGGCCGGCTCCGGCGGCGGCATCCTGACCTACCCGTTGGCCAAGCCTGTATGCATGCCCAAGGAAGGCGCGCCATCCATCCTGATGATCGTGGTCGAAAGCTGGCAGGCCGCGGCTATGAACCCGACCGTCACACCCAACATCGCCAAATTTGCATCAACGGCGTCACGCTTTGATCAGCATGTGTCCAGTGGCGCAGCGACGGTGCCCGGTCTGTTCGGGCTGATGTACGGACTGCACCCGACTTACTTCTACCTGATCAAATCCGCAGCGACCAGTTATCCGAGTCAGTTCACCGAGACCCTGCATGAGCAGGGCTACCATGCACGCGTCTTCACTTCCAGCAATCTGGACGGCTTCTCGCTGAAGAGCATGTTCTTCTCGCACGTCGGCAAAGAGGACTATCACGCGGATACATCGGATGATGTGCTGGTACAAAAATACATCGCCAGTCTGAGGGCGCAGGATGCGCGGCGCTTCGATTTCCTGTTCCTGACTTCGTCCCATGCGTCCTACAACTACCCGGCCGAATATGCGCGCTTCAAGCCGCTGCCCGTAGTCGAAGGAGGCTATGCGCTGGACAGACAGGCCGATGCCGTCCCGTACAAGAACGATTACTACAACAGCCTGTATTACACCGATGCGCTGATTGGCAAATTGCTGGCAGCCGCAGAGCGACAGGGGGCCCTGAAAAATACCTGGGTGATCATCACCGGCGATCATGCAGAAGAATTCAATGAGAACGGGCTGGGCTTCTGGGGTCACGGCAGCAATTTCAGCCGCTGGCAGACGCAGACCCCAATGATTATTCGCGCGCCCAAGCAGGCCGCCGGGCACATTGAAACGCGCCTGTCATTGCATCAAGACGTCGTGCCCACGCTGATGCAGCGCGCATTGGGGTGCGCATCGCCGGCGACTGTCTACAGCAATGGCGCGGATCTGTTTAGCCTTCCTGAAAGGCGCGGCACGGTCATCTCTTCGTACATGTCGAGTGCATATCTGGCCGACGGCATCGTGGTCGACAAGGCGACGTCTGCGAATTACGATTGGCAGGATATGCGACGCCAGTCCGGTCAGGCTGATATGGCCAGGCTCAGGTCCGTGATGGCTGAGGAACGGCGGTTTATCGCGCGTTGAGGCCGGGCCTTGTCTTCTGACACGGCGATTGCAAACGAGTAGGGAAGGGTGCTAAGGAAACAGCTGGCTATTGCAGCTAAGTCGTTGAAATCTAAGATGGAAACTGGTCGGGGTGAGAGGATTCGAACCTCCGGCCTCTACGTCCCGAACGTAGCGCTCTACCAGGCTAAGCTACACCCCGAAGTTTCTACAGCGTAGCCCGCTATTGTACCGATCCGCGAAAAGTGTTGCAAGGCATTGCGTACGACTTTCGAAAAGAACTGGTCGGGATGGGTCAAACCTCGTTTGCCAGCGTCTTCCCAAGCGCCGCATGCTACCCTCGCCGGGCGAATCCCGGCCCCTGCATTATTTACTTGGCAAACCATGAACCGCAGCCGTCCCAGTCTTCCCTATCGTTTCCTGCGCATGCTGGCGATCCGGCTGATGCAGTTCTTCGGAAATCTGCTGAAGCTCGTTTTCTATGTGCATTTCAAGCTGATGCCGCATGCGCGCTTCACGCTGCGGCCGGTCGCGCCGCCGTTGTGGAGATCATCCGGGGCGCAACGCGTTACGCGCATCCTGTGGCAGACCAATTACACCGACCGTGTCACGCTGCCGGTCTATGTGAATTACCTGTGGAATCGGCTGATGGCGCCGACGCACGAACACCGGTATTGCAATGACGAGGTCTGCGACGAATTCATCCGGACGAATTTCCCCGGGCCGGTTCATGAAGCTTATTCGCGGCTGCAGATCGGCGCCGCCCGCGCGGATTTCTGGCGCGTGCTGGTGTTGCTGAAGGAGGGCGGGGTCTACATGGATATCGATGCTGCGTTGTGCTGGTCGCCGGAGTCCTTGTTTGCCGATGGGCGTACCGAGCTCCTGATCCGCAATGATGACGGCCGGATCACCAATTACTTCATGGCCTCGGCCGCAGGCAATCCGCTGATGCAGGAAATCGCTGACCGCATCCTGCGCAACATCCAGGAAAACAAGCTGCAAAGCGTCTATGACATGACCGGGCCGACCGTGGTCGATGCGGTCGCGAGCCTGCATGATGACGTGACCATAGCCAGTTCGAAGCTGGTTTGCCGCCAGGGACAGTTCACCTCCAAGCGCTTCCAGTACCCGGACAAATTGCGCGGCTACTGGGTCAAGGAGCAGGAAGAAAAAAGTATCCTCAAATAAGGATGCTTGCGACCGTCCCCGGCCAGAGCCGTGGCGGGCTGTATGACGCGCGGCGTCGAGCGCCGGTGTCAGTGATTGCGGTCGACCGAAAAATCGGCCAGTGCCGCCAGCGCATCCTTGCAAGGACCTTCCGGCAGCAGCATCAGTGAGGCCTTGGCGCGCGCCACAGCTTCCACGGCTTGCTGGCGCGTGTAGTCCAGTGCGCCCGAGGTGGTGATCGCCGCCAGAATTTCGTCGAAGTGCGCTTCATCGCCATTGGCAATGCACTCGCGCACCAGCGTGCGTTGTTGTTCGGTTCCGTGCTGCATCAGGTAAATCAGCGGCAGCGTCGGCTTGCCTTCGCGCAGATCGTCGCCGACGTTCTTGCCGATGTCGGCGGCATTGCCGGAATAATCCAGCACATCGTCGATCAGCTGGAAGGCCGTGCCCAGCGAGCGGCCGTATTCGGCTGCAGCCGCAATGCCTTCTTCGGAGGCGCCCGCGATCAGGCTACCCAGTTCGGTGCCGGCCTCGAACAGCTTGGCTGTCTTCGAGCGGATCACCTGCAGGTAGCGCTCCTCGGTCACGTCCGGGTCATGCATATTCATCAGCTGCAGCACCTCGCCTTCGGCGATCACATTGGTCGCATCGGCCAGGATCTGCATCACGCGCATATTGTTCACCGAGACCATCATCTGGAACGCGCGCGAGTAAACGAAGTCGCCCACCAGTACCGACGCGGCATTGCCGAACATCGCATTGGCCGTCTGTCGGCCGCGACGCAGGTCGGATTCATCGACCACATCGTCATGCAGCAGCGTCGCGGTATGGATGAACTCGATCACCGCCGCCAGCTTGTAATGCTCCTCGCCGCGATAGCCCCAGGCATTGGCCATCAGCAGTACCAGCGCGGGGCGGATGCGTTTGCCGCCGGCGCTGATGATGTAATCGGCAATGGTGGATACCAGCGGGACGTCGGAATGCAGCTGGGCGCGAATGGCGGCATCCACCGCTTGCATGTCGGTGGCGATGGCGGCGAGCGGGTGTTGTGGTTTGGACAAGGCTTGGGCGGCAGGCACGATGGCGTGGCTTCAAAATTTGGGCGGGCGTAAGTCGCCGGGAAGCGCGATTATACGATGTTGCATCCTTGCGAAACCTGCTGCCGCCGGCTGAGATGGCGCGGAATTACTGGGAATCCGGTGTGCCCGGCAAATCTATGGCGCTCGGCCGCCGCCGCCCGGCCGTGGCGGGTGGCGCGGCGGGCTGGCGGGCGAGGCCGCCATGAAGGTCCGATGCGGGCTCCGACCACCGAGCCTGCCTTTGACCTGAGCGCCAAGTCCATGTATTATTTGGGGTTTTCCCGATTCCGCAGGCGAAATTCCAGCGGAAGAAGGTTAAGCAGTATCCCGGTCAAGGCCAAGCTGCAAAGCTTGGGCGCGGCCCGGGCGTTATCCAACTCGATTGATGAGGTTCCCATGTACGCGGTCATAAAAACCGGCGGCAAACAATACAAAGTTGCTGCTGGCGAAAAACTTAAAGTAGAACAGATACCGGCAGACATCGGCTCCGAAATCACCCTGGATCAAGTGCTCGCAGTGGGCGCTGGCGATACCATCAAATTTGGTGCGCCGCTGGTTCAAGGTGCTACGGTGCTGGCTACGGTAGTGGCGCACGGTCGCCACGACAAGGTGAAGATTTTCAAGATGCGTCGTCGCAAGCACTACCAGAAGCGTCAAGGCCATCGCCAGAACTACACCGAACTGCAGATCGTCTCGATCAACGGCTAACCCCGGCGATCCTTACTACCGAATCAGGAGCATCAAATGGCACACAAAAAAGGCGGCGGTACTACCCGCAACGGCCGTGACTCAGAGTCGAAACGACTTGGCGTGAAAGTCTACGGCGGCCAGGCTATCAACGCAGGCGGCATCATCGTTCGCCAGCGCGGCACCCGTCTGCATGCAGGCGAGAACGTCGGCATGGGCAAGGATCACACCCTGTTCGCGCTGGTCGACGGCAAGGTGCAGTTCGCTGTCAAGGGCGCAACCAAGCGCCACGTTGTGACGGTCGTCACGGCCTGATAACCTCGGGTCAGCACTGCGAAAAGGCTCTGCCCACGCAGGGCCTTTTTTCATTCCCGGGCCGGCGCTGAGTGTCGGGCCGGGGAATCAGATCAAACAGATTTCAATTACATTCGCGGCATACCATGAAGTTCATTGACGAAGCCAAGATCGAAGTCGTGGCCGGTGACGGCGGCAACGGCGTGGCCTCGTTTTGCCGCGAAAAGTTCCGCCCCTTCGGCGGCCCTGACGGCGGCGACGGGGGCAAGGGCGGCAGCATCTTCGCGATAGCAGACCGCAACATCAACACGCTGGTGGATTACCGCTTCGCGAAGCTGCACCGCGCCAAGCATGGCGAAAACGGTCGCGGATCCGATTGCTACGGCAAGGGTGCGGACGACGTCTACCTGCGCATGCCGGTCGGTACCCTGGTCACCGATCTGAACGACGGCGCCATCATCGCCGACCTGACCGAGCACGGCCAGGTGGTGCTGCTGGCCAAGGGCGGCGAGGGCGGCTGGGGCAACATCCATTTCAAGTCGTCGACCAACCGCGCGCCGCGCCAGAAGACCGACGGCAAGGAAGGCGAGCGCCGCGAACTGCGACTCGAGCTGAAGGTGCTGGCCGACGTCGGCCTGCTCGGCATGCCGAACGCCGGCAAGTCGACCTTCATTGCTGCGGTCTCGAATGCGCGACCGAAGGTCGCCGACTATCCGTTCACCACGCTGCATCCCAACCTCGGCGTCGTGCGCGTCAGCCACGAGAAGAGCTTCGTGATCGCCGACATCCCGGGCCTGATCGAAGGTGCGGCCGATGGCGCGGGCCTCGGCGTGCAGTTCCTGCGCCATCTGCAGCGTACGCGACTGCTGCTGCACATCGTTGACCTCGCGCCGTTCGATGCGAACGTCGACCCGGTCAAGGAAGCCAAGGCCATCGTCAAGGAACTGAAGAAGTACGACGACAACCTGTACGACAAGCCGCGCTGGCTGGTGCTCAACAAGCTCGACATGGTGCCCGAGGATGAGCGCGAGAAGCGCGTGAAGGACTTCGTCAAGCGTTTCGGCTGGAAGGGCCCCGTGTTCCGTATCTCCGGCCTCACCCACGAAGGCTGCGAAGACCTGGTCAAGGAAATCTACGAATACATGGCCACGCTGCGCGAGCAGGAACAGCGCGAGCAGAGCGGCATTGCCGAAGAGGCGATGAACATCAGCAGCATCGATGTCGACGATCCGCGCTTCAAATCGGTAGACTGATCGCCGCATAACAAAAACTCCCGGCCATGCAATCCGTCATCCAGCAAGCACAGCGTGTCATCGTCAAGGTAGGTTCTTCGCTCGTCACCAATGAGGGCAAGGGGCTGGACCATGGGGCGATCGCCAAATGGGCGGACCAGATTGCGCAGCTGCGTCAGATGGGCAAGCAGGTCGTGCTGGTCAGCTCGGGCGCGATTGCCGAAGGCATGCAGCGTCTCGGATTCGAGAAGCGTCCGACCGGCATCCACGAACTGCAGGCCTGTGCCGCGGTCGGCCAGATGGGCCTCGCGCAAATTTACGAAACCAGTTTCCGTTCGCATGGCCTGCGCACTGCGCAAGTGCTGCTGACCCATGCCGATCTCGCGGATCGCGAACGCTACCTGAATGCGCGTTCGACGCTGTTCACGCTGCTGGACCTGGGTGTCATCACCGTCATCAACGAGAACGACACTGTCGTCACCGACGAGATCAAGTTCGGCGACAACGACACCCTCGGCGCCCTGGTCGCCAACCTGATCGAAGCCGATGCGCTGGTGATCCTGACCGACCAGCGCGGCCTGTATACTGCCGACCCGCGCAAGGATCCGAATGCCGAGTTCGTGCACGAGGCGACAGCCGGCGACTCCAAGCTCGAAGCGATGGCCGGCGGCGCCGGTACCGGCATTGGCAGCGGCGGCATGCTGACCAAGATCCTCGCAGCGCGTCGTGCAGCCAGCTCAGGCGCACACACCGTGATCGCCTGGGGCCGTGAAGACAATGTCCTGGTACGCCTCGCACAGGGTGAAGCGATCGGCACTCAACTGGTCGCACAGACTGCACGGCTGACGGCACGCAAGCAGTGGATGGCCGACCACCTGAAGACGGCGGGCCGGCTGGTGCTGGATGCCGGCGCAGTGCAGAAGGTGAAAGCCGATGGCAAGTCGCTATTGCCGATTGGTGTGGTCGAGGTCGGTGGCGAGTTCGGCCGTGGCGATGTCGTCACCTGTGTCGACCCGGAAGGCCGTGCGATTGCGCGCGGCATCACCAACTATGCGAGTGCGGAAGTGCGGCGCATCCTGCGCAAGCCGTCGGCCGAGATTGCGGCGATCCTCGGCTACATGGACGAGGAAGAGCTGATCCACCGGGACAACCTGGTGCTGCTGTGAGAAATTTCCAATAAAAAAACGCCGGCAATGCCGGCGTTTTTTTTGGCGCGTCGATCAGTTGTCAGTTGTCCGAGCCGCCAGCCTGCTCAGGCGTGCCCTCGGCGGCCGGCGCCATGACCTCAGTGCCTGCTGCCGGGCGAGGGCCACGACGGCGCGGCCCGACAGCCGGGCGCGTCAGGAAGCGCGACAGCTCCTGCAGCGCCTTCATGTACACATCGCGCTTGAACTCGATGACCACATCCATCGGCACCCAGTAGTCGTGCCAGCGCCAGGCATCGAATTCCGGATGCTCGGACATGCGCAGGTTCACGTCGCAGTCGCGACCGACCATGCGCAGCAAGAACCAGATCTGCTTCTGGCCACGGTAATGCCCGCGCACCTCGCGCTTGATGAAGTGGTCCGGCACTTCATAGCGCAGCCAGTCGCGCGTGCGACCAACGATCTTCACGTGCTCGGCGCGCAGGCCGACCTCTTCTTCCAGCTCGCGGTACATCGCCTGCTCCGGCGTCTCGCCGTGCTTGATGCCGCCTTGCGGAAATTGCCACGAATGTTCGCGTACCCGCTTGCCCCACCAGACTTCATTGTTCTGGTTGAGCAGGATGATGCCGACGTTCGGGCGGAAGCCTTCACGGTCCAGCATGATGCACCTCGATTTTTCTGCGGACTGGGCCGGCGGCCGCACGGGCGGGCGGGGCGGGGGCCTGAAATGTCGTTCAGGCGGCCGATTCCTCGCTGGGGTAGTGCGTTCCGCGGGCGCAGACCCACGAATACTTTAAAATTGGGTCGATTATAACCCTCATTTTTTCGAAGAATTTTCTCCATGCGCGCCTCCCGATTTTTCATTTCCACCCTCAAGGAAGCCCCGTCCGATGCCGAGATCGTCAGCCACAAGCTGATGATGCGTGCCGGGATGATCCGGCGCCTCGGCGCGGGCATCTACAACTACATGCCCATGGGCCTGCGCGTGATCCGCAAGGTGGAGAACATCGTGCGCGAAGAGATGAACCGCGCCGGCGCCATCGAGCTGCTGATGCCGCTGGTGCAGCCGTCCGAGCTGTGGGAAGAAACCGGCCGCTGGGACAAGATGGGCCCCGAGCTGCTGCGCCTGAAGGATCGCCATGGCCGCGAGTTCGCGTTCCAGCCGACCTCCGAAGAAGTCGTGACCGACATCGCCCGCAGCGAGATCAAGTCCTACCGCCAGCTGCCGGTCAACTTCTATCACATCCAGACCAAGTTCCGTGACGAGCGCCGCCCGCGCTTCGGCTTGATGCGCGGCCGCGAGTTCACGATGAAGGATGCGTACTCGTTCGACCGCGATGTCGAGGGCCTCAAGAAGTCCTACGACATCATGGTCGATGCCTATACCCGCATCTTCAACCGCTTCGGCCTGAAGTTCCGCGCTGTCGCCGCTGACAATGGCGCCATCGGCGGCTCCGGCTCGCAGGAATTCCACGTCATCGCCGATACCGGCGAAGACGCGCTGGTCTACTGCCCGACCTCCGACTACGCTGCCAACATGGAAGCGGCCGAGGCACTGGCACCGACCGAGCCGCGCAAGGCCGCGACCCAGTCGCTGACCAAGGCCCCGACCCCGGGCAAGCAGCGCTGCGAAGACGTCGCCGCACTGCTCGGCCTGCCGCTGACGCAAACGGTGAAGTCCATCGTGCTGTCGGTCGAGAAGGAGGAAGGCAAGCGCGAGATCTGGCTGCTGCTGCTGCGCGGCGACCACGAGCTCAACGAGGTCAAGGCCGGCAAGCTGCCCGGCATGGGCCCGTACCGCTTCGCCAGCGATAGCGAGATCGTCGATACCTTCGGCTGCAAGCCGGGCTACCTCGGCCCGGTCGGCATCCCGGCAACCGTGAAGGTCGTCGCCGACCGTACCGTGGCCGCCATGAGCGATTTCGTCTGCGGCGCCAATGAAGAAGACTTCCACTACACCGGCACCAACTGGGGCCGTGACCTGCCCGAGCCGCAGGTAGCCGACATCCGCAATGTCGTCGCTGGCGATGCTTCGCCGGACGGCAAGGGCGTGCTCGAGATCCAGCGCGGCATCGAAGTCGGCCATGTGTTCCAGCTCGGCACCCGCTACTCGGAAGACATGAAGGCGACCTACCTCGACGAGAAGGGGCAGCCGCAACTGATGCAGATGGGCTGCTACGGCATCGGCGTCACCCGCATCCTGGGCGCCGCCATCGAGCAGAACTACGACGCCAAGGGCATCATCTGGCCGGCCGCCATTGCGCCGTTCGAGGTCGTGCTGTGCCCGATGGGCCTGGACCGCAGCGAAGCCGTCAAGGAGGCCACAGAGGCGCTGTATGCGTCGCTGCAGGCCGCCGGCATCGACGTCGTCCTCGACGACCGTGGCGAGCGTCCTGGCGCGATGTTCGCCGACTGGGAGCTGATCGGCGTGCCGCACCGTGTCGTCATCGGCGACCGCGGCCTGAAGGACGGCAACCTCGAGTACCAGGGCCGTCGCGATGAAGCCGCCACCACCGTGCCCAAGGATGGCATGCTCGCCTTCCTGCAGGCGAAACTGAAAGCCTGACGCGCATGAGCCCGCGTCAATCGCTGCCGTCGCTCCTGCTGTCGGCAGCATTGGCGCTCGCTCTCGCGCTGCCCTCGCCGGCCGTCCGAGCCGGTAACCAGAAAGAAGAAGCGCTGGCTGACGCGGTGCGCGTCGCGCTGTCGCGCGCCATCACCGATCCGCGCCCGCCTGCGCTCAGCTTCGCCAGCGAGGACGAACGCCTCGTGTGGCAGCGTTGGTTCGAGGCGATGTCGCGTCGCCTGCATCCGCGCATGCCGGATGCGATGGTGCGCAGCGAATTCCTGCAGACCCTGTGGTACGAATCGCGCCGCGCCGGACTGGAGCCAGCGCTGGTGCTGGGGCTGATCCAGGTCGAATCCGGCTTTCGCAAGTACGCCATCTCCAGGGCCGGCGCACGCGGCTACATGCAGGTGATGCCGTTCTGGACGCGCGTCATCGGCGACGGCCAGCCGTCACGACTGTTCCACATGCAGACCAACCTGCGCTACGGCTGCGCGATACTGCGCATGTACATCGACATGGAGCGCGGCGACCTCTTCCTCGCGCTCGGTCGCTACAATGGCAGCAGGGGGCAGCCCGAGTATCCGAATGCCGTCCGCGCGGCCTGGAAGCGCTGGGAGCACCGATGAAGGAGAAGGCAATGAACAAAGGGATGAACAACGCGATGAATAACGCGATGAATAACGCGATGAACAAGGCAGGCATCATGTCGGCGCTGCTGCTGGCGCTGACACTGTGCGCAGCCATGCCGATGGCCTCCGCGCGCATCATGGAAACCACGCCGGCCGCGAACCAGGAAGACGCCGACTTCGCCGCCGGCAAGAAGGCCGTCGAGCGCAAGGACTGGAAGGGCGCCGTCGATGCGCTGAACAAGGCGCTGCAGCGCTTGCCCGAGAACGCCGACCTGCACAACCTGCTCGGCTATTCGTACCGGCACCTGAATGACCTCGACAACTCGTTCAGGCACTACAAGGAAGCGTTGCGCATCGATCCCAAGCATCGCGGCGCGCATGAATACATCGGCCAGGCCTACCTGAAGGCCAACCAGCCTGACAAGGCGGCCGAGCACCTGGCGGAACTGGAAAAGCTGTGCGGGAAGAGTTGCGAAGAGTATCGCGACTTGTCGAAGGCGATTGCCAACTACAACAAGCAGAAATGACGCCCATAAACAAAAACGCCCGCAGCATTGCGGGCGTTTTTGTTCGGCACCTGACAATTACTTCAAGTGGCCAGAGATGAGTTTGGTCATCTCGAACATCGAAACAGTCTTCTTGCCGCCGAAAACGGCCTTCAGCTTGTCGTCTGCATTGATGTTGCGCTTGTTCACGGCGTCTTGCAGCTTGTGCTTCTTGATGTAGTCCCAGACCTTCTTGGTCACATCGGTACGCGGCAGCGGGTTCGCGCCAACGACAGCAGCCAGCACGGCGGACGGGGTCATCGGCTTCATGAACGCTGCGTTCGGCTTGCGTGCGGTCTTGGTCTTCTTGGCTGCAGCTTTCTTGGCAGGGGCCTTCTTCGCTACGGTCTTCTTGGCGGCGACTTTCTTGGCAGGTGCCTTCTTCGCTACGACCTTTTTCGCTGCGGGCTTCTTGGCAACGACTTTCTTTGCTGCCGGCTTCTTCGCTGCGACTTTCTTCACTGCTGCTTTCTTTGCTGCGGGTTTCTTCGCGGCGGGCTTCTTCTTAGCTGCCGCTTTCTTGGCTGTAGCCATTGTCGAACCTCCTATGCTGTCATGGTGAAAAATTGCGCAATTTCACGCAGCGCCAATAGTCCTAGGGTTTTGCTCGTGATGCAAGTGTTTTTTGTATGTTTTTCATGGGTTTTCCCTATGAAAGCGCGATCAAAATCGCAGTCGATTCACATCGGATAAGCGTCACGCGCGCCGCGAATTCTGCCGGAGAGTCCCCTCTGATGTCCCTCTGGGCGGTGCGCGAGTTGCCTGTGCAGGGCTGCAGCGTGCACTTTCACTGTGCACGGGCGAGCTCCTCAGAGGGAGCGCGCCGGGCCACAGCGCGGGATGATCCGAGGGAATGCGCAGTGATGGCTGCGGCGGTCGAGCGAAGGTAAGGCGAAGATAAAGCGAGGGGAGAGCGAGGGGAGAGCGAGGGGGCTTGCCTCTGGCGCCAGAGGGAAAATCCCCTCTGTACGCCTGTCGCCGCAGCGAGATGGTTGGCGCTTGCTTAGCGCATGCCGGGCATCATGCCCTTCATGCCGCGCATCATCTTCATCAGGCCGCCGCCCTTGAGCTTCTTCATCATGCCCTGCATCTGGTCGAACTGCGCGAGCATGCGGTTGACTTCCTGCACCTGCACGCCGGCGCCGGCGGCGATGCGGCGCTTGCGCGCAGCCTTGATCAGTTCCGGCTTGGCGCGCTCCTGCGGCGTCATCGAGTTGATGATGCCCTCCATGCGGCGCACCTGCTTCTCGGCCTGATCCATCTTCGCGCCCGAGGCTGCCTGCTGCAGCTGGGCCGGCAGCTTGTCCATCAAGCCGGCCATGCCGCCCATCTTCTTCATCTGCGATAGCTGGGCCTTGAAGTCATTCAGGTCGAACTTGCCGCCGCCCTTGATCTTCTGCGCGAGGTCCTGCGCGGCCGCCATGTCGACGCCCTTCTTCGCCTCTTCGACCAGCGCGAGGATGTCGCCCATGCCGAGGATGCGGTTGGCCATGCGCGACGGATCGAAGGCCTCCAGCCCGTCGAGCTTCTCGGCCACGCCGGCGAATTTCACCGGCTTGCCCGTCACGTGGCGCACCGACAGCGCCGCGCCGCCGCGCGAGTCGCCGTCCAGCTTGGTCAGCACGATGCCGGTCAGCGGCAGCGCGTCATTGAAGGCGCGCGCAGTGTTGATCGCATCCTGGCCCAGCATCGCGTCGACCACGAACAGGGTTTCGATCGGGTTCAGCGCAGCGTGCAGCGCGCCGATTTCCTTCATCATCGCCTCGTCGATGCCGAGGCGGCCGGCGGTATCCACCAGCAGCACGTCGTGATGGTGCTTCTTGGCCCAGTCCAGCGCGGCCAGCGCGATATCGACCGGCTTGTCGGTCGCCTGCGACGGGAAGAAGTCGGCACCCACCTGCTCGGTCACCGTCTGCAGCTGCGCGATAGCGGCGGGGCGGTAGACGTCGGCCGACACGGTCAGCACTTTTTTCTTCTTCTGTTCCTTCAGGTACTTGGCCAGCTTGCCGACGGTGGTGGTTTTACCTGCACCCTGCAGGCCGGCCATCAGGATGATGGCCGGCGGCTGCGTTGCAAACGACAGCTGGCTGGCTTCGGCGCCGAGGTCGGCGCCCATCAGCCGGGACAGTTCATCGTGCACCACGCCGACCAGCGCCTGGCCCGGCGTCAGCGAGCCGATCACCTCCTCGCCCAGCGCCTTTTCCTTCACGCGCGCGATGAAATCGCGCACGGCCGGTAGCGCGACGTCCGCTTCAAGCAGCGCCAGCCGCACTTCGCGCAGCATCTCGGCAGTGTTCGATTCGGTCAGGCGCGCCTCGCCGCGCATGGTCTTGACGACTTTGGAGAGGCGAGTGGTGAGGTTGTTCAGCATGGCTTGGTAATGGCTGGATAGGGCTGGATAGCGCTGGTCTTGCAGCGGGGGAAGGCATCGCGCGACGCAGCGGCAATGCCATGAATCTGAGGCAGCGATTCTACTCCAGTCACTCCCCGTGCATGCCATAGGCGCCGCGGGGCTGGTTTTTGCCAAAGGGGCATGGTGTAAACTAAACCGATGCAACTCCTGACCCTACACGGCGCTGGCCTGCTGTACATCATCTGTGCGCTGCTGCCCGAACAGCGCCACCGCGTCATCACCCTCGGCACCTTGCTCGCCTGGCTGCTGCACGGCGCATCGCTGGTGATGGGCGTGGTCGAGCCTGATTTCCTGCGCTTCGGTTTTGCGGTGATGCTGTCGGCCGCGATGTGGCTGTCGGTGGCCGCCTACTGGGTCGAGAACCTGAACCTGGCCGTCGATGGCCTGCGTCGGCTGGTGCTGCCGGTGGCGGCAGTGGCCATCGTGCTGCCGGTGCTGTTCCCGGGCAGCCTGGTGCCGCTGGCGGGCAAATCCCCGCTGTTCTCCTGGCATATCGCCCTCTCCATGCTCGCCTATGGCTCGCTGACCATCGCCGCCTTCCACGCGGTGCTGATGGCGATGCAGGAGTCGCGCCTGCATTCGCTGGCGGCGGCTTCGGGTAGCAGCAGCTGGTTTGGGCTGGTCGTCGATCGGCTGCCGGCGCTTCTGACGATGGAGCGCCTGCTGTTCCGCCTGATCGGCATAGGATTCGTGTTGCTGACGGCGACCGTGCTGTCGGGCGTGTTTTTCTCCGAAGAGCTGTTCGGCAAGCCGTTCCGGCTTGAGCACAAGACCGTGTTCACCCTGCTGTCATGGGTGCTGTTCGGCGTGCTGCTGTGCGGCCACTACTGGCGCGGCTGGCGTGGCCGGACCGCGCTGTCGTTCACGCTGTCCGGTTTTGCGACCCTGCTGCTGGCCTATGTCGGCAGCCGTTTCGTGATGGAAGTCGTGCTGCACCGGAGCGCCATTTGAAGTACCTGATCTGGGCGCTGGTCCTGTACTGCGCATGGCGCTGGTACCTGACGTCGAAGGAAAAGGAGGCGCGTGACGAGGCTGAAGCGCTGCGCACCGGCGCCCCCGATGCTGCCCGCGATCCAGCCCCGGGGCCAGCCGCCCGCAGCGCCGCTGCGCCTCACGAAGGCGGCGTAGAGAAAATGGTCGGCTGCGCGCACTGCGGTATCCACCTGCCCTTGTCCGAGGCGCTGACCGACGCCGACCAGCGCCACTACTGCTGCGAAGAACATCGCGCCCTGCACGCGGCTTCCTGAGTCTTCCTTTCCGTATCGCCACCCGGCTGTTGTGTTTTCGGCGCGCCGGCTTGGCCGCTGCGCAGGCTTTGCGTAGGCTCGCGACGTCGCTTTTTGCCTGCCGTCGTCGCCTCATGAATGTCCCCCTGAAGCCGTTTCATGCCGCGCCGGCGTTCCGCCTGCTCGGGCAGTCGCCGTGCATGGTCGCGCTGCGCGAGCGCATACAGCGGCTCGCGCACAGCGATGCGCCGGTCGCGATCGTCGGCGAATCGGGCAGCGGCAAGGAGCTGGCCGCACGCGATCTGCATGCGCACAGCGTGCGTAGCGCCTATCCCTTCGTCGCCGTGAACTGCGGCGCGATACCCGAGGCGCTGATGGAATCCGAATTCTTCGGTCACCGGCGCGGCGCGTTCACCGGCGCACATGAAGAGCGCGCCGGCTTTTTTCAGGCGGCGCACCTGGGCACGCTGTTCCTCGACGAAGTGGCCGAGCTGCCGCCGGCGATGCAGGTCAAGCTGCTGCGCGCGATACAGGAGGGTGGCGTGCGCAAGCTGGGGTCGACGCGCGAAGAGAAGGTCGACATACGCATCGTGTCGGCCACCCACCGCGACCTCGCGGCCGAAGTGCGGGCCGGGCGCTTCCGGCAAGACCTGTACTTCCGCTTGCAGGTGATCGAGCTGCAGGTGCCGCCGCTGCGCGCGCGCCGCGATGACATTCCGTTGCTGTGCGAGGCCATCCTCGCGCGCCTGGTGCGCGGTCGGTGCACGCTGGACGTGTCGGCCGATGCGCTGCGCTGGCTGCAGGCGCAGGCGTTCCCGGGCAATGTGCGCGAGCTGGAGAACGTGCTCGAGCGCGCGCTGGCGACCGACCTCGATGGCGAGATCGGCATCGACGACCTGCAACTGGCGCTGCCCTGCGGTGTCCCGGCCGTCGTGACTGCGGGCACGGCGTGGACAGCGGCACCACCGGCGATACCAGCAGCGGTACAAATAGCGGTACCAGCAGCGGCATCACCAGCGGCATCACCAGCGGGGCAGCCGCCCTTGCCGCTGTCCTTGCCCGAACATCTGGCATTCGTCGAGCGCTCGCTGGTCTGTAGCGCCCTGCGCGAAGGGCGCTACAACCGCCGCCGCGCCGCGCAGCTTCTTGGGATAAGCTTGCGGCAATTACGGTACCGGATGCAGCGGCTGGCGATCAATGAAGACTGAGGGCAAGGCAGAGGCAGGGCAGGCAGCGCAGGCGTCGGCCGCAAAGGTTCAGGCTGGCACGGCATGGCGCATCGACGAAGCGGGTTGGGGCGTCGGCATCGCGCGCAGTGACTGCAGCAATTTCGACGCGCGGCCTGACGGCACCGACATCAACCTGCTCGTCATCCACAACATCAGCCTGCCGCCACAGGTGTACGGCGGCCATTTCGTCGAAGACCTGTTCGCGAACCGGCTCGATTGCGATGCGCATCCGTATTTCGATCAACTGCGCGGCCTGAAAGTCTCTGCCCATTTTTTCATCAGGCGCGATGGCAGCGTCGTGCAATTCGTGCCGACCACGGAACGCGCCTGGCATGCGGGCTTGTCAAAATTCAAAGGCCGCGAACGCTGCAATGATTTCTCGATCGGCATCGAACTCGAAGGCAGCGATGTCGATGATTTTTGCGATGCCCAATACACAACGTTGGCATCGTTAGCCGCCGCCATCGCCGAACGCCATCCGATTTCCGATGTCACCGGCCACGAAAATATCGCCCCTGGACGCAAGACCGATCCCGGTCCGCATTTCGACTGGGTGCGCTTTCATCATGATTTTGAAGGACTTTTTTCGCGCGTCCGCGAAGTGGCTTTTCGATCGTGAAAAGCCTACAAATTTCCTACCCAAGTCAAGCTTCCCGAGCGTAAAAAACCATTTGCATGTTGCCTAACCGGGCACTAGAATTAGTGCTCGCCTCTACGAAATCGACTAGATATAGTGGCTGTGCGACTCAATTGATCTGGCCAGGCACCACAAGTGCGAATCGTTAACTGACGTTAAAAATTCAGGGTAAGTCGGGCTTGGCCAGGGCCCATCGGCAACAAATCTTTTCCGGTTCATGTCTGCGCAATGATGCGTGCGGCATGCCAGCCGGAAGGCAACAAACCAAGGTGCCGGAGCAGACTCCGGCAAGTAGACAGAACAGGGCAATCACGCCCGGAGCATCACCATTTGGGAGGCGCAGTGCAGACCAGCCAGGAATATTCAAGCAAGACCAGCAACGATTTTGGTGCCGCCCCCGTCGTATCGGCTTTGTCGCCGTCGACCGCAGCCGCGACCGCCGGCCTCGCTGACTACAAGATCATCCGCCGCAATGGCGCGGTGGTGAATTTCGAACCGTCCAAGATCTCGATCGCGATGACCAAGGCCTTCCTCGCCGTGAACGGCGGGCAGGGCGCTGCATCGGCGCGCGTGCGCGAGCTGGTCGAGCAGCTGACGCAGGGCGTCGTGACCGCGCTGATGCGCCGTCAGCCGGCCGGCGGCACCTTCCATATCGAAGACGTGCAAGACCAGGTCGAGCTGGCGCTGATGCGTTCGGGCGAACACGACGTGGCCCGTTCCTACGTGCTCTATCGCGCCAAGCGCATGGAAGAGCGCGCCCAGCAACAGGCCACCAAGGCGGCAACGGCCACCGAGCACGCAATCAACATCAGCGTTGATGGCCAGCTGGTGCCGCTCGACCACGACAAGCTCGACAAGATGATCGCTGCGGCCTGTATCGGGCTGGAAAAGCATGTCGATGCCAACGCCATCCTGCAAGAGACCGTCCGCAACCTGTACGACGGCGTGCCGGTCGAGGAACTGTACAAGTCCGCCATCCTGGCTGCCCGCGCGCTGATGGAAAAGGACCCGGCCTACAGCACCGTCACCGCCCGCCTGCTGATGCACACCATCCGCAAGGAAGTGTTCGGCCAGGAAGTGGCGCAGGCTGATGCGAAAGAGCATTACCTCGACTACTTCCCGAAGTTCATCAAGAAGGGCATCGCTGCCGACCTGCTGGACGCCAAGCTGGCCCAGTTCGACCTGAAGAAACTGGCCGAAGCGCTGGTGCCCGAGCGTGACCTGCAGTTCGGTTACCTCGGCCTGCAGACCCTGTACGACCGCTACTTCCTGCACATCCACGGCACCCGCATCGAGATGCCGCAGGCCTTCTACATGCGCGTCGCCATGGGCCTGGCGCTGAACGAGATCGACCGCGAAGCGCGCGCCATCGAGTTCTACAACCTGCTGTCGAGCTTCGACTTCATGAGCTCGACCCCGACCCTGTTCAACTCGGGCACCCAGCGCTCGCAGCTGTCGTCCTGCTACCTGACCACCGTGTCGGACGATCTCGACGGCATCTACGAAGCGATCAAGGAAAACGCGCTGCTGGCCAAGTACGCCGGCGGCCTCGGCAATGACTGGACCCCGGTGCGCGCGCTCGGCGCCCACATCAAGGGCACCAACGGCAAGTCGCAGGGCGTCGTGCCCTTCCTGAAGGTGGTCAACGACACTGCCGTCGCAGTCAACCAGGGCGGCAAGCGCAAGGGCGCGGTCTGCGCGTACCTGGAAACCTGGCACATGGACATCGAGGAATTCCTCGAGCTGCGCAAGAACACCGGCGACGACCGCCGCCGCACCCACGACATGAACACCGCGAACTGGATTCCGGACCTGTTCATGAAGCGCGTGATGGAAAAGGGCGAGTGGACCCTGTTCTCGCCGTCGGACGTGAAAGACCTGCATGACAAGTTCGGCAAGGACTTCGAACAGGCCTACCTGGCCTACGAGGCAAAGACCGTCTCCGGCGAACTGAAGCTGTTCAAGCGCATCCAGGCGCTGGACCTGTGGCGCAAGATGCTGTCGATGCTGTTCGAGACCGGCCATCCGTGGATCACCTTCAAGGATCCGTGCAACATCCGTTCGCCGCAGCAGCACGTTGGCGTCGTCCACAGCTCCAACCTGTGCACCGAGATCACGCTCAACACCAATGATTCCGAGATCGCGGTCTGCAACCTCGGCTCGGTCAACCTGCCGGCCCACATGAAGGACGGCCAGCTGGATCGTGCGAAGCTCGAAAAGACCATCCGCACCGCGATGCGCATGCTGGATAACGTCATCGACATCAACTACTACGCGGTCAAGAAGGCGCGTGACTCGAACCTGCGCCACCGTCCGGTCGGCATGGGCATCATGGGCTTCCAGGACTGCCTGCACATCATGCGTGTGCCGTATGCATCCAAGGAGGCGGTCGAGTTCGCCGACCGTTCCATGGAAGCCGTCTGCTACTACGCCTACCTGGCATCGACCGAGCTGGCAGAAGAGCGCGGCACCTACAGCTCCTACCGTGGCTCGCTGTGGGACCGTGGCATCCTGCCGCAGGACAGCCTGAAGCTGCTGGCCGACGAGCGTGGCGGCTACCTGGAAGTCGACACCACCGAGAGCATGGACTGGTCGCTGCTGCGTGACCGCATCAAGCGCTTCGGCATGCGCAACTCGAACTGCGTGGCAATTGCCCCGACCGCGACGATCTCGAACATCATCGGCGTGTCGGCTTGCATCGAGCCGACTTACCAGAACCTGTACGTGAAATCGAACCTGTCGGGCGAGTTCACCGAGATCAACGAGTACCTGGTGCGCGACCTGAAGGCACGCGGCCTGTGGGACGAAGTGATGGTCGCCGACCTGAAGTACTTCGACGGCAGCCTGGCCCGTATCGACCGCATCCCGCAAGACCTGCGCGACCTGTACGCGACGGCCTTCGAGGTCGACCCGTCCTGGCTGGTGGAAGCCGCATCGCGTCGCCAGAAGTGGATCGACCAGGCCCAGTCGCTGAACATCTACATGGCCGGCGCATCTGGCAAGAAGCTGGACGAGACCTACAAGCTGGCCTGGCTGCGCGGCCTGAAGACCACCTACTACCTGCGCACCATCGGCGCGACCCACGCCGAGAAGTCGACCACCAAGGCCGGCGCGCTGAACGCGGTGTCGTCCGACATGTCGGCAGCGGCGACTGCAGCGGCAGCGCCCGTTGCTGCAGCTTCGGCAGCTCCGGCAGCCCCGGCTGAAGCCGATGGCGCAGCCTGCTACCTGCGTCCGGGTGACCCGGGCTTCGACGAGTGCGAGGCCTGCCAGTAAAGGCAAGCCAAGGGCGGCATAATGCCCGCTGTGGGCCGGTGCGATCGAGACAGGAGTTCGATCAAGCCGGCCTGCAGATAAAGAACTACGCTTGATAGCAATGACAAAGAAAGCCGCGGCAGCGTCCGCGGCGACCCACAGACAAGCAAGAGACTCGTAACAAAGGACACACCACATGCTCTCCTGGGATGACGAAACCGCAGCCCCGCGCGCTGCCCAGCCCCGTCCGCAACTGCAGCCGGTACCGGCGCCGATGCCCCACCTGGCTACGCACACCGACATCGCGCTCGAACCGGGCATCCTCGCCCGTCCGGCCGCCGACAAGCCGGCCGACACCTCGGCCCGCGTACAGGCCGTCGACAAGCGCATCATCAACGGCACGACCGACGTCAACCAGTTGGTGCCCTTCAAGTACAAGTGGGCCTGGGACAAATACCTGGCTGGCTGCGCGAACCACTGGATGCCGCAAGAGATCAACATGCAGCGCGACATCGAGCTGTGGAAGAACCCGAACGGTCTGTCGGAAGACGAGCGCCGTCTGGTCAAGCGCAACCTGGGCTTCTTCGTGACCGCCGACTCGCTGGCTGCCAACAACATCGTGCTGGGCACCTACCGCTTCATCACCGCGCCCGAGTGCCGCCAGTACCTGCTGCGCCAGGCCTTCGAAGAGGCGATCCACACCCACGCTTACCAGTACATCGTCGAGTCGCTGGGCCTGGATGAGTCCGAGGTCTTCAACGCCTACCATGAGGTCGCGTCGATCCGGGACAAGGACGAGTTCCTGATCCCCTTCATCAATACCCTGACCGACCCGTCCTTCAAGACCGGCACCCCGGAAGCGGACCAGCAGCTGCTGAAGTCACTGATCGTTTTCGCCTGCCTGATGGAAGGCCTGTTCTTCTACGTCGGCTTCACGCAGATCCTCGCGCTCGGTCGTCAGAACAAGATGGTGGGCGCCGCCGAGCAGTACCAGTACATCCTGCGCGACGAGTCCATGCACTGCAATTTCGGTATCGATCTCATCAACACGATCAAGCTCGAGAACCCGCACCTGTGGACGCCGGCGTTCAAGGACGAGATCAAATCGTTGTTTTTGCACGCGGTGGAGTTGGAATATCGCTACGCTGAGGATACAATGCCGCGTGGCGTGCTCGGACTGAACGCTACGATGTTCAAGGGATACCTTCGCTTCATCGCAAATCGCCGGGCACAGCAGATTGGTTTGGAGACGCTGTACCCGCAGGAAGAGAACCCCTTCCCGTGGATGAGCGAGATGATCGACCTGAAGAAGGAGCGCAACTTCTTCGAGACCCGAGTCATCGAGTACCAGACCGGCGGTGCGCTGAGCTGGGAGTGATCCCGCAGCGAGCCAGGGACAGGAAGGCGGCCGGTTGACCGGCCGTCAAAGCAGAAAGGCCGGACGGCGAGCTACACAACAAGCCGCCGCCGGATCGGAAGGCAGCAGGAAAGGCGACAGCCCCAGTTAATGGACAGTACCCGACCTACACCGACTTTTTTGACTACGCAGACCCGCCCGGCGACCCCGGGCAAGGCGGCGTATTCTTCGAAAAAAGAGTTGGCCTTTCTGCAAATGGATAATGACGCCGGCATTCGTGCCGGCGTTTTTTTTGTTCCGGCCTGAAGCGAGTGCGCTTCGGTGCGGCCCGACCGGGCTGCCGGGACAGGTGAAGAATTAGCTGAAGTGCTGCATCGACGAGGAGATGCAGCAGTTCAGCTGGTGCCGAATTCATTAGCGCAAACAGGCAATTCACGTGCTTGCGCCGATGAATAATCCGCCGGCCATCCGGGCCAACCCCGGGGGACGCGGCGGGTTTCCAACTTGTACCTTGTGATACGTGATCACGTGAAGGAGAAAGAAATGGCAACAGCAAAGAAGAAGGTCGCAGCAAAGAAGAAGCCGGCTGCCAAGAAGCCGGTCGCCAAGAAGGCCGTCGCCGCTAAAAAGCCGGCAGCCAAGAAAGTAGCGAAGAAGGCCGTCGCCAAGAAGCCGGCAGCCAAGAAAGTCGCTAAGAAAGCCGTCGCCAAGAAGGCCGTGAAGAAGGTAGCGAAGAAAGCCGCTGCCAAGAAGCCGGTCGCCAAGAAAGCGGCAGCCAAGAAAGTAGCGAAGAAGGCCGTCAAGAAGGTCGCCAAGAAAGCGGCAGCCAAGAAGCCGGCAGCCAAGAAGGTAGCGAAGAAGGCAGCCGCCAAGAAGCCGGTCGCCAAGAAAGCTGCCAAGAAGGCCGCACCGAAGAAAGCTGCCCCGAAAAAGGCCGCTGCAAAAAAAAAAGTAAGTAACAAGCCCGCGGCCAAGCCTGCTGTGAAACGTGCAGCAAAGCCCGCAGCGAAACCGGCATCGCCGGCGCCCGCAGCATCGGTGAAGACCGTGCTCAGCCCGGCAGCTGCTTGGCCGTTTCCGACCGGCGTCCGTCCGTAAAAGGCGCAGGTTTGGAAGCCTGAAGGCTTTCAGGCAAAATCACCGCTGCTCGCCTACCCGGCCAGCAGCGGTTTTTTTATGCGGATGTTTGATTGTCCGCCTTTGACCCGGAGCTCGATTGATCTACGCCATCCTCAACCTCGTGATCGACACGGCTGCCACCGTGCTGGCCAGCTTGCTGCTGTTCCGTTTCTGGATGCAGGCGGTGCGCGTGCGACCGCCATTCGCGATGGGGCAGTTCATCTTCCGGATGACGGACTGGCTGGTGCTGCCGCTGCGGCGCGTGCTGCCGGGAATGGGGGGCTATGACTGGGCCAGCCTGATCGGCACCGCGCTGGTCGCGCTCGGTTCGCTGGCTTTCCAGCTCGGCATGCGCTCGGCCTTTGCGGTCGAGGCCTGGTTGCTGCTGTCGCTGCTGGCGATGGTGCACTGGATCGCGTATGGCTTCATCGGACTGATCATCATCGAAGTGATCTTCAGCTGGGTCAATCCGCATGCGCCGCTGGCCCCGATGGTGCGGGCCATGACCGAGCCGCTGCTGCGCCCGTTCCGCCGCGTGCTGCCGGCGATCGCCGGCGTCGATCTGTCGCCTATCCTTGCCTTCCTCGTGCTGCGCATCCTGGTGTTCGTGATCGAAAACCTGGTGTACAGCGCCTACTAAAGGTGGGGGACATTGTCCGGTTTAAAGCGTAGCGAGCGTTCCGAGTGTGGTTCGAGTAGCGCAGTCGTACGTGATGTACGACGAGCATCGCAGGGCCAAAATCGGAACGCGCAGTAGCTTTAAACTGGACAATCAGAAGCGGTAGCCGAATTCTTTCTCGAAGCGCTGCTCGATCGCTTCCACGGTCGGCGCATGGTTCTGGCCGCCCTGGCTTTCGATCTTCAAGGCGCCCATCAGCGAGGCCAGTCGGCCGATGGTCATCCAGTCCATGCCGCGGGTCAGGCCGAACAGCATGCCGGCGCGGAAGGCATCGCCGCAACCGGTCGGGTCGACCACGTTGGCCACCTTCACCACCGGGATGTCGAACTTGCCGTCGGCGGTGAAGATCTCCGCCCCCTGTTCGCCGCGCGTCACCACCAGTGCCGAGACACGTTCCGAAATCGCCTGCAGCGACAGGCCGGTGCGCTCGGTCAGCAGCTCGGCTTCATAGTCATTGACGGCCACATAGGTCGCCATCTCGATGAAGTGCTTCAGCTCGTCGCCGCTGAACATCGGCAGGCCCTGGCCCGGATCGAAGATAAACGGGACGCCCAGCTCGGCGCAGTCACGCGCATGTTCGATCATGCCGTCGCGGCCGTCCGGCGCGATGATGGCCAGCTTCACGTCGCCCGCATCCTTGACCTTGTTATGGTGAGAGTTGGACATCGCGCCCGGATGGAAGGCGGTGATCTGATTGTTATCGGCGTCCGTCGTGATGAAGGCTTGCGCGGTGTAGGCGTCGTCATACGAACGGATGCAGCGGGTCGAGATGCCTTGCTTGTTCAGGCGGTCGATATAAGGCGCGCCATCCTGACCGACGGTGGCCATGATCAGCGGGTCGCCGCCCAGCAGCTTCAGGTTGTACGCGATATTGCCCGCGCAGCCACCGTATTCGCGGCGAATGCCCGGCACCAGGAAGGCCACATTGATCTTGTGCAGCTGGTCAGCCAGCAGCGCCTCCGAGAATTTGCCGTGGAACGACATGATGGTGTCGAACGCGAGGGAGCCGCAAATCAGTGAAGTCATCAGGTTCTCCGGGAGGCGGCCTTCAGGCCGCGGGGTAGGGTGAAAAAAAGAAAATGAATGGGCGAACAGAGGCCGGCGAGGCCAGGCCCATCAGCTTGCGCGTCAGATGCCCTGCACTCACCTGACGGCAGTTCAGTGGTAGAACAGCGTCAGGTCGAAGCCGGCCGGCGCGTCACCGGCGAGGTCGAACATCAGGTGCACTTCGCGCTCCGAGTGCGCTGGCAGGCCGTTCGTGATTTCGTCCTTGGTCGCATACAGCGTCGGCAGGAAAGCCTTGCGCACCAGCGGCTGGCCTTCGGCATTCTTCATGCGCAGGTCCAGCGTCGGCAAGGCTTGCGTGGTGTCGCCCTGATTGCGAATCAGCGCCACCAGTTGGAAGCGGCCGGAGCCTTCGCCGATGGCGTCTAGCCGGCTGGACACCAGCGACAGCTGGTCGATGTTGCGCGGCAGGCGAATGACGCAACCCAGCTGGCGGCAAGCCTCGCGCACATAGGGCGCGGCTTGCGGCGAACGGGCCGCAATGTCATTGCGGAAATAGTAAGCTGTCTGCGCGGCCAGTGCCAGCAGCAGCAGCGGAATCGCGATCCACAGCAGGACTTTCCAGGTGCGGGCGCTGCGTTCTCGCTTGCGGCCCTGCTTCACGAAGGACGGCTCGCCATTGCGGCGATCCTCGTGTTTGTCGCGCTTGCGCTCGTGTTCGAAGCTTTGCTCATGGTCGCTACCCTCGTCAATGCGGTGATCGTCGCTATCCCGCCGCGGCAGCCAGCGATTCATTGCCCGCTCGCGGGCATGCGCGCTGCTGCGACCTTGATCGACGCCGTGATCCTCATCGTGATCCTCGTCGTCAGCCGCAGCACGATACGCTGCGTTGCCCAGTTCTTCCTGCGGCGAACCCGCGGGCGTCGCCCACGGCTTGGCCTGCAAGTCTGCAATTGCGCGCGACAGCGCGTCGAGCTCGGCCTGCATGTTGGACGGTGACGGCGCCTGCGTGCCACGCAGCGAGCCGAAGTCGATCAGCGTCATGCGGTCGGCCATGTCTTGCCCGGCCGGTGGCGCGGTCAGCTCGAAGCCCTGGCCCGGTTCGTACTCGAAGACCGAGTCGATGCCGTTGAAAATCTCGCGGCAGGTGCCGCAGCGAACCATGCCCTCGCGCAGTTCGAGCTGGTGCATCGTCACACGAAACGAAGTCTGGCAATGCGGGCAGCGGGTAGCGAGCTGGGCGTCCATGGTTTCTTTCAGTTATCCAGCCGTCCGGCCAGTGCGACCCAGCCTTCGCGTTCAGCCCACACCGACAGGCGGATGCGCGAAGCGTAGGCTGCGATGACTTCATCGGCCTGTCGTGCAAGCACGCCCGACAGCACCAGCGCGCCGCCCGGTTTCACGCGGCCGCACAGCATCGGCGCCATCAGTTTCAGCGGGCCGGACAGGATATTGGCCGCCACCACGTCATACAGGGTGTCAGGACGTTCGCTGCCGAAATCTTCCGGCTCGAAATAGGCGATGTTGCAGTGATTGCGCTCGGCATTGTCGCGCGCTGACACAATCGCTTGCGGATCGATGTCCACGCCTTCGACAGGCGTGGCACCCAGCTTCTCGGCCAGCATCGCGAGGATGCCCGAGCCGCAGCCATAGTCCAGCAGCGATTCGCCGGCCTTCACGTTCTGCTCCAGCCACTCCATGCACAGTCGCGTGGTCGGGTGGCTGCCGGTGCCGAAGGCCAGGCCCGGGTCCAGCTCCAGTACCAGCGCGTCAGGATCGGGCGCGTCATGCCAGCTCGGCACGACCCAGATGCGCTCACCGATGTGGATGGGCTCGAATTGCGACTGGGTGACGCGCACCCAGTCCTGCTCGGCGACGGCGCGCAGCGTATAAGGCAGCCCGGGCAGTTCGCACTGCGCGCAGGCTTCACTCACCAATGCGGCAGGGTCGGCATCGGCGTCCACCAGGGCCACCACGCGGCTGCGCTCCCAGGCATGCTGTTCGGGCTCCATGCCGGGCTCGCCAAACAGCGGGCGTTCGGCCTCGGTGCCTTCGTCAGCGTCTTCGACGGAAACCGACAGTGCGCCGGCCTCCATCAATGCTTCCGACATCAGCTCCGCCTGGTGCTGGGGTACCTCAATAACAATCTCGTTCCAGCTCATGCTCGTCGCCATGAAAATGCCGCTGGCCGCGTTGTGCCGCCTCGCCGTACAGCTCGTACTGTCTGCGGCGGCACGCCTTGCCAGCGACCGCTTCGCTTTGCTTCGCTCATTTTCCTGGCGACTCTCTATCTAGTTACTGCCCTGTTTGCTTCTTGTTGGCCAGCTTGTGCTCGAGGTAGTGGATGTTGGTGCCACCCTCGGCAAAGCGACCGTCGGTCATCAGCTCGCGGTGCAGCGGGATGTTGGTCAGGATGCCCTCGACCGCCATCTCCGACAGCGCGATCTGCATGCGGCTGATCGCCTGCTCGCGGGTCGCGCCATACGCGATCACCTTGCCGACCATCGAGTCGTAATGCGGCGGCACGTAGTAACCCGCATACGCATGCGAATCGACGCGGATGCCGGGGCCGCCCGGCGTATGCCAGGCGGTGATGCGGCCTGGCGACGGGGTGAACTTGTACGGATCTTCGGCGTTGATGCGGCACTCGATCGCATGGCCCTTGAGCACGATGTCGCGCTGGCGGAAGCGCAGCTTCTCGCCAAAGGCAATGCGGATCTGCTCCTGCACGAGGTCAACGCCGGTGATCATTTCGGTGACCGGGTGCTCGACCTGGATACGGGTGTTCATCTCGATGAAGTAGAACTCGCCGTTCTCATACAGGAATTCGAAGGTGCCCGCGCCACGGTAGCCGATCTTGCGGCAGGCTTCGGCGCAGCGGTCGCCGATCTTTTCGATCAGCTTGCGCGGGATGCCCGGCGCCGGTGCTTCTTCGATCACTTTCTGGTGGCGGCGCTGCATCGAGCAGTCGCGCTCGCCAAGCCAGATCGCGTTCTTGTGTTCGTCGGCCAGCACCTGGATTTCCACGTGGCGCGGATTCTCCAGATACTTCTCCATATAGACCTCGGGGTTGCCGAATGCGGCACCGGCTTCGGTCTTGGTCATGGTCACGGCGTTCAGCAGTGCAGCTTCGGTGTGCACCACGCGCATGCCGCGACCGCCACCACCGCCGGCCGCCTTGATGATGACCGGGTAGCCAATGCGGCGAGCCGTTTGCACAATGGCCTTGGGATCATCTGGCAGTGCGCCTTCGGAGCCGGGCACGCAAGGCACGCCGGCCTTGATCATCGCTTGCTTCGCGGAGACCTTGTCGCCCATCATGCGGATCGAATCCGAACGCGGGCCGATGAACACGAAGCCCGACTGCTCGACGCGCTCGGCGAAATCAGCGTTCTCGGACAGGAAGCCATAGCCGGGATGGATCGCTTCAGCGTCCGTCACTTCGGCGGCGCTGATGATGGCCGGCATCGACAGGTAACTTTGCGCGGAAGGGGCCGGGCCGATACACACCGACTCGTCGGCCAGCTTCACATACTTGGCCTCGCGGTCGGCCTCGGAGTGCACGACCACGGTCTTGATGCCCATCTCGCGGCACGCGCGCTGGATGCGCAGTGCGATTTCGCCGCGGTTGGCAATGAGGATTTTTTCGAACATATCTATTAGCGGTGCGGAGCGGGTTGTCCGGGCAGCAGGCTGCCCGCCCGCCTGGCCGCACTGGCGAAGCCGCCAGTGCGTGGGCTGGAAGAAGCAGTCTCGACCAGCGTCATGGGGATTGCGTCAGCCAATAAAGCTCAGCCGATGATGAACAGCGGCTGGCCAAACTCGACCGGCTGGCCGTTCTCGACCAGGATCTGCTTGATGGTGCCGGTAGCATCGGCGTCGATCTCGTTGAGCAGCTTCATCGCTTCGATGATGCACAGCGTATCGCCTTCTTTCACGCTGGCGCCGACATCCACGAAGGGCGCCGAGCCCGGTGCGGACGAACGATAGAAGGTGCCGACCATCGGCGACTTGACCACATGGCCTGCCGGCGCTTCGGCGACTGCCGGAGCTGCCGGTGCAGTGGCGTGGGCTGCCGGGGCGGCGACGGCCGGTGCCGGCGCGGCGGCCGGCATCATCACGACCTGGCTGTGGCTGGCAGCGCCCGACTTGACGATGCGTACCTTGCTTTCGCCCTCGGTGACTTCCAGTTCCGAGATGTCGGACTCCGCCACGAGGTCGATCAGGGTTTTGAGTTTTCTTAAATCCATTGAGATCTGCCTGCAAGGTTAATGAATGAGGCAGTCGCCCGGGGTGCCCGGGGCGGCTGCCGTTCGAATTACGGTGGCTGTCTTGTATATACAGCCTGGTCTACTGCGTATTTACAGTTTGTTCAGCGCGAACGCGATTGCATAACGATACCCGTCCACGCCGAGTCCGCACACCACGCCGGTCGCAATATCGGACAGGTAGGAATGGTGACGGAAGCTTTCCCGTTTGTGGATGTTTGAAATATGAACCTCGACAAACGGAATGGCTACCCCGGCCAGCCCATCACGCAAGGCGACGCTGGTGTGGGTGAACCCGCCCGGGTTGATCACGATGGCATCCATGCCCTCGCCGCGTGCGGCGTGGATGCGATCAAGCAGTTCACCTTCATGGTTGCTCTGGAAATGGGCCAGCGTGGCACCCATTTCCTGCGCCTGGGCGACTGCGGCCTTCTCGATTTCAGCGAGCGTGGTCGCGCCGTACACCTCAGGCTCGCGTGTGCCGAGCAGGTTGAGGTTCGGGCCGTTGATCAGCAGCAGATTTTTTGCCATCGGATCGCTTCAAATTTGGCGAGGAAGGGGCCATTTTCCTGCAAAATGTCGAAGAATGGCAAGTGGAAACGCTTACAACAGATATAACCTGCTTAAAGGGAATCGAGGTCGGCCCGTACTTTTTGCAAATCCAGCCGGCCCATATAGGCTTGTTTGACCGTGCCATCGGTCCCGATCAGGACAGTAAAAGGCAGGCCGCCCGTCTCGTTGCCGAAGCTGCGCGACACATCCGTGCCTTGCAAACCGCCCACCAGCAACGGGTAAGTGATTTTGTGCTTTTCAGAAAATTCACGGATGTTGCTGGGGGAATCGATGCCGATGCCGATAATTTGCAAGCCCTTGCTGCCGCGTTCGGCTTGCAGCTGCTCCAGTTCCGGCATCTCGGCCACGCACGGCGGACACCAGGTGGCCCAGAAATTGACCAGCAAGATCTTGCCTTGCCATTCCGACATCTTGTGCTGTTTGCCGGCCGGATCGGGCATGGTCAATTGCATCAGCGCGCCCACTGCCGTGTCGGCCGGCGGCGCAGGCTGAAAGCGCTTTGCACCAAAATAAACACCAATGCCGGTAAATAAAACGGCGATCAATATCAGTAACAGGCTTTTTCTGGTCATGGTTATGTTTGCGGGTCGTTTTGGTGATCGTCGCGATCCTGATCGATCAACGCGCGCACGGCAGCGATGTCGGCACGGTCGGGCTTTTGCTTGCCGCCGGTTTTGCCGGCATGGCGCAGGTCGTCCCTTTCATACAGTATCAGGTGCACGCCTTCGCGTTTGTACATGAAAGACAATACTTCAACGTCGCGGTCCGGGTAGCGGAAATGCGGCGACTCGGAGACCTCGTAATCGATGCCGGCATTCAGTAAAAAAACGGCAACATCTTTGGCGCTGTCGGCAAACAGCTGCAAATGGATATCCGAATGTTCGGTCGCCGTCCCGTTCATTGCCGCGCCGGTCAGGTAAGGCGAAAATTCTTGCAGTCTTTCCATCAACTCCAGCGCGAGGCGGCGCAAGTGTAGCAAGTGCTGCGCATGTTCGTCGCCGAAGAACAGCGCCTGGTACTGCCGCACCTCATCCTCGACTTGCGCATTGTCCGGCAACACATCGCCGCGCACTTTCTGGTTGCCGAGGATGAGTTTGGCGGCCTTGCGCTTGGCCGTTGCATAGTCGGCACCGTCTTCGGCGATCATGCGGGCGGCCGCGGCGGCGATCTCGGCACGCAGCAATTCGGCATCGCTGGGGTAATTGATGGACATGGGAACGGTCGGGGAAAGTCGGGAAGGCACAGGCCGAGTCAGGCCGAATCAGGCAAGGGCAGCCGTCGTCGCAGACTGTGGGTCGGGTAGAATGCTCGCTTCGATCAGGCAAGGGAAAATGCGCGTTGGCACCCTTGCATCACCTGCCATCTCCAGCAGCAACCCGATTCTAAAGTAAATGCACATTCATATCCTCGGCATCTGCGGAACGTTCATGGGCGGCCTCGCGGTGCTGGCCCGGGAAGCGGGCCACAAGGTCACCGGCTGCGACGCCAATGTCTATCCGCCGATGAGCACCCAGCTGCAGGCGCAGGGCATCGAGCTGATCGAGGGCTTTGGTCCGCACCAGCTGAGCCTGCAGCCCGACCTGTACGTGATCGGCAACGTGGTCTCGCGCGGCAACCCGCTGATGGAAGCCATCATGAACCGTGGCCTGCCCTATGTGTCGGGCCCGCAGTGGATAGGCGAACACATCCTGCGCGACAAGTGGGTACTGGCCGTAGCCGGCACGCATGGCAAGACCACCACCTCATCGATGCTGGCCTGGATCCTCGAAGACGCGGGCTACCAGCCTGGCTTCCTGATCGGTGGCGTGCCGATGAACTTCGGTATCTCTGCGCGACTCGGCGGCGATTCTGAAGAGGGCGCGTCCTTCTTCGTGATCGAAGCCGATGAATACGACACCGCTTTCTTCGACAAGCGCAGCAAGTTCGTCCATTACCGTCCGCGCACCGCGATCCTGAACAACCTCGAATACGACCACGCCGATATCTTCCCGGACCTCGGCGCCATCGAAACCCAGTTCCACCACCTGGTGCGCACCATCCCGACCAGCGGCCGCATCGTCGCCAATGGCCGCGAAGAGTCGCTGCAGCGCGTGATCAAGCGCGGCAACTGGAGCGAACTGGAGTGGTTTGCTGCCAGCGAAGGCTGGAGCATGGTCGAGCATGACGACGGCCGCTTCGACGTGCTGTTCAAGGGCGACAAGCTCGGCACGGTGCACTGGTCGCTGACGGGCGAGCACAACCGCTGGAATGCGATCGCTTCCATTGCCGCTGCGCGCCACGTCGGCGTCACACCGCAGCAGGCCATCGCCTCGCTGTCAGCATTCGAGAACGTGAAGCGCCGCATGGAAACGCGCGGCGTCGCCCACGGCGTGACCGTGATCGACGATTTTGCACACCATCCGACAGCCATCACCACGACCGTTGCCGGACTCCGAAAGAAAGTCGGCAAGGGGCGCATCCTGGCCGTGCTCGAGCCGCGCTCGAACACCATGAAGCTGGGCACCATGAAGGATGCGCTGCCGGGCAGCCTGCAGCAAGCCGACCTCGTTTTCGGCTATGGCGCCAGGGGCGATGGCAAGGATGCGCTGGGCTGGGACCTGGGTGCGGCGCTGGCGCCGCTGGGTGACAAGGCGCGTGCTTACGATGACTTGTCTGCGCTGGTGGCGGCCGTGGCGGCCGAGGCGCAGCCGGGCGACTCCGTGCTCGTGATGAGCAATGGCGGTTTCGGCGGCGTGCACCAGAAGCTGCTCGATGCGCTCGCCGCCAAGGCGGCGCAGCCGGCGCAGTCTGCACCCGCGGCCTGATAGCGCAGGCTGACGGCGAGCCGTGCGCACCATCCTCTACCTGCACGGCTTCCGTTCGTCGCCGTCGTCGTTCAAGGCGCGCCGGATGCGCGAGCACTTTGATGCGATCGGCCAGTCCGCGCGTTTCATCTGTCCGCAGCTGCCACCGTCGCCGGCCGAAGCCATCGCCATTGCGCGCGAGGCCATCGCGGGCCTCGTCCCGGCAAACGTGGCGCTGGTGGGCTCGTCCCTGGGCGGCTTCTATGCGACCGTGCTGGCCGAACGACTCGGCTGCCGTGCGGTGCTGATCAACCCGGCTGTCGACCCGGCGCGCGACCTCGAGAAGTACATCGGCGAGCAGCAGGCATGGCATTCGGAAGACCGTTTTTATTTCCGGCCGGAGTACATTGGCGAATTGAAGGCGCTCGAAGTCGCGTCGCTGTCGCAGCTCGGTCGCTACCTGCTGCTGGCAGCCACGGGCGATGAAGTGCTCGACTGGCGCGAAATGACGGACCGCTATGCGGGCGCGCACCAGCACGTGATCGAAGGCAGTGATCACGGACTGTCCGATTTTGATGATTACCTGCAAGAGGTCCTTTCCTTTTGCGATGCATGAGCGCGGCCCCCGATATCGGCACGCGGCAAGAAAGAAGAATTACCCCATGAATTTGTTTTTCGAAGAATCCGGTGACTTCAAGGTCGGTGGCGTACTGTCCCAGCAAGGCGAGGCCTACCAGGTCGAGACGCCGACGGGCAAGCGCACCAAGGTGCGCGCGCGCGATGTGCTGCTGCAGTTCGAGACGCCGTCGCCGGCCGAGATGATCGCCGAGGCGAACAAGCTGGCCGATGAGATCGACGTGTCCTTCCTGTGGGAAGTGGCGGGCCAGGAGGAATTCGGTTTTGCCGAGCTGGGCAGCGAGTACTACGGCCATGCGCCCAAGCCTGCCGAAGCAGCCGGCCTGTTGCTGAAGATCGCTACCTCGCCCATCTATTTCCACAAGAAGGGCAAGGGCCGTTACAAGGCCGCACCCGAGGCCACGCTGCAAGCGGCGCTGGCCGGCATCGAAAAGAAAAAGCAGCAACTGCTGGTGCAGGCCGCGCAAGTCGAAGAATTGAAGGCCGGCCGCCTGCCGGAAGCGATGAAGCCCGTCGTGCGCCAGCTGCTGTACAAGCCCGACAAGAACAGCATCGAGTACAAGGCGCTGGAAGCGGCCTGCGCCGAGCTGCAGACCACGCCGGCGCGCCTGCTGCTGTCGGTGGGCGCGATCGCATCGGCGAAAGAGCTGCATTTCTCGCGCTTCCTGTCCGAGCATTTCCCGCGTGGTACCGGCTTCCCGAAGATCACGCTGCCGACCGTGGCCGAGCTGCCGACGGCCAATGTGCAAGCCTTCTCGATCGATGACGTCACCACGACCGAGATCGACGATGCATTTTCGGTGCAGCCGCTGGGCGAAAATCGTGTGCGTATCGGCATCCACATTGCCGCGCCTGGCCTCGGCATTGCGCGCGACGATGCGATCGACGCGATCGCGCGCGAGCGCATGAGTACCGTCTATATGCCAGGCGACAAGATCACCATGCTGCCCGATGAGCTGGTCGAGCATTTCACGCTGGCCGAAGGCGGTGCCCGCCCGGCGGTGTCGCTGTATGCGACGCTGGACATGAGTGACTGGTCGGTGCTGGCCACCGACACCGTTGCGGAGCTGGTGCCGATCGCGGCCAACCTGCGCCACAACGACCTTGATGAGCAAGTCACCGAGCAGGCCCTGGCCGAGGGAAGCGGCGACTATCCCCACAAGGCTGACATCGCGCTGCTGTGGCAGTGGGCGCAAGTGCTGGAGCGCGCCCGCATGGCCAAGCGCGAGAGCTTTGGCCTGCGGCCGGAACAGACCAATCGCGTCGACTTCAATTTTTATGTCGAAGACGATGTCGTCACCATCACGCGCCGCAAGCGCGGCGCGCCGCTCGACAAGATCGTGGCCGAGCTGATGATCTTCGCCAACAGCAGCTGGGGCAAGCTGATGCACGAGCACGGCGTGCCCGGCATCTACCGCGCCCAGGGGGGCGGGCAGGGCTGGGCCGCGCGCATGCAGGTGCGCATGCTCACGCATGCAGCGCCGCATCAGGGATTGGGTGTAGACCAGTATGCGTGGAGCACTTCGCCGCTGCGCCGGTATACCGACCTCGTGAACCAGTGGCAGATCCTCTCCTGCATCAGGAATGGCGTGACCGCGCCGCTGGTAGCGACCTTCAAGCCCAAGGATGCGGACCTGTTCGCCATCGTGTCGGCGTTCGACAGCGCATATTCGGCCTATGCCGACTTCCAGTCGACCATGGAGCGGTACTGGTGCCTGCGCTGGCTGCAACAGGAAGGCGCACGCCAGGTCGATGCGGTGCTGCTCAAGGATGAAGTGGTTCGGCTGGTCGATGTGCCGTTGGTGTTGAACATGCCAGGCGTGAAGCATCCGCGCGGCACGCAACTCAAGCTCGAGCTGATCGGCTGGGACGAGGTCGATCTGGGCGTGCAGGCGCGCGTGCTGGAAGTGGCCGCCGTCGAAGCCGATCTCGCCGACGAGGTCGAGCTCGAAGAGGCTGATGCGCTCGCCGAAGAAGAGCAGGTCGCCGAAGCCGCTGATGCCAATGCTCCCGCTGATGGCGCCGATGGATCTCACCAGGATGGCGGCGCGAACGGCGCTGCCGACGGCATCGCCCATGTAGCAGCCGATCAGGTGGCTGATGATGTGGCCGATGATGTGACCGATGATGTGACCGGTCGTGCGGCCGACAGCGCCGCCGTCAATGGCGCCACCGGCGCTGCCAGCGCCTGACCGGAGCCCGCCTTGTTCGCACCGGATCAGCGGCCGCTGCGAATAGCGATAGGTGTTTCCCTGCTGGTGCATGCGGTGATCCTGTCGGTCCGTTTCGCCGCGCCGGATGCGATCCGCATGAAACCCTTGTCGACAGGGCTGGACGTCATTCTCGTCAATGCGCGCGAACAGGCGGCGCCGCTGAAGGCCGAAGCGCTGGCGCAGGCCAACCTCGATGGCGGCGGCAATGCCGACGCCGGACGTGCGCGCTCGCCCTTGCCCAACCTCGGGCAAGTGAGCGAAGGCACGCAGCTCGAGATGCAGCGCCGCCGCGTGGCCGAACTCGAGGCGCGCCAGCGCCGGCTGCTGGCGCAACTGTCGCGGCAGAATGCGCAGGCGATGCCCGCCGGAGAACAGGTCGAGCGGCCCGACATCCAGGGCCGCGACGTGCGCTCCGTCGAAGAGATACAGCAGATGGCGCGGCGTGAAGCGGAAATCGCGCGTGACATCTCCGACTACAACCGTCGCCCGATCAGGACCCAGCTGATGCCAAGCACGCGTGAAGTCACGTATGCCTTGTATTACACTGCCCTGCAGAAAAAAATCGAACAGACCGGCACGCTGCATTTCCCGCAGCGCGACGGCAAAAAGCTTTACGGTGAACTGATTGTCTATATCCCCGTGTACCAGGATGGCAGCCTCTATGAAAGAGAGGGCGGGCCGCGCATCGAGCGCAGCTCCGGCGATGCCGCGCTCGATGCGGCAGCCATCGCGATCGTGCGCCGCGCCGCGCCCTTTGGTGGCTTCCCGCCGCAGCTGCGTCGCGATGGCCGTGAGCATGTGTGGGAAATCATTACCCGCTTTGCATTCACCCGCGAGCAGCTGCTCGAGACGTCGGCCGTGCGGAGGGGCGAATGACTGCTGATCGCTACGTCGTGATCGGCAATCCGATCGCACACAGCAAATCGCCGCAGATCCACGCCGCGTTTGCACGCCAGACTGGCGAGGCCCTCGCTTATGAGCGCCTGCTGGCGCCGCTCGATGGCTTCGAGGCTGCGGTGCGGGAATTCATCGCCGCCGGCGGACGCGGCGCGAACGTGACCGTGCCCTTCAAGCTGGAAGCCTTTGCGCTGGCCGATCGATTGAGCGAGCGCGCGACTGCGGCCGGTGCGGTGAACACGCTGCGCTTCGACCGCGAAGGCGGGCGCGTGACGATCGTCGGCGACAACACCGACGGCGTCGGGCTGGTGCGCGACATCGTCGCCAATGCCGGCGTGGCCGTGGCCGGTGCGCGGGTACTGCTGCTGGGGGCGGGCGGCGCTGCGCGTGGCGTGATCCTGCCGCTGCTGGCCGAGTCTCCGGCGCAGCTGGTGATTGCGAACCGTACACTGGCGCGTGCCGAAAATCTGGTCGCGCAATTTGCAGGGGCGGCATCGTCGTCCGCATCTTCAGCGTCATCGACAGCGACTTCAGCCTCAGCCTCGGCAGTGCAATTGTCAGCCTCTCGCTTCGAGGACCTGACTGGCTCCTTCGATATCGTCATCAATGCCACCTCGGCCAGCCTGACCTCCGAGCTGCCGCCGGTGCCGGTATCGGTGTTTGCCGCCGGTGGCTTTGCCTACGACATGATGTACGGCGCGCAGCCGACCGTGTTCATGCAGATGGCCGCGCAGGCTGGCGCCCATGTGCGCGACGGCCTCGGCATGCTCGTCGAGCAGGCCGCCGAATCCTTTCATGTCTGGCGCGGCGTGCGTCCGGATACGATGCCGGTCTACCGCGAGCTGCGCGCGCAGCTGGCGAGCGCCTGAGGACGCGTTGTCACGATGAGCCGTCACCTGAGTCGCAAGCGTCGTTTCCTGTTGTGGATAGTCGGCTTGCCGATCGCGCTCGTGCTGCTGCTGCAGTTGTGGTATTTCGCGCAGATCTGCTGGTGGGTGAAGTTCAACCCGAGCTCGACCTCGTTCATGCGCGCACAGCTGGAAAAGCTGCAGGAGAAGAATCCGAAAGCGCAGCTGCAGCACCAGTGGGTGCCGTACAACCGGATTTCGCCGCACCTGAAGCGCGCCATCATCGCCGCGGAGGATGCCAACTTCGCCGAGCATGAGGGCGTCGACTGGGAGGCCCTGCAAAAGGCCTACGAAAAGAATGCGAAGAAGGGCAAGGTGGTGTCCGGTGGCTCGACCATCACCCAGCAGCTGGCGAAGAACCTGTTCCTGTCAGGCCAGCGCAGCTATGTGCGCAAGGCGCAGGAGATGGTCATCACCTTCATGCTGGAGGCGGTGATGGACAAGCGCCGCATCTTCGAGATCTACCTGAATGTGGTCGAATGGGGCAATGGCGTGTTTGGCTGCGAGGCCGCGTCCCGCAAGTACTACGGCGTGCCGGCCGCGAACCTGGGGCCGGGCGAAGCCGCCAAGCTGGCCGTGATGCTGCCCAATCCGCGCTATTTCGGTCGCCACATGGACTCGAACTACCTCGCGCGTCGCACGATGCTGATCCAGACACGGATGAACAGCGCCGACTTGCCATGAACGCCTGCCCTGAGGCGGCTGCGCACGCCGGTGCGGGTGCTGTGAGGCCCTTCGTTCATCACTGAATCGCCGCCACAGGGTCCCGAACCGTGCAAGCTGGGCCTGACTTCCCCGAAAAGCCGCATTTTTGCTGGCTTCGGACTTGCCTCTGCTCCAACAAAAAATTACACTTCGACCGTTATCAATAGCGGAGACAGCCTTGGGCAGTCCCACCTCACCGCATCAACGACCGTCATTCGACGGGCTCTTCGCCAGCTGACGCTGCTTTCGCGTGCTGCTTGCCGAGTCCATTCCTGTGACGGCGAGCAGGCGCGCATGGTCCATATTGCCGATATGGCCACGCTCCCTGATTGAATTTGTTTGAATCTGCTACGCGCACGGCGCGTGGCCATGCCGCGAGCCATGCGGCAGGGAGAGCTTATGATCAATGTATTCGTGCTGCAGAACGGCCGGCTCAGCCAGGTCAACATCGACACGCGCGCTGACCTGGAACGTGCACAGCCGATCTGGGTCGACCTGACCGATCCCAGCGATGAAGAGCGCGACTGGGTGCGCAGCATTTACGGCGTCACGCTGCCCGACGAAGACGAGGTCAAGGACATCGAAGCGTCGGCCCGCTATTACGAGGCCGATAACGGCGACCTGCACCTGCGTTCCGACTTCCTGCTGGAAGAGGACGAGGGCGAGTCGCGGGTGGTGACCGTGGCCTTCATCCTGGCCAAGGGCTTGCTGTTCTCGATGCACAGTGACGACCTGCCGGTGTTCCGGCTGGTGCGCATGCGCGCCCGTTCGCGCCCGGGCTCGATTGGCGACTTCAAGGACGTGCTGCTGGACCTGTACGCGACCGACGTCGAATACTCGGCCGATGCGCTCGAAGGCATTTATCAGAACCTCGAAGAAGTCAGCAAGAGCGTGCTGCAGAAGGAATTCAGCGACCAGGACGCCGCCGAGTCGCTGTCGGCCATGGCCCGCGAAGAAGATTTGAACGGTCGGATTCGCCGCAACATGATGGATACGCGGCGTGCGGTGAGCTTCCTGATGCGCGGCCGCCTGTTGAACTCGGACCAGTTCGACGATGCGCGCCAGATCCTGCGCGACATCGAATCGCTGGATGGTCACACCGCCTTCTTGTTCGAAAAGATTAACTTCCTGATGGATGCGACCGTCGGTTTCATCAACATCAACCAGAACAAGATCATCAAGATCTTCTCGGTGGCTTCGGTGGCCTTCCTGCCGCCGACGCTGATCGCGAGTATCTATGGCATGAACTTCCGCGTGCTGCCGGAGTTGAATTGGAGCTTCGGCTATCCGTTTGCGATCATGCTGATGGTGGCCAGTGCGGTGACGCCGTTCTGGTATTTCCGCCGCAGGGGTTGGCTGAGGTAGGGGTTTCGCGACGCATGCGTCGCGCCTACCGAAGCGGATTGGCTTGCAAGCCAATCCGTGGGAGAGGTTAAACGGGCAGGTACTATTGCCCCGAACTCCTCAGACACAAAAAAGACGCGCAATGCGCGTCTTTTTTATGGGTACTGCGGGTTGATGCTCAAGCCGCCAACGCCTTGAACGCCTGCTTTGCCGTAGCGACCGTCTCGTCGATCACTGCATCGCTGTGCATCGCCGACACGAAGCCGGCTTCGAACGCCGACGGCGCAAGGTAGACGCCCGCATCCAGCATCAGGTGGAAGAACTTGTTGAAGCGCTCCTTGTCGCAGGCCATCATCTCCGCATAGTTGGTCGGCAGCGTGCCGGTGAAATAGAGGCCGAACATACCGCCGACGGAATCGCCGCAGAACGCAACGCCCGCATCCTTCGCGGCCGCCGACAGGCCATCGACCAGTCGCTTCGCGGTCGCCGACAGCTTCTCGTAGAAGCCTGGCTGCTGGATGATTTTCAGCGTCGCCATGCCGGCCGCCACGGCGACCGGGTTGCCTGACAGCGTGCCCGCCTGATAGACCCCGCCCAAGGGCGCGAGCTGCTTCATCAGGTCAGCACGACCACCGAAGGCTGCCACCGGCAGGCCGCCGCCGATCACCTTGCCCAACACCGTCATGTCCGGCTGGATGCCATACAGCGCCTGTGCGCCACCGAGGGCGACACGGAAGCCCGACATCACTTCATCGAACATCAGGATCGCACCATGCTGCGTGCACAGGCGACGCATGGTCTGCAGGAATTCCGGCGTCGCGCGCAGCAGGTTCATGTTGCCGGCGACCGGTTCGACGATCACCGCAGCAATGGTGGAGCCCATCTTGGCGAACACTTCTTCGAGCTGCTGGCTGTCGTTGTAGTCGAGCACCATCGTGTGCTTCGCGAAATCGGCCGGCACGCCGCCCGAGGTCGGGTTGCCGAAAGTGAGCAGGCCGCTACCCGCTTTCACCAGCAGCGAGTCTGCATGACCGTGGTAGCAGCCTTCGAACTTGATGATGGTGTCACGGCCGGTGACGCCGCGTGCCAGGCGCAGCGCGCTCATCGCAGCTTCGGTGCCGGACGACACCAGTCGCACCATTTCGATTGATGGCACCAGCTTGCAAATCTCTTCGGCCATCACGATTTCGCCTTCGGTCGGCGCGCCGAACGACAGGCCATTGGCGGCAGCTTTTTGCACGTCGGCGATCACGTCCGGGTGTGCATGGCCGACGATGGCCGGGCCCCAGGAGCCGATGTAGTCGATATAGCGCTTGCCGTCGGCATCCCAGAAATACGGGCCTTCGGCGCGCGTGATGAAGCGCGGCGTGCCGCCGACGGAACGGAAGGCACGCACCGGCGAGTTCACGCCGCCGGGCGTGCTGCGTTGTGCGCGTGCGAACAGGGTATCGTTATTGGACACTTCAGCTCCCTTGCCTGGTATAGGTGTTGCGATGTTGTTGCGATGGTTGGATGGATGTCGGACCGAAAGGCTGGCGCTTGTCATTGCCGTCGCCGTCGTCTTCGCGATGGCCTGGCCATGACGGCGAGTAGTCAGCCGGGGCTGTTGCCCGCGCCGCCGCCGTCGGTGTTCTCGCCCGCTTCGGCATCGGCCTCGCGCGCCCAGAAATACCGATCGGGCACCAGCTTGCCCATGCCCAGCCGCTGCGCATTCGACAGCGCGGCATTGGTGAATTCTTCTGCTTCGAATACCGCTTCCGGCACATCCATGCCATTGGCCAGCATCGCGGTAATGGTCGCCGACAGCGTATTGCCGGCGCCGATGAACGGGCCCGCCTGGCGCTGCCAGCTGTCGGTACGCACCTGCCCGCTTTCGCCGAACAAGACGTTGGTCACATCATGCGCATCGCCCGGCGTGCCGGTGACGAATACGTATTCGCAGCCGAACTCGATCATCTGCATCGCGTCGATCTCGAGGGTTTCGTCGTCGCTCGCCTCGCGCCAGGTCTCGGCCAGCCGTGACAGTTCATCGGCCGATACCTGCAGCAAGGTGGTCTGCGGCACCAGCAATTCGCGCAACGCCAGCAACACCTCTTCGTCGATGTCCTGGTCGGGCAGTGTGGTCGAAAACGGGTCGAGCACCAAGGGGATCTCAGGATAGTCAGAGACGATTTCGGCAATGACGGAAATGGTTTCGATGCTGCCCAGGTAGCCGACCTTGAAAGCGACAACGGGCATGTCTTCCAGCAGCACGCGGGCCTGGTCGGCGATCCATTCCGGGTCGACTGCCTGCACGTCCTCGGTGCCGGTCGTATCGCCGATCGACAGCGCAGTGATCACCGAGACGCCGTGGCAGCCCATCGCCGCAAACGACGCCAGGTCGGCCTGGATGCCGATCGCGCCGACCGGGTCGGCGATGCCGAAGGTCAGGACGAGCGGGGAAGTTTGGTTTTGCACTGGGAAAGCATTAAGATAGCTGATTGTGCATTTTACTTTAAGGGCTGTACCGTGAGTGACAATAAGACAACCGAGCAAGAATTCAAAACCTGGATGTGCCTGATCTGCGGCTGGGTGTACGACGAAGAGGCCGGTCTGCCCGATGAGGGCATTGCACCGGGCACGCGCTGGGATGACGTGCCGATGAACTGGACTTGCCCGGAATGCGGCGCCCGCAAGGAAGATTTTGAGATGGTCGCGATCTGATCGCGTTGATGTGACGCACGTCGCTGCGTACATGGAGGACGGGGACCACGGGTCCCCGTTTTTTTGGGCAATCGTGCACCGATGCGGTGGCGACTGTGGCCAAAACGCCGCCAATGAACCGCATTTGATTTTCCAATGTTTTAACTAGTTGCCTTTCTTGTTACATTCCGGCTGGATTTTTCCAGTGGGTGAACGATGCAGGCAATCCAGCAGGCCGGGAATCCCCTCCTGGTCATCGACGACAGCAGCACGATCCGGCGATCGGCCGAGATCTTCCTCGGGCAAGCCGGCTACACGGTCGTTTTGGCCGAGGATGGTTTTGCCGCGCTGTCCGTCATCCTCGAAAGCAAGCCGGCGCTGGTCTTCTGTGACATCCAGATGCCGCGGCTGGATGGTTTCCAGACCTGTGCGCTGATTCGCCGCCACCCCGAATTCCGTCATGTGCCGGTCGTGCTGCTGTCATCGCGCGACGGCGTGTTCGACCGCGCGCGCGGCGTGCTTGCCGGCGCCAGCGCCTACCTGACCAAGCCCTTCACCAAGGAAAGCCTGCTGCGCACGGTGAGCGAGCAGCTGGCTTCGGCATCGTCGCTGGCGGGGACAACGAACGCTCCAGCGCCTGCACCGTCTGCACCAACGCTTGCACCAACATCCGCACCAGCGTCCGCATCACCGCCCGTGCCATCCGCCCCGATGCCGACGCTTGTGCCTGCCGCTGCGCCTGCCCCCGCCTCCGTTTCCAAGGCTGCAGATCTGTCCCTCCTGATCACGGACCATCCATCGCCATGAAACCTGCGCACATACTCGTCGTCGATGATTCGCCGACCGAACGTCATTTCCTCGCCGACCTGCTGACCCGCCATGGCTACTCGGTGACCACGGCCGACAACGGTGAGTCGGCCTTGCTGCAGATACGCAGCAAGCGGCCCGACCTCGTATTGATGGATGTGGTGATGCCTGGCCAGAACGGCTTTCATGCCACGCGCGAAATCGCACGCGACCCGGCGACCCAAGACTTGCCCGTCATCATCTGCAGCAGCAAGCAGCAGGACAGCGACCGCGCCTGGGGCTTGCGGCAGGGCGCGCGCGACTACCTGGTCAAGCCTATCGATCCTGCGCTGCTGCTGCAGGCCGTCGCCGGCATGTTGCGCCAGAGCGCGTAAATGCCGGGCCCTTCTGTGCCGCCTGCCAGCCTCGTCGATCCGGCGCCATCAACGTCGCCTGCGGGTACTGCGCTGCTGGGCTTTACTGCCGGTGGCAAGCGATGGCTGGTCGATCCGCGGCAGGACGTGCAAGTGATCGACGCGCCGATCACGCCGGTGCCCCTGACACAGCCCTGGTACCTCGGGCTGGTATTGCTTGGCCAGAGGCTGATTGCGGCTATCGACCTTGCCGGGCTGGGCGGCGCTGAAGTCGGCTCGCGCAAGCCCGTGGAGCGACTGCTGCTGTTGCCCGAACGATGGCAAACCGCACTGCGTGTCGAGCGTGTGCACGGACTGCGGGATGCGGCTGGCCTGAGCGCGAACGATGCGAATGATGTCAACGACGCGACCGATGCGCACGCGAGCCCCGTGCCAGCGCCCTCCGCGCCGGACGCCACGCCGCCCTGGTGCGGCGCGATGTTCGCCGACGCCGACGGACAGCATTGGCAAGTCCTTGATGTGGCGCGGCTGTGCACATCGTCCGCTTTCCTGCAGGCCGGCATCCCGCTATCCGCATGACATCTCGCGCGCATCGCTGCCGCTGAACCCAACGAGAGCCTCCCGGAGATCGCATGAATACCCGAACCCGAATGATGAGCACATGGAGCGAGCGCGTGACAGGCGGACGCGCCGGACGATGGTGGCGGCTGTATCGGCGTCGCTGGCTGAATGCTGTCAGGCGCTGGCGCCAGTCGCGCTTGCCGCAGGATCTGCAAGGGCTGCAGGCTTCGCAAGCGTTACCGCCACCGGCGGCGCTGCAGGCGGTGGATGCGGAGGGGCCGAAAGATACGCAGCAACAGGCTCGCCGCAACGACCCGCAGCGTGTACGGCGCGTGTTGCGCCGCTTGCAGGTGGCGCTGGCCCTGTCATTGCTTGGATTGGCTGCGCTCGGATGGATGCATGCGCAGCTGACCCTGTCGGGATCGCTGAAATCCCAGATGGCGAGTGAACTGGTGATGCATTCGCAAAGGCTGGGCAAGGCAGCGCCGAATGCGGTGCAGGGCAATCCTGAAGCCTTCCGCCAGCTGGCGCAAAGCCGTGCCGCGATCAATCGCGCATTGCATGCACTTGAAGCCGGCGGTACGTGGGAAGGGCAAACTGTCACGCCGGCAACCGCCGAGCTTGCCGCGCGGGTGACGGCGATCGGGCGCCAGTGGCAGGCGTCGGACCGTGCCGCCGCGACCTTGCTCGAACATGAAGCCGGGCTGACTGGCTTTCGCCGCACCTTGCAGGCGCTCAATCGCAGCAGCCCAGTGTTGCTGGAGCTGACCGAGCAGGTCGCCACGCTGCTGGCACAGAATGGCGCTTCCCCGCATGAAGTGGCTGCGGCCGGCCAGCTGGTCATGCTCACGCAGAGGCTGGGCAAGGGCGCCAATGAATTCCTGACTGCCGATGGCATCAATCAGGACACCGCCTTCCTGCTCGGCCGCGACGCAAGCACCTTCCAGGACATCATCGTGGCCTTCATTGATGGCAGCCCGGTGATGCGGCTGCCGCCGACATCGAATGCCGATGCGCGCGCGAAGCTGATCGAACTGCGTGCGCAATTCGAAATCTATCGCACCGAGCTCGCCGGCATCCTCGACCATCTGGCGCATTTCATCGCCGCCAAGGAAGCCGAACGCGCACTCTTCAATGACAACGAATCCCTGCGCGAGCACCTGCTCGACTTGCAGCAGGTCTACCGGACCCAGGCGGCAGGCGGCGACTGGACGGGCATTGCGCTGCCGGTTGTCGGTGCTGCCGTGGTCGTGCTGGCCATTGCATTGGCCGCACTGATGCTACATGACAGCCGTCGCCGCACGCGCGACGCCGAAGCGCAGCGCATCGAAGCCGAACGACAGCGGCAACAGGCGCGCGCCGATGAAGAAGCGGCGCGCCAGCTGAACCAGCAAAACCAGGCCGCCATCCTGCGCCTGATGAATGAATTGCAGGAAGTCGCCGATGGCAACCTGGCGCTACAGGCCACCGTCACCGAAGACATGACGGGCGCGATTGCCGATTCGATCAATGTGACCCTGGAAGAATTGCGCGCCTTGCTGTCGCGTGTGCAGCAAACCGCACAGCGCGTCGGCGATGCCTGCGACATCTCGCGTATCACTGCCGCCGACCTGCTGGCACTGGCAGCGCGGCAGGCCGATGACATACAGCAGACCAGTCATGCGGTGCTGCAGATGGCCGCGCAGATACACCGCGTGTCGCAGGCAGCGGTCGAATCGGCGCAGGTAGCGCAGGCATCGGTGCAGGCCGCCCAACAGGGCGAGGCCGCGGTGCAGGATGCGATCCGCAGCATGCAGCAATTGCGCGAGCAGGTGCAGGAGACCTCGAAGCGGGTCAAGCGCCTGGGCGAGTCCTCACTCGAGATCGGCGACATCACCGAGCTGATCGCCGGCATCACGGAACAGACGCAGGTGCTCGCACTGAACGCGGCCATCCAGGCGGCGTCGGCCGGCGAGGCCGGGCGTGGCTTTGCCGTTGTGGCCGAAGAAGTGCAGCGGCTGTCCGAGCGCTGCGGCGAGGCGGCGCGCCAGGTCGGGCAACTGGCCAAGGCCGTGCAGGCCGATGCGCAGGAAGCCGTGCATGCGATGGAACGCTCGACGCAGAGCGTGGTCGACGGGGCGCGGCGCTCCGATGCAGCCGGGCTGGCGCTGGGCGAGATACGCCGCGTGTCGCTGCAGCTCGACGAGCTCGTGCACGGCATCTCCGCAGTCTCGGGCGAACAGTCGGTGCTGGCAAAGGATGTCGCGACCAGCATCGAGCGCATCCTGGGCATTACCGGGCAGACGCGCGACGGCACGCAGAAGACGGCCAGCGCGATACAGGAGCTGGACAGCCTGGCGGGCGAACTTGGCCGCGCGATCGCGCGCTTCCGGATTGCCTGAGCGCGTCGCCACGTGAAGCCATCCAAGCCCGGACATGGCGCCCCGGCGCTGGCCGATCGGGTGCCAGCATCGCAGGCCTTGCATGCTGCCGCCCTGCTGGCGTTGGGTGACGAGATCGCCCGGCAGTTGGAGCAGCTTGCGCATGACGGGCCGGCAGCGGGCGCTACCTGCCGGACGCCGCTGATGCAGGTGGCTGGCGCCTTGCACTTCGTGGGAGAGCAGGGCGGTGCGGCGCTGGTCGAATTGCTCGTGACAGCCATGGAGCGCCATGCCAGTGGTCCGTTTGCGACAGCAGAAGTGAAGGCGGAACTGAAGGCAGAGCTGAATGACATCAAGGCCAATGTTGCCGATCGCCTGCGTCATGCGCTGAGGTCCCGGGCACTCGGCCATACGCTGCCCGTAGCCCACTGGCTGCCTTGCTGGCAAAGTCTGACGGCACTGGCCGACGACGCGGAAGCACATCCCTGCCAGTTGCTAACATTGGCGCAGAACCCCGACCTTGCCACGCTGACGGATCAGGATGTTCCGCATGCCATGCCCGAGCTGCAGGTCGCCATCGACTTGCTGGTCTGCGAAGTGGATCGTGCCCTGCTGGATTTCCTGCGCAGCTGCGCCGACACCATGCGCCAGCATGCGGCCAATACCATTGCCGTGGCGCTGGCGGGCATCGCGGTGCGCCACGCGTCGCCGCAAGACCGGTTGCGCTGGCGTGTGTTGCAGGCCTTTGCCGGTGAAGTGTCTGCCGGCCAGTACTACGAACTCGCGCGCACCAAACGCATCCTGTCCGCGACGGGCCGGCAGGTACGACAGGTGCAGCGCTTGCTGCATCACGTGCCGCCCGACAGCTTGCTGCGCGAAGCCCTGTTCGAAATCGCGCAGCGCCCATGCCTGACGGCGCTGGCACAGCAGATGGTGAATGCGCATGGATTGGCGTCGCAGTTTCCTGTGCATGCCGGGCAGGAGGTCGGTCTCCTTGCCGAAGACGAGGCATTCGAGCGCGATTGGACGGCGCTGCAGGTGGCCATGCAGGCGGCGATGGGTAGCACTCATGACATGGTGACTGCCGCGGCATGGCCATCGCCGAATGGTCGTTCCCTCGTCGACATTGCCGCTGGCTGCAGGACAGGGCCGGCAGTACCCATGGCCAGCGGCCTGATGCGCGCCATCGCCGAAGCCATACGCGAATCCATCGCTGCGATCGAGCACCAGATCGATGCCGCTGGCGAGCGCGGGCCCTTGCTCAAGGCATTTGATGAAGTGCGGGATCATGTGTCGCAAATCGATGCATGCACGGGCATGCTCGATCACGCGGGCTTGCGGGCGGCGGCGGGCGAACTGAATGCGGCGCTGGAGCAGCTGTCACCGGCCGCGCCTGTCGGAGGTGAGGCTGCGGATTTTGGTGAGCGCCTCGGCGAATTTGCGGCACGCCTCGTGGCACTGGAGGCAGCGCTTGCCCTGCTGCCGTTCAGCAGTTCTGCCAACGGCGCAGATACCAGTAACAGCATCAGCACCAGTACAGGCTCAAGCACCGGCGCGAGCTCTGGCACAAGTCCAAGCTCAAGCTCAAGCCCCAGCCCCAGCACTGGCACCTTCGCTCATACCGACTCTGGCATCGGCCGCAATCTTGGCGCCGACACAAGTCCGGGCGGATCGTCATTGCAGCAAATATTCATGATCGAAGCACGCGCGCGACTGAACAGCCTGTCCGTCGCCCTGGCGACCTGGAAGACGATGCCGGCCGCTGGCTTGCCGCTGCAAGCCAGCATCGACGCCCACGCGATTGCCGGCAGTTCGGCCACGGTGGGGTGGGCTGCCATCCATGCACTCGCGCAGCCGCTGGAGCTGGCTTGTGTGGCTTGCGAGGATCGCAGCTTCGCGACGGAAGACGCCAGTCTGCTGACTGATGCAATCGCCAGTCTCCGCAGCCTGCTCGATGAGGGCATAGCCATCGCCAGGGCCGACAGTGGTCACCGCATCGATGCACAATTGATCGTCAGGCTTCAGGCACTGGCACAGCCGCTGGCTGGCGAGCATGCTGTTGAGCCAGCCGATGCGAAAGTCAGTGAGCAAGCCAGTGAGCAAGCCAGTGAGCAAGCCAGTGAGCAAGCCATTGAGCAAGTCAGTGAGCACGTCGGTGCTCACCTCGGTGCGCAAGCCGCTGAGCTACTCGAAGTTGCACAAGAGCCGACAGTCGCACCGGATTTCGAATTGCTTGCACTGTTCAACGAAGAAGCGGCCGACTTGCTGCCGCAGTTGCACCAAGCAATGCGCGCCTGGCGTTCGCGTCCCGAAGACCCGGCGCCGCCTTCGCACCTGATGCGGGTGCTGCATACGCTGAAGGGCGGCGCGCGCATGGCGGGACAGACGGCGCTGGGGGATGCACTGCATCACCTCGAATCGCAGGTCGCCGCCATCGTCGAAGCAAGCGCTGCATCGGCGGACTCCTTGCAGCAGTTGCAGTGCAAGCTGGATGATGCATTGCGATTCGCCGCGATCCACAGCGAGCCGGTGCAGGACATGTCCGGCCTTGTCGTGAATGCGGCCGCAGCGTCGCCCGCCATGGCCGCGGCAACGGCATCACCCGTCCTGTCCGCGCATGCAGTGAGCAAGGAGGTGGAGCGTGTCGCGTCGCGGGCCAGCACCAGCACTGGCCCGAACCCAAGCCAAGGCCAAGGTCAGCTGCGCTTGCCCTTAGATCTCCTGGGCCGGATGACCGACACCGCCGCAGGCTTGCTGTCCGGATTGCATCAGCAGTCCGACGAAATGCTCGTTTTGCGGCAAGGCGTCACCGATCTCGCCGACAACCTGGCACGCCTGCGCACACAGCTGCGCGAACTGGAAATCGAAGCCGATGCCCGGATCGATGCGCGTGAACGGCGCAGTGACGATGCAGCTTTCGATCCGCTGGAATTCGATCGCTATACCCGCGTGCATGAGCTGACGCGAGCGATGTCGGAAAGCGTTGCCGACATCGCCGAAGTGCAGCGCATGGTGGTGCGGCAAACCGATGCGCTGGTCTGGTCGACCGGCCTGCGGCAACGCCATGCCCGCGCCTTGCATGCGGACTTGCTGAATGCAGGCACGTCGCCTTTTGGCAGCCTGCAGCAGCGACTGTCGCAGGCCTTGCGTCAGGCAGTGCGTGACACGGGCGGTCGCGTCGAGGCAGGCGAAGCAAGGGAAGCGCAGGGAGGAAGCCCCCCGCCTGGCGTCCCTGCAGCACCCGGATCAGCTGAATCACTCGAAGCCAGATTGGTGCTGGAAGGCGGTGAGCTGGCGCTTGATCGCAGTTTGCTGGCGCGGCTGGCAGCGCCGCTGGAGCATTTGATCCGCAATGCGATTGCCCATGGCATCGAGTCCCCCGCCGAGCGCGAGCGGCTCGGCAAGGCTCGGATCGGAACCTTGCGCTTGTCCCTGTCGCGGGCGGCGAACCACTGGCAGCTGGAAGTGGCGGATGACGGGCGCGGTCTGGATGCAGCGCGCATACGCGCGCGCGCCGCAGCCATGGGGCTGGCCGTGCCGGCTGGGCGTCCCCATGACGAGAACGATGACGATGACGATGACGATCAGGCGGCCGCGGCCGAGTTGATCTTCGCGCACGGCTTGTCGACCAGCGACGCATTGACGCCATTGGCCGGCCGCGGTGTCGGCATGGATGCGGTGCGCGCTGCCGTGCAATCGCTGGGCGGCGCGATCGCGGTGCGCAGCGAGCCCGGCCGCGGCTGCTGCTTCGTGCTCGCATTGCCGCTGACGCTGGCAATCCTGCCGGTGCTGGTCTGCCGCGCCGGCCCCCATCTGATCGGCGTGCCTTCCGCGATGGTCGAGCAGGTGCTGAAGCTGGACGGACCAGCGTTCGCCGCGGCCACCGAGGGCGAGGACTTTGCATGGCAGGGCCAGGCCTGCCGCTGGCGCATGCTGGCGACGCTCTTGGGTACGCAGCCTGCGGCACCTGTCGGGGCGGGGCGGCGCAAGACGGTCCTGCTGCTGTCGCAGGCAAGCGGTCGACTGGCGCTGGTGGTCGACGCTGTCGATGCGCGCCGCGAGCTGACATTGCGCGACCCCGGGACGCAACTGCTGAGCGTGCCGGGCATGATCGCCGCCAGCCCGGCTGCCGACGGCCGCATCGTGCTGGTGATGAACCCTTTCTCGCTCGCGCATGCCGGAAATCGGCAGTGGACGGCGCAGGAATGGGCTTCACCTGATGCTCTCGCTGATGACGCCACGCCTGCCGCGCAACCTCCCGTCATCCTCGTCGTCGACGATTCGCTGACCGTGCGCCGCGCGACCCAGCGCCTGCTGCAACGGCATGGCTATACCGTGCTGCTGGCGCGTGATGGTGCGGAAGCGCTGGCCTTGCTGGCAGGGACTGACGGCGAAGGAGCTGAGGATGCCGATTTGCTCAAGCCGCAGGCCGTGCTGCTCGACATTGAAATGCCGAAAATGGATGGCTTCGATTTGCTGTCCGTGCTGCGCGACGATAAGCGCTGGCAGCATTTGCCGGTGGTGATGATTACTTCCCGCACCGCTGACCGGCATCGTGAACGTGCGCTGCAACTCGGCGCGAATGCCTATGTCGGAAAGCCTTATCGGGAAGACGAATTGCTGACCTTGCTGGCGGGTTTGTTGCCGGCAGGGCCGACGGCTTGTGAACCTGCAGCATCGATATCGTCCTGTGCAGCCTGAAGGGGAATGCAATGAAGATCGACTGGCATAGAAATCGCGAAAAGCTGGCGCTGCAGCGGCGGCACGATCATGTGGCGCTGGTCTTGCAGGGCGGCGGCGCGCTGGGGGCCTATCAGGCAGGCGCCTATGAAGAGCTGGCCGGCACGCCTTTCCAGCCGGATTGGGTGGTGGGGGTGTCGATCGGCGCCATCAATGCGGCCATCATCGCCGGCAACCCGCCCGAGCGTCGCGTCGGCAAGCTGCATGCCTTCTGGCAGCTGGTGTCGTCCGGCTTGCCGCAATTCAGCGATCCGACCACGATCATGCCCTGGCTGCGCGCAATGACCGAGAACGGGCAGGATCGCAATGCGTTGAACCAGTTCAGCGCCTGGCATGCGGCGGTGCTGGGCGTCCCTGGTTTCTTCCAGCCACGCATGCCGCCGGCGCCGTTCCAGCCACGCGGCACGGCCGGCGCGCTCAGCCTGTATGACACGTCGCCCTTGCGCACGACGCTGGAGAGCCTGATCGATTTTGATTTGATCAATGACGGCGGGATACGGCTGTCGCTCGGCAGCGTGAACGTACGCACCGGGAATTCCCATTACTTCGACAATACGCAGGAGCGCATCGGGCCCGAGCATGTGATGGCCAGCGGTGCGCTGCCGCCGTCCTTCCCGCCGGTGGTGATCGGTGATGAAGCCTGGTGGGATGGCGGCATCCTGTCCAATACGCCGCTGCAGCATGTGCTCGACCTGCGCGCCCGCAAGCACAGCCTGCTCGTGTTCCAGGTCGACCTGTTCAATGCGCGCGGTCCCGTGCCGCTGAATTTTGACGAGGTGCTCAAGCGGCAGAAGGACATCACCTTTTCGAGTCGCACCCGCTACACCAGCAACATGGTGGCCGAGCTGACCAACACCCGCAAGGCCATCACCAGCCTGATCGCCAAGCTGCCGCATCACTTGCTGGACGATCCCGAGGTGAAGCACCTGAAAAAGTTTGCCGAAGAAGCGCCGATGGACCTGGTGCACCTGATCTATCGGCAAGGGCCGGACGAGCGCGAATCGATGGATTACGAGTTCTCGCGCGTGTCGGTGCTGCAGCGCTGGGAAGCGGGACGGCGGGATTTGCGCGATGTGATGCAACACCCGGAGTGGCTCAAGTGCTCAGGCGAAGAGAGCGGCACCACCCAATACGATCTGGCCGAGCACAGCCGTCCGATCAACACGCTGGCCGAATGAGCGCGTTCATCGCGGCTGCCGCACCTTGTCCCAACTTGCCTCAACTCGCCTCAACTCGCCTCAGCTCGTCTCTGCCTGGCATGAGCCGCTGATGAAACGCTTCAGTCCCAGGGGCGCTGCGCCATGTAAAAGCACGACGCGCGCGGGAGCCTTGGCTAGGACTTCTTGACCACCGCATAGCGCTCCAGCGTGCGCTTGCGTGCCTCGTCATGCGCGACCACCGGGCGCGGGTAGTTCGCCCCCAGTGTCACGCCGGCCATCTGCAGCGTCATCTCCGGCGCCAGCCATGGGGCATGCACATGCTTGGCATCGAGCTTCGCCAGTTGCGGCAGGTAGCGTTTGATGAACTTGCCCTCGGGGTCGAACTTTTCCGATTGCGTGATCGGGTTGAAGATGCGGAAGTAGGGCTGCGCATCGCAGCCTGATGACGAAGCCCACTGCCAGCCGCCATTGTTGGCAGCGAGGTCGAAGTCGTTCAGCTGGCGCGCGAAATACGCTTCGCCGCGTCGCCAGTCGATGCCGAGGTCCTTGATCAGGAAGCAAGCCGTGACCATGCGCAGCCGGTTGTGCATGTAGCCGGTCTGGTTCAGCTGCAGCATCGCCGCATCCACCAGCGGGTAGCCGGTGCGTCCCTCGCACCAGGCAGCGAAGTCGGCATCGGCGGCAGCGCCTTCTTCCCAGGCGATGCGATCGTATTCGGGCTTGAACGCACCGCCGACCACATGCGGGTTGTGGTGCAGGATCATGAAATAGAAATCGCGCCACACCAGTTCGGCCAGCCACACCGCCGCGCCCTCGCCGCCGGTGCCCGACTGTATCGCCTGCATCGCATGTCGCGCCAGCGCGCGGATCGACATGGTGCCGAAGCGCAGATGCACCGACAGGTAGGACGGGCCTTTCACCGACGGGTAATCGCGCGTGCTGCCGTAGCGCGCCATGCGCGGCAGGAAGTCGTCCAGCAGTGCCTGTGCGCCACTCATGCCGGTCGGTATCTTCAGTGCGGCCAGGTCGACCTCATCGAAGCCCAGTTGCGCGAGCGAGGGCAGCGAGGACGATGCCGCCGCCGCTGCCGTCGGCGCCTGCAATTGCCCCGCTGCGGGCGTGCAGCCGAAATTGGGCAGCAGCGTGGTGTCCAGCCCGCCGGAAGGCAGCTGGAAGCTTTTCAGCCACGCGTTCTTGTAGGGCGTAAAGACGGTGAAGGACTTGCCGGCCAGCGTCAGCACTTCCTCCTTTTCGCGCACCACCTGGTCCTTGAAGCTCAGCAGTTCGCGGCCGTCATTGGCCAGGGCCCGGGCCACGGCGGCATCACGCTCGACGGCTGCCGGTTCATAGTCATGGTTGGTGAACACAGCGTCGACGCCCAGCTCGGCGGCCAGCCTCGGAATCTCATCGACTGCCCGCGCATGTCGCACGATCAGCCCGCCGCCCTGCGCGCGCAGCGCCGCATCCAGTTCGGTCAGGCTGGCATGGAGGAACGCGACCCGGCGATCCACGCGGCCGCCGCCCATGGCCGGATCCTTCAGGGGATCGAGGATGTCCTTGTCAAATATGAAAGCGCAATGCACGGCCTGCGCGCGCTGCAGCGCATGGTGCAATGCCGCGTGGTCGAAATTCCTCAGGTCGCGCCGGAACCAGACCAGCGCTGAAGCTATTGTGTTCTTCATCGTTTTTGCGAGTGGCCGGCGCATGGTGCACCGGCGATGCAGGGCAGGAAGCCGGCAGTGTAAGGGCAGATCGGAAAGGGCGTGCAATGCTGCTAAAATGCGCACATGGCCAAGCAAGACAAGCCGTCCAAATCTTCCCCGTCGGCCATTGCCGATACAGCCGCGCACGGCGCGGACGCACCCGATTTTTCCGCAGCTTCTGCAGATCCCGCAGCACCGGCTGCCCTGCCGCCCGATGCGCTGAACCTCACCGATCATTTCCTGATCGCGATGCCCAACATGCTCGACCCGATTTTCGGCGGCACGGTGGTCTACATCTGCGAGCACCACACCGGTGGCGCGCTGGGCATGATCATCAACCGTCCGACCGACATGACGATGGATGTGCTGTTCGAGCGGCTCGACCTCGAGCTCGAGATCAGTCCGCATGCGCACCTGCCGAGCGGCCCGGTGATGTTCGGTGGACCGGTGCAGGTCGAGCGTGGTTTCGTGCTGCATGCGCCCGACCCTGAGCTGGATGCCCATCCCGCCTACAGCTCCTCGCTGACCGTCTCGTCCGATGTCGCGCTGACCACCTCGCGCGACGTGCTCGAAGCGGTGGCCGAAGGCCGCGGCCCGCAGCGCCTGGTCGTGACCCTGGGTTGCGCCGGCTGGAGCGCCGGCCAGCTCGAAGACGAGATCCTGCGCAACGGCTGGCTGACCGTGAAAGCCGACCCTGCCATCCTGTTCGATACGCCGATCGAGGCCCGCTTTACGGCCGCGATGCACCTGCTCGGCATCGACCCGAACCGTCTCACCGGAGACGTCGGGCACGCGTGAGCACGGTGATCGCATTCGACTTCGGCCTGAAGCGCATCGGCGTCGCCGTCGGCAATACCCTGCTGCGGCAGGCACAGCCGCTGCCGCTGATTGCCGAGCCCACCAATGACGGCAAGTTCAACGCCATCGCCGCGCTGCTCAAGGAATGGCAGCCCGACACGCTGGTGGTGGGACTGCCGCTGCACCCGGATGGCGCCGACCACGAGATGACCGTGCGCTGCCGCCGCTTCGCCAACCAGCTGCACGGCCGCTATGGTTTGCCGGCGGTGCTGGTCGACGAGCGTTACACTTCTGCCGTACTCAATGCGCAGCGTGGCCAGCATATCGACAGCGAGGCGGCCGCGCTGATCCTCCAACAATATTTCGACTCACGCGACTCCTTCGAATCCCATGATCCATCCTGAACTGGACGCCGAGCAGCTGTACGCGCAGCTCGAGGCCGCGATCAAGCCCGCGCTGGCCGGCACCGACCGGCTTGCCATCGTTGGCATTTATTCCGGCGGTGCCTGGCTGGCCGAGCGGCTGGCGCGCGCGCTTGGCGTGACGGACGTCGGCTATGTGGACGTATCCTTCTACCGCGACGATTACGCCGAGCGCGGCCTGTCGGCCGAAGTCAGGCCCAGCCACATTTCGTTCGACGTCGATGGCGCGACCATCCTGCTGGTGGACGACGTGCTCTACACCGGCCGCACCACGCGCGCTGCGATCAATACGCTGTTCGACTACGGCCGCCCGGCGAAGATCATGCTCGCCGCCCTGGTCGACCGCGGCGGTCGCCAACTGCCGGTGGCTGCCGATTTCTGCGCAAGCACCGTCAAGGTGGATGCGGACCAAATGCTCGTGTTGCAGAAGGCCGACGACGGCCGACTTACTTTGACCATCGATCATGCATAACCCCCAACTGAACAAGAATGGCGAGCTGCAGCATCTGCTGACACTCGACGGCCTGCCCAAGGCCGTGATCAATCGCATCCTCGACACCGCGGCGTCCTTCGTCAGCGTTGGCGACCGCGAAGTGAAGAAAGTGCCGCTGATGCGCGGCAAGAGCGTGTTCAACCTCTTCTTCGAGAACTCGACGCGTACCCGCACCACCTTCGAGATCGCGTCCAAGCGCCTGTCGGCCGACGTCATCAACCTGAACATTTCGGCTTCGTCGGCCAGCAAGGGCGAGTCGCTGCTCGATACCATCGACAACCTGTCCGCGATGCATGCCGACATGTTCGTCGTGCGTCATGCACAGTCGGGCGCGCCCTACCTGATCGCCAAGCACCTGACCGACACCCGACAGGACCACGTGCACGTGGTGAATGCCGGCGACGGTCGCCATGCGCATCCGACGCAGGGCTTGCTCGATATGTACACCATCCGTCACTACAAGAAGGACTTCACCAACCTGACGGTGGCGATCGTCGGCGACATCCTGCACAGCCGCGTCGCGCGCTCCGATATCCACGGCCTGACCACGCTGGGCGTGCCTGAAGTGCGCGCCATCGGCCCGCGCACGCTGCTGCCGGGTGGGCTGGAGCAAATGGGCGTGCGCGTGTTCACCGACATGAACGAAGGCCTGAAGGGCGTCGACGTGATCATCATGCTGCGCCTGCAGAACGAGCGCATGAGCGGCGCGCTGCTGCCGTCGGCGCAGGAATATTTCAAGAGCTATGGCCTCACCCCCGAGCGCCTGGCGCTGGCCAAGCCCGATGCGATCGTCATGCACCCGGGACCGATGAACCGCGGTGTCGAGATCGATTCCGCCGTCGCCGATGGCGCGCAGGCCGTGATCCTGCCGCAAGTCACCTTTGGCATCGCGGTGCGCATGGCCGTGATGAGCATGCTCGCAGGTACCTGAACATGAGACTACAGATAAAAAATGGCCGCGTGATCGACCCGGCCTCGAAGACGGACGCGCAGCAGGATGTGTTCATTGCCGATGGCAAGATCGCTGCCATCGGCACCGCCCCGGCCGGCTTTGTTGCCGACCAGGTGATCGACGCCAGCGGGCTGGTCGTCGCGCCCGGCCTGGTCGACTTGTCGGCCCGCCTGCGTGAACCCGGCTATGAATACAAGGCCACCCTCGAATCCGAGCTGCAGGCGGCCCTCGCCGGTGGCGTCACCAGCCTCCTGTGCCCGCCCGATACCGACCCTGTGCTCGATGAGCCGGGCCTGGTCGAGATGCTGGTGCATCGCGCGCGCATCCTGAACCAGTCGCATGTCTACCCGCTGGGTGCGCTGACCGTCGGCCTGAAGGGCAAGGAACTGACCGAGATGGCCGAGCTGACCGAAGCCGGTTGCGTCGGTTTCTCGCAAGCTGAAGCGACCATCGAAGACAGCACCGTGATGATGCGTGCGTTGCAGTATGCGCATACCTTCGGCTACACCGTCTGGCTGCGCCCGCAGGATGCGCACCTGGGCAAGGGGGGCGTTGCGCACAGCGGCCCGCTGGCCTCGCGCCTCGGCCTGTCCGGCGTGCCCGTGATCAGCGAGACGATTGCGCTGCACACCATCATCGAACTCGTGCGTGCCACCGGCGCGCGCGTGCATATCTGCCGCATCTCGTCGGGCGCCGGCATCGAACTCATTCGTCAGGCACGTGCAGAAGGCTTGCCCATCAGCTGCGATGTCGGTGCGCACCACGTGCACCTGACCGACAATGACATCGGCTTCTTCGATCCGAATGCACGCCTGACGCCACCGCTGCGCAGCCAGCGCGACCGCGATGCGATCCGCGCCGGCCTGCTGGATGGCACCGTGTCCGCGATCTGCTCCGACCACACGCCGGTTGACGATGATGAAAAGCTGCTGCCCTTCGGCGAAGCGTCGCCGGGCGCGACTGGTTTGGAACTTCTTCTGTCGCTGACACTGAAGTGGGCTGAAGAATCGGCAGCGGGCAAGGATGGCCTCGCTACCGCGCTGGCGCGCATCACCTGTGACGCGGCCAGGGTCGCGGGCCTCGACGCCGGCAAGCTGGCCGTTGGCGCCGTGGCGGATATCTGCGTGTTCGACCCGGCCGTGCGCTGGAAGGTCGAGTCTGCGGCGCTGCTGAGCCAGGGCAAGCACACGCCTTTCCTCGGCTATGAGCTGCAAGGCCAGGTACGACACACCATCGTGTCCGGCCGCCTCGCTTACAGCCGGAAGTAAGCATGCCGGTCTTCTCGCTGGCGCGACTGGCGCTGCACCTGTTCGTCGGCCTGTGGAAGGTGGCCGTGCTGTTCCCCTTCCTCGGTGCTGCCGGCCGCGAGCAGCGCATACAGCGCTGGTCGAAGCAACTGGTCGCCATCTGCGGCGTGACCGTGAAGGTCGATGCCAGCCAGCAGGCCGCGCCCGTGTCGCCGGCGCTGGTCATCTGCAATCACATCTCGTGGCTCGACATCTTCGTGATCAATTCGCTGCACCCGTGCCGGTTTGTCGCGAAGTCCGATATCCGTGGCTGGCCCCTGATTGGCTGGCTGTGCGAGCACACCGGCACCATCTTCATCGCGCGCGGCAAGGCGCGCGACGTGCGCCGCATCTATGAAGGACTGGTGAAGAGCATTCACGATGGCGAACGCGTCGCCTTCTTCCCCGAGGGGACGACCGCGCCGCAGGGCACGGTGCTGCCTTTCCATGCCAACCTGTTCGAGGCTGCGATCGAGGCGCAGGTGCCGGTGCAGCCGTATGCGATCCGCTACGTGGACGCCGACGGCAGCCTGCACAGCGACGCCGACTTCATCGGTGACATGAGCTTCCTCGACAGCGTGATCGCGATCATGAAGTCGGGCGGCATGCATGCGGAACTGATCCGCGTGCCGGCGATCGCGACCGAAGGCGGGCACCGGCGCGAACTCGCGCGCGATGCGCATGACGCGGTGTCACGCGCGCTGTTCGAGACGGCGCCACAAGCCGACGAGGCGGCCGCGGCCTAGCCCGGAGCGCGGTGCTGCGGGCAATCGACCTGCAGCAATTGCCGCTGTGCCGGGTCTGCCGCCAGCCGCAACGCGCTGAGCTTGCCGCCCCACACGCAGCCGGTATCCAGTCCCACCAGCTTGTCCTGCTGTACCAATCCCAGCGTCGACCAGTGGCCAAAGACCACCATGTCATCGCGCGTGCGCCGGCCCGGCACGTCGAACCACGGCAGGTAGCCGTCGGGCGGTGCGCCCGGACCTTCCTTGGTCTGGAATTCCATCTGGCCGTCGGCAGTGCAAAAGCGCATGCGGGTCATCGCATTGACGATGCAGCGCAGCCGGTCCGCGCCTTGCAGTTCATCCGACCAGCGCGCCGGCTCGTTACCGTACATGGTGCGCAGGAAATCCACCCAGCGCTCGCCCTGCAGCATCGCTTCCACTTCCCGCGACAGCGCGACGGCCTGTTGCGCCGACCACGCCGGCAGCACGCCGGCATGCACGATCAGGTGCCCATCGACGATCCGCGCCAGCGGCTGGCGGCGCAGCCAGCCCAGCAGTGCTTCGCGATCGGGTGCATTCAGGATGTCGTCCAGCGTGTCGCCCTTGCCGGGCGCACGTATCTGCTGCGAGACTGCCAGCAGATGCAGGTCATGGTTGCCGAGCACGCACAGGGCGCGATCGCCCAGCGACACCAGCTTGCGCAGCGTTTGCAGCGAAGCCGGGCCGCGATTGACGATATCGCCGACGAACACCAACCTCGCGTTCGGCGAAACGGCATCGATGCGGGCGAGCAGCAGGTCGAGCTGGGCGGCGCAACCCTGAAGGTCGCCGATTGCGTAGGTATCCATCGGATTGAATGGGGTGTTGGCAGCGCTCGCGACGGGCAGTGCTGCACCAGAAGGCAAAGCGCCATTATACGGAGCGCATCGATGCCGGAACCCCATCCGTGACGGCGCTGGAGCAGGGGCGAGCCGAGAGTGAAAACGGGTCGAAAGCGTGGCGAAAACGGGCATCTTGCACCCCCGCTCGCGTACAATGCGCGCAGCGCAGGGCCCCGGAAAGACCGTGCCTTCGCTACAGAACTTGTAACCGCATTTCCCCAACCCCGACCCTGCAAGGAAGCGCATGATCCTCGTCACCGGCGGCGCCGGCTTCATTGGCTCGAACTTCGTGCTGGACTGGCTGCAGTCCACCGACGAACCCGTCGTCAACCTCGACAAGCTGACCTACGCGGGCAATCCGGACAACCTCGCTGCGCTGGCTGGCGATACGCGTCATCAACTGGTGCGCGGCGATATCTGCGACCGTTCATTGGTGGCTTCGCTGCTCGCGCAGCACCAGCCGCGCGCCATCGTGCATTTCGCCGCCGAAAGCCATGTCGATCGCTCCATCCATGGCCCCGGCGACTTCATCCGCACCAATATCGATGGCACCTTCAACCTGCTGGAAGCCACGCGCGCCTACCTGGCGACGCTGGATGACGCGCGCAAGCAAGCCTTCCGCTTCCTGCATGTGTCCACCGATGAAGTGTTCGGCACGCTGAGCCCGACCGATCCGCCCTTCAGCGAGACCACACCTTTCGCGCCAAACAGTCCCTATGCAGCGTCCAAGGCTGCGTCCGACCATCTGGTGCGCGCCTGGCACCACACCTATGGTTTGCCGGTGGTGACCGGCAATTGCTCGAACAATTACGGCCCGCTGCAATTCCCCGAAAAGCTGATCCCGCTGATGATTGCCAATGCACTGGCCGGCAAGCCGTTGCCCGTCTATGGCGATGGCCAGCAGGTGCGCGACTGGCTGTACGTCGGCGACCATTGCAGCGCGCTGCGTCGCGTGCTGGATGCAGGCCGACTCGGCGAGACCTACAACATCGGCGGCTGGAACGAGAAGGCCAATCTCGATGTGGTGCACACGCTGTGCGCGCTGCTCGACGAGCTGGCGCCCAAGGCCGGTTCCTATCGCGAACAGATCAGCTTCGTCGCTGACCGTCCCGGCCATGACCGCCGCTATGCGATCGATGCGCGCAAGATCGAGCGCGAGCTCGGCTGGCGTCCGGCCGAGACCTTCGAGACCGGCCTGAAGAAAACCGTGCAGTGGTACCTGGCGAACCAGGACTGGGTGCGCAAGGTGCAATCCGGCGAATACCAGCAATGGATCAACAAGAATTACGAAGGACGTCAGGAGCAATGAGCATGCATCGTCGCGGCATCATCCTCGCCGGCGGTTCCGGCACCCGGCTGTACCCGGCCACGATGGCTGTCTCCAAGCAGCTGCTGCCGGTCTATGACAAGCCGATGATCTATTACCCGCTGACCACGCTGATGCTGGCCGGCATGCGCGAGATCCTGCTGATCTCGACACCACAAGACACGCCGCGCTTCGAGCAATTGCTCGGTGACGGTCACCAGTGGGGCATCGATATCCGTTATGCGGTACAGCCATCGCCGGATGGCCTGGCACAGGCCTTCATCATCGGTCGCGAATTCGTCGGTCACCATCATTCAGCGCTGATCCTCGGCGACAACCTGTACTACGGCCATGACCTCGAGCGCAGCCTGCGAACGGCGAACGCCTGCACCGATGGCTCGACCGTCTTTGCGTATCACGTACACGATCCCGAGCGTTATGGCGTCGTCGGCTTCGATGCCAACCGCCGCGCCACCAGCATCGAAGAAAAACCGGCACAGCCGAAATCGAATTACGCCGTTACCGGCCTGTACTTCTATGACCAGCAAGTGTGTGACATCGCGGCGGCGATCAAGCCGTCGGCGCGCGGCGAGCTGGAAATCACGGACGTGAACCGTATCTACCTCGAGCTGGGCAAGCTGAATGTCGAACTGATGGGCCGCGGCATGGCCTGGCTCGATACCGGTACCCATGATTCGCTGATGGAAGCCGGCCAGTTCATCGCAACGCTGGAAAAACGCCAGGGACTGAAAGTCGCGTGTCCGGAAGAGGTGGCTTTCCGCAAGGGCTATATCGACGCAGCGCAGCTGGAAAAGCTGGCCGAGCCGATGAAGAAGAATGCTTATGGCCAGTACTTGCTGCGCCTGTTGAACGAACAAGTTTTTTGATGAATATCGTCCGTACCGACATTCCCGATGTATTGATCGTCGAACCCAAGGTGTTTGGCGATGCCCGCGGGTTCTTTTTCGAAAGTTTCAACCAGCGCCGTTTCGAAGAGCTGACCGGGCTGGCGCCGCAATTCGTGCAAGACAATCATTCGCGCTCCGCGCGCGGCGTGTTGCGCGGGCTGCACTACCAGCTGCAGCAGGCGCAAGGCAAATTGGTGCGTGTGACGGCCGGTGAAGTGTTTGACGTCTGCGTCGACCTGCGCCGCTCATCGCCGACCTTCGGCAAGTCGGTCTGCGTCACGCTGTCGGCCGACAACCACCGCCAGCTGTGGATACCGCCGGGCTTTGCGCATGGCTTCCTGGTCACCAGCGACAGCGCAGACTTCCAGTACAAGACCACCGATTACTACGCGCCCGAGCATGAGCGCTCGCTGCAATGGAACGACCCGGCGCTCGGCATCCGCTGGCCGCTGGAGGCCGTTGGTGGTGCGCCAGCATTGTCTGTCAAAGATCAGGCGGGCGTGCCGCTGGCTCAGGCTGATACCTACGCATGAAAATTCTGGTTACGGGCCGCAATGGGCAAGTGGGTGGCGCGCTCGCAGCGCTGTTGCCGCAGGCCTTGCCCGGCAACGAGATCATTGCCGTCGACCGCGCGCAGCTCGACCTTTCCCGGCTCGAGCAAGTGCGCGATGTGATGCAAACCATCCGCCCCGATCTGGTCATCAATGCCGCGGCCTATACCGCGGTGGATCAGGCCGAGGCCGAGGCCGATATGGCGATGCGCATCAATGGCGAAGCGCCCGGCGTGCTGGCCGAGGAAGCGAAGCGCCTGGGCGCCGCGCTGATCCACTTTTCCACCGATTATGTGTACGACGGCCGCAAGCAGGGTGCGTGGGTCGAGGGTGACGCGACCGCGCCGCTGTCGTCCTATGGCCGCAGCAAGCTGAGCGGCGAGCAGGCGATCGTCGCAGTCGGCGTGCCGCACATCATCCTGCGCACCAGCTGGGTCTACGGGCTGACCGGCAAGAACTTCCTGCTGACCATGCTGAGGCTGGCGCAGACACGCGACGAACTCGGCATTGTCGACGACCAGTTCGGCGCGCCGACCTGGAGCCATACGCTGGCCGAAGCCACCGCCGCCATCGTGAGCAAGGCGGGCGCGCCGCATCAAATGGCGGAGCTGTCGGGCATCTATCATTGCTGCGCGGGCGGCCACACCAGCTGGTTCGGTTTTGCACAGGCCATCTTTGCGCACCCGGCGGTCACGCATCGGCCGGCCTTGAAGGCCATCACCACGGCTGAGTATCCGTTGCCGGCCGTGCGACCGAAGAACTCGGTGCTGGACACGCGCAAATTCGAGGCTGCCTTCGGCCGCTTGCCGCAATGGGAGCAAGCGCTGGATCGCTGCCTGCAGGGCAGGGCTGGTGCCCAGCTGGCCTGAAGCCAACCTGAAGCCAGCCCGACCACCCATTCATCGACATCGCTACCGCATTCATTGACAGGACAATCATGGCAACCCTGACCCCCGGCATCTTCAAGGCCTATGACATACGCGGCGTGCTCGGCAAGACGCTGGACGCCGACATCGCCCGGCAAATTGGCCAGGCCTTCGGTTCGACCGCGATCGCGCGCGGCGAAAAGACCGTCATCATCGGCCGCGACGGCCGTCTGTCCGGCCCCGAGCTGTCGTCCGCGCTTGCCGCAGGCCTGCAATCGACCGGCGTCGATGTGATCGATGTGGGCATGGTCGCCACGCCCATGCTGTACTACGCGACCCATGTGCTGGGCGCGGCCAGCGGCATCATGGTCACGGGCAGTCATAACCCGCCCGACTACAACGGCTTCAAGATGGTGCTGGCTGGCGAGGCCATTTATGGCGACGCCATCCAGCGCCTGCATGCACGCATCGTCGCAAACGATTTCGCGCAGGGCGCCGGCGCTGGCGGCGGCTATCGCCAGCACGACATCCGCGAAGCCTATTTACAGCGCATCGTGTCCGACGTGAAGCTGGCGCGGCCGATGAAGATCGCTGTCGATTGCGGCAATGGCGTGGCCGGCAGCGTGGCCGGTGAGCTGTTCCGCCGCCTCGGTTGCGAAGTGACCGAACTCTTTTGCGAAGTCGACGGCCACTTCCCCAACCATCATCCGGATCCCGCCCACCTTGAAAACCTGCAAGACCTGATCCGCGCACTGGCCACCGGCCCGGCCGAGATCGGGCTGGCCTTCGACGGCGACGGCGATCGCCTCGGCGTCGTCACCAAGGACGGGCAAGTGATCTTCCCCGACCGCCAGCTGATGCTGTTTGCGCAGGACGTGCTGACCCGTCATCCGGGTGGCACCATCCTGTACGACGTGAAGTGCACGCGCCATATCGCACCCGTGGTCAAGGCGGCCGGCGGCGAGCCGCTGATGTGCAAGACCGGCCATTCGCTGGTGAAGGCAAAGATGAAGGAGACTGGTGCGCCTTTCGGTGGCGAAATGAGCGGCCACCTATTCTTCAAGGATCGCTGGTATGGCTTCGACGATGGCCTGTATGCGGGCGCGCGCCTGCTGGAACTGGCCAGCCGCATGTCCGACATCAGCGGCACGCTGAATGCGCTGCCCCAGTCGAAGTCCACGCCGGAGCTGCAGGTGCCATGCGCGGAAGGCGAGAACCATGCGCTGGTCGCACAAATGCAGCAGCAGGGCGACTGGCCCGGTGCATCGCAGGTCGTGACCATCGATGGCGTGCGCGTCGAATACCCGGATGGCTTCGGCCTGTGCCGGGCGTCGAACACGACACCGGTGCTGGTGCTGCGCTTCGAAGCCGAGACCGACGAGGCGCTGGCACGCATACAGCAGGCGGTGGGCCGCGCGATCCGTGCGGTCAAACCGGATGCACAGCTGCCGTTCTGAGCTTGCGCCGTCTGATGCTGCGGTTATCATCCCTGCCTGATCCTCGTTCGGGCCTGTCGTCTTGATGCTTCGCCTGTATTCCCTGCTGTGGTGGGCCGTGCTGCCCATTGCCTTGCTGCGTCTGTGGTGGCGCGGCCTGCGCGAGCCCGGCTATCGCCAGCACATGGCCGAACGCCTGGGCTTCCATCGCTTGCAGCCCACCGGCCCGCTGATCTGGCTACATGCGGTGTCGGTCGGCGAGACACGTGCCGCCGAGCCGCTGGTGAAAGCCTTGCTCGCGGCCTATCCCGACCACCAGGTGCTGCTCACGCACATGACGGCCACCGGCCGCGCCACCGGCAAGTCGCTGTTCGGCAGCGAGCCGCGCGTGCTGCAAGCCTGGCTGCCTTACGACACCTTGTCGATGGCGCGCCGCTTCCTGCTGCATTTCCGTCCGCGCGTCGGCATCCTGATGGAGACCGAGGTCTGGCCTTCGCTGCAGGCTGCCTGCAGCGAGGTGGGCGTGCCGGTGGCGCTGGTCAATGCGCGCCTGTCCGAACGCTCGCTGCGGCGCGCGCGTCGTTTCGAAGCCTTGCTGGGCGACGCCGCATCGCGGCTGTCGGCGGTCGGCGCACAGACCGAGGCCGATGCGCAGCGCCTGCGCGCCATGGGCGCGAAAAACATCGTCGTGACGGGCAACCTGAAATTCGATGTGATCCTGCCGCAAGCGATGCGCCATGCCGGCGAGGCCTTGCGCGCACAGATCGGCACGCGACCGGTGCTGCTGTGTGCCAGTACCCGCGAAGGCGAAGAGAGCTTGCTGCTGGATGGGTACATGCGCACTACCTTGCCCTCCGACCTGCTGCTGCTGATGGTGCCGCGCCATCCGCAGCGTTTCGATGAAGTGGCGCGACTGTTCGAAGGGCAGGGCTTGCGCGTGGCGCGCAAGTCGCAATTGCGCGGCGCGCCGGTGCCGGCGGATGCTCAGGTGCTGGTCGGCGACACCATGGGCGAGATGGTGGCCTATTACACGGCTTGTGATCTTGCCTTCATCGGCGGCAGCTTGCTGCCGCTGGGCGGGCAGAACCTGATCGAGGCCTGTGCCTGCGGCAAGCCGGTGCTGTTCGGCCCGCATACCTTCAATTTCATGCAGGCCAGCGAGGATGCGGTCGCCAGCGGCGCGGCCCGCCGCGTCGATAATGCGCGGCAGCTGTTCCAGTCGGTGTTCGATTTGCTGGCCGAATCGGCGCAACGCCACGAGATGGCCGCCGCTGCATTGCGTTTCGCCGACAGCGAAGGCGGCGCGACGCACAGGACGCTGGCGCTGCTGGGCGAATTGCTGCGCTGATCACAGTTCGCTTGCTGCACCGGCAGGGGCAGGTCGCCAGCTTCGGCAATTTTTCATCGCCACCATCCTTGCCCAGCGCGTCCCCCACACCTTCGACCAAAAACAAAGGGCCGGTCATCTGACCGGCCCCGTGAGCGATGGCGGTCATCCCGCCAAGGCAGCGATCCCTTACGGGTTCGTCTCGTACAAGCCACCACCCAGCGAGCGGTACAGGTCGACCGCATTGGTGAGCTTCAGCAGCCGCGTCTGCAGCAATTGCTGCTCGGCGCTGAACAGCTCGCGCTCCGCATCCAGCACGTCGAGGTAGTTCGCCACGCCGTTCTGGTAGCGTGCCTGCGCCAGCTCCAGGCGTGCGGCCTGCGCATCGCGCACCGCTTGCTGTGCAGCGATTTCGCTGGCCAGCGTGGCGCGCGCGTCGAGGGCATCGGCCACTTCACGGAAGGCGACCTGGATCGTCTTTTCGTAATCGCTCACCGCGATGTTGGCGCGTACTTTCGCCAGATCGAGGTTGGCCTCGTTGCGGCCGTTATCGAAGATCGGCAGCGACACCGCCGGTGCGAAGCTCCAGGTACGCGCGCTGCCCTCGAACAGGTTGGACAGGTCGGTGCTGGCAAGACCAATGCCGGTCGTCAGCGAAATGCGCGGGAAGAAGGCTGCACGGGCGGCGGCGATGTTGGCCTGGCTGGCGCGCAGGCGCTGTTCGGAAGCGCGGATGTCCGGACGATTTTCCAGCAGCTGCGATGGCAGGCCGGCGGCGATGTCGGCCGTGATCGCCTGCGCCGACAGGGTGGCCGTCTGCGCGGGCAGCTTGCTGCCGCTGCCGGTCAGCAGGGTCAGTGCGTTGACGGCCAGCGCATGCTGGCGCTTGAGTGCCAGCGCTGCCACACGGGCCGACTGCACCAGCGTTTCGCTCTGGCGCAGTTCCAGCGCATTCGAGATGCCGGCGTCGAAGCGCTTCTTCACCAGCGCATACGACGACTCGCGGCCCTTGTAGGTGCGCTCGGCCAGCAGCACCTGCTCGGCCAGCGCGCGCTCGTTCAGCCAGGCCTTGGCGACTTCGCCGACCAGCGCGATCTGCAGCGCGCGCCTGGCTTCCTCGGTGGCGAAGAACTGCGACAGCGCCGCGTCAGACAGGTTCTTCACGCGGCCGAAGAAGTCCAGCTCGAAGGCCGTCATGCCCACGCCCACCTGGTAAGTGGTGGTCTCGCGCATGGTGCCGGCCAGCAGCTGGCGCTGTGCGGTCACGCCGCCGGTCGTGTTCACGGTCGGCAGTTGGTCGGCTCGCTGGATGCCATACACGGCGCGCGCTTCTTCGATGCGCAGCGCCGAGGTCTTCAGGTCGCGGTTGTTGGCCAGCGCCGTGGCGATGGCATCCTGCAGCTCCGGGTTCTGGAAGAATGCGCGCCAGCCAATGTTCACGGCCGGCGCGGCATTGTCGGCCGCGGCTGCCGGGAAAGCTTCCGGCACCGGCGCGGCCGGCTTCTCGAACATGGGCAGGATCTGGCAGCCGGACAGCGCGAATGCGCCGGCCATCAACAGCGTCAGGGTCTTGAGCGGGCGGTGTTGGAGTTTCATTGTTGTGCCTCGTTGGACTCGATATGGGACGCGTACAGCTTGCGCTGGCGCTCGCTGCCCTTGAAGATGCGGCGCACCACGACGAAGAAGACCGGCACGAAGAACACGGCAAGCACGGTCGCGGTGATCATGCCGCCCATCACGCCGGTGCCGATCGCGCGCTGGCTGGCCGAGCCGGCGCCGGTGGCGATCACCAGCGGCAGCACGCCGAGGATGAAGGCTAGCGAGGTCATGATGATCGGGCGGAAGCGCAGCTTGACGGCAATCAGCGTGGCCTCGGTCAGGCTCTTGCCCGAGGCTTGCAGGTCCTTCGCGAACTCGATGATCAGGATCGCGTTCTTGGCTGACAGACCAATGATGGCGATCAGGCCGACCTTGAAGTACACGTCGTTCGGCATGCCACGGAACACCGTGAAGGCAACCGCGCCCAGCACGCCCAGCGGCACCACCAGCAGCACCGACAGCGGGATCGAGGTGCTTTCATACAGCGCTGCCAGCACCAGGAACACGGCCAGCAACGACAGCGCGAACAGCACCGTCGCAGTGGAGCCGGCCGCCTTTTCTTCCAGCGACTGGCCGGCCCATTCGTAGCCCACGCCCTGCGGCAGCTGCGCGACCATCTTCTCGACCTCGGCCAGCGCATCGCCGGACGAGAAGCCCGGCGCGGCATCGCCCTGGATCTTCATTGCCGGATAGCCGTTGAAGCGCACCAGCTGCACCGGGCCATTGACCCACGACGAACGCGCGAAGGCCGAGAACGGCACCATCTGGCCATGGGAATTGCGCACATGCAGCTTGTCGAGGTCTTCCGGCATCAGGCGCTTTTCCGGCACCGCTTGCAGGATCACGCGCTGCTGACGACCCATGTTCGGGAAGTCGTTCACGTAGACGGAGCCGAAGGTGCCCGACAGCGTCTGGTTGATGTCCGACACCGACAGGCCGAGTGCGTTGGCCTTGTCGCGGTCGATCTCGAGCTTGAGCTGCGGCGAATCTTCCATGCCGTCCGGACGTGCACTCTTGATGACCGGGTTCTTGGCCATCATGCCCAGCAGCTGGTTGCGCGCCGCCAGCAGCGCGTCATGGCCGAGGCCGGCGCGGTCCTGCAGGCGCAGCGAGAAGCCGGTGGCGTTGCCCAGTTCGCGGATCGCCGGCGGGTTCACGGTGAACACGATGGCGTCGCGGATGGTGGCCATCAGCATCAGCGCCTTCTTCGCAATCGCTTCCGAGCTCAGCTCGGGCTTTTCGCGCTCCTTCCAGTCCTTCAGCGGCACGAACAGCAGGCCGCCGTTCTGGCCATTGCCCGAGAAGCTGAAGCCCAGCACCGACACGATGGCCTGCACGCCCGGTTCCTTCAGGAAGTACTGCTCGGCCTGCTCCATCACGGACAGCGTGCGGCCGGTCGATGCGCCCGGCGGCAGCTGCACGTTGGACAGCAGGTAGCCCTGGTCTTCGGCCGGCAGGAAGGACGTCGGCATGCGCACCGCCATCCAGGCGACCACGGCGATGATCAGCCCATAGATGACCATGTAGCGGCCAGTCGCCTTGATGATGCGCGCCACCAAGCTCTGGTAGCCCTCGGAGGTGCGCTTGAACAGGCGGTTGAACGCGCCGAAGAAGCCGCGCTTCTCATGGTGCTCGGGGCCGATGGGCTTGAGCAGCGTCGCGCACAGCGCCGGGGTCAGCGTCAGCGCCATCAGCGCCGAGAACACCATCGAGGCCACCATCGACATCGAGAACTGGCGGTAGATTGCGCCCACCGAGCCGGAGAAGAAGGCCATCGGCACGAACACAGCGATCAGCACCAGCGTGATGCCGACGATGGCGCCGGTGATCTGTTTCATCGCCTTGACGGTCGCTTCATACGGCGGCAAATGCTCTTCGCTCATGATGCGCTCGACGTTCTCGACCACCACGATCGCATCATCGACCAGGATGCCGATCGCCAGCACCATGCCGAACATGGTCAGCACGTTGATCGAGTAGCCGAACGCGGCCATCGTTGCGAAGGTGCCCATCAGCGAGATCGGCACCACAATTGCCGGGATCAGCGTGTAGCGCAGGTTCTGCAGGAACAGCAGCATCACCAGGAACACCAGCGCGACGGCTTCGAGCAGGGTCTTGACCACTTCCTCGATCGAGATCTTCACGAACAGCGAAGTGTCGAACGGGATCGTGTATTCCATCCCCGGCGGGAAGTACTTCGACAGATCATCCATCTTCGCGCGCACCAGGCGCGCGGTCTCCAGCGCGTTGGCCGTCGGCGTCAGCTGCACGCCGATGCCGGCAATGGGCTTGCCGTTCAGGCGTGCCGCAAAGCCGTAGGACTGGCCGGCCACTTCGACGCGGCCGATGTCGCGGATGCGCACGGTGGCGCCGCCCGGCGTGGCGCGCAGCACCACCTTCTCGAACTCTTCGGGCGTGGCCAGCTGGCCGGTGACGACGATCGAGGTCGCGATGCGCTGCGAGCTTGGTGCCGGCAGGTCGCCCAGCACGCCGGCCGAGAACTGTGCGTTCTGGGCCTTGATTGCGGCAACGACGTCGTTGGGCGTCATCTTGAAGCCGAGCAGCTTGTCCGGATCGATCCAGACGCGCATCGCGCGCTCGGTGCCGAACAGCTGGGCCACGCCGACGCCCGGCGTGCGCTTGATTTCGTTGAGGATGTTGCGCGCCGCATAGTCACCCAGCGCGACCGGCGTCACGCGGTCATCGGTGGCGCGCAGGTTCACGAACATCAGCAGGTTGCTGCGAGCACGGGTGATGGTCACGCCCTGCTGCACCACGGCCTGCGGCAGGCGCGCCTCGATACGCTTCAGGCGGTTCTGCACGTCGACTGCTGCCAGCTCGGGGTTGGTGCCGGTCTTGAACGTCACCGACACCGTCGAGCCGCCGTCGGACTGGCTCTGCGATTCGATGTACAGCATGTTCTCGGCGCCGTTCATTTCCTGTTCGATCAGGCTGGTGACGCTTTCGTCCACTGTCTGCGCCGACGCGCCCGGGTAGATCGCGTTGACGATCACGGTCGGCGGCGCAATCGTCGGGTACTGCGAGATCGGCAGGTTGGGGATGGCCAGCATCCCGGCCAGCAGGATGAAGATCGCGATCACCCAGGCAAAGACCGGGCGGTCGATGAAAAACTTTGCCATGGCGGTGCTTCCTTATTTTTTCTGTTGCGGCGCTGCGGGAGCAGCAGGTGCCGACGCTGCCGGTGCTGCAGGCGCTGCAGCCGGGGCAGCCGCGGCAGGTGCCGCCGGAGCAGCAGCGGGCGCTGCGTCAGGCCTGGTCCACGGCAGTGCCTTGACCGGTGCGCCCGGCTTCACCTTCTGCAAGCCTTCGACGATCACGGTGTCGCCAAACTTCAGGCCCGAGCTGATGATCCAGTTGGTGCCATACGCGCCTTCGGTCTTGACCGGGCGCGGCGCAACCTTGCCGTCGCCGTCGACCGTCATCACCATCGAGCCATCGACGGTGCGCATCACGGCCTGCTGCGGCACGACGATGGTGCCGGCGCGCACGCCCTGTTCGACGCGCACGCGCACATACATGCCCGGCAGCAGCGTGCGTTCCGGGTTCGGGAATTGCGCGCGCAGGATCACCGAGCTCGAGTTCGGGTCGACCATCGCTTCCGAGAACAACATCTGGCCGGTGTGGTGGTAAGCGCGGCCGTCTTCGGTCATCAGCGTCAGCTTGGCCTTCACGCCGCTCTTGCCGTTCTGCGACATGATTTCGCGCAGACGTGCCATTTCCACCGACGACTGGGTCAGGGTTACGTAGATCGGGTCGAGCTGCTGGATCACGGACAGTTCGCGCTGGTCATTCGCAGTCACCAGTGCGCCTTCGGTGATGATCGAGCGACCGATGCGGCCCGAGATCGGCGCCGTGATCGTCGCGTAGCCGACGTTCAGCTTGGCCGTCTCCAGCGAAGCGCGGGCGGTCTCGAGCGCGGCGCGCGCGGCGGCCACGTCGGCGGCGGCCAGCTTCTGGGCGCTGGCCAGGTCGTCGAATTCCTGCTTGCTGATCGCATTGCTCTCGACCAGGCCCTTGTAGCGGTTCACCTTGGTGGTGGCGAGCGCGAGGTTGGCCTCGGTGCGCTGCACATTGGCTTCAGCCTGCGCCACGCTGGCCTTCGCGCTTTCCTGCGTTGCCTGGTAGGGCGCGGGGTCGATCAGGTACAGCGGCTGACCGGCGCGCACTTCGCTGCCTTCGGTGAAGTAGCGCTTCTGCACGATGCCGCCGACGCGCGCGCGAACTTCGGCCGTGCGCACTGCTTCGACACGGCCCGGCAGCTCGGTGATGTTGCTCACCTGCTCGGGCGCCACCGTGATGACCGACACCATCGAGGGCGGCGGTGCGCCAGCACCGGGGCCGGCCTTGGCCGGGTCGTCTTTCTTGCCGCAGGCGGCCAGGGCCAGCAGGACGGCGGGAATCAGGATGCTGCGCGCAGTGTTAATTGGTTTCATGGTGACTCGCACGGATCAGGTGATACGGGCCGGGCTGTTCGCCCGGGACAATGCTTGGCGGGAGCAGGGCCCCCGCACGACTTCTGGCACGGATGCAGGACATCCGGGCAAAACCTTGCAACGATAAAGCCTCCCGAGCTGCCTTGGTGCAGCTTCAGGAGGCCGACACTTTTTGTTTGTTTAAGCGCGACTTTGGTGTGGTCGTTTTCTGAGTGGTAGCGGCACGATATCAGCCTGATGTCAGCCCAATGTCAGCGCGATGTCAGGAGTGAGTTCAACTGCGACACGTCTTCCTGCGTCAGGCTGCCGGCGGCGGCCCTCAGGCGCAGGCCGCTGACCAGCGTGTCATAGCGTGCCTTCGCGAGGTCGCGGCGGGTCGAGTACAGCTGCTGCTGCGCATTCAGCACGTCGATGTTGATGCGCACACCGACCTGGTAGCCGAGCTGGTTCGCTTCCAGTGCGAGCTTGCTCGAGGTCTCGGCCGCTTCCAGCGCGCGCACCTGCGACAGGCCGCTCTGCACGCCAAGGTAAGCCGTGCGCGCGGCTTGCGCGGCATTGCGTCTGGCGGTATCGAGATCCATGCGTGCCTTGTCTTCCAGCGACACTGCCTGTCGTACCTGGCTGGTGGTGGCATAGCCGGTAAAGATCGGCAGCGTCATTTGCAGGCCGATGCTGGTGGTGGCGATCGTTGCGCCGGTCGCATACGGCAGGCCCTTGTTGTGTGCGTAGGCGGCAACGGCGTCCAGGGTCGGCAGGTGGCCGGCGCGGTAGCGCGTCACATCAAGTTTGGCGATCTCGATCTGGTAGGTTTGCGCGACCACGCCGATATTGCCGGTCTCGGCGCTGGTCACCCATTGCTCGATGCCGGCCGGTTGCGGCGCGCTGATGGTCACGCCCGGACGCAGCCCGTTCAGCGTGCCCGGCTGCTTGCCCGTGATGACGGCGAACGCATTGCGCTTGACCTCGAGGTCATTCTGCGCGGCGATTTCCTGCGCCAGCGCCAGGTCGTAGCGCGCCTGCGCTTCATGGGTGTCGGTGATGGTCGCGGTGCCGACCTCGAAATTGCGCTTGGCCGATGCCAGCTGCTCGGCGATCGCGATCTTCTGGGCATTGATGAAGGCAATCACGTCTTCTGCGGCCAGTACGTCGAAATAGGCCTGCGAGATGCGCAGCGCTAGGTCAATGCGCGCCTGCTCGAGCTGGATGTCGGCTGCGGCCGCGGCCAGCTTGCCCTGCTCGTAAGCGCTCTCGTTGGCCGGACGGTACAGCGGCTGCTGCAGCGAGATCTGGTAGCTCTGCGACTGGTAATTGATGCCGTTGGACACCGCCCCCTGGGTCAAGGTGCCGTCGATCTTGTTGGCGCTACCCGTGAACGACACTTGCGGCAACAGTCCGGCACGCGCCTGTACCTCGCGCTCGCGGGTCGCGTCGCGCAAAGCACGAGCGCTGGCGAACTGGCTGTCGTAGGCCTGCGCGTCATTGAAGGCTTGCAGCAGGTCGAGTGCGCTGGCATCCAGCGACAACAGGGCGCCGGCGATCAGGGTGGCGAGGGTAGTCTTGCGCATGCTTGTTGTCCGTTCTTGTCTGGGGTTCAGTAGGTCGGCATGGCCGGGTCGACTTGCAGCGCCCACGCATGGATGCCGCCGGTCAGGTTGGTGACGTTCTCGAATCCGGCGCGCTCGAGGAAGGCCGCCACTTGCATGCTGCGCGCGCCGTGGTGGCAGATGCAGACCACCGGCTGTTCCGGGTCCAGCTCCTGCTGGCGCGCCGGCACCAGCTGCATCGGCATCAGTTGCGAGCCGTTGATGCGGCAGGTTTCGTATTCCCAGGGCTCGCGCACATCGAGCAGCAGGGGCTGCTCGCGCGTGTTGTCGGCGAGCCAGGCGGCGAGTTCAGGGGCGCTCAAGTGGTGCATGGACCAGGTACCAGGTAAAGGGAAGCGGGATTCAACAATCAGAATTGGAAGGCCGCCGGCGCTTCGGCATTGCGCAGCGGCTTGGCGCTGGTCTCGAACAGCTTGACCGTGTCCCATGCATCGGCGGCGGTGCGCTTGACCAGGCAGGCAGCCATCACGGGCGCCTCGCCGACGAGGGCCAGCAGGCGGCCGCCGACCTTCACCTGCTCCAGCAGCGATTGCGGCAGCATCGGCAACGAGCCCGACACGATGATTACGTCATACGGCGCCGCATGCGCACCGCTGCCGGCCCAGCCGCGCGCGCCGTCGCCCAGCGCCACCGTGACGTTGCTCACGCCATAGGCCTTCAGGTTGGCTTCGGCCAGTTTCTGCAGTTCGGGCTCGATCTCGACCGTCACCACATGGCGCGCATGGCGCGCCAGCAGCGCCGCCATGTAGCCGGAGCCGGCGCCGATTTCCAGCACCTGATCCTGCTTCGTGACTGCGGCTTCCTGCAGCAGGCGTGCCTCGAGCTTGGGCGGGAACATGTTCTGGCCGCAGGGCAGCGGGATCTCGGTATCGACAAAGGCCAGGCTGCGGCAGGCCGGCGGCACGAAGTCTTCGCGGCGTACGTCGACCAGGGTCTGCAGCACGTCGTTGTCCAGCACGTCCCAGGTGCGGATCTGCTGCGCGATCATGTTCTGGCGGGCTTGTTCGAGGTTCATGGCGTGTTCTTTGGTGGATCGAAAAGGGTGAAAAAGCGGACTCGGTTACCTGGCGAAAAACGACGGCCAGGCAGGCCGCAAAAGGCTTGCGATTTTATCAAACGGGCTCGTCCTTCCTGGACGCGACTTTGGACAGCGGCGCGATGCCGGCAGGCTCATGCACAGCGGCGGCCATCGCTGCCGGCAGCGGCGGCAAGCCCAGCTTGCGGCGGCCCCAGACGGTCAGGTCATCCAGCCAGGTATAAATCACTGGCACCACCACCAGCGTCAGGATAGACGAGGTGATGATGCCGCCGATGACGGCCTGGCCCATTGGTGCGCGCTGCTCCGAGCCTTCGGCCAGACCCAGCGCCAGCGGCACCATGCCGAACACCATCGCCAGCGTCGTCATCAGGATGGGGCGCAGGCGCACATGCGCCGCTTCCAGCAGCGCCTCGAAGCGGTCCATGCCTTGCTTGCGCGCCTGGTTCGCGAAGTCGACCAACAGGATCGCGTTCTTCGTCACCAGGCCCATCAGCATCACGAAGCCGATGATGGAGAACAGGTTCAGGGTCGAGCGGAAGAACATCAGCGACAGGAACACGCCGATCAGCGTCAGCGGCAATGCCGACATGATCGCCACCGGCTGCAGGAAGCTGGCGAACTGCGAAGCCAGGATCATGTAGATGAAGATGATCGCCAGCAGCAGGGCCTGCAGCGCATAGCCGAAGGACTCCTGCATGTTCTTGGTCGCGCCGCCGACCTGCCAGCGGTAGCCGGGCTGGAAGTTCATCGATTCCAGCACCTTCCTGATCTCGGCGCTGACCTGGCCGGCAGAGCGGCCGACCACGTTGGCCGACAATTCGACTTCGCGGTTCAGGTCGCGGCGGTTGATCTGGGTCGCGCCAGTGGCCGGCGCAATGCTGGCCACCTGTCGCAGCGGCACCAGCCGGGTCGAGCCATCGGCATTGGCTTGCGTGCTGGCCAGCATCAGGCGCGACAGATCGCCCAGGGTATTGCGGTCGGATGGCGCCAGGCGCACGTTCACGTCATAGCTCTGGTCATTCGGCGCGCGCCAGGTGCTGGTTGCTTCGCCGGCCAGCAGCGGACGCAGCGTGCCGGCAATCTGCGCAACACCGATGCCGAGGTCGGCCGCCACGTCGCGATACGGCTCGACCTTGATCGTGGGCTTGCCGGGCTTGAGCGAGGAATCGAGGTCGACGATGCCCGGTATCGCGCGAATGCGGGCGATGGCTTCCTCGGACAGCTTGCCGAGCTGGTTCAGGTCGGGGCCGAGCAGCGACAGGCGGATCTGCTTGTTGTCGCCGCCGACGCCGTCGAGCGCGCCGACATGGGTAACGGTGATGCCGGGGATGCCGGCCAGCTTGTCGCGCAGCGGCTGGTTCAATTGCTTGGTCGAGCGCTGGCGCTCGGCGCGCGGCTTCAGCCGCGCATAGACCGTCGCGTAACTCTTGCCCTGCGCATTGCCGGTGTTGATGGTGGTGTACAGGTCGACCACTTCGGGCAGCGTACGCAGCGCGGCTTCGACCTGGCGTGCCTTGCTTTCGGTGAATTCAAGCGAGGAGCCGACCGGGGTGTTGAAGACCACGCCGGTTTCCGAATAGTCAGCCTGCGGCACGAATTCGGTACCGATTACGCCCGAGGCCGGGATCAGGAAGCCACCGAAGAAGGTCGCGGCGGCCAGCACCACGGTCAGCACGCGATGCTTCAGCGACCAGCGCAGCCACTTCTGGTACAGGCGCGACATCCATTGCACGCCGTTTTCGAACTTCGCCAGAATGCGGCCGAACGTCATTGCATACCAGCCCTTCTTCGCATGCTCGCCATGCGCTTCGGGGTCATGCCAGACCGACGACAGCATCGGGTCCAGCGTGAAGGAGACGAACATCGAGATCAGCACCGCGGCGGCAACGGTGACACCGAACTGGTGGAAGAAGCGGCCGATGATGCCGCCCATGAAACCCACCGGCAGGAACACCGCGACGATGGAGAAAGTGGTTGCCAGCACCGCGAGGCCGATCTCGGCCGTGCCTTCCAGCGACGCGGTGCGCGGGTCCTTGTAGCGGCCGTTCACCTTCATGCCCGCGTGGCGCACGATGTTTTCGCGCACCACGATCGCGTCATCGATCAGCAAGCCCACGCACAAGGACAGCGCCATCAGCGTGATCATGTTGATGGTGAAGCCGAACATGTCCATGAACAGGAAGGTGCCGATCAGCGACACCGGCAGCGTGAGACCGGTGATCACGGTCGAACGCCACGAGTTCAGGAACAGGAACACGATCAGCACCGTCAGCAGCGCGCCTTCGATCAGCGTGCGCCGCACGTTCTCGACGCCGACGCGGATCTGGCGCGAGCCGTCGCGAATGACTTCCAGCTTGATGCCGGGGTGCAGCGCATCCAGCGTCGGCTGCAGTTCGCGGATGGCTTTCTGCAAGCCGTCGGCGACTTCGATGGTGTTCTGGCCTTGCGCCTTCAGGATATCGATCGCAATCGTGCGCTTGCCATTGAATAGCGCGAGGTTTTCCTGCTCCTGCTGGCTGTCGACCACATCGGCCACTTGCCCGAGCAGGATGGACTGGTTATTGCGGCGCGCGACCACGAGGCGCGCGAAATCCTCCGGACGGCGCACGCGGCCCTGTACCTGCACGACTTGTTCGTTAGCGAGTGTGCGCACGGCGCCGGCGGGCAGTTCCTGATTTTCATTGCGTACCGCGTTCATCACCTGGTCGACGGAGACGCCCAGCGCTTCCATCTCGGCCGGCTTCACATAGACCTGCACTTCGCGCTTGACGCCGCCCACCAGCGTGGCCGAACCAACGCCGCGCACGTTCTCGAAGCGCTTTTTCACCAGTTCATCGGCAATCGTCGTCAGCTCGCGTGCCGAGTAATTGCCTTTGCTGGCGTCATTCGTGACAGCGACCGAGAAGATGGGCCGGTCTGCCGGGTCGAAGCGAGTGACGCGCGGCTCTTTGACTTCCTTGCGGAAGATGGTCTTGACCAGCGCGACTTTCTCGCGCACGTCCTGCGCGGCTTGCGCCGGGTCGATGGTCAGCGCAAATTCGATGATGACCACCGATTGGCCTTCGTACGAGCGCGAGGTCAGCGCATTGATGCCGTTGATGGTGTTGACCGCTTCTTCGACCTTGCGCGTGATGTCGTTTTCAACCGTTTCCGGCGACGCGCCGGGGTATTCGGTCTGCACCACGACCACCGGGAAGGTCACGTCCGGGAACTGGTCGACGCGCAGCCGCTGATAGGAGAACAGGCCGAGCACGACGAAGGCCAGCATCATCATCGTCGCGAGGACGGGGTTGCCGATACTGATGCGCGTGAACCACATGGTGTCGTGTGTCCTGTCTTATTTGGCGGCTGCCGGCGCTGCGGCAGGTGCGGTCGGAGCCGGAACGGCTGCCTGGCTCGAGGCCGTGGCAGGGGCGGGGGGCTGAGCGAGGGTGGCTGCGTTGGTCGTGATCGACGGCGACTGTCCCGCCACGCGCACCGGCGTGCCCGGTACGAGGTTGCCCATGTCGGTGCGGATCACCTGCGCGCCGAAATCAAGGCCCGACACGATTTCGATGCGCGGCTCGTCGCCGCTCTGGCCTTCGCTGCCGGTGCTCACCGGCTTGCGTGCGATCTTGCCGTTCTCGATCGTGAATACATAGACACCGCTGCCATCGCGGCGCACGGCGCCGGGCGGCAGCGCGAGCACGCCGGGCTTGCTGCTCAGAACCAGCTTGCCTTCGGCGAACATGCCGGCGCGCAGTTGATTGTTCGGGTTCGCCACCTGGACATAGACCGGTATCGATCGCGAACCGGCCTGTGCCGCCGGGTTGATACGTACGACCTTGCCATCGAAGGATTGCGGCATGCCTTCGATATGCAGGCTGACGCTCTGCCCGATGACGATGCGCCCGATCTCGCTGGCCGGGACTGCGGCTTCGAGCTCCATTTTCTGCAGGTTGACGATCTCGATCAGCTTGTAGTCCGGCGATACCTTTTCGCCCGGCTGCACATTGCGTGCCGAGACCAGTCCGGCGATCGGCGCGCGCAGCACCGTGTCATTCAATTGTTTCTGCGCAAAGTCAAACGCGCCCTGGGCCGCATCGACACTGGCTTTCGCGCCCGCGTACTGGCTGGCCGAATTGTCGAACGCATTTTTCGAGATGAAGCCTTTTTCGACCAGCGCTGCATTGTTGTCGCGCGCCTTGATGGCGATCTCCAGCTGTGCCTTGGCCGAATTCAGGTTGCCACGCGCCTGCGCGAGTTTGGCCTCGTATTCCGTGGTGTCCATGCGCGCCACGACTTGCCCGGCGCGCACCGCCTCGCCTTCGCGCACCAGAATCTCGCGCACGTCGCCGGCCACGCGCGCCTTCACGGTGGCCAGGTCGAGCGCGCGCAGCGAGCCTGACAGCAGCAGCACCTGGCGCAGTTCGACGGGGCTGGCGCTGACGATTTCTTGCGGCAGGAATTCGAGCTCGGCCGGGGCTGCTGCGGTGGCGACGGCAGCGGGCTTGGCCGGGGACTTGGGCTTCATCATCCAGCCGGCCGCCGCAAGGAGGGCGATCACGACCAGGGCAGGGACGGCAACGCGTCGGAACAGGCTTTTTTTCATGGGGCGGGCAGCGTAGGGGCGCAGTCTTGGAATTCCGAGGGGCGGGCGGGTCAGCGCGCGCCGGTTTCGAGGCCGCGCGTCAGCAGGTCCAGCAGGCAGTCGAGGTAAGCCTGCGTATCGATGGGTTCGCTGCGGCAGCCGGCGAACGAGTGTTTCCACAGCATCAGCATCAGCACCGGCGCGATCAGGACCAGCTTGGCCTGGTTGGCGTCGACGTCGCGGAATTCCTTGCGTGCGATGCCACGCTCGACGACGCTGACCAGCAGCGCCTCGCCGCGCGACACGACTTCTTCATGATAGAAGCGCGCCACATCGGGGAAATTGCCCGACTCGGCCATCATCAGCTTGGAAATGCCGGACAGCTTGGTCTGGCCGATGCGGTTCCACCAGTTCATGACCAGCTTGCGCAGCAAATCACTGCTGTGGCCTTCGAAGCCGGCGATCAGGTCTTCGGCATCGGCCAGCGCGGCGACGATGTTCTCGCGCACCACGGCCTTGAACAATTCTTCCTTGTTCTCGAAATACAGGTACAGCGTGCCCTTGGAGACACCGGCAAGCGATGCGACGTCATCCAGGCGCGTACCGGCATAGCCGCGTTCGACGAACAGGTCGAGGGCGGCGGCCAGCAGTTCCTGCGGACGAGCGTCCTTGCGGCGCTCCCAGCGCGGCTTGGATTTGGTGTCAGTGGAAGGGATAGTCATGGTGGTCTGAAAATTACTAACCGATGGGTCAGCAATATAGGCTGTGCGGCGGGAGGGCGTCAAGCACGACAACCCGGGGGACGCCAGATGCCGCATGCCGCCATGGTGCCGGGCAGGAACCGCGGCGAAAGCACGAGTTACGTATCGCGGCTTTTGCAAGCTTCCCTCAACGTCCCTCAACCACTCCCAGAGGCAATCCATGGCCAGACCTACCGGCACCCCGCCGCCCCCCAATCCCCCCACCGCAAACTATGAACTGCCTCCGCTGCCGCCCTCGCCGGATGACGCCGAGCAGCAGGCCAGCCAGACCGCCCGCGCGGATGTGCGGCGTCAGGGCGGCAACCAGAGCGGCAACCAGTTCGGCAACAAAACGCAACAGCAATCCGACAAGGATGCGCAACAGAAGAACAAGGGCGGGCCGCAAATGAAGCAGCTGTCCAGCCAGCAAGCCCAGCAGCCAAACCCGCAATCGCCCGCTCAGTCGTCCCGCCCGCCGAACCGGGCGCGTACGAGTTCGATGGTCAGCATGATGGTGTCCAATTGGGATACCGGTGCACCGTCCTCGACCCGTTCGGGCCAGGGTGCCGGCAACGCCTCCAGTTCAACCAGCTCAACCAGTTCAGCCAGTTCAGCCAGTTCCACCAGCACGACCGTACAGCCCTCCAGCCAACCCGAGGTCACGCAGCGCAGCGCCAGTGCGAAGGCCGGCGCAGCGCGCCGCCAGCTCGGCCACGCGCGGATGGCGTCGAGCCCGGTGTCGCCGCTGCAAGTGAAGCCTGGCCCTGCGTCGGGCAGCCCGAGCATCGTCCCGTACGTACCCAGCAAGCCGCCGTCGGACCCTCCGCCTCCGCTGGTGTTGCCGCAGCTACGTTCGGACGCGCCGTCCTCGCCGGCGCAGTTGCCAAAGGTGCCGCCGCTGTCGCTGGCTGCGCTGGGAACTGCAGCCTCTCCGACTCGCGTCGGTCCAGCCCGCGGTGCCCCGAGTGAGCTGTCGATGGCCGCGTACAACATGCCCGTCTTCAACCCCAATCCCAACACCAGCACCAGCACCAGCGCCAACGCCAACGCCGACCGTTCATCGCCCGTCAAGTCGCCAGCGTCACTGACCCCCACATCCCCGCGATCCCCGGTCAGGTCGGAGAACAGCAACGTGCTGCAGGGGAAAGATGTGAAGCTGGAGCTGCGATTCTTCATCGATGGGGTGCTTGATCGCCGGATTACCCCTGGCCATCCCCAATTTGCGGAGCAGTTGGGCGAACTGCTGGTCTATGTGCAAAGCCGGGGCGGGAAGGCTGAGATCGGCTCGGACGCGCGTAACAGCGTCTTGCGCGGCACCCTGAAAATTACGAAGTACACCACGACCTCGGGCGTCTATTACGAGGAAGTCAATGTGATCAAGGACTTCTCTCAGCCGTTCGTGAGCCACCTGCTGACGACCGGTGAGTCCGAAGAGGTCCGGCTCAAACTCATGCGCGCCTTCGACAAGGTCGCTGAAAAGGTCAACACGCTGAGCCAGCAAGGCGACGACGTTCGCACCAGCGACTTGTTGAAGAACGAGGAATTCATCACCCTGATGCAGCCGATCGTGCAAATCTTCATGGACTACGTGTGCGGCATCGAGCGCACGCTGGCGTCATCCCGGCTGCCGGAACCCATGAAGAAGCTGCTGCTGACGATCGACAAGCACCTGATCCTCTGGTTTGAAGTGTGCGGTACGGAATTGCCCAAGCATTTGCTGCTGCTACGCCAGAACGCGCAAGTCGGCTTCATCGCGACGCGTTCTGTCACGGCCGTCTGGCGCAATCGGTGCGACGAGGAGCTGGGTCTGGATGCGTCAAAAAAATACGCGAAGATGTTTGCTTACCTGAATGCATGCGCGTCAAACAACCTGGGCGACTTCGTGCTGGACATCATCAGCAACCAGCGGGCACAGCCCGCGGAGGCACGCGCCTACGTGCGCGCCATCCAGAGCCCGAAACAGCTGACCCGGAGCAAGGGGACGACAGTCGTGATGCCGGGCAGCGATAACAGCGTACTCCGCCGCGGCAAGACCCTGCATGCGACGTCGCTGCTGATCTCGCCGCGTGGCGGATCGTCGGATGCACCGACCACGTCGCGCACCGACCCGGCCCTGCTCAAGCTGAAAAAGGAGGAAATGAAGCATCAATTGGAGCGAGCAAAATTTGCCGAGCAGATCATCAGCGAAGCTGGCCTGAAGGCCCTCGACCCGCGATTCATGCAACACCTGAAGGACAAGATCGTTGACATGTCGCGCCGCGGTTTTGACAACTTCAAGCTCGATCCCATCCCGTATTGCCTACAGTACGCGAAGGACTTCTACAAGTATGGCGGCAACCTGGAGAAAGTCAGCAAGGATGTGCCGGCCAAGGTCGAGCAGCAATTGACAGTGCTGAGCGAAAGCTTCCGCGTCAGTGACGAGTCAGAGGCGGACTCGGATCAAGGAACCACCGTGACCGCGACGACGACCAGCAACGTAGCCGCTCCGGCGAGTGCTGGCAGTACCACAAGCTCCACTACCTTCGTCAATACCAATGTCAGCAATGCGGGCGCCGTGGCAGGCAATACCTTGCACAATGACGACCACGACAGCAGCGTCGAGGTCAGCTCTCCAAGCAGCGGTGACACGGACTGGGGCAGCGACTGGTCAAGCGAAGAGCAGTAACAATCAGGCCATATCCCTGACTTGATGTGACAGCCCGCCGCAGCAATGCCGGCGGGCTTTTTTTTGTCTGCGCATCCCTGAACCGGCGAGCATTACGCTAGAGTGCGGACATGAAATGCCGTCCCGCCTGCGCCGCCTGCTGTATCGCCCCATCGATTTCGTCGCCGATTCCCGGCATGCCTGACGGGAAACCGGCCGGCGTGCGTTGCGTGCAGCTGGATGAACAGGATCGTTGCAAGCTGTTCGGTGATCCGCGGCGCCCAGCGGTGTGCGGCAGCCTGCAAGCAGCGCCCGATATGTGCGGCGATGATCGCGAACAGGCCATGACATTCCTGCATCGCCTTGAAAGCCTGACTTCCTGAACAAGCGCTGCAAGCTGAAAATTCCAGCCTGCGCCGCTCTCTGGCACACCTTGCGGCATGTTAAGCTTCGCCCGCATGGATATTGCACTCGCCATCAAAGTCATCATCATGGGCATCGTCGAAGGTTTGACGGAGTTCCTGCCCATCTCTTCCACCGGTCACCTGATTCTCGCCGGCAGCCTGCTGAACTTTACGGGCGAAAAGGTCAAGGTCTTTGAAATCGTGATCCAGGCCGGCGCCATGCTGGCCGTCTGCTGGGAATATCGAGTACGCATTGCGACTGTGGTGCTGAATTTTCATCGCGACATCCTCGCGCGCCGTTTCGTCGTCAATGTGCTGGTCGCTTTCCTGCCGGCCGTCGTGCTGGGGCTGGCCTTCGGCAAGGCCATCAAGGCGCACCTGTTCAAGCCAGTGCCGGTGGCACTGGCCTTCATCGTTGGCGCACTGGTGATCTGGGTCGTCGAGCGACGCAACCGCCGCCAGCTGGGGTCGCGCGTCGATACGGTCGATGACATGAGCGTGGTCGATGCCATCAAGGTCGGCCTTGCACAATGCTTTGCGCTGATTCCGGGCACCAGCCGTTCCGGCGCCACCATCATCGGCGCGATGGCCTTCGGCCTGTCGCGCCGCGCTGCGACCGAGTTTTCTTTCTTCCTCGCGATCCCGACCCTGTTCGGCGCAACCGCTTATTCGCTGTATAAGGAACGCGCACTGCTGTCAGCCGCTGACTTGCCCATGTTCGGGCTGGGTGGCCTGGCCGCGTTCATCTCGGCCTTCCTGTGCGTGCGCTGGCTGCTGCGTTTCATCAGCACGCATGATTTCATGATCTTCGTCTGGTATCGGCTCGTGTTCGGCGTGCTGGTGCTGGTGAGCGCCCATACCGGCTGGATCGTCTGGGCCGAATGATGCCGTGCCGACGCGCCTTATCCTGCCTGTGCTGAACCCATGACGCAAGACTTACGCGCACGTGCGCTGCACGTGCTGCACAGCGTATTCGGCTATCCCGAATTCCGCGGCGAGCAGGCCGACATCGTCGAACTGGTTGCCGGTGGCGGCGATGCGCTGGTGCTGATGCCGACCGGCGGCGGCAAGTCGCTGTGCTACCAGATTCCTTCGCTGGTGCGCGAGGGGTGCGGCGTGGTGATCTCCCCGCTGATTGCGTTGATGCAAGACCAGGTCGATGCCCTCGCCGAACTCGGCGTGCGCGCCGCCTTCCTGAACTCCACGCAAGATTTTGATGAAGTGCTGCGCATCGAACGTGCGTTGCGCCGGGGCGAGCTTGACCTGTTGTACGTCGCGCCCGAACGGCTGATGACGCCGCGCTGCCTCGAACTGCTGGACTCGGCCCACATCGCGCTGTTTGCGATCGATGAGGCGCATTGCGTATCGCAATGGGGTCACGACTTCCGGCCTGAATACATCCGGCTGTCGGTCCTGCATGAGCGCTATCCGCAAGTGCCGCGCATTGCACTGACCGCCACCGCTGACTTCCAGACCCGCGATGAAATCGTGCATCGCTTGCAGCTCGAGGACGCGCGCCAGTTCATTTCGTCATTTGACCGACCGAACATCCGCTACCAGATCGTCGAAAAAGAAAACGTGCGCCGCCAGCTGCTGGATTTCATCCGCAGCGAGCATGACGGCGATGCCGGCATCGTTTACTGCCTGTCGCGCAAGAAGGTCGAAGAGACCGCGGAATTCCTGAACGAGTCCGGCATCCGTGCACTGGCCTATCACGCCGGCATGGACAGCAGCGTGCGCAGCGCCCATCAGTCGCGCTTCCTGCGCGAAGAGGGCATCGTGATGGTGGCGACCATCGCCTTCGGCATGGGCATCGACAAGCCCGATGTGCGCTTCGTCGCCCACCTCGACCTGCCGAAGAGCATCGAAGGCTATTACCAGGAGACCGGCCGCGCCGGCCGCGATGGTCAGCCGGCTGATGCATGGATGGCGTATGGCCTGCAGGATGTGGTGCAGCAGCGCCGGATGATCGACGAATCCGACGCGGACATTCAATTCAAGCGCGCGCAGTCGGCGCGCTTGGATGCCATGCTCGGCCTGTGCGAAACCCTGGGCTGCCGTCGCGTGCGCCTGCTCGATTATTTCGGTCAGTCTTCCGGGCCTTGCGGCAATTGCGATACCTGCCTGAACCCGCCGGTGTCTTTCGACGCGACCGAAGTCGTGCAAAAGCTGTTGTCGACCATCTACCGCGTCGGCCAGCGCTTCGGCGCCGGCCATGTGCTGGACGTCTTGCGCGGCATCGATTCGGAGAAGGTGAAGCAGTGGAATCACCAGCAGTTGTCCACCTTCGGCATTGGCTCCGACAAGGGCGAGGCCGAATGGCGCGCCATCCTGCGGCAAGCCATCGCATTGGGCCTGATCGAGATCGACCATGAAGCCTATGGTTCGCTGAAACTGCCCGAGGCGGCACGTGCCGTGCTCAAGGGCGAGCAGGCGATTGCGATGCGGCGCTACCAGAAGCCAGTCAGGAGCCGGGCGGCCGCCAAGCCAACGGCGGCGACGGAATCCGATTTGTCGCCGGCGCAGCAATCGCTGTACGAGCGGCTGCGCTGGTGGCGCGTCGAGACCGCGCGTTCACACAATGTGCCGGCCTATGTGATCTTCCATGATGCGACGCTGCGCGAAATCGCGCGCGCGATGCCGATGTCGCTCGACCACATGCGGCAGGTATCGGGGGTTGGCGAGAAGAAGCTGGAGACTTACGGCGAGCAGATCATCGCCCTGGTGGCGGAGCAGCGCGCCGCGTGACGGCGGTACCTGCCCCTGCCATGATGTTCAGCCCGGCTGCACGCCGGGTGGCTTCGTGGCACGGGGCATCCGTGCCGCGACAGTCGCTTATACCTTCGTGAACACCAGGTCCCAGACGCCGTGGCCCAGCTTCAGCCCGCGGTTCTCGAACTTCGTCACGGGCCGGTAGTCCGGCCGCGGCGCATAGCCATCGGCCGTATTGCGCAGTGACTTTTCTGCGCTCAGCACTTCCAGCATCTGCACCGCATAGTCTTCCCAGTCAGTCGCGCAATGGATGTAGCCGCCCGGCGCAATGCGCGAGCACAGCAATTCCAAGAACGGTCCCTGAATCAATCGCCGCTTGTTATGGCGCGCCTTGTGCCAGGGATCCGGGAAGAACACATGCACGCCAGCCAGCGATGCGGGCGCCAGCATGTGCGTGATGACTTCGAACGCGTCATGCTGGATCAGGCGCAGGTTGTTGATATCGCGCTCGCCGATCAGCTTCAGCAGGCTGCCGATGCCCGGCGTATGCACCTCGACGCCGATGAAATTCTTTTCCGGCATCAGACCCGCAATGTGAGCGGTCGTTTCACCCATGCCGGTGCCGATCTCGAGGATGGTCGGCGCATGGCGGCCGAACGCGGCATCCACATCAAGCAGTTCTTTCCCATAAGGCAGACAGAAGCGTGGCCCCAGCGTTTCCAGGGCGCGCGCCTGCCCCGTCGACAGCCGGCCGGCCCGCGTGACGAAGCTGCGGATACGGTGATCTGTCGGGTCGTACAGCATTGAACGTTGCGGGGAGGGGTGTTGCGGATCCTGATCTGACATGCGGGGGGCCTGGATAAAAACGATGCTCTCGGGTGCCCGCTTGCGAATGTACTGGCGGGCAGCGAATTTTACCTTGTGCGATGCCTGCATCACATCGGCATGCCTCGCGGATGTCTGGGAATGAAGGCGGGAAAGTCGGCAGAAGTATAATTTCTATGATTATTCTCCCGGCAGACGGCATTCGGTGCCTCGACCCGGCCTTTTCGACAACAAGAAGGTAATAACTATGCAACGAAAAATAACGATTGCGGCGGGCGTCGCGCTGCTGCTGGTGGTGTCCTGGCTGGGCGCCAGTGTCTATGTCGGCAAGCGTACCGAACAAGAACTGCAGAATGCCGTCAAGGCCTCGACCCTGTCGCGCTCCTACCGGCTTCGCAACCTGCAGCACCAGGACGGATTGTTTTCTTCATCGGGCCAGGTCGAACTGGCCCTGGTGGATGCCTGCGCACGCGGCAATGCACCGTCAGAGTGGTTTACAGCCCAGGTCAGCTATCGCTTGTCGCATTTCGTCAGCCCCATGTCGCTGCTGCGCGCCGAGTGGTCGGTCACGCCAACCGGCGACGCGAAGGCCGCCTTTGAAAAACTGTTCAATGGCGAAGCCAAGCTGGAAGGCAAGGGTCGTGTCCGCATGTCCGGCGCGATCGAATCCGACCTGAATTTGCCGGCGATGAATGCGCTCAACGATGGGGAATCGATGACGGTATCCCCCTCGACTGGTTCAATCGCATTGGGCAAGGACACGATGGACTTCGACTGGAAGACGTCGAAGATTGCCTATCGTGGCAATGGCCAGGCGATGGAGGTCGAAGGCTTTGGCATGAAATCCGACCTGACCAGCGTGTCGCGCGGACTCGGCAAATTTTCACTGGAGGCTGCAAAGTTCGGCAATTCCAGCCTCAGCGCCGAAGGCCTGAAGCTCGCCATGGACGTCAGCGAGAAGGGCGATCGCCTCGACATGCGCATGACGCCAAGCGTGAAGATGATGAGCGTCGCAGGCAAGAAATTCGAAGACCTGCTGCTGGAGATGGCTGTCACCGGGATGCATGCAAAGAGCGTCGAGCAGCTGATCGAGCTCTCCGACAAGTCGTGTTACTTCCGCAGCCTGACGATGGAAGAATCGCAGCAGCTGCGGGCTAGCCTGCGCAAATTGATGTTCGAAGGTTTGTCGGCTGGCATTCCCAAGCTCAGCGGCAAGCTCGATGGCGGGGCGTTGGATGGCAGCTTGATGGTCGGGTTTGGAAAGACCGTAGGCGATGCATTCGAACTGGAGAAAGTGCTGAGCTCGCGCGGCGAACTGTCGCTGACCGGGAAGAACGTGAAGGCTGAGGATACGAAGTCCTTGGTGGCGATGGGATTTGCGACGACGATTCCGGACGGGATCAAGGCCAGCTTCGACTACGAGGCGGGCATTTTGAAGGTCAATGGCAAGGTGTTCGACGCGACGGTATTTGGCAATGCACTCAAAGGCGCGAACGTCGCCATCAATGCCATGCTGAGTGACAAGGTCGAGCAGCACGTGCCCGTCGTATTGCCGCAACCGGAAGCAGAAATGGCAGACGAGCCTGAGGCCGATCCCGAGACGCCGCAGAAAGCGACCGAAGGAGCCTGATCGCAAAAGTGCTGCTGTGGAGCGGGTGAAGGGAATCGAACCCTCGTATGCAGCTTGGGAAGCTGCCGTTCTACCATTGAACTACACCCGCGGGTGCCGATATTCTAACGGTGAATTGTCGGTTGGCTGGCGAAGCAGGAGGCTGATCATCTCAGCAAGGTCCGGACCTGCCGACAGGAGATGGAAGCTATCCCTTTACGACCGAAAATACGAAGCTGATCACGTCAGCACCACTGACTGAAGGCTGCATTGATTTTAATGCTGTAAAAAAACATTCTGATGCGGTCAGTAATGATTGCTACCATTCGGTTTCACCAACGAACCGCATCAAGAATGACATTCATCGACCTTACCGGAGAACTTGCCTGGGCTGCCGTCGTTTTGGTAGCTTGGATACTTGGAGAATTGATTCGCGGAGTATGGCATTTGCCGCGTATAAGTACCTACGCGCTGGTCGGCTTCATCTGCGGCCCTGCACAACTGGGTCTGCTTCCCGAAATCAGCTCGGGCAATGTACTGCTGCTTGCCAACATCGCATTTGGCCTGATCCTGTTTGAAGCGGGACACCGGTTTAATTTGCGCTGGTTGCATCATAACCTCTGGCTGACCTTTGCCAGCTTGTTCGAGGCATCACTAACTTTTGTCTCGGTCTACCTGTTGGCTCGTCAGTTCGACGTAGCCAGCACATCTGCAGCGCTGCTGGGCGCACTTTCCATGGCCTCTTCGCCTGCAACCGTCTTGCGGGTCATAAACGAACTTCGCAGTTCGGGACAAGTCACGGAGCGGGCACTGCATCTGTCGGTACTGAACTGCATATTCGCCGTATTTGTATTCAAGCTGCTGGTTGGATACAGCATCTTCCAGACTTCAGGCAGCTTGACGGAGGCGGGCTATAACAGCCTGCTGGTACTTCTGCTTTCAGTCGGTATAGGTTCCCTCTTCGGCGTGGCCTTGCCTGCAGTGTTGCGTCTGCTGCGACGCACGCGCAGTGATGCAACGCTTGCCTTTGCGATTTCCGTGATCTTGCTTGTCGCGCTTACCCATTACCTCAAGCAGTCGCCGGTACTGGCTACATTGGCATTCGGTGTCGTCTCTCGCCATCGGCGCATTGTCCTTGGTCGAGCAGAGCGGGGCTTTGGGACTCTTGGCGATGTACTGTCCGTGTTGCTGTTTGTGTCAGTGGCCGCATCGATCGACTGGCGTCTTGCCGCAGGTGGCTGGCTGATTGGACTGTCATTGGTGCTGGCTCGATCGGCAGCAAAGATCGCCTCACTCTGGTGCTTTGCAAGACCAAGCGGTGTTTCCCTAAGAAAAGGAGCACTGACAGGCATCGCAATGTCGCCATTTTCTGTATTCGTAATTCTGGTGCTTGAGCAAACTCGACACCTCGGTATCAATCTAGTTGAACAGCTCGCGCCGCTTGCAGCAGCTGCGCTGCTGCTGGAGGTCATCGGACCACTAATGACACAACTCGCGTTACATGCGGCACGCGAGCTGCCGCAAAGCGAGGATAATTAACATGACTATTGGACCATTCAAGCATTCGCAATCGCTGACCGTGGGCGTCGAGCTGGAGTTGCAGCTGCTGAACCTCAGTGATTTCGATCTGGCCGCCGCCAGTGGCGATCTGCTCGAGCTGTTATCGCGCAAAACTTTCCCGGGGACTGTAACGCACGAAATCACACAAGGCATGATCGAAGTTGCAACAGGCATCCATTCGCGATATGGCGAACTTCAGGCAGAACTACGCAGTATTAGTGGCGCACTCGTCAAAGCAGCTGATCGCTTGAATATCGGCGTCTGCGGTGGCGGCACTCATCCTTTTCAGATCTGGCCAGAACAGCGAATTACGGAAACGCCGCGTTACCGGCAGGTATCTGCGCTGTATGGTTATCTGGCCAAGCAGTTCACCATTTTTGGTCAGCACGTACATATCGGTTGCCGCAATGGTGATGAAGCGCTGTTCCTGCTACACGCGCTCAATCGCTTCGTTCCACAATTTATCGCGTTATCAGCATCTTCGCCATTTAGTCACGGTCATGACACCTTGTTTGACTCGTCGCGACTGAATTCGGTATTTGCTTTTCCGCTCAGCGGCCGCGCGCCTTTTATTCTTCGTTGGGACTCATTTGTAAGCGACTATTTCGCGAAGATGGAACACACTGGCGTTGTCAAAAGCATGAAGGATTTTTATTGGGATATCCGGCCGAAGCCAGAGTTCGGAACCATAGAGCTGCGTGTCTGCGATACACCACTGACAGTTGAGCGTGCAGCGGTTCTGGCATGTTATCTGCAGGCCCTGTGCCACTGGCTGCTTGCCAACCGCGAGGCAGTCGCACCTTTGGAAGATGATTATCTCGTCTACAACTACAATCGCTTCCAAGGATGTCGCTTTGGTCTGGACGGCATCATTGTCGACCCTCGCAGCCATGAGCAGCGCCCCTTGCGAGAAGACATTGAAATGACCCTGCGCATAATTGAGTCCAGCGCCGAGGCACTCGGTTGTCCGAATGTGGTCACTGAGATCAGCCAGATTATGGATCAGGGTAACGACGCAAGCCGGTTGCGCGCTCTCTATGCCGCCCACGGTAGCCTGGAGGGCGTTGCAGAATATGCGGTGAAGAGCTTGCAATGATCAAACAGCAGCTTGCCGCAAACCTGCTTAGTAATCGACTCCTCCCATTCTGTGAAAAGTCTTGCGGCTATGAAAACAGTAGCTCAACTATTTTCAGGCAACGCTCAGAGTTCTTCGTCCATCGACATTTCTGCCCCGGGTTGCAGACGTGTTTGGCTTCGTATTTTGGGTCGTAAAGGGATGGCTACAATCTCCTGTCGGCAGGTCCGGACCTTGCTGAGATGATCAGGCCCCTGCTTCGCCAGCCAACCGACAACCCACCGTAAGAAAATAGACACCCGCAGCTCAGGGTATTTCAAAGGATGCCTGCAGGTTCAACATTGGATGCCGTATATCGGATACGGCAGAGCGGTGGGATTCGTGCCCGGTACAGGCAACAATGCGCTCACTGCAAGGGTGAGTGCAGCTGAACTGGAAAAAAGAAAAGGCCTGAAGCATTCGTCCGGAGTCTTCAGGCCCTTTCCAGTTAGTTTCATTCAGCCCAGCTGATGTTTTCGGTCAGGAAGAACTCTTTCGGATTCTTGTTGATCGCAAAATACTCTGCGAGGAAATTCTTCTTGTCCAGGGTCTTGTTGCCCTTTTTGTCGAAGACGAATGGCAAATTGGTAAAGCCGGTGCTCGATCCTGCATCGCAAAAGCCACTGCCTTTGATGCGCTTCTTGCCTTTGACAATGGACAGCCAGGTGTCCTTGTCCGGATTGCACTCCATGCCTTCGCAAGTGGTCAGTGCGTAAGTCGAGCCGTTGCCTTTGAAGTGTATCGATGTCAGCGTCATTTTCCCGGCAGAGTGTTCAGTGACAGCCAGTTTCTCGCCCCTCGTAAATTCCGCCAGAGTTTCCGTGCCGATGCTGAACATGATGTTGAATGAATCGCCAAGATCAGCGCCGCACAGCGTCACTTCCTTGCCGCCGACTTTGCAGGAGAAATATTTTTGTTCACAGGCCTGCGCCAGCGAGCTTTGTGAGTAGAGGGACAGGAAGGCGAGAACCAGAACAGCTCCAGCCGACGCCAGATGATTGCGCATTGAATACTCCGTTTTTAGTGAGGTTGAGTGGACGAAGAAAGGGCGGAAAATTATTCGACCGAATTTTGATTCTGTCTTTATTCGGGTTGAATAAAGTTACGTTGATTATATCTTTGCATGATGTTTCGCCGGTGAAATATGGATTTAATTCGGATAAATCATGAATGCTAGAATGAAACGGAAATTAACCTGATCAGGAAATAATCATGAAAATCAAATCTTGTTTGCTGGTGCTGGGCTGTGCAGGTGTGTTGACTGTCAATGCGGCGGAATATCCGGCCGAACTTCGCGGTAAATGGGGAACCGGCGCTCAGGGTGCTTATTGTCCCGCGCTCGAAATCGACAAGAAATTCGCGGTGATGGGCACTGAGCAAACCTGCCAGGCGGCTACCGTCAAATCCAGCGGCCCCGGCGTCTTCCTGATCAAGGAAAAATGCAGTGGTGAAGGTGGTGATTTCACGGAATCCACGCTGTATACGATGACTGCAGACGGCTTTACCCGTACCTACAGAAAAATGACTGACAAATACAAGCAGTGTGGTGCGCCGGCGGGTGCCGCTGCGGCACCGGCAGCCGCAGGTGCTGACGCTGCTCAGACGTGTTCAGTTGTTGAGGGCTCAGCTGGCGTGACCACCTACCTGGATGACAAGCTGAAGAAATCTGGCAACGCGATCCGTGATACCGACGGTTACGTGTTCAAGGCCAACGGCAAGATCAAGGTCGGCAAGGCCGATGTGTTGGTCGGAAAACTTCTCCGCAATGATGGCTCGGTTTCCGAGGCAAAGTCGTATGCCTTTGCTGATGAGTGGAATTGCAAATGAATTGATCAAGCCAACCCCTGAAAGGCCGTTACGAACTGCCCAAGCGGAACCGCGTAGTTCGATTGTTCCAAACGACCCTTCGTCCAACGGTCCACGTCCGCGCTCGGCTGGAAGTTTCCACGGCTGTCGACCGATAATGCCGCCATAGGGCGGCATTATTTTTTGAAAGGCAGCCCTTCTATCTGTTCACGATCGCAACGCGTGCTTATCCCATGGGATGGGCATTACCGATGGCGGGCTTGTGCTGAAGTAGCACTCGATTGCCAGTGAAATTGGACTCCAAAATCACCTGCTACTGAATTTCGGGAGACGTCGGACAACTGCTAAAGGGAGCTGTCAGCGAGGGCAGCAACCTGTCGGAGGTCTGGGCTTGCCCGATCCGTGATCAGTATCGCTCGAAGCGGATGGATTGCGCATTTGGATCGCACTGTAGGGAAGTGTGCGACCCTCGATTGCTCTTATCGGGGAGTTGCGAAGCCGACGTTCCGCCATTGAACTACACCCGCGTTTGACGGAATTTTACCGGAAAGATAATGCAACTTCGGCCCGGTTGCGCTTGTTCGGCATATCTAGTGGGTGCGGAAGTGCAACAGCTTCATGCCCGCCGGATGGCTCGCTGGCGCTGAAGGTGCATTCAATGGCCAGAGGAATACCTGCTCCGTTGATGGGCGAATAGTTGTTTGCATGAACGTGGATCAGCTTCAGCGGGAAGCGTTGAATGAAGCTCTCCAGCTTGTCGAGGTGGATATCGACATCATGCAATTCGATCGCCAAGCCCGTGAATCGATGCCCATGCTCGATCAACTCTTCGAAAATGCGGTACTCCCAGCCTTCGATATCGATCTTCATGAAGATGTCGGACTCAATGCCGGACTGTTGCTTGACCTCGGCCATCACGGAAGACAAGGTCGTAAAGCCGGGTACTCCATCCAGCCCGATATAGCGCCGGTTGTGGCGGCGATTCCCGCTGAAAAATATCGGGTAGTCGACAAGTGCACGGAAGCTGCGGGCTATCGCAAATGGATTCAGGCGTATCAGTGAACGCCAGGCGCGACGCACCAGATACCTGACATTCAAGGTCGCATCATAGGCAAAGACCGGAATCTCGCGTCCTTTGCAGAATTCTTTCTCAAAGCTCCAGTCCTCATTGACGCCGAAGCTCACCAAGGCTTTCGATTTTTGGACATCGCGCTGGTCTAAAAGATAACCGCCGTCGAAATCTCGACCGAGGCGAATGATCGAATGCGAAAGCAAAGGCCGGAAGCATGCCGGCAGGAAGGCAGGTGTCATGGTCTGGTCTCGGATTGGCGCGATGTTCACCTTGGGCGGTGAACTCTGCTCTAGGACGGCATTTTACCGGACGCAAGTGCAGGTCAATCCGTTGCCAGCAGCACTCCGGCCTGCAGGCCGGTTCATGCTTTTGCCGAGGCCGGTTTGCCGAAGCTTGAGGAAGCGCGCCATAGTAAGCAGCCGATGAGCGTGAACCCGAACTGCCCAGCAGCCAGCAGGAACATCGAGTGGTTCAACATCGGCGACACTACACCGGCGACCACGGCCGACAGCATCGTCATCGTGAATGACTGGCAGGATGCGACCGTGCCGCGGATATGCGGGAACAGGTCCAGCACCATCAGCGTCAGCCCCGGCGCAACGATGGACATGCCCATCGTGTACAGGAACAGCGGCGCCACTGTCCATGGCAGCGCCGGCGCAAAGAACAGGTGATAGGCGGTGCTGATCGCTCCCGAACTCACCAGCAAGCCGTAGCCGATCGCAATCTGGCGTTGGGTCGGCACCTTGCCGGCCATGCGGTTGGCTGCCAGCGCCCCGAGAAAGATGCCGGACACGGCTGGCACGAACAGCCAGGCAAACTGGCTGGCCCCCAGGCCCAGATGACGGGTCACGATGTAGGGCGCCGAGGCGACATACAGGAACAGGCCGGAGAAATTGAACGCGATGGCCGCCGCCTTCAGCTGGAACATGCGCGATACAAAGATCTGCCGGTAATTGCGCCACAGTGAGCTCGGATGAAAAGCCTGACGCTTCTCCGGCGGTAGCGATTCCGGCAGCCGTCGCCAGCACAGCCACAGCAGGAATAGTGCGAACACGAACAGCAGCTGGAAGATCGTTCGCCAGCTGGCATAGGTGACGATCCAGCCGCCGATGATGGGCGCAATCGCTGGTGAGATCGAAAAGATCATCGTCACCAGCGACAGCATTTTCTCCGCTTCAGCGCCTGCATACAGGTCACGCGTGATCGCGCGGCCGATGACCACGCCGGCGCCTGCCGAAACGCCCTGCAGGATGCGGAACGCCCACAGGTATTCGATGCTGTGCGCCGCCGCGCAGCCCAGCGACGCCACTGCATAAAGCGCCAGCGACCCGAGGATGATGCTGCGCCGGCCGAAGGCATCCGACAACGCGCCATGCCACAGGATCATCACGGCAAACGACGCCATATAGGCCGTCAGCGTTTGCTGTACCTGCATCGCGCTGGCGGACAGGGAGGCTTCGATCGACGGAAAGGCCGGCAGGTAGGTATCGACCGAGAAGGGGCCGAGCATGGCCAGCGCGGCCAGCAGTAGCGCCAGCGCAGAACTTGACGAGGAACGCGACGAGGTCGGGGTCGGGTGTGATTCGCTCATTCGCTACCTGCAGCGGCGATCAGGGTCGGCAACCCTGCAGCTGCGTGGGCCATGTGTGGACGGAGAACATGCGTTAGAGCCAACAGGATAGCTCAGTTGCCCAGTCCGGCTCGATGAATGGACGCGTTTGCCTATTGAATTTCAATCATATAGGCCGTTGATCGGACATGGTACTCAGTATTCCATCATTAAGCCGCTGATTATTTAGAACTGACTATTGCTTGCAGTGACAGAGGCTGGGCTTGCGCCGGCGGGTACCCCCGTGGCCCGCGATACCGGACGCAATGACCTGTCCGCCGGTGCTAGGTCTGCCGGCTCAACCCGAACCTGATCTGTCATGAGCAAAACTGTCCCTTCTTCGAAACGCAATACCCTTCCCCATCCTGATGACGAGCGCGATATCGCAAGCACCCCGTCAAAGTCGAAGATCAACCTGCCCTTCGGCAAGCGCACGCTCTCCGTGAGCGGGCAATTTTCACCGCGCGCACGGATGAGTTCACGATCCTTACGCGACAACCCTTATAACTCCAGCTCGATCCCTGAAGGGAAGGACATTGAAGAGCACAACCCGCTGAAGCTGAGCAATCGCCCGCGCAAGGGGGAGCGATCATCGGAAGACAAGGATGCCGCCGCACCCCAATGGTGGGAGCAGCGTTTCGATCATGACGTCCGTCGCTATGAGGGTTTGGCGGCCAAGGAGCGCAAGCGCATCAAGCCCTTGCCGACGCCGGAATCCGGCATCGAGATCCCGGATGGTGCGACGACCATGGTCGCCGGACAGTCGGCGATGCCATCATCGGCCCGACAGGCGAAGTCTTCGTCGGCAGGCAAAAGCGAACTGGCAGCCCTGAAACTGATGCAGGACAAAGTGCCTTCGCTAGTCGCGAAGCGCTGGTGGCCTGTCGGAAGCCAGACCGCAGAAGGGCTGCTGCGCCAGCTGCCCGCATCAGCCGTGAAGACGCTGACGCGCACGCTGATCCTGCTGGAGCGCGAGCCTGCACTGCAGTCGATGAACGAAAGTCAGCGCGAGCGGCATCTTCGTCAGCGCATTGGGGTGCACCTGCTGACCCTGCTGGCTTCGGAATTGCCGTTGAACCGATCGTTTGGCAGCAGCGCATCGATGGAATCGGCGCTGGCGTCGCGCCTGTCGCTGCGTTTCGAGAGCAGCTCGGATGACGACAAGCGCTCGTCGGCCTCCGACGGCGACCTGCTGGACGGGATCATCGACATTCTCTACGAAGGCAAGGTCAGCTATGCGGTATCGAAAGAGGTGGACCTTGCGCCGGATAATTTCCATCCCGTGTTCTGGCGGCAGCTGCAGAATGCGTACTTCATGATGCCGAAGTTCAGGGAGACGATCGAGGTCATCCAGAAGAGCGACGACGTCAGCTCGACCTTCCTGCGTGATTTCGATGCATCGGTATACCGTTACCGTTCGGCCGACGGCAGCACCCAGCCGATCGCAAGCATCGACGACTTCATCAGGCATACCGGTGCGTTGTCACGCCAGGTTAGTTACGTCGCCTGCCAGAACCTGAGCATCTTCCTGTCGCGCGCACTGTTCAGCCGCATCAAGCCGGATGGCACCTCGGATTCGGTGCTGCACCTGGCCGATGGCACGCCGGTCGCGCCCACCGACAGGATCGTGGCTTGCCATGAACTGTCGCATACCGCCGACGGCCGGGTGCAGCTGACCTTCACCGGTACCATCGACACCGGCGAGACCGAGCGCCAGGCCAAGCTGACGGGGGCAGAGATGAAGTACACGGCACGCCTGCACCTGCCGGCCAGCCAGTAAACCCGCGGCGGCGATGATGCCGAGCTGGGCAAGCTGATGGACAACCTCGGCGGGCCGTCGGTGGTGATTCGACAGGCCAGGGCGCAGGTCACCGTGACCCTGACCTTCGATCACGCGGGCCAGGTCGACATCGGCCCGGTCAGCGTTGAGGCCGAGGGCTGGAACCAGGCCGAGTAATCAGTGTTACGCCGGGCGCCGGTTCGAGCCAGCCACCATCTCGAACCGGAACAGCCGGCACTCGATGGCGCCGTTGAAAAACGGCGTCTTTTTTGATTCCTTCAGTCGCAGCATTTTCGGCAGCGTCAGGTCGGCCGTGAACATGCAGACTGTCCAGCCGGCGAAGCGGTTCTTCAGCGTGCTGCCAAAAGCGCTGAAGAAGGCGACGGCCATTTCATCCGGCTCCTGGCTACGGTCGCCGCGCACATCAATACGCTCGCCATACGGCGGGTTGGCGATCAGCAGGCCGGGCTGCTCGGTCGGCGGCTTCACTTCCTGCGCTTCGATCTGCTTCAGCGGCACCTCGAAAGGAATGCCGGCGCGCTGCAGGTTGTTGCGCGCCATGACCAGCATGTCGCCCGAGATGTCGGAGCCGAAGATGCCGGGTTCGGCCGGCACCACCGGTGGCTTCACTGCATTGCGCACGGCATCCCAGTCGGCTTGCTTGAAGGCCTTGAATTTCTCGAAACCGAAACTGCGCTGCATGCCCGGCGGAATGCCGGCCAGCATTTGCGCAGCCTCGACCAGTAGCGTGCCGGAGCCGCACATCGGGTCCAGCAGCGGCGTGCCGGGCTTCCAGCCCGCGGTACGCAGCAAGCCGGCGGCAAGGTTTTCGCGCAGCGGCGCATCGCCGGTTTCCTGACGCCAGCCGCGCTTGAACAGCGGCTCGCCCGAGGTATCGAGGTAGAGCGTGAAGGTGCGCGCATCGAGGAAGCCGGAGATGCGCATATCGGGTGTGCGCGTGTTCACCGACGGACGCTCGCCGGTCTGGTCGCGGAAGCGGTCGCAGACCGCGTCCTTGATTTTCAGCGTGATGAATTCCAGGCTCTTCAACGGCGACTTGATCGCGGTGACATCGACGCGGATCGTATGCTCGAGGCCAAACCAGTCTTCCCAGCGCGAGGCCAGCGTCAGGTCGTAGATATCGTTTTCATTGACATAGCTGCTGTGCGCGATGCGCAGCAGCACGCGCGACGCGATCCGTGAATGCAGATTGATCCGCATTGCATCGGTCAGCAAGCCAGAGCAGTGCACGCCGCCGGGTACGGTGTTGTGCACTTTGAGCGTGCGCGAGTCTTGCGCAATCTCGGCCAGTTCTTCGGCCAGCGCCGTTTCCAGGCCGCGCGGGCAGGGGCAAAAATACGAGTGATTCATGGTGGACCCTTTATCCGTTGTGGCCGGCGGCCCGAGGGCGCCGCCAGCCGGTTTGTTTCAATTCAGATCGACGATCTCAGGCCGACGATCTCAGGCTGACAGCAGACGCTCGACGAAGTCGAGCCTGTCCTGTCCCCAGAAGCCTTCGCCATCGACGCGATACCAGGGTACGCCAAATACCTTGGCCTCGATCGCTTCTTCGGTGTTGCGCGCATAGTCCGCAGCGACGGCATCGCTGTCCGTCATTTTCAGCAGCGCGGTGCCATCCAGCCCCACGCCGTTGGCAATGGCCACCAGCGTGTCGCCATCGGCGATATTCTTTTCTTCAGCCCAGACGGCGCTGCCGAGTGCGCCGGCCAGTGCCAGCGCCTTGTCGGTGCCACCGGCATGCAGTGCAGCGATCATCAGCTTCGCTGCCGTGTCGCCCGGCACCGGGAAGAACTGCGGGTGCAGGTTCAGCGGACGCTGCAGGTGGGCGCTCCAGCGGCGCAGTTCATCGAGGCGATACGCCTGACGCTGCGGCGGACGCTGGCCGACCGGCACGCCGCCCGTTGCAGCAAAAATCTTGTTCACGTCGGCTGGCTTCAGCAGCACCGTGGCGCCTGTCTTCTTCACGATCTCCATGAAGTGCGGATGGCCCATGTAGGCCCACGGCGATTGCGGCGCCAGGAAGTATTCGACGGTTTTGCTCATTGGGGGTCTCCTCGGAATTCCCGGTGGGCCGGGATGGTTGTCTTGTCTGTTGTTCTGAAGTTGCGTTGGCGATGATCTTGGCGATTGTCTCGGGTGCTGCTGCAAAATCCGGAAGGTCCTTACTGGAAGGGCTTGACCACCACCAGGATCACGACCGCGAACATGCCCAGTACCGGCATCTCATTGAACCAGCGATACCAGACATGCGAGCGTACATTCTCGCCGCGCTGGAATTTCTTCAGCAGGCTCTTGCACATGTGGTGGTAACCGATCAGCAGCAGCACCAGTAGCAGTTTCGCATGCATCCACACGCTGCCCTGGCCGACGCCATAGCCCAGCCACAGCAGCAGGCCCAGCGCCAGCGCCGGGATCATCAGTATGGTCATGAAGCGATACAGCTTGTTGGCCATCAGCAGCAGCCGCGCATTGGCGGCCGGCTCGGTTTCCATCGCCAGGTTCACATAGATGCGCGGCAGGTAGAACAGGCCCGCGAACCAGCTGGCGATGAAGACGATGTGGAAAGCCTTGATCCACGGGTAGAGCGCAGGCGTCAGCATGTCCTCAGACTCGCACTTCGCCGTGACCCAGCACCAGGTACTTCAGCGAGGTCAGGCCTTCGAGGCCGACCGGGCCGCGTGCATGCAACTTGTCGTTGGAGATGCCGATCTCGGCGCCCAGGCCATATTCGAAGCCGTCCGCAAAGCGGGTCGATGCATTCACCATCACCGAGGCCGAATCCACTTCGCGCAGGAATTGCATCGCGCGGCTGTAGTCTTCAGTGATGATGGAATCGGTGTGCTGCGACGAATAGGTGTTGATGTGGTCGATCGCCTCGTCCACGCCCGACACCAGCTTCACCGACAGGATGGCATCCAGATATTCGGTGCGCCAGTCTTCGTCGACCGCGGCTTTCAGGTGCGGATAGCCGGCGAGGATGGTCATGGCTTCCGGATCGCAGCGCAGTTCGACCTGCTTCTGTTCATACAGCTTGGCCAGTTCGGGCAGCACGGCCGGCGCGATATCGCGCGCCACCAGCAAAGTTTCCATCGTGTTGCAGGTGCCATAGCGATGGCACTTCGCATTGAAGGCCACCGGCAGCGCCTTGGCGATGTCGGCCTTGTCGTCGATGTACACATGGCAGATGCCGTCGAGGTGCTTGATCATCGGGACCTTGGATTCCTTCATCAGACGCTCGATCAGGCCCTTGCCGCCGCGCGGCACGATCACGTCGACGAATTCCGGCATCGTGATCAGCGCGCCGACCGCGGCACGGTCAGTGGTCTCGACGATCTGCACCGCTTCGGCCGGCAAGCCGGCGCCGGCCAGGCCTTCCTTGACGATCTTGGCCAGCGCCTGGTTGCAGTGGATGGCTTCCGAGCCGCCCCGCAGGATGGTCGCGTTGCCGCTCTTGATGCAGAGGCCGGCCGCGTCCACGGTCACGTTCGGACGCGCTTCGTAGATGATGCCGATGACGCCCAGCGGCACGCGCATCTGGCCGACCTGAATGCCGGTCGGTCGGTATTTCATGTTGCTGATCTCGCCGATGGGATCCGGCAGCGAGGCAATCTGTTCCAGGCCTTCGGCCATGGTCGCGATCGCTTTTTCCGACAGCGTCAGGCGGTCGACCATTGCCGGGGCCAGGCCTGCGGCGCGCGCCGCTTCCAGATCCTTCTGGTTGGCGGCGGTCAGCAGCGCGGCGTCACGGCGGATCGCAGCGGCGATCAGCTCAAGCGCGCGATTTTTTGCCGACGTGTCTGCCTTGGCCATTGCGCGCGAAGCCTTGCGTGCGGCGCGGCCGATGTCGGTCATGTATTGTTGGATATCCATGGTCTATGTTTCCTGACGATGTAAGTCTGTGTCGATAGTGTTGTTGGGGCGCGTGTACGTGCTTGGCCGCACTCAGCGCTTGTCGCCTTTGGCGATCTTCAGTGCCAGCTGCAGCAGCGCATCCCATGGGTCGCCGGCGAACTGCTTTGCACGCAAGCCCTTGATCATGCGGTCAACCTGCGCGGCTTGCGTGACGGCGGTCTCCAGCGTGCCGATGTTCAATCGGTTCAGCGCCGGACCCATCAGCCGTTCGCGCGGGCCCCAGATCCGGTATTCCTTCAGCAGCATGGGCAAGGGCCGTCCGTCATTCATGCCGATCTTCAGCCTCAGCAGGATGCGTATCTCTTCCGCGACCGCCCACAGCACCAGCGGCAGCGCCTCGCCCTCGCCCTTGAGGCCGTCCAGCATGCGCACCAGTCGCGCCGGGTCGCCGGCCAGCATTGCTTCGGACAGCTTGAACACATCGTAGCGGGCTACGTTCAGCACCGCATCCTGCACCTGCTCGAACGACAGGCGTCCTTCAGGATACAGCAGCGCCAGCTTGCGGATTTCCTGATGCGCGGCCAGCAGGTTGCCTTCTACGCGCTCGACCATGAAGTCCAGCGCCTGCTTGTCGGCGCTCTGGCCCTGGCCGGCCAGGCGCTGGCCTATCCAGTTGGCCAGTTGATGGCGCTCGACCAGCGGAATATCGATATAGACCGCCGACTGCTGCAGCGCCGTCACCCAGCCGCTTTTCTGTGCCTGCCAGTCGAGCTTCGGCAGTGTCACCAGCGTCAGCGTGTCGGCCGCTTGCGGCGATTGCGCGCAGGCGCGCGCGTAGTCCTGCAATGCAGCGCTGCCATCCTTGCCCGGCTTGCCGGTCGGGATGCGCAATTCGATCAGCTTGCGGTCGCCGAACAGCGACATGCTCTGGTTTGCGGCCAGTAGCTCGCCCCATTTGAAATGACGGTCGGCGACCAGCACTTCGCGTTCGGTGAAGCCGGAGGCGCGCGCTTTTGCGCGCACGCGGTCGGCGGCTTCGATGGCGAGCAGATGCTCGTCGCTGGTGATCACGTACAGCGGCGCCAGCGTCTTTGCGAGGTGCGCATCCAGCGCGTCGGCACGCAGCTGCATGATGCTTACTTGCAGTCCTCTGGCTTGGCGACTGCGCAGGTCGGCGGCTGCATCGGAAGGTCGTCGGCCCTGGCCGTGTTGGCTGCACCGGTTTTGCTGCCGGCTTGGCCACCCGCTTCTGCGCCGGACTGCGCCAGCGCTTCGGGCTTCACGCGGGCCAGCTGGCGCATCACCTGGTTGACCGCGTCACGGCGCAAGTCGACGTAGGTCATGCGCTCTTCGGTTTCCTTCGCCAGTGCCTGCGATTCCGAGTAGGACAGGTAGGACTGCAATGCAATCTCTTCCGGCGTCAGCAGCTTGCGGTTGTCCTTGTCGGCCACTTCAAAGCGCAGCCGGTAGGTGAGGCTGAATTCACGTACCTGGCCTTGCGCGTTCAGGGTCAGGATCTTCTTTTCCTGAGCCTCGGACACGATGCGTAGCGTCACCGGCGCATCTTTCTGGTCGGCGGCCAGCGTCGCGCCCTGCGCGAGGATGGCGCCACGCAGCTCGCGCTCCAGCGGCGTGCCCTTGCTGGCAGCGAGGTAGACCGACTCGAACTGCAGCCGCGAATCCGGCGTCGAGCCGCGCAGGTGGAAGCCGCAGCCGGCCAGCGGCAGCGCGGACGCGATGGCCAATGCTGCGGTGGCAGCCAGCAGGCTTCGGCGTTGCTTGATCACTGCGGTTCTCCCTGTCTTGTTACGTTCGTCAAGTGCTTGCGGCGTGCCGTCCAGCGGCACGCCCCGTCGCCCGATCAATCAGGCGACGATGTTCACCAGCTTGCCCGGCACGACGATCACCTTCTTCGGTACGCCTTCCAGGAACTTGCTGACTTGTTCATTGGCCAGTGCCGCGGCTTCGATGGTGGCCTTGTCGGCATCCTTGGCCACGGTGATGCTGCCACGCAGCTTGCCGTTGACCTGCACCATCATCTCGATCTCCGCCTGCTCCAGCGCAGCGGCATCCACTTGCGGCCACGGCGCATCGAGGATGTCGCCATGGGCCTTCGCATAGCCGAGCGCCTGCCACAATTCACTCGTGATATGCGGCGCAACCGGATACAGCACGCGCAGGAAGATGCCCAGGCATTCGCCGATCGCGGCATTCGCTTCAGCGCCGCCGTCGAGCTTCGCGCCTTCCAGCAGGTTCAACAGCTTCATGCAAGCCGACACCACGGTGTTGTACTGGATGCGGCCATAGTCATGGTCAGCCTGCTGCAGCACCTTGTGCACCTCGCGGCGCAGGGTCTTGATGTCAGCGTTGGCCGAAGCGGTCGGGGCAATCACCGGGGACAGCGTGGATGCATGCGCAAAGCCGAAATTCCACACGCGGCGCAGGAAGCGGTGCGCGCCTTCGACGCCCGAGCCCGACCATTCCAGCGTCTGTTCCGGCGGCGATGCAAACATCGTGAACAGGCGCGCAGTGTCAGCGCCGTACTGGTCGATGATGGCTTGCGGGTCGATGCCGTTGTTCTTCGACTTCGACATCTTCTCGGTACCGCCGATCTGCACCGGCTGGCCGTCGCTCTTCAGCGTAGCGGAAGCGGGGCGGCCCTTGTCGTCGAATTGCAGTTCGACGTCTTCCGGGTTGAACCAGGTCTTTTTGCCGGCCGCATCTTCGCGGTAATAGGTTTCGTTGAGCACCATGCCCTGTGTCAGCAGGTTCACGAAAGGCTCGTCGAACTTCACCAGGCCGAAGTCGCGCATGACCTTGGTCCAGAAGCGCGCGTACAGCAGGTGCAGCACGGCGTGCTCGATGCCGCCGATGTACTGGTCCATCGGCATCCAGTAATCATTGCGGGCATCGACCATTGCATCGTTCGAGCCCGGCGAGCAATAGCGCATGTAGTACCAGGACGAGTCGACGAAGGTATCCATCGTGTCCGTCTCGCGGCGCGCGGGCGCACCGCACTTCGGGCAATCGACCTTCAGGAATTTTTCGTGCTTGTTCAGCGGGTTGCCGCTGCCATCCGGCACGCAATCCTCGGGCAGCACCACCGGCAGGTCTTTCTCAGGTACCGGCACGTCACCGCAGGACGCGCAATGGATCATCGGGATCGGCGTGCCCCAGTAGCGCTGGCGCGAAATGCCCCAGTCGCGCAGGCGATAGGTAATCTTCTTCTCGCCCTCACCATTCGCTGCCAGATCGGCAGCGACTGCATCGACGGCGGCCTGATAGCCGAGGCCATCGTATTTGCCGGAGTTGATGCAGCGGCCATTATCCTTGTCCGCGTACCACTCTTGCCACGCGTCTGTCGAGTATGCGTTGTCGCCGACCGCGATCACCTGCTGGATGGGCAGGTCATATTTCTTCGCGAACGCGAAATCGCGCTCATCATGCGCCGGCACGCCCATCACGGCGCCGTCCCCGTAGGTGATCAGCACGTAGTTGCCGACCCAAACCTCGACTTGCTTGCCGGTGAGGGGATGGGTGACGAACAGGCCGGTCGGCATGCCCTTCTTTTCCATCGTCGCCATGTCGGCCTCGATCACCGAGCCTTTCTTGCATTCGGCGATGAAGGCGGCCAGCGCCGGGTTGTTTTGTGCTGCATGCGTGGCCAGCGGGTGTTCCGCTGCCACCGCGCAGAAGGTCACGCCCATGATGGTGTCGGCGCGGGTGGTGAACACCCACAGCTTGCCATCCTGGATGGCCTTGCCGTCCGTGCCTTTGATCTCGTGCGGGAAAGCAAAGCGCACGCCGGTCGACTTGCCGATCCAGTTCACCTGCATGATGCGCACGCGCTCCGGCCAGCCGGGCAGCTTGTGCTCGACGCAGTCGAGCAGCTCTTCGGCGTAGTCGGTGATGCGCACGTAGTACATCGGGATTTCGCGCTTCTCGATCAGTGCGCCCGAACGCCAGCCGCGGCCGTCGATCACCTGCTCGTTAGCCAGCACGGTCTGGTCGATCGGGTCCCAGTTCACGGTGCCGGTCTTCTTGTAGATGATGCCCTTCTCGAGCATCTTCAGGAACATCCACTGGTTCCACTTGTAGTACTCGGGGCCGCAGGCGGCCATTTCGCGCGACCAGTCGATCGCCAGGCCCATCGCCTGCATCTGCTTCTTCATGTACTCGATGTTCGCGTAGGTCCACTGCGCGGGCGGTACGCCGTTGGCCATCGCGGCATTTTCGGCGGGCATGCCGAACGCATCCCAGCCCATCGGCATCAGCACGTTGTAGCCGCGCATGCGCAGTTGGCGCGCCATCACGTCATTGATCGTGTAGTTGCGCACATGGCCCATGTGCAGCTTGCCCGACGGGTAGGGCAGCATCGAGCACGCGTAGAACTTCTTCTTTTCGCGGCCTTGCGCGTCGAGCGCGTGTTCGGTGACTTTGTAGGCGTCGATCGCGCGCCAGTGTTCCTGCGCCGAGCGTTCGACGTCGGCGGGGCTGTATTTGTCTTGCATTTGCCGGGATGGTTGGATTGAGAGCGTAGCCGGTGATTATACCGGCTGAGCCACCTGCGGCGGGGTGTCGGGAAGGGCGGGAGAGGCGGGAACCCGGGGCAGCGCTGCGCTGGCGGGGGGGGCGGGCCGGTGCAGTATCCGGCGCGGGCTTCGGTACAGGCGCCGGCGTTAGCGCTTGCTGCAGCTTGCCGCCGGTGCCCGCCGGGGACTTACTTCTGCTCTTTCGGGTCGGTGACGAAGCCCAGCTTGGTCATGCCGTTGGTCTGGGCCGCGGCCATCACCTGGGCGATTACTTCATAGCGGGTGGACTTGTCGGCGCGCAGTTGCAGCTCTGGCAGCGGCTTTTTCTGCGATTCGGTCGCAAAACGGGTGCCGAGCTGGTCCAGCGCGACCGGGTTGTTGTTCCAGAACAGCTTGCCCTCGGCATTGATCGCCAACGTGATCGTCTCCGGCTTTTCCGGTGCCGGCTGCGACTGGGCGCTCGGCAGGTCGAGCTTGATCGCGTGCGTGAACAGCGGCGCGGTGATGATGAAGATCACCAGCAGCACCAGCATCACGTCCACCATCGGGGTGACGTTGATGTCGGCCATGGGTGCCTGCTGGCCGTTGTCGTTGAATCCGCCGAATGCCATCGTCGCCTCCCGGTCAGGCCTTCTTCAGCGTCACGCCGACGCGCGAGCCAGTGGTCAGGTGCGCATGCAGGTCGTGCGCGAAGGCGTCCAGCTCGCCCAGGGTCAGGCGGTTGACGCGGGTGAAGGCGTTATAGCCGAGCACGGCGGGAATAGCGACCACGAGGCCGATGGCCGTCATGATCAGCGCCTCGCCCACCGGGCCGGCGACCTTGTCGATCTGGATGGTGCCGGCCGACGACACCGCAGCCAGTGCGTGATAGATGCCCCAGACGGTGCCGAACAGGCCGATGAACGGGGCGGTAGAGCCGACCGAGGCCAGCAGTGTCAGGCCGCTCTCGAGGCGCTGCGACACGCGGTTGATCTGCTGGCGCAGCGTGCGGGTGACCAGTTCGCCGATGTCGACGCTGGCGTTCAGGGAGGTGCCATTGGCCTTCACGTTGACGGCCTCGAGCGCATGCGTGGCCAGCGGCGCATACACATGCTCGGTGTCAGCATGCTCGAGCAGGCTGATCGCATCATTCATGCTCGGTGCGTCCCAGAAGTTTTCCAGCGCGTCGGCGCTCTGGCGAATGCGCCACGAGGTCCATGCCTTGGACAGGATGTAGTACCAGCTCGCGATCGACATGATCAGCAGCAGGTAAGCGACGCTGTGCGTGACGATGTCGCCCTGAGCCCAGTAGTGGGCGAAGCCGAGGTTCTGCGTGAGGGTTTCGTTCATGCTTGTCTGCGCTATCAATTGAGTTTGAAGGGGATGGGCACCTGGTACCACTCGTCGACGGCCTTGCCGTCGACAGTCGCCGGATTGAAGCGCCAGGTCTTTACCGCATCGACGGCGGACTGGTCCAGCCGCGGGAAGCCGCTGGACGATTTTACTTCCACCGTGCCGGCGGTGCCGTCATGCCTGACCAGCACGCGCAATACCACCGTGCCCTGTTCGCCGTTACGCTTGGCCATGGTCGGATAGACCGGCTTCGCATTGCCGGACGCGTAGTTGGCGGTGATGCTGACCTCGGTACGCGGCGCCGGTGCCGGCGGCGCGGGCGGGGGCGGCGGTGCAGGCGGTGCCGGGGGCGTCGGTGGTGCTGGCGGCGCCGGCGGGGCCGGGGGTGCAGGCGGGGCCGGCTTTGCCGGGGCCTCATTGGGCGGCGCGACTGGCGCAGGAGCGACCGGCGCCGGCGCAGGCTTGACGGGTGCCGGCGTGGGCTGGGGCTGGGGTTGCGGCAGCGGCTGCGGTTGCGGTTGCGGAATCGGTTTCGGGGGCTCCGGCTTCGGCGGCTGGGGCTTGGGCGGAATCGGCTTCGGCGGTTCAGGCGCGGGCGGCAGTGGTTTGGGCGGCGTCGGCTGCAGCAGCTGCACGACGACGGTCGGCGGCTCCTTGATTTCCTTTGGCGCTTGCAGCACGCCGGACAGGACCAGCGCGAGCAGCGCCCCATGCAGCGCAAGCGCTGCGCCAATGGCGACGCTGGATTGCCTTGAAATCATCGCGGAATCACTGTGATGCGGGACGCAGCGCTGCGCTCAGCGCAGGCCGAGCACATCCTGCATGTCATAGAGGCCGGTAGCGTGGTCCTGCAGGAAGCGCGCTGCACGCAGGCTGCCGTGCGCATAGGTGACGCGGCTGGACGATTTGTGTGTGATCTCGATGCGCTCGCCGATGCCGGCGAACAGCACGGTATGGTCGCCGACGATGTCGCCGCCACGGATGGTGGCAAAGCCGATCGACGAAGGATCGCGCTCGCCAGTCACGCCTTCGCGCGCGAACACGCCGACATCTTTCAGGTCGCGGCCCAGGGCCGCTGCGACGACTTCGCCCATCTTCAGCGCGGTGCCGGACGGCGCATCGACCTTGTGGCGGTGGTGGGCTTCGATGATTTCGATGTCATAGCCATGCGAGAAGCTTTTCGCAGCCAGTTCCAGCAGCTTCATCGTCACGTTGACGCCGACGCTCATGTTCGGTGCGAACACAATAGCCGTTTTCTTGGCGGCTTCGGCAATCGCTGCCTTGCCGGCGTCATCGAAACCGGTGGTGCCGATGATCATCTTCACGCCATGGGCAGCGCAGTATTCGAGATGCTTCAGCGTGCCTTCCGGGCGGGTGAAGTCGATCAGATACTGCGCATTCGCCAGGCCCTTCGCGAGGTCGGATTCGATGGCCACGCCAGCCGGTTTCCCGAGGAAGGCGGCAGCATCGGTGCCGATCGCGGGCGACTCGGCGATGTCGAGTGCGCCGGCCAGCGTAGCGTCCGGATCGGCGACGATGGCCTCGATCAGCATGCGGCCCATGCGGCCGGAAGCGCCGGCGACGGCGATATTCATCTTGCTCATGGAATCTTGTCTCTGATTCTTGTCGTTCTGGGGGGGCTTACTTGGGCGCGGCGATACGCTGCAGGTAGTCCTTCTCGTTCGGCAGGTCGCCGCCCTCGAAGTGCGACACGCGGCCGTCCTTGAAGAAGACCGATACCAGGCTGCTGGTCACCTTGCCCTTGCCATCTTTGATGCGGAACGGATAATCCCAGCGTTCGGCGTGGAAGGCATCGTTGATCAGCGGGGTGCCAAGCACGAAGCGCACTTGTTCGGGCGTCATGCCTTCACGCAGTTGCGCGACCATTTCCTTCGAGACGAAATTGCCCTGCTGGATATCGGCGCGGTAGATGGGCAGGATGCCGAACAGCCGGGCTTTTTCTTCCGACTGCGTCACCCCGCTGACTTCGGTCGCCGGTTCTGCCTGGGCGTCCTTGCCACCCGGTACGCTGCTGCAAGCAGCCAACAGGCAGGCGCCTGTGGCGACGATGCCCGCCAGCCAGCGGCGCGGGGGGAAGCGATGGGACTGCAGGAACATGATATGAAAGGGTAGAATCGCGCTTGCGTCAAACCGCATATCATAAAGCAGTTCACGTTTCCGAATACGAAATCATGCCAAACACGACAGCCGACCTGAAATCCAGCGGTTTGAAGGCCACGCTCCCGCGCCTGAAGATTCTCGAGATCTTCCAGAACAGCCGCGTACGCCACCTGTCGGCCGAAGACGTGTACAAGCTGCTACTGGCTGAAAATCTGGATGTCGGTCTGGCAACGGTCTATCGTGTGCTGACCCAGTTCGAGCAGGCCGGCCTGCTGTCCCGCAACCACTTTGAGTCCGGCAAGGCCGTGTTCGAGCTCGACCAGGGCTCGCATCATGACCATCTGGTATGTCTGGATTGCGGCCGCGTCGAAGAATTCTTCGATGACGAGATCGAAAAGCGCCAGCACAAGATCGCTGCCGAGCGCGGCTTCAAGCTGTCCGAACATGCGCTCGCCTTGTACGGCAACTGCAGCAAGACTGACTGCCCGCACCGAAATCGCTGAAATACACGACTGAATACTACTGCGCGACCCGATTTCGGCCCTGCGATGCTCGCCGTACGCCATGTACGGCTGTGCTTCTCGGACCGAACTCAGGCCGCTCGCTACGTTTTCAGACGGGTATTTTGCCGTCTGAGCTTTTAAAAATCACGAATGAGATAGTGCGTTCGACAGCAGCCTTGCGGTGATGTCGACGATAGGAATCACGCGCTCGTAGGCCATCCGCGTCGGGCCGATCACGCCCAGCGTGCCGACGATGCGGCCATTGGCTTCATACGGCGCCGTCACGACACTCATATCTTCCAGCGGCACCACCTGCGATTCGCCACCAATGAAAATCTGCACGCCGGTTGCCTTGCTCGAGGTGTCGAGCAGGGTCACCAGCGTGGTTTTTTGCTCGAACAGGTCGAACATCTTGCGCAGCGAGCCCATGTTCGATGACAGGTCGGCCACCGATAGCAGATTGCGCTCGCCCGAAATCACCACTTCTTCGCTGGCCTCGGTCATCGCATCACTGCCGGCTTCGACGGCGGCCTGCATCAGCTTCATCATGTCGTCGCGCAGCTGGCGCAGTTCGTCGCCCAGCTTGACGCGCACCTGGTCGAACGACAGGCCCGCATAGTGCTGGTTGATGTAGTTAGCCGCCTGTACCAGCTCGGAGGGGGTGTAATCGGTGTCGGTCAGCAGCAGCCGGTTTTGCACATCACCGCTGGGAGCAACGATCACCAGCAGGATGCGCTTTTCGGACAGGCGCAGGAATTCGATCTGCTGGAAGGTCATTTCGCGCTTGGGCGTCAGCACCACGCCGGCGAATTGCGACAGCGACGACAGCACCTGCGCGGCATTGGCAATGATCTTTTGCGATGAGCTGCCGCTCTGCAGCCGGGCCTCGACCGCGCTTTCATCGATGCTCTGCACCGTCAGCAGGCTATCGACAAACAGCCGGTAGCCGCGCGGGGTCGGGATGCGGCCGGCCGAGGTGTGCGGGCTGGCGACCAGCCCCAGCTCTTCCAGGTCCGACATGATGTTGCGTATCGTCGCCGGCGACAGTTCGAGGCCGGAAATCCTGGACAGCGCGCGCGAGCCGACCGGCTGGCCGTCGGCAATATAACGTTCGACCAGGGCTTTGAGCAGGGTTTGTGCGCGGCTATCGAGTTGCATGTGAATTATTCTAGCTGGCGGCCGAGCGAGATTCCAGACCGTCACGCAATTATGGTCTAATCGGCCGCATGTCTCCGTCTACGTCCACGTCTAAATTACCCGGCCAGCCCACCGTTCGCTTCGACACGATTGCCATCATCGGCAAACACGGCGATGCCGGCGCCCCCGACCTGCTGCGCGAACTGGCCGACTTCCTTGCATCGCGCGGCCACCGCGTGGTGTTTGAGGCTGGCACCGCGCCGGACGTGGATCGCAGCGGACTGGTGGCGCTGACGCCAGACCAGATCGGCTCCGAAGCCGATCTCGCCATCGTGCTGGGCGGCGATGGCACCATGCTCGGTATTGCGCGCCGGCTGGCACCGTTCGGGGTGCCGCTGATCGGCGTCAACCAGGGCCGGCTTGGTTTCATGACCGACATTCCGTCTGACCGCATGCTGCCGGTGCTGGGCGACATGTTGGATGGCAAGGTGGCGACCGAGCAGCGCAGCCTGCTGTATGGCCGGGTCGAGCGCGAGGGCCACACCATCTTTGCCGGCACCGCCTTCAACGACATCGTGGTGTCGCGCGGCACTGGTGCCGGCATGGTCGAGCTGCGGGTAACCGTCGATGGCCATTTCATGTACAACCAGCGTTCCGACGGCTTGATCGTCGCCACGCCGACCGGCTCCACCGCCTATTCGCTGTCGGCCGGCGGCCCCATCCTGCAGGCCGACCTGGGCGGCATCGTGCTGGTGCCGATCGCGCCGCATGCGCTGTCGAACCGGCCCATCGTGCTGTCGGACAATCGCGAAATCGTGATCGAGGTCGCCAGCGGCCGCGACTGCAGCGTGAACTTCGACATGCAGGCGCTGACCTCGCTGCAACAGCACGACCGTGTGACCGTGAAGCGCGACGTACACACCGTGACTTTCCTGCACCCGCAAGGCTGGAGTTATTACGACACGCTGCGCGAGAAGCTGCACTGGAACGAATATCCCTCTGTCGTAGGATGAACCGGTGGCCGCGGCGACCGGCAGGGCAGCAACGAACGCTGCAGATGCGACAATACGGCTGAACTGCAGGCCGCAAGCCTGCCGCATTTGCCCTGCAGCTGCAGCTGCAGCTACAGACGGCGTGCGGCGTGCGGCGAACCTGCCAAGAGCAATAACAAGCAACGTCTACCCGAATCGACTTCCCTCACTATGCTGCGTACCCTCGCCATCCGTGACTTCGTGATCGTCGACGCGATCGAACTCGACCTGTCCGCAGGCTTTACCGTCTTCACCGGCGAGACCGGTGCCGGCAAATCCATCCTGATCGATGCGCTGACCCTCGCGCTCGGTGGCCGCGCCGACGCCAGCGTGGTGCGCGAAGGCGCGGCCAAGGCCGATATCAGCGCCGAATTCGCCGGCGAGTCCGGCGCTGCCGCCAACCCGCAACTGGCCGCCTGGCTGGAGGAAAACGCCTTCGAGTCCGAGGACGGCGTGCTGATGCTGCGTCGGGTGATCGACAACGGCGGCCGCTCGAAAGCCTTCATCAATGGCGTGACCGCCACCGTCGCGCAGCTGCGTGAGCTGGGCGAACTGCTGGTCGACATCCATGGCCAGCATGCCCACCAGTCACTGATGAAAGCCGATGCGCAACGCCAGCTGCTCGATGCGCATGCCGGCCTGCAGGATGATGTGAAAGCCGTGTCCGCCGCGTATCGCAGCTGGCGCGCACTGGCCAGGCAACGCGAAGAGTTCGAGCGCGATGCGAAAAATGTAGTGATGGAGCGCGAACGCCTCGAATGGCAGGTTGGCGAACTGGAAAAGCTCGCCGCGCGCCCCGGCGAATGGGCCGAGGTCAGCAACGAGCACAGCCGCCTGTCGCATGCGGCCGCGCTGATCGATGGCGCGCAGCTGGCACTGCAGATGCTGGACGAAAGCGACAGCGCGCCCATCCTGTCGCAGGTGACCTCGATCGAGCAGAAGCTGTCCAAGCTGGCCGACATCGACGACAAACTCAAACCGGTGCTCGAAGCGCTGGAGCCGGCGCGCATACAGCTGCAGGAAGCGGTCTATGCGCTGCATGATTATCTGGGCCGCATCGAACTCGACCCGGAGCGCCTGCGCAGCGTCGAGGCGCGCATGGAAGCGCTGCATTCGGCCTCGCGCAAATTCCATGTGATGCCGGACGACTTGCCGCAGGAATTCCTGTCGCTGTCCGAGCGCCTCAAGCAACTGGCCGACGCCACCGACCTCGACGCGATGCGCGAGCAGGAAGCGAAACTGTTCGATGCGTACAAGGCGCTGGCGACCAAATTGGGCAAGGCGCGTGCGAAGGCGGCCAAGTCGCTGTCGGCCGCCGTCACGGCGGCAATGCAGGACCTGTCGATGGCCGGCGGCCGCTTCGAGATCGCACTGCACGCTGCCGAGCCGGGCGCGCATGGCCTCGAGCAGGTCGAGTTCCTGGTCGCCGGCCACGCGGGCACCACGCCACGTTCGCTGGCCAAGGTCGCCTCCGGTGGCGAACTGGCGCGTATCGCGCTGGCGGTCTCGGTGATCGCGTCCAGCGCGACCGCCACCCCGACGCTGATTTTCGATGAGGTCGACAGCGGCATTGGCGGTGGCGTTGCCGAAGTGGTGGGGCGCCTGCTGAAGAAGCTCGGCCAGGACCGGCAGGTGCTGTGCGTGACCCACTTGCCGCAGGTGGCCAGCCAGGCGACCCAGCACTTCCAGGTCAGCAAGGGCACGATTGCAGACGGCCGTACCGTGTCACGCATCGCGCCGCTGGGCTCGACCGAGCGCGTCGAGGAAATTGCACGTATGCTCGGCGGTCTTGAAATTACCGCGACCACGCGCAAGCATGCGCGCGAATTGCTCGCTTCCTGAGATTTTCTGAAAGGCAGATTACGATGGGCTTCAACAAGGAACCCGGATACCGTCATGGCACCGTCAGCAAGACGGCCGTCGTGCTGGCCAACCTGGGCACCCCGGATGCGCCGACACCGGCCGCAGTCCGCACTTACCTGAAACAATTCCTGTCCGACCAGCGCGTGGTCGAGATTCCGCGCGCGGTCTGGTGGTTCATCCTCAACGGCATCATCCTGCCGCTGCGCTCGCGCCAGTCCGCGCACAAGTATGCATCGATCTGGACGCCGCAAGGCTCGCCGCTGAAAGTGCATACCGAGAAGCAGGCGCAAGCCCTGCAGCAATTGCTGGATGAGCGCGGTCATGATGTGCGCGTCGTCTATGCGATGCGTTACGGGAACCCGAGCCTGCCGTCCGTGCTCGACCAGCTGAAGGCCGACGGCATCGATCGCATCCTGGTGCTGCCGGCATACCCGCAATACTCGGGCACGACCACGGCCTCGGTGTTCGACGACCTGTTCACGCACCTGGCCAAAGTGCGCAACATTCCCGAGCTGCGCCTGATCAAGCACTACCATGACGACGATGCCTACATCGACGCGCTGGCTGCCAGCGTGCGCGCGCACTGGGCGCAGCACGGCCGGCCGGACAAGCTGGTGATGAGCTTCCATGGCGTGCCCAAGCGCACGCTGCTGCTGGGCGACCCGTACCACTGCGAGTGCTACAAGACCGGCCGCCTGCTGGCCGAGAAGCTCGAGCTGCGCAAGGACGAATACCTGGTCACCTTCCAGTCACGCTTCGGCAAGGCCGAATGGCTGCAGCCGTACACCGCGCCGACGCTGGAAAAGCTGGCCAAGGAAGGCGTGGGCCGGGTCGATGTGATGTGCCCGGGCTTCACCTCCGACTGCCTGGAGACGCTGGAAGAAATCGCGATGGAAGCCAAGCAGGATTTCCTGGCCGCCGGCGGCAAAGCCTTCCACTACATTCCCTGCCTGAACAGCGATCCGCAATGGATCGCGGCGATGGCCGGGCTGGTCGAACGGCATGCCGGTGGCTGGCCCTTGTCCGGTAGCCCGGAAGCCGTGGCCGCTGCGCGCGCTGCCGCCGATACCAGCCGGCGCGAGGCGCTGGCGCTGGGTTCGGGCGACTGATACCCCCGGGGCTCGGCCGTCCGGCCGGGCCCGCCATTCCCCCGGATTTTTTTGCGGGATTTTCCTTGAAATCCCCGCGGTCATCCCCATATCTTGCGCATTGTTTCTGCAAGTCATTGAATTTTCTGGAGATTTTATGAGCCAAGGCGAAAATCGCCCGAACGACGAAGCGCAGCAGGCGGCCGATGCCGCGGCTGCCGCTCAGGCGGCTACCAATGCAGCGGCCGCTGCAGCTGCTGGCGCAGCCCCGGCTGCCGACGCTGATACCGGCGCGGCTGCTGCCGATGCCCAGTCCGAACTCGCCGCGCAGCTGGCCGAAGCGCAAGCCAAGCTGGCCGAGATGCAGGACGCCTTCCTGCGCGCCAAGGCCGACGCCGAAAACATCCGCCGCCGCGCCCAGGAAGACATTTCCAAGGCCCACAAGTTTGCGGTCGAGTCTTTCGCCGAGGCGCTGCTGCCGGTCAAGGACAGCCTCGAGATGGCGCTGAAGATCGAGACCCCGTCGATCGAGTCGCTGAAGGAAGGCGTGGACATGACGCTCAAGCAGCTGTCGTCCGCGTTTGAAAAGAATCGTTTGCTGGAAGTGAACCCGCAGCAGGGCGAGAAGCTGGACCCGATGAAGCATCAGGCCATTTCGATGGTCGCGGCGCAGCAGGAGGCCAACACCATCGTCACCGTGCTGCAAAAGGGCTACCTGATCTCCGACCGCCTGCTGCGGCCGGCGCTGGTCACGGTATCCCAATAAAGCAAGACAGCGAGGCAACACAGCATGGCAGGCGCCTGCTTGAAAAGCTGCCGCGCCGCCGCATATCGGTAACAGACACGCATCAAAGCAGTAGCGGGATCCCGTTTCACGGGTCCGGCAGTTCGAACGAATTTTTCAGAATCAAGTTAAGAGGAACTACATCATGGGCAAGATGATCGGCATCGACCTGGGCACCACCAACTCCTGCGTCGCCATTATGGAAGGCGGCCAGCCCAAGGTCATCGAAAACTCCGAGGGCGCGCGCACCACGCCGTCCATCATCGCTTATCAGGAAGATGGCGAGATCCTGGTCGGCGCGCCGGCCAAGCGCCAGGCTGTCACCAACCCGAAGAACACGCTGTTCGCGGTCAAGCGACTGATCGGCCGCAAGTTCGAGGAGAAGGAAGTGCAGAAGGACATCAGCCTGATGCCCTACGAGATCACCAAGGCCGACAACGGTGACGCCTGGGTCGGTGTGCGCGACAAGAAGCTGGCGCCGCCGCAGATCTCGGCCGAAGTGCTGCGCAAGATGAAGAAGACCGCCGAAGACTACCTCGGCGAAGAAGTGACCGAGGCCGTCATTACCGTGCCCGCTTACTTCAACGACGCACAGCGTCAGGCGACCAAGGATGCCGGCCGCATCGCCGGTCTGGATGTGAAGCGCATCATCAACGAACCGACCGCAGCCGCACTGGCTTTCGGCCTCGACAAGGCCGGCAAGGGCGACCGCAAGATCGCCGTCTATGACCTCGGCGGCGGCACCTTCGATATCTCGATCATCGAGATCGCGGACGTCGATGGCGAGATGCAGTTCGAAGTGCTGTCGACCAACGGCGACACCTTCCTCGGCGGCGAAGACTTCGACCAGCGCATGATCGATTACATCATCGAAGAGTTCAAGAAGATCAATGGCGTCGATCTGTCGAAAGACCCGATCGCGCTGCAGCGTATCAAGGCCTCGGCCGAGCGCGCGAAGATCGAGCTGTCCTCGTCGCAGCAGACCGAGATCAACGAGCCGTACATCGCGATGGCCAATGGCGCGCCGATGCACCTGAACCTGAAGATCACCCGCGCAAAGCTCGAATCGCTGGTCGAGGAACTGATCAACAAGACCATCGAGCCCTGCCGCACCGCGATCCAGGATGCAGGTGTCAAAGTGTCCGACATCGACGACATCATCCTCGTCGGCGGCATGACCCGCATGCCCAAGGTGCAGGAGAAGGTCAAGGAGTTCTTCGGCAAGGAGCCGCGCAAGGACGTCAACCCGGACGAAGCGGTCGCTGTCGGCGCTGCGATCCAGGGTTCGGTGCTGTCGGGCGACCGCAAGGACCTGCTGCTGCTCGACGTGACCCCGCTGTCGCTGGGCATCGAGACGCTGGGCGGCGTGATGACCAAGATGATCAAGAAGAACACCACGATCCCGACCAAGTTCAGCCAGGTGTTCTCGACCGCGGAAGACAATCAGCCGGCGGTGACGATCAAGGTGTTCCAGGGCGAGCGTGAAATGGCTTCGGGTAACAAGGGTCTGGGCGAATTCAACCTCGAAGGCATCCCGCCGTCGGCACGCGGCACCCCGCAGATCGAAGTCACCTTCGACATCGACGCCAACGGCATCCTGCACGTCGGCGCGAAAGACAAGGCCACCGGCAAAGAGAACAAGATCACCATCAAGGCCAACTCCGGCCTGACCGAAGAAGAGATCCAGCGCATGGTGCGCGACGCCGAAGCCAATGCGGCCGAGGATGCGCGCCTGAAGGAACTGGCCGAGGCGCACAACCAGGGCGACGCGCTGGTGCACTCGACCCGCAAGGCACTGGGCGAGCATGGCGACAAGCTCGAAGCCGGCGAGAAGGAAAAGATCGAAGCGGCGATCAAGGACCTCGAAGAAGCGCTGAAGGGCACCGACAAGGCCGCCATCGACGCCAAGGTCGAAGCCCTGTCGACTGCGGCGCAGAAGCTCGGCGAGAAGATGTATGCCGACATGCAGGCGCAGCAGGCTGCCGCCGGCGGTGCCGCGGGTGCTGCAGGCGCCGGTTCGGCACCGGGCGGCGAGCAGGCTTCGGCCAAGCCGGCCGAGGATGACGTCGTTGACGCCGACTTCAAGGAAGTGAAGGACAAGTAAGCAGGGTATCGCCGACCGGCATCGTCATTGCTGCCGTCCGGCGTCGTTTTACGCGGCGACACCGCGTGGTATTCACCGGGCCGGAGCGGCGTTTTCCCTCCTGCCCGGTTTTTTGCTTGGGGAAGGCGGCGTCGCTGCCATGCCGGATCGTGATCCAGGCGTGGCGCACGAGGGGAGCCGCCGGCATGCCCCGTCAGCAGCAAGCAGTCAGGACACCTGAAGATGGCAAAGCGAGATTTTTACGAAATACTCGGCGTAGCGAAAAACGCCTCGGATGACGAGATCAAGAAGGCGTATCGCAAGCTGGCGATGAAATACCATCCGGACCGCAATCCGGACAGCAAGCAAGCCGAGGACAAATTCAAGGAGGCCAAGGAGGCCTACGAGATGCTGTCGGATGCGCAGAAACGCGAAGCCTACGATCGCTTCGGTCATGCGGGCGTGGACCCGAACATGGGCGGCGGCGGTGGCGGCGGTTTTGCCGGCGGCGGCTTCGGCGATGCGTTCGGCGACATCTTCGGCGACATCTTTGGTGGCGGCGGTGCGCGCCAGCGCGGCGGGCCGCAGGTCTACCGCGGTGCCGACCTGCGCTACAACCTCGACATCTCGCTCGAGCAGGCGGCGCACGGCTTCGACACCACGATACGCGTGCCGTCCTGGGATGAGTGCGACACCTGCCACGGCTCGGGCGCCAAGCCCGGCACGTCGCCGACCACCTGCGGCACCTGTGGCGGCCACGGCCAGGTGCGCATGCAGCAGGGCTTCTTCAGCATCCAGCAGACCTGCCCGAAGTGCCACGGCACCGGCAAGGTGATCCCCGATCCCTGCGGCACCTGCGGCGGCTCGGGCCGCACCAAGCGCAACAAGACGCTGGAAGTGAAGATCCCGGCCGGTATCGACGATGGCATGCGCATCCGCTCGACCGGCAATGGCGAACCGGGAATGAACGGCGGCCCGCCGGGCGACCTGTATGTCGAGATTCACATCCAGCAGCATCCGGTGTTCCAGCGCGATGGCGATGACCTGCATTGCGAAATGCCGATCTCGTTCGCGAAAGCCGCGCTGGGGGGTGAGATCGAAGTGCCCACGCTGTCGGGCAAGGTGTCGTTCAGCGTGCCCGAGGGCACACAGACCGGCAAGACCTTCCGCCTGCGCGGCAAGGGCATCAAGGGCGTGCGCTCCGGTTTCCCGGGCGACCTGTTCTGCCATGTGCTGGTCGAGACCCCGGTCAAGCTCACCGACAAGCAGAAAGACCTGCTGCGCGAGTTCGAGACGCTGACCGTCGCCGGCGGCGCCAAGCACAGCCCGCAGAGCAAGTCCTGGATGGACAAGGTGAAGGAATTCTTCGAATAAGCCTTGCTGGTCATTCAGTGGCAAAAAACGCCGGCCTTTGCGCCGGCGTTTTTTTTTGCCTGATGCTTTTGGCCGGTATCCAGCACAATCATTCGTTGGCAGTACCGCATCTTGCGCAACGTTCATGAAGCATTGTGATTTTTGCTTGCGATCAAACTCGCGCGCAGGCGAGGGATAGAATTTTTGCATCGTCCCTTCCGTCGTGCACGCAGTGCAGGTGGCGACATGCTTCATGCATTGCGTGTGCGCCCAGCCATGTCCTTGTCCCTCCTGTTGAAACAACTGAGTAATCCCATCCAGGGCTATTTCCATGGCAAGCGCAACAGTGAACTGGAGCAGGCCGTGGTGCGCATCATCATCGGCGGCCTGCTGCTGAGTTACTTCCGCTACCTTGGCGGCGACCGGCTGGAGCCGGCGACCCATCTGCACCTCGACCTGTTGCTGGCCAATGCGCTCTTCCTCGGCCTGTCCGTGCTGATCGTTGTTTCGGTGCTGTTCGCACCGGGCAAGAGCCCGCTGCGGCGCGTGGCCGCCATCCTGCTCGACACCGGTAGCCTGACGTATGTGTTCCTGATCGGCGGCAGCCATGTCGCGCCGCTGTATTTCCTGTACCTGTGGATCATCATCGGCTACGGCTTTCGTTTCGGTCAGCGTTATTTGTTCGTGTCGCTGGTGTCGGCCTTGATCGGCTTCGGGCTGGTGGTCAGCTGCGTACCTTACTGGCGCGATGAGCAAGGGATCGCGATCGGGCTGTGGGTGGGCACCTTGCTGGTGTCCTTGTACTTCAACATGTTGGTCGGGCGCTTGTACAAGGCACTGGAACAGGCCGAGATCGCGAATGCGGCCAAGCGTCAGTTCATCTGCTCGGTGAGTCATGAATTGCGTACGCCGCTGAATGCGATCATCGGCATGGTGGATCTGATGAAAAGCACACGCATCGACCGCGAGCAGGCCGAGATGCTCGACAGCATGACCACCACCTCGCAGCTGATGATGTCGCAGATCGAGGATGTGCTCGATTTTTCCAAGATCGAGGCCGGCAAGATGTCGGTCGAGCTGGTGGACTTCGATGTATACCGGCTGGTGCGAGGCATGTTATCGGTATTCCGCTACCGGATCGACCCGATGGCGATTGCACTGCACTGCCATGTCGATGCGCGCATCCCGGTGATGCTGAAAGGCGATTCACACCACCTGCGCCAGATTCTGGTCAACCTGCTGGGCAATGCCGTCAAGTTCACCGAACAAGGCAAGATCCTGCTACGTGTCGAACAACTGGATGCCGGCAGCGACGGCGTCCTGCTGCGCTTCTCGGTCACCGATACCGGCATCGGGATACCGGCCAGTGCCCATGAACGCATCTTCGACAGTTTCACGCAGGCCGAGGATTCGACCACGCGTCGCTATGGCGGTACCGGCCTGGGCACCACGATCTGCAAGCAGCTGGTCGAGCTGATGGGTGGCGAGATCGGCTTTGCTAGCGAGAAGGGGGCGGGCAGCGAATTCTGGTTCGTGATCAGGCTGCAGCAGGCATCCGTCGACAGCCATCCTGGCAAGCCGGCGGCCGGTGTGCACAGCCTGGTCGTTGGCAGCAGCGAAGCTGACGAGGCCATGGCGGCGGCCTTGTCGCAGGAGAGCGGCCTGACGGTCCCGGTAGCATCGAACCTGAAAGAAGCCTGCGAAGCGATCGAACAATCCATGCTCAGGGAAAAGCCGGTGGCGCTAATGGTCGTCAGCGTGCCCGAATTGTCCGATTGGGCGGCCTCGGTCGCCGAAGCGCAGCTGGTCGAGATTGCCGCAAGACTGGCCGCGGCGGCCGGCGGCGTACCAATGCTGTCGGTGCTGCAGGCGCCGGCCGGCATTGCGCGTGGCTGGCTGAATGGTATTGCCGGCAATGCAGGCTGGTTCTCGGTGCTGCATGACGGTGATCCGCCAGCCTGTCTCGGGCGTCTGTTGCATGCCGCCGCGCAGTCACAGACAGGCGAAGAGACCGCTGCCGCGGTCGATACCGATGTGATCAAGCACGGCGCCGGCAATGCCGACACGGCGCGCGACGATGATGCCTATCAGGTGCTGGTCGCAGAAGACAATCCGACCAACCGCAAGGTGATCCAGAAGATCCTCGAACGCGCAGGCCACCAGTGCTTCCTGGCGCGTCATGGTGAAGAAGCGCTGGACCTGATCGACAAGCGCGAATTCGATGCGCTGGTGCTCGACATGAATATGCCCGGCATGCCGGGTACCGATGTCGCTCGCATGTACCGGCTGATGCGCGGCGAACAGTCGCGCATGCCCATCATCATGTTCTCCGCCAATGCGACACCCGAAGCGCGCGAAGAAAGCCTCGAAGCCGGTGCCGATGATTTCCTTTCCAAGCCGATACAGGTCGAATTGTTGCTGTCGACCTTGTCGCGGCTGGTCAACCGCTTTCGTGCAGGCGACCTGCCTGCGAACCCGCAATTCCGCGCCGGCCAGCCGAGCGGCCTGCCCGGATCCCATGCCAGCCAGCCAGCGCTGGATCGGCAGAGCCTGATGGACCTTGAAGGTGTCAGCAGTGATCCGCATTTCCTCGATGACCTGATCGTCGAATTCATCAATGAAAACCGGCGCATGATCGACCGGCTGGAAAGCGCGCTCAAGGGCCAGGAATGGGACCGGGTCCGGGAAATCCTGCATGCCATGCGGGGAGCGGCGCTCAGCATTGGTGCCGTATCGCTGAAAGTCTTGTGTCGGCAGATAGAAAAACTGCATCCCTCCGAGATGAAGGTGCACGCGTCTGACATCGTGTTCGAGGTCAGGCAGACCTTTCGTCGCCTCTGCCAGGAGCTGGAGCTGTACCGGCAGCAGCGAGAAAGCGCTCCCCAGGCTCTGCCGCCGGGAGCTTCCCTTCAATCCTGAAAGGAGAGGTATCCATGACTTTATCCAGTGACTTGGTGGCGATCACCGACGACCACCTGCAAACCATCGAAGCCCATCCGGTCATGCAGGCGATGCTGGCCGGGCAAGTCAGCCAGAGTGCGTATGCCGATTTCCTGGTGCGGCTGTATCCGGTCGTCTCGAATTTCTGCCCGATGATGGCGGCGGCGATCGGGGTGTGTGCGGACCGGCTGCCGGAGTTGCGGCGCTTCCTGTACGAGCATATACAGGAAGAGCGCGGTCACGAATACATGGTGATGAATGACTTGCGTGCCCTCGGTATGGCCGATGCAGCGCGTGTTCCGCAGCGCCGCCCGGTGCCGCCGGTGCAGGCACTACTGGCCTTTAACTATCACGGCATCGCTACCGAGCATCCGGGCTGTGTGTTGGGCATGGTGTATGTGCTGGAAATCCTGTCGTCGCTGTATGGCGGCAAGGTCGCACAAGCGCTGTCGCGCAGCATGGGACTGCCGCTGTCATCGGGCTTCAGTTTCCTCGATTCACATGCATCACTGGATGAAGAACACATGGCCGAGCTGCGTAAGCTCTTGCTGCATGACGATTGCACGGATGCGCATCAGTGCATCCTCAACAGCGTCGATGTGAACTTCTATCTGTTTGCGGACTTGATGGCCTATGGCAGCCTGCGTCAGCCGGTGGCCGCAGGCAAGCTGGCCATCGAGGAGGTGCACGTACATGGGCATGGCAAGCTCGCGCAGGATTCGGGATTGCCAGCCTGATCAACGCAGGCGGGCGTGGGTTATCCACGCTCGCTTCAACGCCAGAGGGGCGGCATACAGCCGCCCCCTCCTGGCAGGTGGCACGTGAAGCACGTGCCCCAAATGACATAAGTGCCTTCTGTACAGTATGTGCAGTATGTGCCACACAAGCCACATGAGCCGCATGAGCCACACGTATGGCTCATGCAGCTCTTGTAGCTGATCCGATTTCCCCTACATGCGCAAGGCCGGCTTCTCGAGCTTCGCTGCCGGTTTCACGAAACGGGGCCGGAAGCCCTTGCCGGCATTGATGCGCTTCTCTTGCTCCGAACGTTGCGAGCGCAGCAGGTGCGAGATGATGTGCATGTCCGCATCATCGAGCCGCAGCACCGCATCGACCCAGAGGTTGGCAATATTCATCAGCTCTTCATGGCGAACCGGGTTCACATACTGCCGGCATTGATAGATGGACCGGATAGCATTGAAGCGTCGGCCGCGTTTGCGGATGAATTCATCGACGGCTTTTTCGCCTTCGCCACGCGGCGCGAGTACGTCGACGATGCCCATGCGATGCAAATCTTCGGCTTGGTAAATGTTCCCCGACATCATCATTTCTTCCGCCATTCGCGCACCGACGCGTCGCGCCAGCAGGTTGTAAGCACCCATGCCCGGGAACAGGTTGAACATGACTTCCGGCAGGCCCATGCGCGCACCCTGCTCGGCGATGATTACATCGCTCGACAATGCAAACTCGAAGCCGCCCCCCATTGCATCGCCCTGGACAAGTGAAATCGTCACCAGCGGCGCCTTGAAATTCGTGGCCCGCATGTGGATCGTGTCCACGCACAGTTGCGCATAGTTATCCAGTGCATCGCGATCGCGCGAACGGATCAGGGTCAGGAATAGTGCGAGGTCGCCACCGAGGTTGAATACCGTCGGATGGCGCGATGCGACGACCGAGAAATGCACGGGATGCCATTCGCCTTCGTGCAGCACTTCACCATGGCTGGCCTGCAACTGCTGGAAACTGTGATGGAATTCCTCCACCATGTGCTGGTTGCAGCAGGGAACCCCCATCGGTTTCATCACGGTCCACAAGGTCTTGTTGGCCGGATCGTAGTCGACATCTGTCTGCTGGTAGTGGCGCTTGCCAGTGACTTTCAGCGTAGTGGGCGCAGGCGGGCAATCGGTGACGTCGCCGGCCAGGGTTTCAACGGGGTCATCCGCCGTGGTGATCAGCATGGTGTTCTCCTTCAGTCCGTTAGATGGATCGGCGTGGGGCATAGGCTTGACTCGACAAGACGGTGATATTCCGCAAGGTTTATGCAATGCTGAGGACTTCTGTTTTTCTCCTGATGATGCGGCTTGTGCTTGCTCAAAGTGTTCAAGGCCGCACTCAGTCTAAAAAGTTTGCGGCAGCCGCCCAAAATTATTAGTGCACGAAAAAATTCGCTAACGATTGTTGCCAACGCTTGCATGACCTGTTGGTCAACGCGCCGGGGGCAGTGAAGCCCGGCGTGGTCGCGGCCAACGCGTCGTGCATGCATGGATGCGGGACTGCAAGCAGGTAGTGCCTGCGGTAAAATGGTGAATGCATTTGCATGGAGTGCGCATGAGCAAATTCGACAGGGCACTACGCCAGCTGGTCGCCAATAATCAGAAATGGGCGGCCGATATGGTGGCGTCCGATCCCGATTTCTTCAAAAAGCTGGTTTCCCAGCAAACCCCCGAATTCCTTTGGATAGGTTGTTCCGACAGCCGCGTGCCTGCCAATGAAATTGTTGGCATGCAGCCGGGTGAATTGTTCGTGCACCGTAATGTGGCAAACGTGGTCGTGCATACCGACCTCAACAGCCTGTCAGTGCTGCAGTTCGCGATCGACGTGCTGGGCATCAAGCATGTGATCGTCGTTGGCCATTACGGTTGTTCCGGCGTGCATGCGGCGATGGAGCGTCGTCGCGTGGGGCTGGCCGATAACTGGCTGCGCCATGTGCAGGATGTGCACATCAAGCATGCCCAATTCCTGCCCGAGTCGCTACCGCCGAAACAGCGTGGCGATCGCCTGTGCGAGTTGAACGTGATCGAGCAGGTGATCAACGTCTGCCAGACCACCATCGTGCAGGATGCATGGGAGCGCGGGCAGGATCTGACCATCCACAGCTGGGTCTACAGCCTCGAGAATGGCCTGGTCAACGACCTAGGGTTGGCCGTCAGTGACTGGGATTCGCTGACGCCGCAGCTCGAGCAGGTGTTCAAGCGCTACGAGGCGCTGGTCGCGTCCGAATCGAAGCAAGCCTGACGCACTGAAGCCCCGAGACCCAGCGATATCTTCTCGCTGCAGGCAACAAAAAAGCCCGGACAGCGCATGCTGACGGGCTTTTTTGTTGGCCGGACGAGATGACGCGATGACTACGCGCCGTGCTTGCCTGATGATGTGCCTGAGCGTCGCAGCGGAGGCTCAGAAGCTGTGTTCCGGCCCCGGGAAAGTGCCGGCCTTCACTTCGCGCACATAGGCCGCGATCGCACCGGCGATGCTGCCTTGTCCATCCATGAAGTTCTTCACGAACTTCGGGCGATGCCCCGGGTAAGCCCCCAACATGTCGTGCATCACCAGTACCTGGCCCGAGCAGTCGACGCCGCCGCCAATGCCGATGGTCGGGATGGACAACAGCTGCGTGACCTCGGCCGCCAGCGCCGCCGGGATCGCTTCGAGCACGATCATGGCAGCACCCGCCGCTTGCAGCGCGAGCGCATCGGCCTTCAACTGATCGGCCGCGGTGGTGGTCTTGCCCTGCACCTTGAAGCCGCCCAGCTGGTGCACCGACTGCGGCGTGAGGCCCAGATGGCCGCATACCGGGATGCCGCGCTCGACCAGCAGTTGCACGGTCGGCGCCAACCAGCTGCCGCCTTCGAACTTGATCATTTCGGCGCCGGCGCGCATCAGCACGGCGGCGTTGTCATGCGCCTGCTGCGGCGTTGCGTAGGTGCCGAAGGGCATGTCGCCGATTACCAGCGCGCTCTTGACGCCGCGCGCGACGCAGGCGGTGTGATAGGCGGCGTCTTGCAAGGTCACCGGCAGTGTCGTGCCGTGACCCTGTACCACCATGCCCAGCGAATCGCCGACCAGCAGCGTATCCACGCCGGCCTGGTCCATCAGCGACGCAAAGCTGGCGTCGTAGGCGGTCAGCATCGTGATCTTGTCGTTCGCCGCGCGCATCTGCGCGAGCGTCGCAATGGTGACCTTCTTGCGAACGGCGCCGTCCTTGGCGCCCGGTTGGCTGCTCATGGTCTTCCTTATGGGTGGGTCAAGGCAGGGGTTGGGCGGCGAAGCTTATTCGCCGCGGCTGAAGAATTCACGTTTGCCGCGCATACCGGCGATACGTTGCATCAGCAGCGCGAAATCGTCGCTGCGTTCGATCGGGTTCAGGTGCTCGGCATTCACCATCAGCAGCGGCGCAGCATCGTAATGGTGGAAGAAGCGGCTGTAGCCTTCGCACAGCCGCTGCAGGTAATTCTCGGAGATGCCGCTCTCGGACGGCACGCCACGGCGACGGATGCGCTCGGACAGCGTGGACGGCGATGCCTGCAGGTAGATCACCAGGTCGGGCCGCGGCGCAGACTGGCTGAAGTGCTCGAACATCTGGTGGTACAGGTTCAGCTCGTCATCGGCCAGCGTCAGCGCAGCAAAGATCGGGTCCTTGTCGATCAGGAAGTCGGACACGACCGGCGCCGAGAACAGGTCGCCCTGGGTCAGGTCGCGCAGCTGGTTCATGCGCTGGAACAGGAAGAACATCTGCGTCGGCAGCGCATAGCGGGCCGAGTCACGGTAGAAGCGCTCGAGGAAGGGGTTCTCCTGTGGCTGCTCCATCAGCGGTTGCGCGCCCGTCTCGGCGGCGATGCGGCGCGCCAGGCTGGTCTTGCCGACGCCGATCGGGCCTTCCACGACGATGTACTTGTATTTTTCCAGGCTCATGGGCGTGGATGATACGTGAATGCGTTGACAGTTCAACCAGAAACGGCGCGCATGGCGTCGGCGCCGGCCTTGATTTTCCTCTTTGCCTCAGCCCGACTGCCGGCCGTCATCCATACGGCGAATCTGCTGCCCGCGAACCGCCGGCAGGAAGTCGCTGGCGCGCCCCTGGCCAGGCACGCGGATGTCAGCGTCAAGCTCCAGCAGCGGCAGCAGCACGAAGGCACGCGCCATCATGCGCGGATGCGGTACCTCCAGCTGCGCATCGTGGATGGTCAGCTCGCCATACAGCAGCAGGTCGAGGTCCAGCGTGCGCGGCGCGTTGCGGAAAGGCCGCTCGCGGCCGAAACGGTGCTCGATTTCCTGTAGCGCGGCCAGCAGTGCATGCGGGGCCAGCGTGGTCTGCACGCGTGCAACCGCGTTCACATAGTCGTCGCCGCCGGCATCGACCGGCTCGCTGAGGTAGAAAGACGAGAGGGCATCGATGCGGGACTGCGGCACGATGCGCAGTGCGTCCAGCGCATCGCGCAGGGTTTGCAGCGGATTGCCGAGGTTGGCCCCCAGCCCGATGTAGGCCTGGATGGCTGCCGTCATTCGGCGCTGCCGCCGCCCGACTGGCCTTCGCCCTTGCCGCGGCCACGGCTGCTGCCACTGCGGCGGCGGCGGCGCTTGGCGGGCGCCGCACCCTCATCGGCCGGCTTCCTGGCCAGCAGGTGCTCGCGTTCCGGGCCATCGGCGGCGATGAAATCGGTCCACCACTCGCCCAGTTCCATGTCGAGCTCGCCGGATTCGCAACGCAGCAGCAGGAAATCGTAGCCGGCGCGCATGCGCGGATGCTCGAGCAGCTTGTACGGCGACTTGCCAATGCGACGCTCGAAGCGCGGCTGCATGGCCCAGATGTCGCGCATGTCGGTCGTGAAGCGGCGCTGCAGTGCGATCTTTTCGGATTGGGTATCGAGCACGTCATCGGCCGCAAAGTGCAGCGCCGGGATCGATGCTTCGCCGGCGGCCTTGTAGGCATTCCACTTCTCCAGCACCTGATGCCACAGCAGCGCAGCGAACAGGAAGCCTGGCGACACCGGCTTGCCCTGGCGGATGCGCTCGTCGGTATTGGCCAGCGCCAGCGTGACGAAGCGCTCGCCCAGCGGCTGCTCCAGCACCACATCCAGCAGCGGCAGCAAGCCGTGGTGCAGGCCTTCGGTACGCAATTGCTGCAGGCAAGCCATCGCCTGGCCGCTCATCAGGAGCTTCAGCATTTCATCGAAGACACGCGCGGCCGGCACGTTGTTGATCAGCGGCGCCATCACCTTGATCGGCGCGCGTGTCGGCCCGGCGATCGTGAAGCCCAGCTTGGCGGCGAAGCGCACCACGCGCAGCATGCGCACCGGGTCTTCGCGGTAGCGTGCTTCTGGCACGCCGATGATGCGCAGGGTCTTGTTGCGGATATCCTTCATCCCGCCGTGGTAGTCGAGCACTTGCTCGCGCGCCGGGTCGTAGTACATCGCATTGATGGTGAAGTCGCGGCGCTCGGCGTCTTCATGCTGTTCGCCGAAGGTGTTGTCGCGCAGGACACGGCCATGCTCATCCTTCGGTGCTTCATTCGGCGAATTGCCGCGGAAGGTGGTGACTTCGATCAGTTCCTGCCCGAACATCACGTGCACGATCTGAAAGCGGCGGCCAATGATGAAGGCGCGGCGGAACAGGCGCTTGACTTCTTCGGGGGTCGCATCGGTGGCGACGTCAAAGTCTTTCGGACGATGGCCCAGCACCAGATCGCGCACGGCGCCGCCGACGATGAAGGCCTTGAAGCCGGCCTTCTGCAGCGTTTGCGTCACGCGCACCGCATTCGGCGACACATCGTCCGGATCGATGCCGTGGTCGGACGGGCCAAACACGAGCGGTTCGGTCGCCTTGCCTGATTTGCCGCCGGTGTTGCTGACGCCGAGAATGCGGCGGATGAATTTCTTGATCATTGCTTGTCCTGCTCAAACAGCTTCAGGATGGGCCAGCCCTGGGCCTGCGCATGGGCGGCGAGGGCGGCATTCGGGTTGGTCGCCACCGGGTGGGTGACGGCCGACAGCAGCGGAATGTCGTTCTGCGAATCGCTGTAGAACGTGCTGCGCGCGAAGCTGTCCAGTGTCTTGCCCAGCGAGGCTAGCCAGGCGTGCGTATTGGTCACTTTGCCGGCGCCGAAGGGCGGCGTGCCGACCAGCTTGCCGGTGACGGTGCCATCGGCCAGGATTTCGGGCTCGGCGGCGATCAGGTGGTTGATGCCGAAAGCCTTCGCGATCGGGCCGGTCACGAAACGGTTGGTGGCGGTGATGATGCAGACCAGGTCGCCCGCATCCTGATGCTCGGCCACCAGCGCGCGCGCTTCCTTGCGCATCGCCGGGTGGATCACTTCATTCATGAATTGCTCGTGCCATGCGGCCAGCTGCGTCGCCGGGAAGCGTGCCAGCGTGCCGAGCGCGAATTCAAGGTATTCGACCGGGTTCAGCGTGCCGTTCTGGTACTGCTTGTAGAACTCGAGGTTGCGGGCTGTGAAGGCTTCGGTATCGACCGCGCCCAGCCGGCACAGGAACTGGCCCCATTCATAGTCGGAGTCGAGCGGCAGCAGGGTATGGTCGAGATCGAAAAGCGCGAGATTCATTCGTATTCTTGTCAGTGGGCAGCGGTGCCATTGCCAGTGCCGTTGGCGCCGGACTCTGCGGAGTCGTCGAACCGTTCATGCTGCAGCAGTTCGCGCAGCAGATGGGTCGTGATCGGGCGCTGGGTCTCCAGCGAGTAGCGGTCCAGCGCATCGAGCATCGCCGACAGCGAGCGCATGTCGCGCCGGAAGTGGGTCAACAGGTAGGGTAGCACGCCGGCCGACAGCGCCACGCCGCGCGCCTGCGCCGATTGCGTCAGCGCTGCGATCTTTTCATCGTCGGTCAGCCCGTGCACCTGATAGACCAGTCCCCAGCCGAGGCGGGTGCGCAAGTCTTCGCGCATCTCCAGTTGCGTCGGCGGCTTCTTGGCCGTGGCGACCAGCACACCGCCCAGTTCGCGGACTTCGTTATACAGAGCGAACGCCGCATGCTGGCGTGCTTCGTCGAACTCGTCGCAATCGTCGACCAGGTAGAGGCCGATCTGGGCAGCGTGGCGGAACTTGGCAGCCGGAGAGTTCGCATCGAGCAGCAGCGCCGGCCCCGTCGCCGCCAGCGCGGCGAGCAGGTGCGACTTGCCCGAACCGGCATCGCCCCACAGGGTCAGGAAACGCTGGTCCAGCGAAGTGGCATCACGGCGGGCGATGCGTTGGAGAAGGGCGGCCAGTTCCTGGTTTCTGCCGATGACGAAGCTGTCCAGGGTTTGCGGCCGGGCCGCGCCCCAGTCGAGCAGCAACTGCCTCATGTTTGTGTGTAAAAACTGCTGTTCAAATAATGTCGGCGCAGGTGGCCGAAACCGACCGAGAGTATAGCTGACGCAGGCAGCGCCAACAGTATGCCGACGAAGCCGAACAGCTGGCCGAAGGCGAGCAGCGCAAAGATGACGGTCAGCGGATGCAAGCCGATACGCTCGCCGACCAGCCGAGGTGTCAGGTAAAAGCTTTCGATGAACTGGCCAATGCCATAGATAACGGCCACGGCCACCAGGCCGTCCCAGCCCTCGAACTGCAGGATAGCCGCGATGATCGCCAGTGTCAGGCCCAGCCCGAAGCCGATGTAAGGAATGAATACCAGCAGCCCGGTCAGCATGCCGACCGGCAGCGCGACATCGAAACCGGCCACCGTCAGCGCGATCGAGTAATAGGTGGCCAGCAATAGCATGACCAGCAGCTGGCCACGCAGGTATTGCGCGAGCAGCGCATCGACTTCGCGTGCCATGTCCGTTACCTGCGCGATCCAGCGGCGCGGGATCGAGTCGCCAATGCGCCTGAACAGCGGATGCCAGTCGACCAGCAGGTAAAACAGCACGATGGGTACCAGGAACAACGTGGCTACCCAGCCGATCAGTGCGCTGCCGCCGACACGCAGCCAGGTGAGCACAGCCGAGCCGGCGCCGTCGCCGGCTGCCAGCTTGGCGGCCAGTGCCTTTTGCAGCGCCGGCAGGTCCAGCCGGCCGGCCAGGCCCATCTGGCGCAACCAGGGGCCGATGGCCGCATCGATCTTGGCCAGCAACGAAGGCAGGCGGGTACGCAGCACCGGCAGTTCATCGGCCAGTATCGGCACCACGATCAGCGTGAGGGCAGCGATGATCAGGCCCACGCCAACGATCGCAATCAGCACGGCCAGTGCGCGCGGCAGCCCGGCTGATGCCATTTTGTCTACCGCGGGATTGAGCACATAACCGATGATGGCCGCAGCCACGAACGGGGTCAGGACCGGACCCAGCAGCACCAGCAGCGCCACAAATAACAGGCCAACGGCAATCCACAGCCAGGTCTGGCGGTGTTCGGGGGGGATGACGAGGCTCATGGTCGGGCAGTCCGGGCAGGGTGATTTGGTAAAATACGGAATTGACACCTGCCCCGTCGCCTTGTCATTGGGGCAAGGCTGCATTCTACCGTTTCTCCCGTTTAGCCCAGATCCCGCCATGTCCTCGAATTCCCCGGTTTCCCTTTCCTATCGCGATGCAGGTGTCGATATCGACGCCGGTGACGCCCTCGTCGAAGCGATCAAGCCCTTTGCCAAGCGCACCATGCGCGAAGGCGTACTGGCCGGAATCGGCGGTTTTGGCGCGCTGTTCGAGGTCAGCAAGAAATACAAGGAGCCGGTGCTGGTGTCCGGCACTGATGGCGTTGGCACCAAGCTGAAGCTGGCTTTCCACCTGAACCGTCATGACACCGTTGGCATCGATCTGGTTGCGATGAGCGTCAACGACATCCTGGTGCAGGGTGCCGAGCCGCTGTTCTTCCTCGATTACTTTGCCTGCGGTCGCCTCGACGTCGCTGCTGCGACCGATGTCATCAAGGGCATCGCGGCCGGCTGCGAACAGGCTGGTTGCGCGCTGATCGGTGGCGAGACTGCCGAAATGCCGAGCATGTATCCGGACGGTGAATATGACCTGGCCGGTTTTGCGGTGGGCGCGGTTGAAAAATCGAAGATCATCGACGGCCGCAAGATCCAGCCGGGTGACGTGATCCTGGGCCTCGCCTCGTCGGGCGTACATTCGAATGGCTACTCGCTGGTGCGCAAGATCCTCGAAGTCGCCAAGCCCGACCTGAACGCCGACTTCCACGGCCGTCCGCTGGCCGACGTGCTGCTGGCCCCGACCCGCATCTATGTCAAGCCGCTGCTGGCGCTGATGGAAAAAATGCCTGTGCACGGCATGGTGCACATCACCGGTGGTGGCCTGGTCGAGAACATCCCGCGCGTGCTGCAACCGAACCTGACCGCAGTGCTCAAGCGCGACAGCTGGACCATGCCGCCGCTGTTCACCTGGCTGCAGCAGCATGGCGGTGTCGCCGACGAAGAAATGCACCGCGTATTCAACTGCGGTATCGGCATGACGGTGATCGTCTCGAAAGACAATGCCGATGCGGCCGAAGCCGAACTCAAAGCGCTGGGCGAGACCGTTTATCGCATTGGCTCGATCCGCGAGCGTCAGGGCGACGAGCACCAGACCATCGTCGAGTAATTCGCCTCTCCTCTTGAGCAGCGATGGTGAGATATCCATCGCTGCGTCCAGCTAGCCACACCTGCGATAAAGCGTCGATGGCTGTGTAGCCACCGACGGATCACTTCAGCAACACTTGCGCGCGATGCGCTCGTCCGTTGCGCCGGGCACGCGTGTACCGCGGCCAACTTCCTGACCCTCCTTCCCGCTTGCTTCAAGCTGCCGTCGTCGTGCTGCCCGTTGTGGCGGCCATCGAAGGGGGTACTGTGGCTGACGACTACGACAGTCCGTGGAAAGAAGCGATTGAGCGTTGCTTTTCCGATTTTCTCGCTTTCTATTTTCCTGACGTGCACGCGCAGATCGACTGGTCACAGCCTGTCGAATTCCTCGAGCAGGAATTGCGCTCTGTCGTACTGGACGGCGAACCCGACAAATGCGTGGTCGACAAGCTCATGCGCGTAAGCCGCCTCGGTGGTCAGCGCGAATGGGTCGTCGTGCATCTGGAGATACAGGCCCAACAACAATCCGCATTTGCCGAGCGCATGTTCGTTTATCACTCCCGATTGTACGAACGCTACCGGCAGCCGCTGGCCAGCCTGGCGGTGCTGGCCGACGATAGCCTGAATTGGCGGCCGGCCTCTTTCGACTATGAAGTGTTTGGTTGCCGGCTGGGTTTGCGTTTTCCGGTCGCCAAGTTACTGGATTGGTCAGGCAGTGATGCAAAGCTTGCCGATAGCCGAAATCCGTTCGCGATCATCACCCGTGCCCATCTGGCGACACGCGCGACACGCCACGATGCTGATGCGCGGGAGCACGCGAAGCTGGGGCTGGTGCGGGACTTGTTCCAGATGGGATTGGACCGACAGCGATTATCGGAGCTGTTTCGGGTGATTGACTGGATGATGAGACTTCCCAAGGAATACGATTTACGGTTCCGGAAGAATGTAATCAACGTGAAAGAGGAGGCGACGATGCGCTACGTAACTTCTATCGAGCGGTTGGCCATGGAAGAGGGGATGGAGAAAGGAATTCAGCAGGGCATGCAGCAAGGAATGCAGCAAGGAATGCAGCAAGGGCAGGCTCGTGCGCTGGCACGAATGCTGGCAAATCGGTTTGGCGATTTACCGGACTGGGTTCAAAAAAAACTGGCTAACGCAACGGATTCAGCTCTTGACGCCTGGGTAGATGCTGCCTTCGACGCAGAGTCGATTGAGCAGGTATTTGCTTCCGATTTTCGACATTAAAAATGCAACCCTGCGCTGATCGTTCACCAGCGCAGGTAGCAGGGTCATTAAAGCACCCGAAAGATTTCCCAGCGGGAGGTGCCCGACACCACAAATGGCTCAAGGTCCTTGCTCCACTGGATGTGCTCCGGGATCGTCGGCAGCTTTGCCCACACCCGGTCGATCTCTGCCAGGTCAGGCACTTCCCACTCATGGATCACGGTGGCCTCCAGCGCGCCGATCGACCCGGTCAGCATGCGCCCGGAAGTAATGCCAACCTTGGGTGCGATGGTCTGCTCCCATTCCTTCAATTTTTCGATGACTTTTTGCTTCTGCCCGAAGCGGGCATCGATTTGCCATTTGGCAATCATCATGATGGTTCTCCCCAACGTGATAGAGGGGCGTTCTTCAGCGCCCGCCATCCGAAAGTAATGCAGGAATTGCTTTCGATGATTGACATTTCTCTAATCGCGACGACCCGTGTGATGCTTGGTATGGCGCTGGCTTGGCGAATACCAATTTGGAGTTGCGATGCCGGTGACGCAGCTGTTGCCAAAATATTGGTGGTCGTCTTTAAAGTCGGATCCCAAGGCAATCACGGGGCCCCGCATCGTGGCAAGCGGCGGGATACTTCGTTGTTGTAGCATGGGCCAGTGTATTTAAATCCTTTGCCAATCAAGCAGCGCTCGTAATCAATGAGCACGCGACTGTGAGCGTCCAACCAAGAATCGCCAGGTTGTCGGGCCTTCGCAATTTTTTCTTCAGAAAATCCGGGGCGTTCGCCGACGCCGCCACATTCAGCAGACGCTTGTAGTAGTTGCTCCTTTGTGGCGCCCGGCTTTACCCATTGATCCAGATAGGGAGTCGGATTTGCAGCTTTTCTAAAGGCTTCTCCCGTCACAATGAAACATCCATTGGGGCAGCAACCAAGAAGGGCTGTTGAAATCAGGAGCATCGCGGTATAGGTTGGCAATGATTTCATCTTGCATATTTCAGAAGTGCAGAGATTGCTTCCCAGACCGATGGGGGAAGGAATACTGATGCTGCAAAGGGACTTGAAGGAATGATCGCAACTGCCGATATCTTGTCATGGAGATCTCTACTGCTATCCGTCATGCCACGCTTGATATTTCCATTTTCATCGTACAACCCTAAAAGTCTTCCTCCTATCAGGTCGTGAGTTCCTGAAAACGATTCAATCAATTTGTCTTGCCAACTTCCTGCTTCATAAGGAATGCCAAACAACGTCCCTTTGAAACCTTGAATGCCGCCAGTGGGGCCGAACATTTTTTTTCCTTCTTTGGTATTCAAAAATTCTGGAAGGGACATGTTGGCAGCAACCCTGTCAAACTGGACCATGCCATTTGCATCCAGCGCGAGTTGTGTCTTTCCGTTCGCATCTAATATCGGGGTGCCGTCTGAATTTTTCTGAATTACGCAACGCTCGTTCAGCTTCCCGCAAAGATAGTCCAAATCAACTCGAGTTCCTCCAAGCTTTACCTCATCAGATCGCACGCCTTCACTCTGCCCACTTTCGTTGGATAGGACTGTGGTGCCATCAGTTACACCTTTGAACTTCCTTGATTCGTCAATCATCATGTAGCGCATTTTTCCTGCGGCCTCTGACAATCCTTCCTTGGTCACTGCGCTAGTTCCCAAGCCGATGACCGCGCCGATCAAAATGTTCATCACCTGTTCTTCCCGACGAAGCTGGGACAAGCTCGCGTTGATCGATTCCTGTTCCTGCTCATCTTTGGCTTCTTTCGCCGCCCTTAGTGCGCTATTCAGCTCTTTGCTCTTCTGACTTACGTAATCGTCGACCGCCTTGTACGCCTGCCCGCTGAATTCCTGCGAGATCGTCACCTGTGCATTGATCTCTTTCGCCACTCTTTCGGCATCAAAAATCTTGGCCAAGCCTGATGATGCGTCGCCGGTACGTACGCCCTGGTTCCCGGCAATGCTGCTGATACCCGCTGTCGTCACGCTGTGCTGATGGCCGCTATCGCTGCCCAGCCCGGCGTTATTGCCTTTCGGTGCATATTCGCCTTGCGGGTTGCGCCCGACGCCGATACCGACCCCGAAAGCCTCAGCGTCGTAATCGGCCCGGTTATTCAGGTCCGACATCGCTAACCCAGCGGATGAGTACTGATTGGCTCCGGCGTTGACGGCCGCATCGGTGCTGGCAATGGCTGCCCCTTTCAGCTCGGTCTGGCCTGTCACCTGTACCTGAAAGCCGCCATCGCCCGCTTGAAGTCCGCTGGCCTCATTCGTGCTCAGGTAGTTGCTGTGGATGGCGGACTTCGACGCGTTGAATTGCGCAGACGGGCTGCCGCCGCCTGGCAATGGAATAGTGACGCTGCCACTGAGGGACTGCTGGTGACTCTCGTATCGGCTGCTGTCCTGCAGGCTCTCGATCAGCAAGTTGCCGCCCACGTGCGCATCGATCGTCGGCGCTTTGACGACTGCGCCTTTCAGCCGGCTATCACTTTTGCTGCGCAGCGACGCACGGCGGCCCGCAGTGATTTCCGTGTTCGTCCACGTGCCGTCGTCACCGGTTGCCTTGCCCTTGGCTTTGCTGGCGTTAGCGATGATCCCGAGACCCGTGCCCGCCTTGCCTATGCTGACCGCCAGGCCCGCGCCTGCGCTGCTGCTATGGCTGCTCATCGCCTGGGTATTGGTGCTGGCCTGTGCTTCAAGGACCAGTTCGCCGTCGGATTTCAACGTGACGGTGTCAGCTGCACCGATCTGGCTGCCGGTGACCGCGAGTTTCGAGTCTGGCCGACCTTGCGCTCGGATATCCACGTTGCCGCCTGCAGCCACGACCGAAGGCGCAACGCGCGTTGCGTACTCCGTGGCGGTCGACTCGGACTTGCTGCTGCCTATCGTAACGGCCAGCGTCACGCCGCCGGCATGCGTCGGGTCCTTGGCCACTTGTTTCGCTGTATCGGCAACGGTCAGTCCTGCCGCCGCAGCGGCCAGTACCTGTGCCCGGCTGCTGCGTGTCACCTTGCTCGCGTTGTTCAGATTCTCCAGCGACCGGCCAGCATCGATCACCGGGTTCGACAAGGTGATTGACAAGCCGCTCTGGCTGAATGAGGACACTTGCTTCGAATCGGAGGTATCGGTGCCGCCAACGATGTCGACGTTGGTGGCGGTGATGGCCACCGAGCCTGTCGGTGCGACGACCTTACTTGCCTGCTGGCGGTAGCTGTCGCCGGCGTCAATGCTGACATCGCCTGCCAGCGTGCCGATCTGGCTGCCGCGTTGGCGGGTGCTGCGCAACTCGCTGGTGTTTTGCTGTCGCTGGCTGCCGATGCCTATCGACAGGCCAGGGCCGGAGAACAGGCCTGAACGGGTGTCGCGGCTGAAGGACTCGCTGAGGGTGGATTCCGTGGCGGCCGTTATCGATACATCGCGTCCCGCCTGCAAGCGGGTGGCCAGGTCGCTCGTCACGTCGCTGCCAGCGATGCTCAGGTCCTGCCCCGCATGCATGTCAACAGTATTGCCGCTGATCGTGCTGGCCACGGCATTCTTTTGCTGGAAGCCTGTTCGCCGGGTGCTGGTGCCGGAGCTGAACAAGCCATGGTCGCGAAACTCGGTGCCTTGCCCGAAGGATGCGCTGGATTCGCCGGCGGTGATGGCGATATCGCGTTCTGCTGACAGGGTGACGGCAGCGCGCTTCGAATCAATGCTGGCGGCGCGCGTGGCCAAATCCTGTCCGGCAGCCATGAGGATGGAGCCGTTCGCTTGTACGGTGGTGCCGACCTCGGTGTTTTGCGCTTCGCGCAGGGTATTTGCGGATCCGCGGGCGGCTGCGGTCAGGGTCGAACGGGTGGCGATGGTGCCCAGCGTCAGGTCGCGGCCAGCGATCGCGGCAATGTTGCCGCTGCCGTGATTCACGAGTTGTGCGCCATCGATCGCGATATCACGCCCGGCCAGCATCTGAAGGTTTCCGCTGTCGGTTACATGCAGCTTTGCCACGCGGTCGATGTTGGTGCGAGCGGCCTGTCCGGTGGCTCGCGAGGTTTCGCTCTGGCGAGTGCTGTTGCGCGTGCTGCTGGCGATCCGGATGTCGCGTCCGGCCCATAGCTGTTGCTGATGCCGGGTGCTGACTTCTCCGCCGAGGATGTTGATGTCATCGGTGGCAATGAGCAGTGCACTATCGCCGCTCAGGGTGCCGCTGTTGCTGATCGTGCGCGCTTGCAGCTGCAAGCCGTCAGTGCCATTGATGGTGCCCGCATTGTCGATGGCCTCGGCAACCGACAGCGCCACCCGCTGCCCGGAAATCAGTGTGCCGCTGCCATCAAGGTCGCCGGCACGAGGCAGCAAATAAACCTGTGGCACCAGCACACGCACCGTTTGTGCCGGCTGGCCGTCGCGTGCCGGCACAGCGATGTCTTGCTCGACCAGCCAGACGATATCTGAAGTCAGTTTCGCCACCTGATCAGCCGTCAGCGCGATGCCGGGTTGCAGCTGCAATGCAGCTGCCTGGTGCACGCCGCTGGCCATCAGCGCTGCGTACTGTGCTTCGTCATTGTCCTGGCCTGGCAGGAAGCGACGCCCGGTCAGCTGCGCAATCTGTTCGCGAATCATGCGCTGCTCGATGTAACCGTCGCCGATGCGCTTCTGCAGACGTTCCGGGTCGTAGGCCAGCTGCGCCAGCATCGCGTCCGAGTTCAGCCATTGCCGATATTGCGTAAAGCGCGGGTCGGTGACGAACAGTGGGCCGGAGGTCAGGTTCAGTTTGTACAGGCTGCTGCCATCGGCAGCGACGCGGCTGGCTGCCACATCGAAGGCCGCGGCCGGCAGCATACCCGCTTGCCCATCGGCAGTCACGGTCACGGGCAAGCGCTGGGTCGCAAGCTGGTCTGCAGGTTCATAAGGGAGCTTCGGGCCCCAATCGCGCGTGTGGTAGTTGCGCAGCCATCCGCGATAGTGGGAGCGTGAGAACTGGCTGGCGCCGCTTTCATGCACGCGATAGGTACCTACGGCGTCGATGCTGCGAAGGTTCTGCAAGTCGCCTGCGAGATTGCCGCCGGCGATGATCTGGCTGCGGTCATTGATCAGCTCATCGCCGGCCAGCACCATGTCGCTGCCGGCAACGATGCGGCCGGGCTTGCTGCGGACGACGCGACTTTCAAATTCAGAATGATCGACGGCGTATTGCGTCCAGCTGCGAATGTTGACGTTGCCAAAGCCTGCGTTGTAGGTGTTGATCGCATCGTTCAATGCTTCGCGCCGCTGCGAGGTGGTGGCCGTCCAGCTATCGTAGGCACTTACCTGAGAGTCGTGCAGATCCTTGCTCAGCTGGTACTCGGCCATCGCGGCGTCGTACTTCGCATTGGCGTCAATCCAGGCGAGTTTGTCTGCGTCACTGGCGTTAGGGTCATACGGCGGCGGCTTCGCAATATCGGGCAACTTGGGCGCCGGGCCGGGTAAGGGCGGCGGCAAGTCAGGCGGCGTCAGCTTGAAATACGCCCAGGCCGGATCATCACGCAGGTAAGCGCTGCCCGGCGTTGGCGTGCATGTCTCGGTGCCGCCTTCCTCCGTGCAATCGATGCCATCGACATCCGGCAGCGGCGTCTGTCCGGGAATGCCGTTCTGCAGACTCGTTTTGTCCGTGACCCACTTGTATTGGCCGGCGCGGCTCCACGACGTCCAGTAGAAATGGTCCATCGTGTATTTCTGTGCGCTGCCGTTTGGCTGCAGGTAGGCCATGGGCACGGTCTGCCCTACCTGCACTTCTTCCAGGTCGACGCCGGCGTTCAGGTTTTGTAGCTGATGGGTGTGGATGCTCAGCTTGCCCAGCGCCTCGATGGTGGCGAAGCGGTTCAGTATGCTTTCTGCCTTGCCGGTCGCATGGCCATTACCATCGAGCTGGCGGCCGATGCGCATATCGTTGCCGGAAAAGATCGTGGCATTGTCGGTGTTCTCCAACACGCGTGCGCCGATGTCGATGTCGGCTGCGGCGGCTATCACCGGGCTGGCATCGGGATGCCCGGCATTGGCGATGCGGTCGGCCTGCAGTGCCACGTGCTCGCCCAGGATCTTGCCTTGCGCGACATTGTCCAGGGTCGTGGCCTGTATCTTTACGTCGCGCGCGTCCATGCCGGCGCTGTTTTCCAGTTTGCCGTCGATACTCACGACCAGCGTGTCGCTGGCCGACCAGTTGCCGGCATTACGCACCCCCAGTCCGTGTGCACTGCCGACCAGCCAGATGCGGTTGGCATACATGCCGCCGATCGTGGCCACATCCAGCGCAAAGGATGGCGCGGCAAGCGCATCCGGCATCGCCGGCGGTGCCTTGAGTTCGAGCTTCAGATCTTTAGCCCAGATGCCCGCATTCACCCGCGCTGCCTGCATCAGCAAGGACAGTGCATCGACGCGTGATGCATCCAGCCCGCCACCGGCAATTTCCAGCATGCCGTTGCCCATCGCATAGCCCGTGAGCTTGCCATCTTCAATATTGGGCTTTGCGGTGGCCAGCTCCACGCGCGACGCATGGATGAAGCCGCAACCATTGCAACTGATGCCGGAAGGGTTGGCGATGATGAAATCCGCCTTGCCGCCGGCAATCTCGACGTAGCCATTCAACAGGCTGGGATGATTGCTTCGCACTTCATTGACGATCACCCGCGCTTCTCCACTGATCAGCGCCGGATTGGGCGCGACCCAGCCGGCGATCGCCGTCTGTGATGCCTTGCGACCGTTGTTGACCACCGCGCCCTGCTGGTCGATATCGAACTGAAGGAACTGATTAACCGACACCCCTGCGGCGCTGGGGCGTGTGATGTCGATCTGCGGCGTGCCATTGGTCGCGCGCAGCAGCACCGGACGCTGGTCGGGAGGGGCGGCCATGTTCGGCAGCAGCTGAGCATGGACGGCGTCGGCAGCGAACAGGCCGGCGATAAGGGCAGGCATCAGAGACAGGGTGGGCAGCGGTATACAGTGTGGTGGCAACGAAGCTGGCGAAGACAGATGCGCGTGCATGACGATCTCCCCTACAGTGACAGGCTGAACAGGAAGCCGGCTGTGGTGCCGGCGGTACGGAATCCTTCGGGCTTGTGCAGGGGGCGGCCGATGAACACATCCCAGTTGACCGTGCCCAGCGCGCCACGCGCGCCGAGCACGCTGCCGGCCAGCCGCGTACCCGACAAAGCGACGGTCGATTGACCGCCGACCTCGCCGACATCAATGCCGAAATAGAGTTCGCTGCGGATTGCACCCACCGACCAGCCCAGGTCTTGCCGTAGCAGCCAGCCGCGATCACCGCTGAGCAGCGATTCGCCATCGAAGCCACGCACGGTATAGCGATTGCCGATGGCGAAGCGGTCTTGCGGCGTCAGCGGTGTGCGGTTCCATTGCGCGCGCCAGCCGAGGATGTAGCGCCAGCTCTGTTGTGCGGCGCTGAAAGGCAGCGACAGCAAGGCATCGGTCCGCGCCACTTCCAGTCGGGAGCTGCCTTCACCGAAGGCCTCTTCGGGGGCGCGCAGCGCGCCAAAGGCGCCAGTGCCACGCCGCCATGCGAAGCTCGCATCGACGCTCCCGTCGGCGATGCGTTCACGGTGCGACAACGAGGCTTCCCAGCCTGCGGTGCGCCGATGCTGACCAGTCAGTTCGGCATCGTCGATGAAGTTGCTTGATTCGCGCAGCCAGGCACGGAGCGTAGCTTGGGTCTTGCGCATGCCATCGCGGTACAGTAGCCGCGTCAGCGCGAGGTCTTGCGTCGTGCCTTCGCCGCTGTAACGTATTGATCCATTCAGGCCGGCCACCGATTGATGGAAGCGAAATTCGCTGGCCGTGAAACCCAGTAGCCAGTCACGATAAGGTAGCGAGTAGTGCAGGGTGCCCGAGCGGCTGCCACGTGCGCCGGGTAAGCTGCCGCCCAGAGTGTTGCTATAGCTGAGGTAGAACAGGTCGTTCAGCGTCCACCAGTGGTCGTACGAGAAGGTGATGGCGCCCTGATACCTGCCGGTGGATTCGGTACCGGAGTCGTCGACCGACAGATTGAGCCGGTAGGGCAATCGCTGTTGCCAGCGCACGATGACATCGCTGTCTCCGGGTTGCGCGCCTGCGGCTTCGGATGCCTGTATCTGCATGTCGGCATCGGCCGTCGGCAGGCGCTTCAGGTTTTCCAGTCCCTGTTCGAGGGCGCGCAAGTTCAGCAGGTCGCCTTCATCGATGGGCATTGCATTGCCGAGGCGCGCGCGCGGGTTGCTGTCGTCGGACAGCCTGAGCCGGCGCACACGTCCCGGTATCAGGGTCAACACCAGATCGCCAGCGCGCAAGTCTTGTGGTTCGGCCAGTACGCGCGTAGTCACATAGCCGCGTGACAGTATGGCCTGCTGCACGCGCTGCATGACGATGGCGATGCCTTGCGCACCGAGGCAGCGGCCGAGCGCAGGATCGTCATTGCGATCAACGGCCTTCAGTGACCAGAGAAAGCGCGTGGCGAAGTCACCCTTCAGGCGGATTCGCTGCAGGGTCTGGCAGGGCTTTTCATCGACAGGCAGCTTGGCTGCAGAAGGTTGTGCGATCTCCGCTTGCACATGGGCTTGCGGCTCGGCTTGCTGCCGCAGGCTTTGTTCGCGCTGTTCCTGTCGCAGGATCTGCAAGTCGGGATCGCTGACCTGCGCGATGCTTTGCCGGGGACATGACAGCACCAGCGCCAGGCAGCTGTACGCCAGCAGTTGCCATGCGCGTGACGACGACAGATACATGAATCATCCACCTCACAGGACGTGACAGGGGGATGGATTCTAGAAACGCAGGTCGACTGTTGTCAGGCGATTTTGCGCGAGTGTTGCGTAGAAGTTGTAGGCTGGCCTTGGGACTGGCGTGGCCTCTCGAGGCGGGACTTCGTCATGACGTCATCGAACACCATGTTCGATGACGACTTGAGCCAAAAGGGAAGGGGGGAAGGCGAAGCAGCAGCCAGCGATGGGTAAGCGGAAGCGGGGCGGCTTACTGCGGATCGCGCCGCAGGTCCGCTTGTGCAAGCGTCTGCAAGGCGACGCGCGGCTCGCTGCGTGCAATCGCTGCCGGTGGTGTGACACGCACCGGTTGGTTTGCATTGTCGGCCGACGACAGCACATTGCTGGTGGTGTCACCTGCAGCGTTCCAGACCGGATCGGCAATGCCTTCGAACACTGACTTCAGTTGCTTTCCCCAGGTACTGCGGATCATCTGGAAGTACTGGTTTTTTTCATCGATGGTGACGAAACGGTTCACAGCCAGCGAATCCGATTCATACACCAGCAGGTCCAGCGGGAAGCCGACCGAGATATTCGATTTCAGCGTCGAATCCATCGAGATCAGCGCGCACTTCGCGCCTTCGTCCAGCGGTGTCGCCGGAGAGATCACGCGGTCGATGATGGGCTTGCCATATTTGGCTTCGCCAATCTGGAAGTACGGGTTTTCATCGTGCGATTCGATGAAATTGCCGGCTGCGTACATCTGGAACAGGCGGCAGCGCTCGCCGCGAATTTGCCCGCCAAAAATCAGGCTCACATTGAAGTCGATGCCCGATTGCTCCAGCGCCTTGGCTTCGCGCTTGTGCACCGCGCGTATCGAGTCGCCGACAATCTGCGCGGCCTCATACATCGTCGATGCCGTCCAGATGCTGGTGCCTTCGGGCGTCAGGTACTCGGCCACGGTCTGGCGGATACTCTGCGAGATCGACAGGTTTCCTGCCGTCATCAGTACCATCATGCGGTCGCCCGGGTTTTCGAACACGGACATCTTGCGGAAGGTGCCGATATGATCCACCCCGGCATTGGTGCGGGAGTCGGACAGGAAAACGAGGCCCGCGTTCAGGCGCATCGCAACGCAATAGGTCATGTTCGGAAGCTCGGATCGAAAAACGGAATTCTAATCGATGCCACTATCCCCGCCTCAGGCAGCGCGCTTGAGCGGTGGCAGTACCGGTGCAGGTGTCGGCGCAGGGGCGAGCGGCACCAGGAAGTCGCGGCTGACCAGATTGCCCAGTTCATAGACCTGCTCAAGGAAGTCGGTCAGGTAATCGTGCAGCCCGCGCTGCATGATGTCATCGATGCTGTTGAAGCGCAGGTTCGCATGCAGGCGGCCGGCGAAGCGCTCGGTTTCGCCCGAGACTTCGTTGCGCACATGCTCAAGGTTGTCGACCACTTCGGCCAGGCAGGCCATCAGCGAGCGTGGCATGTCACCGCGCAGGATCAGCAGCTCGGCTACGCGTTCGGGCGTGATGACGTCGCGGTAAGCCTTGCGGTAAGTCTCGAAGGCCGATACCGAGCGCAGCACGGCAGCCCAGTGGTAATAGTCCATCTCGGTGGCGGCCAGCAGCTCGCGGTCGGCGCCATGGAACTTCACGTCCAGCAGGCGCGCGGTATTGTCGGCGCGCTCGAGGAAGGTGCCGAGGCGGATGAAATAGAATGCCTCGTCCTTCAGCATGGTGCCAATGGTGACGCCGCGCGACAGGTGCGAGCGGTGCTTGACCCATTCGAAGAACTCGCTCGGGTCACGCTCAAGCACACCGTCCTTCAGAAGATTGTTCATGTCGAGCCAGGTGGTGTTCTGGGTCTCCCACACCTCGGTCGTCAGCGTGCCACGCACCGCGCGGGCGTTTTCGCGTGCGCTGGTCAGGCAGGAAGCGATCGACGAGGGGTTGCCCGGATCGCGCACCATGAAGTCGAGCACATCCTTGCGGGTCAGCAGTCCGTACTTCGCATCGAAGGCCGGCTGCAGTTCGGAGATGCCCAGCACCGCGCGCCAGCCCTGTTCGGCCGCTTCCGCCGATTGCGGCAGCAACTGGGTCTGGATGTTCACGTCCAGCATGCGCGCGGTGTTTTCTGCGCGCTCGGTATAACGGGCCATCCAGTACAAATGATCTGCAGTGCGACTTAACATGGTCAAACCTCCGTGGACACGAGCGCGCAGCAAACACCGCGAGCGGTATGTTGGTTTCGGCCGGGGCTGCGCCCCTTGATATTCATTGATCGCGCGGCCGCCGGACCGGCGCTCGCTTGATTCGATGGCTGGTTCATTATTTCTCCAGCACCCAGGTGTCCTTGGTGCCGCCGCCTTGCGACGAATTGACGACCAGCGAGCCTTCCTTCAGTGCGACGCGCGTCAGGCCGCCCGGCACCATGCTCACCGTCTTGCCCGACAGGACAAAGGGACGCAGGTCGATATGGCGCGGCGCGATGCCCGACTCCACATAGGTCGGGCAGGCCGACAGCGCCAGCGTCGGCTGCGCGATGTAGCCGTCCGGCTTGGCGATCACGCGCTGGCGGAAGTCCTCGACCTCGGCCCTGGTCGACGCCGGACCGACCAGCATCCCGTAGCCGCCGGCGCCATGCACTTCCTTCACCACCAGCTTCTCGAGGTTGGCCAGCGTGTACGCGAGGTCTTCCTTCTTCCGGCACTGGTAGGTCGGCACATTGTTCAGGATCGGCTCTTCGGACAAGTAGAAGCGGATCATGTCCGGTACATACGGATAGATGGACTTGTCGTCCGCCACGCCGGTGCCGACCGCGTTGGCCAGCGTGACGCGACCGCCGTGATAGGCCGACAGCAGGCCCGGCACGCCGAGCGAGGAATCGGGGCGGAACACCAGCGGGTCGAGGAAATCGTCGTCGATACGGCGGTAAATCACGTCGACCCGTTGCGGGCCGCGCGTGGTGCGCATGTACACATAGCCTTCATCGACGAACAGGTCCTTGCCCTCGACCAGTTCCACGCCCATTTGCTGCGCGAGGAAGGCATGTTCGAAGTAAGCCGAGTTATACATGCCGGGGGTCATGACGACCACGGTCGGGTCATCCACGCCATCGGGCGCGACCGAGCGCAGCATGTCGAGCAACAGGTCGGGGTAGTGCGCGACCGGCGCGACCTTGTGACGGGCGAACAGTTCGGGGAACAGCCGCATCATCATCTTGCGGTCTTCCAGCATGTAGGACACGCCGGAGGGCACGCGCAGGTTGTCTTCGAGGACGTAGAACTCGCCCTCGCCGGCACGCACGATGTCGACGCCGGCGATGTGCGCATAAATGTCGGAGTCCACCGAGATGTTCTGCATCTCCGGCCGGTATTGCGCATTGTTGAACACCTGCTCGGGCGGGATGATGCCCGCCTTCAGGATGTGCTGCGCATGATAGATATCGTGGATGAACAGGTTCAGTGCCTGCACACGCTGCTTCAGGCCCTTCTGCAGCTGCGCCCATTCGGCCGCCGGGATGATGCGCGGGATGATGTCGAACGGGATCAGGCGCTCGGTGCCGGCATCGCTGCCATAGACGGCGAAGGTGATGCCGACGCGCCGGAACACGAGGTCGGCCTCGACCCGCTTGCGCTCGACGATATCCGGCGGCTGCCCGGCCAGCCAGCTTTCGAATTCCCGGTAGTGCGGGCGGACCTGCCCGCTGGCGTCCGCATACATCTCGTTGAAAAAGCCGGCCATGCTTGCTGCACCCTTCTTTTGTTCATCTTGGTAGGGATAGCAACAATCAAGAAATGTGCCAGCGCACAATGGGGGCGTTGTCCGGTACGGGCGGGCGCATGATCGGCCCCGCGCGGGGCGGTGCCGGTGCGCGGCCGGCATGGGGTCGGCCCGCGCTCAGTCCCTGTTCAGGCCGAGATTTGGCCGAGATCAGGCCCCAAGCAGGCCCGGAGCAGGCTGCGTCAGGGCTGGCGCAAGTCGTCAACCAGCGCGCCGATCTCGGGGTCTGGCGCAGGCGTAAGCAAAGTCACGACGATCATCGCGATGAATCCGGCGGGCACGCCGAACACGCCGGCCGATACCGGCGCGATGTGGAACCACTGGTTCGCCGCGCTACCGCCGAGCGCCGCGCTGGTTTGCACCAAATAGATGAGGCAGACGAAGAAGCCGGTCAGCATGCCGGCGATTGCGCCCTGTTGGTTCGCGCGTTTCCAGAAAATGCCCAAAACCAGTGCAGGGAACAAGGTCGATGCGGCCAGCGAGAAGGCGGCGCTGACCATCGACAGGATGTCGCCCGAACGGAAGGAGGCGGTGTACGCCGCCAGCAGCGCGACCACCAGTAGTAACAATTTTGAAATCGTCACCTGCCGCTGGCTGGACGCGAACGGGTTCATCATCTTGAAATAGGTGTCATGCGACAGCGCGCTCGAAATCGTCAGCAGCAGCCCGTCGGCGGTCGACAGCGCCGCGGCCAGCGCGCCGGCGGCGATCAGCGCCGAAATCACATACGGCAGGCCGGCGATCTCCGGCGTGGCCAGCACGATCATGTCGCCGTCGATGACGATCTCGGCCAGCTGCACCAGCCCATCGGCATTGATGTCCGTGATGCTGATCATCGGTTTTGCACGGTCGATGTTGGCCCAGTAGCTGACCCAGGAGGGCAAGTGGCCGAAGTCGGCGCCGACCAGCGTCGTGTAGATCTCGTACTTCACCATCACCGCCAGTGCCGGCAGCGCCGTGTACAACAGCATGATGAAAAACAGCGCCCAGAACACCGACATGCGTGCCTGCGGCACCGAGCGCGTGGTGTAGGAGCGCACCAGGATGTGCGGCAATGCAGCCGAGCCCAGCATCAGGCAGAACACCAGCGCCAGGAAGTTGTTGCGCTTGATATCGGAGCTGGCCTTGTCCTCGCCGGGGAAGGGCTGCGTATGCGGCTGCGCCGGTTGCGCGCGCTCGAGGTCGTACTCGCGCTGGCGCTGCCAGACGCGGCGCGCTTCTTCCGGGCTCTTCGGGTAATCGGCCAGCGCGCGGTTGGCTGCCTTGATGTCGATCAGCGAGGAATTGCTGGTCTGCAGGTCCTGCAGGCGGTGCCGTGCTTCCTCGCGGCCCGCATCCCATGAGCGCGGCAAGGTATCGATCTTGTGCTGCAGCGTCGCCGCGCGGCGCAGGTACAGGTCGCGCACCTGCTGCTCGCTCTCATGCGCGGCCAGCGCCGCTTCCTGTCGCGTCAGCTTCTCGACGGCCGAGCCGTAGGCCAGCTGCGGCACAGGCGAGCCGGTCTGCTTGATCGACAGCCAGGACACCGGAATCATGAACGCGACGATGATGATGATGTACTGCGCGATTTGGGTCCAGGTAATGGCGCGCATGCCGCCGAGGAAAGAGCAGACCAGGATACTGGCGAGGCCGAGGAAGATGCCGACCGAGAAATCGATGCCGGTGAAGCGCGATGTAATCAGGCCCACGCCATAAATTTGCGCGACCACATAGGTGAACGAGATGATCAGTGTCGCGACCACGGCCAGCAGCCGCACCAGGTCGCCATAAGGGCCGGCATAGCGGCCGGCAAGGAAGTCCGGCACCGTGTATTGCGCGAACTTGCGCAGGTAGGGCGCAATCAGCAGCGCCACCAGGCAATAGCCGCCGGTCCAGCCCATGATGTAGGCCAGACCGTCGAAGCCCTGCAGGTAAAGGCCGCCGGCCAGGCCGATGAAGCTGGCCGTCGAGATCCAGTCGGCGGCCGTGGCCATGCCATTGAACAGCGCCGGCACGCGCCGTCCCGCGACGTAGTACTCGGTGATGTCGGACGTGCGGCTGAACACGCCAATGAACGCATACACGACGATGGTCGCGAACAGGAACAGGTAACCCAGCCAGAAGCGCGGGAAGCCTTCATGCTCGAGGATCGCCAGCGTGACCAGCAGCGCGCCGAAGCCCAGCGAGTAGAGGCCGAAGTAACGGGTCAGCTGGCGCGGAAAGGTGTCATTCGCCATCGTCGTCACTCCGCGTCTTTCCCGACAGCGCATCGAGCTTCTTCATCGCATACGCATAGGCACCGATGATCGCGAGATAAATCACCATCGTTCCCTGCGCCGCCATGTAGAACGGCAGCGGTGTGCCCAGCAGCTTCACGTCCGACAGTTCGCGCGCATAGAACACAAAGCCGAAGCTTGCCAGCGCCCAGATGAGCAGCAGCACCCCGGTCAGCACGCGCACGCGTTGCCAGTAGCGCCGCCCGGCGCTGTCGGTTTCGTGCGCGGCCGTCTTGTGGCCACGGGTATCCATGGTGTCCGGCGTCATCAGGCGTCCTCGTCTTGTGCCAGCGGCAGGCTGATACGGAACAGGCTGCCCGGGTAGCGCGGATCGGTGGCGCGCGGGTTGTTGAAGATGTCGACGTCGGCGCCATGCCGCTGCGCGATCTCGCGCACGATGGCCAGCCCCAGGCCGCTGCCCTCGACCTCGCTGCCGAGGATGCGGTAGAAGCGCTCGAACACCTGCGCGCGCTCCGAGGGCGCGATGCCCGGCCCGTTGTCCTCGACCTCGAGGATGGCCAGCTTGCGGTCGTCGTCGGCGCGCACGCGCACCGTGACGCTGCCGCCGCTTTGGGTGTAGCGCAGCGCATTGTCGATCAGGTTCGACAGCATCTCGCGCAGCATGGTCGCATTGCCGCGCACCGTCGTCAGTTCATGGTCGTCACTCTCGAAACCAAGGTCGATCTGCCTTGCCTGCGCGGCCGCGAACCAGTCCGGCACCACCGAGCGCGCCAGCGTCGCCAGTTCCAGCCGCTGCGGCGGCGTGGCCTGCGGCGCATCGTTCTCTGCGCGCGCCAGTGCCAGCAACTGGTTCACCAGACGCGTGGCCGAGGTCGAGCTCTTGGCCAGTTGCTCAAGCGAACGCTGGATCTCTTCGCGGCTGTCCTGTCGCATCGCCAGCTCCGATTGCATGCGCATGCCGGCCAGCGGTGTCTTCATCTGGTGCGCGGCATCGGCAATGAAGCGCTTTTGCGAAGCGATACTCTGCGACAGGCGTCCCAGCATGTCATTCAGCGAGCTGACCAGCGGCGAGATCTCTTCCGGCACCGCGCGCGAGTCGATCGCCGACAGGTCGTCGGGACGGCGCGAGCGTATGCTTTCCTGCAGCGTCGTCAGCGGCGACAGCCCGCGTGACAGCGCAAACCACAGCAGCGTGATCGCAATCGGCAGGATGATGAATTCGGGCAGGATCACGCCCTTGATGATCTGGTTCGCCAGCTCGCGCCGCTTTTCCAGCGTCTCGGCCACCTGCACCAGCGCATAGCGGGTTTCGTCCGGGCTCAGCCCGCTGGTGCGCGTCGCCTGCAGGTTCACATAGGTATAGGCGATACGCACTTCGGCATTGCGCATGGCGCCGTCGCGCAGCATCACCGACCAGGCGACCGGCTTCTCTTCTTCTTCCGGCAGCGGAATGTCGCTGTCGCCGGCCACCAGCTCGCGGTGCGGGCCGCTGACCTGGAAATAGACATTGTCGACATCGTCGGCGCGCAGGATGTCGCGCGCCGAGTAGGGCAGGTGCACGCTGACCTCGCCGTTGACTTCCTTGACCTGCTGCGCGAGCACGGTCACGCGGTCTTCCAGTGCACGGTCGAAGGGTTCGTTGGCGATGGAAATCGCGATCAGGTAGGTGACGCCGATCGACAGCGGCCACAGCAGCAGCAGCGGCATCAGCATCCAGTCGAGGATCTCGCCAAACAGCGAGCGCTGTATGCCCAGCACCTTGCTGCTGCCTGTCATCGACTGTGAACTGTCGGGCGCTGGGGCTTGTGCGGACGCTGCTATGGATGCCGCCGAAGATGCCGCGGTGGAAGCGGTTGATGAAGGCGAGCGGCTGCCGCTGTCGACGTCCACGACAGGCCTCAGGCGGCGCCGGCGTCAGCGGCTGGGGCGGTGGCGGAGAATTTTTCGAGGCAATAGCCGAGGCCGCGCACGGTCGCGATCCGCACGCCGCTACTCTCTATCTTCTTGCGCAGCCGGTGCACATAGACTTCGATCGCATTGTTGCTGACCTCTTCGCCCCATTCGCACAGGTGGTCCACCAGCTGCTCCTTCGATACCAGCCGGCCGCTGCGCTTGAGCAGCACTTCCAGCAGGCCGAGCTCGCGCGCGGACAGGTCGATCATGTGGTCGTTCAGGTAGGCAATGCGGCCCACCTGGTCGAACGACAGCGGGCCATGGCGAATGAAGGTCGGGCCGCCACCGGCGCCACGCCGCGTCAGCGCGCGCACGCGCGCTTCGAGCTCGGACAGCGCAAAGGGCTTGGCCATGTAATCGTCGGCGCCCAGGTCCAGGCCCTTGACGCGCTGCTCGACCGAATCGTTCGCAGTAAGGATCAGCACGGGCACTCGCGAGTCACGCGCGCGCAACCGGCGCAGCACTTCCAACCCGGGCATGCGGGGCAAGTCGAGGTCGAGGATCAGCAGGTCGAAGTCCTGCGTCGACAAGGCGCTGTCGGCCGCCTGGCCATTATTGACACAGTCGGTCACATAGCCGGACTGGCGCAGCGAACGGGTCAGGCCGTCGGCCAGCACACTGTCATCTTCGGCGAGCAGGATACGCATTCGGGAAGCAGCTTCAGGTTGATTCGTCGGGGCGTTGCGTGATTGTTGCGCCGGGGCGGCCGATGGTGGCCGGTTAGTAATTGTTTGGAAACTCCCGGCGACCGGGGCCGGCTCGTCCGCGCCGCTGCGCGAAAAGGCCTCCCCCGACCGATACCCGCAGTCTATTGGGTTTGCATCCTGCCAGCAACTACCAGCATTTTCAGGGCTTTTGCGCGAATTTGCCGGAATGGCAAGCCGAGCCGCCGCGCGCCGTCGGCGCGCCTGCCGGGTAAAATACGCTTGCAGGTTTTACTGGATTTTTATACAGTACTGTTTCAATTCACTTCCCAGCTACGAGAGACCCGCATGGACGACAAGAAAGTCGCGAATTCCGAGAAGGCCAAGGCCCTGAGCGCCGCACTGGCGCAGATCGAAAAGCAGTTCGGCAAGGGCTCGGTGATGCGCATGGATGGCGCCGTTGCCGAGGAAGTGCAGGTGGTATCGACCGGTTCGCTGGGTCTGGACGTGGCGCTGGGCGTCGGCGGCCTGCCGCGTGGCCGCGTGATCGAAATCTATGGCCCGGAATCCTCGGGCAAGACCACGATGACCCTGCAAGTCATCGCCGAAATGCAGAAGATGGGCGGCACTTGCGCCTTCATCGACGCCGAACACGCGCTCGATACCGTCTATGCCCAAAAGCTGGGCGTGAACCTGGAAGACCTGCTGATCTCGCAGCCGGATACCGGTGAACAGGCGCTGGAAATCACCGATGCGCTGGTGCGCTCGGGCGCCGTCGACCTGCTGGTCATCGACTCGGTCGCTGCGCTGACGCCGCGCGCCGAAATCGAAGGCGACATGGGCGATTCGCTGCCCGGCCTGCAGGCGCGCCTGATGTCGCAGGCACTGCGCAAGCTGACCGGCTCGATCAGCCGCACCAATACGATGGTGATCTTCATTAACCAGATCCGCATGAAGATCGGTGTCATGTTCGGCAACCCCGAAACCACGACCGGCGGCAATGCGCTGAAGTTCTACGCGTCGGTGCGTATGGATATCCGCCGCACCGGCTCGATCAAGTCCGGTGACGAGGTGATCGGCAACGAGACCCGCGTGAAGGTCGTCAAGAACAAGGTCGCGCCGCCATTCAAGGAAGCGCACTTCGACATCCTGTACGGAGAAGGCACCTCGCGCGAAGGCGAAATCCTCGACCTCGGCGTCGAAGCCAAGATCGTCGAGAAGTCGGGCGCCTGGTACAGCTACAACGGCGAGCGTGTCGGCCAGGGCAAGGACAATGCGCGCATCTTCCTGAAAGAGCGTCCGGAACTGGCTTACGAGATCGAAAACAAGGTCCGCGCCCACCTCGGCGTGCCGCAACTGCCGCCGCTGCCGGCAAGTGCTGCGGCCCCGGCGGCCGATGCTGCCCCGGCCAAGAAGTCCAAGGCCTCGGCCGCAGCTGCCGCTGAAGAATAAGCCTGCAAGCGCATCACGGTGTTGCCATGGCGGTGGGTGGGGAGGTTGGCCCTGCCTGCCGCCTTTCTCCCGCCCCTGACATCATGCCTGCCCAGAAGCCCAGCCTGAAAGCCCGCGCACTGCGTTACCTGTCCGCGCGCGAGCACAGCCGCCAGGAACTGGCGCAGAAACTGGGGCGCCATGCGGAAGAGGGCGACGATGTGGAAGCCGTGCTCGACTGGCTGAAGGCGAATAACTTCTTGTCCGATGAGCGATTCGCTGAATCACTGGTGAATCGCCGTGCGGCGCGTTTTGGCAGCTCGCGCATCCTGGCCGAGCTGCAGAGGCATGGGGTGGGCGACGCGGCGGTGGCCGGCCTGCGCGAAGACCTGACGGCCGGCGAGAGCGAGCGGGCCTGGCTGGTGTGGCAAAAAAAATTCCACGCACCGGCGGCCGATGCGGCCGAAGCGGCCAAACAGATGCGATTTCTGCAACAGCGCGGGTTTTCGCACGAAGCGATCAAAGCCGTGATGCGGCGCGCCAAAGAGGCGTGTTAAACTCCGTCAGCTTTGCAGCGCCGCAGGAGCGGCACCAGTCGTAGAAACTGCGACAGGCTGCACAACTATTGAGCGCATACCGATTCCGGTCGTCCGCGCCCATCGCCTAATGCCCTTGCCATCCCCGACAACCTCTCGTGCGCCGCGGCATACACGCAGCATCGTCGCACAGGCGTTCGAGCGCGATGATGGCTTGTGGGATATCGACGCCCGCATCACCGACGTGAAAGACCGCCTGGTCGAGATCGCTTCCGGCCCGCGCGCCGCCGGCGAACCCATCCATGACCTGTGGCTGCGCATCACGGTCGACACCCAGTTCAACATCATCGACGCCATCGCCGTGTCGGACGCCGTGCCGTACCGGGGCTATTGCGAAGCCATTGGCCCTGCATACAAGAAGCTGATCGGACTGAACCTGATGAAGGGCTTCCGCCTGGCCGTCAAGGAAAGACTGGCCGGCGTCGAAGGCTGCACCCACCTGACCGAGCTGGCCGGCGTACTGCCGACCGCCACCATCCAGGCTTTTGCCGGCGATGTGCTGCCGACCCGCGACGGTGTCGTTGATGACACCGGCGCCCATCCGCCTTTCCAGCTCGACCGTTGCCATTCGCTGCGCCGCGATGGTCCGGCTGTCGCCAAATATTATCCACGCTGGGTCGTCAAGCCCGTGACCCAGTCCTGATCAACCTGCACATACAACACGCGCCTTGAGGGGGAAGTTTGCATGAAAATCCATGAGTACCAGGGAAAAGAAATCCTGAGGAAGTACGGCGTTACCGTTCCGCGCGGCATTCCGTGCATGAGCGTTGACGAAGCCGTCAAGGCTGCCGAACAGCTCGGCGGTCCGGTCTGGGTCGTCAAGGCACAGATTCATGCAGGTGGCCGTGGCAAGGGCGGTGGCGTGAAAGTCGCCAAGTCGCTCGAGCAAGTGAAGGAATACGCGAACCAGATCATGGGCATGCAACTGGTCACGCACCAGACCGGTCCGGAAGGCCAGAAAGTTCGTCGCCTGCTGATCGAAGAAGGCGCGGACATCAAGAAGGAACTGTACGTATCGATGGTCACCGACCGCGTCTCGCAACGCGTCGTGCTGATGGCCTCGAGCGAAGGCGGCATGGACATCGAAGAAGTCGCCGCAACGCACCCGGAAAAAATCCACAAGGTCGAGATCGATCCGTCCACCGGCCTCAAAGATGCCGAAGCCGATGACATCGCCGCCAAGATCGGCGTCCCGGCTGGCTCCATCGCCGACGCCCGCAAGCAACTGCAGGGTCTGTATCAGGCGTACTGGGAGACGGATGCCTCGCTGGCCGAGATCAACCCGCTGATCCTGACCGGCGACGGCAAGGTCATCGCGCTCGACGCCAAGTTCAACTTCGACTCCAACGCGCTGTTCCGCCAGCCCGAGATCGTGGCTTACCGTGACCTCGACGAAGAAGATCCGGCCGAAGTCGAAGCTTCGAAGTTCGACCTCGCCTACATCTCCCTCGACGGCAACATCGGCTGCCTGGTGAACGGTGCCGGCCTCGCGATGGCGACCATGGACACCATCAAGCTGTTCAATGGCGAACCGGCCAACTTCCTTGACGTCGGCGGTGGCGCCACCGCAGAGAAAGTGACCGAAGCCTTCAAGATCATGCTGAAGAACCCGGGCCTGAAAGCCATTCTGGTCAACATCTTCGGCGGCATCATGCGCTGCGACGTGATCGCCGAAGGCGTCATCACGGCATCGCGCGCCGTGAAGCTGGGCGTGCCGCTGGTGGTGCGCATGAAGGGCACCAACGAGGACATCGGCAAGAAGATGCTGGCCGACTCGGGCCTGCCCATCATCTCGGCCGACACCATGGAAGAAGCGGCGCAGAAAGTGGTCGCTGCGGCCAACGGCAACTAAGCCGCATAGCCCGCAACCACTCAACAGCGAACCGCATACACTCACCAGGAAGAAAACACATGTCCATCCTGATTAACAAAGACACCAAAGTCATCACGCAGGGCATCACCGGCAAGACCGGCCAGTTCCACACCCGCATGTGCCGCGACTACGCGAACGGCAAGAACTGCTTCGTCGCCGGCGTGAACCCGAAAAAAGCTGGCGAAGATTTCGAAGGCATCCCGATCTACGCAAACGTCCGTGAAGCCAAGCAGGCCACCGGCGCCAACGTATCCGTCATCTATGTACCGCCGGCTGGCGCTGCGGCAGCGATCTGGGAAGCGGTCGAGGCCGAACTCGATCTGGCGATCTGCATCACCGAAGGCATCCCGGTGCGCGACATGCTCGCGCTGAAGGACAAGATGAAGAAGGCCGGCAGCAAGACCCTGCTGCTGGGTCCGAACTGCCCGGGCCTGATCACGCCGGATGAAATCAAGATCGGCATCATGCCGGGCCACATCCACAAGAAAGGCCGCATCGGCGTCGTGTCGCGTTCGGGCACGCTGACCTATGAAGCCGTCGGCCAGCTGACCGCACTCGGCCTCGGCCAGTCATCGGCAGTCGGTATTGGTGGTGACCCGATCAACGGCCTGAAGCACATCGACGTCATGAAGGCCTTCAACGACGATCCGGACACCGATGCCGTGATCATGATCGGCGAGATCGGCGGCCCGGACGAAGCGAACGCATCGTACTGGATCAAGGACAACATGAAGAAGCCGGTGGTTGGCTTCATCGCCGGCGTCACCGCACCTCCCGGCAAGCGCATGGGCCATGCTGGCGCGCTGATCTCCGGCGGTGCCGATACCGCGGACGCCAAGCTCGAGATCATGGATGCCTGCGGTATCAAGGTCACGCGCAATCCGTCCGAGATGGGCCGCCTGCTGAAGGCCATGCTGTAAGTCCTGAACGCATCAGCCTCACCATGAAAAAGGGAGCCGCAAGGCTCCCTTTTTCATGCCCGCCGCCAGTGGATGGGTGGCAGGCAGGTTTCGCAACTGAGCCGTACGCCGGGATCAGGTCCTCGGACGCAGGCGTGGCGCCAGTGTCGACAGCGCAGGGTCGATAGCCCAGGTCATGCCGGTACCGGCAGCGCAGGTGCCGGTATAGACGATCGCTTCGCCCGTGTTCACGCCGGGGATAGAGTTGTTGTAGGCAATGGTTACGCGCGCCGTCGTCGCACTGATACCTGCAGCAGTAACAGAAGTGACGCCGCGTCCGGTAATGGTGTTCGCAGCCGGCAGGCCCAGGTCATCATGGTTCAGGTTCGCCGCGCGCTCGGTCAGCGTACCGTCGCTGCAGGCGATGCCCAGCGCGGTGAATGCTGGTGACGCCAGGCTGGGGCCTTCGGTGACACGCGCTCGTGCGGTGTAGTCCTGATAGGCCGGCAAGCCGACGGCGGCAAGGATGCCGATGATTGCGATCACGATCATGATTTCAATCAGCGTAAAACCGGACAGGTGAGTACGGGCGCGGACCTGGCCCGGTCTGCGATGTGACAGCATGCGTTTGATTTTCATGGGGACTCCCGGTGGATGTATCAATTCACTCCACCGTGACGGTGGATAGCCCCGTCATGGCAAGCCCTATGCCAAACGCAAGGCATGCCTGTCACTTGTTCGAAATGCGTACTGTCGTAAGCAATAGCGTTGTAGGCTTTCGGCAATCGTTCGTCATGAATCTCTACTAGCGTTTTCCTGAACTGCAATCGCTGATGACCGTCGATAGCCGGCCTGGTCTCGACTGGGGCATGAATTCGATTTTCGAATTAATGTTCGTCTGGTTTCACGATCAGGTCACTCGCGACAAAAATTGTCATTTAAAGCCGAGCTTTGTCATTTGCATGGGCTGGGGTGCGCCTGCTTGCGCGATTTACAGGGAGTGAACACAGGTCTTGCTGCTAAAATAAGCAGCATTCCCGGCAGTGCAACATCCCGACAGCGTTTCACCCCTGCCGGCGTGGAAGCGCATCTGGCATGCGCCCATTCCCGAGGCAAAGATGAAGCAGCAGCGCGGCATCGACATGGCTTGGCATGATCAACCGGACGTTCCGCGTCGCCGGTGGCTGCGCCGTCTGCGCTGGCCATTCGGTCTGGCGGCGCTCGCCGCGCTCGGCTGGTTCAGCGAACTGGCCAGCAGCTGGCCGGACTTCGTGATGCTGCTGGGCGGGCCCACTCTGGTCATCCAGCTGGTGCAGGCGCGCATTGCGCGCAGCAACCAGCGCCGCTGGCGCAGCGACAGTCGCTTGTTCGAACCGCCGCTGCCCAAGCCGATTTCATCGGTGCCGGTCAATCGGGAATGGCAATGGCCCTCACATCCGCTGGTCGCCATCCCGCTGGTTATCGTGATGATCGCCGGCCTGTACTGGGTACTGGTGGTCAACCAGATGCAGGTATCAGGTGGCTGGCTGGTCGCGATGCTGCTGCTGGCCATCGTCAACCTGTGGAGCTGGCGCCAGCCCTTGTTGTGGGCAGCGGTCGTGACGGTGGGCGTGGCCTTGTCGGCACTGGTACGATGGCTGGTGCTATGGCTGACCGTGCCCGGTGCCCTGCTGGTGCTGTGCATCGCCACCGGGGCAGCTATCTGGGCCGTCAGGCATATCGTTCAACGCAGACGCAAAGACAGTAACACCGCATGAAAAAAGAACCCGGCGTGAACGGAGAATGGGTCCCGGTCAGTATCGAGGACCGCGTAGCCGACGCCACCATCCCCAGCCTTGTATCGCTCGGCATACCTGCCGCCGTGCAGACCCAGTTCGCGTTCAGCGATGGCTGGGGTGAAGCCGGCTGGATCCTGCCGGTGGTGGTCTGGGCCTATGGCCTGCTGTTCTGGTTCATGTCGACCGGCATCGCGCTGCTGCGCCCGAAGCGCTGGGAATGGACCGAAGCGGCGCTCGAAGAAAAGTATCGTTACTGGAGCGCGGCGCGCGTCGCCAGCAGCCGCTTCTGGGGCCACTGGTGGGTACGCTTCCCGATCGGCCTGCTGTTCATCGCGTATGGCGTGCACACGCTGCTGCAGCCGGATTTCACTGCGCAATGGATCAGCTGGATCATGCTGATGTGCGCCTTCATCACGCCGTTCGTGTTCGTCGCCGAAATGGCGCTGCTGCCGCTGTCCATCGTGATCGTGGTCGGCTTCCTGGCCCTGGTGACCTTCGTGCCGATGTCGCTGATGATCATGCTCGGTTTGCTCGGCATGCTGGCGACGGTGATGATGGCCGCACAGCGCCGCGCGCCCAAGCCGCAGAAAAGGGACAAGGCCGAAGCGAAGGAAGGCAAGGCGACCGACGCGCCTGCTGATGCCGCTGCAGCGGCAGCCGCTGCCGACGGCGCATCGGCCGCCGAGGGCGCAGCCGTCGATGGTGCGATGGCCGAGGCCGGTGCCGAAGCGGCGGAGGGCGAAGCTGCAGCGCTGCCCGCACCTGAAGGCGCCCCCGAAGGCGCGGCCGACGCCGCCGAAGCTGGTGGCGACGGCGAGGCGACACCGGACGCGACGAAGCAGGGCTGATCGCAGCGCGGCTGCGAGCGCCGTTGGCGACTACCGCCAGCGATAATCGACAACAATCCGTATCCATAAAAAAAGCTCCCGACGGGAGCTTTTTTTACGACTGCATGTCTGGTTGGTGCCTCGGGTCGGAATCGAACCGACACTCCTTTCGGAACCGGATTTTGAGTCCGGCGCGTCTACCAATTTCACCACCGAGGCCAGTGGTTGCCGGCGCAAGGCCGGCAACGCGAGCCGGATTATCGCTGATTTGACACCCCCGGGCAACCTGAGGGCAGGCAGGCCATCGGCGCGCCTGCCGGCTGCCCGGCGTGTGCCGGCGCCGCTTACTGCATGTGCTGGCCGCCGTTGATGGCGATGTTGGCGCCGGTCAGGAAAGCGGCTTCATCCGATGCCAGATAAGCGACCAGGCCCGCCACTTCTTCCGGCTTGCCCAGGCGACCCATCGGGATCTGCGGGATGATCTTGCTGTCCAGGACCTCTTGCGGGATCGCGGTGACCATCTTGGTGCCGATGTAGCCCGGCGAGATGGTGTTCACGGTCACGCCTTTCTTCGCTACTTCTAGCGCCAGCGCCTTCGTGAAGCCATGCATGCCGGCCTTGGCAGCCGAGTAGTTGGTCTGACCGAACGCACCCTTCTGGCCGTTGACGGACGAGATGTTGACGATGCGGCCCCAGCCGCGCTCCATCATGCCGTCGGTGACCGGCTTGGTCATGTTGAACACGGAGTCGAGGTTGGTCTTCATGACCGCATCCCAGTTCACCTTGTCCATCTTCTTGAAGGTCATGTCGCGCGTGATACCGGCGTTATTCACCAGTACGTCGATCGGGCCCATGTCCTTCGTGATCTGCGAGATGCATTCCTGTGCCGACGCGTAGTCCGCGACGTCGCACGGGTAGGCGCGGAAGGTGTAGCCCTTTTCCTTCATCTCGGCCAGCCAGGCATCGACCTTGGTATTGCCGGGCGAGTAGGTGGTCGCCACGTCGTAACCCATGTTCGCCATCTTGATGCAAATCGCTTCGCCCAGACCGCCCATGCCGCCAGTAACCAATGTGACTCTGCTCATGTTTGCTCCTTCTATGTCGTGATTGTTGTCAGTGGTTCGAACGCGGGTCAGCGCTCGATGGCGAGCGCGACGCCCATGCCGCCGCCGATGCACAGGCTGGCCAGCCCTTTCTTTGCATCGCGACGAATCATTTCGTGGATCAGTGTGACGAGGATGCGGCAGCCGGACGCACCGATCGGGTGGCCGATTGCAATGGCACCGCCGTTGACGTTGATCTTCGACGTATCCCAGCCCATTTCCTTGTTGACGGCAATCGCTTGAGCAGCGAAGGCTTCATTGATCTCCATCAGGTCGAGGTCCTTGTGGGTCCAACCGGCCTTTTGCAGGCAGCGCTGGCTGGCAGGCACCGGGCCCATGCCCATGATGGTCGGGTCGAGACCGGCCGATGCATAGCCGGCGATCTTCGCCAGCGGCTTCAGGCCCAGTTCTTTCGCCTTCTTCGCGGTCATCATCATCACGGCGGCAGCGCCGTCATTGATGCCGGACGCATTGCCCGCAGTGACCGTGCCTTCCTTGTTGAACGCCGGGCGCAAGCTCGACAGCGCGTCGATGGTGGTGCCGGCCTTGATGTATTCGTCGCTGTCGAACACGACGCTGCCCTTTTTGGAAGCGATTTCCAGTGGCAGGATCTCGTCCTTGAACTTGCCGGCCTTTTGCGCGGCTTCGGCTTTCTGCTGCGATGCGACCGCGAATTCATCCTGCTCGGCGCGCGACACGTTGTGCTTCTTGGCCACGTTCTCGGCGGTGATGCCCATGTGGTACTGGTTGTACACGTCCCACAGGCCGTCGACGATCATGGTGTCGACCAGCTTGGCGTCACCCATGCGGAAGCCGTCGCGCGAATTGTTCAGCACGTGCGGCGAGGCGCTCATGTTTTCCTGGCCGCCGGCGATGATGATGTCGGCGTCGCCGCACATCAGTGCCTGCGCCGCGAGATGGGTGGCCTTCAGGCCGCTGCCGCAGACCTTGTTGATCGTGATACCGGGAATCATGTCCGGCAGGCCGCTCTTGATCACCGCCTGGCGTGCCGGGTTCTGGCCTACGCCTGCCGTTAGCACCTGCCCCATGATGACTTCGTTGATCAGTCTCGGGTCGATGCCGGTGCGCTGCACCAGCCCCTTGATCACATGCGCGCCCAGTTCTGCAGCAGGAATCTTGGCGAGGGTACCCCCGAACTTGCCGACCCCGGTGCGAGCGGCGGCGACGATGACAACTTCTTCCATATTGTTCTCCGTGATTGCTGCGTGTTGACGACTACATTGCTCGATGCTGTGGTAATGCGTGCTGCAAATCCGGTCTGGCCGACCGGGTACGGCTACTTATTACAGCGCGTTTTACCTCTCCGAGAGGCAAAACATCAGATGCTAGCAATCGGCGTTCCCGCATTTTTGATACGGGTCAACCGAACGCCGAAGGCGATAGCCTTTGGCGCGATGCAGGTTCAGGGGGAGTTCAATACGAAGGGGCGACGTCCGTGCTTCCGTGAAGAAGGCGTGCGCTTTGCGGCGGATAACCGCGCGGCGAAGGCCATCGCAGGTGCTATCTCCAGTATTTCAAATTTATTATTTTTAATGTGTACTTTACAGCCGGTACGCACGTAAATCCATATTACGCTTATAACTTGCGTTTAGGTAATTATTTTTCCTTGCGCTATGCAACATTCAGCATGCGCACTTGCAAGCCGCTGATGCTGCTGCCGGTGCCGGTCAGCGCCTTGGAGAGGATCTTGTAGGTGTCGAGGTCGAACGCAGGGCGTGAAGGTGCTTCTTCCAGCAGGGACCACACTTGTTCTTCGGTGTTGGCCGTGCCGAGGTAGCACCAGTTGTTGACCACATGGACGTCGGTTCGTTCACCGAGGGTTTCGACCAGGCCAACTGCGCCCGCATACGGCCAGGTGCGCACATGCAGGTTGGCCAGCGCTGCCTCCAGTCGCGCACGATGGAAGGAAGCGTCTTCGTGTCCGCAGCAGACACCCTTGCAACGCTTCAGTTGCCATGCGAAGCAGGGCTTGTTCGGGCCGCTGCGGCTTTCCAGTCCCAGCTGCACCAGGCAGAGCTGGTGTGACTCGGCCAGTTCGCGCAAGGTGCTTTCGGCCTTGCGCTTCGAGCTGAACAGGCCGTACAGGCGTCCTGCATGACCGAAGTCGGCATCCTGCGCAAAGGTCAGCACCGGTGTGATGCCACCTTCGAGGTCTTCGTCGAGACGCCATGCGCACAAATCGCCTTGCCGGCGCAGCTTGCGGTTGTGGATGGGTTGCAGGTCCTTGACCAGCTGTGCTTCGAGCAGCAGCGCGCCGACTTCGCCCGCCGTCGCGCGCCATTCGATGCGATGCAGCTGCTGCGACAGGCGCATGTCCTTGTACAGCTTGTGGTCGGCATTGAAGTGTGACAGCACGCGCTGCCGCAGGTGCACGCTCTTGCCCACATACAGCGGCAAGTCACTCTCGCCATAGAACAGGTAAACGCCCGGCGTGTCCGGTATGCCGTCCAGCGCATCGGCTGGCAGGTGCGACGGGAGGCTGGGCCGCTGCAGCAGGGTTTGCAGCGCCTTGCCAATGGTGTCGGCCGGCAGCGCCGCATACAGCTTCTGCCACAGTTGCCACAGCAGGTCGGCATCGGCGAGTGCGCGATGGCGACCGTCAGGCTGCAACTGGTGGCGCTCGATCAACGTGTCGAGATTGTGCTTGCGCTCATGCGGATACAGCGCACGCGACAGCTTTACAGTGCAGAGTACGTCGGACTTGTACGGCAGGCCGGCTTCGCTGAAGGCATTGCGCAGGAAGCCATAATCGAAGCGCGCATTGTGGGCAATGAACAGTGCGCCTTGCAGGCGCTCATGCAGCGCCGGAGCGAGTTCATCGAAAGTCGGCGCATCGCGCACCATCTCATTCGAGATGCCGGTGAGGCTCTGGATGAAGGGTGGGATGCCGACCCCGGGATTGACGAGGCTGGACCAATGCGTCGCATGGCCGGCCGCATCGACTTCCACCAGGCCGATCTCGGTAATGCGGTCCGAGATCGGGTTGGTGCCCGTGGTTTCGAGGTCGAGGAAGACCAGCTTGTCGAACTTCATTGCAACCTGCGGCATCGGTGGGGTCTTGCCAGTCTCGCTGATGGTGGTACTCGCTTGTCGTGCTTGCCTGGCGTATTTGCCTGCCGTGCTGGTCAGTGCGGCTTACTTGCTGCCCCAGCTGTCCTTCAGCGTCACGATGCGGTTGAACACTGGTTTGCCCGGCTTGGAATCCACGCGGTCGGCAACGAAGTAACCATGGCGCTCGAACTGGAACTTCTCATCCGGCTGCGCCTTGTCGGCCCCGGCTTCCAGATAGGCCGTGATCACCGATTTTGAATCCGGGTTCAGTGCCTGCTTGAAGTCCTTGCCGCCGGCATCCGGATGCGGGTCGCTGAACAGGCGGTCATACATGCGCACTTCGGTCTCGACCGCATGCGGGGCTGACACCCAATGGATGTTGCCCTTGACCTTGTAATTGTTCGCGCCATCGGTGCCGCTCTTGCTGTCCGGGTAGTAGTTGCAATGGACGGCAATCACCTTGCCCGACGCATCCTTATCGCAGCCGGTGCACTCGACCACATAGCCGTAGCGCAGGCGGACCTTGTTGCCCGGGTACAGGCGGAAGTAACCTTTCTGCGGCTCTTCCATGAAGTCTTCGGCTTCGATCCACAGTTCACGGCTGATCGGGAATTCGCGCAGCCCGCGTTCCGGATGATGCGGATGCACCGGTGCGGTACAGGTTTCGCTCTGGCCTTCCGGGTAATTGTCGATGATCAGCTTCAGGGGATTCAGCACGCCGACGGTGCGCGCGGCCTTCGCATCGAGGTCGTCGCGCAGTGCGCCTTCCAGTACGCCCATGTCAATCCAGCTGTCGGACTTGGCCACGCCTATGCGTTCGGCAAACAGCTGGATGGATTCCGGCGTGAAGCCGCGACGGCGGATGCCGACGATGGTCGGCATGCGCGGGTCATCCCAGCCATCGACAATTTTCTCTTCGACCAGTTGCAGCAGCTTGCGCTTGCTGGTGATCGCATAGGTCAGGTTCAGGCGAGCGAATTCATATTGCTGCGGCAGCGCTTGCTTGAAGAAGCCGCCTTCCGCCAGTCGCTCGAGGATCCAGTCGTAGAACGGACGGTGATCCTGGAACTCCAGCGTACAGAACGAGTGCGTGATGTTTTCGATCGCATCCGAAATCGGGTGCGCATAGTCATACATCGGGTAGATGCACCACTGGTCGCCGGTGCGATGGTGATGCGCATGCCGGATGCGATAGATTGCCGGGTCGCGCATGTTCATGTTCGGCGAAGCCATGTCGATTTTCGCGCGCAGGATGTGTTCACCATCCTTGAACTCGCCGGCTTTCATGCGACGCAGCAGGTCCAGCGATTCCGCGGCTGGACGATCGCGGAAACGCGAATTCTTGCCCGGCTCGCTGAACGAGCCGCGATTGGCCGCCATCTCTTCGGCGCTCTGGCTGTCGACATAGGCATGGCCGGCCGTTACCAGCCACTCGGCCATTGCATACAGCTGGTCGAAATAATCGCTGGCAAAGTACTGGTGCTCGTCGTCACCGGCTTTCCAGGAAAAGCCCAGCCAGTCCACGCTGTCGATGATGGTGTCGACGTATTCCTGCTCTTCCTTGGTCGGGTTGGTGTCGTCGAAACGCAGGTGGCAGCGGCCGCCATAGTCCCGCGCCAGGCCGAAGTTCAGGCAGATCGACTTTGCGTGGCCGATGTGCAGGTAACCGTTGGGTTCCGGAGGGAAGCGGGTGATGACGGCGGGCAGTGCCTTGCCTTGTTTGTCGCTGCGGCCCGCGTATTTGCCGTTCGCGGTGTCGGCATCGATGATGCCGCGCAGGAAATTGGACGGTGCGGCTGGCGCGCCGTTGCTGCTGTCATTGCCCATGGATCAGGAAGATAATGCGTTGAAAGATAGCGGCATTTTACCGTAGCCATCGAAGTCAACAGGCACGCAATCACAGGCGTGCCATCGAAGGTGATCAATCGCAAGCGGTCAATCGAAGGGAGGCTGGCCATGGGGACTTATCCGGCAAAGGTGCTCGCCCACCGTGGCGGCGGTAGCCTTGCGCCCGAAAACACCATCGCTGCATTGCGCTGCGGCTTGTCGCATGGTTTTCATGCGGTGGAATTCGATGTGATGGATGCGGCCGACGGGCTGGTGCTGATGCACGATACCGAACTCGGGCGCACCGTGGCCGGGCAGGGCAGCATTGCCGACTGCACGCTGGCCGACCTTGCGGCGCTGGATGCCGGTGGCTGGTTCGCGCCGGCCTTTGCCGGCGAACCGGTACCGACCTTCGCGATTGCACGCGACTTTTGCATCGCGCATGGCATCTGGATGAACGCCGAGATCAAGCCGGTGCCCGGCACCGAGATCCCGACCGGCAGGCAAGTGGCGCTGGCTTGCGCGGCGCTGCCAGCCGGCAGAGTGCTGCTGTCGTCATTTGCTTTTGACGCGCTTTTGGCCGCGCGCGAGGCGGCGCCGGCCGTCCCGCGCGCCTTGCTGGTCGAAGCCGTGCCCGGTGACTGGTCGGCCCGCTTGCGTGCACTGGATGCCGTCGCGCTCCATGCGAAGGCCAGCCTGCTGACGCCGGCCCAGGCGGCCGCCGTGAAAGCGGCCGGCTACGGGCTGCTGTGCTACACGGTGAACGACCCGGCCGAGGCGCGCGCGTTGTTTGCGATGGGCGTCGATGCGATCTGCACCGACCGACTCGACCTGATCGGCCCGGGGTTTGCCTGAACACTGTCGGTTTCTGTTTATTTTTCGGCAACCGACCCCCGCCACAAGCCAGTCCCGCTGCGGGTCTTGCAGAGTCGATCACGTATAATCCGTGGTTTGCCGACGGCAGCGTCCGCCGGCCTTCCCGATTGCGTGAATCACTGCTGAAGCGCACCTGAAACGTACCTACTCGCTCCGAATCGTCCCATGAACGCCGCTGAAATCCGCGAAAAATTCCTCGCCTTCTTCGCATCCAAAGGCCACACCGTCGTCCGCTCGTCCAGCCTCGTGCCGGGCAATGACCCGACGCTGCTGTTCACGAACTCCGGCATGGTGCAGTTCAAGGACACCTTCCTCGGCACCGACAAGCGCGACTATGTGCGCGCCACCTCCGTGCAGCGCTGCCTGCGCGCCGGCGGCAAGCACAATGACCTCGAGAATGTCGGTTACACCGCGCGCCACCATACTTTCTTCGAGATGCTGGGCAACTGGTCCTTCGGCGATTACTTCAAGAAGGATTCGCTGGTCTGGGCGTACGAGCTGCTGACCCAGGTCTATGGCCTGCCCGCCGAGAAGCTGTGGGCCACCGTTTACCAGACCGATGACGAGGCGTATGACATCTGGACCAAGGTGATCGGCCTGCCGCCGGAGCGCGTGGTGCGCATCGGCGACAACAAGGGTGCGCCCTACGCATCGGATAATTTCTGGCAGATGGCCGAGACCGGCCCCTGCGGCCCGTGCTCGGAAATCTTCTATGACCATGGCCCGGACGTCTGGGGCGGCCCTCCGGGCAGCGCCGAGCAGGATGGCGACCGCTACATCGAGATCTGGAACAACGTGTTCATGCAGTTCGACCGCCAGCTTGACCCGGCCACCGGCGAATACACGCTGACGCCGCTGCCGGCGCCGTGCGTCGATACCGGCATGGGCCTCGAGCGCCTGGCCGCGGTGCTGCAGCATGTGCACAGCAACTACGAGATCGACCTGTTCGACCGTCTCGTGAAAGCCGCCGCTCGCGAGACCGGCGCGACCGACCTCACCAATGGTTCGCTGCGCGTGATCGCCGACCATATCCGCGCCTGCGCCTTCCTCGTCACTGACGGCGTCGTGCCAGGCAGCGATGGCCGCGCCTATGTGCTGCGCCGTATCGTGCGCCGTGCCCTGCGTCACGGCAACAAGCTGGGCCAGAAGAAGCCGTTCTTCCACAAGCTGGTGCCGGACCTCGTGAAGGAAATGGGTGCGGCTTATCCGGAGCTGGCCGAAGCGCAAGAGCGCGTGATGATGGTGCTGAAGCAGGAAGAAGAGCGCTTTGGCGAGACGCTGGAAAACGGCATGAAGATCCTCGAAGCGGCACTGGCCAAAGACCCGGGCCGCCTCGATGGCAAGACCGCCTTCACGCTGTATGACACTTATGGCTTCCCGCTCGACCTGACCGCCGACATCTGCCGCGAGCGCGATGTCACGCTCGATGAAGCCGGCTTCAACGAAGCGATGGAAAAGCAGAAGTCGGCCGCACGTGCAGCCGGCAAGTTCGAAATGGCTGCCGCCATCGAGTACTCGGGCCCGAAGACGGTCTTCACCGGCTATGACACGTTGCATGGCGAAGCGAAGGTGCTGGCGCTGTACGTGAACGGCGCAGCGGTGAATGCGATCGCAGCCGGACAAGAAGCGACCGTGGTGCTCGATACCACGCCGTTCTACGCCGAGTCCGGCGGCCAGGCCGGTGATGTTGGTGTGCTCGAGGCCGGCAATGCTTCGTTCAATGTCGCTGATACGCAGAAGGTGCAGCCGGATGTAATCGGCCACCACGGCAAGCTGGCGTCCGGCGCGCTGACGGTGGGCGACAAGGTCACGACCAAGGTCGATGCCCATGTGCGCGCAGCGACCATGCGCAACCACTCGGCTACCCACCTGATGCACAAGGCGCTGCGCACCGTGCTCGGCGGCCATGTGGTCCAGAAGGGCTCGCTGGTCGACGCCGACAAGACCCGTTTCGACTTCAGCCACAACGCGCCGCTGACGGCTGACGAGATCCGCCGCATCGAGGCGCTGGTCAACCACGAAATCCTCAGCAATGCCGGCACCAATGCGCAGCATATGGGGTACGACGATGCGATCAAGGCTGGCGCAATGGCGCTGTTCGGCGAGAAATACGGCGACACCGTGCGCGTGCTTGGCATCGGCTCGTCGACCGAACTGTGCGGCGGTACCCACGTGACCCGCACCGGTGACATCGGCCTGTTCAAGATCGTGTCCGAAGGCGGCGTGGCCGCCGGCATCCGCCGCGTCGAAGCCGTCACCGGCGAGAATGCGCTGGCGCTGGTGCAGTCGCTGGCCGCGCGCGTGAACGAAGCCGCTGCGGCGCTGAAGGTGCAGCCGGAAGAAATCACCTCCCGCATCGCGCAGGTGCAGGACCAGGTCAAGACGCTGGAGAAGGAGCTCGCCGCACTGAAGGGCAAGATGGCCTCCAGCCAGGGCGATGAAATGCTCGCGCAAGCCGTGGATATCGCCGGCATCAAGGTGCTGGCCGCCACGCTGGAAGGCGCCGACGTGGCGACCCTGCGCAGCGTAATGGACAAGATGAAGGACAAGCTCAAGACCGCCGCCATCGTGCTTGCCGCCGTCGATGGCGACAAGGTCAGCCTGATTGCCGGCGTCACTGCCGATGCGATCGGCAAGATCAAGGCCGGCGAACTGGTCAACCATGTCGCGCAGCAGGTCGGCGGCAAGGGCGGTGGCCGACCTGACATGGCGCAGGCTGGCGGCACCAATCCGGCAGCGCTGCCGGCGGCGCTGGCTTCGGTCAGCCAGTGGGTCGGCGGCAAGCTGGGTGCGTGACGAGGAAAGTGCCATGGATTTCAGCAAAGACCTCGACGCGCGCGGCCTGAAGTGCCCGCTGCCCATCCTGAAAGCGAAGAAGGCGCTGGCCGACATGGCCAGCGGCGATGTGCTGCGCGTGATGGCGACAGACCCGGGTTCGGTGCGTGATTTCGGCGCGTTCGCGCGCCAGACCGGCAACGAATTGCTCGCCCATCAAGAGGATGCGAGCACGGAGCCGAAAGAATTTACCTTCTTCCTGAAGCGTAAATAATCAAGCACTTGCGCAGCGGTTGGCAGGCGCCGGCGGCGACTGTCGCTGCGCTGACAGACTGCCGACGGCGATCGCACTACGCTGTCGTCAGTCAGGGTAAACAACCGAACGATCGTGCGTCGGTTTTGCGTACGCGCGGGAACGACCCTATAATCGCAGTTTACGTTAACGTCAATTAAACCTTTAGCAACATAGGACTCCCATGAAGGTACTGGTTCCGGTCAAGCGCGTGGTCGACTACAACGTCAAAGTCCGCGTCAAATCCGATGGCACAGGCGTCGATATCGCCAATGTGAAAATGTCGATGAATCCTTTCGACGAGATCGCGGTGGAGGAGGCGATGCGCCTCAAAGAAGGCGGCAAGGCCACCGAAGTGGTCGCCGTGTCCTGCGGCGTCACCCAGTGCCAGGAAACCCTGCGCACCGCGATGGCGATCGGCGCCGACCGCGCGATCCTGGCCGAGACTGATGCCGAACTGCAGCCGCTGGCTGTCGCCAAGCTGCTCAAAGCGCTGGCCGACAAGGAACAGCCGCAACTGATCATCCTCGGCAAGCAGGCGATCGACGACGATTGCAACCAGACCGGCCAGATGCTGGCTGCGCTGCTGGGCTGGCCGCAAGCCACCTTTGCGTCGAAAGTGACGATCGAAGACGGCAAGGCCGTGGTCACCCGTGAAGTCGATGGCGGCCTCGAGACCGTGTCGCTGGCGCTGCCGGCCATCATCACCACCGACCTGCGCCTGAACGAGCCGCGTTATGTGACGCTGCCCAACATCATGAAGGCGAAGAAAAAGCCGCTCGATATCGTCAAGCCGGAAGAGTTGGGCGTCGATGTCGCGCCGCGCCTGAAGACACTGAAAGTTGCCGAGCCTGCGAAGCGCTCGGCCGGCACCATCGTGCCGGACGTCGCTACCCTGGTGGCGAAACTGAAGAACGAAGCCAAAGTCATCTGATCGGAAATCCCATGACCGCACTCGTCATTGCTGAACACGACAACGGCTCGCTGAAGGCGAGCACCCTGAACACCGTTACCGCGGCCGCCCAGTGCGGCGGCGATGTGCACGTCCTCGTCGCCGGTCACCAGTGCGACGCCGCTGCCGCAGCTGCTGCGCAGATCGCCGGCGTCTCCAAGGTGCTGGTGGCTGATGCTGCTGCATTCGCCAACGGTCTGGCCGAGAACGTCGCCGCGCAGGCGCTGGCCATCGCGAAGAACTACAGCCATGTGCTGGCACCGGCGACCGCCTACGGCAAGAACATCCTGCCGCGCGTCGCCGCATCGCTGGACGTTGGCCAGATCTCCGAGATCACCAAGGTTGATGCGCCCGATACCTTCGAGCGCCCGATCTACGCCGGCAACGCGATCGCCACCGTGCAATCGATCGACCCGATCAAGGTCATTACCGTGCGTACCACCGGTTTTGATGCTGCAGCTAACGGCGGCAGCGCTGCGATTGAAAAGCTCGACGCTATTGCTGATAACGGCAAGTCGGCTTTCGTGTCGCGCGAGCTGGCCAAGTCCGATCGTCCGGAACTGACCGCAGCCAAGGTCATCGTCTCCGGCGGCCGTGGCATGGGCTCGGGCGAGAACTTCAAGATCCTCGAGCCGCTGGCCGACAAGCTGGGCGCCGCGATGGGCGCTTCGCGCGCCGCGGTCGATGCCGGCTATGTGCCGAACGACTGGCAAGTGGGCCAGACCGGCAAGATCGTCGCACCGCAGCTGTACATTGCGGTCGGCATCTCGGGTGCGATCCAGCACTTGGCCGGCATGAAGGATTCGAAGACTATCGTCGCGATCAACAAGGATCCGGAAGCGCCGATCTTCAGCGTGGCCGACTATGGCCTCGTTGGCGATCTGTTTGAGGCCGTGCCGGCATTGATCAAGGAATTGGGCTGATCGACGGCTGTTCCGCCGCCGACTGCCGACAAGGGAAACGGCCGCACTGTCATTCGCGTGACAGACGGCCGTTTTTCATTGGACTAAGCTCCGCACAACGCAATACAACGCAAAACACTGATTGGAGATCCCATGAGCTATACCGCGCCCGTCAAGGACATGCTGTTCGTCATGAACGAACTCGCAGGCCTCGAGGCCATCAGCCAACTACCGGGCTGTGAGGATGCGACTCCCGACACTGCCGAAGCGGTGCTGGAAGAAAATGCCAAATTCTGCGGCGAAGTCGTCGCACCGCTGAACTGGACCGGCGACCAACAGCCCAGCCACTGGCACGACGGCCACGTCACCACCACGCCCGGCTTCAAGGAAGCGTTCAAGGCCTTCGGTGAAGCCGGCTGGCAAGGCATCCAGCATCCGGTGGAATTCGGCGGTCAGGGCCTGCCCAAGCTGCTGGGCACACCGTGCATCGAAATGCTGAACGCCGCCAACGTGTCGTTCGCGCTGTGCCCGATGCTGACCGATGGCGCGATCGAAGCGCTGATGACGGCCGGCAGCGAAGAGCAGAAGCAGTTGTACATCTCCAAGATGGTGTCCGGCGAATGGACCGGCACCATGAACCTGACCGAACCGCAGGCCGGCTCCGACCTGTCGCTGGTGCGCTCGCGCGCCGAGCCGCAGGCCGACGGTACCTACAAGGTGTTCGGCACCAAGATCTTCATCACCTACGGTGAGCACGACATGGCCGAGAACATCGTCCACCTCGTGCTCGCACGCACGCCGGACGCGCCGGAAGGCGTGAAGGGCATCTCGCTGTTCATCGTGCCGAAGTTCAACGTCAACGCCGATGGCTCGCTGGGCGCGCGCAATGACGTGCACTGCGTATCGATCGAGCACAAGCTCGGCATCAAGGCCAGCCCGACCGCGGTACTGCAGTTCGGCGACCATGGCGGCGCTACCGGCTATCTGGTGGGCGAAGAGAATCGCGGCCTCGAGTACATGTTCATCATGATGAACTCGGCGCGCTTCGCCGTCGGCATGCAGGGTATCTCGGTGGCCGAGCGTGCCTACCAGATGGCGGTGGCCTATGCGAAGGACCGCGTCCAGTCGCGCGACCTGGCCGGCTCGCCGGGTCCGGTGGCCATCATTCATCACCCGGACGTCAAGCGCATGCTGATGAGCATGCGCGCGCAGACCGAAGCGGCGCGTGCGCTGTCGTATGTGGCTGCCGCCGCTCATGACGCAGCCCATCATCACCCTGACGAGGCGACCCGCAAGGCCAACCAGGTGTTCTATGAATTCATGGTGCCTATCGTCAAGGGCTGGTCGACCGAAATGTCGATCGATGTCGCATCGACCGGCGTGCAGGTGCACGGCGGCATGGGCTTCATCGAAGAGACCGGCGCGGCGCAGCACTATCGTGATGCGCGCATCCTGACCATTTACGAAGGCACGACCGCGATCCAGGCCAATGACCTGATCGGCCGCAAGACTGCACGTGACGGCGGCGCTGTCGCCAAGAAGATCATTGCGCAAGTGCGCGAGACCGAAGCGGCGCTGAAGGCTTCCGGCTCGGATGAACTGGTCGTGATCGCCAAGCGCCTGGCGGAAGCCAGCAACGCGCTCGAAGCCGTGGTCGATTACATCGCTGCCACCGCCAAGACCGATATCAAGGCGGCGTTCGCGGGCAGCGTGCCTTACCTGAAGATGGCGGGCGTCGTGTTCGGCGGCTGGCAGATGGCCCGTGCGGCCCTGGTGTCGACCGAGAAGCTCAAAGCCGGCGATGGCGATGCCGCCTTCTACAAGGCCAAGATCGCAACCGCACGCTATTTCGCCGACCACCAGCTGCCGCAGGCTGTCGCCGCCAAGGTGGCGATCGTCGAGGGCAGCGCCGGCGTGCTGGCCCTGGCTGAAGACCAGTTCTGATCAGCCGCGCGGTCTGCAAAGCGGCAGTACCAACACAAACGGCCGGGGAAACCCGGCCGTTTTGCATGGTGCGCAGGGAAGGCGCGTCAGCCGTACGCGCCGCCGGTCAGCCACAGGTCGAATGAACGGGCAATGACCGTCAGCAGCAGGGTCGCGCCATAGAACAGGTTGGCAACCATCAGAACAGCGACGAACCACTGGCTGTCCGATTGCACGCCGGAGTCCGGGTTGTAGGTCGCATCCCATTTTTCATCTGGCATCAGGCCGATCACGAACGTCTCGATGGTGGCGACGAGCATCGACAGCACCAGCGGGATCGCATTGATCAGCAGCGGACGGCCAGGGTCGGTCGCCATGATGGCGGCGGTCGCCGGCAGGCTGGCCGCATGCAGCCAGCCCCAGCGGTCGCCCAGCCCGCGAAGGTAGAAGCGGTGCACGCCGAGCATGCCTAGCAAAAACGATAACAGGGCGGTGAAGGTCTTGTTCTTGTGCGGGGAGTTCATCGGTGATGGCGGGGGCGATGCGGCTGATAAAATGGCGAAAGGGTGCAAAACCCGCGCAGATTCTGGCGATCCGGCCCGGGCAAAGGCGCGCAACAGCGCCCGAAGTGTTGCCGGTTTTATACCTTGCCGGCAATTTTTCTGCAGCCGCCAGTGTGCCGCAGCAAGGCATTCCGCGCAAACGCCAAGCCCGTCCGCCATGGTGCTTGTTGCCGGTAGGGGAAAAACGGTATAATCGCGGACTTTTCCCCGTCCGTACCCCTTTTTTTCGAGAAGATCATGGTCGTTATTCGTCTGTCCCGTGGTGGCGCCAAGAAGCGCCCGTTCTACAACATCGTCGCAACCGATTCGCGCAACCGTCGCGATGGTCGCTTCATCGAGCGCATCGGTTTCTACAACCCGATCGCAGCTGGCCAGGCACAAGGCTTCAGCGTCAAGGAAGACCGCCTGAGCTACTGGACCGGCGTTGGCGCGCAGCTGTCGCCGACCGTCGAGCGTCTGGTCAAGGCCAACGCCAAGAAAGCAGCCTGATTTGGCAGTAAGCAGTACCGCAGGAATTCCGGTTCCTGAAGATCTGGTGCTGGTGGCGCATGTAACCGGCGCCTACGGCATCCATGGATGGATCAGGCTCAGGCCTTATTCGTCCGAAGCCAGCGCACTGCTGAGTGCGAAGACCTGGTGGCTGGACAAGCCAGCCCTGCGTGATGTGGATGTCATGCAGGTGCGCACCCAGGGCGAGGACATCGTCGCGCAGCTGGTCGGCGTACCCGACCGCAATGCCGCCGAGTTGCTGAAAGGCGCTACCGTGCAGATCCGCCGGGCGCATTTCCCGCCGCTGGACGACAACGAGTTCTACTGGGTCGACCTGATCGGTCATGCGGTCGAAAACCTGCGCGGCGACGCGCTCGGTACCGTCGCCGGGCTGATCGACAATGGCGCTCACCCGATACTGCGGGTCGAGCTTCCTGCACAAGGTACGGACAAGGCGCAGGAACTGTTGATACCGTTTGTCGATCGCTTCGTTACCGAAGTCGATACAGCAGGCAAAAAGATCAAAGTGGATTGGGAACGCGATTACTGATCGCATCCTGTCCGAAGGGACGACAGTCCCGCAGCAGGGGAGAGCGATGCAGTTTGACGTAATCACGCTATTCCCCGAGATGTTTACGGCGCTGACCGCATCCGGCATTACGCGGCGTGCGTTCGAGCAGCAGAAGCTGGGCCTGACGCTATGGAATCCGCGTGATTTCACCAGCGACAAGCACCGCACCGTGGATGACCGCCCGTATGGCGGCGGCCCCGGGATGGTGATGATGGCAGCCCCGCTGGAAGCCGCGATTACGGCAGCACGCGCGCGGCAGCAGGAAGCAGGATTGCCGAAGCCGCGCACGGTCTACCTGTCGCCGCAAGGCGCGCCACTGAATCACCGCAAGGTGACGCAGCTGGCAGCCGAACCGGGACTGGTGCTGTTGTGCGGAAGGTATGAAGCCGTGGATCAGCGTCTCATCGAGCGCTGTGTCGATGAAGAGATCAGCCTCGGCGATTTCGTGTTGTCCGGTGGCGAGCTGCCGGCGATGGCGCTGATGGATGCAGTGATTCGTTTGCTGCCCGGCGTGTTGAATGACGATGCATCGGCAGTCGAAGACAGTTTTGTCAACGGCTTGCTCGATTGCCCGCACTACACGCGACCGGAAGTATACGAAGGCCAGCCGGTACCGGCCGTACTGCTTGGTGGCCACCATGGCGAGATCGCGAAGTGGCGACGCGAGCAGGCACTGAAGGCAACGCTCGAGAAGCGGCCCGAATTGCTGGAGCAGGCGCGCAAGGAAGGATTGCTCGGCAAGGCTGATGAAGCCGTGCTGAAGAAGTACCAGGCAAGTTAAGCAGTAGCAGCAAAGCAGTAAGCTCAGGCATTGCCTGATTTTGTTAACCCCATCCTCTACCGGGCACAACGCAATGACAGCGCCGGCAAGATGGTTCAGGAGAAAAGACATGGATCTGATCCAGCAACTCGAGCAGGAAGAAATCGCCCGCCTCGGCAAGAACATCCCCGAATTCGCACCGGGCGACACCGTCATCGTCAACGTGAACGTGGTTGAAGGTAACCGCAAGCGCGTTCAGGCGTACGAAGGCGTCGTGATCTCGCGTCGTAACCGTGGCCTGAACTCGAACTTCATCGTCCGCAAGATTTCGTCGGGCGAAGGCGTCGAGCGTACCTTCCAGCTGTACTCGCCGCTGATCGCGTCGATCGAAGTGAAGCGTCGCGGTGACGTCCGTCGCGCCAAGCTGTACTACCTGCGTGAGCGTTCGGGCAAGTCCGCACGTATCCGCGAAAAGCTGCCGACCCGTCGTACTGCAGCCGCAGCGGAGTAATCCTCGCGACTCGCAAAGAACAAGGGCACCCGAGGGTGCCCTTTTCTTTTTGTTCTTCGTCCTTACCTGCAATTCGTATGGCATCGCCGACCCTGCGGTACGATCCTGCAATAAGGCATGGACGCAAGTTGAATCAAGCGCATTGAATCAAGCACGTTGAATGAAGCAGGCAGCATGAAGCACAAGATCATCGATCCCACCCTCGCGCCCATTGATGCGCTGGCCGGCGAGCCGCCGGTACCGGTCGCGCAGCTGGTGCCCGACTGGCTGCGTGCGCGCTTCCGCGCGCCTGTGGCCTGGTCTCCCGAGTTCGGCGATGAAGAGGAAAAGAATTTTTCCGGTCGTGCGCCGGTGCCGGCCGCCGTGCTGGTGCCGCTGGTGGTGCGCGACGAGGGGCTGCGCATGCTGCTGACGATGCGCACCGCCCACCTGCATGATCACGCAGGCCAGATCAGTTTCCCCGGCGGCCGCGTCGATCCGGAAGATGAAGATGCGATCGCCACCGCGCTGCGCGAGACCGAGGAAGAGATCGGCCTGTCGCGCCGGCATATCGAAGTGATCGGCAACCTGCCCGACTACCAGACCGGCACCGGTTTCAAGGTCACCCCGGTGGTCGCGCTGGTGCATCCGCCGTTCGAGCTGGCGGCCGACGAATTCGAAGTCGCCGAAATTTTCGAAGTGCCGCTGGACTTCCTGATGGATGGCGCCAATCATCAGCTGCGCAGCGCCGAGTTTCCTAACCGGCCGGGCCGCCGCAGCTTCTATGCCATGCCGTGGGAGCGCTATTTCATCTGGGGGGCGACGGCGGCGATGCTGCGCAACCTGTACCACTTCCTGCGAGCCGAGGGTGAGGCGGGCGAGTGAATGCCGATCGTGAAGGTTTGATTCCCGGCACCTGCTGCGTTATCTTACGAAACAAATCCTGACATAAAACCCACACCAGCCCTTCATGACTCTCTTCCCGATCCTGGTCGTCTTGCTGATCGAGCAGTTCCGGCCGCTTCGCAAAGATAACGCGCTCTACGGCTGGATCGTCGCCTTCGCCGCCCGCGTCGAGCACAGCTTCAATGCCGGCCGCCCCGAACATGGCCGCCTGGCCTGGCTGGTGATGCTGTCGGTGCTGTTCATGCCGACGCTGGTCATCTACTGGCTGCTGGCCCTGCTGGGCCCGGTCGCGCAACTGGCCTGGTCCATCGTCATCGTTTACCTGACCCTGGGCTTCCGCCATTACAGCCACTACTTCACCTCGATACAACTGGCGCTCAACGCGGGCGAATTGCCCGAGGCGCGTCGTCTGCTGGCCGAATGGACCAAGGCCGACACCGTCGACATGGACGCCAAGGAAGTCGCGCGGCTCGCCGTCGAAAATGCGCTGGTCACCACCCACCGTAACGTGTTCGGCGTGTTCTTCTGGCTGCTGATGCCTTTCGGCCCGGCCGGCGCGGTGCTCTATCGCGTCGCCGAATACCTGGCGCGCGCATGGAACGAGCCCGAGCACCTGCGGCAAGAAGGCTTCGGCCGCTTTGCCGCGCGCGCGTTTTATTACATCGACTGGGTGCCGGCGCGCCTGACCGCCATCGCCTTCGCGATCGTCGGCAACTTCGAGGACTCGGTCTATGCGTGGCGTAATTTCGCGCGCCGCTGGCGCGACGAATCGGTCGGCATCATCCTGTCGGCCGGTGGCGGTGCGATGGGGGTGAGGCTGGGTACGCCGGCCGAATATGCGCCCGACTTGCCGAATGTGGACGTCACCGTACTGGAACCTGGGACCGATATCGACATCCTGCCCGGCGACGAACCGTCGGTGCGTTCGCTGCAAAGCACGGTCGGCCTGATCTGGCGCGCGCTTTTGTTATGGATTTTGCTACTTCTGATGGTATCGGTCGCCAATTGGTTGGGTTAAACAGCGGCAAAACCCCTGTTATTTCCGACCATTTTGCTTTAGTTTCGCACTTCTCCTTGAGGTATGACCACTGCCTCCGGTATCATGGCGCCTGATGTTGCGCTGCCGCAGAATAAATGCGGATTCCACCGACAAGGCTCAAGGAAAGTACGGCAAAGATGGCAAACCCGAACATTGAATCGACGATTACCCCTACCGATTTCATCATTCAGGGCCTGACCATTGCCGGTCGCCAGTTCCGTCCCAGCGACTGGGCCGATCGCCTGTGCGGCATCATGAGCCAGTTCCACCCCGACGCCGAACCCGGCTTCGACCGTCACCTGCGCTATTCCCCCTACGTGAGGCCGGGCCTGGTCGATGGCGTGCGCTCGGTGCTGGTCGATGCGCGCATCCACGACCTCGAGCCGCTGGCTTACCTGTTCCTGCGCGACTTCGCACGTGACAACGATCTGCGCGTGATCGAAGCCAGCGTGATGGAGCAAGAAGAGCTCGAAGCGGCCTGAGTCCGCCCCGCATTCCAGCGCAGTGCCGCGTCGGCGGCTGCGCTGCTGTCCCCGATAGCCAATCCTCCCGAACAATTCTGCGGTAATCAATTACACCGCATGAATTGTTAGCGTCAGCACTAACAATCCCTGCAAATTCCTGTACGAAGCGCAAGCTCGGGCATTGCCTGAACATGCGTGATCGTCAGCCATGCCGTATGGTTTTCCTGCAGCCAGTTATTTCGCCGTCTTGCCGCGGTGCGCTGGTGTGCGCCCGCGCCTTGTTGGAGCTTTCAGCCTGATCGAATTGATGATCGCACTGGCCATCGCCGCGATCATTGCCGTGTTCACGGTACCGTCCTATCGCGACCACGTACTGCGTTCGCGCATACCCGAAGCCACCAGTGGCCTGTTGTTGACCGGCATGCGGCTCGAGCAGCATTACCAGGACCATCGCAGCTATGCGAATGCCGCCAGTAATTGCGGCGTCACGCTGCCACCGGCCGGACAATTCACGTTCAATTGCACGGTGCCTGCCGATGGCCAGTCTTTCCTGCTGACCGCCGCCGGACGCGGCGACGGTTCGATGGCCAGCTTTGGCTACACGCTCGACCATCGCGGTACCCAGCGTACGACCACCTTGCCCCCGGACTGGGGCACGGCGCCGGTCGACTGCTGGATCGAAAAAAGGCAGGCCTCATGTTGACTCGGCATGCCCATCGTCGATGCAAAGCGCTGAGCCTGATCGAGCTGCTGATCACCATTTCGGTCGTCGCCATCATCCTTGCGCTCGGTGTGCCGTCGATGGCGCACTGGATGCATGCGGTCCAAGTGCGCAACAGTGCAAGCGACCTGGTCGCGGTGCTGCAGCTGGCGCGCAGCGAAGCCATCACACGCAACCAGGACATGCGGGTGACGCTGGGCGATGCGCAAGGGCATACCGTCTGGACACTGGGCTGCGTGACAGTCACTGCCAGCTGCCCGCGCAGCTTGCGCGCCCTGGATGCGGCAACGCGTCCGGCACGCTGGGGCGCAAGCCCGGGCACCGGCGCCCCGGCACTGACGACGCCACTGGCAGCCGGACTGCGCATGCCGGCTTCCGTGACCTTCAATGCCTATGGCGCAGCGCCGGCGACAGGCAGTGGCAGCGAAGTCAACCGCATCGATGTGTTGCATGCAGCCGATACGACAGTGCGGCGGCTGGTGGTGATGCTGAGCGCCAGCGGCATGATTCGCTTGTGCGACCCGATGGCCGCAACCGGCGAACCCCAGTCATGCAACTGATGCGGGATCACGTGCCGATGCGCATCCTGTCCTCTCTCATACCGAAACGCCGGCGCGGCGGTTCGCTGGTCGATGCGCTGCTGGCCTTGCTACTGTTCTCGGTCGGCATGCTGGCACTGCTGCGACTGCTGTCCTCGGTGCTGGCCGAATCCGCGAATGCGCATTACCGCAACCAGGCCAGCCAGCTCGCATCGTCACTGGTGGCGCGGATGTGGAGCGGCGACCGTTCCCTGGCTTCCCTGCAGGCGCGTTATGGCGATGCCAGCGCCAACGATTACCAGGCATGGCTGGCGACGGTGCAGGCAAGCTTGCCCGGCACCGATGCTGCCGCGCTGCAGCCGGTCGTCAGCATCGATGCACAACGCCGCGTGGCGATCACACTGCAATGGAAGGCGCCGTCCGACCGCAGCGCGCACCAGATGCAGGTGCAGGCCGTGATCAGCGATTGAGGATGGCCATGCAAGGACACGCAGCCCTCCATGGCCATCCGACAGCAGGCGCTGTCCGCAGCATCGGTACCCGCAACATCGTTGCTCGCCACCGGGCCGGCAACAGCCTGGCCGAAATGATGGTGGGTCTGGCCGTGGGCATGATCGTGATGGCGCTCGTGCTGAAGGTCGGCGTGCTGTTCGACGCGCGCCGCAAATCCGTCTCCGGCATGTCGGCCGCCAATATCGATGGCACGCTGGCGATGCTGTCGCTGGTGCGCGAGTTGCGCATGGCCGGCAACGGACTGGGGCCGCCGGATGCGCTGCGCTGCGACCTGACGCGCGCTGCCGGCGTCACGCTGGGGCCGGTGATACCCTTGCAGCCGCTGATCATCGTCAACGGTTCGGCCGGTGCACCGGACAGCATCGAATTGCTATCCAGCGGCAAGCCGCAATCCTTGCCGGCTGCTCGACTGGTGGCGGCCTTCGCGCAGGGCAGCGCCAGCCTCACGGTCGACAGCACCTTCGGGGTCGTGCCGGGCGACTGGCTGATGTTGCAGCAGGCTGGCACCACGCGTTGCCTGCTGCTGCAGGCCGAGCTCATACCGATCGGTGCCTACCGCATCGAAGCGGCCGCGTTGCCGAACCTGGCCGTGCCTGCGGGCGGGTATGCCGCGGGTAGCGCACTGGTCAACCTCGGGTCAGTGCACCGGTGGCGTTATGCGATCGGCGCCGATGCCACTCTGCAGCAGTCGAAATTCGATATCGCCAGCGGCAACTGGTCATCGAGCGCTGTGGCCAGCGATATCGTGAACCTGCAGGCGCAGTATGGCTTCGATGCACGGCCCGGTACACAGCCGGTGCCCGCCGTGACCTGGTGGAGCGACGATCTCATCGATGCCGATGGCAATGGCACGGTCGGCAATGCCGGCGACTGGCAGCGTGTGCTGGCCGTGCGCATTGCCATCGTGCTGCGCAGTGCGCAGCGCAAGGAAGGACCATGCGAGACGACGGCGCCGGAATGGACCGCAGGTGATGCCGTGAGCGGGCAGCTGGGTCCGGTCAGTCTGTCGATTGGCACCGCCGCCAATGCCCGTTGCTATCGCTATCGTGTGATCGAGACTGAAGTCCCGCTGCGCAATGCGCTATGGAGCGATGCATGAAGGCGCTTCGATGTCATCCGACGTGGAGCGCTTGCTGCGCAGGCGCTGCAGGGAGCGCAGAAGGTGTGGAAAGTGCGCAGGCCGGCGGCAGCCTGGTGGTCACGCTCACGCTGATGGTGGCCATGTGCGTCGCGGCACTGGCGCTGGCGCGCATGGTTGGCACCGACCTGCTTTTGGCCGGCAATGCGGCCTTTCGCGAATCTGCGGTGCTGGGTTCGGATGCAGGCACCGAGGCGGCCGTTGCGTGGCTGGCCGCGCAATCGTCGGCCGCCCCGGCAACGGCGCTGCAGGTCGACCAGCCGGCGCTGGGCTACTACGCCAGCGTGCCCGATGGCTTGCTGGTCACCGGCGCTGCGGCGACTGGCTCGGCCACCACGGTCGGCATCGACTGGGATGATGACGGCTGCGCGAGCCGTGGGGTGGCGCGCTGCGTGAAAGCCGCCCCCGCGCTGGCGCTCGATGGCGCAGGCAACCGCATACGCTTTGCGATCCATCGCATGTGTCGTCAGGCCGGCGCGACCCAGGCCGGCGGCAACAGCTGCCTGTCTTACCAACCGGCCCAGGGCGCCGGGGGCAACCGCGGGCAACTGGGTTATGGCGCTGCGCTGCGCATCCTGCCCGGTGAGCGCGTTTATTACCGCGTGACGACGCAAGTGCGCGGGCCGCGCAACACGACGGTGTTCACGCAAGTGCTGGTGCACCTGTGAAGCGCGTGTGCCATTTCCTGCAAACCGTCAGGTCGGCCGGATCGCTGCTGGCTCTGGCCTTGGCGATCGCCACGCCTGCGCAGGCGCAGGCGCCCGCCAGCAATGCGGGCACGGACATCGCTACCGCGCCGCTGCGCTTCCTTGCCTCTCAGGTCGTCAAGCCCAACCTGTATTTCATCCTCGACGATTCATCGAGCATGCAATGGAGCTACCTTGGCGATGACGTCGTCACCAACGGCTATGAAAATACCGTCGGCTATCGCAGCAGTGCCTGCAACAAGATCTACTACAACCCCGCCATCAGCTATCCGGCGCCGGTCGATCATGCCGGCCAGCCGTATCCGGCACAGGATTTCAGCAGCGCGCTGTACGATGGCTTTCAATCCGATTCGCTGCGCGTCAATCTGGCCACCGGCTTCATGCCCTGGCGCAGTGCCGACAGCAGTCCTGCGGTGCCGGCTTCGACGCCCACCGTGCGCTATACCGCCGATTGCTGGTCACAGGCCGGCAGTTGCACGCCTTCCCCGGCCTGGCCCAACCTGCCCGACGCGGCGCACTATTTCCTCTACACCGGCAACCAGTCCGATCATCTCGGCGACAACAGCGTCCATGATCACTGCAAGGACAAGTCCCTCGCGGCAGGCAGCCCGGCCGCGTCGCGCTGGCGCAAGGTGATCGTTGGTGCCGCCTCGGGCCCGAACGGCAGCGACGAGCGGCAGAATTTCGCCAACTGGTTCAGCTACCACCGCACCCGCATGCTGACCATGAAGACCGCCGTCGGCCGCGCATTCGCGTCCTTCGATGCCCGCACGCGCGTCGGCTACTCGACGACCAGCGAGACCGGTGTCGATGCCAGCCGTATCGGTTTCCTGCCGGTGCGTGACTTCGATGCCGCGCAGCGCCAATCCTTCTACGGCAAGCTGTATGCCGTCGTCCCCGTCAGCGGCACACCTTTGCGCGGCGCGCTGGCCAAGGCCGGCCAGCTGTACGCAGGCAAACTGCTGAAAGATGACAAGGATCCGGTGCGCTATTCCTGCCAGCAGAACTACACGCTGCTGTCGACCGACGGCTACTGGAACAACGATGGCGAGAGTGCCAGCTACGGACCGCTCACGCTGGACGGCAGTGCCGAAGTCGGCGACACGGATCATGCGTTGCCGCGCCCGATGTTCGATGGCATGCCCGTCGGCCAGGCACGCGTCGCGACACTGACGATTTCAACCATCAACAACACGCCGGTGCCGGGCTTCACTGGCGTGTTCAGCATTAGTGTCAATGGTGCAGTCATCACCAGCAGACCAGTCGCGGTCATGCATGAGGTGGCAGCCAATGCACCTGCCGATGCCTCGTCGCTGGCGCGCTGGCTGGCCGCCGCCATCAATGTCGGTGGCTATCGTGCCTTTTCCGACCTGAATGTCGTGACCATCATTGCGCCGGCGTCGGCCGGCGACACCAGCAGCCGCCCGGAGGTTGATGCGTTCGGATCGCTGGCGATGACCGTGTCATCGTTTGCGCCGCCCACGGGGCAAAGGCCGCGAATGAATACGCTGTCGGATGTGGCCGCGTATTACGCGAACACCGACCTCAGGCAGCCCGTGTATGGCAACTGCGGTACCGGCATCGACCTGTGCGAGAACAATGTGCCCGCATTGCCGGGCCGGCTGTCCGGCAGCTTCCAGCACATGGTCACGTATACGCTGGGGCTGGGGGCCAACGGGACGCTGTGCTATCGCGACGATTACGACACCGCCGCCGAAGGCGACTTCCGCGCCATTGTCAATGGCAAGCTGGACTGGCCGGACCCGATCTTCTTTTCCGGTGGCGAACGCATCGACGACTTGTGGCATGCGGCGGTCAATGGCGGCGGTCGTTATTTCAGTGCCCGCAGTCCCGATGCATTGGCGCGCGCTCTGGGCTCGGCGATGACCGTGATACGTGCCAGTTCGGGTGCAGCGTCATCGGCTGCGACCAGCAGCCAGCAGCCGGTGCCCGGCGATGACCTGTTGTATGCGGCGGGCTACCGCACCGTGTATTGGGATGGCGACCTCGAGGCGCAGCGCATCACGCTGGTTGATGGGCGCGTGTCGCTGCAGACTGTGTGGTCAGCGTCCTACCTGCTTGACCGCATGACGGGTGAAGACAGCGATACGCGCATGCTGCTGATGCCGTCGACCAGCAGTGCGAGCGGCTTGAAGGAGTTTCGCTGGAGCGCGATGGATGGCGGCGAGCAGGCGCTGTTCAATGGCCTGTGCCCGGGTAGTGGTCTGCGCCGCCTGTCGCAATGCGTCGCCATGACCACGGCCGACCAGCCGCAAGCCGGCGGACGACGGCTGGTGGACTACCTGCGTGGACAGCGCGGCAACGAAGACCAGCCTGATCATGCGCTGCGCCTGTTCCGGCAGCGTGAACATTTGCTGGGCGCCGCAGTGAATGCCTCGCCGCTGCATGTGGGCCAGCCACCGTTTCGGTATGCCGATGACAATTACGGCGAATTCCGCGACGTGGTCGCAGCGAACCGACGCCGCATGCTCTACCTGCCAGCCAATGACGGCATGCTGCATGCATTCGATGCGCAGGGCGGACAGGAACGCTGGGCCTTCTTGCCGTCGGCAGTGTTGCCCGAGCTGTGGCGGCTGGCCGACCACAATTGGTCGAACGACTTCCGTTACCTGCATGATGGAACACCGGTCGCGGGTGATGTCTGCCCGGCGGCGCCTGCCGTCCCATGCGCGGCCACGGAATGGCGCACCATCCTCGTCGGTGGCCTTGGCGCCGGCGGCCGCGCCTACTATGCGCTCGACATCACGCAGCCCGACCGGCCTGCATTGCTGTGGCAATTCGATGTGGCGCGCGAAGCCAACCTCGGGCTGGCGATGGGACGCCCGCTGATTACCAAGCGCCGCGATGGTCGCTGGGTCGTCGTGCTCACCTCCGGCTATGCGAACGTCAATCCGGGTAACGGGCATGGCATGCTGTTCGTGCTCGATGCGTGGACTGGCAGTGTGCTATCCCGCCTCGATACCGGGGCGGGTAGCCCATCGGCGCCGGCCGGGCTGACTCAGATCAATGCCTGGGTAGACAGCACCCTCGATAACACAGCGGCCCGGCTCTACGGCGGCGACTTGCTGGGCAATGTGTGGCGCTTCGACATCGATGCCGGAAGCACGGGCGGCCCATCGAGCGTCCCATCGAGTAGCGCATCTGGCGGTGCCTCATCTGCTACATCAGCTGGCACATCGGGCAGCACATCGGCGGGCACACAAGCCACACAAGGCACGGCAACGCTGCTGGCCCGGCTTGACCATGGCGGGCGTGCGCAGCCGGTTACCACCCGTCCCGAGCTGACGCTCAAGCGCATAGGCAACCGACAGGTCTCGCTGGTCACGGTCGCTACCGGCAGGCTGCTTGGCGTCAGCGATATCGCCGACAAGTCGGTGCAGTCGATCTATACCTTCCGCGATGAGCTTGGTCCGCAGGGGCTTGGCCAACTGCAGGGATCGGCACGCATGGTGAAGCAGCAGCTGTTGCCGTCGGGCGCCGATGAGCGCAGCGTCAGCGCCAATGCCGTCGACTGGACGACGGACGATGGCTGGTACCTGAATCTGGATGCCGAGCCCGGTTCCGGTGAACGCGTCACCCTCGACCCCGAGCAGCAACTGGGCATCCTGCGCGTGATAGCCAACGTACCAGACAGTGCCGCCTGCCAGCCCCATGCGCAGGCATGGGTCTATCAGTTCGATGTGTACACCGGTTCTCATTTGCCCGTCGCAGGGGCCACCGTCATTGCGCGCAAGCTGGATCAGCAGGGCTTGGTCAGCGGTGTGAAGACGGTCTGGATCGACGGTCGGACCACGGCCTTGCTGACGGATGAAACCGGCAAGATCACGACCTTGCCGGGTGCTACACCCGTCGCCACGGGCAGCAGCCTGCGCCGCGTGTCATGGCGCGAGCTGGATTGATGCCACGACAGTGCGCCTGCGCGGTGCTGGCCGTGCTGATCTCGCTGCTGGCGTTCGCGGGCATGTTGCAGGGGATGCGCGCATGGTGGCAAGGGCAGGGCGGCAGCCGGGCCGATGCAGGAGGGTTGCTGGCCGTTCGTTTATTGGCAAAAGGCGACGCCGAAACGTCGTTCGCGCACGTACACGCCGCTGCCTTGCCGCCCCGGGATAATGCTGTGGCCGGGCTCACGCATGAGGCCGTTCAGAAGTCCATACAGGAGCGCATACAGGATCCGGTAGAGGAGTCCATGGAGCAGTCCTTTAATGAGCCTGCGCATGCCGACTCCGGCACGCCAGCCAGCGATGCATTCAGCGTGACGGCCGGCGGGACGATCAGCGAGACGACAAGCGAGACGATCAGCGAGACGATCAGCGAGACGATCAGCGAGACGATCAGCGAGACGATCAGCGAGGCAATGACGCCCGCCGCAGGCTATGTGCCGGCAGCCGAGTTGAGCGAACGTCCGGTACTGCTGCAAGACCTCGATCCTGTGCTGGCGTTGCCGGCATCGGCTGCCACGTCCGCAGACCCGGCGGGCACGGCAGACATCACCGGCCTGTCGACCGCCATCGGCATCCTGCTGATCAACCAGCAGGGTAGTGTGGATCGCTTGCTGTTTGAAACACCCGGCTATCCGCGCTACCTTGAAGACATGCTGGCGTTGCGCTTTGCCGATGTGCGTTTCCGTCCGGGAAAAATCGATGGCAAGCCGGTACCCAGCGCGCTACGCATCATCATGCAATTGCAGTGAAGGGGCGAACATGGACAGAACAGAGCGTGATCCGTTCGGTGACATCGCCGTGCCGGCCGATCGACTGTGGGGCGCGCAGACCCAGCGTTCGCTGCAGCACTTCGCGATCTCGACCGAGCGCATGCCCGTTGCCTTGCTGATGGCATTGGCCGAGGTCAAGCGTGCGTGCGCCATCGTCAATCAGGCACTCGGACGCCTGCCGGCCGACAAGGCCCAGGCCATTGTGCAGGCAGCCGATGAAGTGATTGCCGGTCGCTGGCCGGAGGAATTCCCGTTGGTCATCTGGCAGACCGGCTCCGGCACCCAGACCAACATGAACATGAACGAGGTGCTGGCCAACCGCGCCTCCGAGCTGATGGGCGGCGGGCGCGGCGCGCAGCGCTTGTTGCATCCGAACGATGACGTGAACCTTGGCCAGTCGTCGAATGACGTGTTCCCGACCGCCATGCATGTGGCCGCTGCGCAGGCCGTCGACCGTGAGTTGTTGCCGGCGCTGCAGCAGGTACGTCGCACGCTGGAGGCGAAAGCGACGCGTTACACCTCGCTGGTGAAGCTTGGCCGCACGCATCTGCAGGATGCGACGCCGCTGACCCTGGGGCAGGAATTGTCGGGGTATGTCGCCCAGCTCGACATGGCCGAGCAGGCCATACGCTCAGCACAACCCGGCTTGCTGCAGCTGGCCATCGGCGGCACGGCCGTCGGCACCGGGCTCAATACGCATGCCGCGTTCGGCCAGCGTGTTGCAGCCGAACTGGCTAAGCGTTGCGGGCTGGCATTCAGCAGCGCGCCCAACAAGTTCGCCGCGCTGGCCGGACATGAGGCGATGGTCGCTGCTCACGGCGCGCTGAAGGTACTGGCTTGCGCACTGACAAAAATCGCCAATGACTTGCGCTGGCTGTCATCGGGGCCGCGCGCCGGCCTCGGCGAACTGCTGCTGCCCGAGAATGAACCCGGCAGCTCCATCATGCCCGGCAAGGTCAACCCCACGCAGCCGGAAGCGATATTGATGCTGTGCTGCCAGGTGCTGGGCAATGATGTCACGCTCGGGATCGCGGCGGCTTCAGGCAACTTCGAGCTGAATGTCGCCAAGCCGGTGATAGCGCATGTGCACATGCAGAGCCTGCGGCTGTTGGCCGACGGCTTGCGCAGCCTCGACGCACATTGCCTGCAGGGGATGGCGGCAGATGAAGCGCGCATCGCGGACAGCCTCGCACGTTCACTGATGCTGGTGACCGCGCTGGTACCCCAGCTGGGCTACGATGCGGCAGCAGGCATCGCCAAACTGGCGCACCGGCAGCACAGCAGCTTGCGCGATGCAGCGATCCAGTCCGGCGTCAGTGCTGAAGATTTCGACCGCTGGGTCCGGCCCGAGACGATGACCGGGCCGGACCCCGAATGAGCAGGCGTCGCTACCTTGGCGTGCCGCGCCGGAACAGGTTCACGACAGCCAGCAATATGACCGCGCCCAGCAGCGAAACCACCAGCGAGCCCAGGCTGAAGTCATTCTGGTTGATGGTGCCGGTCCCGAACAGCGGTGCGAGCAGCCACCCACCCAGTAGTGCGCCGATGATGCCGACCACCACATTCAGGAACATCCCTTGCTGGGCATTGGTTCGCATGATCATGCTGGCGACCCAGCCCAAAATGCCGCCGATCACGATCCAGATGATGAAATTCATTTGCGCTCTCCCGGAAAAGGCGTGAACATCATTGACAGACTGAGAATTAGGCAGGCGCCGGGGCGACTGGTTCACCGCCTGCCCGCGATGGCTCGCTTGAAATCCGCGGCCCGCGTCCCCATCTGAAGATCACCCACAATCACCAATAACTGATCCGGGGAGCAACCATGCACAAGCGCCTGTGGCTTTGGATACTGTTGCTGTCGAGCCTGATGCTCAGCGGCTGCGGCTACAACACCCTGCAATCCAACGACGAACAGATCAAGGCCAGCTGGTCCGAGGTCATTAACCAATACCAGCGTCGGGCCGACCTGGTGCCCAATCTGGTCAATACCGTGAAGGGCTATGCAGCGCATGAGCGCCAGGTGCTGACTCAGGTGACCGAGGCGCGTGCGCGGGTCGGCTCGCTGCAGGTCACGCCGGAAGTGCTGAATGATCCGCAGGCCCTTGCACGCTTCCAGTCGGCGCAAGGACAGTTGTCGGGCGCTTTGTCGCGCCTGCTGGCGGTGGCCGAGAACTATCCTCAACTCAAGGCCGATGCCGGTTTCCGGGATTTGCAGGCCCAGCTCGAGGGCACCGAGAACCGCATCACGGTGGCCCGCAACCGCTACATCAAGGCCGTGCAGGACTACAACGTGACCGTTCGCTCCTTCCCGACCAACCTGACGGCGATGGCGTTCGGCTATGCCGTCAAGCCCAACTTCACGGTGGAAAACGAGAAGGCGATCTCGACGGCACCTGCGGTGGATTTCGGCTCGGCCTCACCTCCGGCGCCGGCAACACCCGCACCGACATCGCCCGCCGCACCGACGACCCCGGCTGCACCGGCCGCCCCTGCCGCTCCGGGCAAGTGAACGGCTCCGCATGAGCGCCACCTGAACCCGCCCCGCGAGATCGCCTGACATGCATACGCTGCCTGCCCTTGCGACGCTGATCCGCAGAAGTCTGGCGGTGTGGCTGCTGCCCGTCTGGCTGGTGCTGCTGGCGGGCACAGGCTGGACGCAGGACTTGCAGCCGGTGCCGCCACTGACCGGGCGCGTGGTCGACCGCGCCGGCCTGCTCGATGCCGGGCAGAAGCAGGCGCTGGATGAAAAGCTGCGTGCATTCGAGCAGCGCAAGGGCAGCCAGATTGCCGTACTGGTGGTGCGCGGCACCCAACCGGAAAGCATCGAGCAGTTCGCCATCCGCATCGCCGAGCAATGGAAGCTTGGCCGCAAGAAGGTCGATGACGGCGCCATCCTCGTGATCGCCAAGGACGAGCGCACCTTGCGCATCGAAGTCGGCTACGGGCTCGAAGGCGCATTGAACGATGCCGTATCCAGCCGCATCATCAACGAGATCATCGTTCCGCGCTTTCGGTCGGGCGACTTCAGCGGCGGTGTGGAGGCGGGTATCGATGCGATGCTGCGTGTGATCGACGGCGAGCCCTTGCCCGCGCCCCCGACGCCATCGTTTGCGCAGGAGAGCCCGCTGGGCTTGCTGCCGCTGGTGTTCTTCGCCGCGTTGATGGTGGGCGGCATCATGCGCGCGCTGTTCGGGCGCGGCAAGGGCGCATTTGCGGCTGGCGGCTTGCTGGGCGTAGCGGCCTGGCTGCTGTCGGGCACGCTGCTGCTGGCCATGCTGGCGGCCCTGTTCGGTTTTGTCCTGACTCTGGTAGGCGGCCGCATGGGCGGCGGTTGGCAGGGTGGCCGCGGTCACTACGGCGGCGTTGGCCCCGGCTGGGGTCAGGGTCCTCCCGGTGGTTGGGGCGGCGGTCGCGGTGGTGGTGGATTCAGCGGCGGTGGCGGCGGCTTTGGCGGCGGCGGCGCGTCGGGGCGGTGGTGAGCATGGGCGAATCTGTCAGGCTAGGCCGCTTGCAGCGCCTGTGGCGCCACTTCCAGGCGGCGTACTGGGGGGCGTCCCGGCAGTTGCCGCCCGCGGCGCTGCAGCGCATGGGCGAGGCGGTGGCGGCTGCCGAACAGGGACATCTGGGTGAAATCTCCATCGTGGTCGAGGCGTCGCTGACGCCGCTGCAACTGCTGCAGCAGCTGAGTGCGCGCGAGCGCGCATTGCAGGTTTTTGCGGAATCGCGCATCTGGGATACACAACACAACAGCGGCGTGCTGGTCTATGTGCTGCTGGGCGATCGGGCGGTCGAGCTCGTCAGTGACCGCGGACTGAAAACGATCGAGCAGGAGGCCTGGGATGCCATCATTGCCCGCTTCCGGACGGCCTTCGTGTCCGCTGAAGCAGGCCAGGGCTGTGTGCAGGCCATTACCGAGCTGGGCGACTTGCTGCGTCGTCGGCTGCCGACGAGCGGCCCCAACCCGGATGAACTGACGGATTCGGTTCGTCTGCTCTAGCACGCCGGCAGGTGCGGCGCTGTCCCCTCGTGCTCTCAGCAACCAGCGCAGCCAAGTCCTGGCTGATATGTGGCCGATCCGGAGCCAAATCGAGGCCGAATTGATGCCAAATCGAGGAAGAATCGGCGCACCCGATTGGCTGACCTGAAGTCGGCCTTGCAGACCCACAATGGCAGCCTTTCCCGGATGGATGCAAAATACCGTTTTCATCCCTTTATCGGACAGGCAAATGAAGCACGCAGTGGCAATCCAGAAGCTTGCAGCGGCATTGGCCGCAGCACCCATGATGGTCGCAGGCTCGGCAGCGATGGCGGCGCCGCTGAAGGTCGATCCGGCCAAGAGCGCCGTATCGGCTACCTTCCGGCAAATGGGCGTGGGCGTCGATGCCAGCTTCCGCAAGTTCAGCGCGCAAGTCGATTACGATGCTGCCAAGCCGGAGAAATCGAAGGCCAGCGTTGACATCGATATCCCCAGCTTCGACCTTGGCGACGCCGACTACAACAAGGAAGTGCTGAAGAAGGAATGGTTCAACGCCGCGCAATTCCCGAAGGCGAGCTTCGTGTCCTCGGCGATACGCGCGTCGGGCCCCGGCAAGCTGGATGTGACTGGCAAGCTGACCATCAAGGGCAAGACGGCTGATGTCACTTTCCCGGTTATCGTGAAGAAGGAGGGCAGCGCAACCCTGCTCGAAGGCAGCCTGCCGATCAAGCGGCTGGCCTTCAGCATCGGCGAAGGCGAGTGGAAGGACACCAGCATCGTCGCCGACGAAGTGACGATACGTTTCAAGGTGGTCGGCCAGTAAGGCACTGCCGCTCGCCGCCGTCGTCCCCGATGTCGGGTGCGACAGTCAGTCAGCAGCAAACAGCGGCTGCAGTAAAGAGCAGCAGTGAATGACCGCAGCAAAAAATAGCAGCAAAGACCAGCAGAAAAAATCAGCAGCAAAGACCGGCAAACAACGCCCATCAGCAACATTCAGCAAGTTTCAGCAACACTTAGCAACCAAAGGAAACAGCATGACCCTGAAGTCCACGTTGCACCTCGCGAAGCACCTGTGCATGACCCTGTTGCTTGGCACAGCCGCCTGCGCCGCTTCTGCGCAAACCTATAACATCGAGCCCGGCCATACCTACCCGAGCTTCGAAGCTGACCACATGGGCCTGTCGTTCTGGCGTGGCAAGTTCACCAAGACCAGCGGCAAGGTCGTGCTCGATCGAAGCGCCAAGACTGGTGGCAGCGTCGAGATCCAGATCGATGCGGCCAGTGTCGACTTCGGTCACCAGAAGATGAATGAGAAGGCGCGCGGTGAGGAGATGTTCAATGTCGCCAAGTTCCCGACCATCGTCTACAAGAGCAATGCGCTGAAGTTCGACGGCGACAAGCTGGTGGGCGTCGATGGCGAGATGACGATGCTGGGCGTGACCAAGCCGATGGCGCTGAAGATCACGCACTTCAAGTGCATCATGCATCCCTTGCTCAAGCGCGAAGTCTGTGGTGCCGATGCACATGGCAGCTTCGACCGCAGCGACTATGGCATGAACATCGGCCTGCCGCGCTTCTCGCCCGAGATCAAGCTGGCGATCCAGGTCGAGGCCGTCAAGGCCGACTAAGGTCCTGCAGGCCGGCCATGCCGGCCTGCGGTCCTTGCATCAAGTACTTCAGCAGTGCCCAAGGGCAGCGCATCCCTGCGCCCTGAGCCCTGAGCCCTGAGTCCGGGCCTGCTGCGCTCCCGTCCAGCGGGCGCCGCACCGCCTGTCAATGCAGCGGCTCGCCCCGCTGTCCCGCCTGTCCCTCGCGCGCCTGGCTGGCTGTCATGCTGGATTCATAAGCCTGCATCCGCAATGCCAGGTCCTGCAAGTCGAGCGCGGAGTTGCGCACTGCCGGGAACAATTGCTGTTCTTCCAGCTCGATATGCGCATAGATGGCATCGCGCAGCTGCTGCATCAACTGGTCATAGGATCCTTGTCCCGGCTGCTGCGATTGCAGCTGGGTGATCAGTTGCTCGGCCTGCTGGTGGTCGCTTTCGCATTTGTCGACCAGCGCCGCATCGACTTCCTTCGCCTTCGGATAGAACACCGCCTCTTCCACCGAGGTATGCATCAGCAAGGCTTCGCAAATGCGCGGGCCGGCATTTTGCTTGACCTGCGCATCCTGTGTGCTCAGGTAGCGTTGGAACAAATCCTTCACATAGCTGTGGTCCTGCATCAGCGCGCGGGTCGGGTCGTCGAGCGCAAAGCTGCCCTGCGCGCGGGCGGCACCGGGCTGCTGCTGAGGTGGCTGTTGCTGTGCCATGTCTGCCTCCATGCAATGATAGGGGCGCAGGCCATGGGCAGGACCGCGCCGACTAGGGCAAAATTCGACGTCCGGCCGCGCAGAAGATTCCTTGGCAACCCGAAGACCTGATCAGGAGGACGTATGCATTTCCTGGGCATTTCCGGCAGTCTCCGCAAGCAGTCCTACAACACCGCCGCCTTGCAGGCGTGCCAGTCCTGTTTGCCGCAGGGCGTCACGATGTCGCTGGCCGACATCGCCCCGGTGCCGCTGTACAACGATGACGTCTACAAGCAAGGCTTCCCCGACAGCGTGCAGCGCTTGCGCGAGCAGATACAGGCTGCCGACGCGCTGCTGATTGCCACGCCCGAATACAACTATTCGATGCCGGGCGTGCTGAAGAATGCGATCGACTGGGCCTCACGGCCGCCGGCGCAACCCTTCGATGGCAAGCCGATTGCGCTGATCGGCGCCACCCCGGGCGGCATGGGCACGTCGCGCGCGCAGTACCAGCTCAGGCAAGTATTCGTGGCCCTGAATGCGAAGGTGCTGAACCGCCCCGAAGTTTTCATCTCCGGCGCGCCCAACAAGTTCGATGCCGATGGCCGTCTGACCGATGCCGCAACGCTGGAAAATCTTGCCAAGATGCTGGCGGCGCTGGCCGATCGGGTCAGCCAGCTGCGAAGCTGACGGCAGCTGCGCCGGCCGGAAGCTGTTACAGTCGGCGGCGAGCCGCTATGATTCCACGTGGTGATGCCCGCAGTTCCGGGGCCCGGCTGCAGCAGCCGGGCGCAGGGAGGGCATTTCCGCGTGCACATGTAACGACACTTCCAACGACAATAATTTCACGAGACCCCGCATGTTCAAGTCCTTCTTCCTTGCCCGCCAGTGGCTGATCTGGTCCTGGCCCGGCGCAGCGCTGATTTTCTTTGGCACCTGGTATCAGGTACAGATCGATGTCCAGATCAATGATTGGTTCGGTGGCTTCTATGACCTCGTGCAAAAGGCGCTGGGCAAACCGGGCGAGGTATCGCTGGAAGAGTTCTTCGGCTTCCTGATGACCTTCGGCAAGCTGGCCGGCATCTATGTGCTGGTCGCCGTGATGCTGAGCTTCTTTACCAAGCACTGGGTGTTTCGCTGGCGGCATGCGATGAACGATTTCTACATGTCGCACTGGAGCAAGCTGCGCACCATCGAAGGCGCCAGCCAGCGCGTGCAGGAAGACACCAAGCGCTTTTCCGCGATCATGGAATCGTTGGGTTCGAACATGATGGACTCGCTGATGACCCTGGTCGCCTTCCTGCCCATCCTGTGGGAACTGTCGAAGAAGGTCTCCAACGTGCCGTTGCTGGGTCAGGTCGATCATGCGCTGGTCTATGTCGCCATCCTGTTCGCACTACTGGGCACGGTAGTGCTGGCGCTGGTGGGCATCAAGCTGCCCGGCCTCGAGTACAACAATCAGCGCGTCGAGGCGGCCTATCGCAAGGAACTGGTGCACGCCGAAGATGATTCCTCGCGCGGCACCCCGCCGGTGGTCGGCGAGCTGTTTTCGCATGTGCGTGCCAACTACTTCCGCCTGTTCTTCCATTACATGTACTTCGATGTCGCGAAGTTCAGCTACCTGCAGTTCGGCGTGCTGGTGCCGTACATCGCGCTTGGCCCGACGGTGGTGGCCGGTGCGATTACGCTGGGCGTGATGCAGCAGATCGTGCGCGCATTCGGCCGTGTCGAGATGTCGTTCCAGTTCCTGGTGCGCAGCTGGAGCACGATCGTCGAGCTGATCTCGGTCTACAAGCGCCTGCGCGCATTCGAGGCGCAGATCGGCACCGCGGCCATTCCGGCCACGGCGCAGCCCGATACCTCGGTTTGATCGGCTTGTCGCACCATCCTTAGCGTAGTCAGGGGGCTGTAATGAACATGCATTTCTTTGGTGGTCATGGCCGTCAATGCGATGGCGACGGTCAGCGCCGGCCAGCCGCTCTCAGGGCGGCGGTCAGCGCAGCCCTGCTGGCGGCGGCCTGCGTGATCGCGCCGGTCTCCCCGGCCGGTGCGGTCGATGCGGCGCAGGTGCCGCAGCACAAGCAGACCAAGCCCGGCCTGTATGTCGATGCGCGCGAAGCCTATGCGCTGAAGCAGAAGCTGGGCGACAAGGCGATGCTGATCGACATCCGTACCCGCGGCGAGGTCAGCTATACCGGAGTGGCCAGCGTGATGGATGCGCATGTGCCGCTGCTCGAGCATCCGGCCAATGCGGCATGGGATGAGAAGGCCGGTCGCTTCCGGCTCGAATTCAACAATGACTTCGATGCCGAAGTCGCGCGCCGCATGGCCGCCAAAGGGCTGGGCAAGAACGACACGGTGATCCTGATTTGCCGTTCCGGCGACCGTTCGTCGAAGGCGGTCAACCTGCTGGCCGAGCTCGGCTACACCAAGGTCTATTCTGTCGTTGATGGTTTCGAAGGCGACGTCGCCAAGGACGGCGCGCAGGCCGGCCAGCGCGTGGTCAATGGCTGGAAGAACGCAGGCCTGCCGTGGACCTACAAGCTCGACAAGGACAAGCTCTACCTGCCGCAGCCCTGACAGCGCTGTGAGCGGCGCCCGGCGCAGACGACCCTGCGCAGATGACCTTGTGCGACGGGCGGCTCCCGATATCAGCCCTGCGTCAGGGCCCGGCGCTGCCGGTGCAGCATCAATGCGGCCAGCGTCAGCACGCAGAAGCCGGCGCCGGCAATGAAGGTCGATGCGGCGCCATAGCGGTCCCACAGCAAGCCGGCCAGCGCGCTGGCGACCAGCATTGCGATGCCGCTGACCAGATTGAAGAATCCGAAGGCCGTGCCGCGCAGGTCGGCCGGTGCCGCCTCGGCCACCATGGTCGCCAGCAGCCCCTGTGTCATGCCCATGTGGATGCCCCACAGCCCGACGCCGGCCAGCAGCGTGATCCAGTTGCCCGGCAGCGCCAGCAGCACATCAGCCACCACCAGCACCACCAGCCCGAGCGCCAGCAGTGTCTTGTGGCTCATGCGGTCCGACAGCTGGCCGAACGGATAAGCCGATGCCGCATAGACGATGTTCATCGCGACCATCACCAGCGGCACCAGCGACACCGCAATGCCGAGCTGTTCCGCGCGCAGCACCAGGAAGGCTTCCGAGAAGCGCGCCAGCATGAAGGCCGCCCCCATCAGCACGACCCACCAATAGGCCGGGCCCAGTCGCTTCAGGTTGGCGCGGGTGATCGGATTGACGGCAGGCGCCGATGCATCGCGCGGTGGCTCGCGCACGGCGACGGCCATCAGCAGCGCCGCCATCAGGCCGGGAATCACCGCGACCCAGAACACGGCCCGGAAATCATCGTGCCACAGGATCATCAATGCCACCGCCAGCAGCGGGCCGAGGAAGGCGCCTATCGTGTCGAGCGACTGGCGCAAGCCGAAAGCAGCACCGCGCAGCCCGCTCGGCGCGAGATCGGCCAGCAGCGCATCGCGCGGCGCGCCGCGCACGCCCTTGCCGATGCGATCGATGAAGCGCGCGCCGAGCACCATGCCGCTGCTGGTGGCGATCGCGAACAGCGGCTTGGACAGCGCGCCCATCGCATAGCCGACCACGGCGATCTGCTTGCGGCGGCCAAGGTAGTCCGACAGCGGGCCCGAGAATACCTTCACGATCATCGCCGTCGACTCGCCCACGCCTTCGATGATGCCGACTGTCAGTGCGCTGGCACCCAGCGTACCGACCATGAAGATCGGCAGCAGGCTGTGGATCATCTCCGACGAGATATCCATCAGCATGCTGACAAAGCCCAGCGCCCAGATCGACGGCGGCAGCCGGCGCCAGATACTCTGCGCGTCGTTGTTCTCTTTGCTTGCGCTCATGGCTTCATGATGAATGAAAAACGCCGGCTTGGGTTGGCTCGCAGCGCAGCAAAGTGATGGGAATAGAAGCGGCGTATCGCACAGCGTCAGCGTCAAAGCCCATGAAAAATGCCCGCGTGCGCAGGCAGGCGGGCATTGTCAGGCAATTCGCAATGCGGACGCCGGGTTACGGGTCCGCATGCATCGCCGCGGCGCAGCTGTGCGACCTCGCTCAGCGGCTTACTTCTTGACGGCTTCGAGCGAGATGTCGATGCGGACGTCGTCGCCGACGTGCGGTGCGTACTTGCCCATGTTGAAGTCGGTACGTTTGACGATGGTGTAGGCATCGGCGCCGATCGCATCCTTCTTCTGCATCGGGTGCGGCATGGCCAGGAACGAGGTCACTGTCAGGGTGACTTGCCTGGTGATGCCCTTCATGGTCAGGTCACCGACGATCTCGGTCGGCTTGTCGCCATTGAAGACGACCTTGGTCGACTTGAAGGTCGCGGTCGGAAATTGGGCGGTGTTGAGGAAGTCCTCGGCCTGAATGTGTTCATTGAACAGCGACGAGCCGGTGTCGACCGACTTGGTGTCGATGGTGATATCGACGCTGCCGCTCTTCGCTTCCTTGTCGAAGATGACCTGACCGCTCACCTTGTTGAAGCGCGACAGCTGGGTCGAGAAGCCGAGGTGCTTGTACGAGAAGCGCGGGAAGGTATGGTTGTTGTCGATCGCATAGGTTTCCGGTGCAGCCAGGGCAGGGGCGCTGACGGCAGCCGACAGGATCAGGGCGGCGGTGATTTTATTGATGGCTTTCATGGGATGCTCTTTCAGGGTTGGTCGTCTTGCGCCCCGCGCGGGACGCTGATGCGGATACTGCTGTTGTCAAAGCTGTGTTTCTGGTGCTCAGGGTCGGCTTACTTCGCGTTGGCCGTGATGCGGAACTTGACGATGACCGCATTGGCCACGATGTCGAACCTGGCCCACGGATAGTGACTGCCGCCCTTCGCCATTTTTCTGATCCTGGCGTTCATGTCATCACTCCGTGGCTTGCGTTGCGCGCTGCCGGCTCGGCAGCATGCGGGTGAGGATGTCGTCCTTGTCGATCCAGTGGTGCTTCAGCGCGGCGGCCACGTGCAAGACCACCAGCACGATCAGCAGCCAGGATAGCGACTCATGCACTTCTTTCAGCAGATCGCCGAGCGCCTTGTCCTTGCCCAGCAGGTCAGGGATAGGCAGCACGCCGAACCACACCGTCTGGAAGCCCTTGGCCGAGCTCATCAGCCAGCCCGATATCGGCAACGCGATCATCAAGCCGTACAGCGCGAGGTGTCCGAGATGCGCGCCCATCTGCTGCAGCTTGCCCATCTGCCAGGGCAGCGGCGGCGGACGATGCGTGATGCGCCAGCTGACCCGCACCAGCAACAGCACGAAGGCGGTGACGCCGGCCCACTTGTGCCATGAATAGACCTGCAGCTTCTGCGGCGACAGCGGCATCTCGGTCATGATGAAACCCAGTGCCAGCAGCCCGAACAGCAGCAGCGCCATCAACCAGTGCAGGGCCTTGGCGGTCGACGTGTAGTGCGCGTCGTAATGCGGCTTGTCGTTCATGATCGTTTCCTGTAGCTGTGTTCGGAGGCTAAGCCTCGGTAATTCTCAGTGCCGCGGCGTGAATGCATACGCATCCATCGCCAGCACGTAGTCGCTGATGCCGCTGTGCAGGTGCTCGACAGTCGCATCCTTGCCGGCGGCGCCGAGCGCCACATACAGCGGCTGCAAGTGCTCGTCGGTCGGGTGGGCGCGAACCGCATCGGGCGCTTGCCGACGATAGTCCAGCAGTGCTTCAAGATCGTGACCCTGCAGCTTGCTCGTCAGCCACTCGGGGAAGCGGCGCACATAGTCGAGACCTTGCCCGCCATTCTGACGAGCGATGCGGTAATCGCCGAGATTATGCGTGACGTTACCCGAACCGATCACCAGAAAGCCTTTGCGCGTCAGCGGTGCCAGCGCCTGCCCGAGGCGATAGGCACCGACCACGCCGAGGTGGCTCTGCAGCGAGACCGGAATCACCGGCACATCGGCATTCGGATACATCAGCCGCAGCGGTACCCAGGCACCGTGATCCAGTCCCTGTGCCGGCGCGATATTGACCGGCAGTCCGGCCGCCGCCAGCGTATCAGCGACTTCACGTGCGCCTTCCGGGCATCCGGTGGCAGGGTACTGAATTTCATACAGTTCTTCCGGGAAACCGTAGAAATCATGAACCGTGGCCGGGCGCTCAGCGCTGCCGACCAGCGGTGACGCTGTTTCCCAGTGCGGGCTGACGATCACCACCGCCCGCGGCGTGGGCAGGCGGTCACCGGCCAAGGCAATCGCAGCGCCGGCCATACCGGGGCGCAGCGCAAAAGTCGGCGCGCCATGGGGTACGAAAAGCGTGGGTAGCGCGGTGTTCATGGACTTTCCTCCATACGAGGGCTCCACAATAGTCCGGCAGATCGTTTTGAAATAGGGGACAATCAGCAAATATTTATTGCTGTCAACGCAACAATCGACGCTGGCAAGCCGCTGGGGAGGGGAAGAGTGGACAGGCTGAATGCGATGCAAGTCTTTGTGCGGGTCGCCGAGCTGGGCAGTTTTGCGGCGGTGGCCCAGCAGCAGGGCGTCGCACGCTCGGTGGTCACGCGCCAGATAGCGGCCTTGGAAGAGCATCTGGGCGTGCGATTAATGGAGCGAAGCACGCGCCGACTGATGCTGACCTCGGCCGGTGCGGCCTATCTGGAAAAATGCCGCGTGATCCTGAATCTGGTCGAGGTGGCCGAGACTGGTGTGGCGGAGGACCGGCAGGCGCCGCGTGGGCCGGTGCGCATCAGCTTGCCACTGTCTTACGGCTTGCAGCGCATGGTGCCGCTGTTACTGGACTTCGCGCGCGCGCATGCCGCGGTGACGCTGGACATGGACTACACCGACCGTCGCGTGAACTTGATCGAAGAAGGCATCGACCTCGCGATACGCATCACCGGCGAGCTGGCGCCCACCGATGTCGCGCGCCGGCTCGGCACCATACGCATGTGCACGATCGCATCGCGCGATTATCTCGCCAGCTATGGCACGCCTTCCCATCCTTCCGAGCTGGTCCGGCATGAATGCCTGGGCTACACCACCAGCAGCCACCAGCAGAGCTGGGTCTACCTGATCGACGGCAGCCCGCGCGCCTTCCCGATCACGACGCGCATTACCGCCAACAATGGTGAGGCACTCACCCAAGCCGCGGTCAGTGGGCTGGGCATTGCGCTGCAGCCTGATTTCATTGCCGAGCCCTATCTGGCCGATGGCCGCGTGGTGAAGATACTGGAGAATTTTGCGCTGCCCGAATTGGGCATTCACGCAGTGTTGCCGAGCAACCGACAAGTACCGCATCGCGTGCGCGTGCTGACGGACTATCTGGCCGAGCGCATGCGCGCTGACTAGCGTTGCTCCGGATGATCCAGCAAGGCCCTGAAGCGCGGCAGGTCGCGCAGCAGTATCGTGTGATACGCGTCCGAATACGCTTCCCGGAACTTGCCGCTGGCCAGCAGCAGCTGGCGCACCGGCGTATCGCGCGCGAAAACAACAATGTCGATGGGCTGGCCGTCAATGGTTTTCTCCCAGCCTTCGCCCGCCCGGTCGACCTTGAAGTAAGCCTTCAGGAAGTCATCGCCATACAGATCGGCACGGCCATCGATGAAGACCTTGTGGCGAGGCCACAACCGGTAGATCAGGTAGCCGCCCAGATCGTAGTCGTTCAACATCCGGCCGTTGATGTCATGTGCCAGCAGGTAGTTTGCTGCTCCGTGGGCGACGAACTTCGATGTCTCGCCTTCGCGCTCCGTTCTCAGGGTACCTGCGAGGGCGGCCAGCACCATGCCCGCCAGAACCAGCAAGTGCACCCCCCCCGCCTGAGCCCGCGTGACCTGCTGGCCATCAGTCGCATGGGACCTGTGTCGCCATACGAGTGACCGCGCAAGAATTTCGGAGGGGCGTACATGGCGCAGCATCGCGCAAAAGAAAACCAGTAGCACGGCCGCCATCAGCGGCAGGTGACGCTGTGCGCCGAGGCCGGCAACGACCAGTAGCAGCGGCAGCAGCATTTCGGTCAGGTCGGGCTTGCGGCGCGCGTAAACCGTGACGACGATCCAGGCGATGACGCATGCCAGCGAGGCCCGCGGCTGCAACTCTTGAAAATTCGGCGAATGCCATTCGGAGATCAAGCCCCGGGATGCTTCCATCGCCACCGTCTCGAATGGGTACAGCAAGATCCGCAGTCCTTGCGGGTTGATCAGCGTGACGGCGAGCGTCGCCACGCTAACCATGAATAACAAGCCAAGGCGCTGCGATCCGCGCGAGTGTCGCACAGGGAACAACCAGCGATTGCCACATTCCATCGCGATGAAGGCGGCCAGCAGCGCAATGCCCAGCATGAATGCGCCATGCAGGTTGACCCAGGCGAGCATCAGCACCGGTAGCAACCATAGCAGGCGCGTGGAGCGGAAGTATTTGAAATCCACCAGCACCAGCAGGTAGGCGCTGAAGAACAGGAAAGTAAAGAGCTGCGGGCGCAGCGTGATCGACATCAGCATCGGGATGTAGAAGCATGCAGTCGCCACGACAGCTGTCAGGTCCTTGCCGGCCAGCCGGCGCGCGATCAGGTACAGCAGCATGAAATTGGCCGCGGCCGCGATCGCCGGCAGCAGGCGCAGAGCATCAAAACCGCCGGCGCGCGCGGTCCAGTAGAACAGGAGTTCGGTCAGCCACTCGTGCGCCACCCAGGGCTTGCCGCCAAAGGTGTACGAAAACGGATCGGTCGTGGGGATGGTGCCGGATTGTGCGATCAGCTCGCCGGTCTTCAGGTGCCAGTAAAAGTCGGGGTCGGTGAAGCCGGGTGCACAGAAAGCGATGATGAAGGCGAGGGAAGCCATCAGCCAGGCCAGCGAGAAGCTGCCCAGCACTGCCTCGAGGCCGCGATGCAGGCGCGACACGGCCGGCTTGCGCGGCATCGCTTGCGCCTGCGGTGGGGACAGGTCGGGCCATGTGGCCTGTACCGAACGCTGGTCCCGTGGCAGCTCGGGCGGATTCGGAAGCGTCATCGCCGTATCAGGCCAATCTTCAGATCGATTTTTCGATGATGTAGCGAGGACGTCGCTTGACCTCGGAATAGATCTTGGCGATGTACTCGCCGACGATGCCCGTGCTCAGTACCTGCAGCCCGGCGATGAGGGCGAATGGCAGTAGGGTCGCGGCCCAGTCAGGCAGTGACCTGCCGCCGATCAGCGCAGCCGCGAGCAGCCAGCCGCTGGCCATCAGGCTGCCAGCCAGCAGTGCAAGGCCGACCAGGGTAACGCAGCGCAGTGGCGCCGCCGAGAAGGATGACAGCGCTTCCCAGGCCAATGCGACCAGCTTGGCCGGCGAGTACTTGGTGACACCCGCCACCCGCGCGCCGCGTTCGTAATAAACGATTTCCTGTCTGAAGCCGAGCATCGGGATAATCCCGCGCAAGAACAGGTTCACTTCGCGATACTGGCGCAGCGCATTGATCGCGGCACGGCTGAGCAGACGGAATTCGGCATGGTTGAAGACGATGTCGACGCCCATCCAGCGCACGATGCGATAGAAGCTTTCCGAGCTCACGCGCTTGAGCACGCTGTCGGTATCGCGGCAGCTGCGCACGCCATAGACGATATGGGCGCCGGCGATATGGCGAATCACCATCTCTCGAATCGCGCCGACGTCGTCCTGAAGATCCGCATCGAGCGTAATCACGGCATCGCCCTTCACATGGAACAGCGCGGCCAGCAGCGCATTCTGCTGACCCTTGTTCCCCGATAGCTTGATGCCATGGATGTAGGAAGCCTGGCGTGCCGCAAGTTCGATCAACTGCCAGCTGCGGTCCGTCGAGCCGTCATCGACGAAGGTGATCTGGCTGTTCGGATGAATCAATCCTTCATTGAGCAATTGCTCGCGGATGATGGACAACCTGGCGATGGTCGTCCGCAATACCGCCTCTTCATTGAAGCAGGGGATCACGATCGCCAGCTTCACCAGTGCGGCCGGCAAGGGTGGCAGGTTGAGTTCCTTCAGGATGGACGGCGGCGGCACGGCCGCTTTGGCGACGGTTTCCATTCTGGCCTCACTTGCCGGGCGATCATGCGCCCGATCTCATTGTCGATTAACGATAAATGCTCACTGTTAATCGCACCATATTGTGATTGCCGGAAAGTCAGTTTGAGAGTCCTCAAACTTTGGTAAATGTGCAATCTTCCGCTATGGAATGATTGAACTGTAGAAAAAATTCTCGCGCTGTCACATCATGCATTGCCGCGACCCAATGCATCGTCGCTCTCGCCAGGTTTCAACACATCAATGACTTCTCGCGCCGCATTTGGCGTGCGTTTGCAAGCGTCGATCAACGCAGGAAAACTTGCCCAGTTTTTCCTGTAATTTCCATGCAGCTATTGAGGTGATTGTAAGAACCCGCATGGCTGCTGCGTTTTCAGCCTGCCCTTGAAAACTTCATAAGCAAAAATTGCACGAATGTAACTCTCTCAACATTTCATAGTTCCTTCCCAAACGGAAAAATTTTCTCCTAAGCTGCGGCAACACTTGCTTCAAAGCATGTGACCTTGATGCTTGTAGTCGCTTCCCGATCCCGGGCGCGACCTGGAGAAAAAAGAATGTTACGAGAGTCCGCCCAGCTGGCTAAATCGCCGGCCCTCCGCCTGACCGCCCTGTCGGCGCTGATCGCTTCCCTGTATGGCGCTACCGCCTTCGCGCAGACCGCGCCGCCGCCGGAGTACCGCTGGTCGGCGCTGAACGTGAAGGCCTATGATGCGCACAACCTGATCGGCTATCCCACCGGCGTCGCCGCGCCGACCGAGACCAAGGGCAAGGGCGTGACTCTTGCCATCATCGATTCGGGCGTGCTGCCGCATGCCGAATTCACCGGTCGTCTGCTGTCGGGCTACGACTACTTTGACCCGACCGGTAACGGCACCAATGACAAGTACGGCCATGGCACGCACGTCGCCGGCATCGCCGGCGCGGCGCTCAACGGCTCGGGCATGGTCGGTATCGCGCCTGACGCGACTATCCTGCCGATACGCGTGCTCGACAGCACCGGCGCAGGTACCGCGACTTCGATCGATACCGGCGTGCGCTGGGCTCTGTCGAATTACGTGAAGCCGGTGTCCGGCGTGCCGACCCAGAAGACTGTTTTCAACATGAGCCTTGGCAGCTCGTCGGCCTTCGGCCTGTCGACGCTGCAGGCCATCCGCAACGCCGGCACGATCGCCGTTGTCGCGGCGGGCAATGCCGGTGGCAGCAACCCGATCTATCCGGCCCGCTACGCAACCGACAGCACGGTCGCCGGTTGGGTGATCGCCGTCGGCGCGGTCGACAGCAACAATGTGATCACGTCCTTCTCCAATCGTGCCGGCGACGCGCGCAACTACTACCTCGTCGCTCCCGGCTATCGCGTCGAATCGACTTACTACAACAATGGCTACACCCTGATGTCCGGCACCTCGATGGCCACGCCGGCCGTCACCGGCGCGGCCGCCGTGGTCTGGGGCGCCTGGCCTTACCTGACGGGCGACAAGGTCGTCAAATCCCTGCTGTGGTCCGCGACCGACCTCGGCGACAAGGGTGTCGATACCACCTATGGCTGGGGCTTGCTGAACGTCGCTGCCGCCCTGCGACCCATCGGCGATACCTGCGTGCCTACCGCCAGCAACAGCTGCGGGACCACGAGTTCGACCACCACCACGACCACGACCACCAAGGGTGGCAAGACCAGGAGCCTGTCGACGCCGGCCGCAGCCGGTGCGGCCGCGATGACCACCACGGCGCGCGTGTACGGCTTTGACTCGCTGGGCCGCAGCTTCCAGTTTTCCGCCGCGTCGCTGCTGCGTCCGGGCGCCGTCAACATGACCGCCAACCTCGGCAACTGGATGGCCGCCAGCCAGCCGGTGAAAATCACCCAAGGCAGCGGCGGTACCCGCTTTGCTTATCAGGGCGATGCTGCGATGGGCACCGGTGCGTATTCGTTCTCGATGCCCGCCGGGGTCGGCCAGATGATGATGTTCAGCGGCGCTTCCGTACTGCCGTTCGGCGCCTCGCACAGCAGCTATCAGTCGTCGGCCTTCGCCAGCGACGATGCGCTGAAAATTCCTTACCTGAGCATGATCGATGCCCCGACCGGTATGGCCTACGATGCGCCGCTGTCCGACAACGTCGACGTCCGGTTCGGCTATGTCGCTGCCAGCAATGCATCGCAATTCGTGGCACCCGGCCCGAACGACCTGTACGCCCATCGCGTCTCCGGCGGCGCTGCAGTCGGCGACCTGTCGGCGCGCTTCGGCCGCCTGGAACTGGTGGGCACGGTCGGCATGCTGAATGAAGACGGCGCCTTCCTGGGTGCCCGTGGCTACGAAGCTGGCAGCATGCGCGGCGCGACGCGTTTCGTTGGCGCATCGGCCGTCTATGACTTCGCCCCCGGCTGGTCGGCACTGGCCAGCTATTCGCAGGGCAACAGCCATGGCCTCGGCGGCTCGGGCGATGCGACGTATCGACTGTCGACGCAGTCGTTCTCGCTCGGCATCCTGAAGAATGGCGTGTTTGGCGAACATGACCGCATGTCGCTGGCAGCGGTGCTGCCGTCGCGCGTGAGCAGCGGTGACGTGACCCTGCGCGCAGCCGTGGACGTGAACATGCAGACTGGCGAGCCCATCTACGGCAACGTGCCGGTGTCGCTGACCCCGCGTGGCCGCGAGCAGCGTTACGAATGGAACTGGAGCATGCCCATCAAGGATGGCAGCTTCGGTCTGACGCTGATGCACCGCATCCAGCCCAACCATGATCCGCTGGCACCGGCAGACACGGTGATGGGCGTGCGCTTCGTGAAGGCGCTGCGCTGATAGCGGCTACACGCTTCTGCCGGATGTCGTACCATCACGAGTCTTGTGACTGGTAACGACAACCTCTTCTCCCTTCTTGACGATGCGGCCGGGTGCGATGCACCCGGCCGTCGTACGTCACGCCTCTGCCACGGCTGGCACCGCAACATTGTGTTCCGGCATGGCGATGATCCCGCAGCATTCTTCGATGCGCTCGATGCGGCGCTGGCCAATGGCTTGCATGCCGTCGGCTTGTTCGACTACGAATTCGGCCTCCCGCTGCAGGGCTTGCCCGTCGATCCAAATACGCGGCCACTGGCGACGATACAGCTGTATCGCCATTGCGAGCGCCTGAGCTGCAGCGAGGTCGACGAATGGCTTGCAAGACGGGTGCGCAACGCGCCGTATGCCGTGACAGGACTGCAGCCGGCGCTGGATGTGCAGCGTTTCACGCAAGCGGTCGATGCCATTCACCGTTACATCGAATCTGGCGATACCTATCAGGTCAATTTCACGTTCCCGCTGCACTTCGATGTCCACGGCGATCCTGTGGCGCTGTATGCGGCGCTGCGTGCGCGGCAGCCGGTACCGTATGGCGCACTGGTCATGCTGCCTGATGGTTCGTCCGTGCTGTCGATGTCGCCCGAACTGTTCGTCAGCCATCACGACGGTCAACTGACTTGCCGGCCGATGAAGGGCACTGCCGCTGTCAGCGGCGACCCTGCGCAGGATGCCGCACGCGCCGTCGCCCTGCAGCAGAGCGTCAAGGAGCGCTCTGAAAACCTGATGATCGTCGACTTGCTGCGCAACGACCTGGGCCGCATTGCCGCCACCGGCAGCGTCAAGGTGCCGAAGCTGTTTGATGTCGAGCGTTACGGTGCCGTGCTGCAGATGACATCGACCGTCACTGCGACGGCGCGTGAAGACATCGGGCTGCAGCAGCTGTTCGAGGCCTTGTATCCGTGCGGCTCCATTACCGGTGCGCCCAAGCGTCGGACCATGCAATTGCTGCAGCAACTGGAAGCGTCGCCGCGCCGGCTGTATACCGGCGCGATAGGCTGGTTCGAGCCGGCAGCCGCGCACCGTAAGCTGGGCGACTTCATGCTGTCGGTGCCGATCCGCACCTTGCTGCTCGATGCGCCCGACGCCAACGATGTGCGCCGTGGCGAGATGGGTGTGGGCGCCGGCATCGTGTATGACAGCGATGCGCAGGCCGAGTATCAGGAGTGCCTGCTGAAGGCGCGCTTCCTGACCGGGGCAGCGCCCGGCTTCGAACTGTTCGAGACCATGCATGCCAGCAGCGCAGCTTGCCGATACCTCGACCGGCACCTTGCGCGCTTGTCGGCATCCGCCGCGCAGTTGGGTTTTGTCTGTAACGTCGCTGCGATTCGCGCGCAGGTGCTGGCGGTTTGCGCAGCGCTGACGCCGGGGCAAGATTACCGGCTGCGCCTCGCGCTGGATGCCGGCGGCAATGTGCAATTGCGCAGCGCCGTCGTGACGCCCTTGAAGGAGCCGGTACGGCTGCTGCTGTCGCCGGTCGTGATGCCTGCCGATGATGTGCTGCTCGGCCACAAGACCACGCTGCGGCGCGTGTATGACGCGGGCTGGCAGGCCGCCGAGCAGGCTGGTGCCTTTGATTCACTGTTCTTCAATGAACGCGGCGAACTGACCGAGGGTGGGCGCAGCAATGTGCTGCTCAAGCTGGATGGGCAGTGGTACACGCCGCCGCTGGCGTCGGGGCTGTTGCCCGGTGTGATGCGGTCGGTCGTGCTGGACGATCCGAGCTGGGCAGTCCGCGAAAAAGTGCTCGCGCTCGCCGACTTGCGGCAGGCTGAAGCCATTTGCGTCTGCAATGCATTGCGGGGCGTGGTTCAGGCGGTCCTGGCCTGAATGTCCGGCGTTCAGGGAGGCGCAGGGGCAGCTGCAGCTGTGTCGGCTGGCGCAGCTGAGGCATCCGCCTCAGTCGTTTGCTGCGCCGGTGCATGGTGCGCATTCACGCAAGCCATCGTCTTGTCCCAGAAGGCCGCGCCGCTGCCACCGTAACGCGAGGGCAGGCGCATCATCTTCCTGTGGGAGTGAGCCAGCGCGCGATCCAGCGTCTCGTTCATCATGCCCAGCCGTTCGAGTTCCAGATAGGCCTCGCAGTTGGCTTCGATCTCATCGCGGGTCGGATCGGTCGCATGCGCGCACTCATGGTAAAAAATGAAGTCGACCATGTGCGGATCGTTCTCGCGTATCGACTTGATGGTGACGCGATCGAAAGAAATCACCGGCCAGCCATATTCGTCTGGCCGCACGACCGCCGCTGCGCCCCCCAGTTCCGGATGCCTGTCACCGGCATCGCCATGACCCAGCCACACCTCTGGCACGATGCGGCGCTCGCCATTGCGTTCGACGACGCACTGGACTTGCACGCCGTCAGAGCGATCATAGGCGTGCGCAGGAATGCCGGCGCAGGCCAGCATCAGTAGCAGGACGGTTCTTGCAGACATGGCTTGAAAAAGGCGAACAGTTCGCGTCGGCCGGCAGCACCATCGCGGCACGGCCAGCCGGCTTGTGCTTACTTGCAGGCGTTCTTGCCACCCCAGTTGCCGCGGGTGACCTCGCCATCCAGCTTGATCGGGCGGAACCAGCCCGTTTCAGTGGCGTTCGCGAATTTACCGGTGCCGCCCTTGCGCGTGTACTTGCCTTCCATCTTGCCGCGCGCCTGCGTGAATCCATAGGTCAGCACATCGCCATCGACGTCCGAGACTGCGCACAAGCCTTCTGCTTCGATCGTGTTGTCGGGATAGAGAACGGCGCCGCCGGTGCATTGTCCGGAGAGGTTGTTGAATTTCGATCCGTCGGAAGCATTCATCTGGGTCGACGAACGGAAATGCATGTAGTTCGCCTTGCCGCCCAATTCGACGGTGGTTTCGCCGATATCGACGCTGGTGTATTCGCCGCACTGGTCGTCGTGGGCAATGGCGGGAACCTGAGCTGACAACAACAAGATCAGGGTCGCGGGCAATAAGAGACTTCTCATCAGGCTTCCTCGGTTTGTGGTGACTTTTTGTGGTTATCTTTTTGGCCTGCCTCAGGCCTGCAAAAGAGTTTGCCAGTTTCTGCGAATTCTTGCCCAAGGCCGCCTGGTGGCGGCGGACGGCATCGCCGGCTGGTTTTCAAAAAACAAATGGACAGATTTTTTTTTGAAGCCAGTTCAACACAATTTCGCCGGATGACCCGCAGAATGTGGTGGCAGTAAGCCGTCGTTATCGACCCCCTCAATTGAGCCCGAAAATAATGAACAAGAATCTCTGGCTGCTCGCAATCGCCCAAGGGCTGTTCCTGGCGAATAACGTGACCTTCATTGCCATCAACGGGCTGGTCGGTCTCAGCCTCGCGCCTTATCCCTGGATGGCGACGCTACCCGTGATGGGTTATGTGGTTGGCGGTGCGCTCAGCACCGGTCTGGTCGCTGCATCGCAGCGCCGCTGGGGACGCAAGGTGTCGTTCCAGCTGGGACTGCTGGTGGCCTTGCTGTCAGCCGCGATTGGCATGGTGGCGGTGCAGCAGCAGTCCTTCTGGCTACTGGTCATCATCACCGTGGTGGCGGGCTATTACAGCGCCAATGGCCACTTGTATCGGTTCGCCGCAGCCGAACTGGCCGACAGCACTTATCGCGAAAAGGCGGTATCGCTGGTCATGGCCGGCGGCTTGATCGGGGCCGTGATCGGCCCCAATCTCGCCAACCAGACCAAGGCCTGGATGACGGTGCCTTTCGCCGGCGCTTACCTTGCATTGACCTTGCTGGCGTTTGTTTCGCTGGTCGTGATATCGCGCATCAATTTCCCGCCCTTGCCTGACAAGGCTCCGCAAGCCGGCGATGGCCGGCCGCTGGGCGAGATCCTTCGTCAGCCAGCGTTCATGGTCGCGGTGCTGGCCGCATCGGTCAGCTATGGCGTGATGAACTTGCTGATGGCAGCGACGCCGCTGGCCATGCAAGTCTGCGGCATGCCTTTCAGCGACACTGCGCTGGTGCTCGAATGGCATGTGATCGGCATGTTCGCACCGGGCTTTTTCACTGGATCGCTGATCAAGCGCTTTGGGGTATTGGAGGTGATGGGTGTCGGAGTGCTGCTGAATCTGGTGTGCATCGTGATTGCGCTCAGCGGGACGGACTTGCATTACTTCGTGTCCGCATCATTCTTGCTGGGCGTGGGATGGAATTTTCTTTTCACCGGCAGCACGACCTTGTCGCTCGATGCCTATCGGCCTGAAGAGAAGGACAGGGCGCAGGCTGCGATCAACTTTTGCGTGTTTGCGGTGATGTCGCTGAGCTCGTTTGCTTCGGGGGCACTGCTGACGACGCAAGGCTGGGATTGGTTGAATGCGGGATCGGTGCTGCCGGTGGTGCTCACGGGCTGGGCATTGATCTGGCTCGCCCGCGCTACCAGGGAATCGATTGTCCCCGGTAGTCGATGAAATGGGCGCCTGCCATCGCAGGCAAGCTGAACATGGCCTTCATCATGCCGGCGACCGATTCCTCCGGCTCCAGCAGCTGGGGGACGCCGGCTTCAAAGGGTTGCGATAGTCTGGAGCGCACGGTGCCGGGTTGAAGTGCAACGACGCGCAGATTCGGATTGCGGCGTTGCAGTTCGATCGCTGCTGTTTGCAGCAGCATGTTCAGCGCAGCCTTCGACGCGCGATAGCCATACCAGCCACCTTTCTTGTTGTCCGCGATGCTGCCCACGCGGGCGGACAGCTTCGCGTAGATCGCGTCGCTTTTGGCCAGCATTGGCGCCAATTGCTTCAGCAGCAGTGCGGGGCCGATGGCGTTGATCGCGAATGAACGCTGGAGCGCCTGATGCTCAAGCCGTGTGATAGCCTTCTCCGGTCCCGTGCCATCGATGGTCAGTGCACCGGTGGCATCGACGATCAGGTGGAATGGGCCGCGTTGCGCCAGGTCGCTACCGATGCGCTCGATGCTTGCCGGGTCTTCCAGATCGAAGTGGGGGGTAGTCGAGCGGGATATTTCGACGACCTCGCTGCATGCGGAATCCTGCTTCAGGTGCGCGGCGAATGCATGGCCGATGGCGCCACTTGCACCGATGATCAGGGCTTTGTAACCAGGGGGGAAGGTCACCGTCATTTCACGTCAGGATCGTGCTCAGGAGTTGGCAAGCAATATAACGGATTGTCGCCATAGGCGAGCGCGTTGTTTGTCAGCCTGCTGGGCAGCTGAATGATCCCCAGGCTTTCCAGGTGTCGGACCCTCCTGCAATACAGGCTTTTTCTCAAGTCGTTAGAATCGGCGCAGCTGTTCGTCTTGGTGAATTTTTTTAGAGGATAGGTATGGCACGACAAATACTGGATGAACAGTACATCCACCCAGCAATCAGGCAAACCGTGTCGGAACATTTCCGGGATACCGTGCAAGAAGTGCAGACGGCGATTGCGCGGCATCGTATTGTGGTGGTCGGTATGGTGGGTAATCCCAGCGTCAAGAAGGCCAGGCAGCTGCTGACTGATCAACAGCTCGATTTCCAATACCTGGAATATGGCAGCTACTTTAACCAGTGGCGCCGGCGTAATTCGCTGAAGATGTGGACGGGGTGGTCGACCTTTCCTATGGTGTTTGTTGATGGGGTGCTTGTGGGTGGCGCCAAGGATTTGAAGGTGTTGGTGGACGCTGGGGAGTTGGGGCGGATGTTGGCTTCGGGACGTGGCTGACGCCAGATGCAAAAAAAAATGCCGCCCATGGGGCGGTATTTTTTTTGGAGTGGTGGGGCGGCAGGAATCTCCCGGTCTTCGCGCTTGCAAGCCCGAAGCCACTCGCCCGGCGGCGAGCGGTGCTCGCCGAAACCCCAGGCTCGTCCCGCGTCCCGCGGGTCCGATTCCCGCAGACGGCGAACACCAAACAAAAAAGCCACCCCAAGGGGGTGGCGTTTTTGTTTGGTGGTGGGAGCGGACCCGGGTTCGATTTTGGTCTGAAGTGAGCATGCTGGTTCTTCATTGCTGCATATTGTTGCTTCGGAAAAATGAGGGTTTTGAACCTGATGGGACTGATTACCCAATTCTCCACAACACTCCGCAGTTCTCCCCGCCCGGAAGAATTTCCGTTAAGCCCTAAATAAGTTGACTTCGCTCCGAGCCGAAGAGTACATCGAGCTATTTCAACTCTGTGCACGGGCAATTATGGACATCATACATCTCCATCAAAAACAGTTAGCCGACCGTTGGGACCTCAGCGAGGACACTTTGGAAAGATAGCGTTCGGAAGGTATCGGATCAGTTTTTCTCAAACTCAGGCGTCATGTACGGTACCTTCCTGCAGACATCGAAGCATTTGTAGAGTCATGCCTAGCCTCTTCGACAGTTTTTTTCAAGGTAACTTAATTAGCAAACTGTAGTTACCTTAGGACTCTCGCTTTCTCATCCGGTATTCGATTTGACCTCGCCCCATCTGCAGCAGCCGAGCTGCAGCAGACACGTTGCCATTATTTCTTTCCACTGCGCGACGGATCAGCAGATCCTCGATCTCCTCGAGCGACATATCACGTGACAGCAGCGCGTCTGCCGTACGGCTTAGCCCGTCGACATCCAGCTCTCTGATCACATTCGTCACCAGGCTGCCTGCCGAATTCAGGTTGAACGCATGCCCGCGAATTTTTTCGCCCCCGGCGAATAGATGCTGCACGTCAATCGCGCCTTCGTCCTCGGCAAGGATCACACCGCGCTCTATCATGTTTTCCAACTCGCGCACGTTGCCTGGCCAGTCGTAATCCCATAGCGCCGCATAGGCACGCGGCGTGAGTCCGGATACCTGCTTGCCGATGCGTGCTGCGCTGCGATTGAGGAACAATGACACCAGCAGCGGAATGTCTTCGAGACGGTCGCGCAGAGGCGGTATCTCGATCGGGAACACATTCAGGCGATAGAACAGGTCCATGCGGAAGCGCCCCTCGTCGACCTCCTGGCGCAGGTCGCGGTTGGCCGCAGCTACAATGCGCACGTCAATGCTCCGCACCGAGGTGCCACCGACGCGCTCGATCTCGCGTTCCTGCAATGCCCGCAGTACCTTGCCCTGTGCGGTCAGTGACAGGCTGGTGATCTCGTCGAGGAACAGCGTTCCGCCGTCGGCGCGCTCGAAACGCCCGGGCCGACTTTGGTCGGCACCCGTATACGCGCCTTTCTCGACGCCAAAGAGTTCGGCCTCGACGAGGTCAGGCGGTATCGCTGCGCAATTGATCGAGATCAGCGGACCGTTTGCGCGCGGGCTGATCGAATGCAGCGCGCGGGTGAAGCACTCCTTGCCGACGCCGCTCTCGCCGCGAAACAGCACGGTAGAGTCTGTCGGAGCGACCTTGCGCACCAGATTCGCGGCGCGATTGAATCCCGACGAGGTACCGACGAAGCCGGCGAACCCTTGCGCTGGCTGGACTTTGCCCGCAGCAGCCGACGTCTTGTCCGTCAGGCTGACGAAAGTCTCGGCTTTCAGATAGCGCAGGTCCTCCGCATGCTCGTCTTCTGCCTGCCACTCCGTCAGCGGCTTACCGATTACGCGGCAACGGCTGTGGCCCATGCCGACGCATTCGACTTCGCGCCAGTGAATCTGCATGCCGGTCAGCGCCGTGCAGTAGCCGTCGGCATAACCAGCCATCATCCAGCAGGCCGGCTCGCCGCTGACGCCCAGCTGTTCGAGATGTGCCTTGCCTTCCCAGGACGACGACCAGAAATAGTCACCCCAGAATTCGCCGCGCTCGATATCCATGCGCATAGAGTCAATCGGCTGGTTGCGTACGAAGCCCTCGATCTCCCGCAGCCTCGGTCCCATCGCCAATGACTCGTTTATGTCGCGCAGCTCCATCGAAGCGACCTTGCGGCCATCGTCAAAGCCTTGCTGGTATCCAAGACGGGTCAGGAGCTCACGCGCCTTCGCGGTACCGAGCGACTCGATCAGTTCGCGGCGCAGCTCCGCAAATGACGACGCATGCATCAGCAGCATGCGCTGCTCGAACAGCTGGATGTGTCCCGCGTCCGGTGCGAAATGAAGATGATTGGCCAGTAGCCGCGCGCGCTCCTTTTCGGAACTGCTCGCCGGTGTCTCTGCCGAGGCTAGGCCCTTGGTCTTCGCCATGCTGTCTCCAGAATTTATTTTTTGATAATTCGTTTATGGTGTTTGCTGACACCAGAAAAATCGGATCTTTGGCTTTTTTGAAATCGTGAAAGACATTGTTGCACCAAACCAGTCTGTGTGTCCCCTCGCTACGCAGCCTTCTTTAAAAACAGACACTTACCGAAATTAGTCCGAGCTGGTCTGCAAGTTGCTACAGGTGTTCGGCGGCAAGCACACCAGAACGGAGAGTGAAGAGTGACAGGGCTCGAACGCATTGACGAAAAAAATCTGCTGACGGTCACGTTGGCCCGGCGCAAGGTGGAAGCTGAAGGGATCATCTCGCTGCAATTGCGTCTTTCCACAGGGGGGGCTCTGCCACGCTTCTCGGCCGGCTCGCATGTTGACGTCCATCTGCCGAATGGTCAGGTACGCCAATACTCGTTGTGCAGCGATCCGCTTGAAGAGTATTTCTATGAGATCGCCATCCTTCGCGAGGCGCAGGGGCGTGGGGGATCGAAGAGCGCGCATGACGACTTGCGGGAGGGCGATACGCTGCACATCAGTGCGCCGCGTAATCATTTTATGCTGGCCGACGCGCCGCACTCCCTGCTGCTCGCCGGTGGCATCGGCATCACGCCGCTGTTGGCAATGGCCCGCCAGCTGCATGCAGACGGCGCATCGTTTGAATTGCACTATTGCGCACGGTCACGAAGCCGTGCAGCCTTTGCGCGCTGGCTCGCGGAATCGGAATTTGCGCACAGGATTCATTTCCACTTCGACGACGGCCCTTCATCACAGCGACTGGATATCGCCCCCTTGCTGCAATCGGCAGCAGCTGCGTCTCATCTCTATATATGTGGGCCGTCGGGCTTCATGAATCATGTGATCTCCTACGCGCAACGCTCAGGCTGGCCGGACGAGCGCATCCATCACGAATACTTCGCCGTGCCTGCGGCCAACGTCGCAACAGGTGATGTGTTCGAGGTCGAATGCGCACGCGCCGGCAAGGTCATTCCCGTACCTGCCGGGCAGAGCATCGCCTCGGCGCTGCGGAGCCATGGCATCGACGTACCGCTCTCGTGCGAGCAGGGCATCTGCGGCACCTGCTCGGTAGGCGTGCTCGAGGGTATACCCGACCATCGCGACCATTTCCTGACTGCGCATGAGAAAGCGGCGAACGATCGCTTGCTCGCGTGCTGCTCGCGCGCGCTGTCTGTGCGCCTCGTCGTTGATTTGTGAGGAGGCCGGACCTGATGTCCTGATTCCTTGCACGCCACACCTGAAATTCGACTTCGAGCTTCAGGATTCACCCAGTCCGACAATATCTATAAAGGAGACCTATGGACACCAAAGTCATCGAGATACTTCCGGCCACCGGCACGGAAAAGCAAGGACGTTACCTGCGCAATGTCTGGTACGTGGCCGCGCTGTCTTCCGAAGTGAATGCGACTGACCTGTTCAGCCGAACCTTGCTTGACACTTCCGTGCTGATCTATCGCAAGGCAGACGGTACGGCGGTGGCGATGCACGATCGTTGCCCGCATCGTTTCGTGCCGCTGTCCAAAGGAACGCGCCAGGGTGATGAGGTGGTGTGCAAGTATCACGCGCTACGCTTTGACTGCGACGGAAAGTGCACGCATAACCCGCACGGTAACGGACACATTCCGGAAGCGGCGAAGGTGCAGACCTTTCCGCTGCTGGAAAAATATGGCTTTCTTTGGATCTGGATGGGTGACGAGCCGGCAGACCCCGCACTATTGCCGGACTACAGTCCGCTCGACCAAGGCCATGAGAACGGCGTCGCGTATACCTACATGCACATGAAGGCTAATTACGAGCTCATTATCGACAACGTGATGGATCTGAGCCACATCGACCATGTGCACGGCGAGATCATCACTACCCGTGGCCAATTGTCACCACTGATTCCAAAGGTAAAGGATACCGAGCGCACGGTCAATGCGCGCTGGGAATGGAAGCAGACGCCGGCCATGATGATCTTCGCGAACTTCCTGCCGGATCCGGGAGCGGAGGCGCGCCATTTCTTCGACATTACCTGGTCGCCGCCGGCAAACATCCAACTGTCAGTGGGCGCGATCCAGGGAGAGGGGAACCTCGACCTGAAAGACTGTACGGGACAGTACGACCTGCACACCACCACGCCGGAATCCAATGGCACCACACACTACTGGTTTGCGACCCGTCGCAACCATATCGAGGAGGATGGTGATTTCAACAAGATGAAGATCAAGGCCATGCATGATGCCTTCGTTGATGAGGATTTCCCGATCATCGAGGCTGTAGAAAAAGAAATGCGCGGCGAAGACTTCTTCGACCTGAAACCTGTGCTGATGTCGAACGACATCGCACCGGTTAAAGTTAGAAAGCTTCTGCAGCATTTGATCGCACAGGAAGAGAGCTGACGACACTCGTGCCGGGTACCACGATCATGTATAACCCGGCACGATTTCTTTTAAGCTGTCATCTTGTTCAATTTACACTCTGAGTTAAACCGCACCTGATCGGTGTCTACGCCACTCGATCTCGAATTTTTTACCTTCTTGCCCCAGCAATTTCAACTCAAAATCAGATTGCACCGATCTGCTCCATGTTGGATGACGCTAAAGGCATTGTAATTTCTCGATTAACTCCGAGAAGTCGTTATTGCTGCCAAGCGAGTGCTGATTGTTATCAAATAGAACCTTTATATCGGAGGTTCCATGAAGACCAAAAAAGCGCTGCTCGCCGAGAAACTCACCCTTGAGCAAGCTATCCAGGCCCTGCAAGCTAAAGCTCATAAATCGACGCGAAAAGACCATACGGACGGATCATTTACCGTCAGTGTCCCGATCACCGCAATGGATATGAAGCAGATGGCTGCGCTGCGCGTGAAGCTCAACCAGACGGATTCGTTGTTGAACCAACGGAAATCAACTACTCGGAAGACAGCAAGCCCTCTTAGCATCAAAGATCCAGATTTGCTGACCGAACAGATGCTCGCTGAGCGATGGCATTGCTCTACTTCTCGGCTGCAGCGCTGGCGCGCTGCAAACACGGGGCCCACCTATCTGAAAATCGGCGGCAAGGTGCTGTATCGGAAAGAAGATGTCAGTGCTTATGAGGCAGCACACTTGGTGAAGACCGAACCAAAGACTTGAAAATGGCGATAGCCATTCATGTCAGATACAAGCGGTTCATGAAATTTCCAAGAAATCTTACTTCTGGACTTTTAGAGACCGAAGTCCAGAAGTAAGTCTTTGATTTTATTGGGGCTAAGTGCTTGCGGTTTTAATTTCCCGCCGGGTGGCGAAGGAAACTTCAAAAAACTGAAGCGGGTGAGAGGGAATGAGGGTGTTAGGAACCCTCATGAACCCGCATGAACTGGCAATAACCAGCATGCATCAAATTGGTGGTGGACGGTTGCCCGTCTCTGGAATCCGAGTTGAGGCTAGATAGTACTTCTGAGGGTTGCTGCGGGCTTGCGCGCAGTTATCAGAAATTTTCGGATAACTGACTTCTATCACCCATCTATCGCCAATTCACTTCGACCATTCGTTTGACAGCGACTCCGCCTGTTTGAGAACCAACTCGACCGCATCGGACTGCTGGTCGGGCGGGTACTTCCACTTCTGCAAGCAACGCCGCACCAGAATACGCAGCCGCGCCCGGACACTCTCGCGAACCTGCCAATCCACAGTGGTGCTGGCGCGCAGCTTTTCTGTGATCTCGATGGCGATCTTCTTCAGGATATCGTCACCCAACTCACGGACCGCGCTTTCGTTGTTGGCCAGTGCATCGTAGAAGGCTATTTCGTCCTGGCCCAAACCGAGTGCGGCTTCGCGTTCCAGCACGGCCTGGAATTCCTTGGCCATCTGGATCAGCTCTTCGATGACCTGTGCCGTCTCGATAGCACGGTTGTGATACTTGCGCAGGGTTTCCAGCAGACGGTCGCCGTATTTCTTCTCCTGCACCACGTTGTTGCGCGCCCGCGCCTTGATTTCATCGCGCAGCAATTTTTCCAGCAACTCGACGGCCAGATTGCGGCTGTCCATCTGGCGCACGTCTTCAAGGAACTCATCCGACAGCAGACCGATGTTCGGCTTGTCGAGCCCCGCCAGCGCAAAAATGTCGGCCACCCCATCGGCAACGATGGCGTTGTCCAGGATCTGCTTCAGCGCACTGTTTTTCTCTTCGGTGGATCGCTTCTTGTCTACCGTGGTGAACTTGGTGATGGCCGCCTTGATGGCAGAGAAAAAGGCGATTTCCTTGCGCAACGCAGCGGCCTCGTCCAGCGTGCCGCACAGTGAATAGGCCTTGGATACTGCCACCATCGTGTCGAGGAAACGCTGTTTGCCATCCTTCAAACCAAGTAGATGGTTGGCACAGGGCACCAGCAAAGCCGCCGCATTGGTTTCGAACCCGCTGTAGTCGCACCCGTGCATCATGCCGCGCACGATGTCCATTTTCTCCAGCAACACGGCCAGCGCTTCGGCGGCGTTGTGTGTGGGGTCGCCTTTGCCTTTGGCTTCGGTGTAGGTCTTGAGGGCTGCCTTCAATTCATTGGCGATGCCGATGTAGTCCACCACCAAGCCACCCGGCTTGTTCTTGAACACGCGGTTCACCCGGGCAATCGCCTGCATCAGGTTGTGGCCTTTCATGGGCTTATCCACGTACATGGTGTGGCAGCACGGCGCATCAAAGCCGGTCAGCCACATGTCGCGCACAATCACCAGCTTCAGCGGGTCTTTGGCATCCTTGAAACGCTTCTCCAGGCGCTTTTTCAACTGCTTGCTATACAGATGCGGTTGCAGCAACTCCTTGTCGGCCGCCGAACCAGTCATCACCACCTTGATGGCACCTTTTTCCGGATCATCGTCGTGCCAATCTGGCCGTAGGGTGACGATGGCCTTATAAAGCTGGGCACAAATGTCGCGGCTCATGCACACGATCATGGCCTTGCCATCCAGCGTCGCGCTGCGGGCTTCGAAGTGCTCGACCAAATCCTTCGCCACTTGCGCCAGACGCGGCTCGGCACCCACCAGCTTTTCCAAAGCGGCCCATTCGCTCTTGGTCTTCTCGCGGCTGGCAATATCCTCTTCGTCCTCCACTACCTCGTCAACCTGCTCGTTGAGCACGTCGATCTCAACCTGCTTCACATCCAGCTTGGCGAGGCGGCTCTCGTAATAGATGGGCACTGTCGAGCCATCGTCCACGGCATCCTGAATGTCGTAGATGCTGACGTAGTCGCCAAACACCGCGCGCGTGTCCTTGTCCTCTAGCGCAATCGGCGTGCCTGTGAAGCCGATGAAAGTGGCATTCTTCAGTGCGTCACGCAGGTGCTTGGCATAGCCAAACACATACTTGCCCGCCTTCTCATCGAAGCGCCCCTTGGTGCCGTACTGGCTGCGGTGCGCTTCATCCGAGATGACCACGATATTTGATCGGTCGGACAACAAAGGATGCTCTTCTTCCTCGTCCAACAGGGCAAATTTTTGCACCGTGGTGAAGATGATGCCGCCCGCCTGACGCGAGGCTAACATCTCGCGCAGCTCATCGCGGCTGCCCGCCTGTAATGGCGTTGTCTTGAGCAAGTCATTGGCTGCGCAGAAGGTGGCAAACAGCTGACCATCCAGATCGTTACGGTCCGTCACCACCACCAACGTGGGGTTCTTCATCTCCGGCTGTTGCAGCAGCTTGCCTGCGTAGCAGGCCATTGTGATGCTCTTGCCCGAGCCCTGTGTGTGCCACACCACACCGGCCTTGCGTGAGCCCTGTTTCACCTCTTTGCCATAGGTTGCGCGCTCCTCTCGCACCTCCAGCAAGCCCTTGTCAGGCGAACTCGCCGCGATCACCGTGGCGCGCACTGCTTCACGCACGGCATGGAACTGGTGATAGCCAGCGATTTTTTTGATTGCCGCATCGCCATCCTGCTCGAACAGCACAAAGTGGCGGATGTAGTCGAGGAACAACTCCGGCGCAAAAAAGCCGCGCACCACGGTTTCCAGCTCCAGTTGCAGACTGGGTCGGTCATCTTCGTTAGCGATGGTGCGCCAGGGCAACATCCTCTCGGCGTTTGCCGTGAGCGAACCCACCCGTGCCGTCCAGCCATCGCTGACCACCAGCGCTACATTGCTGTTGAACAGGTCGCTGATTTCGTCCTTATAGGTTTGCAGCTGGTTGAAGGCATCCCAGACGTCGGTCTGCTCGTTGGCCGGATTCTTCAACTCGATCACCGCCAGCGGCAGGCCATTGATGAAGGCCACGAGGTCAGGTCGCCGAGGCTGCTTGGTGCCGGTGACCGTGAACTGGTTGATCACCAGAAATTCGTTGTGCTGCGGGTTGGCGAAATCGATCAGGTGCACCAGATCGGTTTTCTTTTCATCCCCTACCGCGAACTCCACCGCCACGCCCGAAAGCAGCAGCCGGTGAAAACTACGGTTGCGCACCACGGCCTGCGGCTCGCTGATGGTTTGCACAATATGTAGTGCTTGCTCCAGCGCAACGGCAGGAATGTGCGGGTTGATACGCCCCAGCGCAGCCAGCAGCCGGTCACGCAGGATCACCTGACGGTAATCGGTCCGTTCAGGATTTGTACCGTCTGGCGCAATGTCCGGCCCATGTACAAACTGCCAACCAGCTTCCTGAAACCAGCCAATGCACAGGTCTTCGAGTTGTTGTTCGTTCATCATGGCTGCGCCAACTCCCTGATTTGTGCCAGCCACGCGGCAAAGAACGCGCACTCAGCTTCGATCTTACCCAGACCAATCTTCTGGGCTGCAATGGGACCATGCCTGCGCTTGCGATAACTGGGGTTATTCAATTCGCGCTCCAGATGCGCAGCAGGTTTGGTTTCTGGTCGATCGTTGATATGCTCGGGTGACTCAGCCGCAGCACGCGCCGCCGCCAGAGCATCGCTTGCCGCCTGCCAGCCCGGCTCGACACGCGTCAATGTCGGCACATCGCTAAACAGCAGCGCCTCAAACTCATACGGCTGGATGTAGGGGATGAACCGGCCCGGCTGGCAACCAGCCTCGGCCACTATATCGGCGTGCAGAGCTTGCTTCAGCACATCCAATCGCCGTGGCAAGTCTAGCTGCGCTTTCGAAACATCAAAACCGGGGAAGCCGCTATCCAGGCGATACAGGTCAAACAAGGTCGTGACCACCGGAGCACTGTTCTGCCGCAAGGTATTACGCAGGTGGCGTTTGACCCGGTCGTACTTCAATGCGCCGCCTTTGTGGCCAGGAGAGGTTTCCACCATCTCGGGGATCAGGTTCAGGCCCAAGTCATAGAAGGCTGGTGCTAGAACATCCCGCACGAAGGTTTCTTCGGTCTGCCCTTCGCAGACGATACACACGCGCCTCATCGGGTCGGCCTCCCGCCCAGCACATTGCGCTTCCACAGGTCACCGAGGTTGTAGTCCTCCAGCCAGTCCTTCAACTCCTCCGGGTCAAGCCGCTTGAGCACCGTTGCACCACTCTCTCGCTCCACGACCACGACGTCTTGCGGCTCAAAGGCGTTGAGCAATTCCACCGACTGGGTGGAAACGATCACCTGCTTGGTTTCGGCCACCTGCTTGAGCATGTCCGCCAGCAGGTTGATGGCATAGGGGTGCAAACCTAGCTCTGGCTCGTCGATCAGCACCGTATCAGGCAGCAGATGGGTGGGCTGCATCAGCAGCGTGGTCAGGCAAATGAACCGCAAGGTGCCATCGGAGAGCACATGGGCCTTGTACGGCGTATCCGGATCAGTCTGCTCGAACCATTCCAGCTCGATGCTTTCGGGCAATGGGTCGCGAATGACAAAACCACCGAAGAAGGGTGCCGCCAGCTTGATGGTGTCCACGATGCGCTGGTATGCATCGGGAAAGGTTTTGTTGAGTTTGGCCAGATACGCGGCCAAGTTATCCGCCGCCGGTTTCAAGCGCAGGTTGTCATTGCTGCCGTGCGGGCGCTTCACAGCAGCGGAGTCGCCCGTGTCGTGGAAGTGGTACTGTCGCCAGCTTTGCATTGCGGGCCGCACATAGGTGCTCACCGCCTGCTGGTCATCACGCAACTTGGCTTCATCGTGTGCCGTACCCAGTGGAATGGCCTTAGCCGTGTAATGGCCATCGATCCAGGTTTCCTCGCGGCTGAAAATCAGCCGATTGTCTGCTGTGGGCGTCAGGCTGATGCGGTAGCCGTTGCTGATCTGGTAGCTGTTTTTCTCGAAATAGATTTCGGCGTCGATCTGCTGAGTGCGCTTGCGGCTGCCGTGCAGCAGGGCATCCGGCCCGCCTTGTTTCTGCACAAAGGTCTGCAGATTGCCATCGGCCAGCGCTGCCAATAGTTTGAAGATACCGATGAAGTTGCTTTTGCCTGCGCCGTTGGCACCGATCAGCACGTTGAGGTTGCGCAGTTCGAAGGCTTCCAACTTGGCGATGGATTTGTAGCCACGCAGGGTGACGGTTTTGAGTTTCATCAGGTCGCCTCCATCAATGCCAGCAGAAGTGCCTCGATAGACTCATCGTGTGCTCCTGCCGGATACCAAATCGGATAGACATTGCACTCGATTAATGCATCCCGGCGAGCATTCTTCTCCGCGTCATTCCCCGGAACAGGCAAAAACGCATAGTGTCGTGCGATGTTGTCATGCCCATTGGCCTGTACAAATGCTTTCATCGCCGTGAGGGTACGATCGACGGTCAGGCCGCAGCCAACGAACAGCAAGGTCTTGGAGCAGATCGCCTCTATCGCTTTCTGCAGTTCTTCGCCATCGCCATAATGCTTCTTGTATTCGGCTGCCGTCAGAATTCTGCCGCGTGGACTTGTCGAGGTGCCATGCAGCTTGAGCAATATTCTCTTGCCCTCGGCCAGTTTCCTTGGGAGCTCTCTAGAGTGCTCTCCCGACAATTCCTCCGAGAATGGCTTTCCAGCTGCCTCGTAACAGCGTTTTGTCACGTCATCGAAATTCGTGGTGATTACGCAGGAATCAAAAACGTGCGGCAATAGTTGTACACAGCCTGAAATGTCACGCGAACGCCCAAACGCGTTTTCCACTGCTTCATTGAAGGCGGGCCCGAGTGCGTCTGCCAGTTTTTGAGCTGCTTCCTCATATTGGCCGGCACGCAGTATTTGGTCGAATTCCTCGGGATTGATCGCCGTCTCACGGATGTGTTGCTTAAGGAATGCAGTCCAACCGGGATAGCCACTTGAAACTGACAAGCCGGCACCAACAAAGGGAACCACAGCACCTCTGGCGTAAACCTCTTTAAGCTTGCCAAACCGATCTTGCAGCCTGTATTCGTCCAATATGGTCTTTGCTGACTCGATGAGCTCCTCTTTGCGCTCCTGGACCCAATCCAGAAAAAGATCGTTGTAGGCATCAGGATCGAGCAACCCTTCCAGAATCTCATCGGGTGCCCAGTGCTTGTTTCGAATATGCACTCGACCTTTATCGACGTAAAGATTCTGCTCCTGCGCCAAAGCGTCTGCGAATATCGGTTTGAGATGCTTCATACAGGCACCTCGATCTCGCCCGAGAGCAGCTTGGGCAACAGGGCATCGCGTGTCGCGCCGAGGGAAGCAATCTCATTCTGCCGATTTCGCATTTCCTCAAAGAGCGGGGCAACTGATTTTGTAAATCTGTCAATGAGGTCACGACTCGCCACGGTGATCGGCATCTCGCGGATCGTTTTTGAATTGACCGCATCCGCAATGGATGAGGTGCTACCGAGTGTCGAATAGTCGAAGCTCTTCAGGTACAGATACAAGTACTCCGACGAAATTGCTGGATTGCAGGGCAACTTAAAGTGAGCGATGGCCTCATTGGTCACCATCGGGCCATCCGTGATGGCCACGCGGCCAATGGTCAACTTGAAGCTGAGTAGCACGGTTCGGTCTGGCACAACCCTCACATTGAACCGCGAAACTGCGTCAGCCGTAAGAAACTCCGAAGATCGCTGCTGAAAAACGCCACTTGCGCCCATGTCCTTGATAGACACCCAACGCCAGTCTCCTTCGCCCTCGGTGAACCATTGAGGTTCTTTTCTCGGCGGAGTTTTGCCAATACCAACTTCGGCCAAGGTTTCTGCAGACTGAAACGCCCAACCCTTCGGAATCTCACCCAACTCCGACTCTTCCAGCTCCTCCGGAAACAGCGCAGCGGTGGCGGCGAGTTGGGCGTATTGCTCGGGCAGCAGGGCATCGAGTTCGGCGTCGGGCTTACCGCTGATGGTGGTCATGGCGGCGCGCAGCGGGTCGCGGCCTTCTCGTTTGGCGGCGATCTTGGTTTTGACCGGATCGAAATCGACAAACCATGATTTGAAGATGGCTTGCGCCATGGCTTCGAGGGTTTGGTTGATGCCGATGTTTAAACGGATCTTGGCGTCAAGCGCCTTGATGTTCCGAACGACAACTAGCTGCTCCTCAATTGATGGCGCAGGGACCTCAATTGTTTTGAGGTAGGAGGATGGTCGTGCAATCGATGGGACGCCAACCTGGTTGGCATTAGCAAGTAGCCTGTGCTGCCCTTCTGGAGTCTTGAAGTAGTAGGTGATGAATTCAGGGAGCATGAGGTCCGTATTGCAGCGAAGATAAAACTGTCGCTGAGAAATGACGTACCTTTGATATGCGGAACCATCGGGAATAAATGCCACCTGTCCAATGTTGCCTGCGTGGGTGAAAATCACGTCCCCCCGCTGGACATTGGCATTTTTTAGTGAATCAGCGTGTGCCTCTGTGATGAAGTTGAACTCGCCATCAGTTACCTGCGCTTCACGGAGATGCTGGCCACTGATAATTGGGATTCCTGAGTCAGTGAAGGTTTCCACTTTGATCGACGAGCCAAATGGCCCCATCGCAATCTTCAGTGCGATTTCTTCAACGCGCTTGTAAGGCCACTTACCAGCCATAGCCGAGCCCTGCCAAGTTTTTCTTGATTTCGCCTTCCAGCTTGGCGCTTTCGGCAAACTTCTCTGCTAGTTGTGCTGTCAGCCGAGCCATCTTGTCGGCGAAGACTTCGCCGTCGTCCTCCTGCTCCTCGGCACCCACATAACGCCCCGGCGTCAGCACGTGCTCGTGCTTGCGGATGTCATCCAGCGAGGCCGAGTAGCAGAAGCCCGCCACATCCTCATAGCCTTCACCCATCTGCCAGGCATGAAAGGTGTCGGCCACCTTTTTGATGTCATCCACCGTGAAGTCACGCAGCACCCGGTCTTTCATGTAGCCCAACTGGCGTGCGTCGATGAACAGGAATTCACCGCGCCGGTCGCGCTTGGTTTTGTTGAGCGCCAAGCCGTTGCGCTTGTCGCGGGTAAGGAACCAAATGCAGGCCGGGATTTGGGTGTTGGTGAAGAGCTGGCCGGGCAAGGCAACCATGCACTCCACGTAGTCGTCCTCGATCAGCTTCTTGCGGATTTCGCCTTCGTTATTGGTGTTGCTGCTCATGGAGCCATTGGCCAGCAGCAGCGCCATGCTGCCCGCCGGAGCCAGGTGGTAGAGCATGTGCTGCAACCAGGCGAAGTTGGCATTGCCCTGCGGCGGAGTGCCGGCCATCCAGCGCGGGTCGCTGGCCAGCTTTTCGTTCCACCATTCCTTCATATTGAAGGGCGGGTTGGCCATGACGAAGTCGGCACGCAGGTCGGGGTGCAGGTCGTTCAGCAGCGTGTCGCCGGGCGTGCCGCCGAAGTTGAAGTCGATGCCGCGAATGGCCATGTTCATGGCGGCCAGGCGCCAGGTGGTGGGGTTGCTTTCCTGGCCGTAGACGCTGATCTGCCCGGTTTTTCCGTTCGCGACCTTGCCACCGTGCTCTTCGATGAACTCTTCGCTCTGCACAAAAAAGCCGCCCGAACCCATGGCCGGGTCGTACACGCGCCCCTTGAAGGGCTGCAACATTTCAACTATCAGCGTGACGATGCTCTTCGGCGTGTAGTACTGGCCGCCTTTCTTGCCTTCGGCCAGCGCGAACTGCCCAAGAAAATATTCATAGACGTGGCCGAGGATGTCCTTGCTCTTGAGGCTCAGCGGCTGGCCGTTGTATTCCTTGCGGTTGAAGTCGGTGTCGGAGAAGTGGGCGATCAGGTCGGCCAGCTTGTGGCTGTCGATCTGGGTGCGGGCGAAGTCCTTGTTGAGCACGTTCTTGAGCTTTTTCTCGTTCTCGCGCTCGATGGCCTCCATCGCGTTATCGATCAGCCACCCGACGCTGCGCATTTCTTCCGGCTCGTCCTTGCCGGGCTTGTTCCAAGGTAGCGGGGCCTTGGGCGGCAGCTGAGCGCAGTCGCGCAGGGTTTGCCAGCGCGCTTCCAGCGGCACCCAGAACACGTTTTTCTCGGTGTAGTAGTCGCGCACCTCCAGCTCGGCGGCAAGATGGCCCTCGTAGTCGTCGGCGTAGTCCTCCGGGGCCATGTAGTAATCATGATCGGGGTTCTGGAACTGCTCGCGCAGTTCTTTCTGCCGCTCTTCGAAGGCGTCGGACACGTACTTCAGGAAGATCAGACCCAACACCACGTGCTTGTAAACAGCGGCGTCCAGGTTGGAGCGCAGCTTGTCAGCGGCAGTCCAGAGCTTTTTTTCAAGGTCGTTGAAGAATTGTTGTTCGATGGGGTTCATTGCTTTTTCCCTGTTGAATTCGATGGGGCCGTGACGGATGGCCCGATGGATGGCTGTATCTGTTCCCACTTGGCCGCGCGACCTTTGCCCGTTGGCGTGATCAGCCCTTCAGCTTTCATGGCACGCAAGACGACTCGCACCATGTCGCGGCTGACGCCGGGGCAGGCTTCTTCGATTTCGGAAATCGAGAACGGCAGATTTCTCTTGAGGATTTCGGCGCGCACACGGTCGCCCTTGGCGCCGCGTCCACGTTCAATGGTGCCGACACGTTCTTCGAATTCCTTGTAGGCCCGAAGCAGTGCCCCCCAGAAGTAGTCCAGCCAGGGAGCAATATCGTGGGTGCCGTCATGCCAGCCTTGCGAACTGGCCTCCAGCGTTTCGTAATAGCTCTCTTTCGACTCTTCGAAGATGCGCTCCAGACTGATGAAGCGGCCTACCGCGTAGTTAAAGTGATAAAGCAACTGCAGGGTCAGCAGCCGCGCCATGCGTCCGTTGCCATCCGGGAAGGGATGGATGCAGAGAAAATCGAGAATGACCAGCGGAACCAGCACCAGCGGGTCGGCGAGGTGCTGATCCAGCGCTGTGCGGTAGCGCGCAATCAGGTCGGTCATCGCCATGGGCGTGAGATGCGCAGCGACCGGGCGGAAGCGGATGCGCGAGCTGCCATCGGGGTGACGCTCGACGATGTCGTTGTTGGTGGCCTTCCATTGTCCGCCCGGCTGAGGCATGTAGCGGTACAGAATGCCGTGGAGCTGTAGGACAGTGCCCTCCGAGAATGGCATCTGCTCGCCGCTTTCGTGGATCAGGCCCAGAGCGTCACGGTAGCCCGCCACCTCTTGCTCGGAGCGGCTTTGCGGCGTGGCGTTTTTGAGCACCAGCGACTTCAGGCGGTGCGCCGCGACCACAACGCCCTCCAGGCGGTTTGATGACTCGGTGGACTCCACCACGGCCACCTGCCGCAAGTCGCTCAACACCTCGGGCGACTGCGCCACGTATAGCTGCTGCTTGCCCCGGTACTCGCCCAAAGCGCGCAGCGTCGCCAGTTGCTGGGCATCAAAGCGCAGCTTGGCGAGGTAGTCAGGCAAGAGTGAGCGCATGAAGGATCTTGGGGGCCATAAATGGGGTAATCGTACCCTGAATTGGGGGAAATAACCATCCCATTACCCCGATAAATGAATGATTACCCTATTCGGCAGCGCTTGGCTTCTTGAGCGTGCAGCCCGTGAATGGTGCAGCCCCCTTGTTTGACCTTGCTGGGACGGGCATCAAGGGTATGAGTTGAGATCACACCCAAGGACCTCAGCGGGGATGTCAAATTTAATATACTGATGTTTTATCCAGCATTCTCGTGAAATCCTTCATCCCCACCTCCTGCGACCCGTACTGGGAAGAAGCCGACTGGCTGCCGCCCTGGTACATCTTGGATCGCTGGTGCCAGCGGGACGAGGCTTGCATCCAGGCCAAGTTGCAGGCCTTACTGTCTGCCTGTGAACGAGGCGATGTCCAATACCGGCGCAGCGATGGCAAGACTTACGACGATCCGGTGCACGAACTGTCCAGCCGAGGCAAGCTGCTGATCCATCGCCAAAGCTTCAACCAGTGGTGCACAGCACTGGAGGGTATGACGCCCTTGTCCTGTGGCATGCCAGCAGTGGTCGCCCCGGCAGTGCCAAGTTGGGCACATCAGCACCGAATTCAGGTGCCAACGACACTGGCAACTATTCCCGAGTCTGAGCCTACGGTGGAAGCCGCAACCGCCCCAGAGACGGACGCTGAAATTGAGGCCACTCCCCTACAAGCGGACGCACCCGATGTCGAAGGCGATCTCCCAGAGGAAGAACTGCGCAAGCGGGCTGTCACAGCGGACGACATTATTCATGCCTTTCGCGTGAAGCCGGATTCCCACCAGAACTACAAGTGGTGGACCGAACGGTTCACCAACCCCAATCGCTACAAGAAGATCCTCACCGCTCGTGTACAAAAGGGCAAGGCCAGTCGTGGCGGGCAACACTTCCCATCCTGGTGGAACCCCTTCCTGATCGCCAGCTGGCTGATCGCTGAGCGACACATGCCTCGCGATCGTGTGGTGCGCATCTTGCAGCAGTCCTTTGTGGAATTTGCGGTCAACGACCACCTGTTATAGGCCAAATTCGCGGGGCTAAAACCGCGGTCCCGACCGCATGCGGTTGGGACTTTGCCAATCCCTCCCAACCGCAGTTGATCGCGTAAGTCCTTGTCATACATGGACTTGCCGACCGTAGCCTTTGCTGCGGTTGGGCAGCATTTGCGAACCTTCGGCGCATTCCATTGCGTTCCCGGAGGTACTGATGCATTCCCACCCCAACCAGCACGGTCTAGCCGTGCTGCGCCGCCCTCAAGTTGAATCCCGCACCGGGCTGGCCCGCAGCTCGCTGTACGCGCTGATTGCCAGCGGCCAGTTCCCTGCGCCCATTCGTCTCACCCCCAACACCGTCGGCTGGCTCGAACACGAGATTGAGCGCTGGATTGCCCAACGCGCCAAAGCATCGCGGGCCAAGGGGGTGTGACGATGGGCCACACCTTGACATCGGCGTTGCGAACATTCGCGCAATCATTCGCACGATTCGCACGGCCTCGCATAGCGACAAACCCAGCATTCATGCGGGGATTCGCAAGATTCGCAGGATTCGCACAGCGCAACCCAGAAATCGTGAATTTCCAGTTGGGGGCCTGCTGATGCAAGGCATCCCCAGCGTACCGCGTCCCGAGTGGGCTATGGGCCAAGCCCCCATGCCACTGACGCGTGAATTGCCACCAGCTTCCACCTTTTCGCACGAAGCCCTCGGGGCCATCGGCAGTGGGGTGGTGACGCTGATGCACCGGGTCATCCAGGCGCCAATGGCGCTGGTCGGTCAAACCATTCTGGCGGCGATGAACCAAGCCAGCCAGCCTTACGCCAATGTCTGCATCGATGGGCGTGTCTCACCGCTGTCGGAATACTTCCTCACCCTGGGCGAATCGGGTGAACGCAAATCGGCTGCCGACGGCTGGGCCCTGGCCAGCGTGCGCCAACAGCAAAAACAACTCATGGCCCAGTACGACCAGGACCGTGATGTCTTCGACAAAGCCCTGGAGGTGTACGAGACCACCACCAAACGCATCCTGGCCGACAAGAAACTCAGCCCCGAAGCCAAACAAGCAAAGCTATGGGAACTGAGCAAACCCCAAGCACCGGTGATGCCACTGCTGATCGTCTCCGAGCCCAGCAGTGAGGCTATTCAGCGACAACTGATCATTGGTGAACCCTCCATTGGCTTGGTCAATGACGAAGGTGGGCAATTCCTCGGCGGCTTTGCCATGTCGGCAGAAAAGCGCCTGGGCACCTTGACCACCCTGTCCAGGCTGTGGGACCGGGGTGAATTCGACCGGGTGCGGGTGGGCGATGGTTCAGGCAGCTATTACGGGCGGCGCTTGTGCCTGCATTTGATGGTGCAACCCACGGTAGCCAGCAGTCTGCTGGCTGACCCCCTGGCACGGGAACAAGGCTTTCTGGCCCGCTGTTTGGTGTGCTACCCGGCGTCCACCGCAGGCACACGCACCTATGTGGAAACGGATCTGAATGCAGCACCGGCGTACCAGGCCTACAACCACCGACTGACTGAACTGCTGGCCGGTCCATGGCCCAAGGCCAACGATCATGAATTGGACCCACCCAACCTGTTCCTGAGCCCCGAGGCCAAGCGCACCTGGATTGCCATCTACAACGATCTGGAATCTGGTCTCGCACCACAGGGGCCCTTTGCCAATGTGCGGGCGCTGGCATCCAAGGCCCCGGAGCACATTGCCCGACTGGCTGGCACCTTTGCCGTGTTCGAAGGCGATGACGTCATCCACGAAGAACAGGTTGATCGTGCCCTGCGTCTGGTGCTGCATTACCTGGATGAAGCCCAACGGCTGTGGGGCGCAGGTCAGATCAAACCTGAATTACGCCTGGCGCAAGAACTGTTGCAGTGGTGGCGCGCCAAGGTGGGTGTGGGTCGTGTCATCACGCTCACCGATGTCTATCGCAATGGCCCCAGTGCCATCCGCAGCGCCGCTGTCGCGCGCACCGTCGTACGCATCCTGCTAGAGCACGGTTGGTTGATGAACGGTGCCCACCCCAAGGCCAAAGAAGCCTTCGAACTGGTGGCCCCCCGATGAAAACACGCATTTCGCCATTTACCCGTGCGAATTCTGCGAATTCCGCGAAACCCCGCACCAGCACTGGCTTTGCGCCGATGCGAAGCCATGCGAATCGTGCGAATCCCGAACGTTCGACGCCACGCCGCCCAGCGTCAGCCCTGTTTCTGTGGGCGGCATTGATGACATCACCGAAAGGACGAGTATGAAACTCAGCAACCCCCTGAAGAAGGCCAGCCAGACCGGCAAAGCCCAGACCACGCAATCCGAGCCCCTGCTGGAAGGACTGGACCGCATCAAGGCCCTCATCCAACCGATGCGCGAACGCATGCAACGCTACGACCAGACCATCCTGGCCTTGGCCCAGGCACGCGATCGCATGATCGACCTCAAAGAACCGCCGCCCCCGGTCATGCGTCTCACGGTCGAGCGCGAACTGCTGCTGGCACGCGGCGACAGCGAAGGCCTTGCGCGTTTCGATGCCGAGCAAGGTCAAGCTCTGCAAGACGAGCGCACTGCCAGCGAACGCCTGCAGCGCGAGCGCATCGAGCAGCCGGCCCGCATCAAAGCGCTGGAGCAGGTGGCCAAGGAGATTGCCACCGAGATGAAAGATCACATGAAAGATCTGTTCGATGCCCAGCAAGTCGCCAAGGACGTCTTCAAGCCCTATGCCCAGGCCTGCTATGACACCGCCCAAGCCTATGTGCAGGCGATGCAAGCCGCGCAAGCCGCCGACCATGTGCTCGAAGCCGTCACTACCTTCCACTGGTACGACATGTTTGGTGACTTGAAGCAGTTCGTCAAACCTGAACTCCTGAGTTCACGCGGGGACAAGGTGCTGCCGACCGATTTGCCGGGGATCAAATTCGAGGCACTTCGGGACCTCAACCATGCCGTCAATCGTGCCGACAGCGCGCTCTATGACCGGATGCGTCTGGAGGCAGAAGCAGCGGGGTTGGACAGCAAGCCGGTGCGCTTCTACACGCCCCCTGGCAAGCACGACGAGCGCGCCGTGTTCACGCCTGATGGCCTGGTGCCACGACGGGTGAAACAGATGCCCACACCCGTTGGCCCTGGCGTCACTGTCATCCGCATCTGATCGGAGCACAGCGATGGAAATCCATTCCCTTCGGCTGGACGCGGGCAACCCGTTTGCCCGGCAGCAGCAACTGGCCAGCAGCGTGCGCCACAGCCTCAACCGCCTGCCACCCAAGACACGGGCACAGGTGTTGGCGCAAGCCATGCCGCCCGACCAGCCGTCGCGACCTATGCCACAGAGCGCGGTGTCGTATCGCGTGCCCGTGCCAGTTACACAGGTCGCCGCCGCTCCGGCGCAGCCGGTCTATCCCACGGTGGTCTACCGCCCTCGGCGTGTGGCACAGCCCGTGCCATGGCAACTGGCCCTGCTGATCAACGGCATCCGACTGACCCATCGGGTCAAGAAGGTCTGGGCGCGCGAGATGAAGGACGCGAAGAAGGAGTTGCGATGGTTCCTGCGGGCACTTGCACGCCGTTGGGCGCAGCAGAGGACGCCTGCGGGCCATCGACGGGTCCTTCCTACGCGTAAGGCTATACGGGGGGCAACAGCGCGGCGCTTCGCCAGGCACTGACCACAAAACCAGGTTACCACCCGCCGGTTACCACGGCGGTTACCACCCCCGGCAATGGCCGGGGGAATCCACACGACACAAGGAAATGAAATGAACACCACCACCAACACACAGCATCCGCACCCCCACTTGCTGGTGCCCGTAGGGCGCGACACCTCCAGCATCGAACTGACCGTCATGGGCTGGTTCGCCGCCGGGCATGAATTGCTGTGGGTCCCGATCTTTGAAGTTGACGGTAGCCCGGGCGCCTTGGCCGAGGCACAAGCTGATGCGCAAAAGATCACCCGGCGTGGCCCATATGTCGTACGCCAGCTCACCGACCTCTATTGGCTACCGCTGGGCATCCGGGGTTGGTTGATCCCGGCGCACCTGGAGGACACCGATGTGGTCTGCATGCGCGAGGCCAAGGGGGAGATCAGCTTTGGGCGCATCCAACGCAAGGGCATGAGTCGCCCCCTGACCTGGCGCGACGACACAGAAAGCGAATTGTGAGAGCCAGTTATGACTTGGCTTCTGGTCCCAGAAGCGCGTTCATGGAGGTCCACAAACCCCTCTCAGGAAAGGAACACTGAAATGACCCTCACAACCGTCACGACCGTCACCGCCCAGGTGACCGACACCAACCAGCGGCACAAAGGTGCCATACCCGTGCAGGTGGAGTTTGACGCCGAAGGTCCCGTGCGTGCGCAGCACGCCGGGCAGGTTTACCGTTACACCGGCAAGGCGGGACACAACCTGGCCACGGGCGTTGCGGTGCGCGAAATGGCAACCATCGACGACGCACGGCTGTGGATCACGCTGGATGGCACACAGGTGTGGGAGGACTGAGATGCACGATCACACCCAAACCGCCACCATCCGTGCCCAGTTGGCCGCGTTGCCCTCGTTGCCGATGGCTGACCTCTGGGCGCTGTGGGACCAACATTTCCCCCGGCGTCCCGACCACCGCAATCGCAACTATGTGGAGTCCCGCCTGGCCTATCGCATCCAGGAGAAAGCCTACGGCGCCTTGCTGCCCAACGTGCGCAAGCTGCTGGTCGAGGCCGGAGCCAAGCGCTCCAAGATCAAGACCAACGTGGGGCGCGGCACGCCAGCGTTGTTGATGCCTGGCACCACGCTGATCCGTGAATGGGAGGATCGCCAGCACCGCGTCACCGTTACGCCGGATGGCTTGTATGAACTCAACGGCGAGGTCTTCAAAAGCCTGTCTGCGGCGGCACGCCACATCACCGGCACCCGCTGGAATGGGCCGAGGTTCTTTGGCCTGCGCGACGGCAAAGGAGACCTGTGATGCGGGTACCCCTTGTGACATCGACATCCACTCTGACCGTGCCGCCCAAACGCTGTGCGGTGTATTGCCGCGTATCAAGTGACGAGCGCCTGGACCAGTCGTTCAATTCCATCGACGCCCAGAAGGAAGCCGGGCACGCCTTTATCAAGAGCCAGAGCCATGAAGGCTGGATTGCCGTGGCCGACGATTACGACGACGGCGGCTTCTCCGGCGGCAATATGGAGCGCCCGGCGCTCAAACGGTTGATGGCAGACATCAATGCCGGCAAGGTGGACATCGTGGTGGTCTACAAGATCGATCGCCTGTCACGCTCCTTGGCGGACTTCGCCCGCATGGTGGAAATCTTCGATCGCTGCAAGGTCAGCTTCAGCGCGGTCACCCAGCAGATCAATTCGGCCACGTCCATGGGCCGACTGATGCTGAATGTGCTGCTGTCGTTTGCCCAGTTCGAACGGGAGGTGACCGGCGAACGCATCCGCGACAAGATCGCCGCCAGCAAGGCCAAGGGCATGTGGATGGGCGGGCCGCTGCCGCTGGGCTATGACGTGCACGACCGGCTGCTGGTCATCAATGACACCGAGGCCAAGCTGGTGCGCCGCATCTTTGACGACTTCGTCAGCATTCGCTCCACCACGCTGATGGTCAAGACCTATCGAACCGAGGGGCTGCTGACCAAGGGCGGCAAGTCCTTCAGCAAACAGACGATCTACAAGATGCTGCACAACCGAATGTACTTGGGCGAAATCGTCCACCGAGGCCAAGGCTTTCCTGGACAGCACCAGCCCATCATCACGCACGCCCAATGGGACGCGGTGCACGCGCTGCTGGCCACCGATGACAAAGAACGCCGCCGGGAAACCAAGGACCGGCAACTGGAACCGGTGCTGTTGCGTGGCCTGCTGTTCACTGGCGATGGCGAACGCCTGGTGCCGAGTTACACCCAAAAGAAGGGCAAGATCTACCGCTATTACAGCCCGGTCAAGCACAGAAGGTTTGGGGCTTGGGCCAGTGAGCATGGCCCACTGCCAGCGGCGCCCATCGAGGCCTTGGTCATCGAGCAGATCCAGGTGGCGCTGTCGGCACCACACATCGTTCAGGCGGTGTGCGACCGGATGCAGCAACTCCGACCTGACATCAGTGAACCCGAAGTGGTCCTGCCCATGCGCAACCTGGCCAGCCTGTGGCCGCAATTGTTCCCGGTCGAGCAGTGCCGCCTGGCGCAACTGCTGATCGAACGGGTGATCATCGCCAACGGCGGGTTGGAGATCATTTGGCGTGACCACGGCTGGCAGGAACTGGCGGCGGAGCTGATGCCCGGCACGATTGGTGCGGAATTGCAGGAATGGGAGCAGATGGAGGAAACGGTATGAGGTCGAAGATTCAGACCACGGGCAGCCCCGTCGCCCGGGAAAGCAGCCAGGGTGGGCGCACGAAGCTGTCGACCTTCATCCCGCTAAAGATCCGCAAGCGTGGTGGCAGCACGGTGATGGTGCGCCCCGACGGGCAGACCGCCACACCGGCCAGGCTGGCCAAACAGATTGACCAGCCCTTGTTGGCGGCGCTGACGCGGGCCTTTTACTGGCAACATCTTCTGGACGACGGTGTAGTGGCCAGCGGCACTGATATTGCCAAACGGGAAGGTCTGCACCATTCCACGGTCAATGAACTGCTGCGCATGACCTTGCTGGAGCCTGCCGTCGTCCAGGCCATCCTGGCGGGCCAGCAGCCTCGTTGCATGAGCCTGCTGTGGTTTCAGCGCAATCCGCTGCCAACGGACTGGGTGGCGCAGCGCGAGGTGGTGGCGCGGTTTGATGCGTGAATGGGTTACGAACCTTCGATGACCCGCGCCACATCGCCGTGGCATTCGGCACACTTGCCAACCAGCAGCAGGTCATCACCTTTGATTGTGCCGCTGAAATTGGTGATCGTTGTTTCGTGGCGGCATTGCCCACACCACACATTCGACAGCAAGCGCTGGCGGAAATCGGCAGGGATCGACTCCCAGCGCTGGCGGGCCGGTGAAGTGAAGTTTGGCAGCGATTCGACACCCATGTGTCACGACTCCTCGAACAAATAAGCAGTTTCAGTCGGTTGATGCCGGCAACCACTTAATGCCCGCCACCCCCAGGTTCTTCTGGCTGATGTGGGTGGTGAATATGGGCACCATGGTTTGCACGTTGGCATCAAAGCTGTGCCTCCACATGGCATGCAACTTCTTCAACGCGTTTTCGTTCCGGTAGATGCCGCCGTCCCAGTCGATAACCATCATCGCGACATCCCCGTTATCGGCCAACATGCACAGCAGTGCATCATCGGCATCCTTGTCCAGCGATGCCTTGAGTTCGTCCTCGTAGCCAGCCAGCACCTCAACATACAGGTCAATGCTCAGTGGGCTCTGCCCAGTCAGGGCGGATTGCAGATCGGCTGCGATTTTCTTTTTACTGGTCATGGTCAAGATTGTCGCCGCTCGATGTGCAGGCAGCGTTCGATGCGTGACCGGTGATCATGGTTGACAGCGAACCGAGGCGTGTAAGTTGTTGATTTTGCTAGGACTCCATCTGAGCCTACCCGCAGGCCAAACGGAGAATAGAGACGGCTCTGGCACCGAAAACAGCGAAATCGGGGAGTTTCTGCCGGGGCCACCCGCAGCACTTCGGCGCACTTCCCCTGGGAAACAGCCAAGAAAAAGGGCCCGGAGAATATCCGGGCCCCTGTGTATGGTGGTGCTCAGGCGACCCCACGCGGCCTATCAAGGATACGGCCACTTTGATTTGCCGATTTTTGACACGAATGAGCGATAGTTGGCCTTGACAGCCCACGATTTCGCTTGCCAACAGCGGAGTTCAGCGCCTTCATCGTAACCGTTTTAACGGAGGTATCGATGAGCGAACAATTCCTTTCCGAAGTCGATCTGGCCGCCCGCTGGGCGATGAGTAGCAAGACCCTGACACGCTGGCGCGGCAAACGACGCGGGCCTCCCTTCGTCAAGTTGGGCGGCGCGGTGCGCTACGCGATGAGCGACGTGCTCGAGTTTGAGCGCACCGGCCTGCGTAAGCCCCTGCCCAGACAGGTCGCACCAGACGAGCCAACCCCGCCTGAGGTCATTCAAAACCTGACTGTCCGCGATGTGGTGGCAGTCCTCCGCGCAGACGTGCAGTGATCACGTCCGGACCAAGGGGCGAAGGAACCAGCCGGCAACAACTGCGGACGTGGGTTCAGTTCCCAAGCACGGAATCGAACTGCATTTCTTGATCGATCCACATTCTGCTGCTCCCAGAGCGGCAACTCTCTGGACGAGAGTAGTTCCCGGAGAGTGAGAAGTGACATCCTTAACTGAGGCTGTTAAAATGCATGAAACTTCAATGAGGAAACATTCATGTCTGCGACTGCCTCAGTGCCAACGTCATCCCTTCGGAGCGCTACTGCGCACCTGGCTGGTGCGCTGAAGGCAGGCCATGTCTATCGGCGGGAGGATCTCGCTCGTCTGAGCAACGCGGTAGATCGACACCTTCGCGAACTGGTTTCCGTGGGCAAGCTCCAGAAGCTGGCCCAAGGGCTCTACCATGCCCCCAAACAATCGAGCTTTGGTCTTTTGCCCCCAGCCGATGATGACGTAGTGAGGGTTTTTTTGCGGGACGAAGATTTCCTGGTGTTTTCACCCTCGTCATACAACGCCGTGGGGTTGGGCACCACCCAGCTATACAACCGAACATTGGTCTACAACCACAAGCGCCACGGCGTCTTTCAGCTGGGAAATCGACAGTTCGATTTTCGGGTGAAGCCCCGCTTCCCGAAGAAACTATCTCTCGAGTTCCTGTTCGTGGACCTGCTCAATAACCTGGATGAGCTGGCCGAAGACCGCGATGCCGTGCTCAACCAGGCGCGCAATAAGCTGCCTTCCTTCGAATTGACACGCTTGCAAGCGGCCGTAAACAGCTACGGCAACATGGCTACCCGAAAACGCTTCCAGGATTGGGTCAATGGCTGAATTTCTTCACGAACGACGCGACTTCGACCAACTGCTTGCGGTGGTTGCCAACGATCGCGGCCTCGACACCATGCTGGTCGAGAAGGACTACTGGATCATGCATGGGCTGTGGGGCCTGCAGGCCCAGGGCTTTGTCTTTGAGCTCAAGGGCGGCACATCGCTGTCCAAGGGCTTCGGGGTGATCCATCGATTCTCCGAAGACATCGATCTTCGTATCGAGCCACCTGCAGACATGGATGTCAAAACTGGCCGCAACCAGGACAAGCCTGCGCACATTGCTTCACGAAAAGCGTATTACGACGAGCTGGCCAAGCGCATCCGCATTCCCGGCATTGACAGCGTCGAACGGGACACCTTCTTCGATGACGACAAAATGCGCAGTGCAGGCATTCGCTTGTCTTACTCTTCGCGTGCAACAGCGCTGGTCGGCGTGAAGGATGGCATCTTGCTCGAGCTCGGATTTGACGACACGGCGCCCAACCGACCGGTCACGATTTCCTCCTGGGCGCTTGATTTCGCCATGGACCGGGGTGTGCCGGTTTTTGACAACCGGGCCATGGATGTGCCTTGCTACGCGCCGACGCACACCTTCGTCGAAAAACTCCAGACCATTTCGACCAAGTACCGACGACTGGCCGAGGCTCAAGCGTTTCCGGCCAACTTCCTGCGCCATTACTACGATGTGTACTGCCTGCTTGAATTGCAGGAAGTTCAAGACTTCATGCAGACGACCGCATACCACGAGCGAAAAAAGCAGCGTTTCCGGTCTGGTGATGAGTTGGTGATTGCCAGAAATCCGGCATTCACCCTGAGCGATTCCGGCCAGCGCGAACTTTTCGCTCGGGAATACAGGAAGTCTACTGCGCTTTACTATCAGGGGCAGCCGGAATTTGAGCTGCTACTTGAGCGAATCAATAAGCACCTAGAATCAATGTGACCAATGCACGCCAACAATTTTGAGAGCGTTGAACATCAATGATGACCAATCAAGCAAGTCAACATGAGTAGTCATCTCAACACGCTAGGAATTATTTTGACGATCGTAGGCGCCTATCTTGTTTGGCGCTATTTGACGGTAATCAGCTTCGTCGATCACGATGAATATCTCAAAGGTCGCGGAGTTCTTACTGTGCCCGATCCGACACCAGAGGATGTAAAGCGGTACGTGAGATCGATATGGTTGTCGAAATTAGGGCTTGCGCTTGTTGTCGTTGGTGGTCTCTTGCAGATAGCAAGCAACTACCTACCAAAGTAAGGGCTGTTAAAACTGACGGTACCGATTGGTGTTGGTCACCCATTCAGCCATTTTCAAAGCCATGAGACCTTGCAATGGGCGTAAATGGGTGATCTTTTGGTTTGCACTGGATCGAACGCGCTACGCGTTGGTTTCGTCAAGGTCGTAGTAGCTGTCATCGACACCAGCGCCAATGTCGAGCTCCATGTCGTTCATGAGGCAGACCCGGCCAGCTTTCCAGATCCGCACAACACCTTTGACCAGGATGTTGTCTCCGCTGAAAGGCTTATCAGGGTCTTGATCCATGCCGACATTGCCTTCGACCGGGATCTCCCAAAACTCGCGGGAGTCCTTCAATGCCTCATCGGGTTCAGTCGCCTCGAGGTAGGCGCCTTCGAAGTAGGCGTTCGTGTTGGCGGCAGCGTTGGACACGGCATCGTGATCCATCACCGTGTCGTTGGCAAACCGACCTGCGACATCCTCGATGAAGTCAAGCGGGGTCAGGAAAACGGCTGGCGGCTCAGGATCGCTCTTGATGGCGGAGACAATCGCACCGGTGATCTGATCCGATACAGAGCCCAAACCAAGGGATGCCGCCCGAGCGGTCAGGCCTGTAATGTCAAGAATGACGAAGTCTGCCCCCTCGAGACCAGGTACTTCTTCGGTTGATGCTTGAATGGCTGCCAAGCTGCCATAGCCAAGGCTGGCGGCAAGCAGTTGCTGAGTATGACCAAGCGAGATGGAAAGACCAGATGCCACGAGGCTCTGGCGGAAGACAAACGCGAGGGAACTGAAGTCGGACTTCATTGAAATTCTCCAAATTCTGCGCGGGACGTTGAGCGATTACGCATCCAGCACAGTGGGAATCCCAATGGTCGGATGAAAACTTCGGGGTGCAAGATCCTTTTTTGAGTCGCTCACAACTCGGGCGGGTGCCTGTACAGAATTCTACGGCACCGGACTGAAGGATTGAAGCCAAAGCCAACACCATCCGTTTTCATGTCGGGCCTGGAGTTCGATCGTGCTCAAATGGTTGATCAGTTGTGGACGCGGCTTCAATCCCCAAACACGGAATCGAACTTGCCCCCCCAAGGCTCAGATGCATCCGTGTTGTTGTCGTCCAATTTGTGGCGCATAATGTCATCACTTTGATGATATGAACCGCCTGGCAATGGACAAACATAAAACCAATCACAGTCTTTTGGTCGCCCGTCTTGGATGAGGAGCCTTCGGTGACTCAACCACAACGTGTCGAGAGCCTGAGCCACGCCCAGCGCGAGCGGCTGGCTTACATCGACTTTCGCCTCTACTTTTTCGGTGAGATCGGTCGCCCCGACCTGATTGACCGATTCGGTGTGGCTCCGGCAGGGGCAACACGCGACTTGGCGCTGTACCGGGAAATCGCGCCGCAGAACATCATCTTTGATGGCAGCAACAAGATCTACCGCATCGGGCAGTCGTTCTCTCCCCTGTTCGACCACGCATCGCAGCGCGTGCTGTCGGCGCTGGCTCTGGGCTTCGGCGATGGTGTAAACGGCGCAACGCAGCCGCTGCTGCCGTGCGAGTCGCCCACCGCCCTGAGCAATCCGAAGATGGATGTGCTGGCACCGGTCTGCCGGGCGATCCACGCCAAGCGGCCAGTCGCCATCCGCTACCACTCGATGAGCAGCGGCGAGTCCGAAAGGATCATCGTGCCGTTTGCGTTGGTGGATACCGGCCTGCGCTGGCACGCCCGGGCTTTTGACCGCAAGAGCGGAGAATTCCGCGACTTCGTTGTCACGCGCATCGAAGTGCCGACCTTGCTCGATGAGGAGGCGCAGGCCAACGAACGACCGGACAACGATATCCAGTGGACGCGCATCGTCGAACTGGACTTCGTGCCGCACCCGCGCCTCGAACGCCCCGAGATCATCCATATGGACTACGGGATGACCGATGGCTCGATTCGGATGCGTGTACGGGCTGCGGTGGCGGGCTACATGCTGCTGCGCTGGAGCGTGGACTGCTCGCCCGACCACCGCCTCAAGGAAGAACAGTACCGCCTATGGCTAAGCGACCCGCTGGCGCTGTACGGCGTTGAGAACGCAAAGCTCGCGCCGGGGTATCAAGCCCCGGCAGCAAAGACATCACGCAAAGGATAAGAACACGATGGCACAGAACGACACCGCCAAGAACGGCAACGGGGGCAACCTCGGCTTCGAGGCTGACCTTTTCAAGGCCGCCGACAAGCTGCGCGGCAACATGGAGCCAAGCGACTACAAGCACGTCGCGCTCGGACTCATCTTCCTGAAGTACATCTCTGATGCCTTCGAGGCCAAGCATAAGGCGCTTCTGGCTGAAGATGCGCAGGCCGCCGAGGACAAAGACGAGTACCTCGCGGATAACGTATTCTGGGTTCCGAAAGAGGCACGCTGGTCGCACCTGCAGGCCAACGCGAAGCTGCCCACCATCGGAACCTTGATCGATGACGCGATGCGCGCCATCGAGAAGGACAACGAGTCGCTCAAGGGTGTGCTGCCCAAGGACTACGCCCGACCCGCGCTCAACAAGGTGATGCTGGGCGAGCTGATCGACCTGATCTCTGGCATAGCGCTCAACGAGGAAGGCGACCGCTCGAAGGACATTCTCGGGCGCGTGTACGAATATTTCCTGGGTCAGTTCGCCGGAGCCGAAGGCAAGCGCGGTGGGGAGTTCTACACCCCGCGTTCCGTGGTACGGGTGTTGGTCGAAATGCTCGAACCGTACTCAGGTCGCGTCTACGATCCGTGCTGCGGCTCGGGCGGGATGTTCGTGCAGTCCGAAAAGTTCGTGCAGGAGCACGGCGGCCGAATTGGCGACATCGCCATTTACGGGCAAGAGTCGAACTACGTGACGTGGCGACTTGCCAAGATGAACCTGGCGGTGCGTGGCATCGACTCCAAGATTTTCTGGAACAACGAAGGCAGTTTCCACAAAGACGAATTTGCCGCCCAACGTGGGGGCGACGGCGCTCCGATGAAAGCGGACTACATCCTAGCCAACCCGCCGTTCAATATCTCCGATTGGGGTGGCGACCGACTGCGTGAGGACGTGCGGTGGAAGTTCGGAGTACCGCCCGTGGGCAACGCCAACTACGCGTGGCTCCAGCACATCTACCACCACCTCGCACCCAACGGCACGGCGGGCGTGGTGCTGGCCAACGGATCGATGAGCTCCAACCAGTCGGGCGAAGGCGACATCCGTAAGGCGATGCTCGAAGCCGACGCGGTGGATTGCATGGTGGCGCTACCCGGGCAGCTCTTTTACTCCACGCAGATCCCTGCTTGTCTGTGGTTCTTAGCCCGCAACAAGAACCCCGGCAAGGGCCTGCGTGACAGGCGGGGACACGTACTGTTCATCGACGCCCGCAAGATGGGCGTGCTGGTGGATCGCACCCGACGCGAACTCACAGACGAGGAAGTCCAGAAGATCGCTGACACCTACCACGCTTGGCGTGGAGAAGAAGGCGCAGGCCAGTACGCTGACGTGGCTGGCTTCTGCAAGTCGGCATCAATGGACGACATCCGCAAGCACAGCCACGTGCTGACACCGGGGCGCTACGTAGGCGCATTGGAACAAGCGGACGACGGCGAGCCTTTCGAAGAAAAGGTGGCACGGCTCTCCGCGCAGTGGCGTGAACAGCGGGCAGCAGCGAACAAGCTGGATGCGGCGATTGAGGCCAATCTGAAGGAGCTTGGGTATGGTGAATGAGTGGCACACAGCTCTGCTTGGTGATCTGACCGTTAACCACGATGGCAAGCGCAAGCCGGTAAAAGAATCAGACAGGCGCCCTGGGCCCTATCCGTACTACGGAGCCTCAGGAATTGTTGATTATGTAGACGGTTACTTATTCGACGGCGATTACTTGTTAATTGCTGAAGACGGTGAAAATTTGCGAACTCGGCAAACGCCTATTGCTTTCATGGCGCGTGGGAAATCGTGGGTCAACAATCACGCGCACATTGTCACAGGCAACGACAAGGCTGACACTCGGTTCCTAATGTATGCCATCGCGGGGACGGACATTAGTGGCTATCTTACAGGCGCTGTGATGCCGAAGCTGACACAAGGCAATCTCAACAAAATTGAACTGAATTGCCCACCGGTTCGTGAACAACGTGCTATCGCCCACATCCTCGGAACCCTGGACGACAAGATCGAACTCAACCGGCGCGCGAGCGAAACGCTAGCATCGATGGCCCACGCATTATTCAAGGCGTGGTTCATAGACTTTGAGCCAGTACGCGCCAAGCTGGAGGGGTGCTGGCTGCGCGGCCAATCGCGGGCTGGACTACCTGCGCATCTATACGACATCTTTCCCGACAGGATCGTTGAATCGGAGTCAGGGGATATTCCGGCAGGATGGCGTGTCTTCGCATTCGGCGATGTCGCGCAACAGGGAAAAGGGGCGGTGAACCCAGGAAACTCGCCTCAAGACACTTTTACACACTACAGCCTGCCCGCTTTTGATTCTGCACAATCTCCATATATCGAACTTGGAAGCGCAATAAAGAGTAACAAAACTCCAGTGCCAGATGGTGCCGTACTGGTATCGAAGCTCAATCCCCATATTCCGCGTGTATGGCAGGTCGGGAAGGCTGGCGTAAATGCAGTTTGTTCAACCGAATTCATCGTATGGACGCCTAGACCGCCCGCAAACAACGCATTCTTGTATTGCCTCGCGTCGTCATCTGAATTCAATAGCGCGATGCGTCAATTGGTGACTGGAACGTCCAATAGCCATCAGCGAGTCAAGCCAGACCAGTTACGCGAAATTCGCGTTTTCACCGCCGCCGATAGCGTGATTAAAGCTTTTTCCGAGGCAGTACGGTTGCCAATGGAACAGGTTATCCAAAATCGTCAGCAGTCCCACGCTCTCGCCCAGCTCCGCGATACCTTGTTGCCCAAACTCATCTCGGGCGAGCTGCGTGTACCGGATGCCGAACGACTCGTCGGAGCGGCGGTATGAGCTTGGATTGGTGCACCGGCATCCGCGAGGCCTGCAAGTATTGGCGCGATGCGCCGATGCTGCAGCACACCTTTGAGGCGTTGCAAGCAAACATTGGAAGCGATAGCGACGCTTCGATTGATGCTGCGAAGGGACTGGTTGAGTGTGTCTGCCGGGTAGTCATCGATCAACTCGACAACCCAACGGCACCCCTGAAACCTCGGGACGAGGCAGCGATTACAGAATGGGTGTCTGCGGCGACACGGGTGCTCCGGCGCGGAGATGTTCGGGACAGAAAATTCGCAGACCTCATCAAGCACCACAACGGCTTGGCAGAGTCACTCCGTGTACTGAGGAACGACGGGGGGCCATTGAGTCATGGCAAAGACGGCTTCATCCAAGCCCTGACTATCTATCACCGGCGCGCGGCAATCTTGGCAGCTGATGCCATCGTGGCCTTTCTGCATCAGGCTTATCTGGATGCACAGATCAACCCGATCAGCTCACGCGAGCCATGGGAGCGATTTGCGCAGTACAACGCGCTGATCGATGCGCACGTGGGGCTGGCGGTGGACATCGAGGACGGCGACTCGCCAACCTTGCGTTTCCTGCTGCCGGGAGGCGATGAGCTGCCCATCAACATCGAAGTCAGCCGTTTGCTTTACCAACTGGATCGGGATGCCTACGTCGAAGCGCTGAACGCTGCGCGCGGCGCACCTGCTCCGGCTGTGGAGCCCGTCGAAGGACAAGGAGAGTCGGCATGAAGTTGACTCGCATCGCCAAGCTACGGCTCCGAGTGTTCCGCGACTTTGCTTGGCCAACAGAGCTGCACCCGTTCGCGCAGTTCAATGTCATCTATGGATGGAACGGCAGCGGCAAAACGACGTTGTCATGGCTGCTTTCGCTCGTTGAGAAGAAGACCGCGGTCCTCGAAGGTGACGCGGCACTGGAGATCGATGGCACAACGAAGGTCGCAGGTTCCGCTTTCGCTTCGGCGCAACTGCCGCAAGTGCGCGTCTTCAACCGGGATTTCATTAGTGCCACCCTGTCGCAAACGGGCGGCATTGCGCCGATTTACTTCCTTGGCGAAGACAGCGTCGAGAAGCAGGCACGGGTCGAGCAGCTCAAAAAGGAACTCGCCACGACCGACATCGCGTTGCGAACTGCCCAGGCCGAGAAGACGAAAGCAGAGTCAAAGCTGGACGATTTCTGCAAAGACAAGGCAAAGCTCATCAAGGAGCTATTGACCACCGCCAACAGCCCGACCTACAACAACTACGACAAGCGAAATTTCAGGCGTGCCGTTGAAGCAATGGATGCGCAGCAGGCGGCGGCCGCGACTCTGTCCGACGAGCAGAAAGCACAGCTCCATAGCCAGAAGAACGCCCAGCCAAAGCCCCTAGTCGGCAAGGTTGTTGCGCCATCCATCGAACTTGATGCGTTGACTAGTGAAGTAGATACGCTGGTCGGTCGCTCCGTCGTTGCGCAGACGCTCGATGAACTGACCAGCAATGCCAAGCTAGCCGCGTGGGTGCAAGAAGGGCTTCATCTGCACTCGGTCGAGCACGCCTCCGACACCTGCCGCTTCTGCCAGCAGCCGCTTCAGGCAGCGCGTCGCGCCGCGCTCGAAGCTCACTTCAACGATGCCTTCGCGGGCTTTCAGAAAGACCTGTCCGCTCTTCTTTCGAAGCTGAAGGCGGCCAAGCAGACTGCGGCCTCACTGTCGTTGCCGGATGCTTCGCGTTTCTATGAAGCGCTCGTGCCCGAAGTGCCCCCCGCGTGCGCAATGGTGTTGACGGCGCAGTCAGAGACCCAAGCTGCGCTCGATGCCCTCATTTCGCGTGTCGAGGCCAAGCGCGATCAGCCGTTCGCACCCACCGCCACGCAGGCACAAGCTACGGCGAGACCCTCCTCGATTACCGACTCAGTCGCCGCATTCAATGGGATCGTGGAGAAGCACAACAGCATCTCCGCAGAGTTCACGGCGTCGGTCGACAGTGCGTGCAAGAAGCTTGAAGCCTCGTATGTCGCGGAGGCGCACGCCGAATTCGTCCAGCTCTCCGGTGCGGTAACGGCCGCGACTACCGAACTGGATGGCATAAGGGGTACGCAGGCAGCAACCCAGACGCAGATCAATGAACTGGAACGCGCGATCCTCGAACATCGCCGTCCCGCTGACGAGCTGACCGCAGAGCTATGCGCCTACCTTGGGCGCGACGAGTTGCGCTTCGAGGTGAAGGGCACCGGCTACGCGCTGACCCGCAGCGGCCAGTACGTATCGCACTTGAGCGACGGAGAGCGCACAGCGATTGCATTCCTCTATTTTCTCAAGTCGTTACAGGACAGAACATTCGACTTGAAGAATGGGGTTGTCGTCATTGACGACCCGGTATCGAGCCTCGATGACAACGCGCTGTTCTCGGCCTTCGGCTACATGAAGGATCGCACCAAGGATGCAGGGCAGCTTTTCATCTTGACGCACAGCTTCTCGTTTTTCCGGCTGGTGAAAAACTGGTTCCATCACCTGCCAAAGCAGAACAGTCGCCAGATTGATCGGCGACCCGGTCGGTTTTTTCTGCTTCGCACCCGGCGTCACGCTGACGGATCACGCACAAGTGAGTTAAGCCACCTTGACCCTCTGCTCGAACAGTACGAATCGGAGTACCAGTACCTGTTCAAGCGCGTCTACGAGGAGGCTCACCGCAATGACGTTGTCCAACTGGAACACCATTACGGTTTGCCCAACGTCGCGCGCCGATTGATCGAGGCATTCCTCGCTTTCCGCTTCCCCGAGATGAGCGGAGATCTCGGCCCACGACTCGAGCGGGTGGATTTTGACAGCGCGAAAAAGACCCGCATCCTCCGCTTGCTCAACACGTACTCACACGCTGGCGCAATCGCTGATCCGGGACACGATCTTTCTCTACTTGCAGAAACCCAACCCGTGTTGCGCGACACGCTCGAAATGATGATGGCTGTCGACCGTGAGCATTACGACGGGCTATTGAAGCTGGTGGCGATTCAGCCCATCGAAGAACAAGGAGAACCGTAATGGCGTTTCTGTCGGAGGCCGCCGTTGAGCTGGCATTACTGGAACAGTTGGGAGGGCTGGGATACAGCATCGAACGCGAGGAGGACATCGGCCCCGATGGACACCGACCGGAGCGCGAAAGTCACGATGAGGTTGTGCTCAAGAAGCGGTTTGAGGACGCCGTCGCGCGTCTGAATCCTGGCCTTCCGTTGGAGGCGCGTCAGGATGCCGTGCGGCGGGTGATGCAATCCGAGCTGCCATCGCTGCTTGAAGAGAACCGCCGCCTCCACAAGCTGATGACGGAAGGCGTGGACGTCGAGTATTACGCCGACGACGGCACGCTGACCGCTGGGAAGGTCGCGCTCATCGACTTCCAACATCCGGAACTGAACGACTGGTTGGCGGTAAGCCAGTTCGTTGTGATCAACGGCCAGAACAACCGGCGGCCCGATGTGGTGGTGTTCGTGAACGGCTTGCCGCTGGGCGTGATCGAGCTGAAAGCGCCGGGCAGCGCGGGCGCGCATCTGCTGGGTGCATTCAACCAACTGCAGACCTACAAGAAGCAGATTCCGGCGCTGTTCAACACCAACGCGCTGCTGGTCACTTCAGACGGTATTGCAGCCCGCGTAGGGTCACTGTCGGCAGACCTTGAGCGCTTCATGCCGTGGCGTACCACCGACGGTACGGACGTTGCCCCGAAAGGTGCGCCGGAACTCTCGACACTGATCGAAGGCGTGTTCGAGCATCGCCGCCTGCTCGATCTGCTCAGTCACTTTACGGTCTTCGGTGAAACTGGTTCGGGGCTGGCCAAGATCATCGCGGGCTACCACCAATTCCACGCGGTGCGACACGCGGTCAACAGCACGGTGACTGCGTCCTTGCCGGGAGGCAATCAACGGGTCGGTGTCATCTGGCACACCCAGGGCTCCGGCAAAAGCCTGCTAATGGCGTTCTATGCCGGGCAACTGGTCAAGCACCCGGCGATGGCCAACCCGACACTGGTGGTGCTGACCGACCGGAACGATCTCGACGACCAACTCTTCTCGACGTTCTCGATGTGCCGCGACCTGATCCGGCAGACGCCGGTGCAGGCAGAGAGCCGCGAAGATCTTCAGAAGGTCTTGAGCCGGGCATCGGGCGGCGTGATTTTCACGACCTTGCAGAAGTTCGGCGAGATTGCGGAGCCGCTCACCACGCGCCGCAACGTGGTCGTCATCGCGGATGAAGCGCACCGCAGTCAATACGGCTTCAAGGCCAAGGTGGACGCGAAGACCGGCGAGATCTCCTACGGCTTCGCCAAGTACATGCGCGACGCCCTGCCAAACGCATCCTTCATCGGCTTTACCGGCACGCCCATTGAGGCGGATGACGTCAACACCCCGGCGGTGTTCGGCAACTACATCGACATCTACGACATCAGCCGTGCTGTTGAGGATGGCGCGACCGTGCCCATCTACTACGAATCGCGGCTGGCGCGCATTGAACTCGACGAGGACGAGAAGCCAAAGATTGACGCCGAGGTTGACGATCTGACCGAGGAGGATTCCGAGTTCGACCAGGAGCGCTTCAAGAAGAAGTGGTCAACCGTTGAAGCCCTGGTTGGCAGCGACAAGCGCCTCGCTCTGGTAGCCAAGGACATGGTTGCCCACTTCGAGGATCGCGTGGCTGCCCTTGATGGCAAGGCGATGGTGGTGTGTATGAGCCGTCGCATTTGCGTGAAGCTCTACGACGAGATCATCAAGCTGCGACCCGACTGGCACAGTGCCGATGACAACGCAGGTGCGGTCAAGATCGTGATGACGGGGGCGGCGAGCGACCCGCAGGAATGGCAACAGCACATCGGCAACAAGGCCCGACGCGATCTGCTGGCCAAGCGTGCCCGCGATCCCAAAGACCCGCTCAAGCTGGTCATCGTTCGCGATATGTGGCTCACCGGTTTTGACGCGCCGTGTATGCACACGATGTACGTGGACAAGCCGATGCAAGGCCACGGGTTGATGCAGGCGATTGCGCGCGTGAACCGCGTGTTCCGCGACAAGCCCGCAGGGTTGATCGTGGACTATATCGGCATCGCGCAAAGCTTGAAGTCTGCTCTGCAGCAGTACTCCAAGAACGACCAGGAAAACACCGGAGTCGACGAAGCGCAGGCCATCGCGGTGATGATGGAGAAGTACGAGGTCGTGCGGGACATGTACCACGGCTACGACTACGTCTCCGCGATGAGCGGAACACCACAGGAGCGCCTAGCGATGATGGCGGGGGCCATCGAGTGGATTCTCGACCTGCAACAGAAGCTAGCTGAAAAAGAGAAAACCAAGGAGGGCAAGAAGAACGCTCACCGTCGTTATCAGGACGCCGTGCTGGCATTGTCCAAGGCGTTCGCCCTAGCATCCGCATCCGACGAGGCCCGCGAAATCAGGGAGGAAGTCGGTTTCTTCCAGGCGATCCGTGCCGCGCTGGTCAAGAGCAGCACTGGCTCCGGAGTGACCCAACAAGAGCGCGAGTTGGCCATCCAACAGATCGTCAGCCGTGCGGTGGTTTCGACCGAGATCGTGGACATCCTGGCCGCTGCGGGCATCAAGAGCCCGGACATCTCCATCCTCTCGGACGAATTCCTCGCTGAAGTTCAGCAGATGGAGAAGAAGAACCTTGCGCTGGAAGCCTTGCGCAAGCTGATCAACGACGGCATTCGCTCGCGCAGCAAGGCCAACGTCGTACAGACCAAGGCGTTCTCGGAGCGATTGGAGGACGCGGTAGCGCGTTACCACGCCAACGCCATCACCACCGCCGAGGTGCTGCAGGAGTTGATTCAACTGGCCAAGGACATCCGCGCAGCCCGCCAGCGTGGAGAAGAGTCCGGGTTGTCCGACGAAGAGATCGCCTTCTACGACGCCCTGGCTGAGAACGAGAGCGCCGTGCAGATGATGGGGGACGACAAGCTCAAGCTGATCGCCCACGAATTGCTGATGAGTCTGCGCGAGAACGTGTCGGTTGACTGGGCCCACCGGGACTCTGCCCGCGCACGGATGCGGGTGCTGGTGAAGCGCATCCTGCGGAAGTACGGTTACCCGCCCGACCTCCAGGACACGGCGGTGCAAACGGTGTTGCAGCAGGCTGAAGCTTTGTCTTCGGGGTGGTCAGTTTCGCGTGGAGGATCTGTCTGAGATGGATGATCGGGAAATTGAACTGTTCATTAAGGACTTCCTGAAGGAAATCCGGGAAGACAATGCGGCCATTTTCGCGGGCGCTGGGTTGTCAGCGTCAGCTGGCTTTGTGAATTGGCGCGAACTGCTTCGGCCAATCGCCGACGAACTGCGCCTCGACGTGGATAAGGAAAGCGATCTAGTGGCAGTTGCTCAGTACCACTGCAATGAAAACGCTGGCAACAGGCATCGGCTCAATCAAGCCATCATTGATCAACTTTCGGTCGGTGTTGCGCCTACAGAAAATCATCGAATTCTGGCCCGTCTTCCCATCAGCACCTATTGGACGACCAATTACGACCAACTAATTGAGGCTGCCCTGAAGGGGGCTGGAAAAATTCCGGACGTCAAGTACACGACAGAGCAACTCGCCACCACTAAAGCCCGGCGCGATGCCATTGTTTACAAGATGCACGGTGATGTAGAGCATCCTCACGACGCAGTCCTTATCAAGGACGACTACGAGAAGTATCACGTCAAGCGTGGCGCATTTATTAACGCGCTCGCGGGCGATCTCGTATCGAAGACGTTTCTGTTCATAGGGTTCAGCTTTACTGATCCCAACCTTGAGTACGTCCTTAGCCGAGTCCGAGTGACGTTTCGTGAGAACCAGCGGCGGCACTACTGCATCTTCAAGAAGAGGACAAAGCAGGATGATGAAAGCGATGCCGAATTTGAGAACGCGCAGATCAAGCAACGACTAGCAATTGAAGATCTCAAGAGATTCAACATCAAGACTCTGTTGATCGATGATTACGCGCAGATTACTGGGATGCTGGCGAGAATTGAACGGCAGTATCGCCAGAGGACGATCTTTATTTCTGGCAGCGCTGAAGAGTATGGCGCGTGGACAAAATCGATGACGGAAGAGTTCTTGCGTGACCTGAGTCGTGCGCTTGTGCAACAGGGCTATCGCATTGCAACCGGTGTGGGCCTGGGGGTTGGTGACGCCGTCATTACGGGTGCAATTGAAGAGGTCTATCGCGCCCGAACTGGTCACATAGAAGATTCGTTGGTTATGCGCCCGTTTCCACGAGCCAACCCTGACGAGGCGGTTCGCCAGCGTCTGTGGGAAGACTATCGCCAGGACTTGATTTCAGCGGCGGGCATCTGTCTTGTAGTTCTTGGCAATAAGCGAGTTGACGGGCAGATCGTGTCCGCTGGCGGTGTTCGACGAGAGTACGAAATCGCCCGCCAGCACGGTTTGAACGTGGTTCCCCTCGGGGCAACCGGATATATGGCCAACGAGATTTGGTCTGAAATGTCTTCGACGTTTGACACGCATTACCCGAATGCAAAGACAGGTCTGCGTGAACAATTCAGCAGGCTTGGCGAGGCGGCAGAAAAGCCAGCCGAACTCATTTCTCGCACGCTTGATTTCATCGGACTAATTTCCAAGGAGTAAAAATATGGCACGACGTGTATTTTTCAGTTTCCATTTTGAACGCGATGTCTGGCGTGCTGGCCAAGTGCGCAACAGCTGGGTTACGAAGGCTGACAGAGAATCGGCGGGTTTTTGGGATGCCGCTGATTGGGAGGAGGTCAAGAAAAAGGGTGACGAAGCAATCAAGAAATGGATCGATAAGCAGTTGGAAGGGACATCAGTTACGGCAGTTCTCATCGGAGCGGAAACCTCTGAGCGCGAGTACGTCGGATACGAAATATCGCAAAGCCATAAGCGCGGAAACGGATTACTTGGGATTTACATCAACAAGGTCAAAGATTCATCCGGCAAGACGGATTTGAAGGGAAAGAATCCTTTCGATAGCTGGTACGTCACGGTTAATGGCCAGCGACGTTATTTCTCTGAGATGTACAAGACTTACGATTGGGTCGATGACGACGGCTACAACAATTTCTCGAAATGGGTAGAGACAGCCGCAAAAGCAGCTGGCCGTTAAGCGCGAGGAGTAAGGGATGAGCACTTTCGACAGCACCAAGCGGTTATTGCCTGAGATCCTTGCAGAAATAATCAAGGCAAAAATTCAGCTACCAGACTTCCAACGCGGGTGGGTATGGGATGACCAGCATATTCGGAGCCTGCTGGTGAGCATCGCCAGGTCGTTCCCTGTGGGGGCGGTCATGCTGCTGGAGACCGGCGGCGAAGCCAAATTCCAGGTGCGCCCAGTGGAGGGGATTGCGCAACTGCCCGATTCGTCAGACGCGGAGCTGCTTATTCTCGACGGCCAACAACGCCTAACCACCCTGACGCAAGTCTTGGCCACAAAGGATGCAGTGAAGACTCGCACCGAAAAGGGCAAGCCCATTCGACGCCACTACTACTGGAACATCGAGGTGGCGTTGGAAGGCGGGGATCACTTGGAAGACGCCATCGAGGCGATCGAAGAGGACAAGATCAAACGCTCCAACTTTGGCCGACAGATCGACCGCGATTTGACGACGATTCAGAAGGAGTGCGAGCAGCTGTACTTTCCGTGCGATCAGATTCTTAACTCGGATGCATGGGAAGAAGCGTTGCAGGAGTACGCGCCGGAAAAATTCGGCCTGTACATGCAGTTCCGTCGGCAGGTATTGAATGCCTTCCGCAACTATCAGCTACCCGTTATCCAGCTGGGTAAGGCCACGACGAAGGAAGCAGTTTGCCTGGTCTTCGAGAAAGTGAACACCGGTGGCGTCCCCCTCAACGTGTTCGAATTGGTCACCGCCACCTACGCGGCTGACGGCTTCAACCTGCGCGATGACTGGCATGGCAACGACGCCAGAAATGTTTCGGGCCGGTATCAGCGCTTGTGCAAAGAGGCGCTTCTGTCGCAGGTGGAGTCCACAGACTTCCTGCAGGCCGTATCCATGTTGCACACGCTGGAGTTGCGCCGCGCCGATGTGGCTTCGGGGAAAACCGGCAAATCCGTGCAGCCGGTGAGTGCAAAGCGTGTCTCGATACTTGCGATGTCCTTGAGCGCGTATGCCAAATGGGCAGACGAAGTCGAGGCGGGTTTCCTTCTCGCGGCCAAGTTTTTGCGCAAGGAATGTGTGAAAACTCCGCGCGAGCTGCCTTATCGAACTCAACTGGCTCCTCTCGCCTCGGTACTCGCGCAGCTGCGCGAACGCTGGCTTGAGCCGCGCATTTACCAGAAACTCTCTCACTGGTACTGGAGTGGCGTTCTCGGCGAACTCTACGGCAGCGCCATCGAGACCCGAATCGCGAACGACGTCGAGGATCTATTGCAGTGGATCGACAGTGACGACGCAATACCGCGAACCATTGCAGATGCGGCGTTCAGTCCCGACCGCTTAGACACGATGACGTCGCGCCTGTCCGCCGCGTACAAAGGCCTGAATGTGCTGGTACTTCGTGAAGGGGCCCAAGACTTCTTCTGGAAGGCAAAGATCCAGGAACTCGACGACGAGGAGCTTGCGCTGGATATTCATCACATCTTTCCGCAGGACTGGTGTGAGAAGAACGGCATTAAGCGCGCTGTCTACAACTCGGTCGTCAACAAAACCCCGATTTCCTATAAGGCAAACCGGATGATCGGCGGGCATGCGCCATCGATCTATTTGTCAAAATTGCAGGCTCATACGCAGGTTCAGCTTGCAGACGCCCAGATGAACGCCATTGTCGGGTCGCACCTCATCGATACGACCGCGCTCCGAGCGGACGACTTTGACAGCTTCTACAAGAGCAGAAAGGCCGCCCTGGTCAAACTGGTCGAACGAGCCATGGGTAAAGCGGCGGCGGTTGTTGCGGACGGAGCTGATCCTGGCGATGCCGAAGAGGATGAGAGCGATCAGCAGCAAGTCATTTCGCCAGTCGGGTGAACTGCGCTTGAGCGTTGGCGATCAGGTCTAGACGAAGGTTTGGTGCAATGCCCGTCGCCAAGTAATTGAGTGTCCAGTTGAGCGCCTCAGCCTTCCTGGCGGGGCTATCGGCTGCGTCGAACTTCTCGATATACGAGTCAAGTTCTTGCAGGGCACGCATCAACGTGCCACGCGTATTGGTCAGCGCATCTGCCGCGTTTTGCTCTGCGATCTGGGTCTGCCATTCGGATTCATTTTTCATGATGCGGATCTTCCGGTAGTTGGTGGTGTGGATGACATGAACGCGCTGTTAGACGGGAAAGCCAAGATCTTCCGCGTGCCTCTGCGGTCAGGCGTTGCGAAGCAGCCAAGCGACCTCTGCCTCCCGCCGCGTGACGAGTCCTGGTAGTACTTTCCCGCCGCCGTAGACCCATCGGCGTAGCTCAGTCGCGGCTGCTGCCCAGTCCCGCTGATTGATGCGCCGACGCAGTGTCGAGCTCTGCAAGCGCCCCGCGCCGAGGTTGAAGGTGAAGTCCACGATGGCAGCCAGCCGCCCTTCGGGTTCGGTGGCAAACACAGGGCAGTGGCGCAAGGTCGCCGCCAGCGCCGTCTGCAGATCACGTGCCAAATAGGCCTCGGCTTCAGCCTCTGTTATCGGCGGATGATTCGGATCGCAGAGGTGACCGTAGCCGATAGTCCAGTAGCCGGCCGGACAGACGTAGGGATGCGCGCGGCCAGAATCGTTCTTCGGCACGCGGTGGAAGCCCTCGAAGCGCTTGGCCAGATCGATGGCCGCCTGCGGAACCGCGATCACGGCCGTACCCGGTCGAACACACGCCCCAGGAACCAGAAGTTCAACACCCCAGCCCACAGCGCCTGATCGGCCTCAGTCCAGGCGTGCAGGACAGCGGTGCCCCAACCTGCGCCAGCGGTTACGGCGGCCGCGAACGCTGCTGTCTTGGCCGCGCAGTAGAGCGCCATGAACCAGTAGGTGATCACCGGCCGCACGCTGACCGACAGGGCATCGGCCCAACCGACCCCCGATTTTTGGCCCTGTGCCGCCACCGAATCACGCAAGGCCTCGACAGCGCCCAAGTTCCAGGCAGCATCGGACGCAGCACCAATCTCGGCCATGCGCTGGGCTCCGCGCAGCTTCTCGAACTCCAGCGCCTTGTCCTGCATCGCCAGTTCGTGGCCACGCTCACCCTTGCGGTCCAGCCATTTCAGGATCTCGGGCGCAAGGCGGAAGGCACCGCCGAGGAGGCCACCGAGCAGGGTTTCGATCATTGCGAGCCTCCCATCAACTTGAGCTTGATGGCGGCACCGACCACGATGATGGCGAGAAACCCGGTGGTGACCACCTTGATCACTGTCTGCCACGCCGTGTGCCGTGCATCACGCCAGGCCTCGAGCAAGTCACGCAGTTCACGGATGTCGCGCGCGGCGTGGCCGTTTTCCAGACCAAGGTGGGCAAGGCAACGCTCGGCCCCGCGTTCGGCGGCGCGGGTGAGCAAATCATCCAGATCTTCGGCGCGCAGGCTCAACACGGGTTCGGCCGGCAGTTCGGGGGGAAGGGATTGCAGTTCATCAGACATGGGGGGCTCCTCAACAAACACAAATGCCTGCGCTGGCATGCCAGGCGGGCGCAACAAAGTGGGTTTCAACAGACGGTGGGGAATCAGCGTGGGTCAGGCGCCGATGGTGAGATCGGCGGTATGCACCGCCGGGTGCTCGGCCACGCAGGTAATTTCCACCTGCTCGCCACGCGGGCGCACGGCGATCACCCGAGCCAGCAGGCTCCATTGCTCGTCAATGCCAAAGGCGAAATGGGTGCGCTCGGCCGACAGGCCGGTTTCGATGGGAATGTCGGGCTGTTCTGCAAAGACCACCTGCTGCGCATCGCTGCCGGGTGTCACAGAGTGCGGACCACTGACGCCGCCATCACGACGACGCAGGGCCATCACATGCGGCTGGCCATCCATGAAACCGACCGGCTCCGAGAGCGTGGCAGTGTGGGTATCGGCATCCCAGGCGACGATTTCACCGCCCGCGCCCCAACTGGGCATGTCATGGGCAATTGCGATCAGGTCGCCATAGGTCGGAATCAGGCCTTCGAGCTCGGTGCGCAAGGTGATGATGCGACGGCGATAGCGGTTGGCCGCCGCCAGATACAGGCCTTCGCGCACCGCATGGGCCTCGTTGGTGCAACCAAAGAGCCGCAGCTTGACCGGATTGGTGCTGCTGGAGCCTGGGAGGCTCACCGTCACTTCATCGGGCTTCCAGGTGCGGCTGCTGAAGAATTCCACCGTCACCGCGTCCGCCGTCTCTTCGCCCGGCATCACATACTGGATCTTGAGGCTGTTCTTGACGATGTTGCGCGGACTGAAGAGTGCCACGGGCAGTAGCCGGGCTTCGTCACGCACCAGACGCACGATGCCGCCTTGCAGGAAAGGCACCGCCCGACCACAGCGGACGACCCGGGTCAGGGCTTCCCAAACCGTGACCTGCTGATCGAACACGCCATCGAACTGATCACCCCGGTCGGTCCAAACCTGATCGAGTTGTGCCAATGCGACCAGATCAATCCTCGCATCAGTCAGTTTGGCGCCATAGCTCGCGCGCAGGATGTCGGCAAAGGCCCAGGCGATCGAGCGCGTAGGCGTGGCAGCAGACCAGCCGGAGTCTACCGACCAGACCGGCAGCTTGCGCGTGACGATGCAGTTGATGAGCCGACTGGAGCGTTGCGACAGGTTGTCGGTAGCGCGCATGCGGATGGCAAGCAGCGTCACGTTGTCAGGGAAAGTGACGCCGCCGGCCAGATAGCCTCTGGCCTCACCCCAGCGCACCTCGTGACCGGCGCGTGAGTTGGTGTCCTTGCCATCCAAGCGTGTGGCCCGTACTTCGTAGCGCCCGGCAGCGACCGGATATTTGTAAGACATCCGCTGTGGCGTGGTCGTGGCAGCGGTCAGGCTCTCGCTGCCAAGAGTGAACCAGTCGTTGATTGGGTCGCCCTCGGCATCGATAGCCCGGGCTTCAACCTTCCAGCTGGCACTGCGGCTGTCCAGACCACCAGCGTCATTGGCGAAGTAGAGCCCACGCGGCAACAGGATGTCGATGCTGATGTGCGTCACTTCGCTGTCGGCCGGGTTGATGGCAAAGCCGCCGGTCCAGGTGCCGGCCAGCAGTTCCTGACCAGCCACCTCTGGCGCGGTGACCACATCCGGGTTAAAGAGTGTGACCGCGCTGCCCGGTGGGACGATCTGATAAGTGACTTCCTCAAACGAGGTCATAGGTGTGTCTTCGATACGGAGTTGCTCGATGTCGTATTCACCCAAGCCGATGCAGTGCGATTGGTGCAAGTACTGCTCGTTACCCTGGTACTCGCCATAAGGCGTGGCGGCCAAATCCGGATAGACCAGATGGCGGCCATAGATAACGGGAATGGGTTGAGCGAGTCGCGCATAGTTGCCCTGGCCTTGCAGGCTGTAGGTGGGCGATGGCTGCGCGAGACTCCCGCCCGAACCGGCAAACGACGGCATGTTGGGCGTGGGCAGCGGCACCAAGGCACTAACCAGCGCTGAGCCCGCCGTCATGATGATGGTCGACCCAACGGCGGTGGCCAGGTTGCCGCTGAAGCCCAGGCTCGCGCCCAAGGGTCCGCCATAGACCGTGGCCACCACCATCACCGCGATCATCAGGACGGTGCGCAGCGGGTTCTTGCCACCGCCACCACCTCCACCGCCTTGTGGCAAGGTGATGAAGAGCACAACCCCATCGACGGGCGTGACTGCCCAATCAGCACGCAGCACGGGGGCACCGTTTTTGATGCAGACGGTGGGCTGATCGAATTCGGCAATGCCCTGACTGCCCAACCACTGCCGGATGGTCTGGCTGGGGTGGGCCACCATCACTTCGCGCTGACTGGGCTGGAAGGGATTGCGCAGCAGAATCACTGCGGTCTGATTGACTTCGCTCACAACGACTCCACGAATCGGTAATAGCCCTCCACCCGCCAGCCATGCAGCAGGAGTTCAGGCAGTTTCTGGAAGACAACGCCCGCGTCCTTGACCGCGTGGAGCACGCCACCACCATCGACCGCGAGCCACACGCCCACATGCACCGGGTGACGGGATTGACGCAGCAGCACGGCATCGCCCTCGGCGGGTTGCGCCACGGCCACCCAGCGTTGCCGCTCGGGGTGGTCACGGAAGGTGGTCATCACGGTGCGCAGGTCGTTGGCGTCCACCGGGATTTCGGGCAGGTCTCGTCCGAAGTGGTCACGCTGGATGGCGAGGAACAGGCCCCAGCAATCGAACGCGTCCGGGCCACGCGCACCGGCGTGCCAAGGCCGACCGATGTACTCGGCCGCCCAATGGGGTGTGTGATTCATCGGGTCAGACCCGGAAACGTCTTGGCGGTGTAGCTAATGCCGGGGAAGGCCTTGTTGCCCACATCCAGCATGCGCGCACGCCCGGTGACCCGGAAGATGTCGGCCTCCACTTCCGTCAGCACCAAGTGGATGGGCGGGTCCATCTGCGGGCCTTCGAGGTCGGTCGACAGGTATGGCCGGTAAGTGACCTCGATCACCGACTGCGACTCGGCTGCCGCATCCAGGTGCCGGACGATCTCGCGCGAAACGTTGTCCAACGTTACTGTGATTTCCGGCACCGGCATGGTGTCGACGGGCGGCAAGTCGAGCTCAAACCCCATCGCCACGAACTGCACGCGCTCGCCCGCTTGCAGCGGCGCTTGCGATTCCAGTCGTGCCCACAAATCGCCCGTGTCGCGCACCACACGGATGGCGACCGGCTGACCCGCCTCATCGACGAACGCCGGGTGACGCAACTCCAGCGTGTGCAGGATGATCTGTTCCGATGGCGCGCTGGCGTAGGCTTCCTTGATGGCCTCAGACAATGCGGCGTTCGGCATCAGAGAATCACCGGGTAAGGCACGTAGCTGGTTTCGCTGTCGTCCTCCGGCAACTGAGCTTCACCCGCGTAGCCACTGGCCAGAACCTGCCCATCATCGAGCAGAAACACCAGGCCCTGCTCAGAACTCCAGCCGTAAGACGAAATGTCCACCACCTTGCGTTGCGCGATGCGCACCAGTTCCACGCTGCTGCGGTTGGTCGCGTCCCCCAGGCCAAGACCGCCGTTGCCGTTATAGCCCCAGGCGTAAACGGTGCCGTTCTCCATCAGTGCCGCGCCATAGTTGTAGGACGCGGTGCCGCCATGAACCGCCTTAACCACGGTGCTCCCCACCGGCACCTGATTCCAGTTGCCGCCCGAGCTGCCATTGGCGTTGCCCCAGTAGCCACCATAGCCGCAGGCCCACAGGGTCTTGTCCGCCTTCTTGAGATAGGTGATCGGGTAGTCGTAGCTGCCGGCATAGACCTCCACCACATTGGTGGCCACCTGCACCGGGGTGTACTGGTTAGCCGTGTTGCCATTGCCCAGTTGCCCGTAGTCGTTGACGCCCCAGGCGTGCAAGGCACCGGTGCTGTCCAAGGCGAAGGCATGCACGTAGGCGCCGAACACCTTGACGATGATTTTGCCGGCAAGGCTGCCACCGGCACGCGGCATGGCGACGTTGGCCTGGTTGGTCGTGCCATCGCCCAGTTGGCCGTTGCCGTTGTAGCCCCACGAATACAGGGTGCCGTCGTTCTTGACCGCGTAGTAAGCGGTGTAGCGCTCCCGGCCTGCGGCAATCTGCGTGATGCCGGAGAGCACCGGCAACTGCACAAAGTTGTTGCGCTGATTGGTGTCACCCAGGCCGAGCTGACCATAACCGTTGTAACCGCAGGCGTGGACCGTGCCATCGCTACACAGCACCAGGGTGCTGTTGTAACCCTCGCCGCCGCAGTTGAGCGCCAGATCCACGACCGTCTTACCGGCGATCGAATTGCTGGCATTGGCGCTCATGTTGACCGGCACGGGCTGATTGGCCGTGTTGCCGGTGCCCAGCTGACCGTACCCGTTGTAGCCCCAGCCCCACAACTGACCGTTCTTGTCGATGCAGTAGCCGTTGGTGTCCTGGCTGTAATAGAGTTTCAAAGCTCCCGGAAACCCGGGCGGAAACGCGGTGCGCGCTGGGTAGGAACGCGCATAGGTGGTCCCGTCGCCCAGCTTCCAGTTGGCATTGCGCCCCCAGGCGCGGATGCTGCCGTCGGTCATGATGAGGCCGAACTGGCGATAGCTGTTGGGCTGCGCGCCCTTGGCGTTCTCCGGCAGTTTCAGTACCTTGGTGCCCGAGCGCACATCGGGTTTCGCCCAGACTGGAACGCCTTGCGCGCCCATGGTCAGCACTTGCCCGGACTGGCCGACGGGCAGGGCCACCAGTTGGTTGCCGTCGAAATAGATGACTTCCCCCGGCAGACTCGACACCCCTTGCGTGCCTTGCGCAAACAAATCCCAGGCCGGGGAGTTAGCGTGCGGCGCCACACCCGTAGTGGCATCGACCAGACAGACAAAGCTGTCGCCGTTGTGTCCCACTACATCCTGGCGGGCATAGGTGGCGCTGGCATCAAACGCGCCACGCCAAGTGAAGGCAATCTTGCCCAGAGAAATGGTTCCCACGGAACGCTCCTTCAAGAAACAGGGAAATGAAATTCGGGAGCTTCAGAATAGGATCGGCGACGGGGCGAATCGATGGTCGCTGTCGTCGTCACCCGTCTGGCCGTATTGACCATGGCCTGTTGACATGACCTGGCCGTCGGCCGTGAGGAAGTGGTAGGCGCCGTTGTGGTATTCCCCGCCCTCGCCACAGCCCATGGTTCCCGAGCGCGAGAAATCCACTATCGGCCGATCGATCAGCACGAAGCGGTTGGGCGAGTTGCCCGAGTCGGCGTAGCCATTGCCGCATTGACCGGCTCCACCCATGCCCCAGCCCACCGCCTTGCCGTCAGCTCGCAGTGCCATGGCCGAGGAACCATAACTGCTGCCGTACATGCGCAGCTTGGTGACTTGGGTCAGGAAATCACCGCCGATGGTGGCCCATTGCGTGCGGTTGCCGCTGCCGCCTCCGAGGTTGTAGCCGTCGTAGCCGGTGTGGCGCACAGTGCCGTCCTGCATCAGGGCCAGCGTGCGGCCATAGCCTCCCGAGATAGCATAGGCATCCGCCACGCCGTCGAGGACTTTGTAGGGGAACAGCGCATGGCCTGTCCAGATGGTGCCGGTGTAGCCGGTACCCCAGATGCCGGAGGTCTGCCCCTCATCGTGCCCCCAACGGTAGAGCGCGCCATCTTCGAGAATGACACCATAGCTGCGGTAATACTGGCTGCCTGTCACCCAATGCGCATCGGACTCGGAGCAGAACACCTTTTTGACCCGCTTTTCTGTCCCCCAGGGCATCCAAAGCCGGTGCGTGTACTGGTCGCTGCCAAAGCCGCAAGAATTGGACTCCCCAGCGACCCAGAGTTTGCCGGCGGTGTCGATCAGGTAACTGGCCGCATAGGTGCCGCCTGACAGGAACACCGCCTTGATCGGTGTGTCAGCCGTGAAAGGGACGAGCGTCGGCGTGGTCACCACTGAGGTATGTCCCAAGCCCAGGCTGCCTTGCTGGTTGTTGCCCCAGACATAGACGCGGCCTTGTGCGTCCAGGCAGGCGAACATGCGGTAGCCGTACCAGTCGTGACCGGTAAACATTTGTTTGACGACTGCATCGGCCGGCAACTGGCCAACCCCATTCAGACGCTTGGGAACCGGGTTATCCGATCCCCAGCCGTTGCTGCTGCCCGCGTGCCACAGCCCCCCGTCGGCATCGATGAAGTAGGTGGCATCCCACAAGCAGGTCACGGACGCGATGCGTGGCGTACCGGGTGGAAAGGCCACCCGCGCCGGGAAGGTGCGGCCAATGTCTCCGGTATTGCCCGTGCCCTGTTGCCCTACAAGGGCTCGACCCCAGGTACGCACCGAACCATCGTTCATGATCGCGGCCATGAAGTAGTTCGAGCTGTGATAGTCCGCTGCCGCCCGATCGGTATTCATGAGTGCCGTGGCAATCGTGCCATTGCGGTCGGCCATGAAGCGAAACTCCACGCCATCCGCACCGTTGGAGTGAAGCACCATGTTGCCGATGCCGCCCACGGATACACCGCCGGTCAGTAAATGGCCTTTGAGAATTGCGTCTTGCTGACCGAGTGCAAAAGGCTGCGGTTGGCCATGGCGAATGACCCAGGCACCACCGTCCTTGAAGACCACGTCACCCTCTTGATAGCTCAGGAACGGCGAGTAGATGCCGCGCCAGCGATAGCCAAGCGCTGAGAGATCCAGATTCACAGCTGTACCTCCAGCGCGTTGTTGTGAATTGCGAAGGTCACGCCCTCTGCCAGTGTCCAAGCCTGGAAGTCGCTGGCATGGAAATCGGCATCACGCCCTTCGGTGAGCAGCAACTCCGAGCCATCGCTGGACAGCTGGAATCCATAGAAGCGCGGCAAGGCGGCGGTATTGACCAACTCGTAGCCGGATTCATCCGCCTTGACCTTGAGCAACATGCCCTGCGCACCGGTCAGGGTGTCGGGCAGCCCCACAGCAAGCAATCGGGCGATGACCTGCTGCAACACGCTCTCCGCATCGACAAGGATCTGATTGCCGCTGGTCTGGACCAACTGCAGCACGGCATTGGTCTCGGTGACGCCTTGGCTGGCGGCAGACTGTGCATGGTCGGCTTCGCTCGAAGCCAGCTCCGCCGAGGTCAACGCATCCTGGGCTGCAGACTGGCTTTGCGCGAGGATGCCTTGGGCCGCAACGTTGATCCGCGCATCGGCATCACTCAGCAGCTTGGCCACGGTTACAACTGCACCACCTTCGGTGGACACGGTCTCAAGTGGACTGCCATGCACGACAGCATGCAGCAGCGCACTGTCGGTCGTCACCCGCGTGACGGCATCGTGCAGATCGGTTTGTAAACTCATAGGAATTTCCGGGATCAGGTTGGGGTGGGCAGACCGGGGAGGCGGATGGGCAAGGTGCCGTGCACCAGTTGATGCAGTTCGCTGCCCATGGTGAAGATGTCTTGGGCTTCCAACTCCAGCAGTAGGTTGAGTGCGCCCTCATCAAGCGTGGGACGTTCGCGGATTTCCAGTTCGCCCTTGACGTCCCAGCGCCGGGCCGAGCGCAACTGGGCTTCGAACTGGCGAGTGAAACGTGCTTCATGGGGCAAGAGGCCGAGACCGCCGAGCAAGGTGATTTCGAACCACTGCCCGCCCTCATCGGCGTGGTACTTGTACCAAGCCTCGAACAGGGCGAACTGGGTTTCGGAGAACAGCCAGCGCACGGTGATGCGCGTGGGCGTTTGCCGAAAGCGGCGACGCTGGCGTGCCGGGCCCGACTCCATGTCGGTGCGCAGCACCGCTTCCTGTGGAGTCAGGCCATAACCTTCGACCGAGGGCAGCGGTAGGGTGTTGGGCCATTGCACATTCATCGCATCGCTCCCGCCGCAGGGTTCAATCCGTAGCGGCGCTCCAGCGTCGGTGCCAAGCCGGAACCTTGGGAGATCGACCGGGCCATGCGCGCTTCCATTTGCTCAACAATGACATCGAGCCGGGTGCTGCCATCGGGCTGTTGTTGTTGCTCAACACGGGTTTCGACGCCACTGGCACGATTGATCACATTGACTTCCACATTGACCTGCGGACGTCCTGCCACCGCACCACCCAAGGCACGCAATTGCCCCGGCGTGAAGACTGCCTCCCCTTGGCGCGCGATGATCGGCACTTCGCCCGACACCAGGCCGCCGGTGTGGAAACGCCGTGCGCCGGCGAACACACTGCCATCCACCTGCCGCGAAGGCAGGCCGTCGCTGCCGAGCAGTCCACCGCTGTGCGCGACGGTGGATGAGACACCTGTCGTCCCGCTCGATCCGCTGGCTCCACCAGCAGGCGAGAACAAATCCATCGCCCAGTTCGCCAGCGGCAAGGTGATGGCGCGCTGGATCTGGATGCGGATCAGGTCGCTGATGATGGAATTGGCCAGGCTGTTGAAATCGAGCTTGCCGGTCATCACGAACTGGGTAAGTGCATCCTCCATGGATTTGAAGGCACCGGTCACCGCGCGCTCGGCCTGTTTGGCGGCGTTGGTCGCGTCCTCGATATAGGTGCGCAGGGCCGATTTGGCACCAAACTCCGCACTGCGCTGGTAGTCGGCATTGGCGCGGGTGAGGTTTTCCAGAATGGGGAGTTGACGTGCCAGGGCGTCGTTGATGACCTCGATGGTCTGAGCACGCAAATCGGCGTCCTGGATCTGGCTGGCTTCCTTGCGTGCAGCGGCCGCGGACTTTTCCAGTTCGGCACGGTTCTGCAGAACGGCGCGTTCGGTCGCGGACAAATCCAGCATCTCGCGCTGCAACTGCATGCCTTCGATCCGCTGGCGGTTGCCGCCGATCAGGGTCTCGACGATCTTGCGGGCGTTAGCTTCTTCTTTCTCGTAGGCCTCGATAGCTTTGTCTTTTTCCTTCTGGCGCTCGATGGCTTCGAGGACCTGAATGTATTTCTCGGCTTCGACAGAGACACCCTTGTAGCCCTTGGCCTCGATCTGCAGGGCGCGGGCGCGCAGTTCAGCCACTTCACCCTCTTGCGTACGCGTCAGGCGCGAACGAAGCTGATTGAGGAAGGCTTCGCCTTCATTGAGCTTCTCTGCGGGCTTTGGTTTTTCAAATCCGGAGAGATCCAGGCTGGGTCGTGGCTTGCGTGGCAGGGTCGGCAAGAACTTGTCGTAGATCGCCTGGACTTCCTTAGCCTGCGCTTCGGTGTCGAGCACGAATTTCTGGCCCATGACGCGCACGGTGCGGCGCTGCTCATCGAAGAACTTGGCCACCCGGTCCACATAGCCCGGGTTCTGGTTGATATTGAAGAGTCGATCGTTGGCCGCGCGTACATAGTCATCCCGTGCGGTTTGCAGCTTGGCGATTTCCGCATCAATAGCCTTGGGATCAAGCCCCATCGCCTTGCCAGAACGCAGCATGTCCGTCTTGAACCAGGTCTCGATGTCCTTGCCGACCACAGATAGGCTGTCGAAAGGCTGCACAATGACCCGCTTCAAAAGCACAGCGGACTCGGCAATGAAGGCCAGGCCCGATGCCACGGACTCGAGAAATGCGAGCGTGGCTTCCCGGTTGGCAGAGATGCGCTGCAGTTCGTTGCTGAAACTACCGGTCTCGGCCTGGGCCAGGATCACCTGCTCGGTGAAATCCGCCAGGATCGGAATGACAGCGGCACCGATTTGGCGCTGCACGCCTTCGAAGATGGCCGACAAGCGCGTGAGGTTGTCATTGAAGGCTTCGGACGCACGCGCCACATCCTCGGACATGACCAAGCCCAGGCGCTGGGCTTCTTCCATTAGCGCTGTGATGCCTTCTCGTCCCTGGTTGAGGAACGGGATGATGGCCAGACCTTCCTTGCCGAAGAGTTTGACCGCCAGTGCCGCTTTGTCGGCACCATCGGGCATGGTGGCGAATTTCTCGGCCAGATCGAGTAGGACGGCTTCGGTCGGACGGATTTGCCCATGCGCATCGGTGGCTGATACACCCAAGGCTTTCAAGGCGGCGCTGCCTTCATCGCCATTAACCTGGGTGTCGAACATGGCGACCGACAGCTTTTGCAGTGCTTTGGTCAGTCCCTCAGTGGTGACGTCCGACAGCTTGGCCGCATAGTCGAGGGCTGTGAGCGCTTCGACCGAGACACCGGTCTTTTGCGAGAGCTTGAAGAACTCGTCGCCCACCCGGGCGACAGGCATGACCAAGGCCGTGATACCCACACCCAGGGCTGCGATGCTGGCACCGGCGATCAGACCTGCAGGGCCGAGTTTGCCGAGTACGGATCCAAGGAGGCCAAGCCGCTCGGTAGCGGCTTCCAGCTGGAACTTGGCGTCATTGGCCGCGCTGGATAGCAACTTCAAGCCAGTCGATGCTGGCGTGGCCGCCGCCTCGATTTTTTTGAGCGAGCGCTCCCCCTTTTCGCCGATCTCGGACAGCTCAGCTTTGACCTTGCCACCGTCGACCACGGACAGGCGGATGGAGAGGTTGCGTTCAGCCATGGAAAGAAGAAGTCCGTTATCGGGTGAGTCGTGGGTCTATGTGTCTTGTTGCAGGGTGCTCATCAGGCCCGCCTCGACTGCCGGGAAGAGGTCGATCGCTGTGGCCTTGTCCAACCCGGTGCACTCGCAGGCCAGCAGCCAGGCATTGAGATCCAGCCCGACCACCCGGCCCTGTGCCATCCGCAACTGGCTGGCACAGATGTCAATCGCACTGGCGGCTTGCCAGCCTTCGAGGCTCTCTGGCGCGTTCATGGTGTAGGGGCACTCGGGACACGGCTCGGGACAGGCGCTGCAATAGCTCGGCCCGCCACCGAAGTGCCACGCGGTGCGGGCCTTCAGGCGTTTTTTTCCGCATCCAGGGCGTAGAGACCGGCCAGGTATTCGCGTTCGAAGGCATCGGCCAGCAGCCAATGCTCCATCAGCGCGGCAACACCTTCGGGCGAGACAGATGCCGGTTTGCCCTTGTCGTCGGCGACGCATTCCCAAGCCAGGACCGCCAGCTTGGCCAGTTCCGTGATGAGCGTCGCCGTGCGTTCGCCGGCCGCAGCGGTATCGGTACCGGCGACTTTGGAGGCGGCATGGCGTGCCGCCATGACCAGCGCCGTGGTAGCAGGACGCACCTGCAGGCGCACGCCAGCGGCCAGCGTGATCCAGTACGGCTCACGCGGGAGATTGAGTTTGATCATGAGAAACCTCGGTTGGGGAATCAGGGAATTCAGTAAGCAGCGACGTCGTTCACCAGTTCGACGGTGAACATGAGGGCCACGCTGGTGGCCTTGGCGGCTTGCCACTCGAAGGTGGCCTGGATGCCGCCGGGCCCCGAGATGGACAGCTTGGGCTTGGGCAGATAGACCTCGTGCGCAATGAAGGTCAGCCTATGATCGGCATCGATCGCGTAGCCAAAGGTCAACTCCAGCGGTGTGTTGTTCGTGGCGGCGTCGATCAGCGTGGTGTCGGCAAATCGCACCTCAAGGTTACCGGTGAGGCTGGCCACCGTCGGATCCGCGCCATCGATCTTGCCGTCGGAACGGATGGTCTCAATGCGTTCCAGGTTGTTGGAATACGTCAGCTGCGCCGAGACCACGTTACCCAGGGCCTGGCCCTCGCGCAGAATTTGGCCCTGGAACTGGTTGAAGCGCTGCAATTCCATCGTTGAGGGCATGTCATCCAGTGTGGCGTTGCGCCGCACCTCGCCCTGGGCGATCAGGCCGACTGTGGCGTTCGCTGCGCCTGAGCGGGCAAAGCCCACCTGTAAGCTGTTGACCATGACACCTGAAGCGACGAACCAGGCCGGTATGTCCGGCAGCCCGGTTTCCAGCGTCAGGCTGGGCAGGCTCGGCTTGCCGGAAGTAAAGGTGTGGGTCACCACGCCCGTGCCCACCGAGGTGGGCTCGCCCAACAAGGCCTTGAGCCACAGACCCATGTGGCGCACGTCCAGCGGTACGACCATGTCGCCCTCGACCTTGACCACGTCGCGGATCGGTGCACTCGGGTCGCGCCCCATGCCGATCAGGTCGTTGGCAATCAGCCCCTGCTCGGAACCGAGTGAAGTGGATACAAAGGGCAGCTGCCAGTAGTCACCTACCGGTGTGCTGCCATAGTTAGTTTCAAACGCAGCCAACAGGCTGGCGTTCGCGCCGTAAGCACGAGCCATAGTTTTCTCCTTGGGGATGGGATTCAGTTCAGTGGACCGAGGCTGCTGTAGTGCAGGACCACGGGCAGCAGGCAAGCCTTGATGCCGCTCGTGCCCTCGGGGGCCAATTCGTCGAATTTGGGTGGACCGATTTCGGCGTACTCGACAACACCAGCCAGCGTCCGGTCGGTCTCGATCAGGACGGCCAACTCGGTGAGCAGCCCATCCATGCGTGCATCACGCGCAGCGGCACCCGGGTCGGCGACAAACAGTTCGATGGCCACCTGGTGTTGCCAGTGGTAGGTCAGCGGTGACAGCGACACCTCGGGTTCGCCCATCTCGCCGTCGCGCAGAATGGCCATGGCATGGTCCGCGATGCGTTCGGGCAAGGCGGCATTGCGTTTGACCATCGTGCCCAAGGACAACTGGCCGAGCACGGCGAACAAAGCACCGATGGCGTTCTCTCTTTGGCTCATGACGTTGCACCTTTTCGGTCGGCTTCATCGAATCGGTTGGCAATGCGCTGGGCCAGCGTGCCGATCCAGCGACGCGCGCTGCTGTCGATGTCGAATTTCTTTTTCAGGGTCACTTGCGGTACCAGCAAGAACATGGGGACCGTCACCAGACCACGGCCAGTGGCCTGCGCCTTTTTCGATGCCACCGAGAAACCACCACGTTGGCCCTGGCGGGCACGCTGGTTTTCTGCGACAAGGAGCGAGGGCTTGCCCCGGCGGTAGATGAAACGCAGGCGTTGGCCACGCAGCCGCTCCCACAAACCAGGCGTCATGCGTTTGCCACGTGGACCTTTGCCGGCAGCCGGTAGTGGTATCGCTAGCCAGAAGCCGTCCTTGGATCGGATGGTGGCGCCCTGGTCATGCGCACCGACGATGACGGGGGCGCGGCTGTAGACCAGGCCTGCCGCCTTGATGCTCATCTTCCCCTTGGGATAGACCTCACCACGCCAGGTGTTGGCCAAGCGCTGACCGAGACCCGCACCGGTGATCTGGTTGCGCAGCTCGGTTTTGAGGCCATCGGTGGCTTCGCGGATCGAATGCGTCACGGCCTGTTCGGCAATGCGCACTTCGTCAGCCAGCATCTGGTCCAGATTGCCGGTGAGTGCCGCCATGAGCTTCACAGCGGTGCTCCGGTCAACGTCCAGATCAGCCGATCCCTGTCAGTCAAGGGCTCGCCCACAACCTGGTAGGTCTGGCCGTTGACTGTGAAGCGATCGCCGTCACGGAGTGTAGGCGCCGTGCTGGCCATCACATCAAATCGATGCGTGGCCAAGGCCAGTCTGCTTTCGCCAAAGGCCTCGACCACATCGGCCTGTTTGGTGATGAAGCGGGTGGCGATCTCACGACCATCGGCCAGCCGGTAGGTGCCAGGCACACCCAGCCGGGCGAAGAGTCTAGTCACCGCCCGATCAAAGGCGTGCGTCATGAATCAGGCCGTCAGCTTGATCAGCACACCTGGGCGGTGGCACATCGGCAGTGGGTTGCTCTGCGTGTGCAGATCCGTGCCGCGCTCAAACTGGCGCGGGGCCTGCTTGGCGTACAAGGGCTGACCCAGGGTGTTTACCGTTTCGTTGAAATCCGCCGGTGCGAAGTAGGTGCCAAAGGTGTCCACCGTGCCCACAGGAAAACAATGCGCCTCGCCGTCGGCAATGAACTTGCGCACCGTGCCGTCTGCCGAACTGGCCTGCCCACGGTATTCCTCGAAGGTGATGCCACCGTAGGTGAAGCCGGTGCGCACATCCTCTCGCAGCCAGGCCCCTTCCTGGAAACGGGAGTAGGACTCCACCACATTGGCGTGGCTGGTCAGCGCTTCGAAGAACGAAGGCGAACACAGACAACGCACACCGGTCATGAATTCGCCTTGGAGGGCTTTCTCCATTTCACCCAGAACCTTGACGCACTTGTTGCGGATGTTTCCTTTGGCATCCGCCAGCCCCAGAGACATTGTGGTGGCATCGATCTTGAACTCGTCGTAGAGGTTGTAGATGGTCGAACCATCGGCATCCAGGATCTCACCCTTCAACGCACCCATGCGCAGGTGTTCCAGCGTGATCGCATGCTTGTTGCGCATGGTTTCCAGGTGACGGGCCAGCACACCGGCGATGGTTTCCAGCTCGGTCTCGGAGCCGAAGGCGCGGATGCCTTGGACTTCCTCGGGCAACACCACGTCGTCGTGCGGAATGTGAGGAATGACGAAGGAGCGCACCTTGCGCTTGCCGCGGGTGCCGACCGTACCGGGCGAGCCGGGAGGCATGGTGGGCAGCAGGTTCAAGACACCGTTGCGTTCTTCGATGATGATTTGGCGAAAGCGGGTCGGCTTGGCCGGGAACAGGTTCAGGTCTTCCAGGCGGCCGTAGCGGTTGGGCACGAGATTGATGGCGGTGGTGAGGTTGGCCATGTTGAAGGCCGGATTGTCGAAGATGTTTTGCATGTTTGGCTCCAGAAACGGAAGAACCCGCGTAAGCCAGTAGGCCAGGCGGGTTCAGGTGGATGAGGGACGGAAGGGGTTTAGGCGGACTCGCGCACCAGCACGCCACGCTCGGCCAACTGCTGCTCATAGAAAATACGCTGGGCACCGGTGAGCGCGATCGGCCAGACCAGGGCGGTCTTGGCGACGATGGCGTGACGCGCAATCAGGATGGCATCGCTGCGGTCGGCATTGGTGGCATCGATATCGTTGGCCAGCACGCCAATCGGGGTTTCCGTACCGTCCGTGGCAGCGGGATCGATGACATAGTGTTTGCCGTTATTGGTACTGCGACCAATCACCGTGCCCAGGGGCAGGTTCTGGCCAGCAGCGATAGTGGCGACTTCGCGGGAATAGCGGTTCGGTGCTTCGTACTTCAAAAGTTCGCCAAGGTTGTTGGTTTCGGTGATAGTGGGCATGACTTATTCCTTTGTGGTGAGTTTCTTGACGGCGGCCACGATGGGCGAAGCCTCCGGACAGTCGAGCGACCGGGTGCCTGCGTCGACGGTGATGGTCGATCGGATGTCGGCGGCATCGGACTTCGCAGCCCGGGCATCGATCAGCACGCGGCGGACATCGGCTTGCGACTTGCCAGCAGCGATGAACTCGGCAGCACGCTCGGGGCAACCGGCCAGCAGGCAAAGCTCTGCAATGGCCTGGGCAGACTGCATGACTTCGCGTTTGGCTTCAGCGACCAGTTGAGCCACTTGCTCGGCAGCGACTTCGTCAAGGTTGTTGTCAGAGGGAGGGTTTTCGGGGAGGTTATCTGCATCACGCATGGTGAGCTCCTTTTTGGGGTGTGCCGCCTCAGCACGGATGACGCCCCGCACCTGAGACGGCTGATGGTTACGGGCGTTGATGAATTGGTGGAATTCGCTCAAGGTGACCTCCAGCGTCTGGATGCCATCGGCCAAGCCTTGGCTGATGGCGTTTGCGCCGAAGTACAGGCCGGCTTCAGTGGCGCGTACAGCATCCAGATCGAGATTTCGCATCGCCGCCACGTGTTCGGTGAAGATGGCGTAGAGCCGATCGACTTCGCCCTGCAGTTCCGTCTTGGCACCGTCGGACAGCGGCTCGTGTGGCGAGAAGTCGTTTTTGTGGGCACCCGCCGTCACAGCGGTAAATCGGTAGCCGTCTTTGGCGTCTTTCACCGACTGGTCGACATGCAGCGCAATCACACCAATGGAGCCGACGCCACCGGTCTCGGTGACAAACAGACGTTGGGCACTAGCGGCAATCGCATAGGCCGCCGAATACGCCGAGTCATTGGCCACCGCCCAGACGGGTTTCGTGGCTGCCACCTCGCGGACGCGGCGGGCTAACTCGAAACTGCCCGAGGCCTCGCCACCAGGGGAATCGATATCGAGCAGAATGCCGCTGACCTGCGGGTCGGCGAGTGCCGCATCCAGCATGGCCGCGATCTCCCCGTAGGAGGTCAGGCCAGATGCAGCTTCCATGCCCAGCGAGCGCTTGACCAGAGACCCGTGGATTGGAATCACGGCAATGCCATCGGGTGCACTGGCTGCTGGTGGACGCTGGTACACAGCCATGTCCATGGCAGGCATTGCGGGGAGATCGGCCATGCCGATGCGTTGACCGACCACCGACAGGATCACGTCGAGTTTGGGGCGGTGAATCAGCAAGGGCGTCCCGAACAGGCGGGAGGCAAGGTAAGTCATATTTGTGGGTCCTGGTTGTCATTGGCGGCATCCACCGCATCTGTGGGTTGCGCCGGGTAGGCATCTGTGGGCATAGCAGCTGGTGCCTGGTCATGCCGGGCATCGGAGTCAAAGACCAGGCCCAGCGCATCGGCCCGGGCGTTGTCCGCCGCAATTTCGCGATCCACGTCTTCGGCGTCGTAGCCGTTGCCAGAGATCGCTTCCGATCGGCTCATGAGGCCCGCCCGGATGGCCAGCTTCATGGCGTTGTATTCCTTCTGCGGATCCACCCATTTCCAGCCCTGCGGGATCCACTTGGCCGATTGGTACTGCCGTTTTGCTTTGCGGTAACCGGGCAAAACCAGGGTTCCTTCCAACACCGCCTGGTCCATCCAGGCGCGCCAGACCGGTCGACACAGTTGATGCACGATGACGCCGTGCTGCAAGGCTTCACAGCGGCGACGGAATTCCAGCAACCCCGCGCGAATGGAGGAGTAGTTCACCTGCGTCAGGTCACCTGTGAGCATCTCGTAGGTGATGCCCATGGCAGCGGCCACGGCACGGAACTGCTGACGCATGAATTCCGCATAGGACGATCCGACGTCGGCCGGCGCCGAGAACTTGATGTCCTCGCCCGGCTCCAGGATCTGTAACGTACCGGGCTCCATGCCCGCCATGGCCACACCATTGGCATCCGCTGCCGACTCGCCCATCAGGTTGTCTTCTGGGGCCATGCGGGTGATGAAGCCGGCGAACATGGCAGCGGTTTTCTTGCGGACCAGCTCGGCGTCGTCGTATTGATCGAGCTCGTTGAGTTTGACGAGTGCCCGGGTGAGCCACGGCTCGCCTCGGATCTGGCCAGGGCGCAGCGGGCGAAACAGGTGAATGACTTCGCTGGCATCGACGCGCACCGCATCGAACCCACCACGGCTCGACATCGGAGCCAGTAGGCCATCATTGGGGTGCGAGCGGTACAAGTGGTAGGCCACACGACGCCCCAGTCGGTCGAATTCGATCCCGGCACGAATCACGTTGCCACTTGGCAAATCCCGGTTCATCGTGTTGGGCAGGTGTTCCGCTTCCAGCACCTGAATCTGCAGCGCCACCGGCAAACCATCTTCGGTGCGGCGGTAGCGCAGGCGGATCAATGCCTCACCACCTTCGAGCATGGCGCGTGTGGCCAGGGCCTGCAGACCGTAGAAATCGGTCAAACCCGCCGCATCGGCCTCTTCACACCAATCCCACCAGAGGCTGTGGATGGCTTCGCGCGTGGCTTGGTCTTGCACCATGCTCTGCGGCTTGACGCCGGTACCGATGGCGTTCGCCACGAAGGCTTCGATGCCAGCGGCGGCCCAGGCGTTGCGCCGCACCAGATCCCGGCTCTTGGCGCGCAGTTCGTCTTGGGCGAGCGATAGCGCCGCAACCGCACCGGGATTGCTGGGCATCCAGGCCAGGGCACGGCGACCACCGCCGGTGCCATCGTAGACGGGCGTGCCGCCGAACATGCGGCGGCTGATCCGGGTCATGGTTTTGAGCCAGGCCATCAGAGTGCCTTGTTGGTGGTCACACGGATCTGACGCGATTTGGGCGCACCGGATTCGCGGGCGATGGTGGCTTCGACTTCCGCAATCGCAGCCTTCAGATCGGCAACGCTCCGGTACTCGATGCTCTTGCCCTCGTAGGTCACGCGGTGTTCGCCGCTGGCCAGCGCTTCGCGCAAGGCCTGCAGGTGTTCTGGGGTGTAGGTCATGTCATCCTCAGTTCATCCACTTGCTGCGCACCACCCGGCGCGGTGCCGGCGTTGTGCTGCCAGAAGTGCTGAGGCCACCGTTGAATCGTTGTTCTCGGGTGGCCTCGGGGGTTGTGATTTGCGTGGCAACGACTGGAGGGGCAGTGCCAAGTTGTTTTTCCAACTCTTGCCAGTGGCGGTCCTCGAAGCGGTCCAGACCGGCAGCAGCTGCCGCCGCGCGGGCGTAGACATAGCAGTCCAGCGCCTCATTGCGCTCGCGCATCTTTTGCCACTCGCGGTGGGCAAAGCCGTTTCGGTCGCGCCGGGTGATCAACTGCTCGGCACATAACTGCTGCAGGAATTCGACATCCACCTTAGGCAGGTGCACAAAGCCTGCCGGGTAGATCGGCGTGATGCCGTCTTCCGCCACCTCGGCGCTCTTACGCAGGTTGTTGTAGAACTCCAGCTTGGCAATGCCGCCGGCCACCGGAAACACCTTGATGCCCCGACGCAGCTTCTTGCCACTGGTCGTGGCGTCCACCGCTGTCGGTGTGCCAATCAGCGCCGCACCGCCAGCGATGCCCTTGATCGGCATGAGCCGCGCATCGCGAACACTGCGCACGAAGGCGTAGGCCTCTTGCGTGGCGTAGCCGGTGTCCAGCGCGATGCGGGCCAGGCTCAGTTGGCATCCACTGCTGTGGGTCCAGGTTTCAGAAAGAACTTTGGCCATTGATGACCAGACTTCCGCTCTGGCCGTGTCGCCCATCAGCACGCGGTGCTCGACAAGCCAGGATTCCTTGCCACGCCCGAAGGCCCAGACCGACACTTCGATGCGATCTTTCTGCACGTCGGCACCAGCAGTCAGCAGCAAGCCGCTGGCGGGCACGCTGCCAATACGGTAGTCCTCGCGACGCTCCAACAGGCGCTGCCAATCCGGCGCTTCACCTTCCTCCACCCAGGTCTCACCCAGCTCGGTGTTCTTGAATGTCTTCATGGCGGAAGCCGATCGGGTGTCCGACATCGCGGCTGACTCCCAGGCCCGGGCGATCTCGATCCAACTGCGCCAGCCCACCGGGCTGTACAGGCTGGAGAGGTGATACCCGGCCGTGCGGCCCGCATTCTCCGGTGCACATGCCTGCCACTGGCCGTTGTCCAGCATCCAGGTCTTGTGGTGTTCGGCGATCGGCTGGTTACACGATTCGCAGACATAGACCGCCGTTTCTGGCTGACCCCGTTCCCAGCGCAGTTGCTCGAAGCGCAGCCATTGACAATGGTCGCAATGCGGGCAAGGCACAAAGTAACGGCGCTGGTCCGAGGCTTCAAACTCTCGGTCGACCGCACTGACCCCGGCAATCGTGGGCGTCGAGACGATCAGGATCTTGCGCCGGGCAAAAGTGCGGGTACGCGCCTCGGCCAGCGAAATCGCATCGCCTTCGCCTTCCACATCCAGCGGGTAGCCATCCACCTCGTCCAGGAACAGGTAACGGACGGGCATGGAACGAAGGCCCACCGCGCTGTTGGCACCGGTCATCACCAGCACGCCGCCGTGGAACTCTTTGGCCAGGATGGTGTTGCCCGAGTCGCGGCTGCGGGCCGGAGCGATCCGCTCCTGGATGGCAGTGCTTTCTTCGATCAGCGCGTCGATGCGCTGCTTGGACGCCCGCTTGGCCATCTCCACAGTCGGCCACACCGCCATCATCGGGCCGGGAGCATGATGAATGACGTACCCGACCCAGTTCAGGCCCAGTTCGGTACCGCCGACCTGCGCACCCTTCATGAACACCACCCGTTCGATCGGCGACATGGGCGACAAACAATCCATGATCTCGCGCAGGTAGGGCGTGCGGCTGGTGCGCCAGCGCCCCGGCTCAGACGCTGCCTTGCTGGACAGCACCCTGTGCTTGTCGGCCCATTCGGACACCGTGAGCAGCGGATCGGGCGTCAGCCCCTCGCGCCAGGCGCGCTCGATCGCGTCCCAGCCTTCGTAATACAGCTCGTCCATGTTCAGTCCACCCATCAGTCGACTTTGGGCTGCACCTCGCCCAGGTCTTGCAGCTGCTCGCGCACGGCGGCGTCGAGTGCCACATGCAGCACATGCGGTTCAACCCCCAGTCCTGCGGCCATCTGCGCCGAAATGCGCGCCGGCCAGTTCAGCCAGGCGTCACGTTCGGCCCGGGCCAGCTTGAACACATGGGCCACTGCCTGTGCGCGATCAACCAGTTCGCCTTTCAGCTGGGCAAGCCGGACCTTGTTGGTTTGCGCCTTGACCACCTCGTTGACGGTCCGGGCTTGCAGCAACGACGTGCCGCCCGATGAGAGCGCTGGTGTTGGTGGCTCAGGCGTATCGCGTACAGGCTTTGCAGAAGCCTGCGGAATGTCGCGGGCTGCTGCGAAAACCTGCGGGGCTGGCTTCTCGTTGGAGGCATCTGCCACTGACCTACGGGTCGGCGTGGTGTTGGCCGCCCACTGGGCATCGGCCACCACCGGATCGATAGTGCCGTCAGGCAATTGGCTGATGCGCCCGGTGTCGATGGCCTTCTTGACGGCCACATGCGACACGCCTCGGTGGCGCGCGTAGGCGCGAATGGACAGTCCCATGGTGTTGATTTACTCAGTGCAAGTGGGTGGCCTCCGGAATGCTGGTTGTCATGCAAAGGCGAGTGAATCACCCGGGATAAGAAAGAGCTTGGCTTCGGTTGCGAACAGCGCGTCAATCACATCGTCCTCAACACAACCGGCAATCGAAAGGCCAAGACGATGAAGAAGCAAAACCCCCAGGCCATCCAGGACCTGCTTGAAAAGATCGCCCTTGATCACCTTTTCATCCAGACCCTGGAAACACAAATGAGCGACCGCCTCGACTTTCATGAGGTCAGCGTCTGGGGCGTCAAAAGCGCCCTGCAAGCTGCCTTTGAAGCAGGCCGCATGGCTGCCACGCAATCTCCCACCCACACAAACCGCAACTGAAAGGATCAACATGACCACCCAACTCACACCCGCCCAGCACGCCATCCTGGACCACGCCCACCGGCACACCGAAGGCAAGATCGAATGGTTCCCTGACAACATCAAGGGCGGCGCGCGCCAGAAAGTGATCGACGGCTTGTTCAAACGCGCCCTGATCACCTGCGACGGCAAGGACTGGTTCCTGGCCGCCGAGGGCTACGAGGCCCTGGGTGTGCCACGCAAGGCACCCGTGAGCGCTCAGGCCATCGGTGCGGTTATCGAAACAGCGACAGCTGTGAAACCTCGGACAAGGGACAACAGCAAACAAGCGCAAGTGATCGCCATGCTCAAGCGTCCCGAGGGCGCCACGATCGAACAGATCTGCGAGGCCACTCAGTGGCAAGCCCACACGGTCCGGGGAACGTTTGCCGGCGCCTTCAAGAAGAAACTCGGCCTGGCGATCACCTCGACGAAGGAGGCTGGTGGACAGCGGATTTACCGCGTCGCCTGAACAGGAGCCAGGATATGAAAACAATGACCATCACGATCGAACGAAAACCCCTGACCATCATGTTCGATGACCAGCAGGTGCAGGTCGAAGAGTTGAGCATCCGACTGCCCTTTGGACGCAAACCCGCCGACATCACCGACATCGCCGCCACGGGGGACTACGTGGTCTACGTCACTGAAACTAGGACCATGACGCCGGAGGAATTCGACGGCTTTGCCATGAACCTCTACAAGTCACGAGACTGGCTCAAGGGCAAGGGCGGATACTTCATGCAGGGCCGACTGTGCGTGGAAGTCCTCGCGCCAGGACGACCGTACTTGTATGTGGATCCGAGTGGCAGCGATTTCGGTCGCTATGTAGCGCGCCTGGGTTAGTGGCTCTTCTGCGACCCTGGACGAGTCGGGCCATCGGTCGCCAGACAAGCAAGCGGCTCTGTTCGAGTGATCCCAATGCCACGTTGGTAGCGGTAGCCTGGAACAAAGTGCTTCTCAACGTCGCGCAAGGCCATGAACCCGAACCCGTGAATTGTCAGTAGCTCTTGCGCGAAATATCGCTCGACCACTTGTTGTATCGTGTTCAGCCCTGACAACTTCAGGATGCGAGCGGTATTTGGCAGGATTCGTTCGAATGGATTGGTGCTCCGCTCCATTTTTTGTTGCCGTTGGGTGTACTGAATTCGCTTCCTGACGTTTTCCAGACTCATGCCAAAGTCCCGCGCGATTTCGGCATATGACTTGCCCGCAGCACGCAAAGCCATCATGGCCTCATCACGTTGACGAAGAAGCTTGCGTTCGCGGTCAATTTCATCAACGGTCATCGTCACCTGCAGTTGTAGTGTGGACTTTTGACGTCGGCGTCGCCTGTTCAAGCAGATCATCAAAGGCCACACCATCGGATTCGCGTACTGTACGTTGCCCCGTCCAATCTTGCCAGCGGCGCACGATCACATCGACATACTTGGGGTCGAGCTCAATCAGCCAACCAATGCGGCCGGATTTCTCGGCGGCAATCAGCGTGGTCCCGGATCCACCAAAGGGATCCAAGACGATGTCACCAGGACGGCTGGAATTTCGGATGGCCCGCTCGACCAGCTCCACCGGTTTCATGGTCGGGTGCAGATCGTTCTTCTGCGGCTTCTTGATGTTCCAGACATCGCCCTGATCGCGGTCACCGCACCAGTGGCGGTTTTGACCTTCAGGCCAACCGTAGAGTATGGGCTCGTACTGGCGCTGGTAGTCGGCGCGGCCGAGTGTGAAGGTGTTCTTGGCCCAGATGATGAAGGTGGACCACTTGCCGCCGGCAGCGCGAAATGCCTGCTGCAGGGTGTCCAGCTCACTGGACGACATGGCGATGTAGGTCGCCCCCGCGCAGCGTTCCAGCATCGGCGTCAATGCCGCCAGCAGGAAATCGTAGAAGCCATCGCCTAAGTTGTCGTTCAGGATCGGGCGGTCCTTGCCGCGCATCTTGTCTTTGGCGCTGTTGGCGTAGTCCACGTTGTACGGTGGATCGGTGAACACCATGTCGGCATGGGCATCGGCCATCAGCAGTTCGTAACTCTTGGGATCGGTGGCATCACCGCACACCAGACGGTGATTGCCCAGCTCCCAGACATCTCCTGGGCGGGAGATCGGGGTGGCCGACACTTCGGGAACGGAATCGTCGTCCGTATTGCCGTCGGCCGTGGTCTCCTCGCCCGCCATGATCTCGGCCAGGGCATCGGCATCGAAGCCGGTGATGTCAAGGTTGAAGCCATCCTCCTGCAAGGACTGCAGTTCAATGCGCAGCATGGCGTCGTCCCAGCCGGCGCTTTCTGCAATGCGGTTGTCCGCAATGATGAGCGCGCGGCGTTGGGTGGGCGTCAGGTGATCGAGCACGACCACCGGCACCGATTCCAAGCCCAATTTCTGCGCGGCGGCCAGCCTACCGTGGCCAGCAACAATCACGCCGTCAGAGCCAGCGAGGATGGGATTTGTAAAACCGAACTCGACGATGGATGCCGCGATCTGCGCCACCTGCTCCGCAGAGTGGATGCGGGCATTTCTGGCGTAGGCAATCAGCTTTGCTGTGGGCCAACGCTCGATGTGGGTGGACAGCCAAGGGTCAGACATGGGTGGATTCGCCTTGTCGTTGACGGGCGACCACTTCAAAGGTGTCGCCCGTGGCGGCCAGGGTAACTGGCACGCCAGGGAAGTTCTGTTGGAAACGGATCAGCGCCACGTCGACGTATTCGGGCGCGATCTCCACCGATCGGCCAATGCGACCGGTACGTTGGGCGGCCATCAGCGTGGTGCCGCTGCCGCAAAAGGGCTCGAAGACGATTTCGCCTTCATCGGTGTAGGCCTCGATGACCTCCACCGGCAGCGTCACCGGGAACACGGCGGGGTGGTCGATGTCTTTGCCGATCTTTCCTTTGTGGCGCATGACCCGGATGACCGAGTCGGGGATACGGTGGTCTTGCGTGGGCTGACCCGCTGCCGTCCAGCCATTGACCTGACCGTCCTTGCCGCGCATGGCGGTAGAGGTTCCGTCGGCGCGCAGGTGGCTTTCCTGACCGGCGAACTTGCAGGGCACGGTCTTGTTGGGTTTGCGCGTCTGGCGATTGAAGTGGAAGATGAATTCGAAGCTGGGCGCTAGGCGTCCTTGCCAATCACCTGGCATGCCAGGCCCCTGGTCCCAGACGTACCACGCAAAACGCCGCCAGCCTTGTGTGCGCATCCATTCCAGCCACTGGTCCCAATACGGGATGAACTCGTTGTCACGGTGGATCAAGCCAAGGTTGACCAGCACCTGGCCATCGGGGGCCATCGGCACTTGCGCGAACACGCCGCGCATCAGGCCATCCCAGTCGGCAATGCCGCCGGAGGTGTAGTCCCGCTGGTTGCCGTAGGGCGGCGAGGTGAAGCACAGGCTGGCCTGCTCGCATTGCATCAGGGTGGCGATCACAGATGGATCGCTGGCATCACCGCAAATCAGACGGTGCGGGCCCAACTGCCAAACGTCACCGGCGCGCGAGATGGGCTGCTTGGGTGGCTCGGGGACATCGCCATCTTCTTCGGTATCCGATTCATCATCGGCGTCACCAGAATCAGATTCACTCAAGTCGGCCAGCATCTGGGCCAGCTCGTCATCGTCGAAGCCAGTGAGCAGCAGGTCGTAACCGGCCTCAGACAGTTCCGCCAGTTCAAGCGCCAGCAGTTCGTCATCCCAGCCTGCGTCCAGCGCCAGGCGGTTGTCGGCGATCACGTAGGCGCACTTTTGCGCCGGGGTGAGGTGGCCCAACTCGATGACCGGAACCTCGGCCAGTTCCAATTTGCGCGCGGCAGCCAGACGGCCGTGGCCGGCAATGATGCCGTTGTCGCCATCGACCAGCACCGGACTTGTCCAGCCAAATTCCACAATGCTGGCCGCGATCTTGGCGATCTGGGCTGTCGAATGCGTGCGCGGATTTCTTGCATAGGGCAGCAGCGCATCGATCGAGCGGTATTCGATCTGCAGGTTTGGCGTCATGGAATGCAAAAACCCGCCGAGCGTTGCCGCCGGGCGGGTTGGAAATTTTGAGTGGGTGGTAACTGTCTTGGGCGGTGGTAACCGCAGGCCGGTAACCTGGCCGGGTGGTAACCTGTTTTTGTGGTCAGACGCTATCGAAATCTCGCGCTGTTGCCCCCCGCATAGCGGAGGCGACCGGAAGGACCCATCAAATCTGCGTCGGATGTGTCAGATGCGTCAGAGTTTTGATGGCATCTGCGATTGCGCTTCTTTCCTGACCATAGCCGAAACTCTACCCTCAAATCGGCCCTCATGCTGCACGCCCAAAAACCGCCCATGGGTGCGCGTTGCAGCTGATTGATACTCATACCTGCCCAAAGACATCAGAACATCCTGCGTTGACGCTGGCAAGAGGTTTGATCACGGCCATTGCCGTAGGAAATCTTGCCAACATCAACAGCTGCACGATCAACCAGAGTTGAGCCTATACGCCACCAACTCCATAAGCCGGTGCCAGCGCCGCGAAGCCGTGTTGCGGTCACAGGCAAATCGCCTGCCGATCTGCTGCCACTCGTAGCGGTTGGCGCGCATCCAGACCAGGTGCCGCTGCTCGACCTCCAGCCACTGCACCCAGCGCATGGTTTCGAGCATCCGATCCACGGCCTGCGGACTGGGTGGCATGGACCGGTACACCCGTTCGGGGTCGGGATAACGTTCCGGCACCTGCATGGCCAAGGTCATCCAGGGGTTGAAGTAGCCCGCAGGGCGCACACGTGGCAGCTTGTGAGCGGTCTCAGCAGCCTCAGCAAACCGGGCAGCCACGGCATCTGCCGTCCATTGGGTCATGAGTTCAACCATGGCGCTTGCCTCCATCACCGTAGAGGCGTTCACCCAGCCTGCGCACGAACTGCTTTTCTATCCAGTCCAAGCGATCGTCCTCTTCCGAGACCACCAGGATGTGGTCATTGCGCCAGCCCTCGCGTTTGACGGCATCCAGGTCCGGCGTGGTTGGCTGCAGATTGCCCAGGGGGCAGCGGTAGCGGTGTTGTGGAATCTTCATCTCACACCTCCATGGCCGAGTGGATGGCCAGGTACAACAAGGCGATGGCATCAGCCTCGTTGTCGTCAGCCGGGGTATGACCGCGAGCACGGACGGCCGCCACCATCTCGTCCTTGCTGGCGTTGCCTTTGCCAGTGGCGTGCTTCTTGATCGTGCCGAGAGGGATACCCTGGTACGGGATCTGGTGGTGCTCGCACCAGGCGGTCAGCTGGCCCATGAAGCCGCCATACGCATGCGCGGCGTCGACACCGACGTGGCGGCGAACTTCTTCGAACACCACTTGGTCAATGCCTTCATTGCACTGCTTGATGTCGGTGAGCCAGCGCTTGAACCGAAGGAAGCGCATGCCGCCGCCTTCGAAGCGTTGGGGTTTGAAGGATTGGCTGCCACTGCTGATGCTGCCGTCGCGGCAGGCCAATGCCCAGCCGGTTGTGGTGCCCAGATCGAGGGCGAGAATGGTCGTCGTGTTCATGTTGTCAGTCCTTGTTTGATCGGGTCTGACGCAGCTGACACAGCTTATCGATACCCTCCGTGAGGCGCGCGCACACGCGCACGCGTAAGAGTTACGACAAACTGCGTCAACTGCGTCAGACCGCGTGGTTTTCATGGGGGTCAGTTGTCCGCGTAGGGGGTGTAGGCTGGCGTCGGCGGGTGTTTGAGGCCAACGCCCTGGAACCCGCGCACGCCCAGCCCGTTGCGCCATTTGTCCAACCCGCGCGTGATGAGCAGATCGGAAAAGCGGCGTTGTGCGCCAACAAACTCGCCTGCGGCTTCAGCCCACTGCTTCCAGTCGTTGAACAACTCTGCGGTCAGCGACTTGGCGTTGGCCTCGCGCACGCAGCGCTCATCGAGCCAGCGGCCCAGAGCGTCCTCGGCTTCGAAATACTCCTCGGTCGCTTCCACCACACGCTGCGGCGGGGCTAACCGTCCATGGCGCTGCCAATCGAGACAGCCCTGCACGGCCCACGCGAGGATGCCGTCACGTTCGGCCAGGAGCTTTTGTTGCAGGTTCTTGTCGCGACGCTCGGGCGGCACGGTAATCGTGAAAGGGATCAGGTGCAGCCTGCGTTTCATCGCCTCGTCGATGTTGCGAATGGCGGGCTTGTGGTTGCCTGCCACAAAGAGCTTGAACTGCGGGAAGAACTCGAAGAAGTCCTGGCGCATGAAGCGCGCAGAGATCTTGTCGCCACCGGTGAGGTTCTTGAGCTTGGACTCGGCCCAGCGTTTGCCCTGTTCGGTTTCGATGGCCGCAACGAAGCGCGCGCCGCGCAGTCCCGCCATATCGGTAGGGTGCCGGTCGGTGCGCGTTTCCATGAAGGTGTCCATCGGCGCGTTGGTCGCGTAATCACCCAGGATGGTGGCCAGGGTGTTGACGAACACCGACTTGCCGTTCGCGCCTGTGCCGTAAAGGAAGAACAGCGCGTGCTCTTGCGTCGACCCGGTCAGCGCGTAACCGATCATCCGTTGCAGGTAGGACTGCAGCCCCTTGTCGCTACCCGTGACCTCTTCAATGAACTGCCTCCAGGTCGGGCAGTCGCCGCTGGGCGTGGCTGTGGTGATCTTGGTCATCCGGTCTGCGCGCTCGTGCGGGCGCATCCGGCCTGTCTTAAGATCGACCACGCCGCCCGGCGTGTTGAGCAGCCACGGATCTGCATCCCATTCGTCGGTGGTGGCCGCGTGCCTGCGGTCTGCACGCGCCAAACGTTCCACACCGCCGACCGTTCCTGCGCTGGCCAATTTGGCGGCGACCTTGGGGTTGTCGGCGCGCACAGCCGTCTGGCGGCAGACGCTGCGGATCAAGTCCGTGGCTGCCAGCGTGTCCTCGGTGCGCCAGCGTTGACCGTCCCACACCAGCCACTTGCCCCAGCCAGCCACGTATCGCCAGTCGCGGTGGTAGCGGCGGGTGAAGGACAGCGCCAGCGCGTCCTCCGTACCCCAGACGGATTCGTCGCTGCTGACGACTGGATCAACGTCATCGGCCACGTCGTGCATCTGAAGGCGCGGTCCGTGGGTGAGGAAGGTGGCGACATCGAAGCCCTCAGCGATGGCATCGGCCACGTCCCAGCCCTCTGCTGCCTCTTCGGGCGGATAGAGGACGTGGCAGGACTTGGCCCCCGCCGACAAGATCGCCTGTGCCGCCTGCGTGGCGTACTCCCAGCCCGGCTTGTCGCGGTCGGGCCAGATCAGCACAGCCTTTCCAGCCAATGGCGACCAGTCGGTCTTTTCGACCGGAGCGTTCGCGCCGTGCATCGCCGTGGTGGCATTGACGCCCGCGTCGATCAAGGCCTGCGCGCATTTCTCGCCCTCGACCAGCACCACCTGCGCGGCGCTGGTCATCCCTGGCTGGTTGTAGAGCGGGCGCGGGTCGGGTGGTGCCATCTTGCGCCGCTTGGCATCCCAGGGCCGGAACTGCTTCTTCTGTCCGGGCGGGTCGTAGCGGTAGACGACGGCGATGAGATGGCCTTGGGCGTCGAGATAGTCCCACTTCGCGGTGGCTGGGCCAAGTTCATCGACGGGCACGGCGCTTTTGCCGGATCGGCGCACCGGCATCTCGCGGGCGCGACCAAGCAGATCAGCTGCCGCATCCAGCACACGATTGAAGTCGGTGTGGATGTCGAGCGCCGAATGCCCAGCGATCAAGGAGAAGATATCGCCGCCATCGCCCGTCGCGCGATCCGTCCACAACCCGGCCTTCTCGCCGTCCAGTACCACCTCGAGGCTGTCGCCGGGGCTGCCCAACACGTCCCCGATCAGGAACTTGCCCCGGCGTCGCTTGCCAGCTGGGAACATCGTGGCCAGCACCGAGGATAGGCCAGCGATCAGCCCGGCACGCAGCGCCGCACGTTCACTGTCATCAAGGATGCGTCCAGGCTCGACTAGTTTTAAGTTTTCATTGAAGTCAAGCATCGCTGGCACCCCCGATCACATCGGCGATGCCAACCAGTTCGTGCGGAATACGAGATTCGTGTCGCAGCTTTCGCAGCGCCTTCCCCTCGATCTGGCGAATGCGCTCGCGCGTGACCTCCATCTTCTCGGCGACCTCATCGAGCGACGATCCGACAAAGAAGCGCTCACGGATCACATCCGCTTCACGTGGCGTCAGCGTATCCAATGCCTCTTGAATGATGCGACCTGCCTGCGCATGGCTGGCCAGCCGCAGTGGGTCGGCGGATGCCGTTCCACAGGCCAAGGCTTGCACGCTGTCTGCATCCAGATCGATGCTGGAATGGTTGGTTTCCAGCGGCTGGAGCTGGGCATCCGACCACAGATCGGAGGGGGATGCGTTCAGGAAGTCACACAGGTTCCACGCGCATTCCCGCAACAGGCCATCCGGCCTGAGCGGCGAACGCGTGAGGTTGATGTAGGGCAACAGCGCCCCGTAGTAGCTGATGCCGACGACGGCTGCGAACGGAGCGCCCGGCCTGTGACCCGCCCGTTCGATGGCCCGCAGCAGACGGGCATTGCGCACGGTGACGCGAACACGGTAGTCAGTCATGTGCGCCTCCTTGCGTGACTGCCCATGCCCTGAGCTCCGACATCCGAAAGCGAACCATCTGGCCGACCCGGTAGTGCGGAATGTGCTTCGACGCACGGCACCGAGGTTTGGTGAAGAAATACGGCGGAAGGTTGAGCATATGTGCCGCGTGGCGTGCCCCCACCATCGGTTCCGCCGCCGGTGATTGTTGGTTATGGTTCATTGCATCCTCCAGCAGCGGTCTTGCCACGCGCACATCCGGCATTCGAAGTGGGTTGAGTCATGGAAGGCACGCGGCAGCAGCTCGCCGGCTTCGGTCGCCGTGATGACCTTCACCGCCCGATCCGACATGCGCTGGGCCAGCGCCGCGTCAAAGGGCACGAGCTCGGTGTAGATCTCCATCGTGTCGGCGTTGAGCGCCGTGAAAATCGCCGGGTGCTCGTGCAGTTCGAGATAGGCCTGGTAAATCGCCACTTGCGCGGCGTAGATGGGCTTGGAGATGGCCAAGCCCTTTTTCTCAAGGTCACTCCAGGATTTGTTGCCCAAGCACTTGCACTCCCAGAGCGCGGGATAGGCGAAGCCCTCGGGGCCCGCGACCATGACGCCGTCGACGTGGCCCTGCAGACGGCCATCGGCCACCGAGAAGCCGAACTGCTCGCCATCGGCATTTCGGGTGCGCAGGTCGAAACCTGCTTCCCGCAGCCAAGCGACCATGCAGTCCTCCATGACGTGACCACGCTCGAAGATGCGCAGCATCCGGCCTGGGGTGTCACGCCCGTGGTCGATAGGAGCCTTGGCGTACTCGAATTGCAGCGCACGCTCGCAGGCCACCCCGAGGCGTGAGGCCCCGAGGTACTGCCGCTCAGTTTGGCGGGCGCGTGCCTGCTGCAACCCGGCGTCGACCAGGGCGGTGACCTGGCCCGCGATACTCAATGAGAAATTGAAGTCCATCATGGCTTCTTCCCCTTCGGTTCTTCCCAGGGCAGGTCGTCCTCCAGATCCGCGAACGGATTGGCGGCATCGGGGGCCAGCGGATCGGGCGTGGGCGGCAAGCCCCGCACGGGCGGAAACTTGCTGGACTCGTGGTGCGCGACCATTGCGTCCGACCAGCAGGTGACTATTGATTCGATCACCCGCAGCGCCTCCGCTTCAGAGTAGTCGCCCAGCGGCTTGGTGAAGCCGATCTCGCCCGCCGCCTCACCGAAGGCCTTGAGGCACTGGCGCATGGCGGCCAGTTCGACATCAGACGGATCAATCATGGCGACCTCCGTCTTGTCGATGCGACCTTCCTTGGCCCGCTGCCAGTTGCCATACAGCGCGTGAAATGCGTCCTGGCAGCGACGCGAGCAGAACACCCAGTCGATGGGATAGCGCCGGGGATCGCCCACACCGTGGCGGTTGTCGGTGTGGCCGTAGCCCCGGGCCTGTCGTTTGCAGACCCAGCATTTCACACCTCCTCCTCGAGTTCATCGAGCAGAAGGCCCAACTGCAAGGCTGCGCCAGCGAAGGCGGCCTCGCAGCGGCGCTTGAAGTCGGGGTAGCTCATCGAGCTGCGCGCAATCGCCGTGACCGCGTGAATCTGCGATTCCAGATGCGCGAGTCCTTGATCGGACAGCCACTGGTGGTGCTTCTGCGAAATGCCCTTGCGGTTGCGGATCTCGCCCAGCAAGTCCTCTGGCAGCACCGGCCCGTAGACCCAGCGCAGCGTGATCTGGCCGACGACGTGCGGAGGGTTTTGTTCGTGACCCTGGTACTTCCAGCCAAATAATCGGTAGATCGCGCGGTAGTAGTCCGGGTGAAAGCGCCGCTCCCAAGATGCACAAGACTGACGCAGCAGTTTGGAGATCAACTCCTGCAGTGCGTCCGGTGCACGATGGTGCTGGTAGCCGGTGGCCTCGTCGATCAACGCAACCTCACCTGTGGTTGCGAGAGCCCGCATGATCTTCATGCAGTTTGGAACGAGCTTTTGTCGGGCACGGTGCAGTGTCCGACTGAGCGCGGCGTCGATTACGCCGGACGCAATCATGGTGATCACACCTGCAGGGAAAAACTGCGCCCGGCGACCGTTCGGAAGGCAAATCGGTGAGTCAAATTTATCCAACTCTGACAACGAGTTAGGCGCGTAATCAGCCAAAATTTGCCGAAAACGGTGACCCGTGTTGTTTTCGTGAAAACCGAGCAGCTTGGCCAGTTCCTTGCGGACGTAGCCGCGCTCGCCGGTGGTGAGCACGACCGCCTCGCAGTCGAGATCGCCGAAATGCACGACGCCGTAGTGGCTGGCGGTGAGAATGGGTGTGTTCATGGCGACCTCCCTCACTGCGCCCAAGACGGTTTGCCCGTCACGGGTGCACGTTGTGGGGCCGGTGCCTGATACGCGGGCGCTGCCTGCGCCGGAGCGCCGGAAGTCCCGCCACCCGACGCCTTGGGCGGCACGCCCATCAACTTGGCGTAGTCGGGGTGATCGGGTTCGACCGCGACCTTGACCACGTTGCGGTCTTGGCCTTTGCCGTCCTTTTCGATGTCCACGCGGGCCAGGAACTCCAGACCATCCAGCTCGTGGAAGCCCTGGATACGGCGCGCGGCAGCGGCCTGGGGGCTGTTGTCCTGCGGGTGGACATTGCGGGCGCTGTTGAGCGCGGCGCGGATGAAGCTGCGCCCCATCTGCCCCCAGGTCGGCCCCTTGGGCGAGGACAGGCCGATGTTCGACCACAGCTTGCGCTTCGCGTATTCACCGCCGGTGATCACAAACTCGGCAGAAAGGAAGACCGCGCCGGTATCGAACGACTGGGTGGCGTAACCACCCGTCCAGCCCTGGCTCGGGTCGTCAAAACCGCCAGGTTTCACGGTCATGCGCATGGGCGCAATGACGCCCTTCGGGATCAAATCGAAGCCAGACTGCTGGGGGTCGGCATCCTGAAAATCAAAGTAGTTGGAAGACATGGCGATTACTCCTGGGATTCGGTGGGGGTCGTGGTGGTGGCGCTGGCGGGCGTGATGGATGTGCCCGCGCACTTGGCGATCAGCGCGCCGAGGTGCGGCGGCTCCAGCAGGTCAAGGCGACCGCTGCGGTCTTTGGCTGGGAAGCCGTAGGGATTGACGGTGTGCGTGACGAAGGCGCGGTAGGCGCTACCGTCCTCGGCCTTGATCTCGGCCAGCGTCACGACCTCATCGACGATGCCGATCAGCGCGGCGACGGTCTGTTTGCCCTCGATCTGGGGCACAAACACATTGCGGTTGTAGTCATCGAGCTTTTCGTCAAGGATCGACACGAACACCACGTTCTTGCCGCGTGCGTGCTGCAGGTGCGTCAACGCGCCGATCATTTCCTGGCCAAGCAACCCGTAGGCCGCACGCAGATCAGGCTTGCCGGAGCGGTCGCTGGTCGCGCCCGGCTGCGTCTTGCACCACGCAAAGCACTGGCGGGACAGCTGTGTGATCGAGTCGAGGAAGAAGGTCTGGTAGCGGTCGAGTTGCGCCGGGTCGCCAAACTTCTCGATGACGTGGGCGTAGTGCGCCTGCGAGAACGCGCTCTCCGGTGGCAGGGACTTGTCCGGGCCCGCGAGGAACACGAAAAGGTCGCGGCTGTCGGGCCAGGATGTCAGGCGGATGGTGTCGCCCGGCCAATCGGCCACCGCCAAGTCACCCGCCTCGCCATCAAGGAACAAGGTGGTGACGGGGTCCAGGTCTTTGAGCCGGGATGTCTTGCCGATGCCGGATTTGCCCAGCATCAGCAGCTTCACGCCTTTGCGCTCGGCCATCCGCTCCATAGCGGACACAATGGGGAGCTTGTTCATGCAGCACCCCCATCGAGCGTCAGGGTGATGACCGGCTTGCCTTCTTCGACCGTGCGCGCCGCGGCAAACTGCTGTTGCAGCACCTGTGGCCAGTTGGTGTAGCGGGACTCGGACACCGACAGCTTGATGTCGATGTAGTCCTCGACCTTGTCGCCCGAGGCCACGATGCGCTCGGCCATCTCCTTGAGGATGGCCTGGCTCCAGGTCACCTTCTTGGGGAGCTCGTACTTGACGTGCAGCGCGCCGTCGTTGACGTGTGCGGTTCCGAAGTCACGGCCGGCGTCGCGCAGTGCGGCGCGGGCCTGCTCGCCGAAACGCTGCACCTTGGCGGCATCCAGCTTGGTGCGCAGCGGCTTGAGATATGCGATGGCCTCATCGACATTGCGCTCGGCGTCCAGAAAGTCCTGGATCGGCGCAACCGCCAGTTGAGCGACGGTCATGTTGGCGAGGTCGGCCGGGTAGAGAGTCAGTTCTTTCATGGCTGCTCTCCTCAAACCGGCACGCGTTCAGACGTCGATGCATAGACGTGGCGCTTCTCGTAATCGAGCACGCCGTTCTTGCCATCGAGGGGATAGGCCACCTTCTTCGAAAACTTATTGAAGACAGGGCCCCGGCCCATCCCGCGCCAGCGGGTGAGCGTCTTGGGGGACATCCCCCACCGATTGGCGAGTTCGATCTCGCTGAGGAACCGCCGCTGGGACAGCGTTGCGGATTCAGGTGTGGGCGTCGAACTGAATCCGACGCCGGAATTGAGGCCCGGTGTGCCACCGAAGCCTCCAGACAGTGCCATTGAATAGGCCATTGCCGTGCTCCTTCCCGTTCAGGGATTGGGGCGCGACCGGTGGCCAGTCCTGTACTGGCCGTTGACGCCGGTTCACGCCTTCATCGGGGAAGGCGCTACATCCGGCGTAGCAATAGCTACATTTGGCGTAGCAGAAACTTTTTTTGCGTGTCCTTCCGCTACCCGAGTGACGCAATCAACCGGCGTTGCTCATTCCAGTCCAAGGGCACCGTGGCCCGCCAGATGGCCTCCAGGGACACCGCCCGGGACAACCGTCCTTCGTAGGCAGCCTGGACAATGTCGGGGGAGAGAAGCGCCAGGCGCAGAAAGGTATTGACCGTGGATTGATGGATCCCCTCGCGCTCGGCGATCTCGGTACCGCTGGCCACCGCACCGCTGTCGATCAATTGCTGCCAGTAGATGCCGCGCCCCAGCGCCTTGAGCAGCGGTCGATCCTGTTCAGGGTTCAGCACCGGTGTTTCAGTGACGGCAACTGGCTGGCTGACCCCGTCCGGGGCGACGATCACCTTTTTGATGCCACGCTTCTTGAAGTGAAAGGGCACAAAAGTAGTGATCCGGACGCCACCGCCCTCCAAAGGATGGCGGCGTTCGTGGGGTTTGCCATCACCCACCAGCTTCTTGGATGAGCGGTTCATGCCGCCACCTCCATGTCCAGCATTTCGCCGCCAATGCTGTCCGGCCGCAACTCCCCGGCCAGTTCCCGCCAGCCAGATTCGCGCCAGACGATGTCGACGCCGTCGGAGAGAAGCTGGACGCGTTCGATCAGCAGGTTGACCAGCCGCACCTGCTCTGCAGGGAACAGTTGCTTCCAGACTTCACCGAGGCGGCGCATTGCCAGCACGGTGGTCGGCTCGTCGATCTCCGGATATTGGCGGCGCACGGTGTTCCAGACACCCTGGATGCTTTCGGGGGACTGGAGCACGCCCACCAGCAGGTTCACCACCACCTCTTCGATCTGGTCGGCGGGAATCATCCCGGTGGCACTGCTGCGGTATCCGTACCGGTTGTCCGCCTTGGGGATGTAGTAGCGGTACTTCTTGCCCGAGGGCTTCTTGCTGTAGGTGATGTGGTACTTGCCACCGTCGGGCCCATACATCAGCCCGCGCAGCAAGGCATCGGTTTTGTGCCGGGTCTGGGTTTTGCCCATTCGCTGGTGAGCATCCTCGCCGAGGATGGCTTGCACCCGATCCCACAACTGGCGGGTGATGATCGGCTCGTGCTGGCCAGCGAATACGGCATCTTTGTGGCGAATTTCGCCGATGTAGATGGGGTTGCGCAGGAGTTTGGAGATGTACTTTTTGTCCATCGGCGTGCCATTGCGCGTGCTGCCGTCCTTCAGCCGGTTGGGCTTGGTGGTGATCCCGTCCAGCGACAACTCCCGCACGATTTCTGTGATCGACTGGATTTCCGTGAAACGGGTGAAGATACGCCGGATGGTTGCGGCATCCTTCTCCTCGATGACCAGCTTGCGTTCTTTGACTTCGTAGCCCAGCGGCGTGTAGCCCCCCATCCACAAGCCCTTGCGTTTGCTGGCTGCGATCTTGTCGCGGATGCGTTCGCCCGTGACCTCGCGTTCGAATTGGGCGAAGGACAGCAAGATGTTGAGCATCAGCCTGCCCATCGACGTGGTGGTGTTGAACTGCTGGGTCACCGACACGAACGACACCTTGTGACGTTCGAACACCTCCACCAGCTTGGCAAAGTCGGTCAGGCTGCGCGTCAGACGGTCGATCTTGTAGACGACCACGATGTCAATCTGGTCGGCAGCGATGTCCGCCATCAGGCGCTTCAAGGCCGGGCGTTCCATGTTGCCGCCCGAGTAGCCACCATCGTCGTAGTCATCGCCCACCGGCAACCAGCCCTCAGCGCGCTGGCTGACGATGTAGGCTTGGCCTGCCTCGCGCTGGGCGTTCAGCGAATTGAAAGATTGATCGAGGCGTTCGTCCGTCGAGACGCGGGTGTAGACGGCGCAGCGCTTTTTGGTCACGACGGCGTTCATTTGGCACCCCGCTTCTGTTTGTTTTTGGTGATCCCGAAAAACAGGGGCCCTGACCACTGGGTCCCGGTGATGTGACGGGCGACGGCGGACAAGCTCTTGTAGCGGCGCCCCTCGTATTCGAATGTGCCGTCAGCCTGCGCTGTGACGCGGTGCTCACGGCGGTCGAATTCGCGCACCAGCACCGTGCCGGGCACGACCTGGACTTCGACGCCGCGTTGAGTCTTGATCCGCGATTGGGCCTCACCGATCCTGGCCATCTGGGTCTGGACGACCAGCTTGGTGCCAAGGGCTTCTTCCTGGATCTTGTAGGCCACCCGGCCTTCGACGTAGGCGCGGTTGTTGTGCGGCGGACGGCGCGGGAAATACTTGTCCCAAAGCGCCCACAAATCATTCATGGCCAACTTGGGCAGATTGGCAATTTGTGCCGCCAAGGATGGGGCGGCTGTCGATACGTTCATTTGCAAACTCCTTCTGTAGACGGGTTTGTATGAACGCGCTCGGGTGCCAAGAAGCCAAGAGGAATCTCGCTTTCTTGGGGGCGAGTGGAATGCAATCGCGCAATGGCGGCTGCGATGATTTCTGCGGCTTCGCACGCCCTTTGGCGCGGCGACATCAATTCAGGGAGTGTTTGTTCGACGATCATTTCGGTAGCCAGTAAAGTTGTCAGACCGTCACAGAGAATAGGCGTGCAAGGCGGTCGGAGTATCCCGTTTGGGTGGTCTACAACATGGGTGAGCGAAGGATGAGATCGGCCTGAATCGGTCTGACGCTTCCCTGACAAAAACGGCAATGGCGTTTTTGCGGGGTCGCCTCCATTGACCTGATGTTTATCAGGTCATATATTTGAATCATTGGCCTGGAGCAATGCCATGAGCAAAAAAAGGACCGAAGGCATTACGGAGCCGCAGGCAAGAACACTGAATGTGATCTGCCAACTCCTTGACAGAACCGGCCTGCCGCCCACCGTCAAGGAATTGGCCGAGGCGCTTGGCATCAGCCACGCCAGTGCACACGAGCAGATCACGCAATTGGTACGCAAGGGGTATTTGAGGAAAGAAGAAAAGAAAGCACGGAGCATCGTGGTCATAAAGCGCAATGACTGACCGCGATGCGCTGATATCAACAAGGGGAATCCTGGATGGGGCATGTTCGGCTTGGGCTATTGCCAAGGACGAGAGCGTGGAAGGAAGTCGTCGGGCTGATTGCAGCCGGGGCGGACGTTTCCCAAATCGCCAATGCCACCATCACGGCGGCAGAAAAAGCCTTTTCATTCGTCATGAAGGATGTGGGCTACACCGAGGCCGTCTGGCTGATGACGCAAATGGCGATTGCCGCCAAGAAGCCCGACATCCTTCAGCACCTGGCGGCGGCAGGCATCCGTCTCCCCTCTGAACCCTCCCTGATCGATGTCACCACGGCCATCACCGAGGCGCTGGACCGTCGCGTGGAGGGCAACAGGGAGCGATCCGATCTGGGCGGGCTGGCCAATCGGGCCATCGTTGGAGCCGTCAACGATGTCTTGTCGCCCAAGCTTCACTCGCTGTTCGCCTCCGACCCGGACACGATGCGGGCGGCGCTCGCGGACTTGGGCAGACCGAAGGAATTCGGCGAGTTCTCGCGGCGTTTTTTTGCCCGGCTGGCCAACGAGGGGTTGCAATATTTCCTGAGCAAGGTCGTCAACACCCAGCTCGGCGACGGGATGCGGTTTGCGACGATGAATCAGTCCGCTGTTTTCAACGCGGCGCTGGAAACCCATACCCGGGAAGCGTCGGTGATCGTTGAGCAGTTTTCCAGCGAGTGGTTTTCCAAGCATCGCTTTGAGGAAGGCGGCGACATTTCCAGGAAATCATCAGATGGCTTTGCGAGCTACGCACTGACCAAGATGAAGGACGAATTGAAGGCGGGAGCACGCAGCGATGCAAGATAAACGGTACATCCTGTGCGGCAACGCCTCCGCCAAAGGCGTCAGCGAAGATCCGGAACGCGATTTGAGGTTGCGCCTGTCTGGCAAAGAAGGCAAAGGCAACATCACCCTGCGCATCGAGGATGTTCACCGAAAAATGTTCCAGCCGGTGCCCTCGCTGTTCAACGATCTGCTGGAGGTCGCCACCTACGTCTACAGCGCCGACCAGGTCATCCGGCGCGGCGCAGATGATGTCGACACCTTCGGCGACGGCTGGCGACGCGATTTGCATTTCGTCGTACCAGTGCGGAACCCGGATTTCTGGAACAGCGCGCAGATTCAAGAAGTGCTGTGCGCGACGCTCGGCTTCCTGTCTGATGACCAGTACCAGTTCGACTTCATCAAGCTGGACCAGGATCATCCGTTCCAGGAATACCTCGGGTTCGACGATACCCAGCAGATGTACCGCAAGCCTGAGCAGGTGGTGATGTTCTCTGGCGGCCTGGATTCGCTGGCCGGCGCCATCGACGAGGTGGTCAACCAGAAACGGCGTGTGCTGTTGGTGACGCACAAGTCCACTAACAAGCTCAACAAGCGCCACCAAACCCTTGAGAACCTCCTGGCCGAGAAGGCCAATGGCAATGCACCGCCCCGTATTACCGTCCGGGTTCACAAGAGCAAGGAAATGAACCACGAATACACCCAGCGCAGTCGGTCATTCCTGTACGTTTCCATCGGGGCGACGATCGCCAAGATGCTGGGCCTCAACAGCGTGCGTTTCTACGAAAACGGCGTCATCAGTCTGAATCTACCGGTGTGCGCCCAGGTGGTCGGTGGTCGCGCCACACGTACAACGCATCCCCGGGTAATGAAGGGTTTCCAGGACATCATCTCCCTAGTGGCCGGCGAATCCTTCACCGTCGAGAACCCATACATCTGGAAAACCAAGGCCGATGTCGTCAAGGTCATCACGGATGCCGGCTGCGAAGACTTGATCAGGCATTCGATGACCTGCACGCATACCTGGGAGATGACGAACCAGCACACCCATTGCGGGGGGTGCTCGCAATGCATCGACCGGCGCTTTGCGGTGCTTGCCGCCAAGGCCGATCAGTATGACCCGGTGGATCACTACAAATTTGACGTGTTCACCCAGAGCCGCGATGACCAGGACAAGAAGAAAAATGTCGACAAGATCATGGCGGCGGCCTATCTGGAGCGGGCCAACCAGGTGCGGAACCTGACCGACGTCGCGCAGTTTGTCAGCAGCTACCCCGATGTGGGGCGGGTTTTCAAATTCCTGGGCGGCGACACAGCTCAGGCCGCTCAGCGTGTGTTCGACCTTTACAAGCGGCACGCCAATGAGGTGATGGGGGCGTTGGACGAACTGCTCAGCCGGCACCGCACCGCCATCCGAGAGCGGACACTGCCCGGCGATAGCTTGCTTCGAACGGCCTACGAGTCTGGCTCGGTGGTCTCCATGCCCACCGTGGTGTCGGCCGAAAAGCTGCCGGACAACCTCTTCAGAAAGCGCGGCAACGTCTGGGAGGCACGGTTTCAAGGACGGGGGCGACACCCCATCCTGATCCAGGGCGTGGACAAGGGGGCTGAATACATCAACCTGTTACTGGCGTTCCCGGATCGCGAGACATCGGTTTATGCGATCGCCGTTGGCAGCGCGGCCAACGCCGTTGATCTGCCCGCCAACACCGGAGTGGCACCGGAAGACATTGAGGAAGGCTTCCAAGTGACCCAAGGCATCCCTCTGGGCGATGCGGGCGACGTTGCAGACAGGCAAGCCCTCCGTGAATGGCAGCAGCGCGCCCGCGAGCTGCTGGGCGAAATCGAGGAAGCGCGCGAAGCCGGTGACCACGCCCGTATTGAGGAGATCGAGGAGGAAATGGCCTTCCTGACCAAGGCGATGGAGGGCGGCAAAGGCCTCGGCGGGCGGCAACGCAAGACCGGGGACAAGCGGAAGAACGTCCGTGACGCCTTCCGCAATGCTGTCAACCGCGCCATCGACCAGATCGAGAAGTACGACAAGCCACTGGCCGAGCACCTGAAGGCCAGCATCAAGCACGGCAACGAAGTGGTCTATCGTCCAGGAGTGCCTATCGTCTGGGATGTGCGGCCTATCACAAATGGTTAAGGATGAGGATCAAGGTCAGGTCGGCATTCGGCCAGGAGCGGACATTCTGTGCTTGCGCCAAAGCGGCCTTTAATGCCTTCCTTTTTGGGGGATATGCCGAAGGGCAATCACTTCCTAAAATCAGGCGCGTGTTGCAGGGTTTGTCGGTCAAGTTTCGCAGTGACACCTAAACAACAAACAAGGGGAAAACACTTTGCCATCAAGCACTTGGCACTGTCCGGTACGCCAGATATGGCCTGCGCCGCCCTGCGGTCTACATTATGTTAGAAGCCTAAGACGCCCATGGATGAAATTTTGAAATTTCTTCTCCAGTTGCTGGCCTATGGTGGAGGCTCGGCAGCAGTCGCGTACCTTCTCTTTCAGTGGCTTGGTAAAACTTGGATCGAGAATAAGTTTGCTCAACGCCTCGACCAACTCAGACATCAGCAGGCACTCGAACTCCAACGCCTACGGGTAGAGATTGATGCGATGCTAAGTGGCGCGCTTAAGCTACAAGAGAAGGAGTTCTCCGTTCTTCCTGAAGCCTGGGCGAAACTCGATGAAGCACACGGATTGGTCAGTTGGCTTGTGTCACCGATGCAGCAATACGCTGATGTAAACCGCATGACCTCACCCCAGCTGGAAGAATTTTTGGCAGGGACGGAATTCACAGAATCGCAGAAGGATGAAGTCCGAAACTCCCGCGACAAGGGGCGCACATACCAAGACATCTTGTTATGGCACCGGCTATACAAGGTAAAAGCAGCTTTTGGCGACCTACAAACTTACGTTGCAAGAAATGGCATTTTTCTACCGTCCGATCTTGAAGCAAAGTTCAGCAAAATCGCAGAGCTGCTTTGGTCGGCAGTTGTCTCGAAAGAAGTAGGTCATGAGGCAAAGGATTGGAAGATGCAACGCGAAGGGTGGACAAAGATTAAAGAAGAAGCCGAACCAATGTACTTAGATATAAAGGCCCATATTCAGACACGCCTGCAATCTCATGCGCACAAATAGTGGCGCTTCTAACAGCACGCGCCAAGGGCCGCTCCGCCGGAAAGCCGGCGGAGCGCCTCAGAGCTAGCACGCTGAGCGTCTGCTTCCGCAGCTAGCGACCGACCGCTCGGGGTCGAGAACAGACTGCAGAGGGCAAAGTTCCCAGTGTTTCAGGTCCAAGGTGTCATACGGCTTTGTTGCAAAACCCCTAAACATAGCAGGTTGCGGAAACAATCTAATTATCGCTAGAATATGCGTATGAACAAGAGGCAACTGAAAGATTTGCTCTACGAGCAGGTAGCGCGTATCGGCAAGGCGGTGGCCAGCCCGAAGCGGTTGGAGTTGATCGAATTGTTGGTGCAAGGCGAAAAATCGGTGGATCAACTGGCCACGGAGCTGTCGATCGACATCAAGCTGGCCAGTGCACACCTGCGCGCATTGCGTGAGGCGCGGTTGGTCACCTCCCGCAAGGAAGGCAAGTTCGTCGTCTACCGACTCAGTGGCCAGGACGTGTCGGGTCTGTGGGTCACGCTGCGTGAAGTGGCCGAGGAGCACCTGCTGGACCTGCGCGTGGCGCTGGACCAGATGGTGGCCGAACCGAAAAAGTTGGTTTCACTGGACCGTCAGGCCTTGATGGACCAGGCCCAGCGCGGCGATGTGGTCGTGATCGACGTGCGTCCGAAGGTGGAATACGAGCAGTCGCACTTGCCGTTTGCGCGCTCGATGCCCGTCGAAGAAATTTCCAGCCGCTTGTCTGAGCTGCCCAAAGACAAAGCCATCGTGGCCTATTGCCGTGGACCGTTCTGCCTGTTCTCTGAAGAAGCCTACGAACTGTTGAGCCGTCAAGGCTACCGAGTGCACAAGTTGCTCGACGGGGTTGGTGAGTGGCAAGCGGCGGGCATGCCCTTGGGCACCCCCTGATTTTCACAACGAAGGAGACGAAGATGAACACAAAACTTTCTTCCGTGCTGGTGACCGCAGTGCTGACCGTGGCTTCGGCGGGTGCCTGGGCGGCCGATGTGTCGATGTCGGTCCCCGGAGCGTCGGACGCGGCAGGTCGCAAGGTGCTCACCTTTATCGCCGAAGACCCGCCGGGCGTGCGTTGCAACGGCAACCTGCAAGTGGCAGCTGAAGTGGCCAACACCTACCGGGTGCCCATCCAACTGATTCCATCCAGCCTGGCGTCGAATTTGCCCGCACCTTCTGTGTTCTATGGCAACCAGATGCTCGCAGCCGATGGCAAGGACCACAACGGCGCCGTCACCTTCCAGATGGTCAGCGATGTGCTGGAGGTGGAAGGTGTGCCCAAGCAAGCCAAGGAAGGCCTGCTGTTCAACGCGAATGTTCGGCGCAATTTTGACGGACTGAAGGACTCGATCAAGACTGGGGGCAAGTGATGTCGTCCGTGCTTTTCATCGTCAATGATGCGCCCTACGGCAACGAGCGAGCCTACAACGCCTTGCGTCTGGCCGGTGCCATGGCAGGCAAGGAAGATGTGCATGTTCGCCTGTTTCTGCTGGCCGACGCCGTGGGCTGTGCCAAGGCGGGCCAGAAAGTCCCTGAAGGCTACTACAACGTTGAGCTCATGCTGGGCAAGGTGCTGCGCAAAGGCGAGGTCGGGCTGTGCGGAACCTGCATGGATGCGCGGGGTTTGACGCAAGCCGAGGTGATCGACGGTGCAGTTCGCTCCACTTTGGCGCAACTGGCCGACTGGACAGTCGAGGCCGATAAGGTCTTGGTTTTTTGAAAGGATCGCCTGATGTTCTTCAAGCAGTTGGCCACGCGTGAAGCCTCTTTGTCTTACTTTTTCGGTTGCGCCGGTTTGGGTAAAGCAGTTGCCGTGGACGTGGTGGCCGGTGACGAAGACTGGTTCGTCCAGCAGGCACAGGAGGCAGGTGTGCAGATCACCCACGTCATCGACACGCATGTGCATGCCGACCACTACTCCGGTGGGCGTGAGTTAGCGCGTCGTGTGGAGGCGCCGTACTGCCTGCACGAGGCCGCGCGAGATCTGGTGGCGTTTGACTTTGAGATGCTTGTCGACGGCCAAGGGCTGGACATCGGCAACGTCAAGATAGAGGTGCTGCACACCCCCGGCCACACGAACGAGAGCATTTGCTTGCTGGTGAAAGATGCACGCCGGGGTGACGATCCTTGGTTCGTGGTGACGGGAGACACCTTGTTCGTGGGAGCCGTGGGCCGCCCAGACCTGGCCGGTCGTGAACAGGAAATGGCCACGACACTGTGGGACAGCCTGCAGCGCAAGCTGCTTTGCTTGCCAGACGAGCTGGAAATTTACCCCGGTCACCAAGCAGGCAGTGCTTGTGGCGTGGGCCTGTCAGGCAAACCTTCGTCCACCATCGGTTTCGAGAAACGCTGGAACGCGGTGCTCATGCTGGACAAGGCCGCCTTCGTGCGTGAGCTCACCGCCCACATTCCCCCGCGGCCGGCGGACACGGACCGCATCGTCGCGGCCAATGTGGCGGCCTGACGCCGCAAGGGCACCAGATGAGCCACGAACACGGTATTCAAGCCAACTTGCCCCAGTTCCTGCACCAGTTGTTGCAGGTGCTGTTGGTGGGCCTGACCATCGGCATGATGCGTACCGTGGTGCCCGCTCTGGCTGAATCGGAATTTGGTGTGCCCAAGACGTCGTTCCTGTTGCTGACGGCGTTCGTGGTGGCTTTCGGTGTGGTCAAGGGCGCCATGAACTTCGTGGCTGGACGGCTTTCCGAGCGCGTCGGGCGCAAACGTGTGCTGCTGTGGGGCTGGGTGGTGGCGCTGCCCATACCGCTCATGGTCTGGTATGCGCCCAACTGGAATTGGGTCGTAGCCGCTACGGTGATGCTCGGCGTGAACCAGGGACTGACCTGGTCCATGACGCAAACCGCCAAGCTCGACATCACGCGCATGCAGGAACGCGGGCTCACCTTGGGACTCAATGAGTTTGCGGGCTACGTGGGTGTGGCGCTGGCGGGCATAGTCACCGCTTGGCTGGCAACTTGGCTGGGGCCGCGACAGGGGCTGCTGCTGTTTGGTACAACCGTTATCGTCAGTGCGCTGGTCCTGACACAGCTATGGGTACGCGAAACCCTGCCCTGGGCAAAAGTCGAGGCGGCAAGACATGCAGCGGGCAGTGGTCAGATCGTGGCTCAGGCACGCTACCCTAAAAACATGTCTGACACACCGACCACATGGGATGTCTTCACCCTCATGAGTTGGCGAGACCCCCGGCTGTTTGCGCTGAGCCAGGCTGGGCTGGTGGAGAAATTTGTGGATGCGCTCGTTTGGGTGTTTTACCCGGTTTACCTGTACCAGAAAGGACTGAGCCTGACGCAGGTGGGTTCAGTCATCGGTGTGTATGGCTTGACGTGGGGTGCCTCGCAACTGTTCACGGGGCGCCTGTCGGATCGCATCGGCCGACACGGCCCCAATGTGTGGGGCATGGGCCTGTGTGGCGTTGGTGTGGCTTTGATGGTGCTGGGACAAGGCGTGCTGTGGTGGTCGTTGTCGGCTGCGCTGTCGGGAGTGGGTATGGCCCTGCTGTATCCCAACTTGTCGGCGGCGGTGGCCGACATCGCGCACCCGAACTGGCGGGGGTCGGCCATCGGCATTTACCGTTTCTGGCGCGACCTGGGCTACGGCATCGGGGCTCTTGGACTCGGTCTGACCGCGCACTTCACCGGTCAGGTGGAGGCCGCATTCTGGTTCGTGGCGCTGTCCATGGCTGCCTCAGCGGCGCTGCTCTGGTGGCTGGGCGACGAAACCCATCCGCGACTCAACCCTGCGGTGCAGGGATAGAGATACACCATCATTTGACACAGGAGATGTTATGAGCTTGAAATCCACCATGTTGGCGACTGTCGTTACTGCCGCACTGAGCTGGGCGCCCGTCGCCTGGGCCGACAACAAGGCTGCTGCCATCGAAGAAATGGAAGGCTACCTGGAGTTTGTGGACTACGGCGGTGGCGTCATATTCCCTGAGCAAATCCCTAAAGACGAGTGGTCCAAGATGATGGTCATTGATGCTCGGGATGCGGGCCAATTTGCCAAAGGGCACATCCCGGGTTCCGTCAACATGGATTGGCGACAGGTGCTGGCCCAGCGCAACTCCATCCCCAAGAACAAACCGGTTCTGATCTACTGCAACACCGGCTCACTCTCAGCACAGGCTGGTTTTGCGCTGCGCGTCGCTGGCTGGGAAAACGTGCGCATTCTGCAAGGCGGCATGGAAGAGTGGAAAGCCAAAGGCGGGTTCGACGCTGCAACCAAAGTCACCGCACCAGCCAAGCACTGATAGGCCAAAGGAAACTGTTAGCAGTTTGAGTAGACGATTGGTAGAGTGCTTTTCGTTACGAACAAGCAGCCGTAAACCCGCGTCATTGCTGGTTCCGGCGTGGCGGCGTCCTTCGCAGAAACAGAGAATGGGCGGGAACAGAGAACGAAAAACCACCCAAAACGGGGGTGCCCGGAGTGCTCGCGTCCGTCGCACCCTTGCCAGAAACCGCACCAGCACTGGGGCGCAGCAAGAAAAGAAAAGGGGAACAGAACCAGTCTGTTCCCCGCATATGGTGGAGGCGGCGGGAATCGAACCCGCGTCCAGAAGCCCTCGTCAGGCAGTTCTACATGCGTAGTGCTGTCTTTTGGTTTTGATCATGCTGACGCGGACGCACACGCTGCAACATGACGAGTCACCTAAATTTAACGTTGGACCAAGTGACCCGGCCAAACGCGATTCCCTGTAAATGACCTTACGTGCCGTTGCCGGCCCGCCCCAGGGACGAAGCGGTGTAAGGATAGCGGCCCTTAGGCTGCTACTGCGTACGATTTGTCGTTAGCAGTTATTTGATTTCCGGTTGGATTTACGAGGTGACCAGCCCTCGGCATGCCCTGCGCTGCTTTGTAACCCCTGTCGAAACCAGGTCGCCCCCAAGCAGATTGCCATTCTAGCCCACTAGCTGGGGCCACGGGGACAGATTTCAAGAGGGGCCGGTGCGGTACCGCAAAAGCCCGGCCCGGACAGGCTCAGGTGGCGTCGAGCAGGGCTATCAGCGAACCGGGGGTGTCGGCGATCAGGTCGGCCTCCCAGCTGTGCGGCTCGGTATGGCCGCAGTAGCCCCAGGCGGCAGCTATGGTCGGCATGCCGGCCGCCTTGCCGGCCTGGATGTCGCGCAGGTCGTCGCCCACGTACCAGCAGGTTCCGGCGTCGAGTTGGATACGCCGCGCAGCTTCGAGCAAGGGTTCCGGGTGCGGTTTCGGATGCGCGGTGGTGTCGCCGGACACGACGCAAGCCGCATGGCCGAGCCCGATCAGCGGCACCAGCGCATTCGTGAATCGCTCGGGCTTGTTGGTGACGATGCCCCAGCTCATGCCGCGCGCCTCGATGGCCTTCAGCAGTTCCTGGGTGCCGTCGAACAGGCGCGTGCGCTCGGCGATGCGCGCCGCATAGTTGTCGAGGAATTCGGTGCGCATCGCATCGTAGCCTGCGTCCGCAGGCGTGGTGCCGAAGGCGACGCCTATGAGTCCGCGCGCGCCGGCCGAAGCGACCGGGCGCAATTGCTCGAACGGCGTCTCTTCCAGCCCGCGATCGGTACGCATCTTGTTGACCGCGGCGGCAAGGTCGGGCGCGGTATCGGCCAGCGTTCCATCAAGGTCGAACAGCACCGCGCGCGGTGCAGGCAGGGAAGCTTTCATGAAGGCACTTATTCGGGATGGGTGCACGCGACCAGGTAATTCACATCCGTGTCCTGGTTGAGCGAGTAGAACTTGGTCAGCGGGTTGTAGCCCATGCCCTTCATTGCCTGTACGTCGAGGCCGGCGTTGCGGCAGTACTGCGACAGTTCGGCTGGCTTGATGAACTTCGCATAGTCATGCGTGCCCTTGGGCAGCATGCGCAGCACGTACTCGGCGCCAATGATCGCAAACAGGTAAGACTTGGGATTGCGGTTCAGCGTGGAGAAGAACACATGTCCGCCCGGCTTCACCAGCGTCGCGCAAGCTTTCACGACGGCGGCCGGATCGGGCACATGCTCCAGCATTTCCATGCAGGTCACGACATCGTACTGGCCGGGCTCGCGTGCGGCGAGGTCTTCCGCAGCGATGTATTCATAACGCACCGGCACGCCTGACTCGAGGCTGTGCAAGTCGGCGACTTTCAGCGCTTTTTCGGACAGGTCGATGCCCGTGACGTTCGCGCCTTTTTTCGCAATCGATTCGGCCAGGATACCGCCGCCGCAACCGACGTCGACCACGCGCTTGCCGGCCAGCGGCACACGCGCATTGATCCATTCCAGGCGCAGCGGATTGATCTCGTGCAGCGGACGGAATTCCGAGGTGGGGTCCCACCAGCGGTGAGCCAGTTCGCTGAATTTCTGCAGTTCTAAAGGGTCGGCATTCATGGCTGTGATGATAGCTGAAACCCGCACCGCCATTGCGGAGGGTTCTGCCAAGGGGCAATAAAAAACCCCCGCACCTTGCGGTGCGGGGGTTTTCAGAGGGTGCGAGTGCTGCGGCTTACTTGTTGCGCTTGCCGACCACTTCCACTTCGACGCGGCGGTTTTTCGCGCGGCCTTCGCGGGTGCGGTTGTCAGCGACCGGCTGGCTTTCGCCCTTGCCTTCGGTGAACACGCGGTCTGCCGGGATGCCCTTCGACACCAGGAAGGCTTTGACGGCCTGCGCACGGCGCATCGACAGCTTCATGTTGTATGCATCAGTGCCGGTCCAGTCAGTGTGGCCGGTTGCGACGATGACTTCGATGTCGGTGCCTTGCAGCTTCGACGCCAGGTCTTCCAGCTTGGCCTTGCCTTCGGGCTTGAGCACGGACTTGTCGAAGTCGAAGAAGGCGTCAGCCGAGAAGGTGACTTTTTCCGAGGTCGGGGCGGCGGCGGCAGGTGCCGGAGCCGGTGCGGGTGCCGGTGCCGGTGCAGGTTCCGGAGCAGCAGCAGGAGCCGGTGCCGGTGCAGGTTCCGGAGCGGCAGCGGGCGCCGGTGCGGGTGCCGGCTCTTCCGCCTTGGCGACCGGGGCAGCCGGCTTGGCGATATCGCCATCGCATTCTGCGACGGCATCGGCCGGGGTCCAGCCACCAGTGTGCCAGCACAGACCGAAGCCGCTGCGGACGAAGTCGCGGTTGCTGTCGAGGAGGTAACCGTCTTTATCGCCGTGGGCAAATGCCACGGAGCTGGCCATCGTCAGCGCGACCAGGGCGACGGTGGTGCGTAGAGTGATCTTCATGTTGTTTTCCTGAAGTAGGTCAATGGTGCCGACGAGCATTATCCGGCATCGTGGAACATCTCCCGTTGATGGGTGATGCCAATAAGTCACCATTTTACATGGAATTCTTGGTGCCCAAGCAATAGCGCTAGATCAAAAAACCCCGTATTTGCGCGTTGTTCGCAAAGAGATTTCCATGGGGAAATTTTAATGGCGAGCAGGAGGGCCGGCCGCAAGCATCAGCCGTGTTGACGAACGAGGCATTTTGGCTGGTTTGGTGTCAGCGCACTTCCCGTATGCCGACGACTTCGACCTCGACGCGGCGATTCTTGGCGCGGCCGTCGCGGGTCTTGTTGGTGGCTACCGGCTGGGTCTCGCCTTTACCGGTCGTGAAGATCTTGTCGACCGGCAGGCCCTTCTCTTCGAGAAAGGCCTTCACGGCCTGGGCGCGCCGGACCGACAGTTTCTGGTTGTAGATTTTCGGGCCGGTGGCGTCGGCGTGGCCGATGGCGACCACGACTTCCAGCCGCATGCCCGATAAACGGTTCGCCAATTCATCGAGCTTGCTCCGGCCTTCAGGCTTCAATGTGGCCTTGTCAAAATCAAAATACGTATCGGTGTCGAGCGTGACCTTTTCCGAGCGCACGCGTTTCTGCTCCTCCGCGGACGGCGCCTCGGGGGCCAGTCCGGCCGCGGGTGCCTGAGGTGTTGATGGCACCGGTACGACGGGTGCCGCCGCTGCAGGCGGGGCAGCAGGTGCGGGTTTGGCGGCTTCCGGCGCGACGCGAGATTCCGGCGCGACGCGAGATTCCGGTGCCGGCGCGGGCACGGTGGCAGCAGGCGGTGTTTCGGCCTGCGGCGCAGCCCTCGCAGCTTCGGGTTCGGTCTTGGCGGGCGGCGTCGTTCGGGAGATCGCAGGGGCGGGTACCGGTGCAGCCTTGGCCAGCACGCCGTCGCAGCCGACGACGGTGGCCAACGCCGGTGTCCAGTCGCTGGTATGCCAGCAATCGCCTGCGCTGCTGCGCACGACCACGCCGTTGGAGTCGACCAGATAGCCGGGAATGCCGGCCGGTGCGCCGCTGCCATTGGCCAGTGCGGTACTTGCAGGAACGGCGGCAAGGGCCAGCAGGCCCCGCAAAAGGCGCGAAGGATGGCGCATGCGCTGCACTCCGACAGAGGGTGGATAGGATCAGTCCAGTGTGTCAGCGGATGCCGTGCCGGCTTTTAGAAAAATCAAATGCGATGGCCAGCCGGCTTGCGTGCAGCATGGGGTCAGGCGAGGGTCGGGCCGGGTCAGGGGAAACGGGCGGTCGGGATAGGGCCGCATGGTAAAATTTCGTGTTTACAAATCGGGGGGCTACGGCCGGTTTTTGTGGCCTGTCAAGTTCCGGTTTGGCCAGCGTTTTCGCCCTTTCACTCTCCAGCCCATCAATGGATCAGTTCGCAAAAGAAACCATCCCGATTTCCCTCGAAGAGGAGATGCGCAAGAGCTACCTCGATTACGCGATGAGCGTGATCGTCGGTCGTGCGTTGCCTGACGTGCGGGATGGCCTGAAGCCGGTGCACCGCCGTGTGCTGTACGCGATGCACGAGACCAGCAATGTCTGGAATCGCCCGTATGTGAAATGCGCGCGCGTGGTCGGTGAAGTGATGGGTAAATACCACCCGCACGGCGACCAGGCGATCTACGATACGCTGGTACGTATGGCGCAGGATTTCTCGCTGCGCTACACGCTGGTCGATGGCCAGGGCAACTTCGGCTCGATCGACGGCGACAACGCCGCGGCGATGCGTTACACCGAATGCCGCCTCGACAAGATCTCGCAGGAACTGCTGGCCGACATTGACAAGGAAACCGTCGACTTCGTGCCCAACTACGACGGCAAGGAAAAAGAACCGTCGGTGCTGCCGACCCGCATCCCCAACCTGCTGATCAACGGCTCGTCCGGTATCGCGGTGGGCATGGCGACCAATATCCCGCCGCACAACATCACCGAAGTCATCAACGGCGCGCTGCATGTGCTGAAGACGCCGGAGTGCACGGTCGATGAGCTGATCGAGATCATCCCGGCACCGGACTTCCCGACCGCCGGCATCATCTACGGCGTGTCCGGCGTGCGCGATGGCTACCGCACCGGCCGTGGCCGTGTGGTGATGCGCGCGAAGACCCATTTCGAAGAAATTCGCGACGGCCGTTCGGCGATCATCGTCGATGAGCTGCCGTACCAGGTGAACAAGAAGTCGCTGCTCGAGCGTATCGCCGAGCTGGTGCGCGACAAGAAGCTCGAAGGCATTTCCGACATTCGCGACGAGTCCGACAAGTCGGGCATGCGCGTGGTGTTCGAGCTCAAGCGCGGCGAAGTCGCCGAAGTCGTGCTCAACAACCTGTACAAGCAGACCCAGCTGCAAGACACCTTCGGCATGAACATGGTCGCGCTGGTCGACGGCCAGCCGAAGCTGCTGAACCTGAAGCAGATGCTGGAATGCTTCCTGTCGCACCGTCGCGAAGTGGTCACCCGCCGCACCGTGTACGAGCTGCGCAAGGCACGCGAGCGCGGCCACGTGCTGGAAGGCCTGGCCGTTGCACTGGCCAACATCGATGACTTCATCGCCATCATCAAGGCTGCGCCGACCCCGCCGGTCGCAAAGGCCGAGTTGATGGCCCGTGCCTGGGATTCGTCCGTGGTGCGCGAGATGCTGGCCCGTACCGGCGCCGAGAATGCCGGCGGCATCGACGCCTTCCGTCCGGAGAACCTGCCGCGCCATTACGGCTTGCAAGCCGATGGCCTCTACAAGCTGTCCGACGACCAGGCACAGGAAATCCTGCAGATGCGCCTGCAGCGCCTGACCGGCCTCGAACAGGACAAGATCGTCAACGAGTACAAGGATGTGATGACGCAGATCGCCGACCTGCTCGACATCCTCGCCCGTCCGGAACGCGTGACCCAGATCATTGGTGATGAACTGGTTGCAGCCCGCAATGAATACGGCGAAGGCAACAAGGATGTGCGCCGCTCGCAGATTGAAATCAACGCCCAGGACCTCGGCACCGAAGACCTGATCGCGCCGCAGGACATGGTCGTCACGCTGTCCCACTCCGGCTACATGAAATCGCAGCCGCTGTCCGAGTATCGTGCGCAGAAGCGCGGTGGCCGCGGCAAGCAGGCAGCGGCGACCAAGGAAGATGACTGGATCGACCAGCTCTTCATCGCCAACACTCACGACTACATGCTGTGCTTCTCCAACCGTGGCCGCATGTACTGGCTGAAGGTGTGGGAGGTGCCGCAGGGTTCGCGCAATTCGCGCGGCAAGCCCATCGTCAACATGTTCCCGCTGCAGGATGGCGAGAAGATCACCGTCGTGCTGCCGCTGTTCGGTTCCGACAGCACGTTCCCGGAAGACCGTTACGTGTTCATGTCGACCTCGCTCGGCACCGTCAAGAAGACGGCGCTGTCCGAGTTCAGCAATCCGCGCAAGGCCGGCATCATTGCTGTTGACCTTGACGATGGCGACTTCCTGATTGGCGCCGCGCTGACCAATGGCAGCTGCGACGTGATGCTGTTCTCCGATTCCGGCAAGGCTGTGCGCTTCGATGAAAACGACGTGCGCCCGATGGGCCGTACCGCCCGCGGCGTGCGCGGCATGAACCTCGAAGATGGCCAGCAAGTGATCGCGCTGCTGGTGGCCGGCAACGAACAGCAATCGGTGCTGACTGCGACCGAGAATGGTTACGGCAAGCGCACCCCGATCACCGAGTACACCCGCCATGGCCGCGGCACCAAGGGCATGATCGCCATCCAGACCAGCGAACGCAATGGCAAGGTCGTGGCCGCGACCCTGGTCGAGACGACGGACCAGATCATGATGATCACCACCGGTGGCGTGCTGATCCGCACCCGCGTGTCCGAGATCCGCGAGATGGGCCGTGCGACCCAGGGCGTGACGCTGATCGCCGTGGAAGAGGGCACCAAGCTGTCCGGCCTGCAGCGCATCGTCGAAGCCGATGCCGAGGAAGACAATGGTGCCGAGGCCGCCGCGGACAACGGCACGGACAACGGCACGGAAGAAGGCGCAGCTGACGGCGGGGCCGAATGAGCGACGATAAGCTGAAGCCTCTGCGCGACCAGATCGATGCGATCGACGCGCAACTGCTGTCGCTGCTGAACCAGCGCGCCCGCGTGGCGCAGGAAGTCGGCCATGTGAAGGCCGAGACCAATGCGCCGGTGTTCCGCCCCGAGCGCGAGGCGCAGGTACTGGCGCGCATCGCCGCCAACAATCCGGGCCCGCTGATGTCGGCTGACCTGCAGTCCATCTTCCGCGAAGTGATGTCGGCTTGCCGCGCGCTGGAAAAGCGCGTGAACGTGGCTTTCCTCGGCCCGGCCGGCACCTACAGCGAACAGGCCGTGTGGCAGCAGTTCGGGCAAGCCGTCATCGGCGAGCCTTGCGTGTCCATCGACGAAGTGTTTCGCGCGGTCGAAGCCGGCACGGCCGACTTCGGCGTCGTGCCGGTGGAGAATTCCACCGAAGGCACGATCAACCGCACGCTTGACCTGCTGCTGCAGACCACGCTGACCATCAGCGGTGAAGTCGCGCTGCCGGTGCACCACAGCCTGATGACCCAGAGTGGTTCGATGGAAGGCGTGCAGCGCATCTGCGCCCATTCGCAGGCGCTCGCCCAGTGCCAGGCCTGGTTGAACCAGCATTACCCGAAGATCCCGCGCCAGGCAGTGGCCTCCAATGGCGAAGCGGCGCGCATCGCCAGCGAAGACCCGACCGTGGCCGCGATCGCTGCCGAGGCCGCGGCCAAGCGCTATGGCGTGGCCGTCGCGCATGCGCACATCCAGGACGACCCGCACAACCGTACCCGCTTTGTCGTGATCGGCACCTTGCAGCCGGGCCCGTCCGGCCGTGACCAGACCTCGCTGGTGCTGTCGGTGCCGAACAAGCCCGGCGCTGTATACGAGCTGCTGGCTCCGCTGTCCAGACATGGGGTATCGATGACCCGCTTCGAGTCGCGCCCTGCGCGCACCGGTCGCTGGGACTACTACTTCTATGTGGATATCGAAGGCCATGCGCAGGACACCAAGGTCGCGCAGGCGCTGGTCGAACTGCAGGCGCAGGCAGCATTCTTCAAGGTGCTCGGTTCCTATCCGCATTCGGCCTGAAATTCATCGGGCTGAAGATCGTCAGGCGGAACGTCAGCCCGTTGAGCCTCAGTCCGTTACGTAGTCTGCTGTTTTTGCGTTAACCCTAATTCGCGCTCTTCGCGCGTGCTTCAGCAAGAGAATTCGATGACGACTTCCGTATTTGGTCCTGATTACGTACGCGCGATTGCGCCTTACCAGGGCGGCAAGCCCATTTCCGAAGTGGCGCGCGAGTTTGGTCTCGACGAATCCACGATCGTGAAACTGGCGTCGAACGAGAACCCGCTCGGCCTGCCGGCCTCGTCCAAGGCGGCGATGCAGCAGGTCTTCGACGAACTGGCGCGCTATCCGGATTCGAACGGTTTTGACCTGAAGGGCGCGATCAGCAAGAAGTTCGACGTGCCGACCGACTGGATCACGCTCGGCAATGGCAGCAACGACATCCTCGAACTGGCCGCGCGCGCACTGGTGTCGCCGGGCCAGTCGGTGGTGTATTCCGAGTATTCGTTTGCGGTCTATCCGCTGGCAACGCAGGCAGTCGGTGCGCGCGCAATCGTCGTGCCGTCGAAGAACTTCGGCCATGACCTCGATGCGATGGCTGCGGCCGTCGCTGCCGATACCAAACTGGTGTTCGTCGCCAACCCGAACAACCCGACCGGCACCTTCGTCGACGGCCCGACGCTCGCGGCCTTCCTGAAGAAGATCCCGTCTTCGGTCGTCGTTGTGCTGGACGAAGCCTATACCGAGTACCTCGACCCGTCGCAACGCTATGACTCGCTGGCCTGGGCACGCGAGTATCCGAACCTGATCATCTCGCGCACCTTCTCGAAGGCCTATGGCCTCGCCGGCCTGCGCGTCGGTTTCGGCATCGCACAGCCCGCGCTGACGGACCTGCTGAACCGTATCCGTCAGCCGTTCAACGTGAATTCGCTGGCGCAGGCTGCGGCCGTCGCCGCCCTTGGCGACGACGCATACCTGCAGAAGAGCGCCCAGCTGAATGCCGATGGCTATCGCCAGTTGACGGCTGCCTTCGAGGCGATGGGCATCGAATACGTGCGCTCGTCCGGCAATTTCGTGCTGTTCCGCGCCGGGAATGACGATGGCGCGGGCAGCCGCGTGAACCTCGCGCTGCTCAAGCGCGGCATCATCGTGCGCCCGGTCGGCAACTACGGCTTGCCGCAGTGGCTGCGCGTGTCGATCGGCCTGCCGCAAGAAAACGCGGCCTTCCTCGAAGCGCTGAAGGCCGTGCTGGCCTGAATCACGAACCCCAGCGGAATGAGAATTTTCAATAAAGTCGTCATCTTCGGCGCTGGCCTGATCGGCGGCTCGTTCGCGCTCGCACTGAAGCGCGCCGGTGCGGTGCGCGAAGTGGTCGGCGTCGGTCGCCGCCGCGAGACGCTCGCGCGCGCGCAAGCGCTCGGCATCATCGACAGCATCGGTGACGCGTCGTCGGTGCAGGGGGCCGACCTCGTGCTACTGGCCGCGCCGGTGGCGCAGACGGAAAACCTGTTGCGCGACATCGCCCCCTACCTGCAGCCGGGTACCGTGGTCACCGATGCGGGTAGCACCAAATCCGATGTGGTGGCCGCGGCCCGCAAGGCGCTGGGCGACAAGATTGCGCACTTCGTGCCGGGTCATCCGATTGCAGGCCGCGAACAGAATGGTCCCGAAGCGGCGCTGGCTGACCTGTACGTTGGCAAGAAGGTCGTGATCACGGCCTTGCCGGAAAACGATGCAGCCGATGTACAAGCCGTCGAGCAGGCATGGCAGCAATGCGGCGCCGTCATTCATCGTCTGAGCGCCGAAGCGCATGACGCCGTGTTTGCCGCCGTCAGTCATTTGCCGCACTTGCTGGCCTATGCGCTGGTCGATGACATTGCATCGCGCGACAATCAGGCGCTGCTGTTCCAGTATGCCGCCAGCGGCTTCCGCGATTTCACGCGCATCGCGGGTTCGTCGCCGGAAATGTGGCGCGATATCGCGCTGGCCAATCGCACGGCCTTGCTGGCAGAGATGGATGCGTATATCGCGCAAGTGACGCAATTGCGTGCGCTGCTGGCCGCCGGTGATGGCAAGGCCATGGAAAACATGTTCGGACGTGCGCAGGCAGCGCGGCAGGGGTGGATCGCCGCGATCGAAGCCGCCGAGCAGGCGCGTTCCTATGAGCAGGGTGGAGATTGATGAAGCATTACCCGCACCACTTGGATTTGAAGCCTGCGGCTTCCGTGCGCGGCACGGTTCGCCTGCCGGGCTCGAAAAGCATTTCGAACCGCATGCTGTTGTTGTCGGCACTGGCTCAGGGCAAGACCGAGATCAAGGACCTGCTGGCCTCGGACGATACGCATGTGATGCTGATGGCGCTGCAAAAGCTGGGCGTGCACTGGCAGCAGCATGGCGAGTCGCAAGACTACGCAGTCGACGGCACGGGCGGCACCTGGCCGAACCACAGCGCCGACCTGTTCATGGGCAATGCCGGTACTGCGATCCGTCCGTTGACGGCGGCGCTGGCGGCCATCGGCGGCGACTTCACCGTGCATGGCGTCGCGCGCATGCATGAGCGCCCGATCGGTGACCTGGTCGATGCGCTGAACGCAGCGGGTGCCGATATCGAATACACCGGCAACCCCGGCTACCCGCCCTTGCACATCCGTCGCGGTCATCTGCGTCCTTCGAAGCTGCAAGTGCGCGGCAATGTGTCGAGCCAGTTCCTGACAGCGCTGCTGATGGCCGGCCCGCTGATGGCGCGCGACCATGAGCTGACCATCGAAGTCGTGGGTGAATTGATTTCCAAGCCCTACATCGAGATCACGCTGAACCTGATGCAGCGCTTCGGCGTCGAGGTGCAGCGCCATGGCTGGTCCTCGTTCACGATTCCGCCCGGCCTGCAGTACCAGAGCCCGGGCACCATTCATGTCGAGGGCGATGCGTCGTCGGCGTCTTACTTCCTCGCTGCCGGCGCGATTGCTGGCGGCCCGGTGCGCGTCGAGGGTGTGGGCCAGTCCAGCATTCAGGGCGATGTGCGCTTCGTCGAGGCGCTGCAGCAGATGGGCGCCGAGATCACGATGGGCGACAACTGGATCGAGGCAAAGTCGAATGGCGTGCTGAAGGCCATCGATGCAGACTTCAACCATATTCCCGATGCGGCGATGACGATTGCCGTCGCCGCGCTGTATGCGGATGGCACCAGCATGCTGCGCAATATCGGCAGCTGGCGCGTGAAAGAGACCGACCGCCTGACCGCGATGGCCACCGAGCTGCGCAAGCTCGGTGCGCTGGTCGAAGAGGGCGCGGACTACCTGCGCGTGACGCCGCCCATCGTGCTCGATCCGGCCGCCATCGATACCTATGATGACCACCGGATGGCGATGTGCTTCTCGCTGGCTTCGCTGAATGGCGCGGCGCGCGATGGCACTACGGTACGCATCAACGACCCGAAGTGTGTCGCCAAGACCTTCCCTGATTATTTCGAGGCCTTTGCGCAGATCGTGCAGCGCGCCTGACGGTCGCGGCATCTGTTGCTGCCATTTCGATAACCCCTTCGGCAGGCAGCCGGCCTCCCGCAAAGGACAGCCGGCCACCTGCCTGATATCCGATACGGAGTCCGCATGAGCATCCCCGTCATCACCATCGACGGCCCAACCGCGTCCGGCAAGGGCACGGTCGCTGGCCGCGTCGCCGAAACCCTGGGTTTTGCCTTTCTCGATTCAGGCGCGCTGTACCGGCTGACGGCCCTGTCGGCGCTTGAAGCCGGGGTCGACCTGACCGACGAACCGGCCGTTGCCAAGCTGGCCGCCGGGCTGCAGGTGGTGTTCCAAGGTGAGCGCATACTACTGGCAGGCCGCGAGGTTTCAGATGCGATCCGTGCCGAACATGTCGGCGTGGCCGCGTCCCGGATCGCGACCCTGCCGGCCGTGCGCAGCGCGTTGGTCGACCTGCAGCACAGCTTTCGCAAGGCCCCGGGTCTGGTCGCCGATGGCCGCGACATGGGTACCGTCATCTTCCCTGACGCCGGCCTGAAAGTGTTCCTGACTGCAAGCGTCGAAGCGCGCGCCGATCGGCGGTATAAGCAGTTGATTGGCAAAGGTTTTTCGGCTAATATGGCCGACCTTCTGCAGGACTTGCGGGAACGTGACGCCAGGGACACCCAGCGCGCGGTCGCTCCGCTGAAACCGGCCGAAGGCGCGCACCTGCTGGAGACGTCGGACATGTCCATCGATCAGGCAGTGGCGCAAGTGCTGGGCTGGTATCAAGATACCCAGGCATAAAGAGAATTAGCTGTACCCGTTGTTTCACCTGTAGTACCCGGTGCCCCGGGCGGCGCAAGGCCGCAAGGGGCGTTGACCAACTTGACCCAGCCTCGGTTCACGCCAGGTTGGCTTAAACACACTACCTATGTCTACTGCTACCCAATTCCCCGAATACACTGGCAACGAGAGCTTTGCTGCGCTGTTTGAAGAGTCGCTGTCGCGTCAGGACATGCGTTCGGGCGAGGTTATCTCGGCGGAAGTCGTTCGCCTGGACCACAACTTTGTGATCGTCAACGCCGGCCTGAAGTCCGAAGCGTTCATCCCGATCGAAGAATTCAAAAACGACAGCGGCGAGCTGGAAGTCAACATCGGTGACTTCGTTACCGTCGCTATCGAATCGCTGGAAAACGGCTTCGGCGACACCATCCTGTCGCGCGACAAGGCCAAGCGCCTCGCATCGTGGCTCGCGCTGGAAAAGGCGATGGAGTCGGGCGAGCTGGTCTCCGGTACCGTCTCCGGCAAGGTCAAGGGCGGCCTGACCGTCCTCACCAACGGCATCCGCGCCTTCCTGCCGGGTTCGCTGGTCGACACCCGTCCGGTCAAGGACACCACCCCGTACGAAGGCAAGACCCTGGAGTTCAAGGTCATCAAGCTGGATCGCAAGCGCAACAACGTTGTGCTGTCGCGTCGCGCCGTCATCGAAGCATCGATGGGCGAAGAGCGTGCGAAGCTGATGGAAACCCTGAAAGAAGGCACCATCGTCAACGGTATCGTCAAGAACATCACCGACTACGGCGCATTCGTCGACCTCGGCGGCATCGATGGCCTGCTGCACATCACCGACCTCGCATGGCGTCGTGTGCGTCACCCGTCGGAAGTGCTGTCGGTTGGCCAGGAAATCACTGCCAAGGTCCTCAAGTACGATCAGGAAAAGAACCGCGTCTCGCTGGGCGTCAAGCAACTGGGCGACGATCCGTGGACTGGCCTGTCGCGTCGTTACCCGCAAGGCACCCGCCTGTTCGGCAAAGTCACCAACCTGACCGACTACGGCGCGTTCGTTGAAGTCGAACAGGGCATCGAAGGCCTGGTGCACGTGTCCGAGATGGACTGGACCAACAAGAACGTTGCTCCGAGCAAGGTTGTCCAGCTGGGCGACGAAGTCGAAGTCATGGTTCTGGAAATCGACGAAGAGCGTCGCCGTATCTCGCTGGGCATGAAGCAGTGCAAGGCGAACCCGTGGGACGATTTCGCGATGTCGCACAAGAAGGGCGACAAGGTCAAGGGCGCGATCAAGTCGATCACCGACTTCGGCGTGTTCATCGGCCTGGCTGGCAACATCGACGGCCTGGTGCACCTGTCCGACCTGTCGTGGACCGAGCCGGGCGAAGAAGCCGTGCGCAAGTTCAAGAAGGGCGACGAGCTGGAAGCCATCGTGCTGGCCATCGATGTCGAGCGCGAGCGCGTTTCGCTGGGCGTCAAGCAGATGGAAGGCGACCCGTTCAACAACTACACCACGATGAACGACAAGGGCGCACTGGTCCACGGTACCGTCAAGTCGGTGGAGCCGAAGGGCGCCGTGATCGCGCTGAGCGATGAAGTCGAAGGCTACCTGCGCGCTTCCGAAATCTCCCGCGATCGCGTGGAAGATGCCGGTACGCACCTGAAGGCTGGCGACAAAGTCGAAGCGATGATCATCAACATCGATCGCAAGGCACGCAGTATCCAGCTGTCGATCAAGGCGAAAGACAATGCCGAGACCCAAGAGGCGATGCAGAAGATGTCGGCGGATTCCGCTGCCGCTTCGGGCACCACCAGCCTCGGCGCACTGCTCAAGGCCAAGCTCGATAACAAAGGCTGATCCGGGCATTACTGATGACCAAGTCGGAGCTGATTGCCCGTCTGGCCGAGCGTTATCCGCAACTGGTAGCAAAGGATGCGGATTTCGCCGTCAAGACACTGCTCGACGCGATGACCGATGCACTGGCCGCTGGCCAGCGCATCGAGATTCGTGGTTTCGGCAGCTTCGGGCTGAACAGCAGGCCGCCCCGCATGGGGCGCAACCCCAAGTCCGGTGAGACAGTGATGGTGCCCGAGAAACGGGTACCCCACTTCAAGCCGGGCAAGGAATTGCGCGAGCGGGTGGATGCGATGGTCGGGCAACCGATCCTCGACGACTGACGTTCAGCAGTCCGGTAACTCATGAAAACGGCATTCTTCGGAATGCCGTTTTTTTTCGTCCCTGACCCGGTCGTCCCGGGTATGCCTGCGCTGCTGTCAGGCGCCCGATCTGCCACGCGGAGGGCCCTCCGTTCTGCCCCCGGCATCGTGTGCATCTGGCCGGAAAGGCATTTCTTTTCGCGTACAATTTCGACCAGGCCATGCAAAGGCCGAACGTCCCGTTTGGTTTTCTGGTCTTTTTGTCGCCGCCTATGAAGCTCCTGGTCCGCCTGATCGCTTTTGTGCTGTTCGTTGTGTTCTTCGGCTTCGCGCTGAAGAACACCGACGAAGTCGTGCTGCACTTCTTCTGGAACTACCAGTCGCGTACGCCGCTGATCCTGTTGCTGCTGGCCTTCCTGGTCTTTGGCACCGTGATGGGCGTACTGGCCATGACCGGCACCGTGCTGCGCCACCGGCGCGAACTGTCGCGCGCCCGCAAGGAGCTCGAGCAGCTGAAGGCCGAAGCCGTCGAGCAGGCCGCTGCGCGCACGCAGCCCCCCACCCCCGATACCCTGATCGAACAGATCGGATTGTGAATAGTGAACCCTGAACAGTCTGTGACCGAAAGGCACCCTGATGGAATTTGAAACCTGGTGGCTGCTCGGCGTACCGTTCTTCTTTGCGCTGGGCTGGATTGCGGCACGCGTTGATATCCGTGCCGTGATTGCCGAGTCGCGCAACCTGCCGCGCAGCTACTACAAGGGCTTGAACCAGCTGCTGGACGAGAACCCGGACAAGGCGATCGACACCTTCGTCGAGATCGCGCGCCTCGATCCCGAGACGGCCGAACTGCATTTCGCGCTGGGCAAGCTGTTCCGCCAGCGCGGCGACATCGAGCGGGCAGTGCGCGTACACCAGAACCTGCTGGCGCGTGCCGACCTGTCGCCCGAGCTGGCCGGCCAGGCCCGCTATGAACTGGGCCAGGATTACCTGAAGGCCGGCCTGCTGGACCGCGCCGAAGAAACCTTCAATGCACTGGCCGGCACGCCCTATGCGGCGCAAGCCAGCCGCGCCCTGCTCGAGATCTACCAGCGCGAAAAGGAATGGAAGCGCGCCATCGATGCCGCCCACGCGCTGCAGGCTTCGGGCGCAGGCGCCTACCAGAAAGAGATCGCGCAATTCCATTGCGAACTGGCGCAGGACGAACTGGTACATGCCGGCCCCGATGCGGCGCTGGGCACGCTGGAGAAGGCGCTGCAGTTCGACCGCAATAATGTGCGCGCCACCATCCTGTCCGGCGACGCCTTGCTGGCCAAGGGCGATATCGAGGGCGCACTGCGCACCTGGCGTCGCGTCGAGCAGCAAAGCGCGCCGCACGTGGCGCTGGTGGCGCCGCGCCTGATGAAGGGTTACAAGGAGGTCGGCCGCGCGCGCGAAGGCGTGAACCTGCTGCAAGGCTACCTGGCCGAGGCGCCATCGATCGACCTGCTTGAAGCTGTGTTCAAGGCGGTGGTCGAGCTCGATGGCCCGGATGCGGCAAATCAATTGGTGAGCGACGAACTGCGCCGCACGCCGACCCTGTTGGGCCTCGACAAACTGATCGAGGCAAGGCTGATGTACTCTCCGCCCGAGCGGCTGGCCGAACTGTCGATGGTGAAGAGCCTCGTCGGCGGCTATGCGCAAAAGCTGGCGCGCTACCAGTGCAGCCATTGCGGCTTCAAGGCCAAGCAGTTCTACTGGCAGTGCCCCGGCTGCAGCCAGTGGGAAAGCTATGCACCGCGCCGCACGGAAGAACTCTCCGTAATGAACCAGGGCTGATCGGGGCCGCTGCCCGCATTCCCGCTGCCCTGCACAGGGCAGGGGGAATCACCATCGCCACGACATCGCAGACGTCCGCTTCCGCGGCAGCTTCCACCGCCGCATCTTCGTCCGCCTCCACGTCAACTTCCGGCGCGTCTGTTTCCACCATGTTTGCCACCGGCTTGCCGCCGGCGTCGCTGGCAGCGCTGCTGTCCGATACCCGTGTGCTAGTGGCCGGCGATGTGATGCTGGACCGCTACTGGTTTGGCGACGTGCAGCGTATTTCTCCTGAAGCGCCGGTGCCTGTCGTGCAGGTGCTGCGCAGCGACGACCGGCTGGGCGGCGCCGGCAATGTCGCGCGCAATATCGCAGCGCTTGGTGCGCGCGCCAGCTTGCTGGGACGGGTGGGCATCGACGAGGCGGGACAGCGCGTGCATGCCTTGCTGGCTGACGCCAGGATCATCGACTTGCTGAACGATAGTGCGGCGCTGCCGACTATCGTGAAGTTGCGCGTGCTCGGCCGGCAGCAGCAATTGCTGCGCATCGACTTCGAACCCGTTCGCATGGCCGAAGCATCGCCATCCAGCCTGTCCTCTCGCAATGCGTTGCTCGGTCATCACGTGCTGCTGGTTTCCGACTATGCGAAGGGCTCGCTGGCCGATGTGCCTGCGCTGATCGCGGAGGCACGTGAGAATGGTTTGCCGGTATTGGTCGATCCCAAGGGTGACGACTTCACCATCTATGCCGGCGCGACGCTGATCACGCCCAACCGTGGTGAGTTGCAGCGTGTGGTGGGGTCCTGGCGTGACGAAGCGGACTTGCACGCGCGGGCGCAAGCCTTGCGCCAGTCGCTTCAGATGGATGCCTTGCTACTCACCCGCTCGGAAGACGGCATGAGCCTGTTCGATTCGGACGGGGTAAGGCACTTTGCCGCGCAGGCGCGTGAAGTGTTCGATGTCTCCGGCGCTGGCGATACGGTCATCGCGGTGATTGCGGCCTTGCTGGCGGCCGGTATTGCGCTGGAATCCGCGGTCGCTATCGCCAACCACGCCGCGGGTCTGGCCGTCAGCAAACTGGGAACGGCCGTAGTGAGCTTCGACGAATTGTTTGGCTGAATACCGGGCTGATGATTGTCAGGTAGTCTGCCGAGTTGATTGCCAAATTGTTCGGCGTTTTTTGGGCGCATGGTTCAGCGCATGATTTCACTTGTCTGGCTAGCGACAGACAGATCGGTCAACGATTTAATTTCTGTCGTATGCAAACTAATCATGATTTGTTGACGCAACAAACGCAGCTACTTCCCGTTAAATGCGAGGACCTTGTTTTTTTCCACGCAAAGGAGGTTTGTCATGATGAAGAAAATGCTGCTGATGTTTGCCGGCCTGTGCTTCGCCGCCAGTGCCGCCCTTGCTGCCGTCGATGTGAACACGGCTGACCAGCCCGCGCTCGACAGCATTGCCGGTGTCGGTCCGGCGACGTCGAAGGCCATCATCGATGAGCGTAACAAGCACGGCAATTACAAGGACTGGAGCGATCTCGAGCACCGGGTCAAAGGCATAGGCGAGCGCAATGCGGTCAAGCTGTCGGCCGCGGGACTGGTTGTGAATGGTCAATCGCGAACCGCAGGCGCTGCCACCGCGACGGGCAAGACGCGGATGGACAAAGTCGACAAGGCTGAGAAAGCCGACAAGGTCGAGAAGGCCGACAAGGTCGAAAAAGTCGAGCGCATGGACAAGCCCGGCAAGATGGACAAGGCCGGCAAGGCGCCCGAGGTGATGAAGGCCAGCGACAACCTGAAATAAGCTTTACCGGCCGGGCAGCGTGGCAAGCGGTGCTTGCAGCTTGCCCGGCCCTCTCAACCCGTGGCCGCCACTGCGGATAGAATGATGGTTTGCCCAATTCCAAGCAGACTGTCATGCACTTTCATTCGATCGAGGATCTCGTCGGCAATACCCCTCTGGTGCAGCTCAAGCGCATTCCCGGTGAAGATGCGGCCCGCCGCAACAACATCATCCTTGGCAAGATGGAGGGCAACAACCCGGCCGGTTCCGTGAAGGACAGGCCGGCACTGGCGATGATCCGCGGTGCCGAAGAGCGCGGCGAGATCAAGCCCGGCGATACGCTGATCGAGGCCACCAGCGGCAACACCGGCATTGCGCTGGCGATGGCCGCGGCGATGCGTGGCTACAAGATGATCCTGCTGATGCCCGAGAACCTCAGTCTCGAGCGTCGCCAGAGCATGGCCGCCTATGGTGCCGAGATCATCCTCACGCCCAAGACCGGCGGCATGGAATACGCGCGCGACCTCGCTGACCAGATGCAGAAAGAGGGCAAGGGCATCATCCTCGACCAGTTCGCCAATCCCGACAATCCGCGCGCGCATTACGAAGCGACGGGCCCGGAAATCTGGCGCGACACCGAGGGCCGCGTGACGCACTTCGTCAGCGCGATGGGCACCACCGGCACCATCATGGGTGTGTCGAAATACCTGAAGGAACAGAACCCGAACATCCAGATCATCGGCGCGCAGCCCGAGGAAGGTTCGCAGATTCCCGGCATCCGCAAATGGCCCGAAGCTTACTTGCCGAAGATCTTCGACCGCAGTCGTGTCGACCAGGTCGAGAATGTCAGCCAGTCGGCCGCCGAACAGATGGCGCGCCGCATGGCGGTGGAAGAAGGCATCTTTGCCGGCATCTCGGCGGCCGGTGCCTGTGAAGTTGCGCTGAGGATTTCGCAGACCACGGAGAATGCCGTGATCGTCTTCATCATTTGCGATCGTGGCGATCGCTATCTGTCGACCGGCGTCTTCCCTGCCTGAGGTACGGCAGGCGTCAGTCAGCCAGCGAGGAAACAGTACCCCCTGCTGCCCGGCTTGTGGCCCGGCAGCGGGTCATTGCGGTCATCAAGACTGGCAATGGTCACCCGGGGGTAGGGAACCCGGACAGCATCCGCACCGGATCAGTTGCCCTGCATCTTGGGCTTGAACTGCTTGTCACTGATCCTGAATTTTTCCCGTCGATCACCCATCAGGATGCGAAGTTCGCGAATGCTCAAGTCGCTGACTTCATGCATGCGAATCAGCAGCGAAGCACCGACCGGCAGACGGCGGTGCCGTATCTTGCTGATCACCGGCGGCGCCACTTCCAGCGCCCGTGACAGCGCCGCATCATTCTTCAGGTGCAGCTTTTCTATCAGTGAGTCGAGCAGGTTGTTGGGATCGTACGCGACCTGATCAGACAGTCGATTGCTGTTGTGATTTTCGAACTGAGTTGTCATGTGAATGTTCATTCCCACACAAATGTTGAGTCAAACGCGCCGGATGGTGTGCGGCAAGACAACACACGCTGTACTCACCCCTTGCTCCCTTCCAAACCAGGCCCGCACAGGCTCGAATTATTTTGTTTTTGCCAATGAAATTTTATGTATTGTTAGCAATAAAGTAAAATAATTTTTAAATCAACAACGCCGGGGCCCGCGCCATCCTGACCAGCGGATCATGAAACAAGTCCATGATTCATAACGGTTTGGCCTGCACTACCCAAGGAAAGCTTCTTGGTTTGGCAGTGCAATTGTTAAATCCATTCCGGTCTATTTTCTCTATTGCAATTTTATTGTAGTAATTCCGGCAACTTGGCACCTTGAGAATTCGCAATGCTCATGGCCAATGTTTGCCGACCGAGAAATTGCTCACCTTGTATCCGATGAAGGCAGGCGCAAAAGGTTTCGCCGCCGGATGGGCGGCTGTGAGAGGAGGGAGCGCGAGGAAGACGCGGCGAAGGTACGACGAAGGTACGACGAAGGCGCGGTGGGAGCGACCTCAGCCGCGAGTGGCTTTGGTGCGGATGCGTTGCTGCAGTGCTTGCCAGCCGGGCTCGCCGAGTTTGCGCAGGGTCTCGAGGTTGCGTTCGACAATTTCTTCACTGTCGTGCATGGCGGCGATTGCCTTGTCCAGACTCGCTTCGCGCAGCAGGTGCAACATCGGGAAAGGTGAGCGGTTGGTGTGGTTCGTGATGTCGTCCGCATCGACGCCGCCGAAGCGGTAGTCCGGATGGAAGCTGGCGATCTGGATGACGCCGGCCAGCCCGCTGTCTTCCAGCAAGTCATCGGCCACCGACAGGAAGTCGTTGAAGTCGAGGAAATCCTGCAGCACCCAAGGGTGGATCAACAAACTGGTGTCAGTGGACGCAGCCGGTGTGTCGAGCAGCGATTGCAGTGCTTGACCCAGATCCTCCAGCAAGGCTTCCGGCGTGCGTGCGGGGCTGACTTTCCAGGCGATCTGTCCGCGCTTGTGCACCGCGTTGGCGAACGGGCACAAGTTCAGCCCGATCACGGCTTCTTCGAGCCAGCCTTGGCTCAGCGCGATGATGGTTTCATCGTCGAGCATGCCATCCTGGCTGCCGTGCCAGCCGGCCTGTGTGGCCTGTGTGGCTTGGTCGGCTTGGGCAACTTGTTCCGCTGGCGGTTTGCCATCATTCATCGGACGCTCTCTTGTCATTTCCCGCGCTGCTGGCCCACGGCCTGGCCGAGGTCGATCACGGCCATTGCATAGAAGAAGCTGCGGTTGTACTGCGTGATCGCATAAAAATTGGTGGTGCCTATCCAGTAGCGTGTCGGGCGTTCGCCATCCTGCAAGTCGACCAGACCGTAAGGAATCGCATCGGGTACGGTGAGCGCGACATTGACGCCGGCTTCCTTCAACTGGGCCAGCGAGTATTTCGCTTCCAGCCCCTGGCCGATCATGGCCGGCCAGCCGGCATTTGCAGCAGGCGAAACCGCCGCCGGATAGACCAGCGGCAAGCTGGTCTGCCAGCCGTGGTGGGACAGGAAGCTGGCGACACTGCCAATCGCATCAACGGGCGAATTGCGCAGGTCGATCTTGCCGTCGCCGTCGAAATCGACTGCGTACTTGCGTATGCTCCCCGGCATGAATTGCGGCCAGCCGATCGCGCCGGCGAAAGAGCCATTCAGCGTGAACGGATCGAGATCGTTCTCGCGCGCATACAGCAACACTTGGCGCAATTCATTGCGGAAATAGCTCTTGCGCGTATCGCGGTTGGGCGTATCCGGATAGGCGAAGGCCAGCGTCGTCAGCGCATCGACGACGCGGAAACGACCGACATCGCGGCCATAGAAGGTCTCGACGCCAATGATGCCGACGATGATCTCGGCCGGCACGCCGAATTCGGCTTCGGCGCGGCGCAAAGCCTCTTCATGGCGATTCCAGAAGGCGACTCCGGCCTGCAGGCGCTGCGGCTCGATGAAGCGGTCGTGGTAAGCGGTCCAGTTCTTGGCCTTGCCGGCCGGCGGCGGGTTGATCAGCTTGACGACGGCATCGATGTAAAGTGCGCGGCCGAACTGCGTGCGCAATTGCTCGCGGTCGAAGCCATGCTCTTTGCTCATTTCATCGATGAATTCCGATACCGCGCGCCATTGGTTGAAGTTCGCGAATTCGAGGTCATCATCATTGGCGGCCACGCGCGCCCCTGAAGCAGGCTTGCCGCCCTTGGCCTTGGCAGCCCGCGCGGGAGCTGCCTTGCCCTTGCCCGCAGTCTTGGCCTTTGCGGTAGCACCCTTGGTTTTGCCGGTCGCTTTCGTGCCGGCATGCTTCTTCGCCGAAGTGCGCGCCGTGCCCGTGCCATCGGCGGCGTGCACGGTGGCGGCGGGAAGGCAGAGCGCGGCGCTCAGGGTGAGCAGGAGCGGGGCAAGGGTGGATTTCATGGGCTGCGGATGGTTAGCGAGCGGGTAGTGAATTGGCAGGGAATGGGTAGCGGGCGGAATGATAAGGAAGACGGGACGGCGAGCCTGGTGAGCCGGGCACAAATCGGGGCCGCCAGCGAAGCAGTCAACAAGACTGCCAACAAGGCAGCCATCGTGGCAGCCACCAAGGTGGCCGTTGCAGCCGCCAACGCAGCTGTCATCAGAAGCAAAAAAGCTGCGAAATGCTGGCCTCGCCGAAGTCAGGCGCAAGTATAGAGCAAGCACCAGTAGGGCATAATAGTTCGGATGAGCACAGCGATCTTTTCCCATCCCGATTGCGGCAAGCATGAAATGGGCGACTGGCATCCCGAGTCGCCCGCGCGCCTGCAGGCGATCGAGGACCAGCTGATCGCCAGCGGGCTGGGGGCGCTGCTGGCGCGCCGCGATGCGCCGCTGGCCAGCACCGAACAGATCGAGCGCGTCCATCAGGGCTGCGCGCTGGCAGCCGTGCGCGATGCCTTGCCCGGCCCCGGCGGCTATCACCCCATCGATGCCGATACATTGCTGAACCAGCACAGCTGGCAGGCGGCGTTGCGCGCAGCCGGTGCTGCCGTTGCTGCCGTGGATGCGGTCATCGCTGGCGAATTCGACAATGCCTTCTGCGCGATTCGTCCGCCCGGCCATCATGCGCGTCCGGCCAGCCCGATGGGCTTCTGCCTGTTCAACAATGTCGCCATCGCTGCGCGCCATGCGCTCGATGCGCACGGGCTGGACCGGGTGGCGATCGTGGATTTCGATGTGCATCACGGGAATGGCACCGAGGAAGCTTTCAGCGGCGACGAACGCGTGCTGATGACGAGCTTCTTCCAGCATCCGCTGTATCCTTACAGCGGCGTGCATCCGATGGGTACGGCGCCCGCCAACATGATCAACATCCCGGTGCCGTCTTACACCCGGGGCGAAGCGATCCGCGAGCTGGTGCAGGCACACTGGCTGCCCGCGCTGCATGCGCACCGTCCGCAGATGATCTTCATCTCGGCCGGTTTCGATGCGCACCGCGAAGACGACATCGCCAGCCTCGGACTGGTCGAGGCCGACTATGCGTGGATCACCAGTCGCATCGTCGAAGTCGCACACAAACACGCGCAAGGGCGCATTGTCAGTTGCCTCGAAGGCGGCTACAACCTGTCGGCACTGGGTCGCAGCGTGATCGCGCATTTGCGTTCGCTGGCAGAGCTGAACTGAGCCCGGAATCGCGGCTCCCTCAAGAAATCAGGAATTAATCAAGCATGTCCATACAATGGTTCCCCGGCCACATGAACTCCGCGCGCAGGAAAGCGGCGGAATCCATGGAAAAGGTCGACATGGTGATCGAGGTGCTCGATGCACGCGTGCCTCTCGCCAGCAGCAACCCGATGATCGAGGCTTTGCGCCGCGCGCGTCAGCGTCCCTGCCTGAAGATCCTCAACAAGAGCGATCTGGCCGACCCGGCCGCGACCAAGGCCTGGCTCGCTTATTTCAGCAAGCAGCCGAATGTGCATGCGGTGGCGATCACGACCAAGAAGCCGGCCGAGGTCGCGAAGATCCCCGATCACTGCCTGAAGATCGCGCCCCATCGCGGCACGCCGCTGAAGCCTTTGCGCGTGATGATCATGGGCATACCGAACGTCGGCAAGTCCACGCTGATGAATGCGCTGCTGAAGAAGCGCGTGGCCAAGGTGGGCGACGAGCCGGCCGTGACCAAGACGCAGCAGCGACTTTTCCTCGGCAATAACATCGTGTTGATCGATACCCCGGGCCTGATGTGGCCCAAGATCGAGCACCCGACCGATGGCCTGATGCTGGCGGCCAGCCACGCGATCGGCGTGAACGCGATCATCGAAGAAGAGGTCGCGACCTTCCTTGCCGAGCAGCTGCTGCAGCATTACCCTGCGTTGCTGAAGGCGCGCTATGGCGTGGTGGCCGAGGGCGCGGACGGCGTGGGCGTGATCGAGGCGATTGCGGCCCGCCGCGGCTACCGGCTCAAGGGTGGCGACACCGACTTCGAGAAGGCCGCGCACACGCTGCTGCAGGATTACCGCAGCGGCGCGCTCGGGCGCATCAGCCTCGAGACGCCGGAGAGCCGGATCGCGCTGCTGGCCAGCTATGTGCCGCCGCCATCGCTGGGCGAACCGCAGCCGCTGCCGGAAGTGGAAGACGACTGACCAGCACCGACAAGAACCGAACAACAAGCGGGAGACACGAGATGGCCGGGACGACAGATGCGAAGCCGCAGGATGTGCAGCCGAATGATGTACAGCCCTATGTGATCCGCGAGGATCGCGGCGGCGTGACCACGCTCACCCTCAATCGCGGCGACAAGTTCAATCCCTTGTCCGAGGAGATGATGGCGGCGCTGCAGGCCGAGGTGGCTGCGATCGCCAAGGATGAAGCCGTGCGCGTGGTGGTATTGGCGGCGCAGGGCAAGGCCTTTTGCGCCGGGCACGACCTGAAGCAGATGCGCGCATCGCCGTCGGCGGCTTACTACAAGAAGTTGTTCGAGCAATGCAGCAAGCTGATGCTGGCGATACAGCAGATGCCGCAGCCGGTGATTGCGCGTGTGCAGGGCATCGCCACCGCCGCAGGTTGCCAACTGGTCGCCATGTGCGACCTGGCGGTGGCCGCCAGCGAGGCGAAGTTTGCGGTGTCGGGCGTGAATTACGGCTTGTTCTGTTCGACGCCGTCAGTCGGCCTGTCGCGCAACATGGGTCGCAAGCAAGCGATGGAAATGCTGCTGACGGGTGAATTCATCGATGCAGCTACCGCCGTGCAACGCGGGCTCATCAATCGTGCCGTGGCGGCCGAGGCGCTGGATGTCGAGATCGCCAGGCTCACCGACAGCATCCTCGCCAAGCCGGCCGTCGCCATCGCGATGGGCAAGCAGCTGTTCTACCGTCAGGCCGAAATGGGCATCCATGCCGCCTACCAGCTGGCAGGCGAGACCATGGCCTGCAACATGATGGACGAGGCCGCGCTCGAAGGCGTGCAAGCCTTTATCGACAAGCGCAAGCCCAGCTGGAAGCCCTGATCGCTGCCCGGCCTGCGCAGTCCGACGCACTCACTGCTTGGGCACCAGCAGGTAACGGTCGATGAGCTCCATCGTGCCGGATGTCTCGACATACTGCTCGACCTCGACCTTGTCGGTGACGATGAACTTCTGTCCGCGCGGGCCGATCACTTCGGCTTCGCCCATGGTCTTCGTGTCATGGAAGGGGTCGGCATCGAAGGCTTTCTGCATCGTGATTTCCAGTTCCAGCGAATAGCCGAGCCTGGCCTTGGTCACCGCATAGCTCTTGGTGGGATTGGCGGTGGCGGATAGTACGTTGGGGAAGGCAATCACTTTGTTGGTTTTCACGGCAGCGTCGAGCATCGCGCGCCGGAACATGCCGGATTCGTCATACAGGCTGATTCCCTTGTAAGTCTTCACGTCATGCAGCCCAAAATACGGGTGCTGGCACAGCTTGCGGATCGCGCTGTCGAGCACGGCAGAGTAGGTCCCGATCATTTGCTGCATCACAGGCTCGCCGTAATAGGCATCGGCCAGCGCCGCGCCATTGACGGCATTGAAGGTGCCGGTGCTGGAATTGACGTAATCGACCAGTGCCAGTAGCTCGCCTTCGGTCAGCAGCAACGACGGCGGGATGACGTTCCAGGCTTTCGCATGCTCGATGTGAGCAGCGGTGGCAGTCAACCCCAGCTTCATCGCCACGCCGGGCAGTAGCACCGACAACAGGGCTGCCTGGCGAAGCTCCGGATTGGCTTTCCACGAGCACTGGAATTCGTTCATCAGGTCGACTGCGTGCGCCGGGTGGATCTGCTTGAAGAATTCCCGCTCGATGGCCTCGGTGTCGCCGCCGGCGTTGTTTCGCGTCACCATTTTCAGGTCGTACTTGTGGGAGAAATGTACGACGGCATTGAGTGCGTAGCACAAGGCATGGCCGCCGGCGGCGTTGCGGGCGTGCGGATCTTCACGGATATCGCCCATCCTGGGGATGTCTTCGTACTCTTTCTTTGACCAGTCAAAGACTTCGCTGTACAGCTTGGAGGTGCGGATATTGCGCAGCGCCTGGACCATGTTGGCTTCCTTGGGAAGCGCCTTGAGGGTCTGCTTGAGCTGGTCGATCGGGCGGTCGGGGGTGTGGGATCGGGTGACGCTTCGGGTCGCGCGGCGGCGTCCGGTCTGGGTCCTGGAAATCGTCCTGAACATAGCTTCACCTCCGTTGCCATTGGTCAAGTCGTTCTGTTGATGAACTCCTGAACCTGATGGGTGGAGATTTGCGATCAATGGTCAGAAGCTTTCGCATTCGACCTTTGATGCCTGTCAAACGCACAGGCGTAAAAAAAGCCCGCATCGCTGCGGGCTTTTTCGAACAGCTGGCGCTGCGGACGATTACATCATGCCGTCCATGCCGCCCATGCCACCCATACCGCCCATGCCGCCCATACCGCCAGCAGCCGGCTTGTCTTCGACCAGCTCGGCCACCATGCAGTCGGTGGTCAGCATCAGACCGGCGATCGACGCTGCGTTTTGCAGTGCCGAACGGGTGACCTTGGCCGGATCCAGCACGCCCATTTCGACCATGTCGCCATAGGTGCCGTTGGCAGCGTTGTAGCCGAAGTTGCCCTTGCCTTCGAGAACCTTGTTCACGACGACCGATGCCTCTTCACCGGCGTTGGTGACGATCATGCGCAGCGGCTCTTCGATCGCGCGCAGCACGATCTTGATGCCAGCGTCCTGGTCCGGGTTGTCGCCTTTCAGGGTCAGGGTCGAACGCGCACGCAGCAGGGCCACGCCGCCGCCGGCGACGATGCCTTCTTCGACGGCTGCACGGGTTGCGTGCAGGGCGTCTTCAACGCGGGCTTTCTTCTCTTTCATTTCGACTTCGGTAGCAGCGCCAACCTTGATCACGGCAACGCCGCCGGCCAGCTTGGCCACGCGCTCTTGCAGCTTCTCGCGGTCGTAGTCCGAGGTTGCTTCTTCGATCTGGACACGGATCTGCTTGACGCGTGCCTCGATCGCAGCAGCCTGGCCGTTGCCGTCGATGACGATGGTGTTTTCCTTGCCGATTTCGATGCGCTTGGCCTGGCCCAGGTCGTTCAGCGTGACCTTTTCCAGCGTCAGGCCGACTTCCTCGGCGATCACCTGGCCACCGGTCAGGATGGCGATGTCTTCCAGCATCGCCTTGCGACGGTCGCCGAAGCCCGGTGCCTTGACGGCGCAGGTCTTCAGGATGCCGCGGATGTTGTTGACCACCAGGGTCGCCAGCGCTTCGCCTTCGATGTCTTCAGCGATGATCAGCAGCGGACGGCCAGCCTTGGCGACTTGCTCGAGCACCGGCAGCAGGTCACGGATGTTCGAGATCTTCTTGTCGCACAGCAGGATGAACGGGTTGTCCAGCAGGGCAACTTGCTTGTCCGGGTTGTTGATGAAGTACGGCGACAGGTAGCCGCGGTCGAATTGCATGCCTTCGACGATGTCCAGCTCGTCGTTCAGCGACTTGCCGTCTTCGACGGTGATGACGCCTTCCTTGCCGACTTTTTCCATCGCTTCAGCGATACGCTCGCCGATCGAGGTGTCCGAGTTGGCCGAGATCGAGCCGACCTGGGCGATCTCTTTCGAGGTCGTGCAGGGCTTGGCGTTCTTCTTCAGCTCTTCGACGGTGGCAGCCACGGCCTTGTCGATGCCGCGCTTCAGATCCATCGGGTTCATGCCGGCAGCCACGTACTTCATGCCTTCGCGCACGATGGCCTGGGCCAGCACGGTCGCGGTGGTGGTGCCGTCACCGGCGTTGTCGGAGGTCTTGGAAGCGACTTCCTTGACCATCTGCGCGCCCATGTTCATCAGCTTGTCTTTGAGCTCGATCTCTTTCGCGACCGAGACGCCATCCTTGGTGACGGTCGGTGCGCCGAACGAACGCTCGAGCACGACGTTACGGCCTTTCGGGCCCAGGGTGACTTTGACTGCGTTGGCGAGGATGTTGACACCCTCAACCATCTTGGCGCGCGCGCTGTCGCCGAAAACTACGTCTTTTGCTGCCATGTTGGATGCTCCTTATCTGAAATTCGGTAAGCCCGGGGGCGGATTACTTCTTCTCGACGATCGCCATCACGTCGTCTTCACGCATGACCAGCAGCTCTTCGCCGTCGACCTTGACGGTCTGGCCCGAGTACTTGCCGAAGAGAACGGTGTCGCCGACTTTCACGTCCAGCGGACGGGCCTTGCCATCGTCCAGGATCTTGCCGTTGCCGACGGCCAGGACTTCGCCCTGTTCCGGCTTCTCGGTGGCTGCATCCGGCAGCACGATGCCCGAGGCGGTTTTGGTTTCTTTTTCCAGGCGCTTGACGACGATACGGTCGTGCAGAGGACGAAGCTTCATGAAAACTCCTTAAAAACAGTGGTTTATCTAATTAGATCGGCCATGTCGCCGGATTATTCCGACGCCACGGCCGTGGCTTGAAACTTTGGCTGGTAATGTTGTTAGCACTCTCCACCAGCGAGTGCCAGAAGTATAGGGATGCCCCCCGGCTTTTTCAAGCGGCATGCGGGCAATTCCTTGCTAGCGGTCTCAAACGGCCTCAGTTAATCGACGTAGGAATTTTCAGTTTGATAATCATCAGTGGCGCGCCAGCCTGATCCAATGGGGCGGCCACCGGGTGGCGGCAGCGGCTATCATCTGCCCATGAGCGATATCGACACCATCATCATCCCGCGTACGCGGGACCTCGGCGACGGCTTCGAAGTCCGGCGCGCGCTGCCCGCGGTCGAACGGCGCATGGTCGGGCCTTTCGTCTTCCTTGATCAGATGGGACCGGCCGAGCTCAAGCCCGGCGTCGGGCTGGACGTGCGGCCGCATCCGCATATCGGGCTGGCGACCGTCACCTGGCTGCTGAAAGGCGAGATCCTGCACCGCGACAGCCTGGGCAGCGTGCAGCCCATCCGCGCCGGGGAAGTCAACTGGATGACGGCTGGCCGAGGCATCGTGCATTCCGAGCGCAGCGACGATGAACAGCGCCGGCTGGCATCGACGCTATACGGGCTGCAGTGCTGGGTTGCGCTGCCCAAGGCTGATGAGGAATGCGACCCGGACTTCACGCACCTGAAGGCAGCCGATCTGCCGGTGATGGAAGGCGAGGGCGTGCGCGCGGTGCTGGTCGCCGGCAGCTACCTCGGCCTGCACTCATCGCTGCCGACGCGCTCGCCCCTGTTTTACATGGAAGTACGCCTGACGCCGGGCGCGCGCATGAACATGCCGGCCGAGTACGACGAGCAGGCGCTGTATATCGTCAACGGTTCGCTCGACCTCGGCGCCGACGGCGTGCATGGCGCAGGCAAGCTGCTGGTCACGCGCCTGGGCGCAACGCTCACGCTCAAGGCCGGGCCGGATGGCGCGACCGTGATGCTGCTGGGCGGCGAGCCTATGGACGGGCCGCGCCTGCTGGCCTGGAACTTCGTTTCCAGCAGCGCCGAGCGCATCGAGCAAGCCAAGCGCGACTGGATCGCGCAGCGCTTCGCACCCGTGCCGCAGGAAACCGAATTCATCCCGTTGCCCGACAACCTGCGCCCGGCCGATTACCCCTGAATCAGCCTCCTGAATCAGCGCCCTAAGAAAATGCTCTGAGTCAGCGGTCCGCAGCAGGCGCCAGCAATTGCCTGCCCTGCCAGGCCAGCTCTGCAGCGCACAGGTCGCTGAGTGCCGTGCCGACGGACTTGAACACCGTTATCTCGCTCGCATGTTGACGACCGGCGTGCTCGCCGCGCGCCAGCCCGGCCAGTTCTGCGCGTATCGATGACGCCGAGATCAATCCGGCCATCATCGGCTGCACCAGGTCGCCGGCCTCGCTCAGCGCGCCCTCGGCCGTATCGACAAACAAGGATGCCGACGCGATCAGCGCGTCATCGGCCTCGCGCATGTCGGGGCGGAACCCACCGACCAGGTCCACGTGCGTGCCCGGCCGCACATGCGCTGCCCGTACCAGAGGCTCAATACTGGTGGTCGCGCAGCAAATGATGTCGGCCGCTGCGCAGGCGGCGTCCAGCTGCGGCGCAATTTCCACGTGTATGGCGGGGTCAAGGCGCGCGCGGATGCGCTCGACAGTCTGCTGCGCCTGGCCTGCATCGCGGCCCCAGACCATCACACGCTCGATCGCACGCGACTGGCAATGCGCGACCGCCATTTCCGGCGCGAGGTGACCCGTACCGACCAGCAGCAACTGCCGGCTGTCCGGTCGCGACAACCAGCTCGACGCCAGTGCCGACACCGCGGCTGTGCGTCGCAGCGTCAGAGCATCGCCATCCATGATCGCCAGCGGCGTGCCGGTAGCGGTATCCATCAGCACGAACAATGCCTGTACGGTGCGCAGCGACCTCTGCCGGTTCTGCGGCACCACCGTCACCAGCTTGACGCCCAGATGGCGCTCCTGCCATGCCGGCATCAGCAGCAGCGTCGCATCCGTGGATGGATGGTGCACGTGGCGTCGCGGTACGCTGGCCGTCATTGCAAAGCCGTCGCGCAATGCGCAGAGCAGCGCCGGGTAGGGCAAGGCCGCTTGCAGCGTGTCGGCATCGAAATAGGGAAGGGCGCTTGGGGAGGCAGGCATCGTGCAAGCCTACGCACAGCGCTGCGCCGCGTCAAATGGGCAGGCTCGCAAGGACGGCAGTCGCATGAATGCCGTCAAGGAGAGGATTGCGCGGGGGAGATGCGCGGCGAACCGGGCCAGTGCCGGCTTGGGGGCTGCATGGGGTCTGTGTGCAGCCTGCATGGGATAATCGCCGCCGTCGATAAAGCCGAGCCGACCGATCTTGTCCGAGACCTTGCTGTCCATGACCCTGCCTGCGATCACACGTCATTCAATATCCGCGTTGCAGCCTGTGCAGCCCATGCTGCGCGCCGCGGGGCTTGCCGTCGTGCTGTTGGCATTAGTGGCCTTGTCTGGCTGCAGCAGCCTGCGCAAGACCGACACGGGTTTGCCCGTGCCGTTTGCGCAAGCATTGCAGCGAGCGGAGGTGCCGGCATCGGCGGTCGCGCTGACCGTGCGCCCGGTGGCGGACCATGCCGACGGCAGTATGCATCCGGTATCGCACAATGCGCAGCTGCCCTTCCAGCCGGCATCGATCATGAAGTTGCTGACCAGCGAGGCGGCGCTGGCCATGCTGGGGCCGGATTTTCGCTGGGTCACGCGCGTGCACACGGCGGGCCACATCGATGGCGATGTGCTGCGCGGCGACCTCGTGATCGAAGGCGGTGGAGATCCGCGCTTCGCGCATGAAGACCTTGGCCGACTGTTGCGCGCGCTGCGCCAGCTGGGCCTGCGCGAGATTCGCGGCGACTTGACTCTTGACCGCAGCCTGTTCCAACCAGTGGTGCGGGACGCCGCAGCCTTTGATGGCCAGCCCTCACGCGCGTACAACGCGCTGCCGGATGCCTTGCTGCTTGATGGGCATGCATTGAACCTGCAGTTCCATCCCGTGGCCGATCGCGTGCAGGTCACCAGCGAACCGCCGCTGGAGGCTTTCACGATCACACCGCCATCACTCGCTGACCAGCCTTGCACGCGCTTGCGCGAACAGCTGCAACCGATCCTGTCCGCGCAAGGCCTGCACTTTGCCGGCAGCTACCCGGCGGCGTGCGGCGACCGCGATCTGGCCTTCCATCTGCACACGCTGGATCCGGTGGCTTACTTCGATGCGGTTTTCCGCCGCATGTGGCGCGAACTGGGCGGCAGCCTGGCTGGCCAGGTGCGCGATGGCCGCGTGCCGGCCGGCAGCCGCGAGCTGCTCGCCTGGCCATCGCGGCCGCTGGCTCAGGTGCTGTTCGACATCAACAAGCAGAGCAATAACGTGATGGCCCGCAACCTGATGCTGAGCCTGGTGGCCGAGCGCGGCGGCAAGCCGGCCAGCGCAGCGGCCGCTTCGGAACTGCTGCTGGCGTGGATGGCCGCCAGCAGCATACCTTCGCAGGGGACGGTGATCGAGAACGGTTCGGGTTTGTCGCGCGCCGAGCGCATATCAGCCGCGACCCTGGCAGCACTGCTTGATTACGCATGGCAACAGCCAACGATGCCCGAATTGCTCGCGTCGCTGCCGGTCGCGGGCTTCGACGGCACCATGGTCAAACGGCATAGCGAGTCGCCGGTGCGCGGCCGTGCACATATCAAGACCGGCAGCCTGGCTGGCGTGGCCAGCATCGCCGGTTATGTGACCGCGAAATCCGGGCGGCGCGTGGTCGTCGTCTGCATGATCAATCATGCAAACGCCAACAACGCGCGCGGCGCGTTCGAATCCTTGCTGGACTGGGTTTACGCGAACTACTGAGCGCGAACTGGCGGGCTCGAATTCCGGGGCTCGAATTCCGGGGCGCGGACTACTTGGTATGAATCACCGGGCATGAATGACCGGGCATGTATGAGCGACGGCTCAGTCGGGAGTCTGCCCGGCTTGCGCATTGGCCGCGCGCGGCTTGAACAGCACGGTAGACATCGCGCCCAGGATCGCGATCATCGCGACATAGTCTTGCCACTGCGGCGTCTCGCCCAGCACCCACGCGCCGGAGAAGGTGCCGATCACGGGAATGAACATCACCGACAGGCTGGAGGCGACCGGCGGCAGCGTGCGTGCCAGTTTGAACCAGACCACGTGCGCGAAGCCGAAGATGATGGCGGCGTTGTAGACGATCGCTGCCCAGCTGATGGCGCTCGGCCAGTGCCACTGGTCGCGTTCGAAAATGAAGCTCAGCACCGACATCGCCAGCGTCGTGAACGTCAGCATCCACAGCGTCAGTGAAATGGTCGGCATCTCGAGCTGGGTGCGCTTCATCAGCACTGTGCCAAAGCCCCAGCCGGCCGCGGCAATCAGCACCATCACCGTGCCGATCGGCTGGCCCGAGATATTGCTGAACTCGCTGGACAGCAGCAAGCCGGCGCCCACCATGGCCAGCGCTATTCCAAACACGCCCTTGCGATCGAGACGGTCGCCGAAGAACAGCAGCCCCGACAGCGCCGCCCACATCGGCATCGTGTAACCGAGGATGGCTGCACGGCCCGACGACAGCAGTTTGACGCCGATGATCACCATCGAGTGCCAGATCAGCATGTTCGGAATGGCCAGCCGGATCACGGTGCCGACCTTGCCCGGCGGGATGCCGATCGGTTCGCCTTGCAGTCGCGCCGCCAGCCAGATGACGAGGATGCCGCCGATCATGCTCAGCACGCGGAAGGTCATCGGCGGGAAATCGCGCACGCCCAGTTTCATGATGGGCCAGTTCACGCCCCACGACAGGATCAGCAGGGACAACAGGACCAGGTCCCGGCGGTTCAGGTGGGTCATGGCTAATTACGCGGGGCAGTGCGGGTGAGGATAAATCGGTTGGCGAGGGTGCCGGCCGGACGCAGCAGCACCGGGGCGGAAGATAACACGGCAGGTACAATGGCGGGATTGTGTATCAGGAACCGGAACTCGCGTGAATTTCATCGACCGACTGAATGCGGCCATCGTCCGCAATGATTCCCTGCTCTGCGTCGGGCTGGATCCGGACATCGCCAAATTCCCGGAAGCGCTCAAGGGCCGCCCGGACAGCATCTTCGCCTTCTGCAAGGCCATCATCGATGCGACCGCTGACCTTGCTTGTGCGTTCAAGCCGCAAATTGCGTATTTCGCGGCGCTGGGTGCCGAAGACCAGCTGCAATCCATCTGCAATTACCTGCGCGAAAAATACCCGCATATCCCGCTGGTGCTTGACGCCAAGCGCGGCGATATCGGCGCCACCGCCGAGCAGTATGCGCGCGAAGCCTATGAGCGTTACCGCGCTGATGCGGTGACCGTGAACCCTTACATGGGTTTTGATTCGGTCGAGCCTTACCTCGAATGGCAGGATCGCGGCGTGATCGTGCTGTGCCGCACGTCCAACCCCGGCGGCTCGGACCTGCAGTTCCTGCAAGTCGATGGCAAGCCCCTGTACCAGCATGTGGCGCAACTGGTGTCGCGGAAGTGGAATCGCAATGGCCAATGCGGCCTGGTGGTCGGCGCAACCTTCCCGAAGGAAATCGCCGAGGTGCGTGCCATCGTCGGCGACATGCCGCTGCTGGTGCCGGGCATTGGCGCGCAAGGCGGCGACATCGAGGCCACGGTGCATGCCGGCCAGACCGCCAGCGGCGCCGGCATGATGATCAATTCCTCGCGCGCGATCCTGTATGCCAAGCCGCAGGCCGGCGAAGATTTCGATCAGGCTGCGGCACGCGTCGCCCGCGAGACGCGCGACGCCATCAATCGCTTCAGAAGCGGTCGATAAACTTCAACAGTCCCTTCAGAGCGTGTTCGGCCGTCTGCATGCGTACGGCATGACGGTCGCCGCTGAATACGTGGCGCTCGGTGTGGACCACATGCCCGTGCGCCCAGCCGAAGCACACCGTACCCACTGGCTTGCCGGGCACCGCGCCCGTGGGGCCGGCAATGCCGGTCGTCGCCAGCGCGATATGTGCATCGGTATTGGCCAGCGCACCGGAAGCCATGGCGCCCGCCACTTCCTCGCTGACAGCACCCAGCTGCGCAATCAGCGCGGCAGGCACATCGAGCAGTTCTGTCTTTGATGAATTCGAATAGGTGACGTAGCCGCAATCAAACCATTCCGACGAACCGGCAATGTCGGTAATGGCTTGCGAGATGCCGCCGCCGGTCACGGATTCGGCGGTAGCCAGCAGCCAGCGTTTTTTTTGCAGTGCACGACCGACTTCTTCGGCAAGTTCCTGCAAGGTATCTGCGACCGTCTCCATGTCTGCCTCCTGAAGCATCTCGTTATGAGTCTTCAGGTTTTCACAGGTAGCGCCACAAAGCAAGTACCAGCAGCGTGAAAAACGCGGCGATGATGTCATCGACCATCACGCCGAAGCCACCCTTGAAGCGGCGCTCGATATTGCGGATCGGCGGGGGTTTGGTCATGTCGAATGCGCGGAACAGCAGGAAAGCCGCCAGTTCTCCCTCGAAACTGGTGGGCGTTACCAGCAGCAGCACCAGCCAGATCGCGATGATCTCGTCCCACACCATCGCGCCATGGTCGGGCACGCCGAGTGCGCGGCCCGTCTTTTCGCAAGCCCAGACGCCGATCACGAAACCGACGACCACCAGCACTGCCCACAGTTGCGGCGTGAACACCGCAGGCCAGCGCGCCGACAGCACATGGAAGCTGAACCAGCCGAACAGTGTGCCGACCGTCCCCGGCACGACGCGCGACAGCCCGCTGCCAAAGCCCAGCGCCAGCAGGTGGGCCGGATGCGCGAGCATGAAACTGGCGCGCGGCCGGATCATGGGCGGGCGCGGCGCAATCGGTTCGGGAGAGGTGTCGGGCGCGGTATCGTGCATGGCTTCGTTCTGGCTTTCGGTGTGGTGATGGGCGCGTGGTCGCAAGTCGGTGGAGCGGAGCGCGTCTGTGCGGCGCAGAGTGGTGGCCGCATCCCAGGTTCGTAAATTCCTGTCGTCGGTTCAGCCTGAAAAATGGTCAAAGGAGTGTCCGGCAATGTCCAGCATCTGGCCATCGCCATCCGTGACTTTCAGCGCATTGCCCGCGACGATGTTTCCCACACGGGTCACGCGTACGCCCGAAGCCTGCGCGGCAGCCTGTACCGCAGCTGCCTGATCGGGCGCGGCCGTGAAGCAAAGCTCGTAGTCGTCGCCGCCATTGAGCGCGAATTCACGGCGCAGTGCCACCTCCTGCGTGGACAAGGCCTCGCCGCAGGGAAGCGCATCGGCGTCGATCACGGCACCGACCCGGCTGCGTTCAAGGATGTGGCCAAGGTCGCCCATCAGCCCGTCCGACACATCGATGGCCGCATGCGCGATGCCGCGCAACGCGAGGCCCAGGCCCACACGCGGCTCGGGCCGGTGCAGGCGTGCCGAGGCCGGGCGCAGCAGCGTGCGGTCGAGCAGGCGCTTGCCTTGCAAGGCCTCCAGGCCAAGCCGCGCGTCTCCCAGCGTGCCAGAGACCCAGACCTCGTCGCCGGGGCGGGCGGCATCGCGCCGCAAGGCGACGTCGGCTGGCAGGCTGCCGTAGACGGTGATGCAGATGTTCAGCGGTCCCCGGGTGGTATCACCACCTATCAGCTGTGCGCCATGTGCGTCGGCCAGCGCGAACAGGCCGTGCGCAAAGCCCGCCAGCCACCCGGCATCGGCTGCCGGCAGCGCCAGCGCCAGCGAAAAGCCCAGCGGTTGAGCGCCCATCGCGGCCAGGTCCGACAGGTTGACGGCCAGTGCCTTGTGGCCCAGCGCCTCGGGATCGCTTCCTTCAAAGAAATGCCGACCCTCGACCAGCATGTCGGTCGAAATCGCCAGCGTCTCGCCGGCCGGCACATCCAGCAGCGCGCAATCGTCGCCGACTCCCAGCCGCAGGCTGCCACCGGAGCGCGCCGGGCGGGTGAAGTACTGCGCAATCAGTTCGAACTCATTCATCGTGGTGCCGATTCTACCCAAGCGCAGCCTTGGCGCATTGCGTGCAGGGGTCGCGCATGCAGGTCGGGCGCGCTAGCGGCTGCTGCAAGCCGACCCGCGCAGGCAGCGCACGCAGCGCACGTGACGTGCGCAACGCTTGCCGCGCATGCCGCGCCGCGCCCGCGCCTTTTGCCGGTGTCGCCGCTTGTGCATGCCGGACAAGGTACTTTTGCTCACGCGGCAGCCAATCCGGCAGGGGGGCGTCTGTTAAAATCGTGCTCTTCATCCACTGTCACAGAGCCGCGAAGCGCCTTGCCTTCGAACGGCCGCCCTCCAGCATGGACTCCGACAACGCACAAAAAGAACTGCGCCAGCAATTTCGCCAGGCCGCTCTCGAGTATCACGAGTTCCCCAACCCCGGCAAAATCAGCGTCACGCCGACCAAGCAGCTGACCAACCAGCGCGATCTGGCGCTGGCCTACTCGCCGGGTGTCGCTGCCGCCTGCGAGGAGATCGCAGCCGACCCGGCAAATGCGTTCCGCTACACCGCGCGCGGCAACCTGGTCGCCGTGATCACCAACGGCACCGCCGTGCTGGGCCTGGGCAATATCGGTCCGCTGGCCGCGAAGCCGGTGATGGAAGGCAAGGGCGTGCTGTTCAAGAAGTTCGCCGGCATCGATGTGTTCGACATCGAAGTCAACGAGACTGACCCCGACAAGCTGTGCGACATCATCGCCGCGCTCGAGCCGACTTTCGGCGGCGTGAACCTCGAGGACATCAAGGCGCCCGAGTGCTTCTACATCGAGCGCAAGCTGCGCGACCGTATGAAGATTCCGGTCTTCCATGACGACCAGCATGGCACCGCGATCATCGTCGGCGCCGCGATCCTGAACGGCCTGAAGGTGGTCGGCAAGGACATCAAGCATTGCAAGCTGGTGGTCTCCGGCGCCGGCGCGGCTGCGCTGGCCTGTCTCGACCTGATCGTCGACCTCGGCTTCCCGATCGAGAACATCACCGTGACCGATCTGGCCGGCGTGGTCTACAAGGGCCGTACCGAGCTGATGGACCCGGACAAGGAACGCTTCGCGCAAGACACCAAGGCGCGTACGCTGGCCGAAGTCATTCCCGGCGCCGACATCTTCCTCGGCCTGTCGGCCGGTGGCGTGCTCAAGCCCGAGATGGTCAAGTCCATGGCCGTGCGTCCGCTGGTGCTGGCGCTGGCCAACCCGACGCCCGAGATTCTTCCTGAAGAAGTGCGCGCCGTACGCGACGACGCCGTCATCGCGACCGGCCGTTCGGACTATCCGAACCAGGTCAACAACGTCCTGTGCTTCCCGTACATCTTCCGTGGCGCGCTCGATTGCGGCGCCACCACCATCACGCGCAGCATGGAAATCGCGGCCGTGCATGCGATCGCCGAGCTGGCGCAGGCCGAGCAGTCCGATGTGGTCGCCACCACCTATGGCGTGACCAACCTGTCGTTCGGCCCGGACTACCTGATCCCGAAACCTTTCGACCCGCGCCTGATGCTGAAGATCGCGCCGGCCGTCGCCCGTGCTGCCGAGCAGTCCGGCGTGGCGCTGCGCCCGATCAAGGACATGGTCGCTTACACCGACCGCCTGCAGCAGTTCGTCTATCACAGCGGCAGCTTCATGAAGCCGGTGTTTGCGATCGCGAAGAAGGCTCCGGCCGGCCGCAAGCGCATCGTCTTTGCCGAAGGTGAAGAAGAGCGCGTGCTGCGCGCGGTGCAGGTGGTGATCGACGAAGGCCTGGCCAAGCCGACCCTGATCGGCCGCCCGGCCGTGCTCGAACAGCGCATCCAGCGCTATGGCCTGCGCCTGCGTCCGGAAATCGACTTCGACATCATCAACCCGGAACGCGACGAACGTTATCGCTCGTACTGGGAGACCTATCTGTCGATGACCCGCCGCAAGGGCGTGTCCGAGCAGTGGGCCAAGCTGGAAATGCGCCGTCGCCATACGCTGATCGGCGCAATGGCTATCCACATGGGCGATGCCGATGGCCTGATCTGCGGCACCTTCGGCCAGACCGAGCTGCACCTGCACTATGTGGATGAAGTGCTGGGCAAGCGCCCGGGCGTCAACACCTACGCGGCGATGAATGCGCTGGTGCTGCAGGACCGCCAGGTGGTGCTGGTCGACACGCACGTGAACGAAAATCCGACCGCCGAGCAGATCGCCGAGATCACCATCATGGCGGCCGAAGAGATGAAGCGCTTTGGCCTGCATCCGCGCGCGGCGCTGCTGTCGCATTCGAACTTCGGCACCAGCAACAGCGCATCGGCGCTGAAGATGCGCGAGGCGCTGGCGATCATCCGCGAGCGCGCGCCGAAGCTCGAGGTGGACGGCGAGATGCACGGCGATATCGCGCTCGACGGCGCAGCACTGAAGAAGGCCATGCCGGACACGCTGCTCAAGGGCGACGCGAACCTGCTGGTGCTGCCCAACATCGACGCCGCCAACATCGCGTACAACCTGCTGAAGGTGACCGCCGGTGCCGGCGTGGCGATCGGCCCGATGCTGCTCGGTTGCGCGCGTCCGGTGCACATCCTGACCCCGTCGGCGACGGTGCGCCGCATCGTCAACATGACGGCGCTGGCCGTGGTCGACGCGGTCCAGCGCTGATCCGGGCAGAGGGTAGCCACCCCCGTCGCCACCCTCCGCCAGCCCGTCGTCGCCAAGGCCGCCGCCCCGCAAGGGGCCGGCGGCCTTGTCGCATTTGCACGCAGCGCGATGGCCTCGGCGGCCATCGGCGGCTGAATTACAATACGCGCGCGCATTACGCCCGCCCACCCTCGCTGACAAGGACCGGCCTTTGACTTCCATCCCGCTCGCAGTCGACCTCGACGGCACGCTGGTCCTGACGGACACGCTGCATGAATCGGCACTGCGCGCCGTGCGCGAACACCCGCTGGCGACCTTGCAGGTGCCGCTGTGGCTTGCGCAGGGCAAGGCCCACCTGAAACAGAAGCTGGCCGGCCTGACCTCCTTCGATCCCGCGTCGCTGCCCTACAACCAGCCCTTGCTGCAATGGCTGAAGGCCGAGCATTCGCACGGCCGCAAGCTGGTGCTGTGCACCGCCGCCGACCGCAGCATTGCGACGGCCGTTGCCGATCACCTTGGCATTTTTGACGAGGTGATGGCCAGCGATGGCAGCACCAACCTCAGCAGCCACCGCAAGGCCGATGCGCTTGAAGCACGTTTCGGTGCCGGCGGCTTTGATTACGCCGGCAATGCCAGCCCCGACCTCGAGGTCTGGCAGCGCGCGCGCCGCGCAATCGTCGTCAATGCCGGCGCATCGGTCGAGCGTGCGGCACGGGCGCAATCCGATGTCGAGCGCGTGTTCGCCCCCGTCACCGGCGCGGGACTGCCGCGCATGCTGCGCATGCACCAGTGGCTGAAGAACCTGCTGCTGGTGATCGCGCCACTGGCAGCGCACATCGTGCCCGACGCCACCTTCCTGCTGACCATGCTGATCGCTTTCCTGGCCTTCAGCCTGTGCGCGTCGGCGGTGTATATCGCCAATGACTTGTTCGACCTCGACAGCGACCGCCGCCATCCGCGCAAGCATGCGCGTCCCTTTGCCTCCGGCCGCGTACCGGTGCTGCATGGCGTCTTGCTGGCGCCGGTCCTGCTGGCCCTGGCCTTCATGCTCGCGTCCAGCGTCGGTGTCGGCTTCAGCGCGTGGCTGGCCTGCTATTTCCTGCTGACCTGCGCTTATTCGTGGGGCTTGAAGCGGCTGGTGCTCGTCGATTGTCTGGTGCTGGCCATGCTGTACACATTGCGCATCATCGCTGGCGCAGAGGCAGCCGTCATACCGCTGTCGTTCTGGCTGCTGGCGTTTGCGGTGTTCCTGTTCCTGTCGCTGGCCTTCGTGAAGCGCTATGCCGAGCTGGATGTGCAGGCGCAGGCCGGCAGCGCCCGCGCACACGGTCGCGGCTACCTGACCTCGGATGCGCCGCTGGTGCAGAACCTGGGCGTAACGTCCGGCTACGCGGCGGTGCTGGTGCTGGCGCTGTACCTCAACAGTGATGCAGTGCTCAGGCTGTATCGCTCGCCGCAGTTCATGTGGTGCGCGGTGCCGGTGATGCTGTTCTGGGTCAGCTGGGTCTGGTTCAAGGCGCATCGCGGCCAGATGCATGATGACCCCTTGCTGTTTGCGGTGCGCGACAAGGCCAGCCTGCTGGCCGGTGCGGCCTTCCTGCTGGTGCTGGCGATAGGCTCGCGAGGCTGGGTGTGGTGAAGGTGAATGCGTGGGGCCGGCTGCAAGCCCCGCAGCACGCGGTCGAGACCTTGTCCGATCGCGCGCAGGTGCCGGCGCAAATCGCAGCTGCCTCGGCTGGGCGTCCCGGTCTGGCCTACGGCCTCGGCCGCAGCTATGGCGATGTCTGCCTGAACCCGGGCGGCTTGCTGTGGAAATCGGCGGCGCTTGACCATTACCTGGCTTTCGATGACGCGACCGGCATCCTGCGCTGCGAGGCCGGCGTAGCTTTGCGCGACATCCAGCGCCAGTTTGTTCCGCGTGGCTGGTCACTGCCGGTGGTGCCGGGCACACAACTGGTGACCGTCGGCGGTGCGATCGCAAACGACGTCCATGGCAAGAATCATCATGTGGCCGGCAGCTTTGGTGACCATGTGCGCCGTTTCACGCTGGCGCGCACCGACGGCAGCATCCGCGAGCATGTGCCCGGCGATCCAATGTTTGCCGCGACCGTGGGCGGACTGGGGCTGACCGGCGTGATCGTCGAGGTCGAATTGCAGTTGAAGCGCATGCCCGGCCCGTGGTTGACGGTCGAGACGCTGCCTTACCGCGACCTGAATGAATTTTTCGAACTGGCCGACGCATCGGAGTCTGGCTGGGAGCACACGGTGTCGTGGATTGATTGCCTGCACAGCGAAGGTCGCGGCATCTTCATGCGCGCCAATGCCGCCGAGGTTGACCAGCCCGCACCGCCGCCGCGCGCCGAGCGCCGCGTGCCGCTGGTGCCGCCGGTGTCGCTGGTGAACCGGCTGTCGCTGAAGCCTTTCAATGCGCTGTATTACGCGAGCAAGCGCCAGCGCGCGACCAGCGTGCAGCATTACGAAAGCTTCCATCATCCGCTCGATGCGCTGATGGACTGGAACCGCATCTACGGCCCGCGCGGCTTTTACCAGTACCAGTGCGTATTGCCCTTCGCCAGCGGGCGCGATGGCATCCGCGCGCTGCTGGATCGGATTGCAGCCGCCGGCATGGGTTCTTTCCTTGCCGTGCTGAAGACCTTTGGCAAGCGCGAATCAGCCGGCATGCTGAGCTTCCCGATGCCGGGCGTGACGCTGGCGCTGGATTTCCCGAATCAGGGTGAGCGCACGCTGAAGCTGTTCGAGTCGCTTGACGCGATCATTCGCGAAGGCGGCGGCAGGCTGTATCCGGCCAAGGATGCGCGCATGCCGCGCGTGCTGTTCGAGGCCGGCTATCCGCGGTTGCATGAATTCCTGCCGCATCGTGACCCGGGCATCAGCTCGGCGATGTCGCGGCGGCTGATTGGAAGCTGATGGGAAGCTGATGGGAAGCTTCGGGGACACTGATGAGGCGCCGAGGCATTCGTGCGGCATCGTCTCCTGACATACACTTTGAAGCATCAATTGCATAGAACATGATCGGAACCCAGCCATGACCCGGCAACGCATCGTCATCATCGGCGCCAGCTCGCACATCGCCGAGCATTGCGCCCGCCTGTGGGCGAAGCAGCCGGCCGACTTCGTGCTGGTCGGCCGCGATACCGCGCGCGTGCAGCGCGTGGCCGACGACCTGAAGGTGCGCAGCCCCGGCAGCAGCACCGAGGTGCTCGCCGCCGACTTTCATGACCCGGCCGCGATCACGGCGCTGGCAGCGAAGCTGCAGGCCGCCGCAAAGATCGACATCGTGCTGGTCGCGCATGGCCGCCTGCGCCCGCAGCCGGACTGCGAGAGCGACCTGGAAGCTGCGCGCGATTCGTTGCAGCTCAATGGCATGTCGCCGGTGCTGTTTGCCGAAGCCTTTGCGATGCAGATGGCAGAAGCGGGCGGCACGATCGCGGTGATCGGCTCGGTGTCGGGCGATCGCGGCCGCAAGAAAAACTACGTGTACGGCGCCGCGAAGGGCATGGTCGACCGCTATGTGCAAGGCATGCAGCACCGCTTCGCCGGTTCGGCACTGAAGCCCGTGCTGATCAAGCCGGGACCGACGATGACGCCGATGACGGCCCACATGCCGCCCGGCAGTCTCGCGCCGGTCGAGCAGGTTGCGCAAAACATCGTCGATGGCATCGCCGCAGGCAAGCCGGTGATTTATACGCCGGCCAAGTGGTGGCTGATCATGATGATCATCCGTCACCTGCCGCGCTTCATCTTCAACAAGCTGGATATCTGAGCGGCATTTTGAACGGCGATTTGAACGGCATGCAGATGAAAGAGCAGAAGATCATCCTCCCCGGCGGCGCCGGCCTGGTCGGCCAGAACCTGGTCGCGCGGCTCAAGGAGCGCGGCTATCGCAACCTCGTCGTACTCGACAAGCATCGCGCCAATATCGAGGTATTGCGCCGCATGCACCCGGATATCGTCATCGAGTATGCAGACCTTGCCGAACCCGGTGAATGGACGCGGCACTTCAGCGAGGCCGGTGCGGTGGTGATGCTGCAGGCGCAGATCGGCGGTCCGGAATACGAAGACTTCGAGCGCAACAACGTCACCTCGACCATCAACATCCTCGATGCAATCCGCAACGGCAAGGTCGATTACCTGGTGCATATCAGCTCGTCGGTGGTCGAGTCATCGGCTGACGATTTTTATACAAATTCGAAGAAGGTGCAGGAGCAGCTGGTACTCGACAGCGGCATAGGCTGCCCGGTGCTGCGCCCGACCCTGATGTTTGGCTGGTTCGACCGCAAGCATCTGGGCTGGCTGTCGCGCTTCATGCAAAAGATGCCGGTGTTCCCGGTGCCTGGCAATGGCCGTTTCATGCGCCAGCCGCTGTATGTGGGCGACTTCTGCAACATCATCATCAGCTGCATAGAGCGGCGCGTCCCGGACGGCATCTTCAACATCTCCGGGCATGAGAAGGTCGATTACATCGACATCATCCGCGAGATCAAGCGCGCCACGGATGCGAAGGCGCTGATCCTGAAGATTCCGTACAGCCTGTTCCATGCGCTGCTGTGGGTGTGGGGACTGTTCGACCGCAATCCGCCCTTCACGACGCAGCAGCTGGAGGCGCTGGTCGCGAAAGATGAGTTCGAAGTCATCGACTGGCCGAGCATCTTCGGGGTGCGCTGCACGCCGTTTGCCGAAGCCATTGCCGAGACTTTCCAGCATCCGCAGTACAGCCGGGTCGTGCTGGAGTTCTGAGGCCATGCATCACCCGGTGTAAAGCGGACACGCCGCAGGCCACCAACGTCATTACAGAGCGCAGATTCGCATGAGTGCAGCAGTAAAACCGAACAACTCGAACAACCCGAACAACCCGGGCCAGCGCATCGCCGTGCTCGGTGCCGGACCGATGGGGCTGGCCGTCGCTTACCAGCTGGCGCGCGATGGCCACCGGCCCGTGGTGTTCGAGGCCGACGACCGTGTCGGCGGCATGACCGCCTGCTTCGATTTCAACGGGCTGCAGATCGAGCGCTACTACCACTTCCACTGCACATCCGACACCGCCTTCCTGCAGGTGCTGGATGAACTGGGCATCGCCGGCAAGATGCATTGGGTCGAGACGAAGATGGGCTACTGGTACCAGAAGCGCATGCAGCCCTGGGGCAATCCCTTCGCACTGCTTGGCTTCAAGGGCCTGGGCCTGGTCGCGAAATTCCGCTATGGCTTGCATGCTTTCCTGAGCACGAAGCGCAATGACTGGAAGCCGCTCGACCATGTCGAGGCGACCGGCTGGATCAAGCGCTGGGTCGGGGCCGAGGCATGGGAAGTGCTGTGGCGTCGGCTGTTCGACTACAAGTTCTACGATTACTCGAGCAACCTGTCGGCGGCTTGGATCTGGAGCCGCATCCGCCGCATTGGCCGTTCGCGCTATGACCTGTTCCGCGAAAAGCTCGGCTACCTGGATGGTGGTTCAAGTACGCTGCTCGATGCGCTGAAGGCCGATATCGAAAGGCATGGCGGCAGCTTCCGGCTGAAGACGCCGGTTCAGCGCGTGCAGATCGAAGCTGGGCGCGTGACTGGCGTGCAGACGGCCGACGGCATCGAAGCCTTCGACAAGGTGGTCAGCACGATACCGCTGCCCTATGTGCCGCGCGTGATGCCGGACCTGCCGGCCGACGTGATGCAGAAGTTCACGTCCATCCACAACATCGCCGTCGTGTGCGTGATCGCGAAGCTTAAAAAACCGCTGTCGCAAAACTTCTGGCTGAACGTGAACGATCCCGACATGGACATCCCGGGACTGGTCGAGTATTCGAACCTGCGGCCGCTGGAGCATGCGATCGTCTACGTGCCGTTTTACATGCCCGGCGAGCATCCGAAATTCGCCGAGTCCGACGAGGTGTTCATCGCGAAGGTGAAGCGCTACCTGCAGGCCATCAACCCCGCGCTCACGGATGAGGACTTCATCGACATTCGTGCCAGCCGCTATCGCCATGCACAGCCTATCTGCGAGCCGGGCTATCTCGATCGCCTGCCGCCGGTCGCGCTGCCGGTACAGGGGCTGTGGGTCGCCGATACCTCGTACTACTACCCGGAAGACCGTGGCATCTCGGAAAGCATAGGCTTCGGCCGCAAGATGGCCAGGGACGCGGCCGCGGCGCCTGCAGTCGGGGCGCAGTCGTGATCCGCCATTTCCTGTCGCGCCAGTTCGTCGTCTTTCTGATTACCGGCGGGCTGGCCGCCTGCGTGAACTTCGGTTCGCGCATCCTGTACAACCGCTGGCTGGATTTTTCCACGTCCGTGGTACTGGCCTACCTGACCGGCATGGTCACGGCCTTCCTGCTGGCGCGCGCCTTCGTATTCCGCGAAGGCAGCCAGTCAGTGCAGAAAAGCGCGGCGATCTTCGCGCTGGTGAATGTGGTGGCCGTCCTGCAAACCTGGGGCATCAGCATGGCGCTGTATTACCTGCTGCCGCTGGCCGGCCTGACCCGCCATGTGCCCGAACTCGCGCATGCGGTGGGCATCATGGTGCCGGTGTTCACCAGCTATATCGGGCACAAGAAGTACTCGTTCAAATAGCCGCGCATATTCCACAGCGCGCACTCCACAGCGCGCATTCATCTACGCGCCTTCAGCTGTGCTTCTTCAGCTTTGTTTATCGCGCCATCGGTGCTGTGCGTCCTGCCGGCATCAGGTCGTACTGCTCCAGGAAGCGGCAGCCCTTCAGCGGCAGCCACGCCGGCACCCGGTAATAGGTAGCCGTGATCGCCTTGATCACCTGGTCGAAGTAAGGTTGGAAGCGGAAGCCGCTGCCATCGGCGACGTAGTAGGTCGCGCCATCGAAAGCCAGTTCACGAATTTCCACCTTGTCGAAGTAAGGCGTCATCGAGCCGGCATCGATGGGCCGCGTGCTGAACACGCGGATCGCCTTGCCGTCGAGGTCGCGGAAATTGGTGATGTTGTCATCGAAACGCGCATGGAAGCTGCCCATGCCGTACACCGGCACATAATGCTTCGCGTGATACGCCAGCAGAGACGCCGAACTGTAGGAGTTCGTCATCAGCACGCCGTTGGCCGGCAAGTCCTTTTCCAGCGTTGCGACCAGCGCCGGCGCTTCGCGGTGCATCACCATCTCCGAACGCATTTTCCCGTGGCCCAGGTGCTCGGTCGGCCAGTAGGCCAATGCGGCCAGCGCCACCAGGTGCGGCAAGCCCAGCCACAGCACCCAGCGGTGGTCTCGCTCCAGCTGTTCATCGCCGATTTGCAGGCCGGCCAGCAGATAGACGAAAGGCAGGAAAGCCAGCACCCAGTGCAGGCCGATGTTCTTCCAGAACGACAGCAGCAGGAACAGCGCGAACGGCACCGCAAACAGCGCCACCAGCCGCCAATGTTCGCGCCAGCCGCGTGACTTCAGCAGCTGCCAGCCGGTCCAGGGCGTGACCAGGTACACCATCATCGCGACGTAGATGCCGACGGTGGCCAGCGAGAACTGTGAACCCTGGTTACGGTTCATCAGGTTGAACAGGATGTTGTTCCAGCAGTGCGTGGTGTTCCATGCGAGGTTGAGCAGCATGAAGGGCAGCGCGCACAGCGCCACCACCAGCAGGCGCGGAATGCCGCCGCGGCGCGGCAGCAAGTAGACCGCATAGGCAATCGCGAGCAGGCCGGCAAAGTATTTCGACAGCAGCGCCAGCCCCAGCAGCGCGCCGGCTGCTGCATACCAGCGGTAGTCGTCGGCCAGCTCTGCGCGCAGGAAGGCATAGCCGGAGAAAAACAGGAAGAAGATCAGCGGCGTATCCGTCGTGATCAGGTTCAGCGCCCAGCTGAAGGGCAGCAGCAGGAACAGGCTGCCCAGCAGCCAGCGCCGTTCGGGCGCCTGTGCCTGCATGCGCGGCAGCAAGTCCATCATGCCGAAGGTGATCACGATCCACAGCGCAATCGCAGGCAAGCGCAGCACCAGTGGATGCGAAGAGATTTGCTGCAAGGCCCATAGCCACCAACCCGCCATCGGCGGGTGGTCATAGAAGCCACCCCAATCGACGTGCGCGCCCCATTGGTAGAAATACGCCTCGTCGCCGATAAACGGAATCGCCATGGCCAGCCAGACCTTGAGTACGGTGGTCAGGGCCAGCACGGTAAAGAACAAGCGGCGCGGGGAACGGAAGGACAGTGGGGAAGCGTTTGAGAAGGCAGTCATTATCTGAAGGCGGGCGAAATTCGCGATCCGCCATTTTCATCTATTTATCAAGCAATTACCGGCATTTTAGTTGAAGTTACCTTGAATAAATGTTACTGTTCGGCGCGTTCGAATTCCTACCCCTTGTTTCTCTTTTCGCACCGTATTCCACAAGGTTGCCATGACCATGTTTGCCACGTCTCGTTCGAAGTTGCATGCCGCCGTTGCGGCGCTCAGCCTGGCAGCGGCATCGTCGGTCTCGGCGTATGACTGGGGCGATGGCTTCAACCTGAGCAAGAAAGAAGGCGACCAGTACGCTTTCATACTGTCGCCGTATGCGCAGCATTTCCGTCCCAGCGGCGAGCACAAGCATGTGTGGCTGGTGGGCGTGGAACGCGAACGCGCAGATCATTCGCTGGCCGGCATGGCTTTCTTCAGCAATTCCTTTGGCCAGCCTTCGGTTTACCTCTACCCGTGGGGCCAGACTTACCGCGACCTGCTCGGCCAGGAACAGCTGTATGTGAAATGGACCGCCGGCCTGCTGTATGGCTATCGCGAGCCGTATGAAGACAAGGTGCCGTTCAATCACAATGGCTTTTCGCCGGCCATTATCCCGGCCGTCGGCTGGGAATTCGAAAACAAGTACACCGTGCAGCTGAACTTCCTCGGCCTGAATGGCGCGATGCTGCAGTTCGGCCTGCCGGTCAGGTAAGTCCTTCCTCTCGCGGCCGGGCGCGCCAGTCCCGGCTGTCTTCGCAAGAACACCAAATAACGGGTGCCCGCTTCACTGCCGGCGCCCGTTGTTTTGGGCATGGGCGGGCAGGCCATCGTGCCGGGATCCGTAAAACACCCGGTTTACCGGATCCGAAACTAAAAACCCCCCCGATCCTGTACCCTTTGCGCTTTGAAGAAGCAAAGGTTTGTGCCCATGAAAGCGATCGAAAAACTCACCTTCGACAGCGTCACCATCCGCACGGTGTCGATTCCCATGCGCCGCCCCATCGTCGCCAAGGTCGGTACCTATCCGGAATGGCCGTTCATTCTGATCGATGTGAAGACCAAGGAAGGCATCGTCGGACGCGCCTACCTCGAGCCTTACCTGAAGAACGCCATCCGTTACATCGGCCCGGCGATCGAGGACATGGCCGAGAAATTCAAGGGCCGCCAGTTGGCGCCGCTGGACATGTTCCGCGACGTGATCGGCTCGCTGCACTTGCTGGGTCGTCAGGGCGTCAGCATGATTGCCGCGGCCGGTCTCGACATGGCGATCTGGGATGCGCTCGCAAAGGCTGCCGGCCTGCCCCTGGCCGAGCTGCTCGGCGGTACCGTCGGCAAGATCCGCACCTACAACACCAATGGCCTGTGGCTGCTGCCGCTGGACAAGCTGGCAAAAGAAGCGGAAGAGCTGGTCGCCGAAGGCAACTTCAGCGCCATCAAGATCCGCCTTGGCCGCGCCAAGATTGCCGATGACCTGAAGGCGCTGGAACTGGTGCGCGGCGCGATTGGCAACGACATCCAGCTGATGTGCGACTTCAACCAGGGCCAGACGATACAAGAGGCGATCTGGCGCATGCATGCGCTCGATGACCAGGGCCTGTACTGGTTCGAGGAGCCGGTGGTGTTCGACAACTATGCGCAAAGCGCGCAGCTGGCCGCCGAGCTGAAGACGCCGGTGTCGATCGGCGAAAACATCTACGGCCCGCGCTCGTTCTACGATGCGGTGCAGGCCAAAGCTGCCGACCTCTATATGCCAGACCTGATGCGCATCGGTGGCGTCACCGGCTGGATGCGTGCTGCAGCCATCGCCGGAGCGGCCGGCCTGCCGCTGTCGAGCCACCTGTATCCGGAAGTCTCGGCACACCTGCTGCGCGCGTCCGAATCGGCGGACTGGCTCGAATACCGCGACTGGGGCAACCCCATCATCGCGCAGCCTTTCGAAGTCGTCGATGGCCATGCGATCGTGCCGGATCGTCCGGGCAACGGCATCGAATGGAACGAGGACGCCATCGCGAAATACGCGTACTGATACGCGTACTGAAAAGCGCATAAAAAAGGCGCACTTGATAGCGCACTGAAGCGCGGCATGACCCATCCGCAGGGCGCGTGTATCAAGCGCGTTCGGCGAATGCTCTTCGAGTGTGCCGAGTGCGCCGAGTGCGCGCAGTACCCCGTTCACGCCGTGCACGGGCTTGCAGCGCGTGCACCGTACCCACCTGACCGGAAACAAGCATGACCCCTGAGATGACCACCAGCGCCATGAGCGCCGATCCCGCACGTGACGCGGTATACCGCAAGGCGATGCTGCGCTTCATGCCGCTGCTGTGCCTGTGCCTCGTCGCGGCTTACCTCGATCGCGTGAACGTCGGTTTTGCCAAGCTGACCATGCTCGACGATCTCGGCTTCAGCAACACCGTCTATGGTTTCGGCGCCGGCATCTTCTTCTTCGGTTACTTCCTGTTCGAGGTGCCGAGCAACGTGCTGCTGCACAAGATAGGTGCGCGCGTCTGGATCGCCCGCATCATGATCACCTGGGGCATCATCGGCGCGGCAATGGCCTTTGTCAGTACGCCGATGCAGTTCTATGTGCTGCGCTTTTTGCTGGGCGTGGCCGAGGCCGGCTTTATCCCGGGCGTGATGTACTTCCTGTCCTGCTGGTTCCCGTCTGCGCGTCGCGGCCGCGTGCTGGCATTGCTGCTGGCTGCCGTGCCGCTGTCGAGCGTGATCGGCGGGCCGCTGTCGGGGCTGATCCTGAAGTCGTTCGCCGGTACCGCAGGCATGTATGGCTGGCAGTGGCTGTTCCTGATCGAAACCATTCCTTCGGTGCTGCTGGGCATTGCCGTGCTGAAGATGCTGGCCGATCGTCCGTCCGATGCACACTGGCTCGATGCGCAGGAAGCTGCGATGGTCGAGGCCGATCTCGCGCAAGAGGCCGAGCGCAATCAGGCGCATTCGGGTTTTGCGAGCGCGTTCAAGAGCCCGCTGGTGTGGCAGCTGAGCGTTGCCTATTTCTGCATCGTCAGTTCGGTCTATGTACTGATCTTCTGGCTGCCAACGCTGATCAAGCAGCATGGCATCAGCGACCCGGTGCAAATCGGCTGGCTCACCGCTATTCCGTATTTCGCCGCGATCGTGACGTCGATCTGGAACAACGCCCGCGCTGATCGCCTGCGCGAGCGTCGCTGGCATACTGCCGTGCCGTGCTTCATCACGGCTGTCGGCCTGGCACTGAGCTGGATGCATTTCGACAGCCTCGCGCTGACGATGCTGATCCTCACCGTCGCCGCTGCCGCCGCATCGACCACGCAGGCTGCATTCTGGAGCGTGCCACCCACCTTCCTCAGCGGCGCCGCTGCTGCCGCCGGCCTGGCGCTGATCAATTCGCTGGGCAATGTCGGCGGCATGGTCAGCACGTCGGTAGTGGGATTGATCACCGACATCACCGGCAATTCGCAGGATGCGCTGATCCTGTTTGCCGGCATCTTGCTGATCGCCGTCGTACTCGTGCTGCGGTTGCCGGCCAAGCTGGTCAATCACTGAGTTTCATGGCGGTGCGCTGAACGCAGCGCGGAATCAGTCTGGCATCAGCCCGACCCCGTGTGCCGGGTGTCATACCCAACAAGCTGCTTGCAGCGCCGCGCGGCTGGATTATCATCGCAGGTATCAGCCTTTCGGAGGCCTGCCATGATGAACCTGCACGATAACCCGATGGGTCTGTGCGGCTTCGAGTTCGTCGAATTCGCGTCGCCGCCGCCCGGCCTGATCGAGCCCCTGTTCGAACGCATGGGGTTTTCACTGGCGGCCCGCCACCGCAGCAAGGATGTGCTGCTGTACCGGCAGGGCGGCATCAATTTCATCGTCAACCGCGAACCGAAAAGCCCGGCCGCTTATTTTGCGGCCGAGCACGGGCCGAGTGCCTGCGCGCTCGCTTTCCGCGTTCGTGATTCGCACCATGCCTATGCGCGCGCGCTGGAACTGGGCGCACAGTCCATCGACATTCCGACCGGGCCAATGGAATTGCGCTTGCCGGCAATCCGTGGCATCGGTGGCGCACCGCTGTACCTGATCGATCGCTTTGACGAGGGGCGCAGTATCTATGACATCGACTTCGAATTCATCGCCGGTGTCGATCGTCATCCGCGCGGCCATGGCTTGTACCGGATCGATCACCTGACCCATAACGTGTACCAGGGACGCATTGCGTACTGGGGCAGTTACTACGAGCGCCTGTTCAATTTCCGCGACCTGCGTTATTTCAACATCCGTGGCGGACATTCGGCGATGAAGAGCCGGGCAATGACGGCGCCCGATGGACAGATTCGCATCCCGCTGAATGAAGAGGCGGGACAAGGTAACGGGCAGATCGAAGACTTCCTGATGAAATTCAATGGCGAAGGCATACAGCACATCGCCTTGCTGACGGACGATTTGCTGGCCAGCGTCGATGCGCTGAAAGAAGCCGGCGTGCCCTTGATGAGCGCGCCGCCGGATAGCTATTACGAGATGCTGGAACGTCGGCTGCCCGGTCATGGCGAGCCGGTTGACGCATTGAAGGTGCGCGGCATCTTGCTGGACGGTGATACCGCACACGGCGACAAGCGCCTGCTGCTGCAGATTTTCTCCCAACCTTTGCTCGGTCCGGTGTTCTTCGAATTCATCCAGCGCAAGGCCGATGAGGGCTTCGGCGAAGGCAATGTGCAAGCCTTGTTCGAAAGCCTGGAGCGCGACCAGCGACGGCGCGAAAGCTCGACGTCTCACACCGAGGGTTGATCAGGGCAGCAAGCCACACACGCGATCCGCCATGAAGTCCACGGTCACATCAGGCGCTTGCACAACACATTTGCGCAATCCACTGACGAAGCGACAAGATCAACCGCTTGGCTTGTTCGGGCCGGGCATCATCCCACCGATAAACAGTGATGATTCGCTCGTCTGGCAAGCCTTGCCAGTGCGGAGGCGGAGACCTGTGTGGCGGATGACTATGACAGTCCCTGGAAGGACGCGATCGAAAGGTATTTCGCCGATTTTCTGCATTTCTTCTTTCCGCATGCACATGCCGAAGTTGATTGGACTCGGCCAGTCGTCTTCCTGGATCAAGAGCTGCGGGCGGCCGTGCATGATGCCGAGCTAGGCCGGCGCCTGGTCGACAAACTCGTCAAGCTGACGCGGATCGGAGGAGCAGAAGACTGGCTCTACATCCATGTCGAAGTGCAGGGCGATGTACAGGATGGATTTGCCGAGCGCATGTTCATCTACAACTACCGGCTCTATGATCGCTATCGAAAGCCCATCGCAAGCTTTGCTGTGTTGGCCGATGATCGAATGGACTGGCGCCCGGAGTCATTTTCCTGCCAGGTGCTGGGCTGCAGGACTGGCATCCATTTTCCGGTTTCCAAGCTGACCGACTGGGCGGGTCACGAGGCTGCCCTGCACGACAGCCGCAATCCGTTTGCCGTGGTGACCCTGGCGCATCTGGCGACGCGTGCCACTCGCGGGGACATGGATGCCAGATATTCAGCCAAATGGGAGTTGGTGCGAGGTTTGTATCGACGTGATTGGGGCCAGCAGCAGGTCGTTGATTTGTTCAATGTGCTGGACTGGATGATGCGGCTGCCCAAGGAATTGGATGATCGTTTGTGGCAGGGACTGGAAGCTTTGGAGGAGAACACGAAAATGTCTTACATCAGTTCTGTCGAGCGTATCGGCATCGAAAAAGGATTTGAGAAGGGCTTGCAGCAAGGAATGCAGCAAGGAATTCAGCAGGGGAGGGAGCAGGGGAAGGAGCAAGGTAAGGAACAAGGATTGCGGCAAGGCCAGGTCCTCCTGATCGCTCGGCAATTGACGCATCGCTTCGGCGAACTGCCGGCATGGGTGCAGGAGCGATTGGACAGGGCATCGGGTACAGAACTGGAAGCCTGGTCAGAAGCGCTGTTGAATGCCGAGTCCATCGCTGACATCTTCATCAACGACCGGCATTGACAGGTGATCGGCGCGTCATTCAGGTAGGGCGCGCAGCCACCGGCAAAGGTCTTGTAACGCTTGCCCGATGAGTCCAAAAAACCCGAGCGGGGCGATCAAACGCCTTTGTCCCGGATTGCCGATACCGAATCGGTATCAGGATTTCACGGTGACTAAGACCGACAGTGCAGCAGCCGTTCAAAGTCTTCCGGCGGCACCGGCCGGGAAAACAGGAATCCCTGTCCAAAATCGCAACCGACCTGCCGCAGCCAGTCGCGCTGTTCCGGTGTTTCTATGCCTTCGGCGATGACCTGCAGGCCGAGCTTGTGCGCCATCACGATGATGGTTTCCGCAATGGTCCGGCTGCTGTTGGGCGAAGCCGTGCCGCTCACGAAGGATTGGTCGATCTTGAGGTAGTCGACGTCGAATTTTTTCAGGTAGGCCATCGATGAATACCCGGTGCCGAAATCGTCGATCGCGACCTGGATGCCCGCATCGCGCATCTCCAGCAAATGCTGCTCGGTGGCCGCCGACGTGTTGAACAACACGCTTTCCGTGATCTCGACCGAAATGCTGCTGGAGGCTACGCCGAATTCGCTCAGCTCGCGCCCCCAGTTCATTGCCCGCTTGTGCTGCATGAACTGGATAGGCGAGGCATTGACGCTGATCTGGAAGGGCGCGCCGGTCAGCGCGTTCCAGCGTTTGGACCAGACCAGCGATTGCGTGAATGCCCAATGCCCGATCTCATGGATCATGCCCGTCTCTTCGGCGAGTGCGATGAATTCCGACGGCGGCAACAAGCCTCGGCGCGGATGCTGCCAGCGCAGCAGAGCTTCGCTTTTCACGACTTCTCCGCTGGCCAGGTCCACGACGGGCTGGAAGTGCAGCCGCATTTCGCCGCGCGGCAGCGCGCTACGCAAGTCGTCCATCATCGTGAGGCGGTGCCACGCCTGCTCTTGCATCGCGCGCGTAAAGAAATGGAACTGGTTGCGACCGGCATTCTTGGCCACATACATGGCCTGATCGGCATTTTGCACCAGGCGTTCCGAATCGCTGCCGTCTTGCGGGTACAGCGTGATGCCTATGCTTCCCGATATGTGGACTTGTGCCGCACCGAGCTGGAATGGGCGCGCAAGCTCGTCGAGGATTTTTTGCGCGACATCCTCGACATGAGCCTTGCCTTGAAGGTCGTTGAGGATGACCGTGAATTCATCCCCGCCCAGGCGCGCCACCGTATCGGCAGCGCGTACGCAAGCGCAGATACGGTCAGCACACTGGCGTAGCAGCTGGTCGCCGGCATTGTGGCCGAGCAGGTCGTTGACTTCCTTGAAGCGGTCGAGGTCGAGAAACAGCAAAGCGAACGACTTGCCGCTGCGCCGGGCACCCACCACCTCCTTGCCCAGCCTGTCACGGAACAGATTGCGATTGGGCAGGCGGGTCAGCGAATCGAAATTGGCACGCCGCAGAGTTTCCTGTTCCGCTGAAATATCGATCGTCGTCCCAACCATCCGGATCGCTATGCCCTGATCATCGCGCTGGACCACGGCGCCACGCGACAGCAGCCATTTCCAGCTGCCGTCCTTGCAGCGCACCCGGTATTCGGCAGAGAAAAACGGCAGGCGCCCCTTCAGGCAAGCCATGGTGTTTGCCTTGATCCGCTCCTGATCTTCGACGTGGGTAATGGCCAGCCAGTCGTCCAGCCGTGTGCCTATCTCGTTTTCTTCATACCCGAGTATGGCCCGGCCACGCGCGGAAAACAGAAACCGGTTCTCTGGTATGTACCAATCCCATACACCATCGCCGGCCGCTTCCAGCGCGAGGTGAAAACATGATTCACTGAATGGCAAGGTCTTGTTCGCTTGCGACTGTCCGGCCAGATCATGTGTTTGCGCCGAGCCGGTTGCGTCGGCGCTCTTGTCGGGAAAGACCTCGAAGACCGGGCGGCCGATCACCTCGTCACGCTTCAATGACCACGCCGCCAGGAAAGCCTCGGTCACGCCGACGACCGTCAAGTCGCTTGCCAGCACCAGTCGCGGCTCTTTCGTCGGGTCAAGCGATGTCGGACCGCCGATAGCTTGGCCCATGGGCTCCACCTGTGATCTGATCCTGCCAATCGATTGGGTGATGCCAGTTGCCTATGGTTCCGCATCGATTGCAAGTGTCGTTCAGGTTTTGACGACGGAACCCGGAGGTTATCGGCCGACTTCCGTTCAAGGGTTCAGTCGCGGGCGCGCGAGCGCCTGCAGGGACAGGAGCGCCTGCCGGCGCCGATTACTCGACTTTCCAGCTGCCCGACTTGCCGCCGTGCTTTTCCATCACGCGGATGTCGGACATCACCATGGTTTTGTCCACGGCCTTGCACATGTCATAGATGGTCAGCAGGCCCACCTGCACGGCGGTCAGTGCTTCCATCTCGACGCCGGTCTTGCCCAGCGTCTCGACCTGCGCATTGCACATGATGCTGGAGTCGTCTTCATTGACGGTGAACTCGACGGCAACACGCGTCAGCGCCAGCGGATGGCACAGCGGGATCAGGTCGCTGGTGCGCTTGGCTGCCATGATGGCGGCGATGCGCGCGATGCCGATCACGTCGCCTTTTTTCGCGGTGCCCCCCATCACGATCGCCAGCGTCGTAGGCTTCATGCGGATGATGCCCTTGGCAATGGCGACGCGATGGGTATCGTTCTTGGCGCCGACGTCGACCATGTGGGCCTGGCCGCCCGCGTCGAAATGGGTCAGGCCGCCGTTATCGTTGCTGGTTGCCGGCGTTGCGTTCGTGTCTTTCTTCTGGCTCATTGCGCTCTGCTTGTTGCGCTCGAATTGCGCTTTGTAAACGGTTGTGAAGCGGCATTGGCCGCGTCGGGTTGCGGGTATCATAGCACCATGACTTTCCACGCCTGCCAACGGCCTTCAGTGCCTTTACTGTCGCGCCTGGCTTCGCCATTGCGACGCTTGCTGGCTGCCGGCGTCCTGGCCTTGTCCATGCCTGCGCTGCTGGCGCCGGCAGCGCTGCATGCGCAAGCCTTGCCCAACCTTGGCGGCACCGATGGCGAAGAGTTGTCGCCGCTGATGGAGCGCAAGCTGGGCGAGCAGATCATGACCAGCATACGGCGCGACCGCGATTACCTCGACGATAGCGTCACGCTCGATTTCCTGAACCAGTTCGGCGGCGTCTTGCTGGCGTCCAGCCCGGAAGCGCGCGGTGATGCGGGCTACGATTTCTTTTTCTTTGCCGTACGTGATCCGTCATTGAATGCGTTCGCGCTGCCCGGCGGTTTCATCGGCGTGCATACCGGCCTGGTGCTGGCTGCGCAATCGGAATCGGAACTGGCATCGGTGCTCGCTCACGAGATCGGCCACGTATCGCAGCGGCATATCGCGCGCATGATCGGCAACCAGAAGCAGGATGCGCTGTTGCCGCTGGCTGGCTTGCTGGTCGGCTTGCTGGCCGCGCGCACCAGTCCTGACCTCGCGAGCGCGGCGATGATGAGCGGCACCGGCATCGCAGCCTCCCGGCAACTCAGCTTCGGCCGCGATGCCGAACGCGAGGCCGACCGCCTGGGCCTGTCGCTGCTCAATGGCTCCGGCTTTGAAGTCAATGGCATGGTGAACTTCTTCGGCCGCCTGCAAGCGGCCAGCCGCAGCCGTAACGACAACGTGCCGTCTTACCTGCGCACCCATCCGCTGACCACCGAGCGCATTGCCGACATCGAGGCGCGCATCCGCAATCTGCCCTACCGACAGCGCGCCGATAGCCTGGACTTCGTGCTGATCAAGGCGCGCCTGCGCGTGCTGCAGGATGACACGCCGCAGGGCTGGCGCGATGCGACCACCGTCTTCAATGAACAGCTGCGCCAGGGCACGCGCATGCAGGTGCTGGGTGCGAAATACGGACTGGCCATGATCGCGCTGCGGCAGTCCGACAGTGCGCGAGCGAAGGGTTTGCTGGAAGAGATCGAGGCCGAGGTGCAGCGCAAGCCGGCCTTGCCGGAAACCTCGGTCATTCGCAGCCTGCAGATTGATCAGAAGCTGGCGGCCCGCGATGCCAATGGCGCCTTCGCCATTGCCAGCGAGGCACGGCTGCGTTTCCCGTTGTCGCGCGCGATGGCGATGCAGTACGCCGATTGCCTGCTGGCCAAGGGCGACAAGGAAGCCGCCGTGGCCTTCCTGCGCGACCAGGCGCAGTTGTACCGACAGGATGCGGGCGTGCAGCGGGCGCTGGCGCGTGCTTATGCGGAGCTGGGCAAAAAGGCGCTGCAGCACATGGCGCTGGCCGAGTATTACGCCTTGTCGGGTGCGCTGCCTGCGGCACTCGAGCAATTGCGCATTGCGCGCGGCTCGTCGGATGCGTCGTTCTATGACCAGGCCGTGATCGATGCACGTGAGCGCGAATTGCAGGCCATCTGGCGCGATGTGATGAAACAGCAGCAGGGCAAGCGCTGAGGTACCCGCAAGCCGGTAGGTGCAAGCCACTCAGTGCGGCAGATGCGACGGATGTGCGACGAAGCCCAGTTGTTCCAGGTCGGCCGACCTGAGCGGCTGTACCGGCAGCAAGTGACGCTCGATCGCCAGTTGCAATTCGCCGCGCGGATCGGCCAGCCAGTCCATCAGCACGATATCTTCGATCAGTCCGCCTTCCATTCGTAGCAATGACAGGCAGTCGCCGAGGTCGCGATCGTCCACCATCGCCAGCTTTTCGCCAGCCCGCAACACCAGCCGGCCTTCTTCGGTCATCCATGCCTGTTCGATGGGGGACAGCACCTCGCCATCATGCGTGACGAAACCCTGCACGGGGTCGGTGCGGGCGATAAAGGGTGTGGCTTCCAGTTCCACATAGACGCGTTGCGGGCCGTTCTGGAAATACCAGCAGCCGCGTTCGTCGCAAAGGTAATTCCGGTAAATGAAGGACAGCAGTGCCGGGTGACGGATCACGTCGCCCGGTGCATGCGCTGCCTGTGCGGCCTCGTCGCGCATGCGGAAAGCGCCGCGTGCATCGAGTGCGAGCCAGCCATAGCAATGGGGAACGCTAGGCCATTTGGCCATCGCCTGTCGGACAATCTCATCCATAGGCGCGAGCGTATCAGGCTGCGGCGTCGGTGTCCTGCTTCAGCCGCACCTGCTCTGACAGGAAGCGCACCAGCCGGCGCGGCAACCAGTTCAGTGCGCCGGGCGGGCGGCCGGTGGCGAAGCCCACATGCCCGCCTTGCGACGGGTATTCGAGGATCACCGAAGTTGAGGCCTTGCGCGGCAAATGGCGGCCGGGCAGGAAGGGGTCGTTGCGTGCATTCAGCACCAGGGTCGGCACCGTGATGTCGCGCAGCACATGGCGGGCGCTGGCGCGGTGCCAGTAGTCATCGGTATTGCGAAAGCCATGCAGCGGAGCCGTCACCACATTGTCGAACTCGTACAGATCGCGCGCGGCCAGCATGCGGTCGCGGTCGAACAGGCCGGGGTACTGTTCCAGCTTGGCCAGGCACTTGGGTTTGAGCGTGTTCAGGAATACGCGCGTGTAGATCATGTTGACGCCTGACCCGAGTGCCGCGCCGCCGGCCGTCAGATCCAGCGGTGCCGAGATTGCGCAGGCCGCGTCGACGAAACCACTGTCTTCGGCATAACTGCCCAGCCAGCGCAGCAGTGCATTGCCGCCCAGCGAGACGCCGGCCGCGAAGAAGTTCGACGCATTGCGCGCCAGCGGATGCCGCGCCATGCGCTGCAGTATCCAGCCCACTTCATCGGCATCGCCCGAATGATAGAAGCGCGGCGCGCGGTTGATTTCGCCGGAGCAGCCGCGGAAGTGCGGCACGGCGCCCGACCAGCCGAGCGCTTCGATGTACGACAGGATCGCGCGCGCATAGTGGCTGGATGACGAGCCTTCGAGCCCGTGAAACAGCACCAGCATGGGCTTGCCCGGCAGGCCTTCGACGAAATCGACGTCGATGAAATCGCCGTCCGGCGTGTCCCAGCGCTCGCGCGCCAGCGTCACCTCGGGCGTGTTGATGAGCTTGGCCGGGTAGATGGTCTGCAGGTGGCCGCCCGGCAGCCAGAGCGGAGCGCGATAGTCACTCATGTTGGTCACCCATGGCTATCACTCGTGTCGATCAGTCGGATCGGACAGGCAAGGCGATCAGGATGCTGCGTCGATCGCATGCCGGCGTATCAGTGCAGGATGCCGGCAGCGGCGAGCGCCTCTTCGGCGGGCCGGCCCGGGGCGATCGACGAATGGTGCAGCACCATGCGCCAGCCCTGCGGCGTCTTCAGGTAGACATTGGTGGCCAGGATATGCGCTTCCTGCCAGTCGGGATCGTCGGGGCGCTTCACGTCTTCGACCACGCTGTGCACGGCGCACATCATGTTGTGCGTGACGTGCAAGTGGCGCGGACGGATGTGCACCGGGCCGCGTTCGAAGATCAATTCCCACGATTCGCGGATCGCCGCATGCCCCTGCAGGCGCGGTGCGCCCGGATGGATGCAGGCGATTTCTTCGTCATCGGCCCACAGCGCCATCAGGCCTTCGAGGTCGGCGCGGGCAATCGCGTCATAGAACGCATGCTCTACGTCTTCGGCGCTGGCGAGGGTCTTGGTAACGATGGGCATTGCAGGGTCGTGTCGATCGGGATTAATGCGATCCGGCCGAGGCGCCCGGCTTGAGCTTGTAGATCGTGCCGCAATACGGGCATTTCGCCTCGCCGTTGGCAGCAAAGTCGAGAAAGACGCGCGGATGAGAGGACCAGACCGGCATTGCGTTGTTGGGGCAATGCGCGGGCAAGTCCTTGCTATCGAGCTCGATGGCGGGCACGTGCTGGCTCATGGCGTCTTCCTTCTCCCTTGCTGGATGCTGCTTGATAGTGCTTGTGACGTGGCGATGAAGCTTAAACCTTGGTCAGCCAGTGCTTGTACTTTTCTGCCTTGCCGCCAACGACGTCGAAGAACAGCGACTGCAGCTTCTCGGTCACCGGGCCGCGGCTGCCGCTACCGATCTGGCGGTTGTCCAGTTCACGGATAGGCGTCACTTCAGCGGCAGTGCCGGTGAAGAAAGCTTCGTCGGCGCAGTACATCTCGTCGCGGGTGATGCGCTTCTCGATGATGTCGATGCCGAGGTCGCGCGCCATGGTCAGCACGGAGTCGCGGGTGATGCCGTCCAGGCAGCTGGCCAGGTCCGGCGTGTAGATCTTGCCGTTCTTGACGATGAACACGTTCTCGCCGGCACCTTCGGACACATAGCCGTCGGTATCCAGCAGCAGCGCTTCGTCGTAGCCTTCGGCGGTCACTTCCTGGTTGGCCAGGATGGAGTTGATGTAATAGCCGCTGGCCTTGGCGCGCACCATCGACACGTTCACATGGTGGCGGGTGAACGACGAGGTCTTGACGCGGATGCCGCGTGCCAGGCCATCTTCACCGAGGTAGGCGCCCCACGGCCATGCGGCGATGCCGACATGGATGGTGTTGCCGCGTGCGGACACGCCCATCTTTTCCGAGCCGATCCAGATCAGCGGACGCAGGTAGCAGGATTCGAGCTTGTTGGCGCGCACCACCTCCTTTTGCGCTTCGACGATGGTGTCGAAGTCGAAAGGCACGGCCATCTGGAAAATCTTGGCCGAGTTGAACAGGCGCTGCGTATGTTCCTTCAGGCGGAAGATCGCGGTGCCATCGACGGTCTTGTAGGCGCGTACGCCCTCGAACACGGCCATGCCATAGTGCAGGCTGTGGGTGAGCATATGAAGGTTGGCTTCGCGCCAATCAACCAGTTGGCCATCTTTCCAGATCTTGCCGTCGCGGTCGGCCATGGACATGTCGAATCTCCCGTGCTTATTTGTTGCAAAGGGTGGATTTTAGCGGATTCAATCGTCCCGGCGGCTTGCTCGGTAGAATATTGCCTTGTCCATTTGCTACGGACGCCACTCTTTCCCCCGTTTTTTATTCGATGAACTACACGCCCGCCGAACTGGCTGAACGCGACAAGAGCGCCTTCTGGGATGCGGTGCGCGTCAGCGCGCAGACCATGCCCGGCCTGTTCGCGTGGGGCCTGGTGACCGGCATGGCGATGGTGCAGTCCGGGCTGGCGCTGTGGCAGGCGCTGGCGATGACCTTCATCGTCTACGCGGGCTCGGCGCAACTGGCGGCATTGCCGCTGATCGCGGCTGGCGTGCCAATCTGGGTCATCGTGTTCACGGCGCTGATGGTCAACCTGCGCTTCGTGATCTTCAGCGCCGTCATCGGTCCGCATTTTTCCCATCTGCGCTGGCCGAAACGTCTGTGGTACGGCTACCTGAATGTCGACCTGGTGATGGCCTTCTTCCCGCAGCGTTTCCCGTCCCATACCGTGGCAAAGCCGGCCGGCAAGGTCGGCTTTTTCCGCGGGCTGGTGATCCCGAACTGGTGGGCATGGCAGCTCGGCACGATCGCCGGCATCCTGCTGGCCAGCCAGATCCCGCCCAACTGGGGCATCGGTTTTGCGGGCACGCTGGCGCTGCTGGCGATCACCATACCGCTGGTGCGCGGCCGTCCGACGCTGGCAGGCGTGATCGTCGCATCGGTGGTCTCGGTGCTGACGGCCGGCTGGCCTTACCGTAGCGGACTGCTGGTTGCCACCGTCGCCGGCATCGGCGCGGCGATGGTTGCCGAGCGCTTGTTGCTCAAGCCGGTCAATACAGACAAAGGGGAAGCCGCATGAGTGCGCTCGAGTATGGTCTGCTGATGGGGCTGATGGCGGTCACCACCGTGGTGACGCGCAGCTTCTTCTTCATGCATCGTGGCGCTTCGAAGATGCCGGGCTGGGTGCAGCAGGCGCTGACCTATGTGCCGGCGGTAGCGCTGTCGGCCATCCTCGCGCCTGATCTGTTGATGCTGAATGGCGCCTTCGTCACGCCGTGGACCAATATCCGGCTGCTGGCCGCCGTCGCCGCGACTGTCTTCTTCCTGTGGACCCGGCACCTGCTGGCCACGCTGGCCTTCGGCATGGCGGTCTTTACGGTGCTGCGGCTGCTGGGCTGATGCCTGTTCCAATGCCTGACTGACAACGGTCCAAGGGCGGGTGCCTCAGAGCAGCACAGATCAGCCAAGACCGCCGGCTTTAGCAGCTTGATAACTGCGACCGGAGACTCCGGATCCTGTGCCGCGCCCCCGTCGCACAGCTGCGCTGGCTTGGCATGAAACGCCATTTGTCCAGCGGCTACTCGGGTAAAATAGCGGGTTTTCAATCCGTTAGCTATCTGCTCATCATGCAATTCAAACGTCTGAGTGACCTGGCCGCCGCTGGCCAGCTGCGCGGCAAGCGCGTTTTCATCCGTGCCGACCTCAACGTGCCGCAGGATGATGCAGGCAAGATCACCGAAGATACGCGCATTCGCGCGTCCGTCCCGGCCATCCAGCTGGCGCTCGACGCCGGTGCCGCCGTGATGGTCACGTCCCATCTGGGTCGCCCGACCGAAGGCGAGTTCAAGCCTGAAGATTCGCTGGCACCGATCGCCACCCGCCTGTCCGAACTGCTCGGCAAGCCGGTGCCGCTGAAGGCCAACTGGGTCGATGGCGTCGACGTTGCCGCCGGCGAAGTCGTGCTGCTCGAGAACTGCCGCGTGAACAAGGGCGAGAAAAAGAACAATGACGAGCTGGCGCAGAAGATGGCCAAGCTGTGCGACGTCTATGTGAATGACGCCTTCGGCACCGCGCACCGCGCCGAAGCGACCACGCACGGCATCGCGAAATTCGCGCCCGTGGCCTGCGCCGGCCCGCTGCTGGCCGCCGAACTCGACGCATTGGGCAAGGCGCTTGGCCAGCCGGCCCGTCCGCTGGCGGCCATCGTCGCCGGCTCGAAAGTGTCGACCAAACTGACCATCCTGAAATCGCTGGCCGACAAGGTCGATCGCCTGATCGTCGGTGGCGGCATCGCCAACACCTTCATGCTGGCTGCCGGCCTGAACATCGGCAAGTCGCTGGCCGAGCTGGACCTGCTCGATGAAGCCAAGGCCATCATCGACATCATGGCCAAGCGCGGCGCCTCGGTGCCGATTCCGTCGGACGTGGTGTGCGCGAAAGAGTTTTCCGCGACCGCTGTGGCAACCGTGAAAAAGGTGGCCGACGTCGAAGCCGACGACATGATCCTCGACATCGGCCCCGAGACGGCCAAGGTATTGGCAGCACAGCTGCTGGACGCCGGCACCATCGTCTGGAACGGCCCGGTTGGCGTGTTCGAATTCGACCAGTTCGGCAACGGCACCAAGACGCTGGCCATGGCCATCGCTGAATCCAGAGGTTTCTCGATTGCAGGCGGCGGCGATACGCTGGCGGCCATTGCCAAGTACGACATCGCCGACAAGGTCGGCTACATCTCCACCGGCGGTGGCGCCTTCCTCGAATTCCTCGAGGGTAAAGTGCTGCCGGCGGTCGAGGTACTGGAACAGCGCGCAGCGTAAGCGGCGCATTCGCCAACCCCCGGGGCAGCGATGCCCCAGCGAAGACCGGACCCTCCATGAAGCCACGCGCCACGAAAATCGTTGCCACCATAGGCCCCGCGTCCAGCACGCCGGAAGTGCTGCAACGGATGATCGCGGCCGGCGTCGATGTCGTGCGCCTGAACTTCTCGCATGGCAAAGCCGAAGACCATGTCGCGCGCGCGCAGATGGTGCGCGATGCTGCGGCCGCTTGCGGCCGTGAAGTGGCGATCATGGCCGACCTGCAGGGCCCGAAGATCCGCGTCGGCAAATTCAGGGACGGCAAGATCGAGCTCATCAAGGGTGAAGCCTTCATCCTTGACGCCAACTGCGAGCTGGGCGACCAGCAGCGCGTCGGCCTCGACTACAAGGAACTGCCGCGCGACCTGAAGCCGGGCGATGTACTGCTGCTCAACGACGGCCTGATCGTGCTTGGCGTCGAGCGCGTGCTCGGCAGCGAGATCCACACGGTGGTCAAGATCGGCGGCGAGCTGTCCAACAACAAGGGCATCAACAAGCAGGGCGGCGGGCTGTCCGCGCCGGCGCTGACCTCCAAGGACATGGAAGACATCAAGACGGCGATGCAGCTCGGCGCCGACTACATTGCCGTGTCCTTCCCGAAGAATGCGACCGACATGGCGATGGCGCGCCAGCTGGCCACCATTGCCGGCGAGCCGCTGGGCAAGAAGCCGCAGATGATCGCCAAGATCGAGCGCGCCGAAGCGATTCCGCTGCTGCAGGAAATCGTCGACGCGTCGGACGGCATCATGGTGGCGCGCGGCGACCTCGCGGTCGAAGTCGGCAATGCTGCCGTGCCTGCGCTGCAGAAGCGCATGATCCGCATGGCTCGCGCGTCCAACAAGCTGGTGATCACCGCGACCCAGATGATGGAGTCGATGATCCAGAACGCCGTGCCGACCCGTGCCGAAGTGTCCGACGTGGCCAACGCCGTGCTCGACGGCACCGATGCGGTGATGGCGTCGGCCGAGACTGCGGCCGGCAAGTACCCGGTCGAGACGGTCGAAATGATGGCGGCCGTTTGCCTGGAAGCCGAGAAGTCCGAGCACACCACGCTGGACACCGATTTCCTGAACGTGACCTTCACCCGCATCGACCAGTCGATCGCGTATGGCGCGCTGTTCACGGCGCACCACCTGCGGGCACGTGCCATCGTTGCACTGACCGAATCGGGTTCGACCGCGCTGTGGATGAGCCGTCACAACATCGACATGCCCATCTATGCGATGACGCCCAGCCTGGCCACGCGCCGCAAGGCCGCGCTGCTGCGCAATGTGCATCCGCTGGAACTGGCCACCGATTCCATCGACCGCGAAACCGTGCTGCGCGAAGTCGAGCGCTTGTTGCTGGCCAAGGGGCTGGCGAACAAGGATGACATGATCGTCGTCACCTGGGGCGAGCCCATGGGTCAGGTCGGCGGCACGAATGCGCTGAAGATCACGCGCATCGGCGAGCACTGACCGCAATTGCGGCAGGCCAGCGCCAGAACAGCAGCAGACAGGCACCCCAGACAAGATTTCTGACTCAAATATTCCTATTCAACCTTACCGGAGATTCACATGCCTCTCGTATCCATGCGCCAATTGCTGGACCACGCCGCCGAAAACGGTTACGGCCTGCCTGCATTCAACGTCAACAACCTGGAACAGGTGACGGCCATCATGCAGGCGGCTGACGAAGTCGGCGCGCCGGTGATCATGCAAGCCTCGGCTGGTGCCCGCAAATATGCTGGCGAAGCTTTCCTGCGCCACCTGATCGAAGCCGCGGTCGAAGCCTACCCGCACATTCCGGTCGTGATGCACCAGGATCACGGCCAGTCGCCGGCCGTCTGCATGGCCGCGATCAAGTCGGGCTTCACCTCGGTGATGATGGACGGCTCGCTAATGGAAGATGGCAAGAGCGTTGCCAGCTATGAGTACAACGTCGAAGTCTCGCGCAAGGTGGTCGAGTTCTCGCACGCGATCGGCGTCACCGTCGAAGCCGAACTGGGCGTGCTCGGTTCGCTCGAGACCATGATGGGCGACAAGGAAGACGGCCACGGTGCCGACGGCAAGATGACCCGCGAGCAGCTGCTGACGGACGTCAACCAGGCCGCCGACTTCGTCAAGCTGACCCAGTGCGACGCGCTGGCGATCGCCATCGGTACCAGCCACGGTGCGTACAAGTTCTCGCGCAAGCCGACCGGTGACATCCTCGCGATCGACCGCATCAAGGAAATCCACCAGCGCATCCCGAACACCCATCTGGTGATGCACGGTTCGTCGTCGGTGCCGCAGGAACTGCTGGCCGAGATCCGCGAATTCGGCGGCGACATGAAAGAAACCTATGGCGTGCCGGTCGAAGAGATCCAGGAAGGCATCAAGCACGGCGTTCGCAAGATCAACATCGACACCGACATCCGTCTGGCCATGACTGGCGCGATCCGTCGCTTCTTCGTCGAGAACCCGTCCAAGTTCGACCCGCGCGACTACCTGAAGCCGGCGCGCGAAGCCGCGAAGCTGGTCTGCAAGGCACGTTACCTGTCGTTCGGCTGCGAAGGCCAGGCTGGCAAGATCAAGCCGATCGCGCTCGAGAAAGTCGCCGAGAAGTACAAGAAGGGCGAACTGGCCCAGATCGTGAAGTAATCGCCAAGTAATAGCCCTTACCCGGCAACGCAAGAAAGACATCGCAGATGAATGCCCTGTACCAGTCCACCATCGCCTCGCTGCCGCTGCTCGGCCGCGGCAAAGTGCGCGACAACTATGCTGTCGGTGACGACAAGATCCTGATCGTGACCACCGACCGCCTGTCGGCCTTCGACGTGGTGATGAACGAGCCCATTCCCGCCAAGGGCAAGGTGCTGAACCAGATGTCGGACTTCTGGTTCGACAAGCTTGGCCATATCGTGCCCAACCACCTGACCGGCGTCGCGCCGGAATCGGTGGTGGTGGCCGATGAGGTCGAGCAGGTACGCGGCCGTGCCGTCGTCGCCAAGCGCCTGAAGCCCATCCTGGTCGAAGCCGTGGTGCGCGGTTACCTGATCGGCTCCGGCTGGAAGGACTACCAGACCACCGGCGCGGTGTGCGGGATTGCGTTGCCGGCCGGCCTGAAGCTGGCCGCCAAACTGCCTGAGCCCATCTTCACGCCGGCCGCCAAGGCCGACATCGGCGAGCATGACGAGAACATCAGCTTCGCCGACATGGAGCAGCGCATCGGCAAGGAACTGGCCGAGAAGATCCGCAAGGTCAGCATCGAGCTCTACCAGACCGCGGCCGATTACGCGGCCACGCGCGGCATCATCATCGCCGACACCAAGTTCGAGTTCGGCCTTGACGATAACGGCACGCTGCACCTGATGGATGAAGTGCTGACTGCCGACTCCTCGCGCTTCTGGCCCGCCGATTCGTACGCCGAAGGCATCTCGCCGCCGTCGTTCGACAAGCAGTTCGTGCGCGATTACCTGGAAACGCTGTCCGACTGGAACAAGACCGCGCCGGCCCCGGCACTGCCGGCCGACGTGATCGCCAATACCGGTGCCAAGTACCGCGAAGCGCTGCAGCGCCTGACCGGCCACGACCTGAAAGACTGAGGGAGCAGCATGAGCGAAGCTAAACAGCCGCTGGTCGGCGTCGTGATGGGATCCTCGTCCGACTGGGACGTGATGCAGCATGCGGTCGCGATCCTGAAGGAATTCGGCATCGCGCATGAAGCGCAAGTCGTCTCCGCGCACCGTATGCCGGACCAGATGTTCGACTACGCCAAGTCGGCTCGCGCTCGCGGCCTGAAGGCCATCATCGCCGGTGCCGGCGGTGCAGCCCACCTGCCGGGCATGATCGCGTCGCAGACCATCGTGCCGGTGATGGGCGTGCCCGTGCCGTCCAAGTACCTGCGCGGCGAAGATTCGCTGCTGTCCATCGTGCAGATGCCCAAGGGCATTCCGGTCAACACCTTCGCGATCGGCGAAGCTGGTGCTGCCAATGCGGCGCTGGCCGCGGTGGCCATGCTGGCGGTGGAAGATGCGGCGCTGGCCGAGAAGCTGCTGGCTTTCCGCGCGAAGCAGACCGAGGCCGCGCAGGCCATGGTTTTGCCTGCCTGAGCCATACCACAGCGATAAGACTGAATCCCGCAGCCCACTCAGAAGCACTGGCATGACCCAACGTACTACCAACGCTAACGACAACGTGCATTACAAGCCGCAGGCGACGCCGTCGACCTGGCTGGGCGTGATGGGCGGCGGCCAGCTCGGCCGCATGTTTGCCCATGCTGCGCAAGCCATGGGCTACAAGGTTGCCGTGCTCGAGCCGGCCAAGGATTGCCCGGCCGGCCATGCGGCCGACCACCTGCTGTCGGCTGGCTATACCGATGCCGCTGCGCTGGCCGAACTCGGCGAGCAATGCGTTGCCGTGACCACCGAATTCGAGAACGTGCCGGCGCAAAGCCTGGCCGCGCTGGCGGAAAAGATTTTCGTTGCGCCGTCGGCGGCTTGCGTCTCGGTTGCGCAGGATCGCCTGGTCGAGAAAAAATTCTTCACCGATTGCGCCGCCAGCTCGGGCGTGCTGCCCGCGCCCCATCGTCGCATCGCGTCGGCGGCGGATATCGAGGCGCTGCCCGATGAACTGTTCCCCGGCATCCTGAAGACTGCCCGCCTTGGCTATGACGGCAAGGGCCAGGTGCGCGTCAGCTCGCGCGATGAAGCGCGTGCCGCGTTCGATGGCATGAAGGGCGTGGACTGCGTGCTGGAAAAGATGCTGCCGCTGGCCTACGAAGTGTCGGTGCTGGCTGCGCGTGGTGCCGACGGACAGGCGGTCGTTTACCCGATCGCCGAGAACGTGCACCGCGACGGCATCCTGTTCACCACCACCGTGCCCGGCCCGAACGTGACGGCCGATTGCGCCAGGCGCGCGCAGGCGGCGGCGCTGGAAATCATTGCGAAGCTCGATTATGTCGGCGTACTGTGCATCGAATTTTTCGTGCTCAAGGATGGCTCGCTGGTCGTCAATGAAATGGCGCCGCGTCCGCACAACAGCGGCCATTACACCATCGATGCCTGCATCACCAGCCAGTTCGCGCAGCAAGTGCGCGCGATGGCGAAGATGCCGCTCGGCGATGCACGCCAGCACTCGCCGGCCGTGATGCTGAACCTGCTGGGCGACCTGTGGTTCGACGGCGACAGTGATACCCCTTGTGAACCGGCCTGGGATGCGCTACTGGCGCTGCCCGGCGCCAGCCTGCACTTGTATGGCAAGGATGACCCGCGCCGCGGCCGCAAGATGGGGCACGTGACCTTCGTTGCGCCCACCCTGGCCGAAGCGCAGATGCAGTTCATCAACGGTTGCCGCATCCTCGGCATCCAGCCCTGATCGACACCCGTCGATCATTGCTGCCGTTTTTCCTGTCATGACTGCCGATATCGCCGAGATTGAACGCGCCGCGCGCCTGCTCGAACAGGGCAAGCTGGTCGCGCTGCCGACCGAGACCGTGTACGGGCTCGGCGCCGATGCGAGCAATCCCGATGCTGTGGCCGGCATCTTCGCCGCCAAGGGGCGGCCGTCCAACCATCCCGTGATCGTGCATGTGGCGCGTGACGCCGATCTGTCGCGCTGGACCACGCACGTGCCGCGCGAAGCGCGCTTGCTGATTGACGCCTTCTGGCCCGGTCCGCTGACGCTGATCTTGCCGCGCGCGCCGCAGGTGCCGGCCGCCGTCGCCGGTGGCCAGGACACCCTCGGGCTGCGCTGCCCTGCGCATCCGGTGGCGCAAGCGCTGCTGCGTGCCTTCCGCGACGGGCAGGGCGGGCTGGCAGCGCCGTCAGCGAACCGCTTTGGCCATGTGAGCCCGACCACTGCGCAGCACGTGATCGACGAATTCGGCGAGCCCGGCGTCGGCCCGGTGGCCGCCGTACTCGATGGTGGTCACTGTCAGGTGGGCATCGAATCGACCATCGTTGACCTCAGCCGTCTCGAGTCGCACGGCCCGGTGCTGCTGCGTCCGGGGCAGGTCAGCGCCGCGCAGATCGCCGAAGTCATTGGCCGCATGCCCGCCGTGCCCGATGGCGCGGCCCCCCGTGTATCGGGCAGCCTTGATGCGCACTATGCGCCGACCACCCCGGTGGCGCTGGTGGACAGTGGTGAACTGGCCTCTGCAATGCAACGGCTGCAAGCCGCGGGCCGGACCTTTGCACTGATTTCGTATTCGGAAAATTTCGCCGCCATCCATGGCATGCACTTGCCTGCCGATCCGGATGGCTATGCGCACGGACTGTATGCGAGCCTGCGCGAAATGGATGCCTGCCACGCGGCCGTGATCCTGGTCGAGCGGCCACCGCAGCATGCGGCATGGCAGGGCATCAATGACAGGCTGCGCCGCGCAGCCTTCGATTCGGCCGGCGTGCTGGAGAAGCTGCTCAAGGGCTGAGCCCGCTGGCACGTCCTGCTGTGCCCCATGTTGTGCGCCGTGCTGTGCGCCGTGCTGTGCGCCGGCTCCCGGGCGCTCAGCGAGCCGGGCACTTCACGGGTTGGCCAATCAGGGCAAGCGGGTGCTCAGTCGCCCGCGAGCAAAGGCGACACTTGCGAGAAGCGGCTGCCGTGGAAGACCAGCGCCGGCTTCGCATCGAACGCACAGCGCTCGACTTCACCGACAAAAATCACATGGTCACCTTCCGGGTAGCGGCTTCGGTTATGGCATTCGAACCAGGCCGACACGCCGCGCAGGATGGGCAGCCCGGTCTGCGACAGCTCGAAATCGACGCCGGCGAAACGATCGTCGATGCGGCTCGCAAAACGTTCGGCCAGATGGGTCTGGTCGCCGGCCAGCACATTGATCACGTAATGCGAATTGCCCTTGAACAGGGGCATGCTGCGCGAATGGCCGGACAGGCTCCACAGCACCAGCGGTGGCGTCAGCGATACCGAATTGAAGGAACTGGCGGTCAGGCCGAAGAAGCCGCCTTGCTCGTCACGCGTGGTGATCACGGTAACGCCGGTGGCGAACTGGGAGAGCGCGCTGCGGAAGTGGGCCGTATCGAATTCAGGCCCGGCGGCGCCGGTGGTGGGGGTCTGCATGATGAATTTTATGAATTTACGCAGGATTATGCCCAATTTCGCCACCCGCCGCCGTCCGTTCGGGTGCAGCTGACGGGTTTATCCGTAGAATTGCAGGCATGAACACCCCTGTCCCTTCTTTCCTGGCTGTGCTGCAGGGCCATGCCCATGAACGGGGCGAGCTGCTGGCCCATGTACTGCCCGACCGTGACATTACCTATCGCCGCCTGTGGTCGCGCACCGAGCGCGCTTCGGCGCGCTTGCAGGGCGAGTGGGGCGTCCAGGCGGGCGATACCGTGGCCTATATCGGTGCCGGTCATCCGGATGCGATCGTGCTGTACTTCGCGCTGCTGCGCATCGGCGCGTCGCTGCTGCCGCTGGAGGGGATGACGGCGGCCGATGCCCGCGCCTGCTTCCGCCAGCAGGGCGCGAGGCTGGCCGTGCATGACGACAACGCGGCCATCGATGGCTTGCCGTCACAGCGGCTGGAGATGTTGCTTGATGACTGGTGCCATTGCGAACCGGTGCTGGTGCCCGACGATCCCATGCGCAAGGCCCTGTGGCTGCCGGTCGACGGCGGCGGGCGTGAAGCGACCAGCCTGTACGAGCTGACTGCCGCGCTGCCGGAGGAGCCGCGCGCCGCTTGGGTGACCGACCGCATCTTTACCGCCGAAGTCCTCGGGCAGCTGATCCTGCCCGCGCTGCGCGATGCGCGTCGCCTGTATTTCGCGGCGACAGAGCCACAGCAGCTCACGGGTTCCTGAGCTTTCCGGCGCCGCTTGCGCTACATTAGCCGGCAATTCACAACAGCATACGGAGGTCTCTGATGGCGACCGAGATTGCAACCCTGGGCGGCGGCTGTTTCTGGTGCCTCGAAGCCGTCTACCAGCAGATGCGCGGCGTGGACAAGGTGGAGTCCGGCTACAGCGGTGGCCATGTGGCCGATCCGAGCTACGAGCAAGTCTGCGAAGGCACGACCGGCCATGCGGAAGTCGTGCGTATCCATTTCGATCCTGCGCAGGCCAACTACCGCGAGATACTCGAAATCTTCTTCACGATCCACGATCCGACCACGCCTGACCGGCAGGGTAATGATGTCGGCACCCAGTATCGGTCCGTGATCTACACGCACGGCGACGAACAGATGGCGATCGCGAAGCAGGTGATGGGCGAGATGGCCCACGTGTGGGATGCGCCACTCGTCACCGAACTGGCGCCGGCGCCGATCTTCTACAAGGCCGAGGACTACCACCAGGATTATTTCCTGAACCACCCGCTGCAATCGTATTGCGCGTTCGTGGTCGCACCGAAGGTGCAGAAATTCCGGCAAATCTTCGCGGACAAGCTGCGCAAGTAGTTGGTACGCACTGGCTGGCGCAGGCATCTTGCGGTCTGCGACAGCAAGTAGCAAGTAGCCCCTGGCCAGCCATCGGTGCCTGCGTGCGAACGTGGGAACTGCGAAAACCTACGACACGGATTCGTCGTACATGTAGCGGCGCGACCAGGGCAGCGTCTTCGCGCTGCGACCTGCTTTGCTGCAGACGACCTGGTACAGCGAGATCCAGTCATTCTCGAATGCATGCGCGCAGCCAGCCAGGTAGATGCGCCAGATCCGGTAGCGCCGCTCATCCACCTGTGTGCGTATGCGCTCGGCATTGCGCTCGAAGTTATCGGCCCAGGTCGCGCAGGTGCGCGCATAGTGGCGCCGCAGGTTTTCCACATCCAGCGCTTCCAGCCCGCCATCCTGCATCGCCATCAGCACGGTGCCGATATGCGGCAGCTCGCCTTCAGGGAACACGTAATGCTCTATGAACTCGCCGGCCCCGTAGCGGGCGGTGGCATGGTCGGTGTTGGTGGTGCAGATGCCATGATTCATCGCCAGCCCGTCGTCGGCCAGCAAGTCGCGCATGCGCGAGAAGTACAGCGGCAAATTCTTCAGCCCCACGTGCTCGAACATGCCGACGCTGGTGATGCGATCGAAGCGGCCATCGATATCACGGTAATCCACCAGTTCGATGCGCACCCGGTCCGACAGGCCGGCTGCCGCCACCCGCTCGGTGGCCAGCGCATACTGGTTCTTTGACAGTGTGATGCCGGTGCAGCGTGCGCCATAGCGCTGGGCGGCGCGTATTACCAGCGCACCCCAGCCGCAGCCTATGTCGAGCAGGTGCTCGCCGGGCTTGACCTGTATCTTGTTCAGGATATGGTCGATCTTCTTGATCTGCGCCGTCGCCAGGTCTTCCGTGCCCGACTCGTAGTACGCGCAGGAATAGACCATGTTCGGGTCCAGGAAGCATTGGTAGAACGCGTTGGAGACGTCGTAGTGATACTGGATCGCCGATGCATCCAGCTTGCGCGAGTGCGCGCGTGGCTTGAACAGCTGGCCAAACCTGCTGCCGTGCTCGAAGCCTTGCTCGGCCAGCGTATTGGCGACCTCGATGACGGCCCGCAGATGGCCTTCGACCTCGAGCTTGCCTTCGACATAGGCGCGGCCGAGATTGTCCAGTGTCGGGTTCAGCAGGTAGGTTAGTGACGACGGCGTGGGCACCCGTATCGTGACTTCGGGCGCGCGTGTGCTGAAGTCGAAATGCCGGCCGTTCCACAACTGCAGGCGCAGCGGCAGCGTCGCGCGCGTGCGCATGGCGTCAACCCATTGCTCGAGCTTTCTTTGCCAGAACATAGCACCTCCCGCGGCGGACTATGCAGTCCGGCGCGGAGGCTTGTGTTGACATTGATCTAACTTCTGGCAGTACTTGCTTTGGAATAAGGCGATACCGGCCCGGTCTGGTTCATGGCTGCAAACGTTCACGTTGCCATTGTCCGTCGCGGCCCAGCGTGTAGGCGACGCGGTCATGCAGACGGGAGCGGCGGCCTTGCCAGAATTCGATCCAGGTCGGCTTCAGGCGATAGCCGCCCCAGTGCGCGGGACGCGGCGGTGCTTCGCCGAACTGGCGTTCGGCATCGGCGAATTGTTGTTCGAGGGCTTCGCGGCTCGCAATCGGCCGACTCTGCGCCGATGCGATGGCGCCCAGCCGACTCTTCAGCGGCCGTACATTGAAATAGGCTTCGCTGTCGGCTTCGTCGACGCGCTCGACGATGCCTTCGATGCGCACCTGGCGCTCCAGCTCCACCCAGTGGAAGGTCAGCGCCGCATGCGGATTCTGCAGCAGTTGCTCGCCCTTGCGGCTCTGGTAGTTGGTGTAGAAAGTGAAGCCGCGCTCGTCGACATCCTTGAGCAGCACGATGCGCAATGAGGGCTTGCCCTCGCCATCCACCGTAGCCAGACTCATCGCGTTTGGTTCCGGCAGCTCGGCCGCGAGCGTTTCATGGAACCAGCTCGCAAACTGTTTGATCGGATCCGGGTCCACGTCGCTTTCGGACAACTGGTGGTGGCTGTAATCGCGGCGCAGGTCGGCGATGGAAATCTTCTTTGTCATGGGTTTCCGGTCTTTTCCGTGGTCAGTCGTTCATCAATGCGTTGATCGTTGCGAGCCTTCGCCTCCGCCGCAGCCGCGCGGGATACGCGCAGCGCGCGGCGTGCTGCCACCGGGATGCCGGTGGCGATCACCAGTCCCAGTCCCCAGAATACGGCGAACAGTCCCAAGGTCGCACCCGCGGCGCCGAAGGCCAGCGGCAGCGTTACCGCACTCGCATTGCCTATGGTAGCCCGAATCCCGATCGCTTCCGCACCCCGGCCGGGCGGCGCGCCCGCATGCAGCAGCGCCAGTACGTTCGGCTGGCTGGTGCCGAGCGCGAGGCCCAGCGCCGCCGCCACGGCAGCCATGCTCCAAGCCTGCTGCATGAAAGGCAGCAGCAGGTAGCAGGCAGTAGCCAGGCACAGCGCACCGGTCAGCACCTGCCATTCGTGATAGCGGCGCACGATCGCTGGCATCGCGAGACGCACCAGGAAGGTGGCAGCCGAGAAGGTCGCGAGGATCATGCCGATGCGCGAAGCCGACAGGCCGATCTGCGTGCCGCGTATCGGCGTCACGAAGGTAAACATATCCCAGGCGGCGGCCAGCAGGATGCCGACCAGGTAGGCGCCGCGCAGCTCGCGACCAAACAGCAGCCTGAACGCGCCGCCTTCGCGCGGCTTGCGTTCTTCGCCATGGCCCGGCAAGTCGGGCAGCGCGCCGCCGGCCGTCAGCCCGAAGGCCAGCAAGGTGAACAGCGCACAGGCGAGATAAGCGGCGGCATGGCTGAGATGGTCGATCGCAAAGCCGGCGATCAAGGGCCCGGTGAACGCGGAAATCGAAAAACCCAGCGACAGCTGGCTGAAATGCGCCGCCCGTTCGCCCGGCGGCGACAGCGTGCCGACCGCATGCTGGGCGCCGATGAAGATGGCCGTGAAGCCGGTGCCGATCAGGATCGCCGCCAGGTACAGCACGGCGATACCGGGCACCAGCGCGGCCAGCAGCACGCCGCTGGTGGCGGCGGCGCATCCGGCCATCAGCGGCTTGCGCACGCCAATACGATCGATCAGGCGGCCGATGCTGACGGCCAGCAGCATCGGAAACAACGCGAACAAGGCAATCAGTGTGCCTACCGTGAATTCCGACGCGTGCAGCGACAGCGCATACAGCGAGGTCGTGACCCGGGCCGCCGCCAGCGCGACATGGGCTGTCACGGCGATGGCGATCAGGCGTAGCAGCGGAGTCAGGTGGGGCACGATGCGTGTCAGGAGGAACAAGAACGCTAGTTTAAGCCCGGCAAAGTATTGGCGTCCGTTAAAATGCGCGCATGGCCAGCGTACTTCCCATTGTCAATCTTTCAGCTGAAGGCAAGGCAGCCGACGGCAAGCCAGCCCATGCTACCGGTGAGCCTGCCGATGCGACGGCAGACATCGATTTCGAGCGCCGCTTCGGCGGTATTGCACGCCTGTATGGCGATGCGGCGCTGGCCGCGTTTCGTACGGCGCATGTATGCGTGATCGGCGTCGGTGGCGTCGGTTCCTGGGCCGTCGAGGCATTGGCACGCACCGCCATCGGCAAGATCACCATGATCGACCTCGACCACCTGGCCGAGTCGAACGTGAACCGCCAGATCCATGCCCTGACCGATACCCTCGGCATGTCCAAGGTCGGCGCGCTGCGCGAGCGCATTGCGCAAATTAATCCGTATTGCGAAGTCGGTGAAGTCGAAGAGTTCATCGATCCGGATAATGTGCAACATCTGCTGGCGCCGGGTCGCTACGATTATGTGATCGATGCGATTGACAATGCGAAAGCCAAGGTCGCGCTGATCGTCCATTGCCGGCAGCACAGGATTCCGCTGGTGACCATCGGCAGCGCGGGCGGGCAGGTCGATCCGACGCGCATCGAAGTGTGTGATCTGTCGCGCACCGAGCAGGAGCCCTTGCTCGCGCGCGTGCGCAAGCGCTTGCGTGCGGCGCATGGTTTTCCGCGCGACCGTCGCCACAAGTTTCATATCGACGCCGTGTGGTCTTCCGAGCCATTGCGCCAGCCGGAGGTGTGCGAGGTGGACGACGACGTATCCGCGGGCGATGCAGGACAGTCCAAGCCATCGAGCGCCGGCATCACCGGCATCAATTGCGCCGGTTATGGTTCGGCGGTGGTGGTGACGGCCAGCTTTGGCTTTGTCGCGGCCGGCCATGTGTTGCGCAAACTGGCCGAGGCTGCCGACGAGAATCCCCACGAAAATCCCGACCAACCGGCTGGCTGAACAAGCGCGCCGCCGTTCACACAAGTTTGCGGGTGGTCAGCAACTGGTAATGCACGCCGCCCTGCACGGGCACCGATTCCACCAACGCGATCGTATCGACAGGCCAGGCGACGGCCGGTGCAGGCGGGCCTTCCGGATCGACGCGCTCCGCGTCGCGCGCCAGCGTCACATGCGGTCGGAAGCCCCCCGACGATTTGCTCACCACTTTCACGTCATCGAGTGCATTGACCAGCGCGTTGTATACCCAGAGCAGCGGATCCGACATCGATGACGGGCCGGCCCAGGCGATGCGTGCCTTGCTGAAGTAACCATAGCTGTCGATTGCCAGCGCAAAGCGATGTAGAGGCAGCTTGTCCAGCAAGCTGTCGAGGAGCGGCAATGAAGCGCGCGGCTGGCTGCCGAGGAAGGCCAGCGTCAGGTGCAGGTTGGCCGGCGCCACCTTGCGGCCGCGTACCGTTGCCTGCAGCGCGGCGAGCGCATCGCGCGTCGCCGCATCGGGCCACAGCGCATAGAACAGCCGTGCATGCGAATGCGATGTCGCATGCACGGTGTTTTCCTTGCGCGGTGGTGGTGTCATCGCAGGCGCGGACGCAGATGCAGCTATTGGCTCAGAGTTTGACCGCCCGCAGTCGAAGCGCGTTGGCGATCACCGAGACCGACGACAGGCTCATGGCGGCACTGGCGATCATCGGCGACAGCAGCAGGCCCAGCCACGGATACAGCACACCCGCCGCCACCGGCACGCCGACGAAGTTATAGACGAACGCGAAGAACAGGTTCTGGCGGATGTTTCGCATCGTCAGGCGCGACAGGTGGCGCGCCTTTGCAATGCCGCGCAGGTCTCCCTTCACCAGCACGATACGCGCGCTGTTCATGGCGATATCGGTGCCGGTGCCCATCGCAATGCCGACGCTGGCTTCGGCCAGTGCCGGTGCGTCATTGATGCCGTCACCGGCCATCGCAACGATGCGCCCTTGCTGCTGCAAGGCTTGCACGTGCCGGAATTTCTCTTCGGGCAGCACTTCGGCATGCACGCTGTCGATGCCCAGCGAAGCGGCCACAGCTTTTGCCGTCCGGGCGTTGTCACCGGTCAGCATCACGATCTTCACGCCATCGGCATGCAGCATGCTGATCGCTTCGCGGCTTTCCGGCTTGATCGAGTCGGCGACACTGATCAGGCCTGCGAGCTTGCCGCCCACGGCGACGAACATCACGGTCTGGCCGATCGCACGCAGCTCGTCCGCTTTCGCGTCCAGCGCGGTCGTTGCTATCCCTGCTTCCTGCAGCAGCAGCGAGGTGCCGAGCAGCACGGTATTGCCGTCGATGGCGCCGCGCACTCCCTTGCCAGTAACGGACGTGAAGTCCTGCACCGTCAGCAGCGGCAGCGATTGCGCTTGTTGATGGGCGAGGATGGCCTGCGCCAGCGGGTGTTCACTGGACTTCTCCAATGCCGCCGCCAGTACCACGACATTGTCGCGATCGAATCCCTCGAGGGCGACTACCTGCTGCACTTTGGGTTTACCCTCGGTCAGCGTACCCGTCTTGTCGACCACCACGGTGTCGACTTTCTCCATCAATTCCAGACCTTCGGCATCCTTGATCAGCACGCCTTCCCGCGCGCCACGGCCGATGCCAACCGTGATCGAAATCGGCGTCGCCAGCCCCAGGGCACAAGGGCAGGCAATGATCAGTACCGACACCGCGGCGACCAGGCCATTGGCCAGCGCCGGTGACGGGCCGACCATGGCCCATGCGATGAAGGCGAGCACGGCCGTCACGATCACCGCCGGCACGAACCAGCCCGACACGCGATCGGCGAGTTTCTGTATCGGCGCGCGCGAACGCCCGGCCTGGTTTACCAGATCCACGATCTTCGACAACAGCGTATCGGCGCCGACTTTTTCGGCACGCATCACGAAGCTGCCTTTCTGGTTCACGGTGCCAGCCACGGCCTTGCTGCCGACGCCCTTGAGTGCGGGCATGGGTTCGCCGGTCAGCATCGATTCATCGACGCTCGATTCGCCTTCGGTCACCGAGCCATCGACCGGTACATTGGCGCCCGGCTTCACTCGCAGCAGGTCGCCGATGCGCACCTGATCGAGCGGCACTTCCTTTTCGCTGCCATCGGCGGCGATGCGAATGGCGTTTGTCGGCGCCAGCGCCAGCAACGCCTTCACGGCGGCGTTGGTGCGCAGGCGCGCGCGCAATTCCAGCACCTGTCCGAGCAGCACCAGCGACATGATCACGGCCGCTGCTTCGAAATACAGCGGTGGCATGCCGTGCATCTTGAATGCTTCCGGCAACGCGCCGGGGAACAGCAAGCCCACTACACTGAACAGCCAGGCTGCCATCACGCCGACGGCGATCAGGCTGAACATGTTGAGATTGCCCGTTCTGAACGAATGCGCGCCGCGCTCGAGGAAGGGCCAACCGAACCACAACACGACCGGCGTCGCCAGCACGCCTTGCAGCCACGCGCTGCCTTGCATGCCGAAGATGGCTGATGCATCGAAGCCGATCAGGTCGCCCATGGCGATTAACAACAGCGGCAGCGACAACACGAGGCTGAGCCAGAAGCGGCGCGTCATGTCATCGAGCTCGGTCGTGTCTTCTTCGAGCGTCGCGTGCATGGGTTCGAGCGCCATGCCGCAAATCGGGCAGGTGCCCGGGCCGACTTGCCGTATCTCCGGGTCCATCGGGCAGGTGTAGATCGCATTTGCCGGCACGGCAGCGGCGGCGGCGGCGGCCGCTGCGGCCTTGCGTTCGGGATCGAGGTAACGCAGCGGGTCAGCGTTGAACTTGGTGACGCAACCCGTGCTGCAGAAGTAGTAGGTCTGGCCATCGTAGGTGGCCATCTTCTCCGGGTTCGCCGCGGCCTTCATGCCGCATACCGGATCGGTATACGGCTTGTCGACGACGGTCGCTGCAGGCGCGTGGTCATGCGCATGGCCGCCGCAGCAGGAAGCGGCTTCGGCTTTTTTGGTGGGGCGACGCAGGTCAGTGCTTTTCATGTCGTGTTGTCCTGTTGCTGGGTCTGGGGGGATTTTCGCCGGGAAACTAGCCTGTAGGACCTTACAAACTTGTCATAAATCAAATTTTTCCGAAAAGATTGCACTAAAGGTAAGTGATTACTGACGCCTTTAATCCTTGAAAAACAAGGTATGTTGAAATAACACAACGGCAATTAGTACATTTGCACTATTCCGTTTTGCCTGATTCGCAACGACACTGCAACCAATGACAAACCGGCAACATTTTGTCAGATGGCGGGAAACGCCCAAGCCGGCTCGATATTGCCATGGCGCGGCGGTGATCCCAGGTACCGAAGCCATTCATTCAATCAGATTGGAGAGCAAACATGAAATTCCTCGCTAAACACATCAAGGATTTTGCCAAAGATGAGCAGGGCGCGACCGCCGTTGAATACGGTCTGTTCGTTGCAGCAATCGCCGCCGTGATCGTCGCGATCGTCGTGGCACTGGGCGGAAAGATCAACACGGCCTTCACGACCATCAACTCCAAGCTGCCCTGATCGTCCTGAAAGTTCGCCCGTGCGAGCAGGCGTCGTTACCGGCGCCTTGCTCCACCCGCGAAGATTCTTGTCCCTACGGAGAAAACATGAACGACATCAAAACAAACGCACTCCGCATCGCAGATCGCGCGCGCAAGTTCTGGCATGACGAGCAAGGTGCGACCGCAGTCGAGTATGGCTTGTTCGTTGCCGCGATTGCAGCCGTCATCGTCGCCATCGTCGTGGCGCTCGGCGACAAGATCAATACCGCCTTCACGACCGTCAACAGCAAGCTCCCGTAAGACGGAAAGCCGCTGACGAGACCCCAGCCCGAACCCCACGAGACGAAGGCGAATGCGATGAACCTCCTGGCCCATGAAACGATTCCTTTCAGCAGCCTGGTCGCGCTCGCCATCACCGTCTCCATTGCCGCATGGACGGACTGGACCTCGTGGCGCATTCCCAACTGGCTGGTCGCCAGCAGTGCGGCAGCGGCCTTGATGCTGGCGGCCTTCGCGCCGGATGGCATCGGTTTCCGCGAATGTCTGTACGGCGCAGCAGTCGGCTTCGGCGTTTTCCTGCCGCTGTATCTGGTCAAGGGTATGGCGGCAGGCGACGTGAAGCTGATGGCAGTGATTGGCATGTACACCGGTCCATGGGTGGCGATCGACATCGCGCTGCTGACTTGTCTGATCGGCGGGGCATGGGCGCTGGTAGTGATGGCGCTGAACAGGGAGGCCAGCTTGCTTTCCTGGCTGGTGCTGCAGTGGCAGGTCAGGACGGTGCGGTGCGACAGGCAACAGGGACCGGCCAGCGTGCCGGCGAAAGCAGGCAGGCAAATGATCCCGTATGGCGTGGTGATTGCGCTGGGTACGTTCGCCGCGCTGCTGTGAAAACAAGGTCAAGTAAAAGAGGGGCAGCCATGAAACGAACCGCAACATGCATTGCAGCGTTGGCTGCCGACGAGCAGGGAGCGACGGCGATCGAATATGCGCTGATGGGATCTGCGATCGCGGCTGTGATTGCGCTGGCAGTGATTGCGGTTGGGCAGTGGCTACCGGGCGCATTCAGTCCCGTCGTCGGGGGCTTGCCCTGATTCGACACTGAACCATGTGGGCAGGGTCGAGAGGCGTCATCAATGGTCAGGCGCCGACAACCAGGCCTCGAATACCTGAGAGCTGGAGGCAATATGAAGAACACTAGAACATTAGTCGTACTTGCCGTCGCCATCGTGTCCGGGCTGATCGCCGTGATGCTGGCCTCGAAATGGCTCAACCGGCAATCAGCTACAGGCGTCGCGCGTGTCGCGGTCGCCGCCACAGAAATCAGCCTCGGGCAGCGCATCGCGCCAGAAATGGTCAAGGTCGTCGACTGGCCATCGGGCAGCGTGCCCAGCGGCGCAGTTGACGATCCCAAGAAGCTGCAGGACCGAGTCGTGCGATCGGCGCTGCAGCGAGGCGAACCCATCCTCGAAGCCAAGCTCGCGCCGGTGGGCACGCAAGGCGGCCTGTCTGCCGTGATTGGTGAAGGGCGACGCGCGATCACGGTGCGCGTCAACGACGTGATCGGGGTGGCAGGCTTCGCGCTGCCGGGCAATTACGTCGACATCATCGTCAACACGCAGAAGGATGGCGAGCGCAACAGCAACAAGGACCAGGCAATCTCGAAGATCGTGCTCGAGCACATCCTGGTGCTGGCGGTTGCACAGGAAGCCAGCCGCGATGAAACGAAACCGCGTGTGGTGAATGCGGTGACCCTGGAAGTCACGCCGGAAGAGGCGGAGAAGATCGATCTCGCACGCAGCGTAGGCAACCTGTCGCTGGTGCTGCGCAACCAGATCGACCCGAGCGATGCCACGACTGCTGGCGTCACCAAGGCGACCCTGCTCGATCTGAAAGAGCAGGGCAAGGCTGAAGAGAAGAAGACCGCGGCGGCAACTACGAAGTCGGGACCGAAAAAGGTGGCGCACAAGGTCAAGGGCGCCATGACCAAGGTCGCGCAGAGCAGCACGAAGGCAGAAGGCAGCTCGGGCGCACCTGCCCCGGCCCCTGCCGCTCCGGTCGCTGCTGAAGTGCCCCAAGCGCCGTGTGTCGGCGTCATCAACGGACTGCGCAATTCGCAGGAATGCTACTGAGACCGGTCATACCAGGGAGGCAATTGCGATGAATAACACCATAACCACCGCATCAACGATGCGCCGCGCCGCTGCCATGGTCGCCGCCGTAGCCATGGCCGTCACGCCGGCCCACGCACAGCAGGCTGCCGGCGGCCAGGTCGCCGCCACGCCCAAGACCACCATGCCGGGGCTGACTTGCAACGGCGAGGTTGCGTCACCAGCCAAGATTATTCTGCCGATCGGCAAATCGACGCTGCTGAAGCTGCCCGATCCGGTGACCAACCGCACGCTGGGCAACCCGAACGTCGCTCAAGCGATGCTGGTGTCGCCCGAGACCCTGTATCTGCTGGGCGTGGCGGTGGGTACCACCAACATGATCTTGCAAGGCAAGCGAGGCACATGCAGTGTGATCGATGTGGCCGTCACGATGGATCCGGCCGGCTTGCAGAACACCTTCAAGGAACTGATGCCGGAAGAGAAGGACATCCGCGTCACTGCGGCTGCCGACAGTCTGGTCTTGTCCGGCTCGGTGTCCGATGCGATCGCGATCGCCAGAGCCGTGGAACTGGCACAAGCCTATGTGCGTCAGCCGGCAGTCATGAGTCAGAACGCGCAGCAGGAGGGACTGGCCAATACGACGCAGACCACTTTTGGGCAGCAAACCAACCTGCAGCTGGCGCAAGTGCGCGTGGTTAACCTGTTGACCGTCACCAGCGCTCAGCAGGTGATGCTGGAAGTGAAGATCGCCGAAGTATCGAAATCACTGATCGACAAGCTCGGTGCCAGCGTCACCGGCGGACCGTCCAATGGCATGTGGACCTATAACCTGCTGTCCAATTTCCTGACCGGTCAGCTCGGGGGCAAGGCCAACATTACGAGGGCGTCCGGAGCTCAGATCGCGATCGAAGCCGAGAAAAAAGATGGCCTAGTGAAGATCCTGGCCGAGCCGAATGTGATGGCCATCAGCGGACAGGAAGGCAGCTTCCTCGCCGGCGGAAAAATCCTGATCCCTGTGCAACAAGCCAATCCAACACTTGGCGGCATGACAATTTCGCTTCAGGAAAAGGAATTCGGTATTGGCTTGCGCTTCACTCCCACCGTACTGGCGGGTGGCCGGATCAACCTGCAAGTCGCACCAGAGGTGTCAGAGCTGTCGAAAGATGGCGTGGGTATAACTAACACGGCTAACGCCTCGACCCAAATCTTTCCTTTGATAACAACTCGCCGCGCATCGACCACAGTACAGCTGGGTGATGGCCAGAGCTTCGCCATCGGTGGCCTGATCAAGAACAATACGACGACCAATATCAAGGCCTTCCCGATCCTTGGCGAGATCCCGATCATTGGCGCGCTGTTCCGCAGCAGCGACTTCCAGAACGATCGCACCGAACTGGTGTTCGTGGTGACGCCGCGTCTGGTCAAGCCCTTGCCGACCGTGGGCGCCCTGCCGACCGATAACTACAAGGAGCCGTCACGCACCGACATCTTCATTAACGGTCGCCTGGAGGGTACGAAGCAGGAAAAAGGCGGTGACAGCAGTGGCAGCAGCCAGACCAAAGCTGACCCGAACAGCTTCGAAATGAAATAAGCGGCGATGGCATCGCCAATGGCATCGAAAGACAAGGAGAAGCCCATGAAACCGATCCAGACCGCTGTTGCCCTCGCCGTGATGAGTAGCGCTGCCCTGACCGGCTGTGTGCAGACCACGCCCGAATGGGATTCACATTTCGGCGAAGCTCAGCGAATGATGATGGCACAGCAGGTGATGAACCCGGATGCCGGCCTGAAGGAAGTGCCGAATTCCATGGATGGCGGCGCCTCGCGTGAATCCGTTATCCGCTACCGCAACACCTTCAAGGAGCCGCCGCCCCCGCAAAACGTATTCAACATTGGCGTAGGAACCGGTAACAGCGGACGCTAATTGGCTGGGAGCATTTCGTCCCGAAAATTGCTCCGTGGCCGCGAACAGGTATTCGAGGAAGCCATGCAATCAACCATAAACTCCAGGCGGGGACGTCGGCCGGAAGGTCGACGTCAGCAAGGCGTCGTCGCCATACTGGTCGGGATGACCATCGTGGTCATGGTGGCCATGGTCGGCCTGGCGATTGATCTGGGCCAGTTGTACATCGCCAAATCCGAGCTGCAAAACAGTGCTGATGCTTGTGCACTGGCCGGGGTCGGCGTGCTGGCGAAAAAGAAGGGAGCCTCCGATGCGCTCGACAGCGCCGCTTCGGCGGCATCGCTGGTGGCTGCCAGCCACAAGGTGATTTTCCAGGACAATACGGTGGGTGGAGCCAACGGCGTGATCACCGTTGAATTTGCCAAGGACAGCGCAGCTGGCCCTTACGCGGGCGCGGGCGGCTATTCAGCAGCGGATGTCCCGGCGATCAAGCATGTGCGCTGCCTGGCATCGCAGTCGGCCATCAAGACCTACTTCATCCAGGTGCTCAATGCGCTGCCTGGCGTTTCGATTGGCGATCAGTTGGTCAGCGCAACAGCGGTGGCGAAGATGGTGCCCTCGCAACTGACATGCGCGCTGCCGACCGCCATTTGCGAGGGCGAGGTACCGGCAAAGGGCGAGTGGATGCGGGGGGTGATCGACAAGAACGGCGACCTCGTCGATTCACCCGAGAGCGCGGGCTTGCCCCAGTCTAGTGTCAAGTGGGTCGATTTTGATGGCTCGGCCGGTGGTGCGAGTGAAGTGTCCGGCCTGATAACAGGCAATGGCGAATGCACGCTGCCTGTGGCAGGTACCAGTCTGAAGGAATCTGGCGTGAAGGCTTCGGTCGCGAATGCCTACAACAGCCGCTTCGGCGTTTACCAGGGCGGGATCAAGCCGGAAGAATCCGCGCCCGACTTCGCAGGATATGCCTACACCTGGGATAGCTGGACAAGTCACAAGAATGCACACGCTGACTACCTGAGCAACCGTCTTGGCGGCAACCAGGCTTTCCAGGGTTCTGACCCTGCACCCAGTGGAATCAGCGGCCCGACCGACACCTATGACGTGAAGGGCACGATCAAGGATTCCGCTTACCTCAAGGCGAATGGCCAGCAGCGCCGTCTGATGACGGCGCCGGTTGTCGATTGCACGACAGGCACTGGCTCCCTGCCGCTCAAATCCTGGGCCTGTGTCTTCATGCTCAATCCGATTTCGAACAACCCGAGCGCCAGCATGAACATGTGGCTCGAATACCTTGGTCCGGCCAATGATCCCGACAGTCCGTGCGCATCGAACGGCCTGCCGGGTAGCGCGAGCAGCGCAGGTCCCTTCGTACCGGCATTGGTGAGGTGAGCCATGAACGCGAAGACATGCGCAGCAGCTTCCCATGCCTACGGCAGGCTTTCGCGTAAGCGCTTTGAGCGCGGCGTCGCTGCCGTTGAATTTGCGATCGTCCTTGTGCCTTTACTGATCATTGCCTTCGGCGCGGCTGAGTATGGGCGCGCAATCTATCAATTCAATACCTTGGTCAAGTCAGTCCGGGGCGCGGTGCGCATGGTGGCCAGCACGGCGGCAACCTCGCCTGGTTATGCCAACGTCGTAAACAATGCCAAATGCCTCGCAGTGTATGGAAACGTCGACTGTCTAGGTTCACCGCTCGCGCCCGGACTGAACCTATCAAACATCAAGGTTTGTGACCGCGTGAAATGGGATGACTGCACCGGCACAAGCCAGTCAAATTACCTGAATGTCGCCGCGACCGGCATCAACATCGATCTGGTCGCGGTTCGCGTCAGCGGATATACCTATCAATACCTCGGCCTGCCATTCGTCACGCCGCAATCGAGCGTCAATTTCAACACCATTGAAGCGGTGATGATGCAAAGCGGGAATTAGGAGCGCGTCATGAAGATTCAAGAACAGGTTCGAAAATTCCGACGTCAACGTGGATCGACCGCCGTGGAATTTGCGTTGGTGGCTGCCTTCGGCGGGTTCATGGTGGCCTTGTTCGCCGCAGTCGAAGTGGCGCGCCTGCTCTTCATGATGAACTCTGCCAACGAAGCCACGGAGCTGGGTGCGCGCGTTGCCGTCGTCTGCGACCCGAAGTCGTCGCGCATACTGGCGCGCATGCAGGACGTGATGCCCTCGTTGACCGCAAGTGACGTCAACATCATCTACAACCCGTCGGGTTGCGCAGACGGTTCCGTGAAGGCGGCCCAGGACACCTGCGACTCGGTGTCGGTATCCATCAAGCCCGGCGTCAAGGTTGCCACCTACATCCCCTTCGTGAACTTCGGATTCGACATGCCTGCATTTACGACGACTCTGCCGCGCGAGGCACTGGACTCATCATCCTGCGCATGAAAAAGCATCATGGCAAGCCACGCGGCGAACCAATTAACGAGCAACAGACCAGGCAACACATCGGGAAGGAACTATAACTATGAATGCCTTCATCCTCTCCAACGACAGCGAGCTGAGGACCTTGGTCAGCCGGATCTGCGCAATGCGCAATCCGCCGATCAATGTGCTGACGGCCCTGCCCAGCATGCATGCCGATCCGATACCGCCGGTATCGGGCCAGCCTGACCTTGTCATACTCGATGCGTCGAGCTTCGGCGCCGACAGCATGGATGTGATGCAGCGTGTTGCAGAGGCTTATCCGCAAGCGGCCATCATGTTGCTGACCTCGGATCGTTCGCCCGAGAATCTCATCTCCGCCATGCGTGCCGGCGTGCGGGAAGTACTGGCCTTGCCGCTGTCAGTGGTAGACATGGACGCAGCGCTGGACCGCGTGATGCAGAAGTTCAGCACCATCGCGCCGCTGGACGGCAAGGTGATGGCCTTCATCGCGACCAAGGGTGGCAGTGGCGCCACCTTCATCGCGTCCAACTTGTCGCATGCGCTGTCGCTATTGGCGCAAAAGCGTGTGCTGCTGGTCGACCTGAACCCGGTGTTCGGCGATGCTGCGCTGTATGTGTCGGATGCCAAGCCTGGCCGCACCCTGTCCGATGTATGCCGCGAGATCGGCCGGCTTGACCTCAACCTGCTGGAGTCGAGCGTGATTCGCCTGTCGGCGACCTTCAGCGTACTGGCCGCATCCGACAACCCGGATCCACAGGAAGATATCCGCCCAGAGCAGGTCGAGACCATCATCCAGCTGGCTCGTCGTCACTACGACTATGTGCTGCTGGACCTTGGTCGCCAGATCAATGCCGTGTCGATACGCGCACTCGACCAGTCGGACATGATCTTCCCGGTGCTGCAGCAGTCCTTGCCTCACCTGCGCGACTGTCGCCGCCTGCTCGACATCTTCCATTCGCTGGGCTATCGCAAGGAAAAGATCCAGCTGGTGCTGAATCGCTACGAGAGCTCGTCTGCCCTCGGTGTCAATGAGATCGAGCGCGTTCTCGACCAGCGCATCTCGTACCGCATTCCTAACAACTACGACGTTGCCAACGAATCCATCAACCAGGGAACGCCCGTGCTGCAGCTCGCGCGCAGCAGCACGATAGCCAAGGCCCTCGCAGAATGGGTCAATCGCTTAACCGAAGCCAGTCCGGCCAACCGCGGCAGCAGCATCATCCGCCGTATCTTCGTCCGCAATCCCGCGGGCAGCGAAATGACCAGGTGACTCCCATGATTCCAGAGAACCGTGAAAGCCAGAGCATGAATTTCAGAGACCGAATGGCGGTCGTTTCGCCGCTGCGCCAGCCATCCCCGACAGAGATGGATTTCTATTCACCGGCTTACCAGCAGCTCAAGCGCAACATGCACCGCACGATCCTCGAGCGCATCGATCTTGAGCGGCTGCAGCAGCTGACCCCGGAGCAGTTCAAGCGCGAGCTGTCGGTGCTGGTCGAAAAGATCGTCGAAGACGAACACATGGCGGTCAACCAACAGGAACGCCGCCAGTTGGTGACCGACATGCAGCATGAGATGCTGGGCTTTGGTCCGATCGAGCCCTTGCTGCATGACCCGTCGGTCTCGGACATCCTGGTCAACACCTACAACCAGGTGTATGTCGAGCGCCGCGGCAAGCTGGAACTGACACCGATCACCTTCTACGACAACCCGCATCTGCTGAAGCTGATAGAAAAGATCGTCACCCGCGTCGGACGCCGGGTCGACGAATCCAGCCCGATGGTAGATGCTCGCCTGCCGGACGGGTCGCGCGTCAACGCGATCATTCCGCCGCTGGCGCTGGACGGACCGGTGCTTTCGATTCGACGTTTCTCGGTCAAGCCACTGACCATGGTCGACCTGATCGCCAACAAGAGCCTGACGCCGCCGATCGCCGAGCTGCTCGAAGCGCTGTCCAAGGCCAAGGTCAACATCCTGATCTCCGGTGGTACCGGCAGCGGCAAGACGACGCTGCTGAACGTGATGTCGGGCTTCATTCCAGCTGGCGAGCGTATCGTCACCATTGAAGACGCAGCCGAACTGCAGCTGCAACAGCCGCACGTGGTCCGCCTGGAAACCCGTCCGGCCAACATCGAAGGCAAGGGCGAGGTGCCTCAGAGGGCACTGGTGAAGAATGCGCTGCGCATGCGCCCGGACCGCATCATCCTCGGCGAGGTGCGCGGCGGAGAAGCGCTCGACATGCTGCAGGCGATGAATACTGGTCACGAAGGATCGCTGGCGACCATCCACGCCAACACGCCGCGCGATGCGCTGGCCCGTCTGGAGAACATGGTCGGCATGGCCGGCGCCAACCTTGGCGTGCGCGCCACGCGCCAGCAGATCTCGTCGGCGATTACGGTCGTGATCCAGATCGCGCGCCTGACCGATGGCACCCGCAAGCTGATCAGCCTGCAGGAGATCAGCGGCATGGAGGGCGACACCATCACGATGCAGGAGGTATTCCACTTCAAGCGCACCGGCACTAACCCGGAAGGCAAGGTGCTGGGACATTTCTGCGCAACGGGCATCTATCCGCAGTTCGACCAGCGCCTGAGGGAGTTCGGCGTCGCGGTGCCGGAATCGACCTACGACCCGAACCGCATCTTCGAATAAGACGGCGCGCCTGCAAGCATGCATATCTGAACGATAAGAAGCGTAAGGAAAAAAGGGAGGCTGCCATGGATCTGCTGTATTACGGTTTCGCGCTGCTCGTGTTTGTCGCGGCCGCGCTGACCATCGAGGCGGTATATGGCTGGTGGTTCTCGACCCAGAGCCAGGCGGCACGCCGGCTGAACCAGCGACTGGATCAGGTCAAGCGCAACCGGGTCGTGCAAACGAATGGCGACACAGAAGGCCTGTACAAGCGGCGCAAACTGGCCCGACATTCCCAATTGGACGAGGTGCTCCGCCAGGTGCCTGGCATTCACGGACTGGACAAATGGCTGCAGCAGAGCGGCACGGACTGGACTGTCGGCCGCCTGCTGATGTACTCAGGCATTGCATTCGGCATCGGCTTCCTGCTGTCGCTGATGCTGCTGCTGTACTTCTCGGTCGCGATCGCTGTGGGGGCGGCATGTGCGGCGATCCCGCTGGCCATCGTCTGGAGCCGCCGCGAAGAGCGCCTGATCACGCTCGAAAAGCAGTTGCCCGAGGCGGCCGATCTGATCAGCCGCAGCTTGAGGGCCGGCCATGCGCTGCCATCGACGCTGACCATGCTGGCCGACGAAATGCCTGATCCCATCGCTGCCGAGTTTCGCATCGTGTCCGACGAAATCAACTACGGCCTGCCCATGTCGGAAGCGCTGCAGCGGCTGGCCGATCGCGTGCCGCTGACAGACCTGCGCTACATGATCGTCGCGATCCTGATCCAGCGTGAGGCCGGCGGCAACCTGTCGGAAATCATGAGCAATGTGAGCCTGCTGATCCGACAGCGACTGAAGCTGCTGGGTGACATCCGAACCATGTCGGCCGAAGGCCGGTTGTCGGCCTGGATCCTGTGCTTGCTGCCGGTCGCGATCGCTGGTGTGTTCCTCATGGTCAGCCCGGACTACCTGAAGCAATTCCTCGACGATCCGGCCGGACCCCTGATGCTTGGCTGCGGTGCAATGTTGATGCTGTTTGGCGTACTCTGGATGCGGCAGCTGATCCGCATCCGCGTCTGAAGGAAAGGAAGCAACCATGGATGCCCAAGGCATGCTGTTCCTCGGAGTCGTATTCGTTGTCTGGGCCGTGATCGCTGCAGCTGCGGCATGGTTCCTGATCCCAGACCGGCTGCGTCGCCGGGTCGCCAACCTGCAGGTCGAGGCCGAGCCGCGCCTTGGGCAGGAGCAGAGCGTATGGGTCGAGCGCATGGTCAAGCTGACTCGGCCGCTGGCCAAGCTGTCGCTGCCGTCCGAAGGATATGAAAACTCGCCTATCCGCATCAAGTTCATCAATGCAGGCTGGCGCGGTAAATCGGCGCCCTATATCTTCTTCGGCACCAAGACTTTTCTGGCAATCGCCGTGCCGATGGTGGCACTGCTGATGAGCGGCGAGGGCATGTTTTCGTCGGGGCCGCAGATGCCGATGCTGGTGATGCTGACTTGCGCCTATGCAGGCTATTACCTGCCCAATATCGTACTGAACCACAAAATCAAGGTTCGGAAGCGCGAAATCTTCGAGAACTTTCCGGATGCGCTGGACTTGCTGACCATTTGCGTCGAAGCCGGCCTCGGCCTCGATGCCGCCCTGGCCAAGGTCGCGGCCGAGATACACATCAAGAGCGAGATCCTCGGCCAGGAGCTGCAGATGGTGATCATCGAGCTGCGCGCCGGCTTTGCCAAGGAACGCGCACTGCGCAACCTGTCGCTGCGTACTGGCGTGGAAGACATCGACATGCTGGTCGCCATGCTTATTCAGTCCGACCGCTTCGGCACCAGCATGGGCGACTCGCTGCGCATCCATTCGGAGAACCTGCGTACCAAGCGTCGCCAGCGCGCGGAGGAAGCGGCAGCAAAGATTTCGCTGAAGCTGCTGTTCCCGCTGATCTTCTTCATATTCCCGACCTTGATGATCGTGCTTATCGGGCCGGCAGTGCTGCGGATTTACCGGGTGCTGTTGCCGGTGCTGGCAGGCGAGAGCTGATGTGCGGACCAGATTTTCAGTCATGGAGGACACGATGAAACTCAGAACATCCACCTTGCTCGTCATGGCCGGCAGTGCCTTGTTGCCCGGTTGCGCCTTCTTCGACCCGCCCGCTGCGGAACCGGTGGCGGAGGCGCCCGCGAAGATCGTTCCTTTCGCGAAGGTGAAGGATTCGAACGGCTCGGCCGAGGCCTGGTACACGCTGGGTCGTCACATGCAGCGCTCGGGCCGGCTGGATGAGGCAGCGAAAGCCTATCGTCGTGCGCTGGAGGTCGATGTCGATTACACGGAAGCCAAGAATGGCCTGGCCGCCGTCACGGCTGGCAAGGGTGATATCGACCAGGCCATTGCGATCCTTGAGGAACTGAGCATCGCTCGACCCGGGCAGGCGCACGTGTTGGCCAATCTCGGCTATGCGCGCTCGTTGAAGGGCCAGTATCCGGAAGCACGCATTGCGCTCGAACAGGCCGCGGCGCTCGACCCGGAAAACAAGTCCATACGTGCCAAGCTGGATGCGGTGCTGGTCGCCATGGGCGATGCGCCCGGCAATATGGCAATGGAGACCGTTGCCGAGGTGCCGGTCACGGTGGCGCTGGCTGATGGCCGTTCCGAGGAAGTGATCGTGCCGCTGTCGCCCGGCATCTATGAACTGCGCCAGCAAGGCGTGATCGCCGTGCCGGCCCCGGTGCTGGAAGAGGCGCATGTGACCACGGATGCACATGCCGTGGCCAATACCGTGACCGATGTCGTGGCTGCCGCCGAGACTGGCAAGCCGTCTGCGGATGGCGGACCGCAAGTCATCGTGCCGGTCATCGCTGGCCGGGGCATGACGATTCAGAGGCATGGCGAACGCGTGGAAATCGTCAACGGCAACGGCGTGACCGGCCTCGGCCGTTCGCTGCGCGCGCTCATTGGCAGTGACTGGAAAGTGGTGCGCGTGCTGAACCACGAAAACTATGCCGTGCGCGCCACCCGTATCGAATACGCGAAGAGTCATTACGCGGCCGCGCGCCAACTGGCCCATGAACTTGGCGTCGATGCGCAATTGCGTCCCAAGCCGGGGCAGGACGATGTGCATCTGCGGGTCGTGCTCGGCCATAACTACCGCAATCTCGATCCGCTGCGCTCGCGCCTGTCGATGGCGGTCGCTCTGGCTGAAGAATAGAAAGAGACGGCTGCAAAGCGGAAGACCAGGAAGCAGGGCCACCAGCGCCGCCAGCAGGCGGCACAGTCAGCACAGCCACAGCTAGTAAAAAATCAGGCTGCCACGCTCGCACGCGGCAGCCTGATTTCTTGTGCGCGCCCGTCGGCGACCGCCCTCGCTCAGTTGGTTGACACCGGCGGCACCGTGCTCAGGCGCGGGTCGCTCCACACCACATCGTTGTCGACCGAGTACAGCAGGCAGGGCGTGCGGCTGTTTTTCTGGCAGGCCGTCAACGCGCGATCAGACGGATCATCGCCTTCCTCGGCCCAGCTCCAGGCGCCCGAGCCCGAGATCGCGAATGCGCGCGGTGCGCTCTTGGCCAGGTACTCGCGATAACCCGCCTGGCCCTGGGGGCTCAGGTTCGGTACGGATTCCACGCTGCTTACCGGCGCATAGCCGGAGGCTGGTGGACGCGGCGTGTCGGCAATGGCCACGACCTCATCGGCCGGCATACCTATGCTCTTCAGGAAGCGCTCGGTGTCGGGTAACCAGATCGAGACACCGTCGCGGCTGCCGACCATGCCGTGCGCATCATTCTTGAAACTGCCGTACGCGACCAGCTGTACGGCACCGCCGCCGGCCTGGTAGGACGCCTGCATCTGCTGCGCGAGCGGATGGTCGAAGTAGCTGTCGTTCTCGCCATAGAACCACAGGCTGGGCAGCGAGGACTTGGCGCCATAGTTGCCCATGGCTTTGACCAGCGAGGTCTTCCAGTCACAGCCGGCGCCATCGATGCGCAAGCCACCCGCAAAGTTGATCAGACCGCGCACGCCGGGGTAACGGCGGGTACCGAAGGCTACAGTCGCGAGGCCGCCGTACGACTGGCCGGCGATGACGATGTGCTCGCGGTCGATGTAGGGCAGCTTCACCAGCGCATCCAGCACGGCTTGCACGTCATCCGCCTGCTGCTGGCCGTTGTCTTTCATGTTGCAGCCGTAATCAGAGTAAGTGCCCGTGGATTTCGAAAAGCCCTTGCGCATCGGCACGGCCACCGCATAGCCGCGTTTGACGAACTCGCGGCTCAACGCGAGGAATCGATCGCGACGCTGGTCAACCGGGCTGCCGCGGTCTTTGCCGTGGTTCATCACCAGCAGCGGGAAGGGGCCGTCGCCGGGTGGCTTGAACAGCGTGGTCTCGAACTTGAAAGGCTTGCCGTTCTCGATCACGGGCAGCATCACGACTTGCTCGTTGACCGTGGGGTCGAGGCCGGGCGCAGGCGTGGCGTTGGCAGCGAGTGCGGGACCGGCAGTTGCGACGCTGACGGCGGTGGCTGCGGCGAAGAGGGCAAGACGTCGGGTGAAGCGAGCGAACAGGAAGTGGGTCATGTCGGCTTTATGGTGAGCAAGAGTTGCCCATCATAAAGGCGCGATTTCCTCACTTCAATGCCGCAAGGAACAATTTACCGGGTTAAATGCAGAATGTGATTTTGTTCTAATTGATCGAGCTCGAATTCAATGCAAGGAAGTGAAGTGTCTTTGTCCTTCTGTTCACGCGATGCATGAAAATCGATGACAAGAGGCGAAGAAAGATGACGATGGAAAAACAAAACGGGCAGGGACGCGATGCGTTCCCTGCCCGTTTTTCGATCGTTGCCAGTGCTGCGAGTAGTGCGGGTAGTTCGGGCCGTGCGCTCGAGTACCCGTCAATTCCCGCCGCCTGCAAGATGCCGAATGATCAGCGCATGGACTCGGCCATACGCTGATCCGCGTTCGCTCAGCCTTGCGCCTCGAGGTGCGTGGCCTTCATGCGCGACGCCAGCAGCTTGCCCTTGCGCGCGCGCTTGCCCGCGTGATGCGTGAGATCGGCGCCGCTGAGCACCGACTCGGCTGCCTTGCCGCTGCGCGGTGCAACGCCGACGACCTTGACGCTCTTGACGATCGCCTCGGCGGCAAGCAGCTTCTCGTCGACGTCGAGCTCCATCAGGATCACGCCGCGGCCGCCGCCCGGCTGATTCTTGATCTCGTCGATGCCGAACACCAGCAAGCGACCATTGGCCGACAGGCAGGCAATCGACTTCGCTCCCTTCGGTATCACGCCCGGCTTCACTGGCTCGTCGCCGGTGTCGAGCGTCATGAAGGACTTGCCGCCTTTCTGGCGGCTGACCATGTCACCGGCCTTGGCCGAGAAGCCATAGCCGGCAGTCGAAGCCAGCAGCAGCGGCGTGTCGGCCGGACCGGCGAAATAGTGCACCAGGCGCGAGCCGGATTCGACTTCGCACAGCGTGGTGAGGGGCACGCCATCGCCGCGCGCGCCCGGCAGCGCATTGACCGCAATGGAATACACGCGGCCGTTGGAGCCGAAGGCCAGCATCGTGTCGGTAGTGCGGCATTCGAAGGTGCCATACAGGGCATCGCCCTGCTTGAAGCTGAACTGCTGTGCATCGTGGCCATGGCCCTGGCGTGCGCGCACCCAGCCCTTTTGCGACAGGATGACCGTCACCGGCTCGTCGATTACCTTTTGCTCGGCGACGGCACGCTCGGCTTCCTTCATCAGCGTGCGACGCTTGTCGCCGTACTGCTTGGCATCAGCTTCGATTTCCTTCTGTAGCAGCTTCTTCATCGACGCCGGGTTGTCCAGCAAGTCTTGCAGCGTGACCTTTTCCTTGCGCAGCTCGGCCAGTTCCTGTTGCACCTTGATCGCTTCCAGTCGCGCCAACTGGCGCAGGCGAATCTCGAGGATGTCCTCGGCCTGGCGCTCCGACAATTTGAAGGCATCCATCAGTGCGGGCTTGGGCTCGTCCGACTCGCGGATGATCTTGATCACCTTGTCGATATTGAGCAGCACCGCTTCGCGACCTTCGAGGATGTGGATGCGGTCATCCACCTTGCCCAGACGGTGTTTGGTGCGGCGGGTGACGGTCTCGAAGCGGAAACCTATCCATTCGCGCAGGATCTCTCCCAGCGCTTTCTGGCGCGGCTTGCCGTCGGCGCCGATCATCACCAGGTTCACCGCGACATTGTTTTCCAGCGACGTGTGCGCCAGCAGCAAGTTGCTGAATTCTTCCTGGTCCTGGTTCTTCGACTTCGGCTCGAATACCAGTCGCACCGGTGCTTCGCGGCCGGATTCATCACGGACCGTGTCCAGCACGGCAAGCAGCGCCTGTTTGGTGCCGAGCTGGTCGGGCGTGAGGCTCTTCTTGCCAAGCTTGACCTTGGGGTTGGTCAGCTCTTCGATCTCTTCGAGGATTTTCTGCGCTGAAGTACCCGGCGGCAGTTCAGTGACGACCAGTTGCCACTGGCCGCGCGCGAGGTCTTCGATCTTCCAGCGTGCGCGGACCTTGATACTGCCGCGGCCCGACTGATAGATCTCGCTGACCACCGACGGCGGGGTGATGATCTGGCCGCCGCCCGGGAAGTCCGGGCCCGGCACCAGTGCCATCAACTCGTCATGCTCGAGCTTGGGGTTCTTGATCAGCGCAATCGCCGCGGCGGCGACTTCATTCAGGTTGTGCGACGGTATTTCGGTGGCGAGGCCCACCGCGATGCCGGATGCGCCGTTCAGCAGCACGAAGGGCAGGCGTGCTGGCAGCAGCTTCGGTTCTTCGCTGGAGCCATCGTAGTTCGGCACGAAATCGACGGTGCCCATGTCGATCTCGTCGAGCAGCAGCCGCGAGATCGGCGTCAGACGCGCTTCGGTATAACGCATCGCCGCAGCGCCATCGCCGTCACGCGAGCCGAAGTTGCCGTGGCCATCGATCAGCGGGTAGCGCAGTGCAAAGTCCTGCGCCATGCGCACCATGGCGTCATACACCGACTGGTCGCCGTGCGGGTGCAGTTTGCCCAGCACGTCGCCGACCACGGCCGCCGATTTGCGCGGCTTGGCGGTCGGGTCCAGCTTCAGCTGGTCCATCGCGTACAGAATGCGGCGCTGCACCGGCTTCTGGCCATCGCAGACATCGGGCAGCGCACGGCCCTTGACGACCGAGATCGCGTAATCGAGATAGGCGCGCTCGGCAAAGGTCGCCAGCGTCAGGGACTCGCCACCGTCATCGGTGGCGGATTCGAACAGGTTGGTTTGGTCAGTCATGCGTTTATCGTGTTCGTATCAGGTCAGATGTCGGCTTCGACTTGGTCGCCGTGCTCTTCGAGCCAGGCGCGGCGGGCGGCGGCTTCGCCTTTGCCCATCAACATCGTGAAGCGATCTTCCGAGGCTTTCACGCCGAGTTCGCCGAAGGCCACCGGCAGCAGGCGGCGCGTGTCCGGGTTCATGGTGGTTTCCCACAATTGTTCGGCGCTCATCTCGCCCAGGCCCTTGAAGCGCGCGATGCTCCAGCCGTTTTCCTTGACGCCATCCTTGCGCAGCTTGTCTTCGATGGCCTCCAGCTCGCCATCGTCGAGCGCATAGATCTTCTGTGCCGGCTTCTTGCCGCGCGCCGGCGCATCGACCCGGTACAGCGGTGGGCGGGCGACGTGGATGTGGCCGCGCTCGATCAGTTTCGGGAAATGACGGAAGAACAGCGTCAGCAGCAGCACCTGAATGTGCGAGCCATCGACGTCCGCATCAGACAGGATGCAGATGCGGCCATAGCGCAGGCCCGACAGGTCCGGCTCGTCATTCTTGCCATGCGGGTCGACGCCGATGGCGACCGCGATGTCATGGATTTCGTTGTTCGCAAACAGGCGATCGCGCTCGGTTTCCCAGGCGTTCAGCACCTTGCCGCGCAGCGGCAGGATGGCCTGGAATTCCTTGTCGCGGCCCATCTTGGCCGAACCACCGGCCGAGTCGCCCTCGACCAGGAAAACTTCGTTGCGGGTGATATCGGTCGATTCGCAATCGGTCAGCTTGCCAGGCAACACGGCCACGCCGGACGACTTGCGTTTCTCGACCTTCTGCGCCGACCGCAGGCGGCTCTGCGCCTGCTTGATCACCAGCTCGGCCAACTTCTTGCCGTAGTCGACGTGCTGGTTCAGCCACAGCTCGAGCGCGCTGCGCGAGAAGCCGGCGACCAGTCGCACCGCATCCCGCGAGTTCAGCTTTTCCTTGATCTGGCCCTGGAACTGCGGGTCCAGCACCTTGGCCGACAATACGAAGGAAGTACGTGCGAACACGTCTTCCGGCAGCAGCTTCACGCCCTTGGGCAGCAGCGAGTGCATCTCGACAAAATTCTTCACTGCGCCGAACAAGCCTTCGCGCAGGCCGGATTCATGCGTGCCACCGGCCGGGGTCGGGATCAGGTTCACATAGGACTCGCGCACCACATTGCCGTCTTCGGTCCATGCGACGACCCAGGCCGCGCCTTCACCTTCGGCAAAGCCATCGGCATCGGCGCTGGCATATTGTTCGCCTTCGAACAGGGGGATCAGGGTGGCGCCACCACTGGTCTGCGCCAGCTGCTCGTTCAGATAGCCACGCAAGCCCTGCTCGTACATCCAGCTCTGGGTCTCGCCGGTTTTGGCGTTGGTGTAAGACACGCGCACGCCCGGCAGCAACACCGCTTTCGAGCGCAGCAGGCGCAGCAGCTCGCCGACAGGAATGGCGGGCGAATCGAAATACTTCGGGTCCGGCCACACGGTGACGCGGGTGCCGGACTTCTTGTCATCCCGGGTTGCAGCGCGCGATTTCAGCGGCTGCACCAGGTCGCCACCGGCAAAGCCGATGTCGTGCACGGCATTGCCCTTGTCATCCTTGCGCCAGACGGTGATGTCCAGTCGCGATGCCAGCGCATTGGTCACCGACACGCCGACGCCGTGCAGGCCGCCCGAGAATGCATAGGCGCCGCCCGAGCCCTTGTCGAACTTGCCGCCCGCATGCAGGCGGGTGAACACGATCTCGACCGTCGGTACCTTTTCTTCCGGGTGCAGGCCGACCGGAATGCCGCGGCCGTCATCTTCGACGCTGACGCTGCCGTCGGCATGCATCGTCACCTGGATGTTCTTGCAATAGCCGCCCAGTGCCTCATCGGAAGCGTTGTCGATCACTTCCTGAATGATGTGCAGCGGGTTCTCGGTGCGGGTATACATGCCGGGCCGTTGCTTGACCGGCTCGAGTCCTTTCAGGACGCGGATGGATGATTCGCTGTAGTCGGGTTTTTTGCTGGCCATGCGTATGGAAGGTTGGGACGACGTCTGGAAAATCCCGGCATCGGGCGGCTGCCCCCGGGGGCAAAGCAGGCCGAGTCGGGCAAATCGGGTGAATTTTAATGAAATCCGGAATGCAAACGCGAATCTGCAAACGGCGGCGCCTTATTTGGACAACATCTGCATTGCGCGCTCCAGTCCTTCGAGCGTGATCGGATACATGCGGTTGCCCATGATCTGCCGGATGATGGCGATCGACTGCCGGTACTGCCACAAGCCTTCCGGTTCCGGGTTCAGCCAGATGAACTTGGGGAAGTGGTGCGTGAAACGCTGCAGCCAGACGCCGCCGGCTTCTTCATTGTTGTATTCGACCGAGCCGCCGGGCTGCACGATCTCGTACGGGCTCATCGTGGCGTCGCCAACGAAAATCAGCTTGGTGTCCGGCGGGTACTTGCGCAGCACATCCCAGGTCGCGAAACGCTCCGCATGGCGGCGGCGGTTGTTCTTCCACAGCGTCTCGTACACGCAATTGTGGAAGTAGAAGAACTCCATGTTCTTGAACTCGGTCTTCGCGGCCGAGAACAGTTCCTCGACCCGGCCGATGTGGTCATCCATGGTGCCGCCGACATCCATCAGCATCAGCACCTTGACCTTGTTCTTGCGCTCGGGCTGCATCTTCAGGTCCAGCCATCCGGCGTTGTTGGCCGTCGCGCGTATGGTGTCGTCGAGCGCCAGTTCTTCTTCCAGCCCTTCACGCGCGAACTTGCGCAGCCGGCGCAGCGCGACCTTGATGTTGCGGGTACCGAGCTCGCGCTCGCTGTCATAGTCCTTGTAAGCGCGCTGCTCCCAGACCTTGACCGCGCTGCGGCCGCCGCCTTCGCCGCCGATGCGTATGCCTTCCGGGTTCACGCCACCATTGCCGAACGGCGAGGTGCCGCCGGTACCGATCCATTTGTTGCCGCCTTCATGGCGGTCTTTCTGCTCCTTCAGCAATTCCTTCAGGCGATCCATCAGCTTGTCGTAGCCGAACTTCTCCAGCTGCGCACGTTGCTCGGGCGTCAGCTCGCGCTGCAGGCGCTTCATCAGCCAGTCGAGCGGGATCTCGGGCGCGGCGTCGAAGATCGTCTGCGCGCCGTGGAAGTAGTAGCCGAAGGCCTTGTCGAACTTGTCGAAATGCGCCTCATCCTTGACCAGCGTGGTGCGGGCCAGGTAGTAGAACTCGTCGAGCGAAGGCGCGATGACCTGCTTCTGCAGGCCTTCCAGCAGGATCAGGAATTCCTTGATCGACACCGGTATCTTGGCGTCCTTCAGCGTGAAGAAGAAGTCGATCAGCATGGGAAGATCTTGCGCCTGGGTGGGTAGCTGGCGGGCGGTGGCGGTGCGTCGCTGCCGTTACGGTTGCAAATCGTGGCTGCCGCTGTTCAGCGGTTTTGCCGGGACATGAACACCAGCCGCTCGAACAGGTGCACGTCCTGCTCGTTCTTCAGCAGCGCGCCATGCAGCGGCGGCACGATGGCCTTGTTGTCCTGGCTGCGCAGCGCTTCCGGCGGTATGTCTTCTGCCAGTAGCAGCTTGAGCCAGTCCAGCAGCTCGGAAGTGGACGGCTTCTTCTTCAGGCCGGCGATCTCGCGCACTTCGAAGAAGGTGTGCATGGCTTGAGCGAGCAATGCCTGCTTGATGCCGGGGAAGTGCACGTCGACGATCTGCTGCATCGTCTCCTTGTCCGGGAATTTGATGTAGTGGAAAAAGCAGCGACGCAGGAAGGCATCCGGCAGCTCTTTTTCATTGTTCGACGTGATGATGACCAGCGGGCGGTGTTTGGCGCGCACCATCTCGCGTGTCTCGTACACATAGAACTCCATGCGGTCGAGTTCGCGCAGCAAGTCGTTCGGGAACTCGATATCGGCCTTGTCGATCTCGTCAATCAGCAGCACCACCGGTTCGTCCGATGTGAACGCCTGCCACAGCACGCCTTTGACGATGTAGTTGTGGATGTCCTTGACCCGCTCGTCGCCGAGTTGCGAATCTCGCAAGCGCGACACCGCATCGTATTCATACAGGCCCTGCTGCGCTTTTGTAGTCGATTTGATATGCCATTGCAAAAGCGGCATCTTCAGCGCGGCCGCGACTTCCTCGGCCAGCATGGTCTTGCCGGTGCCGGGCTCGCCCTTGATCAGCAGCGGGCGCTGCAGCGTGAGTGCGGCATTCACGGCCAGTTTCAGGTCCTGGGTGGCTACGTAATGTTCGGAGCCTTCGAAGCGTGGGGAGTTAGACATTTGACTCAACAGTCAGCAGTGGATGAACGAGTATAGCCGTCTGCCAGCGAATTCTGGTGCGCTGCCCGGCCTTCGGATGCGGTCAGGGGCTGGAAAATAGACTGGGGCAAGCGAATCGGTTAGAATCGCGGGCGCTGTGCGACGGGGCAACATTTTTGACAATGTAGTCTAGCCTGCGGTTGGCAAGTCCGGCCTGTGTCCGTCGAATCCGTTTCGAACTTACTACCCAGCCATCATGAAAAAAATCTTTGCTCTACTCGCGCTGGCGACTGTGGCCCAGGTGTCCGCTGCTGCCGACATCAAGGGTGATGCTGCTGCAGCCAAAAACAAGGTTGCGATGTGCATCGGCTGCCACGGCATCGCCGGCGGCTACAAGGCCACTTATCCGGAAGTGTTCCGCGTCCCGATGCTCGGCGGCCAGAACGAAAAATATATCGCTGCAGCCCTGAACGCCTACAAGAAGGGCGAGCGCAACCATCCGTCGATGGTGGGTATCGCCAAGGGCCTGTCCGACCAGGACATCGCCGACCTGGCCGCGTACTACGCGCAGCAGAAATAATCGGAGCACTGACCATGAAAAAGATTTTTGCACTGCTGGCCGTTGCGCTGTCGTTCAACGCCTTCGCCGGCAACATCGAAGCGGGCAAGGCCGCTGCACAGAAGTACAACTGCGCATCCTGCCACGGCGCCGACTACCAGAGCCCGGTCGACCCGAGCTATCCGAAGCTGGCCGGCCAGCACGCCGACTACCTCGAGCATGCACTGACCTCGTATCAGCGCGGCGCTGCCGGCGCCAATGGCCGCGGCAACGCGATCATGGGTGGCATGGCCAAGCCGCTGTCTCGCACCGAGATCAAGGATATCGCTGCCTACCTGTCCAGCCTGCCGGGTTCCCTGGTGCTGCGCAAGTAAGCTGCACACGCTTGATGAAAAACCGCGGCTTGCCGCGGTTTTTTATTGCCCGTGACCTTGGCCCCCGCGCCTGCTTCCCGAATCCGGCTCCCATGAGCAAACACATCTCAGAAACACCGGCCACCCAGTTCCTTACCAGGCAGGGCGTGAGCTACGGCAGGCATCCGTACGACTATGTCGAGCATGGCGGCACCGGCGAATCAGCGCGGCAACTGGGCGTGGACGAGCACCAGGTCATCAAGACGCTGGTAATGAAAGACGAGCTGAAGAAGCCACTGATCATCCTGATGCATGGCGACCGCAAGGTGTCGACCAAGAACCTCGCGCGGCAGGTTTCCCGCAAGAGCATCGAACCCTGCACGCCGGACGAGGCGCACCGGCATACCGGCTACCTGATCGGGGGCACGTCGCCGTTTGGCACGAAGAAGGCCATGCCGGTTTATCTGGAGGCATCGATCCTCGAGCTGCCGCTCATCTACATCAATGGCGGGCGGCGGGGCTTCCTGGTCAGCCTGCAGCCCGGACTGCTGCCGGGCTTGCTGGGGGCGAAGCCTGTGAGCTGTGCGCTGGACGAATAGCGCAGGTCCGGGTGGCAAATGTGGCGGCTTCTCGCCGCGGGGGCCTTCTATACAGGTAGCTTGTACCTGCCAATCCATGTACGTACAATGTATGCATGGATTCTCTCCGCTTCGAATGGGATCAACGAAAAGCCGCTGCCAATCTGAAGAAGCACGGCATTTCCTTTGAGGAGGCAAAGTCGGCTTTCTACGATGAGCACGCGCGCCTGATCGACGATCCCGACCATTCGGCAGATGAAGAGCGATTCATATTACTGGGCTTGAGTTTTTCCTTGCGGGTCGTGGTCGTGTGCCACTGCTATCGGGGAGATGATGAGGTCATCAGAATCATCTCGGCAAGGAAGGCAACGGTTCACGAGACAAGATCCTATAAGCGAAGGTGACAGCCATGCGAGACGAATACGATTTCTCCAAGGCGCGCAAGAATCCCTATGCGGCCAAGCTGAAAAAATCCATCACGATCCGGCTCGACGAAGAGTCGGTGGCTTACTTCAAATCCATCTCTGAAGAAGTAGGAATCCCTTACCAAAGCCTGATCAATTTATATCTGCGTGATTGCGCAGCATCACACCGAAAGCTGCACCTTCAATGGAAGTGATGTGCGCAAAGGTTGAAAGCCCATAAGTCGGTGATTCTACTTCTTGCGTTTGGGATTCATTCGCAAATTTTCGTCATTCATCAAGGGAGAAAAACCGATGACAATGTCTATGTATCAAGCTTCCGTTCCGCAATTCAAGAAGATGTTGGGCAACTTGTCAGCCATTTTGAAAAAAGCGGAAGCGCATGCCGCCAACAAAAAGGTGGATGAGAAGGTGCTGTTGGGATCCCGATTGTTCCTGGATATGTTTGGATTGACCAAGCAAGTCCAGATTGCTTGTGATCAGGCAAAGAATGGCCTGGCAAGATTGGCAGGCGTCGACGCGCCGAAAATGGACGATCAGGAAGCGACGTTCGCCGAAATACAAGACAGGATTGCCAGGACCATTGGGTTTTTGGACACCCTCAAGCCTGAGCAAATGGATGGCTCTGCCAATAAGGAAATCAGTTTTTCAATTGGTGAGCGCAAGTTCGAGTTTGTGGGTGATCAGTACTTGCTGACCTGGATCATTCCCAATTTCTACTTCCATATCACGACGGCATATAACATCCTGCGCCATAACGGCGTGGAGATTGGCAAGACAGATTATTTGCGCGGATAGGAGTCGGGTGGCCCGGTGCGATGCCGTCCCGGGCCAGCAAGTAATCGGACCCTCGTCAGCGATGACGAGGGGATAGTGTTTCTTCGAACTTGCTAAGAATCGTCCGGACATCTGGCGGTGATAAAGAAGGATTTTGCGTCCGGAGGACAGGCGCGATTCGATCCGGTCATTTCCCTTTCACGCCGGCGAGTTGCCCCATCGACTGTATGCTCATGATCTGCCAGTAGCCATTGTTCCTGGTCAGATTGTAGAAGGTGGTCTGGTTCAGGAACTCCTTGCCGTTTTCATCGAAGCGCGAGAAGTTCAATTCCACCAGCGCGGCGTTGCTCCCCTCGGCCAGCACTTTCACCTGATTGATTTTCGAGTACTTCCAGCCTGATTTTTTCAGGCCGTCGAAATCGATCACGGGTATCGATTTGTCGTCAATCTGCGTCAGCTTTCCACCAGTGATTTTCACGTGCGGGAAATGGTAGACGTCTTGCAGAGCCACGGTGTCTTCCTCGTTGACCAGCTTGACGTAGTAATGCATCAGCCCTTCCGGCGACAGCTTGTCCTGAGGGTGCGCGCATGCAGCCGAGCACATCACGCAGGCAATCAGAAAGAGGGCGAGTTTTTTCATCGGGCCTTTCCTTTTCGTTTTTATAAAGCAGTCGCTGGCAGCGCCAAGATACCCTCGCACATGATAACCACGGCAAGGTCGTGACGCAGGGTATCGAAACCGTTCTTGGATAAAATCGATCGGCTCTGCAATTCGGAATCTGTCCGCTTGATTAATGAAAGGATAACGATGCGCCCATTTCAGTCATGCACCGCGGTGGCAGCGGCACTGCTTGCGTTCCTCTTTTCTGGTGCGCCCGTTGCTGCCGGGGAATCGACTGCAGTCCAGAGGCAGGCAGCCGACAGTGCCGACATCCGCCAGTTGTTTGCCGATTACGCGCGCCTGATGAATGACAAAGACACTGATGCGATCGCGGGGAAGATCTACGACGCTCCGGTGATCTACCATCTGCCGGATGGTAATCATGTCGGGTACAACGATCAGACCAGTCTGGCGCAGGTCTGGAAGCGCTACATCGACGCGATCGAAGCGAAGCAGGGCGCAGTGACGCTCGAGATCACTGACGTTGCGCCATGCTTCCTGAACCAGAATACGGCCATCGTCACCACCCGGTCTGTGCGTACCGTGCTGAAGGATAATTCGACGGCACTCAGTGGCTGGCTCTACGTCGTGAACCGCAAGAACGGGCAGTGGAAGATCAGCGAGATATCGGCTCGGGATCTCGATAAATCGCTTGCCTGCCCGTGAGCCCGCTTGCCGGTGCTGCGCAAACATGATGTTCCGGCTTCAAATAAAAAACCGCGGCTTGCCGCGGTTTTTTATTGCCCGTGAGTGGCTCTCCCACCCCGCATCGAGACTGCCGTTCAACCGGCATGCGGAAACAATCCTCTAAAATCAGACCGACCCCAAAAAACCAACGCTGCTGCCACGGTGTCCAATGTGCCTGCGTGAATATTAATAATGCATGGGAAAAGGATGAGGGTAATTATTGCGGGCAGTCGCGACTTCGACAACTATGATGTTCTTCTCGAGGCGATAAAAGAAGCGCAGTTCGACATTACTGTCGTGGTGTCGGGTGGCGCGAAGGGAGCGGATGCGCTGGGAGAGCGATACGCGGTCGAGGGAAATAAGCCGCTCGCTATCTACAAGGCCGACTGGAAGGCGCACGGCAGGGGCGCTGGTCCGGTTCGCAATAAAAAGATGGCCGAGAACGCGGATGCGCTTATTGCGATTTGGGATGGGGACTCGCGTGGCACCGGGCACATGATAAAGACAGCCACCGACAAAGGTTTGTTGGTTTACGTAAAGCGGGTGTGAATGTGTTGTCAGAAAACGAGCGTCTGAACATGATTCTCGAAGCGGTCAAGTACTGCCAGAAAGTGAGATCGCTGGGCATGCCGGCAACGTCATACGCAAAAGCCCTCAGGGAGCCTGTGTATTTTCTCTGGGAGAGTTACGGGAAAAAGAAACATCAGGCAGCAAAATATTGCTCCGAGTCGTCGCTCGTGACGCCAATCAAGGCTTTTTCCCATGTTTATGACCATGCGATACCTTTCAACATGGTTCTGGAGTTGCTGCTGAACCTGGACCAGCCGGATATCGCCAGAGTCAGGGCTATCCTGGAAAAGTATCTGCTGGCGTGCTGGATCACCCGGGCTGAAGACAAACTGCTGACATCCCTCGGTTTCCGCAGCAACATGCCGGTGGATGCGGACGAAACTGATTTTCGCGCCAGATATGCATCTGCCGGAATCCCGATCATGTTGAATCCGGCTTACATCGCGTAAATGTCCGACCCCACCCGAGACGGGGTGAACTATCCGTCATCTGTCAGGCATGCTGCCTTTCACCATCTCGATGGTCTGCAGCTGGCCTCAGCTGCTTGCGCGGCGTTGCACGCATTCGATATAGGCCACGCCATCCGGCGGCGTGCCATTGCGCTGCGAAGTCCATAGCATCTCCCCCAGGCACTCCATCACCTGGTGCTGTGCTTCATGCTCGCCGAGTTTGGCTGCCAGCAGTTGGTAAGCACCACGGATGCCGGGTGGCTGGTCGATGGACACCTGCTCCGTGATCGACAGGTGCATCGCCAGGTGCAGGAAGGGATTCGACTGACCTTTCGCGATGTCATAGTCGGCGGCCTGCGCGGCGTCCGGATCCGACAGCTCATCGTGGTATTCCGGATGCTGCAGCATCCAGTCGCGCGCGATGGCTTCCAGCGGCGTCAGCACTTCGTTGGCCTGCGTCTTGCGCCAGGTCTCGCAGAAGAAGCGGCGCACTTCGTCCTTGGTCGGATTGAACATCGTTCAGCACTCCGCTCTCATCATGGTGTTCTCGCTCTTCACGCCAGACCGAATACCAGTACCCAGGTGCCGAGCGCAGCGAACAATGCTGCTGCAGCGACGCGCACCCATTTCATCGGCAGCCATTGTGCCGTGGTCTGGCCCAGCAGTACGGCCGGTGCAATGGCCAGCATCTCGCCCAGCGTCGAGCCCGCCATCACCAACGGGAAATCGCCATACTTGGCAGCCATTACCAGCGTCGCAATCTGCGACTTGTCGCCCAGCTCGGCGAGGATGAAGGTTACGAAGGCTGTCAGCACCAGGCTGCGCGACGATTTGAGCGCGACATCTTCTTCATCGTCGTCATCGCCCTCCGGTACCAGAGTCCATACGGCGACTGCATAGAACATCAGCACCAGCACCCAGCGCAGCCACTGCGGCGGCAGGAAGGCCGAGATGGTCGTGCCCAGCAGGGCGGTGACGCCCATGGTCAGCAGCGTTGCGATGAAGATGCCGCCCAGGATGGGCCAGCTGCGCTGGTAGCGCACGGCCAGCAGCAGCGCCAGCACCTGGGTCTTGTCGCCGAGCTCGCCGAGCGCGACGACGGCGGCGGTGTTGAAGAAAGCTTCCATGAAGGGTGGTGTCAGTCTCGTGAGGGCCGCGCTGCATCTGGTGCAGCGTCATGCGGAGTCTTCCGGCGTCCTGTGATCAGATGCCCTTCGCAGGCATCGGCGTCTTGTCCTTGTACTCGCACAGGTCGGCGATCAGGCAGTTCCAGCATTGCGGGCTGCGTGCAGTGCAGGTGTAACGGCCGTGCAGGATCAGCCAATGGTGCGCATCCATCAGGAATTCCCGCGGCACGAATTTCATCAGCTTCTCTTCGACCACGTCCACGTTCTTGCCGGGCGCGATGCCGGTGCGGTTGGACACGCGGAAGATGTGTGTGTCGACAGCCATCGCCGGCACGCCGAAGGCGGTGTTCAGCACCACATTGGCTGTCTTGCGGCCGACACCGGGCAGTGCCTGCAGCGACTCGCGGTCGCGCGGTACCTGGCCGCCGTGCTTCTCGAGCAGCAGGCGGCAAGTCTCGATGACGTTCTTTGCCTTGGTGCGGTACAGGCCGATGGTCTGGACGTAGGGTGTGAGTCCCTCGACACCGAGATCGTAAATCGCCTGCGGCGTGTTCGCGACCGGGTACAGCTTGCGCGTGGCCTTGTTGACGCCGACGTCGGTGGCCTGCGCCGACAGGATCACCGAGATCAGCAGTTCGAACGGCGTCGTGTACTCGAGCTCGGTGGTCGGATGCGGATTGGCTGCGCGCAGCCGTTCGAAGATCTCGCGGCGCTTTTCTGCGTTCATGCTTTCTTTCCTGCGGCGGCATCGAGTTCCGCTTGCTTGCGCGCGGCTTCCTGCTGCGCCGCTTCCTTCTGCAGGCGCGCGCGCTCGATCGCGGCCTGAATGATGGCGCGCTTGCGCTCTTTCTCGGCCCGCTCGGCGTCAGATTGCGGCGCCGACGATTCGACTTCCTTCAGCTTGGCCGCTGCCTTGGCAGCCAGCCGCGCATCGTTTTCTTCCTTGTCTCGCTTGAGCCTTGCCGCGCGCGCGTCATGATGGCGGCGCGCATCATCCGCCTGCGCCTGCGACCAGGCCTGCCAGCCGGTGCGGCCCGGCGTGACCGGCACCATCGTGATGCAGTCGACCGGGCAGGGCGCCACGCACAGGTCGCAGCCGGTACAGAGCTCGGCCACCACCGTGTGCATTTGCTTGGCCGCGCCCACGATGGCATCCACCGGGCAGGCCTGTATGCACAGGGTGCAGCCTATGCAGGCGGCTTCATCGATGACGGCCACCGGCCGCTCACGTTCGGCGCCATGCACAGGGTTGATCGGGATGACGGGCTTGCCCAGCAGCTCGGCCAGCCGTGCGACGCCTTCGGCGCCGCCGGGCGGGCACTGGTTGTAGCCGGCGCTACCGTCGGCAATGGCTTCCGCATACGGGCGGCATGCGGGATAGCCGCACTTCGTGCATTGGGTCTGCGGCAGCAGGTCCTCGATGCGATCGGCCAGCGATGATGGGGGGCGTGACATAGGCCAACATTATCCGCGATTTGCGGTGACCACAAACGACAAGGCCGCCCGGAGGCGGCCTTGTCGCGAGTGTCAGTACCTCGGGCGCTGATTACGCGTGCGCCTTGATGAACTCGGTAATGCGCGGTGCGATCATCTCGCGCCAGCGGCGGCCGGAGAAGATGCCGTAATGGCCGCACTTCGGCGCCGTGTAGTGCTGCTTCATGTCTTTCGGGATGCTCGCGCACAGGTCGTGTGCGGCGCGCGTCTGGCCGGAGCCGGAGATGTCGTCCAGTTCGCCTTCGATCGTGAACAGTGCGACGTTCGAGATGTCCTGCGGACGCACGCGCTTGCCTTCCACGTCCCACGTGCCTTCGGGCAGTGCATGGTCCTGGAACACGGTCTTGATGGTCTCGAGGTAGTACTCGGCCGGCATGTCGAGCACGGCGTTGTATTCGTCGTAGAACTTGCGGTGCTCTTCGGCCGACTCGTTGTCGCCCTCGCGCAGGTGCAGGTAGAACTCCCAGTGGCTCTGCGCATGGCGACGCGGGTTCATCGCCACGAAACCGGCATGCTGCAGGAAGCCCGGATAGACGCGGCGGCCATAGCCGGGATAGTTGGGCGGCACGTTGTAGATCACGTTGTTCTCGAACCACGCGAACGGCTTGTTGGTGGCCAGATCATTGACGGCAGTCGGCGACTTGCCCGGATCGATAGGGCCGCCCATCATCACCATCGTCTTCGGCATGACTTTTTCTTTGGCCGAGGCCATCAGCGAGATCGCGGCCAGCACCGGCACGGTGGGCTGGCAGACCGAGACCACGTTCACGCCTTCGCCGAGGAAGCGGATGAAGTCCTGCACGTAGTAAATATAGTCGTGCAGGTGGAATGCGCCTTTGTCCATCGGGACCATGCGCGCATCGGTCCAGTCGGTGATGTAGACATCATGGTCGACCAGCAGCGCGCGCACGGTATCGCGCAGCAGCGTCGCATGGTGGCCTGACAGCGGTGCGACCAGCAGCACTTTCGGCTGCTGCAGGTCTTTCAGATTGGCGGCGTGCTTGTCCTTGCGGAAGTGGATCAGCTTGCAGAAGGGCTTTTCGACGGCAACATCTTCAATGATGGCCGTCTGGACGCCATGGACTTCCGTGTGCGTGATGCCAAACGCCGGCTTTTCGTATTCCTTGCCGAGCCTGAACATTAGTTCATAGCCGGCGGCAATGCGTTGTGCGAAAGGGGTGTGCGCGAAGGGCGAAACAGGATTGGTAAACAGTTTCGACGATGCCTCTGCCCACTGGATTAGCGGGCTCAGCAAGGTGCGGTTCATTTCATGAAGTTGATAGAGCATGAGGACCCCTCATTCAAGACGCTCGATTGTGTCGCTAATTCTCTGTTTCCGCAATGCAGCAAACACAATACTCGAACATTTGACCGAAGTAAGCCCGGACGACGACCTTGATCGCCATCTTGTTGCCAGAACGCCAATTTCTTGTATCGCAGCCGCGCCGAGGTGACGTTTGCGGAATGTAACACAACGCTTATCTGCATCGCGAATCAAAGCTTACGCATCCTTTATCTGGGTCTTTCCATGGAGAAGCAGCCTTTTCCAGCGTGTTACTTGATGTTGTCATTCCATGTCAGGGACACAAGCTCACCCGAATTAGACAAGTTTTGGGACGAAAAGCGCCCGGCATCGTGGCCGCTTGTACAAAGTTGCCATGATAAAATCATGCCCCATGTTCTTGCGCCGTATCCCCCGACACCTGTTCGCCAGTTTGCTGGTGGCTGCGCTGCTGCTGCAGTCGCTGCTGCCGGCATTTGCGGGCATGCGCTCGGAACAGGGCGCGCGCTGGATCGAGGTCTGCGTCAACTCCGGCATCAAGTGGGTCAAGCTGGATGCGGGCAAGGCAGACTCGCTGCCGCATGCCGCCGGCTCCCATGCCGACCATTGCGTGTTGTGCGCGGCAACCGGCCCGGTGTCCGAGTTCGATGCCCGCCGCTATCTGTCGGTACAGTCCGCAACGGCGCTCACGCTGCCGGCCCTCGCCGCTCCCGTCATGGCCTTCCCGGGCCATGCCCTGCGCTCGCGCGCACCCCCAGCATTCTCCTGATACCACGCAGTACCTGACGATTCCGGCCTTTGCTAAGGTGCCGGGATCCTGTCCGTCGTTTCAGGAGATCCTTCATGCGTCATTTGCTTCCGCCCGCGCTGGCGGCAGCGGCCTTTGCCTTCGCCGATGCGGCGCTGGCCGAGGGCCCCGATACCTTGCTGCCCGCTGTGACCGTCACCGGCACCCGCGAGCAGACCCTGTTGTCCGACACGCCGTCCGCCGTTGGCGTGATCGAGCGCCAAGCCATCGTGCAGACCCGTCCGTCCCATCCGCAGCAATTGCTGGGACAGATACCGGGTGTCGCGATTGGCGTCACCAATGGCGAAGGCCACACGACGGCGATCCGCCAGGGCTTCACCACCAGCCCGCTGTACCTGTTCCTCGAAGACGGCATTCCCGTTCGCGCGACCGGCAACTTCAACCACAACGCTCTGTACGAACTGAATATTCCTTCGGCCGGTGGCGTCGAAGTCGTGCGCGGCATCGGTTCCGCACTGTACGGGTCGGATGCGATCGGTGGCATCGTCAATGTGCTGACCCGGACGCCGAAAGACCAGGCCGGGGCCGACCTGTCGCTCGAGGGTGGCAGCTTCGGTTTTGGCCGTTTGCTGGGCGGCTTTGATTCGGGACGTCTCGGCGGCGATGCCAGCGGCAGCGCGCTGCGCGGTGACTTCAACCTCACCCATACCGATGGCTGGCGCCAGTCGACCGCCTACGACCGGCAAAGCGCGAACCTGCGCTGGGATTACGAACAGGACAGCACCACGGTCATCAAGACCATTGTCGGCGCTACCCACATCGATCAGCAGACCGGCGCCAACTCGGCGCTGCCTCTGGACATGTACCTGAACACGCCGACCGTGAACCTGCGTTCGCCGGGCTATCGCAAGGTCGATGCCGTGCGCCTGTCGTCGGCGATCGACAAGGACCTCGGGCAGGGGGCGCAGCTGTCGGTCGCGCCTTACTTCCGCGACAACCGGATGGACCTGAACGGCACCTACAATTTTTCCTGCTCTGGCAACAACTGCACCGGCCGCATCGAAAAGACAGTCGTACAGTCCCTCGGACTGATGCTCAAGTACCGCAAGAATCTCGATGATGCGCAGCGCACGCGCGTGATCGCCGGCATCGACCTCGACTACAGCCCGAGCGAACGCAAAGAGAACAGCATTGCGCTGAGCTCGACCGGCTCGGGGCTGTCGCGCAACTTCACCGGTTATACCGTCGGTGCGCGCATCTACGATTACAAGGTCGACTACCAGAGTGTCGCCCCGTACGTGCATATCGAAACCTCGCCGGTCCAGCGCCTGCGCCTGACGGGCGGACTGCGCTACGACTATGCGCGCTATGCGCTGGACAACCAGCTGGCGGCGGGCACCAACGCCGGCGGCTTCTATCAGGTAGCCGACGGCGCGCAGAGTTTTTCGCGGCTGAGCCCGAAGATCGGTGCGACTTTGGCCGTGTCGGGCAACGCGCATGCCTTTGCGTCCTACAACCAGGGTTTCCGTACGCCGTCTGAAAACCAGCTGTTCCGTTCCGGCGCTGCCAATGCGTCGCCGGCTGCCGCGCAAGCGGCGCTGGATCTCAAGCCGATATTGGCCGAGCAGTATGAACTGGGTTTGCGCGGCAACGGTGCCGGCTGGAGCTATGAGGCAGTGGTCTACCAGCTGACCAAGCATGATGACCTGCTGGGGCAAAAGGATGCGAACAACGTCGTGGTGCAGACCAATAACGGCGCCACCCGCCATCGTGGCATCGAGCTGGGCCTGGGCCGGGCCTTGAACGCCCAATGGCGCATCGATGTCGCCGCGTCGTATGCGACCCATCGCTATCTGGACTGGTCCGGCAATACGTCCACGGGCACGGCATTCAATTATTCGGGCAAGGAAATCGAAGCCTCGCCGCGCCTGCTGGGCAACCTGCGCCTCGGCTGGGTGCCGGCACAGGGCAGCGCAGTGCAGCTGGAGTGGGTGAAGCTGGGTTCGTATTATCTGGACGCAGCCAACCTGTATGGCAAGTACGCCGGTCATGACTTGTTCAACCTGCGCATCTCGCAGGCGCTGGATGCACGCTGGACCGTGTTTGCGCGTGTGCTGAACATCGCCGACAAGCGCTATGCGGATAGCGCGTCCGCGACCTCGTCCGGTGCGTTGTATGCGCCGGGCTTGCCGCGCGCAGCCTATCTCGGACTGGAGGGAAAATGGTGAAAACCGAACGCGGCATCGCCCGCATCACGCGCGGCCTGACAGCGGCGCTGCTGTGCACGGCCACGTTGGCGCTCGCGCAGCAGGACGCGGCCCGGCAAGCAACGGGTCCGCAAGGCGCGGAGCCGAAAGGCTCGGCCCAGCCGCCGGCTGCCGCCCAGGCCGGGCAGCACCATGCAGGCCATGGCAAACCGCAGCTGGCGACCGGCGCAGCGTTCGCGCCGGATGGCAGCCTGTGGGTGGCGCTGGTCGACCATGGTCAGTTGTTCGTGCAGCAGCGCGGCAGCGATGGCGCGTGGCGGGAGCGGCGTGCCGTGGATGTGGGCGGCGAGACCGTCGCGACCAATGGCGACAATCGTCCGAAGCTGGCTTTCGGCAAGCAAGGGCAGGTCGTGCTCAGCTATACGCGTCCGCTGGCCAGGCCGTATACCGGCGAAATCCGCATGCTGCGTTCCGACGATGGCGGCGCGAATTTTTCCGCGCCCTTTACCGTGCACCAGGATAGGCAGGTGATCACGCATCGCTTCGAGTCCGTGATCTTCGATGCGCGCGGCGATCTGTACACCTTCTGGATCGACAAGCGCGATGCCGAGCGCGTGTGGGCCGCGAATGGCAGCGATCCCGCTTCGTATGAAGGCGCGGCGATCTATTACAACGTGTCGAAGGATGGCGGACAAACGTTTGGCGACGACACCCGGCTCGCTGACTACAGCTGCGAATGCTGCCGCATCGCACTGGTGGCTGAACCGAAGCAAGGCGTGTCGGCCTTGTGGCGCCACGTCTTCCCCGGCAGTGTGCGTGACCATGCCTTTGCGCGCATCGGCACGCCGCAGCCGGTCGCACTGCAGCGTGCCAGCGAAGATGGCTGGGTGCTGAAGGCTTGCCCGCACCATGGCCCCGGCCTCGCACGGGATGCGCAGGGTCGTTACCATGCGGTGTGGTTCGGCGAGCGCGATGGACGCCAGCGCGCCCGCTATGCGCGCCTCGGCAAGCAGGGCAAGCCGCAAGGCCAGGTCAGGGAGTTGCCTGACGCGCAGGCCGATCATGCGGATGTGGCTGTCGCCGGCAAGCATGTCGTCATCGTCTGGCGCAGCTACGACGGCGAAGCGACGCACTTGCGCGCGTGGCTGTCGGCCGATGGCGGCCGCCATTTCCGTTTGCGCGAACTGGCAGCTTCAACGCTGGAAAACGATCATCCGCGACTTGTTGCCAGTGGCAACCGGATTGCCGTTGTGTGGAGAACCGAAAATGAGATCTATGTCGAAGACTTGCACTGATGCGTTGGCGGGCAGCTGGCGCGTATTGCTGAAACGCCCGCAGGCGTTCACTGCGACGTTCGCCGGCGTCGTGGCAGCGCTCGCAGCCGTCGCCAACGTGGCCGTGGCAGCGCCCGCTGCCGTCGAAACCTTCGACAAGGCGACCTGGCCGGCACTGGTGCGCAATGCAAGGCAACCAGCCATCGTGGTGTTCACCTCGGTGACCTGCACCCATTGCCCGGGCGCGATCGCCAACCTCGCCAGGCAGCGTGCCGCGAAAGGGTCGCAGGTGCCGCTGCTGGTGGTATCGATGGATGCCGATGACGATGCCTCGCTGCTGCGCGACGCGCATTACGCGCCGGCCGATCGACTCTTTGCATTTCGTGGCAATCCGCAGGCGCTGCAGTTTGCGGTCAACCCCGAATGGCGCGGCATGACGCCGTATGTCGCCTATGTCGACGCCAGGGGCGGCGCGAAATTCGTGCTGGGCGAACCCAGGGCCGCGGTGCTGGAAGGCTGGCTGAAAGCAGGGCGCTGACAGGAAATCCTGTCATGCGGCAGGCGTAAAAAAAGACACCCTAGGGTGTCTTTTTTCATTGGCGTGAACGATGTGTATCAGTCGAACACCGGGGACTCGACGCCCAGCACCTTGTGCAGCTTCGGCGAAGTCGTCGTGTACTGCATGTGGATCTTCTTCTCCGGGAAGATGTACGGTGCCGCACCGAAGGCTGCCAGCGCAGCTTCGTGGAAGCCCGACAGGATCAGCTTCTTCTTGCCCGGGTAGGTGTTGATATCACCCACCGCGAAGATGCCCGGGACATTGGTCTCGAACTTCTCGGTGTCGACCACCAGCTGCTTGCGCTCGATCTCCAGGCCCCACTCGGCGATCGGGCCCAGCTTCGGCGACAGGCCGAAGAAGACCAGCAGGTCGTCCAGCGGCAGTCGGCGGGTCACGCCATCGGCGCCGGTGACCTTGAGCTCGGTCATCGTGCCATCGGCGGCTTCAAAGCCGGTGACCTGGCCCACCAGGAATTGCATCTCGTACTGTTCGCACAGTTCCTTCATCTTCGCGACCGAGGCCGGCGCTGCGCGGAATTCTTCACGGCGGTGGATCAGGATCACGGACTCGGCCTTGCCTTGCAGGTTCAGTGCCCAGTCGAGCGCGGAGTCGCCGCCGCCGCAGATGACGATGTTGCGACCTTCGAAGCGCGACGGATCCTTGACGCGGTAGAACAGCTGCTTGCCATCGAACTCTTCGATGCCGTCGACCTTCAGCGTACGCGGCTGGAACGAGCCCACGCCGGCAGCGATGAAGATGGTCTTGGTGATGAACTTGGTACCGGTCGAGGTCTCGAGGTCGAAGCGGCCGTCTTCACGCTTCTGCACCAGGGTCACTTCCTGGCCGAGGTGGAAGGTCGGCTCGAACGGCTCGATCTGCTTGAGCAGGTTGTCGGTCAGTTCCTGGCCGGTGCAGCTGGGCACGGCCGGGATGTCGTAGATGGGCTTGTCCGGATACAGCTCGACGCACTGGCCGCCGACGGCATTCAGCGAGTCGATCACATGGGCCTTGATTTCGAGGAGGCCGAGTTCGAAGACCTGGAACAGGCCGACCGGGCCGGCACCGACGATGACGGCATCGGTTTCAATGGGGGCGACAGAAGTATTCATTCGTTTCAGCGGGGATAAATGCCGACCCCGGCATCAGCCGGGGCGCGGGGAAAAGGTCATGCCAAGGGCACCGCAGGTGCCCGGTCCGTCAGCGCTGCAGGTACTGCAGCTTGTCCTTGGTGTCTTTCCATGCCTCGGCCTCGTCGAGCGCGGCCTTGGACTTGGTGATCGACGGCCACTTGCGCGCCAGGTCGACGTTCAGCTTGATGAATTGCTGCTGGTCCGACGGAACGTCTTCCTCGGCGTAGATGGCATTGACCGGGCACTCCGCAACGCACACTGCGCAGTCGATGCACTCGTCCGGGTCGATCGCGAGGAAGTTCGGACCTTCGCGGAAGCAGTCCACCGGGCAGACATCGACGCAGTCGGTATAACGGCAGCGGATGCAGGATTCGGTCACAACGTGGGTCATATGGGCCAGTCCTATCTATTTTTGAAACATTCGGGCCGGGGCGGTAAGGGCGGGATCGCTGCGCCGCAGCGCGACGGGCGACCGGAACCTGCGCTCCAATTGCAAAGCCTTGTATTTTAAGGCAAAGCGGGCTATCCCCACAAACCCGGCTTAGATGAATTTTATATATGCAAATAGCCGGCTGCTGCAGGCGCGTGCCGCGCACTTGTCGACTCATGCGGGAGCAAAGGCGGCCTTTCGGCGGATCTTGAATATTTTGTCATCGCGCTCTGAAATTAAATCACGCTGAAACCCGCAGCCCTGCAGGCTTCTCAGGCGGCGGCTGGGCTAGAATCTGGCAACTATTTTCAGAGGAGATCATGGATACCTCCGCCGCACGCAGTGCCATCCTGGGTCGCATCCGCAAGGCCCAGAACCGTCCCGCACAGCCCACCGAGGCCGAATACGCACAGGTGAAGCAATACCTGGCTGACCATACCGCCGGTCCGCGTCCCGACCTCGGTCCCGACCTGCTCGAGCGTTTTCGCCAGCAGGCGTTGCGCACCTCGCAGACCCTGGATGAAGTCGCGTCACTGGATGAGGTACCGGCCGCGGTGGCGCGTTATCTGGATGGCATCGGTGTGGCGCACCAGGCCATCGCCTGGGAAACGCTGCGCGCGTTGCCCTGGGATGGCGCCGGCGTGAAAGTGGAATTCCGCCCGCCGGTCAATGAAGACATGGTCGGCGTCACCGGCTGCTTCTGCGCCGTGGCCGAGACCGGTACGCTGATGCTGCTGTCCGGCGCCGAGACCTTTGCCTCCGCTGCGCTGCTGCCCGAGACCCATATCGCGATCGTGCCGGTCGACCGCATCGTCGGTTCGATCGAAGACGCATTCTCGCTCGCGAAAAACGAGCGTGGCGAGCTGCCGCGCGCGACCAACTTCATTTCCGGCCCGTCCCGCACCGGTGATATCGAGCAGACCATCGTGCTCGGCGCGCATGGCCCGTACCGCGTGCACGTCATCCTCGTGAAGGGCGTCTGAGATGAAGCCCAAGATCCTCGTCACGCGCGCGGTGTTCCCGGAAGTGATCGAGCGCCTGTCGCAGCATTTTGATGTCGCGTCCAACCAGCAAGACGAAACCTATGGCGAAGCCGAGCTGATCCGTCGCCTGCAAGGCAAGGATGGCGTCTTCTCGAACCCGACCGACCGCCTCTCTGCCGCCGTGATCCAGTCTGTCCCGGGCCTGAAGGCGATCTGCAACATGGCCGTTGGCTACAACAACATCGACGTGCCGGCCGCGACCGCTGCCGGTGTCATGGTCACCAACACCCCCGATGTGCTGAACGAGACCACGGCCGACCTCGGCTGGGCGCTGCTGATGGCCGCGGCCCGCCGCGTGACCGAATCCGAGCGCTCGCTGCGTGCCGGCGAATGGGTCAAGTGGACTTATGATGGCTACATGGGCAATGACGTGCACGGCTCGACCGTGGGCATCATTGGCATGGGCCGCATCGGCCAGGCGGTCGCGCGCCGTTCGATGGGCTTCAACATGAAGGTCATCTACAACAACCGTTCGCGCCTGTCGCCCGAACTCGAAGCGAAGGCCAACAACGCGCAGTACGTGTCGCGCGAAGAGTTGTTGCGCACCGCTGACCATATCGTGCTGGTGCTGCCGTATTCGGCCGAATCGCACCACACCATCGGTGAAAAAGAACTGGCGATGATGAAGCCGACCGCGACGCTGGTGAATATCGCGCGCGGTGGCATCATTGATGACGCAGCGTTGATCCGTGCTTTGAAGGCCGGCCAGATCGGCGCCGCCGGCATTGACGTGTTCGAGAACGAGCCCAACTTCAACCCCGGCTTCCTCGAGCTGAAAAATGTCGCGCTGACACCGCACATCGGCAGCGCATCGCTGAACACCCGACTGGCGATGGCCAATACCGCAGCCGGCAACCTGATCGCCGCACTGTCGGGCCAGACCCCGCCGAACCTGCTGAACCCCGAAGCCCTCAAAAAATAACAGGAGGCCGCATGGCCGATATCACGCTGGTCGAAGACCATGCGCTTTCAATGGATGGCGCGCGTGCCGCAGCACAGAAAGTGGCCGACCAGATGACGGCCGACTACGAGATGACCTGCAGCTGGGAGGGCGACGTGCTGTCCTTCAAGCGCAGCGGCGTGTCCGGCACGCTGGCGCTGACGGAAGGTCGCGCGCAGCTCGACATCAACCTCGGCTTCATGCTGAAAGGATTCAGATCGAAGATCGAAGAGCAGGTGGGGCGCAACATGCGCAAGCTCTTCAATGGCGACGCAGGTCAAGACGCATCAAAGGACGCCGCCTGATCACTGCTGGCAAGGGCGCGTACCCGAACAGGTAGCGCCTTGCTTCCGACAATCGGCTAAAGGCGGACTAACTACGGGCTAACAACGGGCCAAGCATGGTCCGATTGCGATGCCCGCCGCCCGGGGCGCGTCAGACGCCCAGCAGTTCCACGTCGAAGATCAGCGTTGCATTCGGCGGAATCACGCCGCCTGCGCCGCGCGGGCCATAGCCGAGCGACGACGGAATCACCAGGCGACGCTTGCCGCCGATCTTCATGCCTTGCACGCCCTGGTCCCAACCCTGGATCACATGGCCGGCGCCGAGCGGAAATTCGAAAGGCTCGTTGCGGTCGACGCTGGAATCGAATTTCTCGCCTTCGCTGCCGTCCGGGTTTTGCAGCCAGCCGGTGTAGTGCACGCTGACATAGCTGCCGGCCTTCGCTTCTTCGCCGTCGCCGACGGTCAGATCTTCGTATTGCAGACCGGTGCTGGTCATGATCAGGGACATCGCATTTCCTTTAAGTGTGGCGTCAAGAGCGCGCATTATAGTCCGGCCACAGCCTGTCCCATACGCGGCCCGGCCCCTCCTCTTATAATCCGGCAGACAATGACGCCCGTATTCGTTTCCTTTTTCCGCGCCCTGGTTTCCCAGCTGCATATCCGCATGCTGCTGCTGACCATACTGCCCTTCATCGTCGCCGTCGCGCTGTGGGGCGTGGCGCTGTGGCAGGGGCTGCAGCCCCTGATCGACCAGCTGCACGCCTGGTTCGCCGATTACGGGCTGTTCCATGCCGCGGGCGAAATGCTGGACTCGATCGGCCTCAATTCCGTGCGTGCCATCCTCGTGCCGCTGCTGGCGATGTGGCTGCTGCTGCCGTTCATGATCGTCACTGCGCTGGTGCTGGTCGGCTCGATGGCGATGCCGGCGATTGCGCGCCATGTCGGCCAGCGCCTGTACCCGCAACTCGAGATGCGCCATGGCGGCTCTTTCGCCGGTAGCTTGTGGGTGTCGCTGTCGGCCTTCGTCGTGTTCATCATCGCGTGGCTGCTGACGCTGCCACTGAACCTGATCCCGCTGTTTGCGCTGTTCGTGCAACCGCTGCTGTGGGGCTGGCTGGCCAGCCGCGTGATGGCCTACGATGCGCTGGCAGACTATGCGGACAAGGAAGAAAGAAAGCAGATCATGGCGCGCCACCGCTGGCCCTTGCTGGCCATCGGCATCGTCACCGGCAGCCTCGGCGCCGCACCCGGCCTGCTGTGGCTGGGCGGCGTGATGTCGGTGATTTTTTTTCCTATCCTGGCTGCCGTGGCGGTCTGGTTGTACCTGCTGGTATTCGTGTTCAGCGGATTGTGGTTCCAGCACTACTGCCTTGATGCGCTGGCGCGCCTGCGCAGCTATCCGCTAAAGGACGTGCCGGCGGCGCCGCTGATTGACGAAGACCGGCTGTAAGCAAGGTCCATTCACCCCAAACAAATACACGCATACGCACGGAGAAAGCAGATGGCATTCGGCATCATCATCATTGGCGACGAAATCCTGTCGGGCAAACGCAGCGACAAGCATCTCGCGAAGATCATCGAGCTGCTTGGCGAACGCGGCCTGTCGCTGTCATGGGCGGAATATGTCGGCGACGACCCGGCGCGCATCACCGCCACGCTCAAGCGCACGCTGGCCAGCGGCGACGTGGTGTTTTCCTGCGGCGGCATTGGTGCCACGCCCGATGACCATACGCGCCAGTGCGCGGCAGCGGCGCTCGGCGTGCCGCTGCAATTGCATCCCGATGCGAAGGCCAAGATCCAGGAGCGCATTATCGAAATGGCCGCCGAGACCGGCAAGGTCGCCGACCTGAACTCGCCGGACCACCAGCACCGGCTGAAGATGGGCGAGTTCCCGGTCGGCGCCGAGATCGTGCCCAACCCGTACAACAAGATCCCCGGCTTCATGCTCCGCAATGCGATCGGGGGAGCGCATTACTTCGTGCCGGGCTTCCCCGTGATGGCAGCGCCCATGATGGCCTGGGCGCTCGACACCCATCACTCGCACCTGTTCCATCAGGTCGCGCGCGAAGAGAAATCGGTGATCGTGTATGACGGCATCGAGTCGCGGCTGACGCCGCTGATGGAAGCGATCGAGGCCGAGTTCGGTAGCGTGAAGGTGTTCAGCCTGCCCAGCGTCGGGGACGCGAACCGTCGCCGGCATATCGAACTGGGCGTGAAAGGCGAGCCGTCGCAGGTGGCGGCCGCCTACCAGAAGATGCTCGCCGGTCTCGACGAGTTGAAGCAGGAATACGTTCCTAACTAAGCTGAAAGACAGGGGATCCCGGCCTGCGCCGGGATGACCTTCCCTGTACTGACGCACGTCGCCACGTCGTCCCGGCGCATGCCGGGACCCAGCGTCGTTTACCTCAAGCCTTCGCGGCGTCCAGCAAGCCCTGCTTGCGGATGAAGGCAATCACCTCGTCCACGCCTTCGCCTTTGCGCAGGTTGGTGAACACGAAGGGCCGGTCGCCGCGCTGCTTCTTCGCATCGGCAGCCATGATGTCGAGGTTGGCTCCTACATGCGGTGCGAGGTCGGTCTTGTTGATGATCAACAGGTCCGAACGCGTGATGCCCGGGCCGCCCTTGCGCGGAATCTTTTCGCCGCCGGCCACATCGATCACATAGATCGTCAGGTCCGACAATTCCGGGCTGAAGGTCGCCGCCAGATTGTCGCCGCCCGATTCGACCAGAATCAGGTCGAGGTCAGGGAAATCGGCGCTCATGCGCGCAATCGCTTCGAGGTTGATCGACGCATCTTCACGGATCGCCGTGTGCGGGCAGCCGCCGGTCTCCACGCCCATCAGGCGCTCGGCCGGCAGCGCATCGGCGCGCAGCAGGATCTCCATGTCTTCCTTGGTGTAGATGTCATTGGTGATGACGGCCATGTCGTAATGGTCGCGCATCTGCTTGCACAGCATTTCGCACAGCGCCGTCTTGCCGGAGCCGACCGGGCCGCCGATGCCGACGCGCAAGGGATTGGAGGTAGTCATGGATCTGTCTTTCAAAATTCAGGAATTCAGGAACGGTAGAGTCGCGAGTACTGTACTTCATGCTGCATAGACAGCAGCGACAGTCCCGGCGACCAGTTGGACAATGCGTCATCGTCCAGCGTGCGGGCAATGCTGGCTGCCTGCTCGATGTGTGGGCGCAATGACAGCAGCAAGCGCTGGCCGGCTACCTGGCCGAGCGGCACCGACTTCACGCAGGCCAGTACCTGGTTCTCGGCCCACGAGAACAGCATGCCGAGCAAGGCTTCTTCTGCCGGCACCTTCAGCGCGACGGCAGTCGCTGCCAGAGCGGTCGGGAAGGGCAGTTCAGGCTGTGCTGTCAGCAGCGCCAGCAGTTCGGCATCATCGGGCACCAGCTCGGGCAGCAGTTTGCCGAGCGAATAGCCCATCTGTATGGTCTCAGCGCGGAATTCCGCGCTGTCGCGCGATGCAATGAACAACGCATTCCAGTAAGCGACGGCCTGCGCATCGCGGTCCGCGAACGCCTGCAGCAAGCGCCAGGTGACCGGCGCCTCGAAGCGTGCGACGACTTCATCGAGCATGTCGACGATCCATGCACGCGCGCTGGTCTCGTCTTTCACGTAGCCGCTTTCCATGGCCGCTTCCAGCCCTTGCGAATAGCTGTACGCGCCGACCGGCAGCGACGGGCTGCACAACTGCAGCAGGTGCAGCAGCGAAGCAGCGGGCAGGGGAGAGGCAGGACGTTCGGATGTCATCGCGGTGCCAGATTGGGGCAAGCCATTGCTGGTCGACGCGCTTAAGCCTTGTCGCCCGGGCGGTGGATCTTCTGGCGCACCGGGATCGGCGCCAGCGGGTTGTGATGATGGCCATCGTCATGGTGATGATGGCCGCCACCGTAAGCGCCCGATTCCGGTTCGAACGGAGCCTGTTCCTCGGTGACGTCGGCGCCCAGGCCGGCCAGCATGTCCTTGAGCACCGGGTCCTTGCGGATGCGCAGCCAGCCATCGCCGACCTGTGCCTGCGTGTGGCGGTTGCCGAGGTGGAAGGCGCAGCGCAGCAGCGCGTGCGGCGATGCGCAGGACACCTTGTAGGTCGCTTCCGGCGCAGCCGTGACCTTCACGACACGGCCATCCTCGCCAGTCAGCAAATCGCCGTCGCGCAGCACGGTGCCGCGCACGGTGAAGACCGCGACCTCTTCGCCCGAGGTCAGCGCAGCGCGCTGACGGCTCTTCTCGCGCAGTTCATAGGGCAGGACCAGTTCGCCGTCGATCTTGTCGGCGCGTTCCACTTTGGTATGCAGGGTGAGCATCGGATACGTCTTTACGTCAGAAAAGGAAATAACGCTGCGCCATCGGCAGCACCTTGGCCGGTTCGCACACCAGCAGTTCGCCGTCGGCGCGCACCTCGTAAGTCTCGGTATCGACTTCCATCGTCGGCGCATAGCCGTTGTGGATCATGTCGACCTTGCGCAAATTGCGCATGTTCTTCACCGCGGCGACCGGCTTGTTGAGCTTTAGCTGCTCGGCCACCCCGGCGTCCATCGCTGCCTGCGACAGGAAGGTGAACGAGGTCTTCAGGCCGCCTGCATAGGCGCCGAACATCAGTCGGTAATGCACCGGCTGTGGCGTCGGGATCGATGCATTCGGGTCGCCCATCTGCGCGGCCGCGATCATGCCGCTCTTCAGGATCATCGACGGCTTGACGCCGAAGAAGGCCGGTTTCCAGATCACCAGGTCGGCGATCTTGCCGGTCTCGATCGAACCGACCATGTGCGAGATGCCGTGCGTGATGGCCGGGTTGATCGTGTACTTCGCAATGTAGCGCTTGGCGCGGAAATTGTCGTTGCGGCTCGAATCCTCTTTCAGCGATCCGCGCTGCACCTTCATCTTGTGCGCGGTTTGCCAGGTGCGCATGATCACTTCGCCGACACGGCCCATCGCCTGCGAGTCGGACGACATCATCGAGATCGCGCCCAGGTCGTGCAGGATGTCTTCAGCAGCGATGGTCTCGCGGCGGATGCGCGATTCGGCGAACGCAATGTCCTCGGTGATCGAGGCATCCAGATGGTGGCAGACCATCAGCATGTCGAGATGCTCGTCCAGCGTGTTGTGCGTGTACGGACGGGTCGGGTTGGTGGACGAGGGCAGGACATTGCCCTGGCCAACCGCAGCGATGATGTCCGGCGCATGCCCGCCACCCGCGCCTTCGGTATGGAAGGTATGGATGGTGCGATCCTTGAACGCAGCCAGCGTGTGCTCGAGGAAGCCGCCTTCGTTCAGCGTATCGGTGTGGATCGCGACCTGGATGTCCATCTTGTCGGCCACCGACAGGCAGTTGTCGATGGCGGCCGGGGTCGAGCCCCAGTCTTCATGAAGTTTCAAGCCGATGGCGCCGGCACGGATCTGTTCTTCCAGCGGCAGCGGCAGGCTCACATTGCCTTTGCCGAGGAAGCCGAGGTTCATCGGGAAGGCATCGGCCGCGGCCAGCATCGCGTGGATGTGCCACGGGCCCGGTGTGCAGGTGGTCGCCGCGGTGCCGACCGCCGGGCCGGTGCCGCCGCCGATCATCGTGGTCACGCCGGACATCAGCGCTTCCTCGATCTGCTGCGGGCAGATGAAATGAATGTGGGTATCGATGCCGCCGGCAGTGACGATATTGCCTTCGCCGGCGATGATCTCGGTCGCACCGCCGATAGCCATCGTCACATCCGGCTGGATGTCCGGATTGCCGGCCTTGCCGATGGCGGCGATGCGGCCACCCTTGATGCCGATGTCGGCCTTCACGATGCCCCAGTGGTCGAGGATGACGGCGTTCGTGATCACGGTATCCATCACATCCTTGTGCGGCAGCTGCGACTGGCCCATGCCGTCGCGGATTACCTTGCCGCCACCGAACTTCACTTCCTCGCCGTAGGTGGTGTGGTCCTTCTCGATCTCGATGAAGAGTTCGGTATCGGCCAGCCGGATACGGTCGCCGGTGGTCGGGCCGAACATTTCGGCGTACGCCTTGCGGGAGATCTTGCTCATGCGCCTGCCCCTTTCTTCGAATCTTTCAGCTTGCCCATCACCTGGCCGTTGAAGCCATAGACCTTGCGTCCGCCAGCCAGCGCCACCAGCTCGACCGTGCGTTCCTGGCCCGGCTCGAAGCGTACCGCCGTGCCGGCGGCGATATTGAGGCGCATGCCATAGGACAGCGCGCGCTCGAACTGCAGCGCAGGGTTGGTCTCGTAGAAGTGGAAGTGCGAGCCGACCTGGATCGGACGGTCTCCGCTGTTGGCGACCTTGACGGTCACGGTGGGACGGCCGACGTTGAGCGCGATGTCGCCTTCCTCGATCAGCATTTCTCCGGGAATCATGTTTTTCTCCGCTGCGTTCAGGGAATCGGGTGGTGGACGGTCACGAGCTTGGTGCCATCGGGGAAGGTGGCCTCGACCTGGATGTCGGGGATCATGTCGGCCACGCCCTCCATCACGTCGGCGCGGCTGAGGATCTTCGTGCCTTCGGACATCAGCTCCGCGACGGTCTTGCCATCGCGCGCGCCTTCCATGATCGCGGCCGTGATCAGCGCCACCGCTTCCGGATAGTTCAGCTTCAGGCCGCGCGCCTTGCGGCGCTCGGCCAGCAGGGCTGCGGTAAAGATCAGCAGCTTGTCTTTTTCCCGTGGGGTGAGTTCCATGCTCTTGTCCTCGTTCTCAGGTTGGCTTGTTCGGGTTTGGCGGTTCGGTGTCGGGGTCTTGCGGTCAGGGTCAGGTATTCCAGATGCGCAGCTCGGTCGCTTCGCGTGTCAGCAGCGCGGGACGCAGCAGCTGCCAGGCGTCCAGCATCACATGGCGTGCCACCTCGCTGGAATCACCGAGGTAACGCACCAGCAGCACCGATTTCATCTGCGTCGCGCCGAAGCGGCCGCGGCCATCGGCGACCACCGTGCAGCGCTCGCGCACGGCCTGCATCAGCGCCGGCGAGGTGGGAACGCCAACGGCCACCAGGTTCGCGCACACGCTATGGCCGGCCAGTCCCAGCGGGCTGCGCATCTGCGCGCTGCCGCCCAGCAGCCGGGCTTGCTCCAGCCACAAGGGCTTGCCGTCGCGCAGGATGCGCAGCTGCTGGCGGATGCGCCCGTTGTCGAAGCTTTCACCGGAAGCCCTGCGTCCGAAGCACAGAATGTCGCAACCGATGAAGCGCGCATTGCCTTGCAGGTCGACTGTTGTGTCGAGCTGTACGTCGGCCTCGTTGAAAAAGATGGTTTCCTGCGGCAGCCATTCGAGCGCCGCATCATGGCCCACTTCCAGCGTCAGCTGTTGGCGCGATACATGGCCGTTCGCACGGTACCACTTCGCCGCGCCGGGGGTCGAGATGACGGCCGCCGCGCCTGCGCCGACCGATGCATCGATGCGCAATTCGTCGCCGCCGACCACGCCGCCCGGCGGGTGGACGATGATCGCATGCGCCACTGACGGTCCTTCCGGATATAGCGCCTTCTGCACCCGCAGCGGGCCGTAGTGCTCGCGCCTCAACAGGCGCGTGGTGTCGCCGTCGCGGCCAAAGCCGAGCGACAAGGTGGCCAGCAAGTGGCCGGGCCGGGCAGGCTCGGCCGGTGCAGGACGGGATTCGGAAGGAATGACTCTTGCCATTGGAAGCGGGTGCGAATGCTTTGCTGTCGTTCTTGGTGCAATCGCCGCTACGCAGCGAATATCCGGTACAGCATTAGCAGCTTGTATGCCATCCTGTCATCATGCTGGGCAGCGCTTCATGCTTCACCTTGGGGCATTAATGCCTGATGATGCACAATGATGGTGCGTAATGCTGCGTCGTTGCTTTGCCAGGCTCAGTCGGGTGCGTCGGTTGGCGTGTCCCGCTGGGAGGTGGCACTGGCCAGCGGCAGCAGGCGGATTGCAGCCAGCAGCATCTTGATTGCATACAGCATGATCAGCGTGCCGACCAGGTCACCGGTGAACATCGTGACAAAGCCGCTCAGCAGGTCCGGGTGTACGCCGCGCAGCGAGAACCAGATCGAATGCAGCCCGGCACTGGCGAAAGCATACAGGACGCCCAACTGTGCCAGCTTCAGCGGTGTCAGTTTGGTCAGTGATGCGGGCATGCCGGAGCGCAGCGCAAGCCGATACACGAGATAGGGCGCACCGGCCGACAATAGCGGCGCCACCATCAGGGTCAGCGGATCCATGGGCGGGAAGTCCACCAGGATCAGCAAGCCGGAAGCGAGCAGCAGGCCGATCGCGCCTTCGCCGCCGAACAGCAGTGTGCATAGCAAGCGCAGTCCGGCGGGCAGGAAGATCCAGCTCGCGCCTGCATGCACCTGGAAGGCGTGGAAGGCGTAGGCATTCAGCCGGAAGAAGCTGAAGTACAGCACGGCTGACACGGCAACGCAAAGGAGCTGTGTGAAAGACATTGTTCTTGTTGTTGAAGCGGGAGCGGTCTCGTGAAACGCTGCCTTCGCTGAATTAAAAAACCGGGGTGCGCGCCGCAGGGTGCACAGCTCTTTATCATTCCAACCGGGGCGCGCGATTGTACCGGCCAGGCTGAAGCTTCGCCGGCATTTGCATCGTAAGTGCCCATGGCGATGGTCGGGGTTAAAAAAACAGCCGGCGGGGGAGGCCCGGCCGGCTGTATTTCGCGCAGATGCAGTTTACTTCTTCGCGCGTGTCGCTTTGGCGGTCACATGCGACATCTGAGCGACCGCGTTGTCGAGGTTCGATTCCATGGCGTCGATGGCGACCTTGGCCGAGCGCGAGAATTGCGAGAAACCGGAGCTGGCGTTGTCGATGGCAGACTTCATCATCGACACGGCAGTTTCGGAGCCGGCCGGCGCGCTCTTGGTCACGTCGTCGAGCATGGCGACCATCTGGCGGCTCTGTTCGTTGATCTGCGACTCGGCAGCCTGGGCGAATTCCTTCTGCTTGCCGCGGGCGATGGTGGCCAGGTGGCGGGCATAGGTGAGTGCGATCTCGGCTTGCGGCTGCGCTTGATGGGAGGCGGCGGCCAGCAGCTCTTGCGGGTCCTTTGCGGTCAGCAGCTGCTGGACGTTGGCGATGCTGGTTTCGAGGCCGGCCTTGGCGGCCTGCAGGTTCAGGCCCATCAGTTTCTCGACGCCGTCGATCATCGAGTCGGAGAAGGAAGTTGCCAGGTTCAGCTGGGCCTCCATCTGGGCGCGGGCGGCGGCGGTGAATTGTTCGGCAGTGTTGAACATGATGAGTCCTCGTTGTGAGATGAATGCTGTTGCGGGATGCAGTCGCAGCCAGGGGCAGGCAACCTGAAGGTTTGTTGCAACGCAGCAGACGCTATTTTTCGGGCAGGCCAATTGGGTGTCAAGTTAAATTATTGCGGCGCATCAAAATTTGTATGGTTCATATGAGAAGTTTCGGCGCCGGTCTGACCTGCTTGCCCGAAATCACTGGAGTCACCGGTTCGTGAAGGCTTACTTGTGAAGGCGCGGCAATGAAAGCGTTCTACAGCGATCGCTTTGTGCTGCCATTGCCGGAAGGGCATCGCTTCCCCATGCGCAAGTACCGGATGCTGCGTGATGCAGTGCAGGCCACGCTGCCGGACGTACAGCTGGAGGAAGCCCCACGCGCCAGCGATGGCGTGCTCGCGCTGGCCCATCATCCGCAGTACATCCGTCGCATCGACGATGGCGCGCTGACGCCGCAGGAGCAGCGCGCGATCGGCTTCCCCTGGTCGCCGGAGATGGTGGAGCGCTCACGCCGCTCGGCCGGCGCCACCATCGCGGCTTGCCGCGCCGCCTTCGATGACGGCGTCGGGATCAACCTTGCCGGCGGCACGCACCATGCGCATGCCGACCGGGGCGAAGGCTTTTGCGTGTTCAATGATGCCGCCATCGCTGCGCGGTTGATGCAGGCCGAACGACGCGCGGCGCGGGTCGCGATCGTCGATCTCGACGTACACCAGGGCAATGGCACGGCGTCCATCCTGGCCAATGACGATTCGGTGTTCACGCTGTCGCTGCATGGCGAGCGCAACTACCCGTTCGCGAAGGCGACCAGCGACCTCGATATCGCGCTGCCCGACGGCACCGGCGACGCCGAATACCTCGCGGCGCTCGATGGCGCGCTGGCCCAATTGTTCGAACGCTTCGCGCCGCAGCTCATCATTTATCTGGCCGGTGCCGATCCCCACGAAGGCGATCGGCTCGGCCGCCTGAAGCTCAGCAGCGACGGCATGGCTGAACGCGACCGGCGCGTGCTGGCGCAGGCGCAGCAGCGCGGGCTGCCGGTGGCGATCGCCATGGCCGGTGGTTACGGGCGCGATATCGAGCAGACTGTCGCCATCCACCTGCAGACCGTGACACTGGCCGCCGCGTATCGTCATCGACGAAAGGCGGCGGCATGAGCGAGTTCCGGACTGACAACCAGGATCAGGCGGCGCTGGCTACCGCCCGCCTGCCAGGCCGCTCGGCATGGCTGGAAGCGGGCATGCCGGTCTTGTTCGTGCTCTTGTGGAGTACCGGTTTCGTGGTTGCCAAGCTTGGCCTGCCCTCGTCGCCGACGCTGACCTTCCTGCTGCTTCGTTATGCGGGTGTGATTGCCGTGCTGCTGCCCTTGGTGCTGCTGATGCGCACGCCGTGGCCACGCGGCCAGGCCCGGCATATTGCGGTGGCAGGCGTGCTGGTACAGGCCGGGTATCTGTCAGGTGTGTGGTGCTCGATCAAGCTCGGCATGCCGGCCGGCCTGTCAGCGCTGATCGTTGGCTTGCAGCCCTTGCTGACAGCCTTCGCGGCCTCGACCGTCGACGAGAGCGTCAGTCGCCGCCAGTGGCTGGGCCTGCTGATGGGCTTGGCCGGCGTCGCGCTGGTCGTGTCTGAGAAGCTCACACCCACCGGCGCATCGGTGCTCAATGTGTCGCTGTGCGTGTTTGCGCTGTTGTCGATCACGGCCGGCACGCTGTATCAGAAGCGGCATTGTCCGCGGTTCGACCTGCGTACCGGCGCACTGATCCAGTTCGGCGCATCGGCGGTCGTGACCTTGCCGTTGGCGATCCTGTTCGAGGGGCTGGACTGGCAATTGTCCACAGTACAATGGACGCAAGAATTCATCATCGCGCTCAGCTGGTCCGTGCTGGCCTTGTCGATCGGTGCCATGTTCCTGTTGTTTGCACTGATCCGGAAAAATGCGGCCACCCATGTGTCCAGCCTGATGTACCTGACGCCGCCGGTGACGGCATTTTTTGCGTGGCTGCTGTTCGGCGAATCCTTCGGACTGGCGGGAATTGGCGGCATGCTGCTGGCCGTGGCCGGTGTCGCCTTTGTAGTGCGTCGCTGACCGCAGGCTGTGCGATTGGCACGCAGCGGCGAAAGCAAGGATAGCAAGCACCACCACCACACCATCGACAAAGATAAGTACAACAAGACAAGGGAGCACGATGAAGGAGACGCCCAAGCCTCGCTCGCATTTCAGGCATTTCTATCCGATCACCACGCGCTGGTCCGACAACGATGCGTACGGCCATGTGAACAATGTCGTTTACTACCAGTGGTTCGATACGGTCGTGAACCAGTTCCTGATCGTGAACGGCACGCTGGACATTCATGAAGGCAGCGCAATCGGCCTGGTGGTCGAGACCCACTGCAATTACTTTTCATCGGTCGCTTTTCCTGATCCCGTCACTGCCGGCTTGTGCGTGACGCGGCTCGGCGACTCCAGTGTCCGCTATGAAGTCGGCATTTTCCGCGACGATGACGAGCTCGCGTCCGCGCAAGGCCATTTCGTGCACGTTTATGTCGACCGCGCGACCCGCAAGCCGACTCCCATTCCCTCGCCCGCCCGGGCACTCCTGCAAACCTTAGTGGTGAACCCATGATCCAGACCAAAGAACAGGCGATCGTCGACGAAGCGATCACTACCCGCCGCTCCATCCGCGCTTTCCTGCCGACGCCGGTCGCGCGCGAAGACATCGAAGCGATCCTGAATGTGGCCGCACGCGCGCCGTCGGGTTCCAACACGCAGCCGTGGAAGGTGTATGTGCTGACGGGCGCCATCCGCGACCGCCTCGCGAAGGCGATTAATGAGGTCTGGCATGACCCGGCGCAGCTGTCGCAGCACAAGGAAGAGTACGACTACTATCCGCGCGAATGGGTGTCGCCGTATGTTGATCGCCGCCGCAAGGTGGGCTGGGACCTGTACGCCCTGCTGGGCCTGACGCGCGAAAACAAGAGCGGCATGCATGCGCAGCACGGCCGCAACTTCGCATTCTTCGATGCCCCGGTCGGACTGATCTTCACCATTGATCGCGTGATGGAGCAGGGCTCGTGGCTGGACTACGGCATGTTCATGCAGAACATCATGGTGGCTGCGCGTGGCCGTGGGCTCGATACCTGCCCGCAGGCCGCCTTCACGCAATTCCACAAAGTGATCGCCGAAGTCCTTGACCTGCCCGATAGCGAGCAGCTGGTGTGCGGCATGGCGCTCGGTTTTGCCGACCCATCCAGGGTCGAGAACAGCCTCGTGACCGAGCGTGCGCCACTGGGCGACTTTGCGACTTTCCTGGAGTGAGGCGATGAAGAAGATTGCAGTGATCGCCGGTGATGGTATCGGCAAGGAAGTGATGCCGGAAGGCTTGCGGGTGCTGGAAGCGGCCTGCGACAAATTCGGCATCGCACTCGATTTCGAGCATTTCGATTTCGCCAGCTGCGACTACTACGCGCAGCATGGCCAGATGATGCCGGATAACTGGAAGGACTTGCTGACCCCGAAAGACGCGATCTACTTCGGCGCCGTCGGCTGGCCCGATACCGTGCCCGACCATGTGTCGCTGTGGGGCTCGCTGCTGAAGTTCCGACGCGAATTCGACCAGTACGTGAACCTGCGTCCCTGCCGGCTGATGCCCGGCATACCGTCGCCGCTGGCAGGCCGCAAGCCGGGCGACATCGATTTCTACGTGGTGCGCGAAAACACCGAAGGCGAATACTCATCCGTGGGCGGCCGCATGTACGAGGGCACCGAGCGCGAGGTGGTGTTCCAGCAGAGCGTGTTTTCTCGCCAGGGCACGGACCGCATCCTGAAGTACGCATTCGAGCTCGCGCAGCGGCGCCCGAAGCAGCACCTGACCTCAGCCACCAAGTCGAATGGTATCTCCATCACGATGCCTTACTGGGACGAGCGTGTCGCCGAGATGGCGCGCAGCTATCCCGACCTGAAGGTCGACAAATTCCATATCGATATCCTGTGCGCGCACTTCGTGCGCCATCCCGACTGGTTTGATGTGGTGGTCGCGTCCAACCTGTTTGGCGACATCCTGTCCGACCTCGGCCCGGCATGCACCGGAACCATCGCGATCGCGCCATCGGCCAACATCAATCCGGAAGGTGTGTATCCGTCGCTGTTCGAGCCCGTGCATGGCTCGGCACCCGACATCGCTGGCAAGGGCGTGGCCAACCCGATCGGCCAGATCTGGTCGGGCGCGATGATGCTCGAGCATTTCGGTCACGCGGACGCGGCCAATGCCATCGTCGCAGCCATTGAAAAGGTGCTCGCCGCCGGTCCGCGCGACGCGCCGTTCACGCCCGACATGGGCGGCAAGGGAGGTACGCAAGAGCTCGGCAAGGCGATTGCCGCAAACCTCTGACCCTGCATAATTTGCAAAATTTGAAACGTTGATTCGGCGCAATAAGGGCTAATAAACCCGTTTAATTATTGCTTCTAACTCCCTAATTTACTTGCGGTATTGCACCATTTTGCTACACTGCAAGGCAGAATTTGGCATCTTTTTTTGGAGTCCCGATGCGCCGTTTCACTTTCAAAGCGCTTGTTGTTTCAATGGCTATGGCTTTCGCGCTGCCGGCAGCCGAGGCTGCGCGCGCGCACAAGGACGCCAATGGCGGTAAATCGGAACGCGTTCATGCCAAGGCCAAGGCTAAAGCCAAGGGCAAGTTCGTTGCAGCCGGCAAGGCCAAGGTCATCCACGCCGACCTGACCTCGAAGCGCCGCGCCGTCGCGCAGCGCGTGGCCTATGCATCGGCGATGGCCGGCGTGCCCCCGGTGCTGACCGCGGGCGACCTCGCCGGCCTCAACATGACCCGTGATCCTCTGGACCTCAATTCCAGCGTCGCGCTGGTGATGGACCAGTCGACCAGCGAAGTACTGTTCGAGAAGAACGCCGGCATCGCGTTGCCGATCGCGTCGATCACCAAGCTGATGACCAGCCTGGTGGTGGTGGAAGCCAACCAGGACCTCGATGAAGTCCTCACCGTCACCGAAGAAGATGTCGATCGCGAGAAGTTCAGCCATTCGCGTCTGCGCGTGGGCTCGCAACTGTCGCGCGCCAACATGCTGCACATTGCACTGATGAGCTCGGAGAACCGTGCTGCATCGGCGCTGGGTCGTCACTACCCGGGCGGCATCCGCGCTTTCGTCGCGGCGATGAATGCGAAGGCACGTGAACTGGGCATGACCAGCTCGCACTTCGCCGACTCGACCGGCCTCAACAGCACCAACGTGTCCAGCGCGCGTGACCTGTCCAAGCTGGTCGTCGCCGCTTACCAGCATCCGCTGATCCGCCAGTATTCGACCGACAGCCGTTATGCGGTCGATCCGGGGGGCCGTCCTCTGCAATACCGCAATTCGAATGGCCTGATCGAAAACCCGGACTGGGAAATTGGCCTGCAGAAAACCGGCTACATCTCTGAAGCCGGCCGTTGCCTGGTGATGCAGGTGCAAGTCGCCGGCCGCGCGGTGGTGATGATCTTCCTCGACTCCAAGAGCAAGCAGTCGCGTCTCGCCGATGCCAGCCGCATCCGCAAGTGGCTGGAGAACCGTGGCGCTTCGGCACTGAATGATCGCAGCGCGAAACGTAGCTGACGCAAGCCGAGCAGCAAACAAAAAAGCGAACCTCGAGGTTCGCTTTTTTTATTTCCGCTGCCAGTTCAGAGGCAAGCGATCACGCGCGCTCGATCATGCGCTTTCCGCCGGCCGGTAACCCAGCACGCCCGAGATATCGTTCGCGGTAGCGATCAGGTCGTCCAGCCATTCATCCTTCAGTCGGTCAGCAGGTGCCGAAATCGACAGACCGGCAATCAGTCGGCCGCTGTCATCGCGCACACCGGCAGCCATGCAGCGCACGCCCAGTTCCAGTTCTTCGTTGTCACGCGCATAGCCGCGTGCGCGCACCAGCGACAGCTCGCGCTCGAGCTTGGCGAGGTCCGTGATCGAGTTCTTGTTGTGGCCAGCCAGCCCGGTGCGGGTCGCGTAGGCGCGCACGGCCTTCGCATCGTCGACGGACATGAAAAGCTTGCCGATCGACGTCAGGTGCAGCGGCGCGCGGCCACCAATGGCGCGCACCACCTGCATGCCGGACCGCTCGGAGAATGCGCGGTCGATGTAGACGATCTCGTCGCCCTGACGTACCGACAGGTTCACCGTCTGCTGGGTCTTGCGATGCAGCGACTGCATGAACGGCAGTGCAGCTTCGCGCACGTTCAGGCGGCTCTTGACGATATTGCCCAGCTCCAGCAGACGCATGCCCAGCCGGTAGGAGCCAGGCTCGGCGCGGTCGACGAAGCGCTTGGCCACCATGTCGTTCAGGATGCGGTGCGCGGTGGACGGATGCAGGCCGGTTGCGGCTGACAGTTCCTTCAGGCTGACCGGGTCCGGGTAACTGGCCAGCGCATCGAGCAGCGTCATCATGCGCTCGATGACCTGGATCGAGGTCTTTTCGGCGGCAGGTATTTCGGATTTCATCTTGTGGTTGGTGCGATGCAATAAGACCGTTTTATACCACAATGCGAAACGCTGTCACAAGGCCTGAAACCTGTAAATCCACCGCCGCTACGCGGGATTCGGGCGGCCACCCCCGCTTCGGCTGCCCTCTGGCAGCAAGGCCAGCCACCGCAAAACCCCGCCTTCAGCAAATCCATAGGGACTGAAATATTTTTCATCCTGCCGACAGGGTTTGCAGGCGGTCGTTCGTCGGATAATGCGGCTTGCTAAAAAACCCATATCACAGCAAGGATTCACATGCGTGTCGGACTGATGGTGACGTGCCTGGTGGACGTGATGCGTCCCGGAATAGGATTTTCTGCAATCAAACTGCTCGAAGCCGCTGGTTGCGAAGTGGTCGTGCCCGAAGGGCAAACCTGCTGCGGTCAGCCTGCGTACAGCAGCGGCAACAAGGATGCCGCGCGTGAGCTGGCCGAGAAATTCCTCGATGATTTCGATGGCCTCGACTACGTGGTGATCCCGTCGGGTTCCTGCGGCGGCACCATCAAGACCCACTACGACGACATCCTGGCCGGTCACCCGGCGCAGCTGGCGCGCTATGCGCGGCTGAAAGAACGCGTCTTTGAACTGACCGACTTCCTCGTCAACGTCGTCAAGATCGACAAGCTGCCTGCAGCGGCCGCAGGTGCATTCAAGGGCACGGTCACCTATCACGATTCCTGCTGCGGCCTGCGTGAGCTGGGCGTGCAAAAGCAGCCGCGCGAGCTGATCGCCAAGCGCGACGGCGTCGAGCTGAAGGAAATGGAGCAGGCACGTGCCTGCTGCGGCTTCGGCGGCACCTTCGCGGTCAAGTACGGCGACATCTCGACGGCCATCGTCGACGAGAAGTGCGAACACATCCATGCCAGCGGCGCCGACGCAGTCGTGCTCGGCGACCTCGGCTGCATGCTCAATATCGAAGGCCGGCTGCGTCGCACCGGCGACACCACCACCCGCGTGCTGCACGTGGCTGAAGTCCTCGCGGGAGATGCCTGATGCAAGTCCAGTCCATGCACTTCAAGGCGCGCGCCGGCCAGAAACTGGCTGACCAGCGCCTGCAACAGAACCTGAAAAAACTGTCGACCAAGTTCGTCACCGCACGCGCTTCGGCCATCACCGAACTCGATGACTTCGAGGGTACCCGCGACGCCGCCATCGAGCGCCGCATGCGCGCGATCAAGAACCTCGACGTCTGGCTCGAGACCTTCGAAAAGGAAGCGACCCGCCGCGGCGCGACCGTGCTGTTCGCCGAGAGCGCCGAAGAGGCGTCGAAGCTGGTGGTGCAGATCGCGCAGAAGCACGAAGTGAAGAAGGTCATCAAGTCGAAGTCGATGGTGTCCGAGGAAATGGCCCTCAACAAGGCGCTGGAAGCGGTCGGCGTGCAGCCGGTCGAGACCGACCTTGGCGAGTACATCCTGCAGATCAACGACAACGAAGCGCCGTCTCACATCATTGCGCCCGTGGTCCACAAGGACAAGGAAGAGATCGCCGACCTGTTCGCGAAGGTGCACGACAAGCCGCGCCAGACCGATATCGCGGCGATGACGCGCGAAGCGCGCGAGGTGCTGCGCCCGCACTTCCTGTCGGCCGACATGGGTGTTACCGGCGGTAACTTCATCATCGCCGAATCCGGTTCGGTGGCCGTGGTGACCAACGAAGGCAACGAGGGCATGTGCACCATCAAGCCGCCCAAGGTGCACGTGGTCGTGACCGGCATCGAGAAAGTACTGCCGACGCTGTCCGACCTCGCGACCGTGATGCGCCTGCTGCCGCGCTCGGCGACGGGCCAGTCGATCTCCAACTATTTCTCGCTGCTCACCGGCCCGCGCGCGAAGGATGAAAAGGACGGCCCCGAGCACATGTACTTCGTGCTGGTCGACGGCGGCCGTACCGGCCTGGTCGGCTCCGAGTTCGAAGAGATGCTTCGTTGCATCCGCTGCGGCGCCTGCATGAACCACTGCCCGGTGTACCAGAAGATCGGCGGCCACAGCTATGGCTGGGTCTATCCGGGCCCGATGGGCAGCGTGCTGACGCCGTCCTATGTCGGTGTCGAGAATGCGATGGATCTGCCGCAAGCGTCCACCCTGTGCGGCGAGTGCCATGTGGTGTGCCCGGTGAAGATTCCGCTGCCGGACCTGCTGCGCAAACTGCGCGAGAAGCAGTTCAAGAAGGGCCTGCGCCCGGTTTATGAGTATTTCGCGTTCGGGGTCTGGGCCTTCTTTGCCAAGCGCCCGACGCTTTACCGGTTTGCCACCAGGATGGCGGCGCGCGTGCTCAAGGTCTGGGGCGGCAATGGCAAGATGATCCATGCATTGCCGATGGCTGGCGGATGGACGGATAATCGCGACATGCCGGCTCCCCCGGGCAAGACCTTCACGGAGCTGTACCGAGAGCGCAAACCCCGTTGATCCATGGCCGATATCCAGCAGCCCGAGTCCCGTCAAGTCCAAAGCGAGTTCAAGAGCAAGAGCGGCGTCAAGCGCATCTTCTCGGCGTTCTTCTATTCGATGGACGGTTTCCGGGCGGCCTGGAAGTATGAGCATGCTTTCCGGCAGGAGCTGATGATCGCGGTGCCCGGCATCGTGATTGCGCTGCTGCTGCCGGTGTCGGTACTGGAGAAGCTCGCGCTGGTCGGCGTGCTGGTGCTGGTACTGGTGGTCGAGTTGATCAACTCGGCGATCGAAGCGGTGGTCGACCGCGTATCCCTCGACCGAAACCCCCTGTCCAAGAATGCGAAGGATCTCGGCAGCGCCGCAGTGCTGCTGAGTTTCCTGTTTGCCCTTGTCACCTGGGGCGCGATCCTGCTGCCGCTGCTGCGCTGAGCTTTTTCGACGCCGGCATCCCGCGCTCGCGGGATGCCTTGCCCTGATTTTCCCGCTTACAGACCCGGGTTCGTGAACTCGAGGTGCACCTCGTTCACCGCATTCACGATTTCGTCGGACAACTGGATGCCGTACGCATCGATATCGGTCTTCAACTGTTCCAGCGTCGTCGCGCCGATGATGGTCGACGACACGAAGTTGCGCGTGCAGCACCAGGCCAGCGCCAGTTCGGTGGCGCTCATGCCATGGTCCTTGGCGATCTGCATGTAGCGTTTGGTCGCCTCGATCACGCGCGGGCGCATGTAACGCGGGCTCCAGTTCGGCGGGAATACGGTGAGGCGGCCATGCGCTTTCGGGTTCTCGATGTATTTGCCGGTCAGCTGGCCGAAGGCCAGCGGGCTGTACGCGAGCAAGCCGACTTCTTCGCGGAAGCAGGTTTCATCGAGTCCGCTCTCGAACGCGCGGTTGGCCAGATGGTAGGCATTCTGGATGGAGACGATGCGCGGCAAGCCATACACTTGCGAGTGATAGATGAATTCCGACACGCCCCACGCGCTTTCATTGGAAACGCCGATGTAGCGAATTTTCCCCTCATCAATCAGTTCTTCCAGCGCTTCCAGCGTCTCGCTGATGGCCACGCATGGACGCTCCTTTTCGCGGTTGAAGAATTGCTGGCCGAAGATGGGCACGTTGCGGCTCGGCCAGTGCAGCTGGTACAGGTCGAGGTAATCGGTCTGCAGGCGCTTGAGGCTGCCTTCAATGGCGAGACGGATGTTCTTGCGGTCGAAGTTGCTCTGGCCATCGCGTATCCAGGGCATGTGCGCCGGGCCGGCGATCTTGCTGGCGAGGATGATCTCGTCGCGCTTGCCGGTCTTCTTCAGCCAGCTGCCGATGATGCGCTCGGTCTCACCCTGGGTCTCGGCACGCGGCATCACCGGATACACCTCGGCCGTGTCGATGAAGTTGACGCCATGCGCGAGCGCGTAGTCGAGCTGGCTGTGGCCGTCGGCTTCGGTGTTCTGCTCGCCGAAGGTCATCGTGCCGAGGCAGACCTTAGAAACCATCAGGTCGCTGGTACCCAGTTGAACCTTGTCCATGCTTGTCTCCGTATCGTCTTGTTGATGTTGTCAGGTATTGCGATGCGACTTCAGTAATGCTTCGGGTCGGGCGTGACTGGCGCAGGGTTGGCTGCGGGACGAGGCCGACCGACGACGCCGGCCCCGCGCAAGCGCTCTCAGCGTACAGCGAGCGCCTTCGCGCATTCATTCACCAGTGCCGGGCCGCGGTAGATCAGTCCGGTGTACAGCTGCACCAAGCTCGCGCCGGCCGCGATCTTGGCCTGGGCATCGGCCCCGCACAGGATGCCACCGACGCCAATGATGGGAATCTGCGTACCGAGTTCCCGCTTCAGCCCGGCGATCACGCGGTTCGACAGTTCCAGCACCGGCGAGCCCGACAGGCCGCCAGCCTCGCCTGAATGCGCGAGTCCCTGCACGGCATCGCGGGTGATGGTGGTGTTGGTCGCGATCACGCCATCGATCTTGTGACGCAGCAGCGCATCGGCAATCGTCTTTACCTGGTCGCCGTCGAGGTCGGGCGCGATCTTCAGCACCACCGGCACATAGCGGCCGTGCTGGTCGGCGAGGCGTGACTGGGTGCCCTTCAGCTTGGCCAGCAAGTCATCCAGTTCGGACGCCTGCTGCAATTGGCGCAGGTTCTTGGTGTTGGGTGAAGAGATGTTCACCGTCACATACGCGGCGTACGGATAAACCTTTTCCAGGCACAGCAGGTAGTCGTCGGTGGCGCGCTCGATGGGCGTGTCGGCATTCTTGCCGATGTTCAGGCCCAGCACGCCCAGCTTTTCCTGATAGAAGCGCGATGCCTGCACATTGCGCACGAAGGCATCGACGCCGCCGTTATTGAAGCCCATGCGGTTGATGATGGCGTTGGCCTGCGGCAGGCGGAACATGCGCGGCTTCGCATTGCCCGGTTGCGCGCGTGGCGTGACGGTGCCGACTTCGATGAAGCCGAAGCCCAGCGCGGCCAGTCCGTCAATGTAGGCGCCATCCTTGTCGAGACCCGCGGCCAGGCCCACGGGGTTCGGGAAGGTAATGCCCATCACGGTGCGCGGGTCGGCCTTGGGGCGCGGCAGCAATGCCGTCAGTCCCAGTGCATAGGCACGGCGCAGCGCGGGCAGGGTGAGGTTGTGGGCGGTCTCGGGATCGAGCGAGAACAGCAGCGGGCGGGCGAGGGCGTACAGGAGCTTGTCGGACACGATGGAGCAGGCGGGTTCGCAGGTTGTTGGAGTGTGCTGCGCATTTTACCTGTGAGTATGGCCGTGCCTCGCGCTGTCGGAAGTCCTGCGCCTCATGCCGAAGAGGGCGCGATGGCCTGCAATCAGGCCGGATGAGAAGCGCGATGAGAAGCTTTAACCGGGCAGCGGTTCCCAGCGGCCGCGGCGCAGTGCCTCGATGGGCTGGAAATGGGTCTTGTAGTTCATCTTGCCGCTCTCGGCGATCCAGTAGCCGAGATAGACATAGGGAATCTCGAGTTGCCGCGCCTGTTCGATCTGCCACAGCACGTTGTAGGTGCCGAGGCTGGACTTCGGCAAGTCGGGATCGAAGAAGGTATAGACCGACGACAGGCCATCGTCGAGCACATCGATGATGCTGACCATGCGCAGCGTGCCATCCGGCTCGCGGAACTCGACCAGACGGGTGTTGACCTTGCTCTGCAACAGGAACTGCGCGTACTGGTCGCGGCTGTCCTGGTCCATGCCACCCCCGGCATGGCGCACGGCCTGATAACGCAGGTAAAGCTCGTAATGCTCATGCGCGTAGGCCAGCCGTGACACCGAAGCCTTCAGGTGCTGGTGCTGTTTCCAGGCGCGGCGCTGGCTGCGGTTGGCTTCGAACTTCAAGGCATTCACGCGCACCGGGGTGCAGGCCTGGCAGCCGTCGCAGTAGGGCCGGTAAGTGAAGATGCCGCTGCGGCGGAAGCCGTTCTTGACCAGCTCCGAGTACACATCGGCGTTGATCAGGTGGGACGGGGTCGCGACTTGGGAGCGGGCCTGGCGGTCATCAAGATAGCTGCACGGATACGGCGCCGTTGCATAAAACTGCAGCGTCGAGAAGGGCAGGTCCTTGAGATGAGTCATGGCTAAGAATTTACACCGACAGGGCCCCGTCGCGCAAAGGCTGATCGCTATCCGGCTCCTCATACATCAGCATAGGTGCCCATTCGACAATTGCCGGTTGCGACAGTGCCGGTTTCATCAAACTCAGGAAGCGTTTGCGCGTCATGGGTTTGCCGCCCAGCGACGCCAGGTGCCCGGTCTCCTGCTGGCAATCGATCATGGCCACGCCATGCCGGCGCAGGAAATGCACCAGGTAGGCCAGCGCGACCTTGGATGCGTCGGGCTGGCGGGCAAACATCGATTCGCCAAAGAACATGCGGCCGATGCTGACGCCATAGGCGCCGCCGGCCAGCTCGCCGTCTATCCACAGCTCGGCCGAGTGTGCATGTCCCATGCGGTGCAGCGCGCAGTAGCCCTCGATGATCTGCGGCGAGATCCAGGTGCCGCCGCTGCCCGGCCGCCACTCGGCGCAGGCTTCGATCACCTGCCGGAACGCCGAGTCGAAGCGCACCTGCCAGCGGCCGCCTTCGGCCATGCTGCGGTCGACCTTCTTCAACAGCTTTTTCAGGCTGTGGGAAATATGAAAGGCATCGGTCATCAGCACCATGCGCGGGTCGGTGCTCCACCACAGGATGGGCTGGTGCTCGGAAAACCATGGAAAGATGCCATTCCGATAAGCCATCAGCAGCCGCTCCGGTGACAGGTCGGCACCGGCCGCCAGCAGTCCGGGCGCGCCGTCGCGTTCCGTCAGCGCCAGCGAGGGATCGGGAAACGGGGAGTCAGGTTCGAGCCAGGGGATGGGCATGCTCACCAACTCGGAACGTCATTTCGCACTTCAAAGGTGCGATCTGGAACGTGGACGAATTTACAAGAGAAAAATTTCATTCAAATTCAATGCCTTGTAATCAATGCTCGAAGGCACCAAAATGGTACGAAAATTGCTACAGAGCAGGGTTTCAAATTAATCCTGCACTCAAAGGGGGAGACTTACATGGATTCATTCCGCACCGGCGCGGACACGCTATTTATTCTGCTGGGCGCCATCATGATTCTGGCGATGCACGCCGGCTTCGCATTCCTGGAACTGGGCACCGTGCGCAAGAAGAACCAGGTCAACGCCCTCGTGAAGATATTAGTCGATTTCGCCATCTCCACGATCGCCTACTTCTTCGTCGGCTACAGCGTCGCCTATGGCGTGGACTTCTTCGCCAACGCTGATGTGCTGGCCCAGAAGAGCGGCTTCGACATGGTGAAGTTCTTCTTCCTGCTGACCTTCGCCGCCGCGATCCCGGCCATCATTTCGGGCGGTATCGCCGAGCGCGCGCGCTTCCATCCGCAACTGGTCGCGACCGCCGTGCTGGTGGGTCTGGTCTATCCCTTCTTCGAAGGCATCGCGTGGAACAACCGCTTCGGCATCCAGCCGTGGCTGGAGGCGAACTTCGGCGCGGCCTTCCATGACTTCGCCGGCTCGGTAGTGGTGCATGCCGTCGGTGGCTGGGCAGCCCTGCCGGCCGTGATCCTGCTCGGTTCGCGCCATGGCCGCTATACCAAGGATGGCGCGATCGCTGCGCATCCGCCGTCAAGCATTCCCTTCCTCGCACTGGGTGCCTGGATCCTCGCTGTGGGCTGGTTCGGTTTCAACGTGATGAGCGCGCAGACCCTGGACAAGATGAATGGCCTGGTCGCGATGAACTCGCTGATGGCGATGGTCGGCGGTACGCTGGTTGCCGTCCTGCTGGGCAAGAATGACCCGGGCTTTGCGTACAACGGCCCGCTGGCCGGCCTGGTTGCCGTTTGCGCAGGTTCGGACCTGATGCATCCGCTCGGCGCGCTGGCCACTGGCGCAGTCGCAGGCGCGATCTTCGTGTGGATGTTCACGCTGACCCAGAACCGCTGGAAGATCGACGATGTGCTCGGCGTGTGGCCGCTGCATGGCCTGTGCGGCGCATGGGGTGGCCTTGCCGCCGGTATCTTCGGCTTGAAGGCCTTCGGCGGCATCGGTGGCGTCAGCTTCATGTCGCAGCTGTTCGGTACCGCGCTGGGTATCGTGATTGCTGTTATCGGTGGTGCCGTCGTCTATGGCGTGCTCAAGCGCACCGTCGGCATCCGCCTCGACCAGGAACAGGAGTATGAAGGCGCCGACCTGTCGATCCACAAGATCACGGCCACGCCGGAGCGCGAGTCGAGCTGGTAAGCCGCGCGCGTACACATGAAAAAAAAGCGCGGCCACGGCCGCGCTTTTTTTATCCGTTTGCAGCAGATACGGTGGCGCTCAGTCGCGCATGCGCTTGCGGATGTCCATCGTATGGAAGCCGAAGGCTTTGCCCGAGCGGTGTGCGGCAAGGTCGTCGAAGAAGAATTTCAGCGTGTGCGACACGGTCGGGAACGCAATGTCATTCCACGGGATCTCGTGCTCGGCAAACAGCTTCACTTCCAGGCTTTCGGTGCCGGCCGCAAAATCGAGATCAAGCAAGCGCGCCATATAGAACAAGTGAACCTGGTGCACATGCGGCACGTTCAGTAGCGAGAACAGGTCATGCAACTCGATGCGCGCACCGGCTTCTTCCATCGTCTCGCGCTGCGCGGCTTCACCAGTGGTCTCTTCGTTCTCCATGAATCCGGCGGGCAGGGTCCAGTAGCCATGGCGCGGCTCGATCGCGCGCCGGCACAGCAGCACCTTGGTGTCGCCAGTCAGGTCCCAGACCGGAATGCTGCCGATCACCATCTTGGGATTCTGGTAATGGATGGTCCCGCAATGACCGCAGACATGGCGCATGCGATTGTCATCAGGCGGTACGAGCAGGGACACCGGTCGACCGCAGTCGGAACAGAAATTCATTGGCGCAGGCAAGGGTTGAAAGAGAGTGAATGCAGTGACAGCTGCACAGGCAGCAAGCGACCGCGAGTGTAGCATTCACACTTTCGCATGAAGCTTATTTGCATTGCGATGCAATACGTTGTATCATTTCGTTCTTCAGACGCGGGGTGGAGCAGTCTGGCAGCTCGTCGGGCTCATAACCCGAAGGTCACAGGTTCAAATCCTGTCCCCGCAACCAGATACGCAGGCCCGGATCCATGATCCGGGCCTTGTTGTTTATAGGTCTGGCCTGGGTGGTTTTATACCTTGGGGCAATGACATCAGGGGTGAGTTGCCCTATAATCCGGCGCAATGTGGTTCCCAGCCCCGCGCCGATGGCAGCAGGCGGCCCCCGACGGACCACCAGTCTTACCGGCGCGCACACGCCAGCGGCCCCAACAACAATCTACAACGCGGCCCTGGTACGCCAGCATCACCTTCTGTTTGAGCCTGCGGCATCGTTGATGCAGGCCGTGAATTTGATCTGCCCACTGCAACCAACCAGTACGACAAGAATCGTAGATGAATACCGCTGAGGCGAAAAAAGTCCTCGAGACTGCGCTGCTGTGCACGCACGAGGCCCTGTCGGTCAACGACTTGAAGAAACTGTTCATTACCGGCCACGAAATCGTCGCGACGCCGAAGGCTGCCAAAGCAGCCAAGGTTTCTGAAAAAGCGGAAAGCGTGCAGGTGATTGAGGCTGCAGGCGTGACTGAGGCTGGCGAAGCATCCGATGAGGCATCCGATGCATCATCCGACGCCGAAGCGTCCGATGCGGCTGCCGGCGTTGATGCAGAGCTTGGAGCGGCGCATGCCGATGACGCGGAAGGCGTCGACGAGCAGCCCGAAGGTGAGCAAGCCGACGGCGACGATGTCGAACCCGATACCGTGATCGACACCGAGGCCATCAAGCAAATGCTGGCCGAGTTGCAGCAGGAATGGGCAGGTCGTGGCGTCGAGCTGGTGAAGCTGACCAATGGCTGGCGCTTCCAGAGCCGTGCCGAGATGAAGGTTTACCTGGATCGCCTGAATCCGGAAAAGCCGCCGAGATACACGCGCGCCACGCTGGAGACCTTGGCGATCATTGCCTATCGTCAGCCGGTGACCCGTGGTGATATCGAAGACATTCGTGGCGTTGCCGTCAACTCGCAGACGATCAAGATGCTGGAAGATCGTGGCTGGGTCGATGTGATCGGCCACCGTGACGTACCCGGTCGTCCGGCGCTGCTGGCGACTACCAAGCAGTTCCTCGATGACCTCGGCCTGTCGTCGCTGGAAGAGCTGCCGCCGTTGCAGGCTGTCGGCCAGGAGCACATGCCCGGCGGTCCCGAGAATGCGATGCAGGCCATGGAGCAGAACCTGCAGGCGACGCTCGACCAGGCCAGCATCGATTTCGACGCCGAAGCCGGGGGTGATGTGCACGCAGTCGCCGTCGCGCAAGGGGAAGCAGGCGATGCCGAAGGCGCCGCCAATGAAGTCGATGTGAACGACGCAGACGCAGGGCAGGCCGAGGCAGAACATGCCGATGTCGCCGAAGCAGCAGAAGCAGAAGAACAAGGCGATGCCGAGCACGCCGACGCAGAACAATCCGATACAGAGCAAGAAGATCCGGCAGGAACGGACGACGAAGCTCCCGCAGCAGAACCCGAAACCACTTCGGGTGCGGAGCACGACGAACCTACGCCAGAACCGAAAGATGACCAGTCAACATCCCACTGACCCGCAACAAGCCGCCGCGCCCGAAAGCGCTGACAATGCGCAGGGTGCCGAAGCCGGGCAGTCGCAAGACAAGAAATCGCCGCGCCGCGGCGTACGCGGACCGCGCTCGCTGCGCCGCTCGCGCAATCCCGAAAAGAGCGCTGAGCGAGGCGACAACGCCGACAACCCTCAAGCCGAAGGCGACAACGCCGGCGAGCACGCCGAAGGCAAGCCGCAGCGCCAGCAGCGCCGCGCCAAGCCGCAGGGCGAGGGCAATGAGCGCAACGAGCGCCAGCGCAGCGACAAACCCCATGGCAATCAGGGCAAGCAGGGCAACCAGCGCGGCAAGGATCGCCAGGCACAGCAGGGTCGTGCCGGCCAGCCCGGACGCCAGGGCCAGCATGGGCAACAGCGCAAGGGCGGCAATGACGCCGACGCCGTGTTCAGCTATGTGACCTCCGACGAGTTCGACCATCTCGCCGCCGACGACGGCGCAAACACGGGCCGACCAAAGACTGTGCGCCGCGACCTGACCGCCGAGGATGATGCGCCCAAGCTGCACAAGGTGCTGGCCGAAGCTGGCCTCGGTTCGCGCCGCGACATGGAAGAGCTGATCATCGCCGGCCGCGTGTCGGTGAACGGCGAGCCGGCCCATATCGGCCAGCGCATCCTGCCGACCGATCAGGTTCGCATCAATGGCAAGCTGTTGCAGCGCAAGGTCAGCTCCAAGCCGCCGCGCGTACTCGTCTATCACAAGCAGGCAGGCGAGATCGTCAGCACCAGCGACCCGGAAGGACGCGCCACCGTGTTCGACCGCGTGCCCAACATGAAGACCGGCAAGTGGCTGGCCGTCGGCCGCCTCGACTTCAATACCGAAGGCTTGCTGCTGTTCACCACCTCCGGCGACCTCGCAAACCGTCTGATGCACCCGCGTTACGGCATCGAGCGTGAATACGCGGTGCGCACGCTGGGCGTGCTGGAAGAAGGCATGCGCCAGAAGCTGCTGTCGGGCGTGGACCTCGATGACGGCCCTGCAAACTTCAACAAGATCGTCGATGGCGGTGGTGAAGGCGTCAACAAGTGGTACCGCGTGACGATTTCCGAAGGCCGCAACCGCGAAGTGCGCCGCATGTTCGAGGCCGTGGGCCTGACCGTGTCGCGCCTGATCCGTACCCGTTACGGCGCGCTGACCCTGCCCAGCAACCTCAAGCGCGGCCGCTGGGAAGAACTGGATGAACACGCCGTGCGCAACCTGATGGCCGCCAGCGGCCTGGGTGCCAAGGCAGGCGGCCAGAAGCCGCAGGCCAAGGGCAAGGGCGGCCAGAAAGGCGGCCCGCGCCAGGGCAAGGGCAATGGCGAAGTCAACGGCAACGCGATCGGCTATGCCGCCGGCAATGCCAATCGCCCTGTCTACGGCAACGCGGATCGCAACGCCGACCGCAATGGCAAGCGCCAGGGCAAACCGCGTCAGCCGGATCCGCTGCAGACCGCGCTCGGCTTCCCCGGCGCCGGCAATGGCGGCAACCGCAGTCGTGGCGGCCAGCGCCGCGGTGCCGCAGGTGCTGCTGCCAGCGTGGGCGTCTGGACCGGCGATCGCTACGGTTCCGGTGGCGGCACGGGCGGCGGCATGGGTGGTGGCACGGGCCGCCGCCGTTCACGCGGCTGATGCTGCCTGCGTGTCGGCTCCCCTGCGGTGCCCGACACGCTATTCCCTGCCGGCGTTCTGGTTTTGGCAAGGTCGCACTGCGCTTTGTGCATTGCGGTGCGGTGTCAAATCGCTTATAATCAGGCACTTAACAAAAGCCGTCGGCGTTCTCGCCAGCGGCGGCAACATAAAAAAGATGGGCAGATGCCCATTTTTTTTTTCCCGAAACAAGTTGAACTTGGATCAGTTCGGGGGAAACCTGCATTGGCATTCGCCGCTGCGGTTTTCCCGAAGACGGGAATGGACGAAGGATGTAATGGTGGTGCTATCCGCGCTGATTGAAAAAACCGTGACCGGCATGGGCTATGAGCTGGTCGACTTCGAGCAGGCCGCGCGCGGCCTGGTGCGCGTGTATATCGACGTGCCTCCGGAAGAAGATCGTTTCGTGACGGTCGAAGACTGCGAGAAGGTCACGCACCAGCTGCTGCACGTGCTGACGGTCGAGAACGCGAACTACGAGCGTCTTGAAGTGTCATCGCCGGGGCTGGATCGCCCGTTGAAGAAGCTCTCCGATTATGTGCGCTTTGCCGGCCAGGAGGCCGTCGTGAAGCTGCGGATGGCGATGCCGGGCGCGCAGAACCGCAAGACTTTCCAGGGCGTGCTGCACGAGCCCGAGGGCGAGACCTTGAAGCTCGAATTTGAAGGTAATGAAGGGCCGGCGATGCTGGAGTTTTCGCTGGCGGAAGTGGACAAGGCACGCTTAGTGCCAAAAGTGGATTTCAGGAGTCGCAAATGAGTCGCGAAATTTTGTTGCTGGTCGATGCGCTGGCGCGTGAGAAAAACGTCGACAAGGAAGTCGTCTTTGGCGCGCTCGAGCATGCGCTCGCACAGGCCACCAAAAAGCGCTACGAGGGTGAGGTCGACGTTCGTGTCGCCATCGATCGCGAGACCGGCGAATTCGAATCCTTCCGTCGCTGGCACGTGGTGCCCGACGAGGCTGGCCTGCAACTGCCCGACCAGGAAATCCTGCTGTTCGAAGCCAAGGAACAGATCGAAGACATCGAAGTCGACGACTACATCGAAGAGCCGATCGAGTCGGTCGAGTTCGGCCGCCGTTTTGCGCAGGACACCAAGCAGGTCGTGCTGCAGCGCATCCGCGACGCCGAGCGCGAGCAGATCCTGCAAGACTTCCTCGAGCGCGGCGACGCTCTGGTGACCGGCACCATCAAGCGCATGGAGCGCGGCGATGCCATCATCGAATCGGGCAAGATCGAAGCGCGCCTGCCGCGCGACCAGATGATCCCGAAGGAAAATCTGCGAATCGGTGATCGCGCACGTGCTTACATCCTGCGCATCGACCGCAACGCACGCGGCCCGCAGGTGATCCTGTCGCGTACCGCGCCTGAATTCATCATGAAGCTGTTCGAACTCGAAGTGCCCGAGATCGAGCAGGGCCTGCTGCAGATCAAGTCCGCTGCCCGCGACCCGGGTGTGCGCGCGAAGATTGCCGTCCACACCAATGACAAGCGCATCGACCCGATCGGTACCTGCGTTGGCATGCGCGGTTCGCGCGTGCAGAGCGTGACCGGCGAACTGGGCGGCGAGCGCGTCGACATCGTGCTGTGGTCCGACGACCCGGCGCAATTCGTGATCGGCGCGCTGGCGCCGGCCAATGTGTCGTCGATCGTGGTCGACGAAGACAAGCACGCGATGGATGTCGTGGTCGACGAAGAAAACCTCGCGATCGCCATCGGCCGCGGCGGCCAGAACGTGCGCCTCGCATCCGAGCTGACCGGCTGGCAGATCAACATCATGACTGCTGAAGAATCGGCCGACAAGGCAGCTTCCGAGACGGCCGTGATCCGCGGCCTGTTCATGGAAAAGCTGGACGTGGACGAGGAAGTCGCTGACATCCTCGCTCAGGAAGGCTTCTCGACGCTGGAAGAGATCGCCTATGTGCCGATCCAGGAAATGCTGGAGATCGAAGCCTTCGACGAAGACACCGTCAACGAGCTGCGCAACCGCGCGCGTGATGCGCTGGTGACCGAAGCGATCGCTTCCGAAGAAGGCCTGGAAGGCATGGACGATGCGCTGATCAACCTCGACGGCATGGACCGCGTCACCGCGGGCAAGCTGGGCCTGTCTGGCGTGAAAACCCTCGAACAGTTCGGCAACCTCGCCTATGACGAGTTTGGCGCGATCCTCGCACTGCCGGCCGACCGCGCACGTGAACTGATCGACAGCGAATTCAAGGATGTGACCGACGATGAGATGCGTCTGATCGACGCGAAGTACGACGACCGCGCCAAGGCTTTGCAGGCGCACGTGTGGAACCTCGCCGAGAGCAAGTGAACGAACCGACGAACATCATCAGAGTGCAGAGCGTCACAAGAAAAGAGGACTGAATGGCGAGTAACAACGTAGCCCAATTTGCCGCTGAGCTGAAGATGCCGGCCGACGTGCTGCTCAAGCAGCTGCGCGACGCCGGTGTCGACAAGAGCTCGGCTGAGGACGCTTTGTCCAAAGAAGACAAGGATCAACTGCTCGGACATTTGCGCAAGTCGCACGGTGTGGCAGCGGACGGCGAGAAGAAGAAGATCACGCTGACCCGCAAGGAAACCACCGAGATCAAGCAGGCCGATGCCAGCGGCAAGTCGCGCACCATCCAGGTCGAGGTCCGCAAGAAGCGCACCTTCGTCAAGCGCGACGACGCGCCGGTGGCCGAGCCGGAAGCACCGAAGGCAGCTGCGCCGATCATCGACGAAGCCGAGCAGGCACGTCGTGATGAAGAGGCACGTCGCCAGGCTGAGCTGATCGCCCGCCAGGAAGCCGACCTGCGTGAAAAGCAGGAGCACCTCGCGAAGCTGGAAGCCGAGCGCGCTGCCGAGATCGCACGTGAGGCCGAGCTCGCGAAGCAGGCTGCCGAAGCGGCTGCTGCCGCTGCCGCAGCCAATGCCGCGAAGGCTGCTGCTGCACCGGCCGTTGCGGCCGGCGCCGCTGCGCCCGCCGAACCGGCTGTGCCGTCGGCTGCCGAACAGGAAGCGGCTGCCGCCGCTGCTGCGGCCGCCGAAGCTGCGGCCGCCCGCGCTGCCGCCGCCGAGGCAGCACGCAAGGCTGTCGCCGACGAAGTCGCACAGATCAAGGCGATGATGAGTTCGCCGCGCAAGGTCATCAAGGCACCGGAGCCGCCACCTGCTGCCCCCCGTGCAGAGGGCACGCTGCACCGACCTGCGACCACGGCCGACAAGAAGCCGGCCGAGAAGAAAGACGCGAAGCCGGGCGAAAAGAAATCGATCAAGTCGGCCAATGTGTCGTCGACCTGGCAAGACGAGAAGAAACGTGGCGCCGGCGGTCTCAAGACGCGTGGTGCTCCGACCGGTGGCCGCGATGGCTGGCGTTCGGGTCCGCGTGGACGCCGCAACAGCCATCACGACGATCGCGAGTCGAACTTCCAGCAGCCGACCGAAGCCATCGTGCGCGAAGTGCACGTGCCGGAAACCATCACCGTCGCCGAGCTGGCACACAAGATGTCGGTCAAGGCTGCCGAGGTCATCAAGCAGCTGATGAAGCTGGGCCAGATGGTCACCATCAACCAGGTGCTGGACCAGGAAACCGCGATGATCGTGGTCGAAGAAATGGGCCACGTCGCGCATGCCGCGAAACTGGATGATCCGGAAGCGCTGCTCGACACCGGCGTGGAACATGTCGACGCCGAACTCAAGCCGCGTGCACCGGTCGTGACCGTGATGGGTCACGTCGACCACGGCAAGACCTCGCTGCTGGACTACATCCGCCGCGCCAAGGTCGCCGCGGGCGAAGCCGGTGGCATCACGCAGCACATCGGCGCTTATCACGTCGATACCGCGCGCGGCATGATCACCTTCCTCGACACCCCGGGTCACGAGGCGTTTACCGCCATGCGTGCTCGTGGTGCGAAGGCTACCGACATCGTCATCCTGGTCGTTGCGGCCGATGACGGCGTGATGCCGCAGACGAAGGAAGCGATCTCGCATGCGAAGGCTGCCGGCGTGCCGCTGGTGGTCGCGATCAACAAGATTGACAAGCCGGGCGCGAACCCGGACCGCGTGAAGCAGGAACTGGTCGCCGAAGGCGTGGTGCCGGAAGAATACGGCGGCGAGTCGCCGTTCATTCCGGTATCGGCCAAGACCGGCGATGGCATCGATACGCTGCTCGAGAACGTGCTGCTGCAAGCCGAAGTGCTGGAACTGACCGCTGCGGTCGATGCGCCGGCCAAGGGCCTGGTCATCGAAGCCAAGCTCGACAAGGGCCGTGGTCCGGTGGCGACCATCATGGTCCAGTCCGGTACCCTGAAGCGCGGCGACATCGTGCTGGCCGGTTCGTCGTACGGCCGCGTGCGTGCGATGCTGGACGAGAACGGCAAGAACATCACCGAGGCTGGCCCGTCCATCCCGGTCGAGATCCAGGGCCTGACCGAAGTGCCGGCCGCCGGTGAAGAAGCGATGGTGCTGACGGACGAACGCAAGGCGCGCGAAATCGCGCTGTTCAGGCAGGGCAAGTATCGCGACGTGAAACTGGCCAAGCAGCAGGCAGCAAAGCTGGAAAACATGTTCGAGCAGATGGCCGAAGGCGAGGTCAAGAACCTGCCGCTGATCATCAAGGCCGACGTGCAGGGTTCGCAGGAAGCGCTGGTTACCTCGCTGCAGAAACTGTCGACTTCCGAAGTGCGTGTGCAGGTTGTGCATGCAGCGGTGGGCGGCATCAGCGAATCGGACGTCAACCTCGCGGTGGCATCGAAGGCTGTCATCCTCGGCTTCAACACCCGTGCCGATGCACAGGCGCGCAAGCTGGCCGAGGCCAACGGCATCGACATCCGCTACTACAACATCATTTACGACGCGATCGACGAGATCAAGGCGGCAATGGGCGGCATGCTGTCGCCGGAGAAGCGCGAACAGGCTCTCGGCCTGGTCGAGATTCGACAGGTGTTCGTGGTCAGCAAGGTTGGCTCGATCGCCGGTTGCTACGTGCTCGACGGTATGGTCAAGCGCGGCGCACAAGTCCGCCTGCTGCGCAACAACGTGGTGCAGTGGACTGGCGAGCTCGAGTCGCTCAAGCGCTTCAAGGATGATGTGAAGGAAGTGAAGTCCGGCTTCGAATGCGGCCTGCAGCTGAAGAACTACAACGACATCCAGGAAGGCGACCAGTTGGAAGTCTTCGAAGTGCAGGAAGTCGCACGTACGCTGTAAGCGCCTTTACCGGCAAACCCCGACGGCCGGATTGTTCCGGCCGTCCGTTTTTTGAGTTGAGAAAAAGAGAGGTCAACCATGGTCAAGCACAGCAAAGCCATCCCGGGCCGCAGCCTGCGTGTCGCCGACCAGATCCAGAAAGACCTGGCCCAGCTGATCGCGATGGAGGTCAAGGACCCGCGCGTCGGCATGGTGACCCTCACCGAAGTGCAGCTGACGCCCGACTACGCGCATGCGAAGGTGTTCTTCACGACCCTGGTCGATGATGACGCTGCTGTCCAGAACACGCTCAACGGCCTGCGCAAGGCAGCCGGCTTCCTGCGCGCGCAACTGGGCAAACGCCTGCACATCCATACGCTGCCCGAGCTGCACTTCGTGCATGACACCTCGACCACACGCGGCGCTGCGCTGTCGAAGCTGATCGACGAAGCCAACGCCACGCGCGCTGCCGACAGCGACGAAGACTGATCTCCTCGTAATGAACAAAGTTGCAAAGCGCAAGCGCGTACCTGTGCATGGTGTGCTCTTGCTCGATAAACCTGTTTGCATGAGCAGCACACAGGCGCTCGCGAAAGCGAAATGGCTGCTGAATGCGGAAAAGGCCGGCCACACCGGCACGCTGGACCCGTTCGCCACAGGCCTGCTTCCGCTGTGCTTCGGCGAGGCCACCAAATTCGCGCAAGATCTGCTGGAAGCGGACAAGGCTTACGAGACCGTGGTGCATCTGGGTGTCACCACCGATACCGGCGACACCGAAGGAAGCGTGCTGGCGACGCAGCCAGTCGAAGTGAGTCTGGCGCAGATCGAGGCTGCGCTGGCGCAATTCCGCGGCTCCATCAAGCAGGTGCCGCCTATGCACTCGGCATTGAAGCGCGACGGCAAGCCCCTGTACGAATATGCGCGCGCCGGCGTCACGCTGGAGCGCGATGCACGGGATGTCATCATCCATTCCCTTGAACTGCTGGACTATCAAGCACCGATGCTGAAGCTGCGCGTGCGTTGCAGCAAGGGGACGTACATACGCGTGCTCGGCGAGGATATTGGCGCGGCACTGGGTTGTGGCGCGCACCTCAATGCATTGCGACGTATCGGTACGGGTCGCCTCACACTGAACGAGGCCATCACGCTGGAGGCTTTCACTGCCATCGCTGAAGATGAGCGGGTGCGTGCCTTGGCGCCTGTCGATGCACTGCTGGCCAGTTTCCCCATGATCGAATTGAATGAAGCACTGGCGCAGCGCTTCCGTCACGGACAGCGCTTGTCGCTCGAGAAGGAAGGTATGGTGTCTCTTCCCGCGCCGGGCAGGGTCAAGGTCGTTGCCAGCGATGGTGCACTGCTGGGTACGGCGCAACTTCAGTCGCAGGGCACGCTGATGCCGGAGCGCCTGGTGTCCGGCATCGCGTCAAGCAGCTAGATGAGTCCGGCGGCTTTTTTCAGCTCGTTCAGAGCCGTAAAGCCGTTCAAATTGTTTTTGTCCGTATCAAGTGCGAAGTCATGATAATGAGGCATGTCTTCCTTGATACCCGTGCCTACGCCCACGCGCTTGCCGATATCCTTCGCGCCGCTGAACAAGCCTTGGGTTAGCGCGGCCACCGTGGCCGGCTTGAAGCCCCTGTCGGCGACTTTGCCCGTTGTTTTCTCGACCGCATCCTTGAGCTGATTTTCAACCTTGCGCAAGCTCTGAGCGAGATCCAGTGTCAAGGTGCGCAGAAAAATCGTGCCAAATAATTTCTCTTTGACTTGCGTGCGGATGGGGTCGACGACGGCGGCGTTGAACTTGCCTCCACCCTCTGCCAGTTTTTCGCGGGCGACTTGGTCGGCGAGATCGAGCATCGAAAAGGCCAGTTGATTGAACTCGGGCGTAAATCGGACATTACCCAGTTCCTTGAGCGTGGCAGTGTTCAATGCGACCAACATATCGTCCGGGCTCTTCGTCTGGTGCAAGACTTCCATTGATGTCTGGACGGCGTTTGAGACACAGTTCTCGATCGACTTGGTGAAGGTGCCGGCGAGAAAATCGGTGATCAAGCTCTGGCTCTTACCGCTCGCGTCCCGGAACAGCGTGCCTACGCACGCAGGATTGTTCCAGTCCAGCGCCGCCAGCTCCGACTTCACGGCTGACAGCACCTGCTGCTCGCTGGGCTTCGGTTTCAGCTTTGTTGCCGCGACCGAATTCGCATTGTCGAGCTTCAGCTTGGCTTCGGTGAATGCTCCCTGAAGTTTGTTGAAGTCGCCGGCATTGACCTTGCTCGGCAATGCCTTGCGAATGCTATCGGTGATTTGCACGCCGCTCTTCTCGAGCGCGGTCCGGATCTTCTGCCCTGCAAGTTCGCGCGCCTGTTGCGCCTTGGGACTGGCCATGTACAGCTTCATGATTTTGTCCGAGGCATTTTTTTCTGGCACACGATGGAACAGAACCTGACCATCCTTGCCTGCCTTTACGAACACCTGTGACGACAAGGCTTGCTTGTTTTCTGTCGTACGTGCAATCAGGGTCGTCATACTGCCGAAGAATTCGGCAGGGTTGGCAGGGCCGGCAGCACCAGTTGGCTTCATGATGTTTCACCTGTAGGTTGGGACATGGTAGCGAACTTGTCGGCGACGTGCGGCAGAAGGCTTGACTGGATTGCAGCGGCTAGCCGGTCGGCGAGGGAGGCGGGATTGAGGCGCCACATCTGGCCGCTATCGATGACTGTCTTGGCACGTTCTTCAATGGTGGGATTAGGCTCCTGCGGCTCGGGCTGCGCGTCACGCACCGTGCAGAAATCCTGCACTGCCATCTGGAAAAGTGGCTGCCGCTTTTCAAGCGCGTCGGACAGCACAGGCATGAAGGCGGCCAGCATCAGCGAGGGCGCGAGCGACTTTCTGGCCTCGGCTGCGAAAGCGGTACCGTCAACACTCTGCAGCAAGCCGGAAATCATCTGGATGGCATCGCCAAAGCGATTGCCCAAGTCATCCCCAGCCTTCTGCGATGCATATTGCTCCCTCAATGTCTGGAACGCCTTGTCCATGGACTCATCGATGCTGCGCCCGAACATCAGACCGCGTGCGAAAGCGTCGAAGGCCTGCGCTGCCATGTCATCGGCGCGCTCCTGCAAGGCAGGCCTGAGCAAGGCAAGCAGTGCCTGCCTGGCCGGCCCGCTGCCCTGCAGCAGGAAGTCCGTCACGCTAGCGGTCTTGCCGTTGGCGGTGGTGGTAGCCAGTTTTTCGATCTCGAACTGCAGGTGGGGTGCGAGGCTTGCGAGGTCGTTCACCTGCAACGGCAGGGCTTGCGCATCCAGCAGCTGCGATAGCGCTGCGGCATCGCCGGGGGCGGTACGGCTCGGCAGCGCCTTGCGGATGTTGGCCGTGATCTCGATGTGGTTGTCCCTCAGCAGTTGCTTGACCTGCGCGCGTACCTCCTGGCGCGCACTACGGCCGTCCAGGCGTTTGACCAGGCCGGCGATACCCCCCTTGTTTGCCGATCCGCGCGACCAGATCTCGGCGGTGTAGTGGGCGGAATCGGTGTTCTGTGGCTGCGCGAGGAAGGCGCGGAAGTCTTCCAGCCGCTGGCGGGGGGAGCTGGTCGTGTCCATCGTGTCCCGTTAGAAATTCGCGTTCGTGTCAAAAAACAATCATGTCGATACTGGATTTCTTGGCATTTCTAGCCATTTCCAACGGCTGTGTAACTTTTTTACATCAACTGTTCCGGCCGGCCGGGGCTTGGTCATGCATGCAAGCCATTGAAAATTCAAGGAATTTCATCGAGCGGTCATCTTAAAGGTGCTACAATCGCGGGTTTCGTTCTGACCACCTCCCGCTCCCACATGTCAAACACCGACCGCGCATTGCGCAACATCGCCATCATTGCCCACGTTGACCACGGCAAGACCACGCTCGTCGACCAGCTGCTCCGCCAGTCCGGCACCTTCCGCGAGAACCAGCAGGTTGACTCGCGCGTGATGGACTCGAACGATCTCGAAAAAGAGCGCGGCATCACGATCCTGTCGAAAAACTGCGCGGTCGAGTACAAGGGCACGCACATCAACATCGTCGACACCCCGGGCCACGCCGACTTCGGCGGCGAGGTCGAGCGTGTGCTGTCGATGGTCGACTCGGTGCTGCTGCTGGTTGATGCGGTCGAAGGCCCGATGCCGCAGACCCGTTTCGTGACCCGCAAGGCGCTGGCCCTGGGTTTGAAGCCCATCGTCGTCGTCAACAAGATCGACCGTCCGGGCGCGCGTCCGGAGTGGGTCATCAACGCCACCTTCGAACTGTTCGACAAACTCGGCGCGACCGAAGAGCAGCTCGACTTCCCGGTGGTGTTCGCATCGGCCCTGAACGGCTATGCGAGCCTGGATCCGGAAGTCCGCGAAGGCACGATGGATCCGCTGTTCGACGCCGTCCTGAAACACGTGCCGGTGCGCGACGATGACATCGACGGCCCGCTGCAGATGCAGATCACGTCGCTCGATTACTCGTCCTACGTCGGCAAGATCGGCATTGGCCGCATCACCCGTGGCCGCGTCAAGCCGCTGCAGGATGTGGTCATCATCGACGGCCCGGAAGGCACGCCGAAAAAAGCGCGTATCAACCAGGTCCTCAATTTCAAGGGTCTCGAGCGAGTGCTGGTCGACCAGGCCATGGCCGGCGACATCGTGCTGATCAACGGTATCGAAGACCTCGGCATCGGTACGACCGTCTGCGCTCCGGACACCCCGGAAGCCCTGCCCATGCTGACCGTCGACGAGCCGACGCTGACCATGAACTTCATGGTCAACACCTCGCCGCTGGCCGGCCGCGAAGGCAAATTCGTCACCAGCCGCCAGCTGCGTGACCGCCTTGACCGCGAACTGAAATCCAACGTTGCGCTGCGCGTTGCACCGACCGACGATGACACCATTTTCGAAGTCTCGGGTCGCGGCGAACTGCACCTGACCATCCTGATCGAGAACATGCGCCGTGAGGGCTTCGAGCTGGCCGTGTCGCGTCCGCGTGTCGTGTTCAAGATGGTCGATGGCGTGCGCCAGGAGCCGTTCGAGAACCTGTCGGTCGACGTCGAAGAAACCCACCAGGGTGGCGTGATGGAAGAGCTGGGCCGCCGTCGTGGCGACCTGCAGGACATGCAGCCGGACGGCAAGGGTCGCGTGCGTCTCGAATACCGTATTCCTGCGCGCGGCCTGATCGGTTTCCAGGGCGAGTTCATGACCCTGACCCGCGGCACCGGCCTGATGAGCCATGTGTTCGATGCTTATGGCACGGTCGACGCCAGCAAGGGCGAACTGGCCGGCCGTCGCAATGGCGTGCTGATTTCGCAGGATGACGGCGCTGCCGTTGCCTACGCGCTGTGGAAGCTGCAGGATCGCGGCCGCATGTTCGTCAGCCACAACGACCCGGTGTACGAAGGCATGATCATCGGCATCCACTCGCGCGACAACGACCTCGTCGTCAACCCGATCAAGGGCAAGCAGCTGACCAACGTCCGTGCCTCGGGTACCGATGAAGCAGTGCGTCTGGTACCGCCGATCGAGCTGTCGCTCGAATACGCGGTCGAATTCATCGAGGATGACGAGCTGGTCGAAATCACTCCGAAGAGCATCCGCCTGCGCAAGCGCTTCCTGAAAGAGCATGAGCGCAAGAAGGCTTCGCGCGAAGCGGCGTAATCGCTGTCAGCCTGTTCAGGCACAACACAAAAGGCACCTTCGGGTGCCTTTTGTTTTTTCGGGGTGCTGCGCTGATTGGCCGTTTGTGCGGGGCAGGAACAGGGCATAGAGATCAGGAACTGAGCAGGCCATACCGTGCCTGTCGTGCGCAGCGCGGCATCATGAATACGATGCATGCATCCGCACCGCGGGCATTCGATCAGGAGAAAGTGAGCCAGTCAGTCAAACGCCCCCCGCCACCATCGCTACGGAGAAGCCGCCCATGTCACTGCCCGCCATTGCTGGCCAGCCGCCACAGCAAGCGCAGCCGCAGGTGCAGCCACCGCCACTGCCACCGCCACTGCCACCGCAACAACCGACGCCACATTCAAAGTCACAGCGACAGCCACAACTGCAGCCACAGCCACAATCGCATTCACAATCGCATTCACAGCCGCAGCCGCAGCCGCAGATGCATGCCCGGCCACGGCCGCAGTCAGGTCTGCAAGATGATGTCGCGCAGCCGCTCGCCCTGCCTGCCAGCAGCGGCAAAAGTGCCACTTCCCGTCGGGTGATTACCAGCGGCCGGCCGAAGCTGGTTCGCCGTGATTACGCTGTGGACCTGACCGCAGCAAGGCTGCATTTCGGCTACGCGCGACTTTCGCAACAAATGAAAGCCGGAAAAATGCTCGACATCGCCACGCCGAAAGCGATGGAGAGCCTGATCCGCTGGCTGGAGTCTGGCGTGGTGCCGCGATCCCTGCATCTCGAGTGCGACCTCGGCGGGCCGCGTTGTTATGAAGATCCCGAGTATGACAATCGCGAGGTGCTGGATGGGCAGCTCTTCAAGCGCCTGCTGCAAGCCTGTCGCGGCATCAGAAAGCTTGTCTTCGAGGAGTGCCGCTTGTCGGAAGACAACTTTCGCATGCTGGGCGCTTTCCTGATGGAGGAGGGCTGCAAGCTGGAAGCGCTGGCCCTGATCGACCACGAGATTGATGACCAATGTGCCGGGCATCTGGCGAAAGCTCTGCGTTCCAATAGCAGCCTGCGCGAATTGTCCTTGGGCGGCGTGTTTTCGCGCGTGTCGACTACGGCGATGGCAAAGATCATCGATGCCGTTGCCAGGACTCCGTCCATCATCGTGCTGCAGCTGGAGTACAACCGCGACTGCATGATCTGGCCATCGCAACTGGAAAGCGTGCTGGCCAGCGGCAGCCGCGTACAGTTGGTGTTATCGAAACCGTCCCCGGTGTGGCTGGACTTGTGGGACCGCAGGCACTGGGATGGGGCGTTTGCCGAGTTTTGCGAGCGGCTTGGCAAGGACACGGCGTTGCGCGTGCTGGACTTGTCGGGCTACGACCTGACGCAAGCCAATATCGGGGTCTTGCTGGCGGCCCTGCAGCGCAACGCCCATCTGGAGCGGCTGGAGCTCGGGCGGATCGTGCTGACTTGCGCGCAGCAAGCGTTGATCAAGCGCTGCCTCGAACAGAACGAAGCAAACAACCAGGTCCAACGGCAGGTGGCAGAGTGGCAGGCCGCGAAGGCGCTGGACAGGCTGGTCCCGGCTTTGCTCGCCACCTGCGCTGTCTGGCCACACGAGCTCAGCCAACTGCTTGCGATGATGATGGATGCAGAGACGCTGGAAGCCATAAAGAAGTCAGGCGGTGCGCGCATCGCATCCGGCAAGCAGGCAAAGGGTCAGCGCGTCAAATCATCCAGGCAGTAACGCGCGCCGTCGATGCCTGCATGGGCATGGCATCTTCGGCTGCCTTGTTGTTTTTCGAGTTGGCTGAAGGTCAGCTGGCCGGTGTATGGAACAAGACGGATGCACCGGTACCGGAAATGCGCGGTGAGTGAGGCGCTCGCCTGTCATTACCTTTAAGGAGAAATATCCATGTCCCAACCTGTCTCTTCTGGTTCTCTTCAGCCGACCCCGGCGACGGGTATCTCTGCACTGAATGCATCGACTCTATCGCGCGCACCGAGCGGTCCGAGTCCGGCATCGGGGAATACCCCGCTTGCCGTGGTCGTTCCCACGATGTCCAGCAAAAATCCGGGGGCAGTCAGTGGCGCAAACCTGGAGCGTGTACAGGGTCTGTCGCCATTGCAGGCGCCAGCGTCTACGCCGCAGCTGCCCCGTTCGGAGCCGCGCCTCGTCGATCTGGTCCACCCGATGGACAATCCCATCGCCCGCGCGGATCCACTCGTACAGGGCGCCCCACATCTTGCAGGGGATTCGAATCGGTCGGCTGTGCACGTTGACCTCAGTGGATACAAGCTGACGCAAAAGGACTTCCAGTGGCTGGCCCGCCTGCTTGCTTCCGCACAGTGCAAGCTGGAGACACTGCACCTGCCGGCTTGCACGATTTATGATGAGGCGGCCAAGGAACTGGCGCATGCCATCCGTGGCAATGACAGCCTGAAGACCTTGTCCCTGCGGGCGGCCACGCTGATGCCCACTGGCTGGACTTACCTCACCACGGCGCTGTCGGCAGGTTGGCCCTGCATCGGTGCGCCGATGGAGGGCAGGCGCTTCGAGACGCTGGTGCTGGAATCAGCGCGTCCGGGTGCCGTACCCCTGTATTCGCTGCGTTCCATCCTCCGCGATAACAGGCAACTGCGCGAACTCGTCGTTACTTCCTCCGTCAATGGCGAAGCCGGACCGACCGTGCCCGAAGAGGACTGGAATGAGGAACTCCTCCAGTTCTGCGAGGCGCTGAAAAAGAATGACAGCCTGTTCGTGCTCGACCTGTCGTGCTACCGCTTCACCGCCGCCTGCCTCGACCATCTGATCCTCGCGCTGGACGCGCATCCCGCCATCGAAGATTTTCGGCTCGGCGCAAACATCCTGACTCGCGAGCAGTCCGACAGGATCGCCGCCATCGTTGCCCGCAATGCGCTCGCCAACCATGCCGCCCACGGCGCGCCTGCGGCGGCGGCGCTTGACCTGCTGGTGCCTGCTTCCAGCGGATTCATTGTCGGCGGCATCTGGCCGCGCGAGCTCAGTGACGAGATCGCCGGACAGATGGATGCGCGCACGCTGCTCACGATGCGTCAGGGACTGGAGGCCGGCTTTCCCGGTCCGGCCGGGGCCGCGCAAGCGCTGAGCCCGTGAGAGACAAGGAACATCCGGCAAGGCATGGCTACACAAGCCCCTCGTCATTTCAATAACGGAGCAAATGCCATGACCCAGCCATATATTTCTGATGCGGTACGTCCGGCAGTCACGCCACAGGCAACACCCCTTGCCGGGACTGACGCACCTCAGGTTACGCCTGTTGCTGTACCCACTGGCCAGCCACAGCCTGTCATGGCGAGCAAGCCAGCGACGGAAGTTGCAGCGGTCGTTGCCTTTGCCAATGCTGCTGCAACGCAGACCACACAGGTCCTTCCGCGCAGCGTGCCGCAACTCGCGCGCAAGCATGCGGAACAGCAAAAGCTGGTCCGTACCGAGTCCGTCACCCGCAACCTGTACCAGATACCGTCCACGGTGAAATGCGCGCAGCTGGCAGAGCAGGGGAAGGGCTCGCTGGTCATCACGATCGAGACGCGCGCGCAGCTAAGCGCGCTTTCTGCCTACCTCAAGGACGGGCCGGTGCTGAAAGATGGCACGCCGGTACATGCGCTCAAGCTGAGCTGCAACTTCGAAAAACTGGAGCGCGAGAAAAACAGCGCGTGGGTCGCCCCCGGCGAGCTGCTGCAGACCTTGCTGGACTCCGCCCTGTGCGTGAAGTCGCTCGACCTTAGTGCCTGCACGCTGAAGAACGACGACTACAAGTCCCTGTCCGCGTTCCTGTCCCGGCCGGAGTGCATGCTCGAGGCGCTGCATCTCGAAAACAGCTTCATCAGCGACGCCGCCGCGAAGGAGTTTGCCAGCGGGCTGGAGAACCATGGCAGCCTGAAGACCTTCTCCCTGCAAGGTGCCTGCATGCTCGTGCCGGGCTGGAGCAGCGTGCTGTTTGCGCTGGCTACCTGCAAGCAGCTGGAAACGCTCGTCATCCACCCGACCGCAGCCGGCAACCTGCCCATGGATGTGGTGGCCTATGTCGTCGAAAAGGTCGGAACGCTGCGCACGCTCGCATGCAGCTGCGGGCCGCGGCTTTCGCTCTATCCCGAGTCCGCTTCGGCCGAGTGGCGGAGCGACTTCGGCTACTTCTGCCAGTCGCTCGCCAAGCACCAGGGCCTCGTCGCGCTTGAGCTGGAAGGCAGCGACCTGTCCTCGACCGATATCGATCTTCTCGTCGTGGCGGCGGAAAAGAGCGGCAGCCTCGACAAGCTTGGCCTCGGCACGGATGTGCCGAATGAGGCGCAGGCGGGCAGGATAGGTGCAGCGCTGGCGCGCAACGGCGCGTCGAATCGTCGCAAGGCAGGCTTTGACGCCAATGCGGCTCCGACGACGACTGCAATGAACGCCAGCATGATCGCCTCGTCCTCCACCAGCACGAGCGCATCGTCGTCGCAAAAGCAGTAATCCGCGGCCCCAACTGATCGGGGCTCGACGGCCAGGGGTGGCGCCGGCAGGCGCCACCTTTTCGACCCGGTGCAACCGGGCAGCGCAGGCAGTAGGACAGTCGCCAAGCCGGTACAATGCCGCCTGACTCATCCGCACTGACCCGCATTCCAAGCCGTGACCAAGAAGACAACCCTCCCACCGCGCCGCCTGTCCGTCGCCCCCATGCTCGACTGGACCGACCGCCACTGCCGCTATTTCCACCGGCTGATCACCCGCCATACCTGGCTGTACACCGAGATGGTCACGACGGGTTCGCTGATCCACGGCGACCAGCAGCGCTTCCTGAATTTCAGCGAACAGGAACACCCGGTGGCGCTGCAACTCGGCGGCAGCGAGACGGACGAGCTGGCGATCTGCGCCAAGCTCGGCCAGCAATGGGGCTATGACGAGATCAACCTGAACTGCGGCTGTCCGTCGGAGCGCGTGCAGCGCGGCGCTTTCGGCGCCTGCCTGATGCTGGAGCCGACGCTGGTAGCCGATGGCGTGAAGGCGATGCGCGACGTGGTCGACATCGACGTCACCGTCAAGCACCGGATCGGCATTGATGCGGTCGAGTCCTACGACTTCGTGCGTGACTTCATCGGCATCGTTGCCGATGCCGGCTGCAAGACCTTCATCGTCCATGCACGCAATGCGATCCTGAAAGGCTTGTCGCCAAAGGAAAACCGCGAGATACCGCCGCTGAAATATGACTACGTGTACCAGCTGAAAAAGGATTTCCCTGAACTGGAAATCATCATCAACGGCGGCATCAAGTCGTATGACGAGATCGATGCGCAACTGGAGCATGTCGACGGCGTGATGGTCGGCCGCGAGGCCTATCACAATCCCTGGCTGATGGCGGCCTTCGACGAGCGTTACTATGGTGACGAGCCGTCAGCGAAGACCCGCATCGAGGTCGTCGAGGCTATGCTGCCTTACATCGAGCGAGAGCTGGCTGCCGGCGGCCCGCGCCTGAATTCCATCGTGCGTCATATGCTCGGCCTGATGACCGGGCTGCGCGGCGCGCGTCAGTTCCGGCAGACGCTGTCGGATTCGAAGCTGCTGGCCAACAGCGACCCGGGACTGTTGCTGCGCGCCGCGCAGGCATTGCCGCTGGCTGCCTGATCTCGCCTTCCGTGCGATGGCACGGATGCTGCCAATGATCCCGCGCGAAACACGCCGTGCGCCGATCATGAGCGAACCCGACTTCCTCCCCCCGTAGCAGCAGGACCACCAGCCGGGCGCCGAGGCCGTGCTGACGCCTCGCCTTCGCTATCGGCGATAGCGAAGGCGAGGCTAGTAGGCCTTCAAGCGGTTGTACAGCGTCTTCAGGCTGATGCCCAGGGTTTCGGCGGCCAGCTTCTTGTTGCCGCTGAAGTGATGCAGTGTCGCGAGGATGATTTCGCGCTGCGCATCGGCCAGTGCCATGCCGACCGGGAAGTTCAGCACGCCTTTGCCGGCCGTGGTGCGCGTAGCGATCTGCAAGGGTTCTTCGATATCCACCACGCCAGCCGACATGATGTAGGCGCGGTGCACCCGGTTCTTCAATTCGCGCACATTGCCCGGCCACGGATGGCTGCGCAAGCGGTCCAGCGCGATGCGCGAGAAAGACTTGCTGGTGCGCGCCTCGTCATTGAGCTGGTCGAGGAACAATTGCGCCAGCTTTTCGATGTCATTGCCGCGCTCGCGCAGCGGCGGCACGCGGATGGGGAAGACCGCCAGCCGGTACATCAGGTCTTGTCTCAGGCTGCCCTGCTGTACGGCGGCCTGTAGCGAGCGATTGGTAGCCGCCACCAGGCGCACATCCACCTGCACGAGTTCGCTGCCGCCCACGCGCAGGAAGCTGCCGCTCTCCAGCACCCGCAATAGCTTCACCTGCATATCGCAGGGCATCTCGGTGATCTCGTCGAGGAACAAGGTGCCCCCCGATGCATGTTCGAAATAGCCACTCTGGCGCTTCAATGCGCCGGTAAAGCTGCCTTTCTCGTGCCCGAACAGCGCCGCTTCGATCAGATGCGCCGGTATCGCGCCGCAGTTCACGGCCACGAAGTGCTGGTCCGCGCGCCGGCTCTGCTGGTGCACGGTGCGCGCGACCAGCTCCTTGCCAGTGCCGCTTTCGCCTTCGAGCAGCACGGTCGCGTCGGTGCCGGCCACGCGTTCGAGTTGTCGGTACATCGCGATCATCGCGGCCGAACTGCCATACAGCAGCCCGAAGCGCTTGAGCGATCGGTCAGTGGTCATGGCGATGTCGGTCCTCGGTCATCGAAAGGACGCGGCGCAAACGCGCGCGACCAATTCAGAACATAAACAGAACACAAACAGAACAATCTGTACCAGCGGCGGCGCCACACCCTGCCTTGGCTCAAAGGCGATGCAGATGATGAAAAAAATTCTCCCGTGCCAGGTTGCTGCAAGTTGAGCGCGTGTTTGCTGCCGCTCACAGCCAGCACACCGGTGTTGAAACTTATGCAGCATGCCTCAGTCAAGACTGAAGCTACGACTCCATCGTTAGTTGAAAGGAATGGTGATGAATCCAAAACTGCAAGTGACGAAGACCCTGATATGCCTGGGCCTGCTGACGATCAGTGTCGCAGCCTGCAATCGCGGTGGCGGCGGCGTTGGTGAAGACAAGGCAGCGCCTGGCACCAGCGGCGGCACCAGCACGACGACGCCCAGCCAGTCGGCACCGGCCACGACGCCGCCTCCGTCAGAATCGACGACACCTGCGCCGGGCGCCGGCGGCACCTCGGGAGCCGGCACCACGACACCGGGCGCCGAACCAGGTACGACACCGGGGACGAGCAGCGAGAAGTCGGGCGAGAAGAGCGGAACGTCGGGAACATCAGGTACTTCGGGCATGTCGGGTAGCAGCAGCGGTACCAGTGGCACGGGCAGTAGCAGTGGCATGAGCGGTACGGGTGGTACGCCAAACGGTGCGATGAGCCCGGGCAGCCCCTCGGGTACCTCCGGGACATCGGGAACGTCAGGTACTTCAGGCACGTCGGGCCTGTCGGGCGGGACCTCGGGCAGCGAGAGTGGCACGCCCATGGGCAGCAGCACCGGTGGCAGCGCGACCAGCGGTAGCAGCTCGTCGGGCGCGGCCCAATGAAGCGGCCTGAGGCAAGCGGCGCTCCTGCAGCACGTATCGGCATGACCCTACCTATCGAAAAGGACCCAACCATGATGAACAGGCCTCACCAGCGCTGGATCGCATTGCTCGCCATACCCATGTTCGTGGCATCGACATTGGCCGCTTGCCAGCGCAGTGGCGAAGATGCCGGTTCCTCGTCCGGTGCCAGCAGCGGTGGCACCTCGCAATCAGGAGGGAGCAAGTCGTCACCGCGTAGCGAGCGCCAGGGCTCGACCGGCAGCGAATCTCAGGGAGAACAATCGCCATCGCGCTGACCGATCGCGTCGCGCGACCGCCCACGCGCCGACCGCAGCTTCCGGTACCGGCCGGCAGAGCAGGGGTCTGCCGCTTGCGCATCACTTGTGAGCATCCATGTCTCATGTGCTGATTGTCGATGACGATGCCGGCGCGCCCGCCTTGCGCGATGCGCTGATATCGGAAGGCCATCGCTGCCAGTTGGTGTCCAGCTTGCGGCAGGGCCAGTTGCAGCTGTCGCTGCAGGTGCCCGACTGGGTGATCGTGGCCGATCGCCTGCCCGATGGCAGCGGCATGGCCTTGCTGGAGGAAGCCGACGGCGGCAGCGAGGCCCGGACCGCGATCGTGCTGCTCAGCGGGCAGGCGACGCTGGCCGCCGCCGTGGCAGCGTTTCGCAGCGGCGCTGCCGATTACCTCGAGCGTCCGCCAGACTTGCGCCATCTGCGGCAATTGCTCGCCTCGCGCAGCGCAGGTCGCAGCGATGCGCCGCGCACGGCCGCCAGCTTCCAGCCGGCGCCGCTGCTCGGCGAGTCGGAGGCCATGCGCGTGCTGCGCGAACACATCAGCCGAGTCGCGCCGACCGAAGCGAGCGTGCTGCTGCTGGGCGAGAGTGGCACCGGCAAGGAACTGGTTGCGCAGAACATCCATGCGCAGAGCGCGCGGCAGCGCCAGCCCTTCCTGCCGGTGAACTGCGGCGCGATCTCGCCGCAACTGATCGAGAGCGAAATTTTCGGCCATGAGAAGGGTAGCTTTACCGGCGCTGATCGCCAGCACAAAGGCTATTTCGAGCGCGCATCGGGCGGCACGCTGTTCCTCGACGAAGTCGTCGAGATGCCGATCGAGCTGCAAGTGAAGCTGTTGCGAGTTCTGGAGACTGGCAGCTTCATGCGCATAGGCAGCAACCAGGAATTGCATACCGACGTGCGCATCGTCGCCGCCACCAACCGCGATCCGGAAGGCGCGATTGCGGCCGGCAAGTTGAGGCTGGACCTGTACCACCGGCTCAATGTGTTTCCGCTGAAGATACCGGCGCTGCGCGAGCGCGGCACCGACATCGGCATCCTCGCGCAGCACTTCCTCGACGAATTCAATCGCGCGCACGACACCGTCAAGACGCTGTCGGCGCGCGCCCTGTCGGTGCTGGGCAGCTATCACTGGCCGGGCAATGTGCGCGAGCTGCGCAACTTCATGCAGCGCGCCTACATCCTGTCCGACCAGCAGATCGATGCGCACGCGCTGGAGCCGGAGCCGGCCCAGTGCATGGCGACGGCGTTGACACTGGCCATCCCTGTGGGCACCTCGCTGGCCGATGTCGACCGGCGCCTGATCTTCGCGACGCTGGACTTGTGCGGCGGCGTCAAGAAGCGCGCTGCCGACCTGCTGGGCATCAGCCTGAAGACGCTGTACAACCGGCTCGAGGAATACGGCAACCAGGACCGCGCGCTGGCGCTCGGCAAGTTCGGTCCGGCCGATACGGTACCGGTCGCGGCAACGGGCGGCGTTGCGGCAGGCATGGGCGGTGCGGCCGCCGGCATCGGCTTGCTGAATTAAGGCATGCCGCCGCAGTCCAATAGCGACAAGCCGGTGCGCCAGCGCAGGCGTGTGAATTTCTTGACGACCAAGGAGACAGCATGAGCCCAACTACCAATCCGCCGCAGGGAAGCCAGCAACAGCAGGGGGCGCGCATCGTGCAACGCCAGCCCGATGACCACACCGGGCCGGGGCCGGACGTGATGGCTGCCGAAACCCTGCAAGGCGACGACGTGATCAACCACCAGGGCGAGAAGCTGGGCAGCATCGAGGACATCATGCTCGATGTCAGCAGCGGCAAGGTCGCCTATGCGGTGCTGTCCTTCGGCGGCATCCTCGGCATGGGCGACAAGCTTTTTGCCATTCCGTGGGGAGCGCTGACGCTCGATGCCGACCGCAAGTGCTTCGTGCTCGACGTGCCCAAGGACAGGCTGCAGAACGCCCCCGGCTTCGACAAGGACCATTGGCCGGCGATGGCCGATGCCTCCTGGGCGTCGAAGGTATATGCGTATTACAACCAGCCGCCATACTGGCAATGAGAAGGCAATGAGAAGGCAATGAGAAGGCAATGACGAAAGACTGATTTTTCGACGGGCGTGACCCTGCCTGCGGGCGTCGATGTGGCCGAATCATTCGGCGACATCGACGCCTTTTTTCGAGATCATGGTTCTCGGTGCGTTGGACTGCTGGTTTTTGTTTGTCACTTTTTTCTTCGTGATACGACGCGACGTCGGTGCGTTCGGCCCTGGTGCGCTGCATTGACCAACGCCGCGGCTGCCGTCATGCATCGCAGCCGCAAGCGCATGCAGGGCACCGGTAATTTTTACCGACCCGCGAGTAATTCCTGCACAGCTTGTAGCACGCGTTCGGGACTGACCTGTTCCAGGCAGGCATGATGCGGCAGAGGACAGGTGCTTTGCAGGCAGCCGGCACAAGGTACGGGCTGGAACAGCACGCGACATTCGACCAGCCACGGCATGTGCTGTAGGTTGGTCAGCGCGTAGAGGTCGACCACGGGCGTGTGCATGGCCGCGGCGATGTGCGCCGGCGCGCTGTTGCAGGCGACCAGCACGCGAGCCCTGGCGACCAGGGCGGCCAGTACGCCGAAGCTGGTCTTGCCGGCGACATTGATGCAGCGGGGGGCGGCGGTGCATAGCGCAGTCACCAGCACCTGTTCATTGGCGCCACCGGCGATCACGAGCGGCCATCCAAGCTGCGTTGACAGCAGTGGCACCAGCGCATGCCAGTGCCGCGCGGGATAGCGGCGCGACGGCGCGCTGGCGCCCGGGTGCAGCAGGATGAAAGGCTGGTCCTCGGTCAGTCCGGCCTTGCGCAGCAATTCGACGGCTTGTGCGTGGTCCTTGTCGCTCACCTGCAGCCTCAGGTGCCGTTCGCCGGTGTGGCAGCCCAGCGTTGCCACCAGATCCAGCTGGCGCTGAACTTCATGCCGGAACAGCGCTGGCTCGGGGTCGCGCACCCAGTGCGTCAGCAGCTGGTACGGATTCTCGCGGCAGTGCGCCAGTCGCAGCGGGATGCCGGCCATCTGGCACAACAGCGCTGCCGGCAGCGGGCTTTGCGTGTGGCTGGTGAAGATCACCGCGCCGTCGAAGCTGTGCGCCTTCAACACGGCGGCCATCTCCGCGACAGCTCGCGGCGCAACGGGTGAGCTGGCTTTCATCCATGGCGCATCGAAGCGCAGTATCGCGCGCTTGCCATCGACGCTCTCGATCGCCTCCACGCAATTGCCGGCGAGCGCGCCGGATGCCGACGTCAGCAGGCTCACGCGATGACCATGGCTGGCCAGCGCATGCAGGGCGGGCGTACACATCAGCACATCGCCGGCGGCATCGAGCCGCAGCGCCAGCAGCTTCACGCAGCGATAACCGGCGACCGCGGCGGACAGTCGATGGTCATGATCATCTGCGCTGCGCGCACCATATCGGGCGCCAGCCGGTGCGGCCGTCGCAGCGGGCTGCAGCGCCATTCGGTTTCATTGCCATTGTCGATCAGCACGGTGCGGCAGCCTGCGCGGCGGCCGGCTTCGATGTCGTCGAGAATGTCGCCCACCATCCAGCTCGCCGCGAGCGCCAGTCCATGCTCGGTCGCTGCGCGCAACAGCATGCCCGGCGCCGGTTTGCGACAGGCGCAGGCAAAGGCCAGTCGTCCCCTGCAGCTCCAGGGCCAGTGCGGGCACCAGTAAAAGCCATCGAGCCTGACGTCATGTACGGCCAGCAGTTCGGCGATGCGTTCACGCGCGCGGCACAGGTCGCGATCGGACAGCCAGCCGCGCGCGATGCCTTGCTGGTTGCTCACCACGATCAGCGCATAGCCCCGCTCTGCCAACGCCTGCAAGGCTTCGCCGGCGCCCTTGCACAGCGTGATACGCGCCGGGTTGGCGTTGTACGGCAGGTCGTCCACCAGTGTGCCGTCCTTGTCGAGGAAGACGGCCGGTCTGCAGGGCACGCCTCTCAGGGCCACGAGGTTTCGCGCATCGGCAGGATCGTGATCTCGGGCACGACGGTGCCCGGCGGCAGTTGCAAGATGTCGCAGATCGCCATCGCCACGCTTTCAGGATCCTGCAGAGAACTGCGGTCGATGTTCGGGAAGCGCTCCAGCAGGAAGGGCGTGGCCATACCGCCGGCTACCACCGCTGTCACCTTGATGCCGGCCGGACGCAGCTCCGCATGCAGCGCATGCGACAGTGCCAGCAGGCCGGTCTTGCTGGCGTGATAAGCCGCGGCATTCGGCCATGCGCGCTTGGCTGCGGTGGACGTGATGTTCACGATCTGGCCATGGCCGCGTCCCATCATGTAGCGCGCCGCCGCGCGCGCCAGCACGAAGGGACCGTGCAGGTTGGTGCGCAGTACACGCTCCCATTGCGGCACCTCGAGCTCGTCGAGGCTGCAAGTGATATCGGTGCCGGCATTGTTGATCAGTACATCGAGCCGGCCGTAGCGGTCGATGGTGTGCATCACCGCATGTTCGGCCTGGGCCGTGTCGCCCACGTCGCAGCCCACGGCCTCGGCCTGCACGCCATCGGCGGCCAGCTCGCGCGCGATCGCTTCGGCCTTCGGTGCCTTCAGGTCGGCCAGCATCACGCGCGCGCCGCGCGCGGCCAGCCGTTTGCACAATGCAGCACCGAGGCCGCTGGCACCGCCGGTCACCAGCGCTGCTTGTCCTGCGAGGGAAATTGCCGGGTGTTCCATCCTGTCTCCTGCGTGGCATGTTTGCTGCTACCACTGGCTGTGGCAGCGTGAACTGAGGATGCCGGCGAGCAGCGTCTTCCATCGGACGCCTTGCCTGCGGCGGCTTCCCTTCGACGGCTCCCCTCGACAAGATTCATTGGAACCGATTCCCCCGCGCGGGGCTTTGCAGGAGAACAGCATGACGATGAAAACATGGACGGCCCCGGCGCTGGCGCTGGCGGCAGCGCTCGGCACAGGCGTCGGCATCAGTGGATGCGAAAACATGAACCTCGGCGGCTCATCCGAACAGGTGAAGCCGATTGCAACGAACGTCAATGGCACCGGCACCATTCAATCGGTGGATGTCGTGCCGCGTCGACAGGGCCTGGGGCTGGGCACGCTGGCCGGCGCCGCGGTGGGCGGCATCGTCGGCAACCAGGTCGGCGGCGGTACCGGCAAGACGGTGGCGACGGTCGCCGGCGCGGCCGGTGGCGCCTACGTCGGACACCAGGTCGAGCGCAGCCGCAGCAGCAATGACCCAATATACAAGGTGACGATCAAGATGGATGACGGCACCACGCAATCGTTCGCGCAGGAAGCGGCGCCGACCGTGAAGCAGGGAGATCGCGTGACGATTACCAATGGCGTGCTGTCACCGTTGTGATGGTTGCCGATGAGGTTTGATCCGGGCCAAAACGGCGGGAGCTTTCGCGCGTAGCGGACTCCAAGGATCTGACCCCAACAAGCAAGGAGAATTGCCGATGGCCACGATTCATCTCGACACGGGCGCTGCGTACTCGGGCGGCACCCTGATCACGCAGGAAAACATCATGCGCCGGCCCTTGTTCTCATCGATACGGTGGAGCGCCGTGCTGGCCGGCGTTGCGGTCGGCATCTCTGTGCAGCTGGTGCTGACGTTGCTGGGCATTGCCAGCGGCCTGAGCATGACCAGTGTGCAGGCCGGCGAAGCGCCCGGCATGGGTGCGCTGGTCTGGGCCGGCATCTCGATGCTGATCTCGGCCTTGATTGGCGCCTACGTTGCAGGCCGCATGTCAGGGCTCAAGCGCAAGACCGACGGCGTCTTGCATGGCGCCGTGTCGTGGGCGGTGACGACCTTGCTGTTCGTCGTGCTGGCCACCTCGGCGGGCGGCTCGCTGCTGTCGGGGCTGTTCTCCGGCATCACTCAGGGCGCGACCTCGGTGGCGCAGGGCGTCGGTGGCGGCGCGGGCGGTGTCACCGCCATGCTGAACCGACAGCTCGGTACCACCATCAGCCCCGACAACATGCGCACCCTGCAAGGCCATATCGCCGCCGGACGGCGCGACCAGGCGATCGACTACATGAGCAGCACGATGGGCGTGCAGCGCGACCGCGCGTCAACCGTGGTCGACCAGGCGCTGATCCTGTCGGGCTCGCCCGAACAGGCGTCGCCGGCGGGACGTGCGGCCGCTGACCGCGCCATCGAGGGCGCCAGCACCGCGGCATGGACTGTGTTCGGTGCCGTCGCGCTGTCGCTGCTGTTGAGCCTGGGCGGCGGCGCACTCGGTGCGATGGGTGCGCGTCGCACCACCTGGGGCGAATCGGGCGAGACCGACGCAGCGGCTGCGGCACGCGCCGACCTCGGGCGAAGCTGAGCGGCAACAGGCAGGGCAGGGGCGGGGCCGGGGCGGGGCGTGTCAGTAAGCACACCGTGGCAGCCCGCCTGCAGGTCAGCAGGAAAGCCTGCGCATTGCGCTCGCCGGCCACTGAACTCCGGCGGCGCGGCGATGGTCTGAATGTGCACGATATCGTCCCGCGTTGAGAGCGCGTCGTCATGCTGAAGACATTCGAGGGAGGGCCAGCCGCCGGCAAGGGAAATCGCCGGCGTTTTGCCTGCATGAGCGCCGGCCAGTCGTCGGCGACCGAGTTGCTTCGCTCCTGTCCGGTCGTCACCGCCACCGGACAGGCAATGGGCCGCGTGCGTTCGGTATTGGTCGATGTGCGCAGTCGTCAATTGCGCTATGTCGTCGTCGCCCCCCAGCATGGCAAGGCCAATGTGGTGATTCCGTGGCAGGCGCTGTACTTCGATTCATCGCTGGTCAGGCTGGTGTATTACACCTATTCCTGAAGCCCGTTGCGTTGCCGGTCGAGCGCGGGTGTCGATACCGAAAGTGTCGGATTTTTCAAGACGTGACAAGCGAGGGCCAAGTTTCAAGCGCCAGGATTCAAACACCAACACTCAGGCGGCCACCCGGTCTTCAAGCTGCAGGCGCCACAGGGCCGCATAGACACCATTGCGCTCCAGCAGTTGCATATGATTGCCTTGCTCGACGATATGGCCGCGTTCCAGCACGACGATGTTGTGTGCCGAAATCACCGTTGACAGGCGGTGTGCTATGACCAGTACCGAGCGGTTATGCGACAGGCGTTCCAGTTCGGATTGAATCGCGCGTTCGGATTGCGAGTCGAGCGCCGATGTGGCTTCGTCGAAAATCAGGATGGGCGGATTCTTCAGGATCGCGCGCGCGATGGCGATGCGCTGCCGCTCGCCACCGGACAGTTTCATGCCGCGCTCGCCGACCTCGGTGTCATACGCGTCAGGCAACGAGGCGATGAAGTCATGCACATGCGCGGCGCGCGCCGCATTGATGATGTCGTCGCGGCTGGCCTGTGGACGACCGTAGCCGATGTTGTAGGCGATCGTGTCGTTGAACAAGCTGGTGTCCTGCGGCACGACGCCGATCGCATGGCGCAGGCTGCGCACATTGACCGAGCGCAGATCCTGTCCGTCGACCAGCACCTGGCCTTCGGCCGGGTCGTAGAAGCGCAGCAGCAGGCGCGCCAGCGTCGACTTGCCGGAGCCGCTGCCGCCGACCACGGCCACCGTCGTCCCGGGCGGTATCTGGAACGACACATCGGACAGCACCGGCCGGTCCGGTTCATAGCGAAATCCCACATGACGAAACTCGACCCGGGCCACCGCCAGTTGCAGGTCCGGCAGCGCTGCGCCGGGATCGAATTCCGGCCGTTCGCGCAGCAGGTCGATGGTCTTCTCGATATTGATCATCGCATCGCGTGCCTCGCGATACACAAAGCCCAGCGCGTTGAGCGGCAGGCAGATCTGCAGCATGAAGGCATTGATCAGCACCAGGTCACCGACCGTCATGCGGCGCGTCAGCACATCGGTGCCGGCCAGCAGCATCACCGACGCCACCCCCAGCGCGATCACGGCGCTCTGTCCGATGTGCAGACGAAACAGTGCCCACTGGTTGTCATAGGCGGCCGAACCCCAGTGCGCCATGATGCCGTCGAAGCGCTGCACTTCCAGCGTCTCATTGGTGAAGGTGCGCACGGTATCGGCATTGATCAGGCTGTCGGCCAGCCGGCCCTTGGCATCGCTGTCGAGCCGGTTCACGCGCCGCTGGTGGATCGCGCGGCGCGCCGTGAATACCAGCGTGAAGCCGGTATACATCAGGAAGGTGGCGGCGATGATCAGCGAGTACCAGGCGCTGTAACGCGTCACCATCACGGCCAGCACCAGCGAGATCTCGACGATGGTCGGCACCAGTGTGAAGAGGCCGACGCCGAGCAAGAAGGCCAGCCCGGCCGTGCCGCGGTCGATTTCGGGCAGCAGCCCGCCAATGCGGCGCCGCGCATGAAAGCGCGGCCCCAGCGTGTGCAGGTGGGCGAACAATTTCCTCGCGAAGCCGGCGACGGCGACCTGGGTCACACGCGAGAACACCAGGTCCCGCAGTTCATTGAACAGCGTGCTGGCAAAGCGCAGTAGCGCATAGCCGCCGAGGAAGAGCACTGGCAGGGCGAGCAGCTGCTCGGGCCTCGACAGTACGTCGACGATGTTCTTGAGCACCAGCGGCACTGCCACGTTGGCCAGCTTGGCCACGATCAGGAACAGCACCGACGCGGCAACGCGCCACCGGTAGCGAACCACCAGTGCCCAGACCTCGCGCAGCAGGGTCGTTCGTTCGGCTTGGGTGTCGGGCATGCGGGGCAGCAAGCGCAGCATGGAAAGGCTCCTGTCTGACGGCATCGCTTGCAATTAGTTCGGCAGGGGACAGCAGCGAACTCCAAGGCAACGCGCACAGGGAACGCGCATTTTTACCGGCGCGTGCAGAAATTGCCGCCATCTGCCCGGCAATAGCCTGAAAGCTTGCGTTGCTGCTGCGGGTATGGCGATTGCACGGCTGGCTCGCGGGAGCCGGGTCGGCCCTGCCACGGGATGTGCTTCATGCAAAGAATTGCCTTCATCAGCGATCATGCATCGCCGCTGGCGCTGCTCGGCGGCACCGACAGCGGTGGCCAGAATGTGTATGTCGCCCACTTGTCGCGCGAACTGGCGCGGCTGGGGTATCTGGTGGACATCTACACGCGGCGCGACCATCCGCTGCAACCGACGGTGGTCGAATGGAAGACGGGGGTGCGCGTCATTCATGTCACGGCCGGGCCGGCCGTGACCCTGCCCAAGGAAAGGCTGCTGCCGCACATGGATGCATTCGCGCAAGCGATGATGCAGACCATGCGTGCGCATGGCTGGACCTATGACCTGGTGCATGCGCATTTCTTCATGTCCGGCATGGTGGCGCGTCGGCTCAAGCGCGAGGCGGGGCTGCCTTTCGTAATCACTTTCCATGCGCTGGGTCGGGTGCGACGCCAGTGTCAGGGCAGTGCGGACGGCTTCCCGGATGAGCGCTTCGCCATCGAGGAAGCGCTGATGCGCGAGGCCGATGGCGTGATCGCCGAGTGCGAGCAGGATCGCGACGACATGCTGGCCTTGTACGAGGCGCGGCCGGCGCGGCTGGCCATTGTGCCGTGCGGTTTCGATCCCGACGAGCTGTGGCCGGTGCGCGAGACCGCGCGCGCCAGCCTCGGCCTGCCGCCGCAGGGCTTCATCATGCTGCAGCTGGGACGCATGGTGCCGCGCAAGGGTGTCGACAATGTGATCCGCGCGCTGCATTGCCTGCGCCACGACCAGGGCGTTGCGGCGCAGTTGCTGGTCGTTGGGGGCGACACGAATACGCCGGGGGCGCCCGGGTCCCTGGGGGCAGCGGGTCCATTGGGGCTATCGGGTGCAATGGGTTCATTGGGGTCATTGGGGGCGCATGGCACGGCACCGCAGCCGATCGGCGCGCCGCCGCAGGACGCCGAACTGCGGCGGCTGTCGGCGCTGGCCTCGGAGCTGGGGATTGCGCCGCACGTCAGCTTCACCGGACCACAGCCGCGCGAGAAACTGCGCGAGTATTACAGCGCAGCCAATGTGTTCGTCACCACGCCCTGGTACGAACCCTTCGGCATCACGCCGCTGGAAGCCATGGCTTGCGCGACACCCGTCATCGGCAGCGCGGTCGGCGGCATACGCACGACAGTCATCGATCGCAAGACCGGCTTCCTGGTACCGCCGAACGATCCGGTGCGGCTGGCCTCCAGGCTGGCGCTACTGGCGCGTGAGCCACGGCTGGCGGAAAGGCTGGGCTGGACCGGCTTGCGGCGCGCGCACCGACACTTCACCTGGCGCCGTGTCGCGATGCAAATGGTGAGCGTCTACCGCAGCATCTTGCGGGACAGGGCAGGGCTGGGTGCGACGGGCGTCGCTGGCCTGCACCTGATGCCGGGCCCGGCCCGGCGTACGCCAGGCGCGACCGGGCCCGTGCACTGAAGCGGCCGGGTCGGGCCGGCGCACGCTGCGTTCCTCCGTGCTTGCTAATGCGGCCGCAAGCGTTGCAGCCAGCGCCACGCGGTGCCGGCCAGACGGCCTGCCGCCTGCAGCCGCGCCGGGTCGCGCATCAGCAGTAGCGCCGCAGCGAGCAGCGCCCGGCCTGCGCCTGAGCCCTGGCCGCGCGGGCCAGCCTGCAAATACGCATCGCCCGCAGGCAAGGCGGCCTGCATCTTTGCTTTGCGCGCGCGTCGCTGGCGGGCCTCGACCGTGCGCGGCAGCAGCAGCACCAGCAAGGCGACGCCGCCCGCAACCCACAGCGGATGGTCCATCGCCCATTGCACAGCCTTGCTGCGCCCGCCGGCCAGGTGCCGGCCGGACAGCGGGCCCGTGGCAACGACGGGGCCCGCGCTGTCGCCCGCGCCAGCGGCCGCCAGGGGCTGGCGCGATGTCCATGATCTGCGCGCGCCGCCGACCGGGCTCTCGCCGGTCAGCATGCGGCGGTACACGGCGCGACTGGCCTCGATCTGTTCCAGCAAGGCCCGGCGCTGGTCTTCCAGTGACACACTCATACGCGCTCCTTCGTCATCACAGGCTTTCGCGCACCAGCGCAATGTCGCGCCGCATCTCCTCGCGCAGCGCCACCAGCGGCGCCTCGCGTCCGGCATGGCGGCGTGCCAGCGCGATGCCTGCCGCTGCGCCGCCGACGTACAGCGCCACCACCACCCAGGCCGCGAGGGCGCGGAAGTCGCTGTCCCAGAAGCTGATGATGAGCGCTATGCCGATGAAGAGCAGCGCAAACAGCGCGAACACGGCAGCCGCCACATAGCCGGCCACCTGCACGCCGATTTCGCGCCCCTGCAGTTTCATTTCAATGCGCAGCAGCGCCAGGTAGTCGCCGACCCGGTCGAGCGCAATGGCGGCCAGCTGCCGCGATTTCTTCAGGGCTTCGAGCACCAGTCGCTCCCGGCTTCAGTCGCGGCGCAGCATCGAACCGATCAGCAGGCCGACGCCGGCTGCGATCGCGACCGATTGCAGCGGCTTGTCGCGCACGTAATCGACGGTGATGTCGCGTCCCTGGTTGAACTGGCGGCTGGCTTGCTCGGCGATGCCGCGCGCAGCGAAGCGTACCGACGAGAAGCGGGCCAGGATGCGGTCGCGCGCTTCATACAGTTCGTTCTCTGACAGGGTCGAGGCATGTGACATCAGCGCATCAAGGTCGCTCTTGAGGTTGGCCAGGTCTTCGCGCATCCGTCCCGCCTTGCCGGCGGTTTGCGACTGTGACTGGTAGTCGTGACGGCGGACGCCTGCATCGGTACTGCCGGTCTGGATTTCCGGATCCATCATTGCCTCCTGAGTGGTTTTGATCGAGGGCAAAGTCCATGCCGCAGCCAGCCGGCCCGATTGCCGCTGGCCGGTCCGGACGACACCCGCCTGACGGAAGGAGCTTCAGGCAAGGGCCATGCCACGCCCGGCTGACGCAGGCGGCGGCAGGTGCGGCGCGCGCCTCTGAAAAAATTACGCGCAAAGCAGGGAAATTTCGGTGCGGGCTTGCGCCAGGCCCATGCGCGCGCGTAACCGGAAGGCAAGCTGGCACAGGGCGATGGGAGGCCGGCGGCATCTGATGACAGCGTGCTAAGATTCCCCAGCCCCCGGGCCGACAGGCCACGAGCCCAAGACCAAGAACACCTACAACACCAAGGGAGACCGAATTGAAGAAGCAAGCTCTGTCCGTAGCCGTTGCATCTGCACTGGCCTTTGCTGCACTGCCCGCGTCTGCACAGGTGTCGAATGACACCATCAAGATCGGCTTCATCACCGACATGTCGGGCGTCTACGCCGACGTCGACGGCCCGGCCGGCGCCGATGCCATCAAGATGGCGATCGCCGATTTCGGCGGCAACGTGAATGGCAAGAAGATTGAATTCGTGACGGCCGACCACCAGAACAAGGCTGACATCGCCGCCAGCAAGGCGCGCGAGTGGTTCGACCAGCAGGGCGTGGACATGCTGATTGGCGGCACCAACTCGGCCACCAACCTCGCGATGGCTAAGGTCGCAGCGGAAAAGAAAAAGCCTTTCATCGCGGTCGGCGCGGGCACCTCGCGCCTGACCAATGAAGAATGCACGCCGTACACCGTGCACTATGCGTATGACACCGCGGCCATGTCGCGCGGCACGGCAGCTGCGCTGGCCAAGCAGGGCAGCAAGGACTGGTTCTTCCTGACTGCCGACTATGTGTTCGGCATGTCGCTGGAGAAGGATGCGTCCGATGTGGTCAAGGCCAGCGGCGGTCGCGTGATGGGTTCGGTGCGCCACCCGCTGGCGGCGTCGGATTTCTCGTCCTTCCTGCTGCAGGCGCAGAACTCGAAGGCGCAGGTGCTGGGCCTGGCCAATGCGGGCGGCGATACCGTCAACTCCATCAAGGCGGCGGCTGAATTCGGCGTCAACAAGAAGATGAAGCTGGCGGCGCTGCTGATGTTCGTCAATGACGTGCATGCAGTCGGCCTGAACATCACGCAGGGCATGTACCTGACCGATGGCTGGTACTGGGACACCAATGACGAGACGCGCGCCTGGGCGAAGAAATTCATGGCCCGCAACAAGAAGGCGCCGTCGATGCTGCATGCCGCCGATTACTCGGCCGCGAATTTCTACCTGAATGCGGTCAAGGCGATTGGCAGCGACGATGGCGACAAGGTGATGGCGAAGATGAAGTCGACCAAGGTCAACGACTTCTTCGCGAAGAACGGCGTCGTGCGTCCGGACGGCCGCATGGTGCATGACATGACGCTGATGCAGGTGAAGACTCCGGCCGAGTCGAAGTACGAGTGGGATTACTACAAGGTCGTGCAGACCATCCCGGGCGATCAGGCCTACATGACCAAGGCCGAGACCAAGTGCGCGCTGTGGAAATGATGACCATGCTGCGCACCCTGCGTCGTCTGTCCAGATTGGCGCGTCTGGCCTTGGCGCCGATGCTGTACGCCTCGGTGCTGGCCTGGCAGGCACCGGCCTTGGCCGGCAACCTGCCGGCCGGCTTCGGCGACCTGACCTGGGAAGCGTCCGTGGCCGGGTTGCCCGAAGCCCGCAAGCTGGCCGAGACCGCGCTGTATGCGTGCTATCGCAGCGGCGATGGCAACAGCACGGTCGGCGCTACGCCGGTCAGCAACCTGCGCCTGTGTTTCGCGGGCGATCGTTTCTATTTCGTGCAGATGGAGTTCGCCGGCGCCGAAGCCTTTGAGGCGCTGCAGGCCCATGGCAATGCCAGCTGGGGCGAAGGCCGGGCTGGCCAGCGCTTCACCGAGACCCGCATCTGGGGCGGCGGCACCGATGAGCAAGTGTATGTCGAGCTCGAGTACAGCCGTGAGGACGGTCGCGGCACGCTGGCCTTTGTCTACCTGCCCATCTACCGCGAAACCCAGGAAACGAACCGTCGCCAGCGCGCCCGATCAGCACCGGGAGCCGGGTTCTGAAGCAGGGAGCAGCCAGCGATTTGTTGCTCTGAGGGAATTAGGTGTTTCCAATCTTGTCTTGCATAATGGAAATTTAGTTCTCGAAGATAAACACCATGCAGTCCTGGTTGCGACAGTCCGAACAAGCGGTCAAGCGCGCCAATGCCCGGCTGGGCATGGCGTGGGGGACGGGCTGTGCGCTGCTGATCGGGGTGGTATGGGCAGGCCTGCTGCTGGTGTTGCAGGCTGATCGCCAACACCTGATCGAGAACGCCGAAGCCGAGACCTCGGGCCGCGTGCGCACCTATGCCGAACAGCTGCTGCGCACGCTGTCGCAGATCGACCAGCTGTCGCTGTCGATCAAATACCAGTGGGAAAGCAAGTCCGGCCCGCTCGACCTCGAAGAGCAATTCCGGCACGGCGTCTATCAGGGCCAGCTATTCCCGGTGCTTATCAATGGCGAGGGCTATTCGGTGAGCAGCACGCGCAATCTTGCGCGCGGCACCTACATGGGTGACCTGCCTTTCTTTGCGCGCGCGCGCGACAGCGGTGCCACCGGCCTGATCGTGAACCGGCCGACAGTCGGACGCGGTGGCTTTGCCGGCAAGACCATCGTCCGTTTCACGCGCGCGCTCACCCGCCCCGACGGGCGCTTCGATGGCGTGGTGCTGATTGCCGTCGAGCAGGGCTACCTCGCCAGCTATCAGGACGCCGCGAGCCTGGCGCCCGGTGATTTCATCTCGGTGCGCTTTGCGGCCGATGGCCAGCTGCTGGCCGCGCGCGGTGGCACCGGCATGGCAGGCTCGTTCTATCGCAAGGACCCGGAATTCAAGACCGCCCAAGGCATCCGCATCGAGGCCGGTGAACGCTTCCTCGACGACGAAGAACGCATCGTCAGCTGGTCAGCGGTCGAAGGCTATCCGCTGGTGGCGGTGGCCGGCGTCAGCATGGTCGACGTGATGGCGCCGTATGCGCGCACCCATGCGATCTATATCGCGATGGCGGTAATCTCCACGCTGCTGCTGATGGGACTGGCCGGCTTCGGCGCCTGGTACCAGATCCGCCAGGCGGCGCAGCGCCGGCATGATGCGCAGGTGCAGTCCACGTTCCGGCTGGCAGTGGATGGCGCGCGCGAAGCCTTCTACATGATGGGGCCGATCCGCGATGCCGATGGCAAGCTGCATGACCTCGTGATCGAGGACTGCAACGAGCGCGCGGCCGAAATGTCGGGCTTCCCGCGCGGCGAGCTGATCGGTCGCACCATCAACAGCCTGTATGAAGGCAATCGCTACGAACCTTATTTCGATTTTTTCCGTCGCGTGGCCAGGGAAGGTTTTGCGGAAGATGATTTCCACGTGCCGCACGGCCGCAAGCATGCGGCGGGCTGGTTCCAGCGGCGTGGCGTGCGCTCGGGCACCGGCATTGCCGTCACGGTGCGCGACGTATCCGAAGCGCGCCAGCAGGCCGATACGCTGGCAGCAATGGCGCGCACCGACGCGCTGACAGGCCTGCCGAACCGGCACTGGATCAACGACTACCTGCCCGGGGCGCTGGAGCGTGCGCGCGCCAATGGCAAGCGGCTGGCGCTGCTGTACATCGACCTCGACAACTTCAAGAACATCAATGATTCGCTGGGTCACCGCACCGGCGATGAATTGCTGGCCTCGGTAGCGGCCAACCTGCGCAGCGTGCTGAAGGAAAAAGACCATCTGGCGCGCATCGGCGGCGATGAATTCACCGTCATCATCGAGGATCTCGATGAGCATGATGATGCGAGCGATGTCGCGGAAAAGCTGGTCGCGGCCATCGGCCAGCTGGGACCGGATTCTCCGTGGCGCATGTTCCACATGAAGGGCTCGATCGGCGTCAGCCTGTTCCCGAGCGATGCCGATGACGTCGACACCTTGCTGCGCGCAGCTGACATCGCGCTGTATGAGGCCAAGTCGGAGGGCAAGGCACAGTACCGTCACTACAATGAAGTTTTCGCGCAGAGGATGCGCGACCGCATCAGTATCGAGCGTGAACTCGAGCATGCGATCCAGCGCGATGAATTCGTCATCTATTACCAGCCACGCGCCGATGCGCGCACCGGCGCATTGTCCAGCATGGAGGCGCTGATTCGCTGGCGCCATCCGCGTCGCGGCCTGTTGTCGCCGGCGGACTTCATCGGCGTCGCGGAACAAACCCGGCTGATCGTACCGATCGGAGAAGTTGTCGCGCAAAAGGTGTGCCGCCAGCTGGCGGCATGGCGCGATCAGGGCCTTCCGCTCAAGCCGGTCTCGGTCAACGTGTCGGCGCTACAGCTCAAGGGCGATGGCTTGCGCGTGACGCTGGAGGAAAGCCTGGCCCGCCACGCATTGCCATCATCGCTGGTGTCGATCGAGCTGACCGAGTCGAGCATGCTGGACGAGGACGGCGTCGCGCAGGAAGAGCTGGCGCGCCTGCGGCAAATGGGCATCGAGCTGGAGATCGACGACTTCGGTACCGGCTATTCGTCGCTGTCGAAACTGCAGAGCCTGGCCATCGACGTGCTCAAGATCGACCAGTCCTTCGTGCGCAAGCTGGGCAGCGACCCGCAGGCGCAGTCGCTGTGCGAGACCATGGTCTCGATCGGCCGCAGTCTCGACATCGCCGTCGTGGCCGAGGGCGTCGAGACCGCGGAGCAGCTGCACATGCTGCAGAACATGGGCTGCGATGAAGTGCAGGGCTACCTTGTCTCGAAGCCGGTGCCGCCCGAGAAAATACCGCCGCTGCTGGGCGCGCAATTCTTCGAGCCTTACCGGCTGTCGGCCTGAATTACACCTGATTCGCGCCTGATTCAAGCCGGCTGATTCATGCCGGCTGCTTGCCGGTTTCAGGCGTCGAACAAGGCCTTCAATCCTTCCGCATACGGCGCGCGCACCACGCCTTTTTCAGTGATGATCGCCGTCACCAATTCGGCCGGTGTCACGTCGAATGACGGATTCCTCACCTGCACACCGGCTGCGGCCCATTGCGTGTCGCGAAAGCCCGTGACTTCAGCGCTCGCGCGCTCTTCGATAGGAATGTCGCGCCCGCTTTGTAGCGTCAGGTCAATCGTCGACAGCGGGCACGCGACATAGAACGGAATCTGGTGTCGCGCTGCCAGTACCGCAACCATGTAGGTGCCGATCTTGTTGGCCACGTCGCCATTGGCCGCGACCCGATCGGTGCCGACGATGACGGCATCGATCTCGCCGTTGGCCATCAGGTGGCCCGCCATGTTGTCGGTGATGAGGGTCACCGGTATGCCTGCCTGCACCATCTCCCACGCGGTCAGCCGCGCGCCCTGCAGGAAGGGACGCGTCTCGTCGGCGATCACGCTGATACTTTTCCCCGAATGCACCGCCGAGCGGATCACGCCCAGTGCCGTGCCATGGCCGGCGGTGGCCAGCGCGCCGGCATTGCAGTGCGTGAGCACGCGCGCGCCATCGGCCAACAGCGCCGCTCCATGCGCGCCCATCGCTTCATTGATTGCGATGTCTTCCGCATGGATGGCTTGCGCTTCGGCCAGCAGTGCGGCCGCCTGTGCCGCCGGCTCGGCCTGCGCATGCCCGGCCCGGTGTGCCTGCATGCGCTCGAGCGCCCAGAACAGGTTCACGGCCGTCGGCCTGCTGGCCGCCAATACCGCAAAGCCTGCATCCAGCGCGGCATCGAACGCAGCACGGGAAGCGGACTGCTGGCGCAAGGCTTCAAGCGCCACGCCGTAGGCGGCCGCGACCCCAATGGCGGGCGCGCCGCGCACGACCATCGTGCGTATGCCCTCGGCCACGCCATGCGCCGAGTCGTAGGATAAATATTCGAAGACGGCCGGCAGCCGTGTCTGGTCGATCATCTCCAGTCGGCCATGGCCGGATGCGCCGTTCGCTGCTTTGTCGATCCAGCGCAGCGTGACGACATCGTGACGGGCTGTCGTCATGTCAGTCGCCTTCGAACTCGACCAGCGTGTGTACGGCCAGTCCCATCTTCTCGAGCTTGATGCGGCCGCCGAGTTCGGGCAGGTCGATCACGAAGGCGCATTCGACCACGTGGCCGCCCATGCCGCGCACCAGCATCACGGTCGCCGCGGCGGTGCCGCCGGTGGCCAGCAAGTCGTCGACCACCAGCACCTGGTCATGGGCATCGATCGCATCGTCATGCATCTCGATACGGTCGTGGCCATACTCGAGCGCGTATTCATGCGCGGTGGTCTTGCCGGGCAGCTTGCCCTTCTTGCGCACCGGCACGAAGCCCACGCCCAGCGCATACGCGAGCGGCGCGCCGAAGATGAAGCCGCGCGCTTCGGTGCCAACCACCTTGGTGATCTGGCGGTCCTTGTAGCGTTCGACCAGCAGATCGATCGTGGCCTTGAAGCCTTGCGCATCCTTGATCAGCGTCGTGATGTCGCGGAACTGGATGCCGGGCTTCGGGTAATCGGGAATGGTGCGGATCAGTGCTTGAATGTCCATGCTTGCAGGTAAAAAGGAGGAAAGGGGAATGAGTGACGAGTTCTGTGGGTTACGAGCTCTGCGCATTGCGGCCATAGCCCTCGAACTTGGCGATGACTTCGCGCATCTGCGCAGCCGACAGCAGCGCCGGTTCGCCGACCTGGCGCGCCAGCAGGTATTGCGCGCACAGTGATTCGATCTCGACCGCAATCGCCAGCGCCTCGTCGAGGTCGCGCCCGAGCGCAATCAGACCGTGGTTGGCCAGCAGACAAGCCTTGCGGCCATCGAGCGCAGCGAGCGCGTGCTGCGACAGGGCTTCGGTGCCAAACAGTGCATAGGGCGCGCAACGCACCGACTCGCCGCCGGCAATGGCGACCATGTAGTGGAAAGGCGGCAGGTCTTCGCGCAGGCAGGCCAGCGCGGTCGCATGTGGTGAATGCGTGTGCACGACGGCATGGATCTCGGGCCGCGAGCGCAGGATGTCGCGATGGAAATGCCATTCGGACGAGGGCTTGCCCGGGCCGATTACCTGTCCGTCGAAGCCGACGGCGACGATGCCGGCCGGCGTCAACTTTTCGACTGGCAGGCCGGACGGCGTGACCAGGAAATGATCGCCATCGCGGCAACTGACATTGCCCGAAGTGCCTCGGTTCAGGCCGCTGGCTTCCATCTTGCGGCAGACATCGATAATCTGCGCGCGTAGCGGAACCAACGGCAGCGATGGTTTCGACGATGGTGTGGATGGCGACGGTAGCGAGGACATGGCTCAGACTTTCAGCAGGCGGCCGGCGACCGCCGACAGCTTTTCAATCATCGCCGGGTCGCGTGCTTCGGGCGCGGTGATCAGTGCGTGTTGCAGGGCAGTGCGGCAGGCGCAATCGGCGGCATGCGTATCAGCTTGCAGGTGCGGCACAACCGTCTTGACCAGCGAGCGTCCCTTGTCGGCATTCGCCAGCAGCACGCTGATAATCTGGTCCACGGTCACCGCGTCATGGTCGGGATGCCAGCAATCGAAGTCGGTCACCATCGCCACGCTTGCATAGCAGAGCTCAGCCTCGCGCGCGAGCTTGGCCTCGGGCATGTTGGTCATGCCGATCACATCACAGCCCCACTGACGATACAGGTTCGATTCGGCCAGGCTGGAGAATTGCGGACCTTCCATCGCCAAATAGGTGCCGCCGCGCACCGCGTTGATGCCGGCCTCGCTGGCTGCCTGCTGCAACCGGTCGCCCAACCGCGTGCAGACCGGATGGGCCATCGACACATGCGCGACCAGCCCGCGGCCGAAGAAAGATTTCTCGCGCGCGAAGGTACGGTCGATGAACTGGTCGACGATCACGAAGGTACCCGGCGGCAGGCCCTCCTTCAGCGAGCCGACCGCCGACAGCGAGATCACGTCGGTCACGCCCAGGCGCTTGAGTGCGTCGATATTGGCGCGGTAATTGACCTCGGACGGCGGGATCTTGTGGCCGCGGCCATGGCGCGGCAGGAAGGCCATCGGCTGCCCAAACAGCGTGCCGGTCAGGATATGGTCGGAAGGTTCGCCGAACGAGGACACAGCCTTCACCCACTGGCGGTCCTCCAGGCCATCGATGTCATAGATGCCGCTGCCACCGATGATGCCTATGACACCCGTGGCGTTGGATCTTGCGCTTGCAGTCATGGAGTGCTTTCCCGGATTCTTCAGCGTGCCACTCTACCAAAGAAAGCCCGTTGCTTCTCCGCGCAGCACCATGCCTGCGGCCGGGTCGCGATCGTTTACCTGGGTCGCCGTGTGCTGTGCCCGATCGCTCAGTCGCCTCAGTCGCCTCAGTCTTCCTGCAGTGAGCCCACTTCGCAAACGATCTGCATGCTGGCCTCGCCCAGCGTGCCGGGCGACACCGGCTCCCAGCCGCCGTCCACGCTCTCCGAGAACACCACCTGCCCCTGCGTCATGTGCCTGGTGTGGCCCGACAGGTGGGTGATGCGGTACATGTGGGTCATGCAGTCGTATTCGGTGCGCGAGCGGAGCGAAATCACGCCTGCGCGATCGGGATGCTCGTTGTCGTCCACCTCCCACACGCGCACCCGGCGTCCTTCGCGGCTGACGCTGTCGAGGTCGAGGTAGCGTTCGTAACCTTCGCCGCCGTCCACATAGGTCCAGTCCGCGCTGGCGGGCAGGCTCAGCAATAGCAGCGGTGCAATCCAAAGCCAGTTCTTGTTCACGATTTCCCCCCTCCACGCCGAGAATCAGGGTCGGCACATTGCAAAGTTAGCAATGCTGATTCTGGGCAAGTATGAGGAATGTCAATGGACGGTTTGTTGGCTCGCAAATCGGCCGCCTGTGCGTGCTGAATAGCAAAATGTTTCCCCAGAGGAAAATGACCTTGAAATTTATAAGTGTTACCATCCAGCAAGAACTCCGCTGAACATCGTCTTCGATGCCGGCTGCGGCCGCAGTTGGCGGACAGCCGGAAGTACACAAGGGCGATGGATAACAGGCACATCTGGCTGGCGATCCGACCACGACGGGACGAAGCGATGAAGCAGGGCAGCAAGCGATTCCGACCATCACGACTGAGCAGCCTGCTGGCAATGGCAGGCTGGCTCGCTGCATTTCCTTCTCTGGCGGCGAACACCGGCGACCTGACCGAGTTGTCGTTGGAAGACTTGCTGCAGGTCGAAGTGACCACGGCTTCCAAGTACAAGCAGGATTCGCGTGAAACCCCGTCCCAGGTGCAGGTGATCACGGCCGACGAAATTCGCCAGTACGGCTGGCGCACGTTGGGCGAGGCGCTCGGCAACCTGCCCGGCTTCTATACTTCTGACGATGGCGTGTACCAGTATCTGGGCGCGCGCGGATTCCTGACGCCCGGCGACTACAGCACGCGTTTCCAGTTGCTGCTAAACGGCCAGCGGCTCAATGACAACGTCTACGAGCAGGCACAATTTGGCAATCCCTTCCCGCTCGACATGGCGCTGGTCGAGCGCATCGAAGTCATCTCCGGTCCCGGTTCGGCCATCTATGGGTCGAACGCGTTGTTCGGCGTCATCAATGTCATCGCACGCGATCCTTCAGCCATGCAGGGCTCGACCGGCAGCGTGGGCGTGACCACGAAGGGCTTGCGCGAATTGCGCGCGGCACATCGACGCGCCTGGGCGAGGACGGACCGAGCCTGCTCGCTTCGTTCAGCTACGCCGAACAGAGCCGTCAAGATCTCACGATTACTTCGGCGCGCGGCACGGCGACCCTGGCCGATGGCACGACATCGACCGATGGCGTGGCGCGCGGTCTGGGCAATGGCTCGGTCGCCCGTGCCTACCTCGCCTTGCAGGACAAATCGGGACTTCGCGCCAGTGCGTGGGCCATGCAGCGCGATGTCGTTCCCTCGCTGGCCTTGTATGGCTCGGTCTTCAACGATCGCCGCAACACGGTGTATGACGGCAGTTACGGCGTCGCGGCATCGATCGATCGCTCGCTCGACGATGGCCTGCAGTTCACTGGCCGCATCGCCTATCAGGAGCAAATTTTCAGTGGAAACTTCCTGTACGCCGATCCGCCACTGACGCTGTCGCGCGTCGATACGACCGGTGGCTGGTTGTCGGGCGAGTCACGCTTCGTGTATTCGGGATTCGCGTCGCACAAGCTCGTCTTCGGCGCCGATGTGCAGCGCGACATGCGACTGTCCATCCGCAATATCGACGCCACGACCGGCGCTACCATGCTGAACGTGCGCGACAAGACCTGGCGCACCGGCATCTTCGTACAGGATGAATGGTCGATCGCGCCGCGCTGGCGCCTGAGTGCAGGGGCTCGCTATGACCGCTATTCCATCGACCTCGCACACACCAGCCCGCGCCTGGGCCTGGTGCATACGCTGACCGATGCGACAACCATCAAGCTGCTGGCGGGAGAAGCCTACCGGGTGCCGAATGCCTTCGAGCGCCAGTATGAAGACAGCGTCTATCTGGCCAACCCTACGCTCAAGCCCGAGGTCATTCGTACTGTCGAAGGCATTGTCGAGCAGCGGATCAGCGGTGACCAGATGCTGGGCGCATCGTTGTACAGCTACAGCTTCCGCAACCAGATCGACCAGACTGCCATTGGCAGCAATCTCCGTTACGAAAATCTCGACCGCACCACCGTTCGAGGCGCCGAGATGTACTGGCGCGCGCCGCGCATCGGCCGCGGCTCGCTGTTTGCCAGCGTCGGCCTCAACCATGCGCATGGGGAATCAATGCCCGAGGTGCCGAACAGCCCCGCCTGGCTGGCGAAGCTGCGCGCCACACATCCGCTGGGCAGCCCGCAATGGCAGGGCGCGATCGAGTTGCAAGCCATCGGCCCCCGTCATGTCGAGTCCGACAGCGGCATCTTCAAGCTGTCGCGCCAGTGGTGGATGAACGCGGTCGTCAACTCGACGGCACTCGGCCACGGTACGCACCTGCAACTGCGCATCGTGAACGTGTTCGACCGGCAGGTCCAGATCCCGGTGGCTGAAGCGGCAGCGCCGCTGATGCCGATGACTCGCCGCGCCTTGCAAGCGATGCTGACGCATGACTTCTGATCGCCGTCCCCGCAGCCCCCACAGCGGCTTCAAGCGAGCGCTCCCCGTGCTCGTGCGCGCCTTGCTGGCGGCGCTCTGCGCGTGGACCCTGCCGTTGGCGCACGCAGAAACCGCGCCGGACGCAAAGCGCCTGCCGGTTGCCGGCGATGCGGCCACGCTGAAAGCCGCCTTCCTGTACAACTTTGCGCTCTACACGACCTGGCCGCCGCCGCCACCGAATGCATTCACCCTGTGCGCCATCGGCCATGACGAACTCGGCACGGCCTTTTATGCCCTCGCCAACAAGCAAGTCGATGGCAAGCCGGTGCATGTGCGGCGTATCGACAGTGCAGCCGAGGCGCGTGGCTGCCATGTGCTGTACGTCCCCGAATCCAGCGCCGGCAACTTGCCCGCATTGTCACGCGGGCTGGCGTCGCAGCCTGTGCTGATCGTCAGCGATGCGGGCAACCTCGATGCCTCGATGATCCTGATCGAGGCCGAAGGCAACCGCCTCGCGTTCTCGGTCAACCTGGCGCGCTTGCGCCAAGCCGGGATGGATGTCAGTTCCAAATTGCTGCGCCTGGCGCGCGTGGTGAAGTGAGGTCGCGATGACAAGCTTCACCCATGACAACCAAAGCCTGCAGCACAAGCTGGGCATGCTCAACATCGTCGGGCTTGCCGTTTCGGGCGTGCTGGTCTGTGTGCTGCTCGGTACCTGGTCCTGGTTCACGCAGCGTGCCGACCTGGTGCGCACCACCGAATCGGTGGCCCGCGTGCTGGCCGAGAACGCTGCGCCAGCGATCCAGTTCAACGACCCGATGGGCGCAGCGGAGATTTTGCGCGCCTTGTCCAGTCATCCCGAGATCATGGCTGCAGAGCTGTCGGCAACGCGCGGCGAGACTTTCGCGCGCTACCAGTGGCCGCGCCGCGCGCCGGTGGGGCCCATGGAAGGGCTGGAGCGCTTGCTGCCCTTTGGCGAGCGCAGCGTCGATGTGATGGTGCCAGTCGAAGCGCAGGGCGCGCCCGTGGGCCATCTGACGCTGACGGTTGATCTCTCGCCTACCTATGCGCGCGTGTATGCGGCGCTGACCGCGATCCTGGCCATCGTGGGCGCCGTATTCGGCGTGGTGCTGGTAATGCAGTCGCGCGTGCTGGCCCGCATGCTGGCGCCGGTGCGGGAGCTGGTCGACAGCATGCGCCGCGTCAGCGAGACGGCAGACTACAGCCAGCGCGCCAGCGTGACCTCGCGTGACGAAATTGGTGAACTGGGCGAGACCTTCAACGCGATGATGGGCCTGATCCAGGAACGCGACGAGGCGATGGAGCACCTCGCGCTGCACGACACCCTGACCGGGCTGCACAACCGGCATTACCTGCGCATACGCGCGCGCCGGCCCGTGATCGAGTCGGGCGACCGCTGTGCGCTGTTCTACATCGACATCGACAACTTCAAGCAGATCAACGACAACCTCGACCACAACGTCGGCGACCGCGTGCTGATGACCGTCGCCAGCCGGCTGAGCCTGCTGGCAGGCGATGAAGGGCTGCTGGTCCGTTTCGGCGGCGATGAATTCGTGTACTGCGCCTATAACCTGGGCGCGGACGACGATCCCAACGTCATCGCCGAGCGCCTGCGGAACGCCGTCGCCGAGCCCTTGTTCGTCAGCGGCCGCGAATTGACCGCACGTGCCTCGGTCGGCATTGCGCTGGCGCCGGAGCATGGGCAGTCCATCGACGAGTTGCTGCAGAAGGCCGATGCCGCCATGCACGTGGCCAAGGAAAACGGACGCGATCAGGTGCAGCTGTGGAATTCGGCGATCTCGCAACGCGCCAACCATCGCTTCGAGCTCGAGGCCGACCTGCGGCAGGCGATTGCTGCGCACCAGCTGGCCGTTGCCTACCAGCCGATCATTGACTTGAAAGACGGCCGTGTGATCGGCATGGAAGCGCTGGCACGCTGGAACCATCCGCGCCGCGGCTGGGTGTCGCCCGCCGAGTTCATCCCGGTGGCCGAGGACACGGGCCTGATCCTTCAGATCGGCGCCTGGGTGATGGAACAGGCCTGCCAGCAGGTGCGGCAGTGGCACGCGCAGTTCGGCCCCTTGTTCGTGGCCGTGAATGTGTCGGCACGACAGTTCCGCGATCCTGAGCTGGTGCGCAAGGTCAGCGAGATCTGCCTGCGCACGCATTTCCCGTTCGAGCTGATGCATCTCGAGATTACCGAGAGCACCCTGGTCAACGATGCCGACGCGGCGGTGGACATCATGCGCGGGCTGGTCGGCCTGGGCTTCCGCTTGTCGCTGGATGATTTTGGCACCGGTTATTCGTCGCTGCCTTACTTGAAGCGCTTCCCGGTGCACAAACTGAAAATCGACCAGAGTTTCGTGAAGGACCTGCCGCGCAATGCCGATGATGGCGCGATCGTGAAAGCCATCGTCACCCTGGGCCGTGCGCTCGACATCAAGGTGCTGGCCGAGGGCATAGAAACCGATCGCCAGCATGGCGTGTTGTCGGCGATGGGCTGCGACCAGGGGCAGGGCTATTTCTACAGCCAGCCGCTGTGGGCGCGCGATTTCGAGACTTTCGTTTTCACCCGCCATCAATCGCTGGTGGCCGCGTCCGGCAGTCACGCCATGCCCAAAGACTGATACTCCGCAGCGGTCGCCCTCAGCGCGATGCTGCTGCGCCCGCCATGGCCGCAAATGAAAAAAGCCCGATCGTCTGATCGGGCTTTTTGTCTGTATCCGGTGGGGTGGCCGATGGGACTCGAACCCACGACGACCAGAATCACAATCTGGGACTCTACCAACTGAGCTACGGCCACCACTGAAACAAGCCTGCCATTATACAAAATTTCTTCGCACTTGGCACCCCCGACTGACAAGCGGCCCGGAAATTCGGGAAAAGCGTCGAATCAGAGGCTTGGGCGCGCCTTACTGGCCAGCGACTGCCGTGGCGACTTCCTCAACTGGCGGCGCCAGGTCCAATAGCTGGCGAAACGCCGTTTGGAGTGCGCTGCGGCTACCTGTGGTGTAGGCCGACAGAGCGCCTGCCCGACCTGTTTGCGGGTTCAGCAGCCCGGCCTGCGACAGCAGGCGCTGCAGCTGTCGGGCCACCGGCTCACCGGTGTCGACCAGCGTCACATCCTTGCCGGCGGCGTCGCGCACCAGATGCTCGACGAACGGGTAGTGCGTGCAACCCAGCACCAGCGTGTCGGCCTGCTGAGCGACCAGCGGCGCGACATAGCGCTGCACCATCAGCGCGGTAGCGCGTGAATGGGTCTCGCCTTTCTCGATCTGGTCGGCCAGGCCATTGCAGGCCTGCAGCAGGAAGCGTGTGCCACTGGCATCCGCGACCTGCTGCTGCAGCTTCTGGAATTTGTCCGAGGCCAGCGTGCCCTCGGTGGCCAGCACGCCGACCGTGCCGGTGCGCGTGAGCGCGGCTGCCGGTTTGAGTCCCGGCTCGACACCCACGACTTGCAGATGCGGATAGCGCGCACGCAGCGCCGCAATGGCGGCCGCCGTTGCGGTATTGCACGCAACGACGATGGCCTTGACCTTGAAGCGCAACAGGAAGGCCGCGATCGCGAGCGCTCGCTCGACGATCACGGCTTCGGGCTTTTCGCCATAAGGTGCAAAGCCAGAGTCTGCGAAGTACAGTAGTTCTTCATCCGGCAGCAGCGCATGCACATGGCGCAGCACCGACAGCCCGCCGATGCCCGAATCGAAAATGCCGATCGGGGCAAGGGCGGCATGGCGGGTGCCGGGGGCAGCGGCCAGGTCAGGCTCGCTCATCGGTGGGGATCAGGGCAGGTGCGCGGATGAAGCAGGGACAGGGCCTCAGGCCACCGTGACCGGGATCTTCCCGATCGAGGTGGCAATCTTTTCCTGCCATTCTTTCGGGCCCGTGTTGTGCACCGAGGTGCCGGTCGAATCGACGGCTACCGTCACCGGCATGTCGACCACGTCGAACTCGTAGATCGCTTCCATGCCCAGGTCTTCGAAGCCAACGACTTTCGCGCCCTTGATCGCCTTCGACACCAGATAAGCGGCGCCGCCGACAGCCATCAGATAGGCCGACTTGTGGTTCCTGATCGATTCGATTGCCACCGGGCCGCGCTCGGCCTTGCCCACCATCGCGATCAGGCCGGTCTTCTCCAGCATCATGTCGGTGAACTTGTCCATGCGGGTAGCGGTGGTCGGGCCGGCCGGGCCGACGACTTCGTCGCGCACCGGATCGACCGGGCCGACGTAGTAGATCACGCGGTTCTTGAAGTCCACCGGCAGCTGCTCGCCTTTGGCCAGCATGTCCTGAATGCGCTTGTGCGCAGCGTCACGCCCGGTCAGCATCTTGCCGTTCAGGAGCAGGGTCTGGCCCGGCTGCCACGACGCGACTTCTTCGGCGGTCAGCGTGTTCAGGTCGACGCGCTTGGATTTTTGCGTATCCGGCGTCCAGTGCACTTCCGGCCATTCGGACAGCGACGGCGGCTCGCAGAAGGCCGGGCCCGAACCGTCGAGCGTGAAGTGCGCATGGCGGGTGGCGGCGCAGTTCGGGATCATTGCAACCGGCTTCGATGCGGCGTGCGTCGGGTGCATGTTGATCTTCACGTCCAGCACGGTGGTCAGGCCACCGAGGCCTTGTGCGCCGATGCCCAGCGCATTCACTTTTTCGTACAGCTCGATGCGCAGTTCTTCGGTCTTGTTCTGCGGGCCGCGCTGCAGCAGCTCGTACATGTCGATGTCATCCATCAGCGATTGCTTGGCCATCAGCATCGCGTGTTCGGCCGTGCCGCCGATGCCGATGCCCAGCATGCCCGGCGGGCACCAGCCGGCGCCCATGGTCGGCACGGTCTTCATCACCCAGTCCACCAGCGAGTCGGACGGGTTCAGCATCACGAACTTGGTCTTGTTTTCCGAGCCGCCGCCCTTGGCCGCGACTTGCACGTCAACGGTATCGCCCGGCACCAGTTCCATGTGCACCACGGCCGGGGTGTTGTCCTTGGTGTTCTTGCGCTCGAACTGCGGGTCGGCGACGACGGACGCGCGCAGCTTGTTGTCCGGGTTGTTGTAACCGCGGCGCACGCCTTCATTGATGGCATCCGTGATCGAGCCGCTGAAGCCTTCGAAGCGCACGTTCATGCCGATCTTCAGGAAGACGTTGACGATACCGGTGTCCTGGCACAGCGGGCGCTTGCCTTCGGCGCACATGCGCGAGTTGGTCAGGATCTGCGCGATCGCATCCTTGGCCGCCGGGCTTTGCTCGCGCTCATAGGCACGTGCCAGATGGCGGATGTAGTCGACCGGATGGTAATAGCTGATGAACTGCAATGCAGCGGCGATCGACTCGATCAGGTCGTCTTGCTTGATGATGGTGGTCATGACGGGCAGGCTCTAAAGGTCGGAGGGTTCGAATGAAGCTGGTGGTGCGAATGGTGCAGATGAAAAAACCGGTTTGGCGGCTCAGTGCTCTTCCTGCATCGCATGCAAGCTGGCGGCCATGATGCGGTCGGTCCATGCAATCGACAATGCCGACACCAGGAACACGACGTGGATGCCCGATTGCGCGAGCAGGGTCTTGGCGTCATAGGCACCGGCATTGATGAACGTCTTGAGCAGGTGTATCGACGAGATGCCAATGATGGCCGTGCCCAGCTTGACCTTCAGCACCGAGGCATTCACATGCGACAGCCATTCCGGCTGGTCGGGGTGGCTTTCGAGATGCATGCGGGAGACGAAGGTTTCGTAACCGCCGACGATCACCATGATGAGCAGGTTGGAAATCATCACTACGTCGATCAGTCCAAGCACCACCAGCATGATTGTGGTCTCGGTCAGCTTGGTGGGAGGCGGCAGGCCCTCGACGGTGGTCGCCTTCAGGATGTGTTCGAGCGCCGTATTGTTGCCCATCAGCGCGCCCAGCAGGTCGACCAATTCGACCCAGAAATGCCAGACGTAGATGGCCTGGGCCAGGATCAGCCCGAGGTAGAGCGGCAGCTGCAGCCACCGGGTCATGAATATGAAATTGGCAAGAGCCGGAATCGGCGGTGCGGGTTTTTTCTCGGTAATCATCGGCTGGCTGGCTTCTTTGCTGTGCAGCAAATTGTGCAGCCCGACATTTTACACGCCGTATCGGCGCAGACTGACCGGTTTGCACCGGGAAAATCCAGTCTGGGTAGTTATGTAAGCGAGGTGCCAATCGTGCAAACCCGCGTACGTCGGTGGCTCGGTAACTCGCGCCCCGGCCTTGAATTAGCCGGCTCCCCCGTCGCACAGCTGCGCTGGCTCGGCATGAAACGCGTTTTTTTCAGGGCCTTCGTAAGCCTTGAGTAAGTGAGACCCCTTATCGTGCCCTGAAAATTACTATCAATCTGGAGACGACATGTCAGAGATCGAGCATCTGATGCACGAGCATCGGGTTTTCAACCCTTCCGAGGAATTTGTAAAAAATGCAGCGGTTTCCGGCATGGACGCCTACAAGGCCCTGTGCGCCGAAGCCGAGCGTGATTACGAAGGCTTCTGGGGCCGCCTGGCCAAGGAGAACCTCGAATGGCACAAGCCTTTCACCAAGGTGCTCGACGAATCCCAGGCGCCGTTCTACAAGTGGTTCGAGGACGGTCACCTGAACGTCTCCTACAACTGCCTCGACCGCAACCTCACGAATGGCAACGCGGACAAGACCGCGATCATCTTCGAGGCTGACGGCGGCGAAGTCACCAAGCTGACCTACAAGGAGCTGCACGCCAAGGTGTGCAAGCTGGCCAACGGCCTGAAGTCGCTTGGTATCAAGAAGGGCGACCGCGTCATCATCTACATGCCGATGTCGGTCGAAGGCGTGTGCGCGATGCAGGCCTGCGCCCGTATCGGCGCAACCCACTCGGTGGTGTTCGGCGGCTTCTCCGCCAAGTCGCTGCAGGAGCGCATCATCGATGCCGGCGCTGTAGCCGTCATCACCGCTGACGAACAAGTCCGCGGCGGCAAGCAGCTGCCGCTGAAGTCCATCGTCGACGAAGCGATGGACATGGGCGGCTGCGACGCCGTGAAGAACGTCATCATCTACCAGCGCACCAAGGGCAACATCAAGGTCGTCGCCGGTCGTGACCTGTGGCTGCACGAGGTAATGGACAAGCAGTCCGACCAGTGCGAGCCGGAGTGGGTCAGCGCCGAGCATCCGCTGTTCATCCTCTACACCTCCGGTTCTACCGGCAAGCCGAAAGGCGTGCAGCATTCGTCCGGCGGCTACCTGCTGTGGACCATGCTGACGATGAAGTGGACCTTCGACATCAAGCCGTCCGATGTCTTCTGGTGCACCGCCGATATCGGCTGGGTCACCGGCCACAGCTACATTGCTTATGGCCCGCTGGCCGTGGGCGCAACGCAGATCGTCTTCGAAGGCGTGCCGACCTACCCGAACGCCGGCCGTTTCTGGGACATGATCCAGCGCCACAAGACCACCATCTTCTACACTGCGCCGACCGCGATCCGCTCGCTGATCAAGGCCTCGGACGCAGACATGAAAGTCCATCCGCAGCACTTCGACCTGTCGAGCCTGCGCCTGCTGGGTTCGGTCGGCGAGCCGATCAATCCGGAAGCCTGGATGTGGTACTACAAGAATGTCGGCGACAACAAGTGCCCGATCGTCGATACCTTCTGGCAGACCGAGACTGGCGGCCACATGATTTCGCCGCTGCCGGGCGCAACGCCGATGGTGCCGGGTTCGTGCACGCTGCCGCTGCCGGGCATCATGGCCGCGATCGTCGATGAAGCCGGTAACGAATTGCCGAACGGCCATGGCGGTATCCTGGTCGTCAAGCGTCCGTGGCCGTCGATGATCCGCACGATCTGGAATGATCCGGAGCGCTTCAAGACCTCGTACTTCCCGGCCGAGCTGGGCGGCACGCTCTACCTCGCCGGCGACGGTGCGGTGCGCGACGAGCACACGGCCAACTTCACCATCACCGGTCGTATCGATGACGTGCTGAACGTGTCGGGTCACCGCATGGGCACGATGGAAATCGAGTCGGCGCTGGTCGCCAACCACCTGGTGGCCGAGGCGGCCGTGGTTGGCAAGCCCGACCCGACGACCGGCGAGTCGATTTGCGCCTTCGTCGTGCTGAAGGGCGCCCGCCCGAACGGCGACGACGCGGCAAAAATTGCCAAAGAGCTTCGTGACTGGGTCGGCAAGGAAATTGGTCCCATCGCCAAGCCAAAAGAGATCCGTTTCGGTGATAACCTTCCGAAAACCCGCTCCGGTAAAATCATGCGCCGCCTGCTGCGCGTGCTGGCCAAGGGCGAAGAGATCACCCAGGACGTGTCCACGCTGGAAAACCCGGCGATCCTGGATCAGCTCAAGCAAGCGAGCTGAGGAAGCATGTAGCGCCGGCAGTGGCTATCGGCTGCCGGCGCAGCAAGGTTGAGAAGTAACGCTTGAAGTAGTACGAGTTTGTGGGGGAAGGTCGTAGGGCTGACTCCGATAGCCCTATTACCGGATTGCCGCTTCACCGAAAGGTGAAGCGGCTTTTTTTTGTCACTTTCTTCCAACGTGCGCTGATCTTTGACTTTCGGCATGCCCGCTGGGATCCTACAATAGTAACTTTAATGTTACCATTGTAGAGCATGACTTTTCAGGTCGACGAACTGCTTTTGCCAGATGGAAGCAGCCCCTTTGCCAACTGGTTCAAGTCCCTGGATCCTGTCGCCGCTGCCAAAGTGACGATCGCTATTGCGCGCTTGGAGCAAGGCAACTTGTCTGCGGTGGAGTGGTTTCGCGGCATAGGCGAGTGCAAGATTGCCTCGGGCCCAGGCTACCGAATTTACCTTGCGAAGGACGGTCTCAAATTCCTCTTGTTGTTGGGAGGCGGGACCAAGAAAAGACAGCAAAGAGACATCGACCACGCGCTGGCATTGTGGGGCGATTACAAGAGGCGGAAGCTGCAAGTATTGAGAGGGAAGTAAGCATGGCGCTGACCAGAGATTTCAGGGAGACCGTCGCGTCCCGAGTGCAGGAAGATCCCAAATTTGCGCGGGCATTGCTTGACGAGGCTATTGTCTTGTTTATCAATGGCGAGCCGGACACGGCAAGGCTGGTGCTGCGTGATCTGGTGAATGCAACTGTGGGTTTCGAGAATCTTGCCCACGAAGTCCACAAGCCTGCCAAGAGCTTGCATCGCATGCTCTCGGCCACAGGCAATCCGACGATGAGCAATATTTCGGCAATTTTCGCAGCCATCAAGAAGATGATGCATGTCGAAATCAGGACGCGCGTGGTGACCGCCTGACTTGGCAAATGGCCTTATCCGATGCCATATCTACAAGTCCTGGATCATAGTCTCGTGTGGCGTTGGAAAGGTTTGCTATAATTGCAGGCTTCGTCCGGAAACACGCGTCCGGCACGAATTCCGGAGAGGTGGATGAGTGGTTTAAGTCGCACGCCTGGAAAGCGTGTATAGGTTCATAGCCTATCGGGGGTTCGAATCCCCCCCTCTCCGCCAAGACAAATCCTTCTAACTCGCTCAGGCGAATTAGAAGGCGCTCAAAGCCCCGCATAGTGCGGGGCTTTTTGCTGTGGGCTCCTGACTGACCCCATCGTTACCCGCCCCCGAAACCCGTCTCAAACTCCGTTTCGTCTCAGAACCTCCTGACTTTTTCGCCATGGTACGGCGGGAGGGGGTTGCATAAAAATCGGGATTTTGGCGCCGTACCTTTTGAACGTAGTACCTCAGGTTCCAACTAATTTGCAGAATTTACGTAATTAATGCGTCTACAAGATTTCTCTGCTGGTCACGAATCCAGACCAACTTGGAGATCGCGTAGGCACGCGCTACTTCTAGGCGAGTGTTGGTTGGGGCGGCAAGGGTCACACGTCCATCAGGCGGATGAACGGTGAGGTGGACATTCTTGATATCCTTCCTGGTCACCGTTATCGAAATCTCGCCCAGTTGGATCGTCTCGTTCATCAGTACCCCGGTTGGTTCTTGATGATTTCAAAAATGGCCTGCGTCGCCACGCGATCACGAGACATGATGGGGAACAGGGCATTGAGTACCTGCTTCTCCCTGGTGTCATCGCCTTTCCAGCCTGCCGGTGCCTGCTCGCGCATCGCCTGATCGAGTTCAAGCGCGAGCGTCGCCTTGGCGTCTTCATCAGCCGGACAAACGAAAGTTGTGGCAGCAATACTCGCCAGATTGTTGAAAAGGGCGATGGCCTCTGGGTGGCCGTTGAGTAGATGGGGATGGCTTCCCATATTTTTTACTGCCATCTTTTTCACCAACTCTTCGGCCTTCTGGAGAAATTTCTCGTAAGCCGTAGTGTCGTCGCGCTTTTGCTTGATCAGGTCTTCGAGAAGCTTGGAGATCTCGTCGTAAAACTTCGGATCAGTGAGCTGGTCACGAATAATCGTTTTGCGTGCGTTATTGATGATGCCTTCAGCAATCGCATTTTTTGACAGCTTTCCCTTCTGGTTGAGCTTCTTGGCAATAGCATCGTGGATGCCAGTTTCAATGATCAGCTCGGTCAGCGAGAGCGAGCTCAAGTTGCCCAAATTCTCTGCCGGATCTGCTTGGATGTAAGTGTTGATGAGGTGGCGCATATCCGCCTCATAAGGCTTGATGTCCAGCTCTTCGCCTGAATGCTTTTTGATCGCAGTGCGTGTGTCGCTGTAGAACTCGATTTCTTTATCGAGCGCAGCAATGTCAGCCGCTGAATATCCTGTCTCTTCAAGATTCTGGGCAATTGCCGCATAGGCTCTCAGGAACGCCGCTGCCGACAAAATCCACGGCGAACAAATTCCGTACCTAAACGGCTACAACGTACAGGTGGTGCGCGTGCCGCATGGCGTGACCGCGCACATCATCCCGTGGAATTATCCGGCCCAAATGTTTGGCCGCACGCTCGGACCGGCGATCGCGATGGGGAATGCCTGCGTATTGAAGCCTTCCGAAGATGCCTGTCTGTCGCCGCTGAAGCTGGCGGCACTGTTCGTCGAAGCGGGGTTGCCGCCTGGTGCGCTGAATGTGGTGACTGGCTATGGTCATGAAGCGGGCGCTGCGCTAACTGCACACCCAGGCATCAATTTCGCGACCTTTACCGGCTCGCCCGAAGTCGGCACGCTGGTGCAGCAGGCGACCGCAAAGAATGCGGTGCCCTGTGTGCTAGAACTTGGCGGCAAGTCGCCGCAAATCGTGTTCAACGATGTCGATGTCGACAAGGCGGTGCCAATTATCGTGAAGGCAATCACGCAGAATGCCGGCCAGACCTGCTCGGCAGGCAGCCGTCTGTTGGTACAAGAAGAGATCTACGAGAGCTTCATGCAACTCGTCGCGGAAGCCTTTACGCAGGTGAAGGTGGGCACGCCAGAGCAGGACCTCGACTGCGGCCCCATCGTCAACAAGAAACAATTCGAACGAGTCAACAGCTTCATCGAGCATGCGATTGCGAGTGGCGTGCCATTGCTTGCCCGCGGCTCATTGGCCGAAGGTGCTTCGACTGAAGGCTATTTCATTGCGCCGGCCTTGTTCGGTGCGGTTCCGCGCGACCACAGGCTCGCTTGCCAGGAAGTGTTCGGTCCAGTGCTGGCCGCTATGCCATTCAAGGATGAAGAAGATGCGATTCGTTTGGCAAACTCATCCGAGTTCGGCTTGGTGTCGGGTGTCTGGACAGAGAACGGCGGCCGTCAGCAAAGAATGGCTGCAAAGCTTCAGACCGGACAGGTTTTCATTAACTGTTATGGGGCAGGTGGCGGCGTGGAATTGCCGTTCGGTGGCATGAAGCGCAGCGGCCACGGCCGAGAGAAGGGCTTCATGGCGTTGGAAGAATTCAGCACCGCCAAGGATCAAGTGAATAAGCGCCTTTCGGGGCGCTTTTTTATTTCACCCGCCGAAGCACCCGGTCTCTTCCCCATTAACGGGGGAAGGGCATTCGGCAGATTCGATTGATCATGCCGTCCCATCCGCAGTGGGCGAGCACGCGCAACCGGTAAACTGTTTTGGGCTTTTCACGAGGTGATGGCTTTCTTTATTTTCTACAAAGCGCTGGCGCTTCACTCTGGGTGAATAACGCGGCCCGTCTATTGAGGCCTCACTTCCAGTTGACCATTGCGCGTAGATTGCTTAAGAGGCTCGATCAAAATGCCGCTGTCTGCGTTGAGGGCGTCTTGCGTTACGTCTGTACTGTCTGCGACGCCCCCGCCTTGCCAGCGACCGTACCGCTTCGCGGTGCTCATTTTGATGGAGCCTCTAAGGGCCAATCAACGAAAAAAGTCACTGCACTGATTTTGGCCTGACTCAAATTGCGCAGGCGCGAAATCAAATCGCAAATTTGCCTTCTGCCTGCACTCCCTTCATTGCGATGATGAATAGGCGTTATGCAAAATATCGCCATCGCTGTATGGGCTTCCCGGCCATCCGGGTCAAGGCCATGCCGTTGCAAATATTAAAACCATGGAGCGAGACAATGTCCAAGAAATTCATCGAACATCATAATTTGTGGACCGCCGAGCAAAAGGCAGCCGCCAAGGAAGCCCTGTCCCGGATCGAAAAAGAAGGCATCCAAATGATCAGGTTGTCATGGCCGGATCAGTATGGTTTGCTGCGCGGGAAAATGCTGTCTGTCAGCGCGCTGAAATCCGCCTTCTCAAGCGGCTCGGAAATCACGATGGCGCCGTTCTTTTTCGATACGGCTAGCGCTATCGTGTTCAACCCGTTCCAGCCGGGCGGTGGCTTCGGTGATTCCGAGCTTTCCGGCAGTCCGAACGTGGTGATGGTGCCCGATCCGACTACTTTCCGTATCTTGCCCTGGGCCGACAAAACGGGTTGGATGCTGGCCGACCTGTACATGCGCAGTGGCCGTCCGTTTGCGCTGAGCCCGCGCGCTCTGCTGAAAAAGGCGCTCGCAGAAATGAGAAAAGAGGGCTACGACTTCATGGCCGGTCTGGAAGTCGAATGGTACCTGACCCGAATTGTCGACCCCTGCCTCGATCCCGAGACGCTGGGAGGTCCCGGCACCCCGGCCGCGCCGCCGAAGGTGATGCCGGTGGCTAAGGGTTACTCCTACCTGCTGGAAAACCATCTCGACGAGGTCGAGCCGATCGTCGCAGAAATTCGCCGCCACCTGCTCACGCTCGGTATGCCCCTGCGCAGTATCGAGGACGAATGGGCGCCCAGCCAGATGGAGACTACCTTCGATGTGATGCGAGGACTGGATGTAGCGGACACCATGGTGTTGTTCCGTAACGCCGTCAAGCAGATCTGCCGCCGGAATGGCTACCTGGCCAGTTTCATGTGCAAGCCGAAGATCACGGGCTTTTATGCATCGGGCTGGCACCTGCACCAGTCACTGGTCGACCTGAAATCAGGCCGCAATATGTTCATCCCGGCCGAAGGTCAGCCGCTGTCCGACCTTGGTCGTGCCTATGTCGGCGGCTTGCTCGAGCATGCAAGCGCAGCATCCAGCTTTACCACGCCGACCATCAATGGCTACCGTCGACGCCGTCCTTATTCGCTGGCGCCTGACCGCGTCACATGGGCAATCGACAATCGTGCCGCCATGGCACGCGTGATCGCGGCGCCGGAAGACTCGGCAAGTCGTGTCGAGAATCGCATCGGCGAGCCTGCGGCTAACCCTTACCTTTACCTCGCATCGCAGGTATTTGCTGGCCTCGATGGCATCCGCCGCCGGCTCGACCCTGGTCCGCTGCAGGAGTCGCCTTATGCCGCCGAGGTACCGATGCTCCCGACGGACCTTGCGGGAGCACTTGACGCATTGGAGCCATCGACAATGTTCCGCGAGGCATTCGGCGAACAGTTCATCAATTACTGGCTGCACATGCGTCGCAGCGAATGGACGCGCTTCGAGACTGCCGAGGGCAAGGTCGACATGCAGCAGGGCGATGTGACCGACTGGGAGCATCGTGAATACTTTGAGTTGATGTAAGCCTATGCCGCATGCTGTCCGTGCGGGCAGCATGCGGCGCATGGAATCGAAATGAAAAGATATGCGCTTGTATGGTGTTCTGAAGTCGCGTCACTCGACTATCGGGATCATATCGTCCGAGAGTTCAGCCAAGGGTCCGAGCATTGGGACGTATTGACGCCCGCCGATCCTGACCTGATCGAAAAGGCGCTGGATTATGACGGCTTCATCATCAGCGGCAGTGAAAAATCGGTCATTGATGATGCTGGTACTGCGTTCGTATCCCGCTTGCTGGACTTCCTGCGGGCGGTGGAGGCGCGCACTTCCACGCCGGTCTTTGGTATCTGTTTTGGTGCGCAGGCGCTGGCTGTGGCGCTGGGCGGCGAAGTCGGCCGCAATCCTGACCGGCGTTTTCGCCTGGGAGTTGAAACGCTGGACTGGACGCCGGATGCGCTGCGCATGCCCGAACTGGCGGTCAATTCGGCTTGCACGGTCGTGCAAAGCCACGGTGAGTGCGTGACCCGCCTTCCTTCCGGCAGCACGCTGCTCGCAGGATCGACAACGATTCCGCATGAAGTCTTCTTGATCGGCGACCGCTTCTTCGCAGTGCAGGGACACCCGGAGATCGACGGAAAACTGCTGCAGGAATATTTCATGCCGATCCATCGCCCGCTCTTCGATGAGGAGGCCTGGCAGCAGGTACTGCAGGAATCGCATTTGCCAGTACATCGCGAATCGCTGGTCGCACTGGCGCGCCGCCTACTCGACGAAGGGCGGCTGTGAATTCGCAGGCGACCAGATTGATTCCAATCCATTGAAACCACATCATGAATAACGTCATCAATATCAAATCCATCGACACGGACTGGGACTGGCTGGTACAGGACTACCGTGTCCACAGCAGCATCTATACCAGCGACAGCATTTTTACCCACGAGATGAGCCATGTATTTGCCGCGACCTGGGTATACCTGCTGCATGAAAGCGAAATTCCGAATGTCGGCGATTTCCGGCAGGTCTGGATGGGTACGCGCGAATTCATCGCGACACGCGACGACAGCGGCAAGGTCAACGTATTTGCCAATCGCTGCTCACATCGCGGGGCGACGGTTTGCCGTGAACACCGCGGTAATGGTTCCGGCTTTACCTGCCCTTATCATGGCTGGAAATATGACAACCAGGGACAGCTTTTCGGGATTCCGGGAAAGACTGCCTATGGCCCCGAATTCAAAAAAAGACCGTTGAATCTCGCAAGGCCGGCGCAGGTCGCTTCGTACAAGGGTTTCGTGTTTGCGACGCTGAACCCAGATGTGCCCGCGCTTGAAGATCACCTGGGCGGCGCACGTCGCTACCTCGACGAATGGATCGCGCATCAGGGCGGTGCGGACAATATCGTGGTGTCCGGCGCGCAGCGCTTCCATCTCGAATGCAACTGGAAGATGGTGTATGACAATGCGGGCGACGGTTACCACGTGCCTTTCTCTCACCAGTCGCTACTGGTGATGACGAACGAGCGCTATGGCGGCGGAGACATGTCCTATTTCGCCGACGCGGACCGCTCCAACATGCATCTTTATTCACTCGGCAATGGCCACACGGTGATCGACCAGAGACCGGACATGTTTCTCAACAACGCCTGGGAGCAGCAGCGGCCGCAACCGGGGCGTGAAAATTTTGAGAAGCACGTGCAGGGCAGTGTCGAACCGGACAAAGTAAAGGCGACGCTGGAAAGTGCGGTTGGCGCGGGCATGAACCTGAACATATTCCCGAACTTGCTGTTGATCGGCAACCAGATACAGGTCATCCAGCCATTACGCGCCGCGGCGACCGCCATGCACTGGTACGCAACGCGCCGCAAGGATGCCGACGCCGAGCTCAATACGATGCGCATGCGCACGCAGGAAGATTTTCCCGTGATGGGAGAGATGGACGATGCAACCAATTTCGAGGAGTGCCATCGCGGCATCGCGATCAGTCCGGAGGATGAGTGGATCGATATCAGCCGCCATGTCGAAACCGGAAAAGATGTCCTCAATGAGGATGGCTTGATGGTCGGGCCGGTTACCTCGGAGTTGCACATGCGCGCGTACTACGCGCAATGGAAGCAACTGATGAAAGCCAACCCGACCCTGAGCGTCAATAAATCGAAGGTGGAAGCATGAACCAGGCTACAACCCAGGCGGCATCTCCGCGCTATCAACCGTCATCCGAATATGTGAATGACGCCTTTTACGATTGGCTCGGCGAGGTTTCCGCAGACCTGAACCGGCCGGTCATTCGTCCGACTGCCGATCCTGTGATGAGCAGCGAGCTGACTCGAAGGGTCACGCTTGAATCGCGGCTGCTGGATCAACAGGCTTTTGAGGTCTGGCTCGGCCTGCTGTCCGACGAATGCGCATATTGGATTCCGTCGGGCCAACCCGCGCCGGACCTGCGCCAGACGATCTCGCTGGAGTTCCATGACCGGCGCCGCCTGCTGGATCGGGTCACCCGCCTGCGCACGGGACTCGCTTTTTCTCAGCTTCCGCATTCGCGTACCTCACGACTTTTCAGTGGCCTCGAAATCTGGTCTACGCCGGGTCGGGACGACGAATGGCGTGCGCGCTGCAACTTCGTGATCACCGAATCGCGCGCCGGCCACCGACGCACGCTCGGCGGATGGAACGGGTTCGTCTTCCGGCGCGAGGCGGGTGAGCTGAGGATCGTACTCAAGCAGATTAATCTGCTCGATGGCGACTACCCGCAGGGTAACAACTCCTTCTTCCTGTGAGGCTTGGGTCATGAAGCAAGCTCATGCACTGAAGGTGGCCGAGGTCGTCCCGCAGGGCAGCGATGCCGTCCTGCTTCGCTTTTTTCCCAGTGAGGCGCAGCGCTCCCACTTCGCCTTTAAACCGGGGCAATACCTGACGCTCGAAGGCGGCCCGGAGAACGACAGGCAATGGCGCTGCTATTCGATCACCAGTGACCCAAATGAAGCGCATGTCAGTGTACTCGTGCGCCGCGTGCAGGGCGGGTTGGTGTCGAACTGGGTTGGCGACCAGGTCCGCGCGGGCAATGTACTCAAGGTTTTTCCGCCTGCTGGCAGCTTCGTGCTACGCCATCCTGATCAGGCACTGCTGTTGTTCGCCGGCGGCAGCGGGATCGCCCCCATCTTTTCGCTGGCCAGACAGGCACTTGCCAGCGGCGCGCCAGCCGTCGCGCTTTTCTACGCCAACCGAAACAGGGACACGGCGATGCTGATGTCCGAGCTCGCAGCGCTCCAAGCCCGTTATGTCGGTCGGCTGCACATCAAATTTTGGTACGATGAAGTCGACGGCCTGCCTACCGAATCCGATGTGGTGCAGTTCGCAAAACTAGTAGGCTCCGGTGACGCCTATCTGTGCGGTCCTGATCCTTTCATGCAGCTGGTCCGGAAATCACTAATCAACGATGGTCGCGACACCGGGCAGATTTTCTGCGAAGAATTCGTGCAGGCGGCCGAGTCGGAGACGGAAGAGAGCGCCGCAGTGTCCACGCTGACCGTCATGTTGAAGGGGCAAGCGCATCAGGTGAGCGTACGCGCGAAACAGACTATGCTGGCCGCGATGATGCATGCGAAGCTGCCGGTGCCGCACGCATGCAATGTAGGCGAGTGCGCATCCTGCATGTGTCGGTTGGAGTCGGGAAGCGTCGAACGGCTCAGCAATTCGGTATTGGACGAGGACGATGAAGCCAGTGGATGGTTGCTGGCATGCCGCACGTACGCAACCGGGGATGCGGTATCGGTTCGTTTTCCCTAACCGACTTCGGTGGCAGTGGCGATCACAAGGAGCCCAGGCATGACGAAAGACGATGACGCATCGATCAATCAATGGGACCTGATTCGCGCATTCCTCGCCCTGGAGCGACAGGGCGACTACGGGATAGCCGCCGAGCTGGAAGGCATCGACGACTCCACCCTGCGCCGGCGAATTCGCGCGCTCGAGCAGCACATGGGGCGCAGTCTGTTTGTTCGAACTGAGCAGGGGTGGAAAGTCGCCGCTGACCAGCACGACCTTGTGCAGGCCGCACAACGAATGGAAGATTCGGCGCGCGCATTCTCCCGAACCCGAAAGGAAAACACGGGCGTCATTCGTCTGACGATATTGGATGCATTCGCGATCCGGTTTGCTACCGTCTTTAACGAATTCCGGGAGAGGTATCCTGGCATCGTGCTGAACATCACCACGGAGACGCACTTCGTCGATCTCGAAAAAGACCAGGTCGATATCGCGATCCGCTTGGCCCGCCCGATGCAAAGCATGGGATCGGTCAGAATCCGGAAATTGGGCAGTGTGAGCGTGAATGCGTATGCTAGTCAATCTTATCTGGAGCGTATAGCAGCGTGCGGGCTGCCTCCAGACCAGGTACGTCACCGGCAACTGGCGATGAACCTGAAGTTTTCGCAGAACGACCACAATTTCCGGTACGGCGAAATCAATTTTTCGGATTTCGAGGTCAATGGCGATGTCGTCACCTGGTCGGACAGTTTCCTGCTGCTGGCACAGCTGTGTGAACTGGGACAAGGCGTCGTGATCATGCCGGAAATGCTGGCCCGGGAGTATCCGACGCTGAGAACAGTCTCTGACACGCGGCCGGATCTGCAGGCGGAGTTATGGATGATCAGCCGGTTCGACCTCAGGGCGACTTGGCAGCGCGATCTGGCGGATATGATCGCTGCCGAGGTAAAACGTGAGGCTGGATCTTGGGAATCGTCCCTGTCTGCGACTGACGTACGCTCCAATTTATTCAAACGTTGATCTGGCGCTTCCGGCGGGTAAAGATCGAGGACTTTGCCACCCCGGAACCGGGATAACCTCGGTTGACGATTTGCCTAACGGTTTCTACTTTTAAATCTAGGGGCAGTGACCTGCTCCCCAACCCTTAGACACTTTTGAACCTTTAACTACGTCAAAGGCGGGTCGGCGCCGTTCTCTAGCAGCAGTCTACAAGCGTTGGTCTGTTTTTTTCTGGCCGCAATCATGAGCGGCGTATAGCCTGCGTCATCACGGGCATTGAGATCATCACCTTTTGCAATATGTAGCTTTATCGCAGCCTCAACGCCATTTGCGACCGCTATTTTTAGTAGCTTGTTCAATATGCTTTTCATGCTAAGGACACTCGCTTGCCTTTATTTCGGCAGGCCTTATCTTTTAGACCTAAGTTTCTTGAGGTCCGTACTTGCACATTTATGAAAAACAAAAAATTCTCCGATTTTTTTATTAATTTTCTTTCATACTCTGGATTCAGTCTCAGTGGCGTTCGTCATCCTTTTGTCTGTCTGAGTTGACTGTTGTTGAATCCATTTATCGAGATCTACTTTTGAGAAACTCCAGCTCCCCCCCCACCTTAAAGGCAGGGATCTGCTTGGCTCCCGCTAGCCGATAGATCGTTCGCTCGGTGACCTTGAGGTAGTCGGCGACCTCCCCGATGGTCATGATGGCGTTGTCAGCTGGTCTTCTAGGTTGCCCCCAAGAAACGAATATAGTCAGTATATTGGACCGTAGACCGAATCTGACGATTGTTTCCAAATGGAAATGATGACGAATGAAAGGCTCACCTATTGAGCCTTGCGTACCCGAAAATAATTCAGCTACACTCATACCAGCATCGAGAGTTGGGTCGACGCCCATACCAACCTGCCCGCCGGGCAAGGTGGGTCGCGAGAGCGGATGTGGTCTCCTTTACGGGACAACCAAGCGGCACAGCGTCGACCCTCCTACCAAGGAGGGTTTTTTGTTTTCAGAATCTACGCTTGCTCCGGGCTTAGTCCAAGCCTACCGCGAGACCGAATACAGGGTGTTCGGGACGGATCCGTTTGTGATTACCGTAGGCGTGGCTAGCTCAGAGCTGCTAGCGCTTTACCACGGCCACAAAGTCACTTGTGCTGCATTCATCACCGCTTGTAATCCACTTAGCCAAGAGCTGCCTGCGCACGAGAACCAGCGTCGCCAGGATGAACTTGCCAAAGAGCTAAATCAACGCGGTCTCGAATACCTTGTCGGCGTTGGGCAGCATCCGACCGGTGGTTGGCCGGGCGAGCCCAGCTTCCTGATTCTGGGACTTGAGCTTGAAGCTGCGAAGTGTCTTGGCGGGTCGCTAGAACAAAACGCCATTGTCTGGTGCGGTGCGGATTGCGTGCCTGAATTGGTTTTATTGAGATAACCCACGAGACTGGTCCGCTCTACAGCAAAGGACCGGGGGGATTTGATCCAGCTTGCCGACCCCTACACTTTGTCAAATCCGGCTAAAGAGGAGATTGATATGGAAAAGCAACTAGCTCGCCAAGAAATACGAATCGCCACCACTGCTGACTTCGAAACCATTCTCACGGTGCGCGAACTTGAAACGCCGAATAACACGGTCGAACTGAAATTTGAGACGGTATTCGCTGGCGCAAAAGATCCGCAGGCAAGGCAATCAAAAGCCCAGTTTTTCATCGATCGGCATCAGTTAAAAAAAATCCACGCAGCTCTTTTAAAAATTGCAGCGTAGACCTAGGGACTGAAAAAATGAAACTTTTAAAAACTTCCAACGATCAATACTTTTTAGAAAGCTTGCTTAATGAAATCGACGAGTACTTCCATCTAATGGGAGGAGCAGGTTGCTACCCGGGTTTTTCAGATTGGCACGTACCAGCCCTTCTTTTGCTGCTGCTAGTCGGGGTGGATCCGACGAAGGAAGATTTTTTATCTAGCTATGATTCACACACGTTATCACCAAGGATGTGGCGGGAGACTGATGGGTTGCCAAGCAAAATTTTCAGAAAGCTTGATGGCTTTAAATTGAACCCCCTGCAATTTGAGTTGTATCTTAAGCTTCAAACTGAGCGTGTTGCCCGAAAACTAGGGGCGAGAGGAATTTTAGAGTGGTCAAATTTTCTTGCAGGAAATCAAGATCGGTTTAGACGATTTATTTGAGTAGGCCATAACATTCATTATGCTAAATATTCAGGGAAAAAATGAGCAATGAAGTGGCCAAACTGCTGATTGAATATTGCCAGGCTAACAATCGGATTTGTCCGTTGCCAGACCACTGGAATCAACTTTGGGAGATGCTTCCAGAAAAACAAAGAGATGGTTCTGGATGGATGCCGCCGCTCCCTTTAATTTTGGCTGCGTGGTGGTGTTCAGCGCCTCTGGCTAAGGCAGCTCGTTTGCAGGAACATATTGAGTGGGCACAAAAACACAATGCATTGGATAGGGTCGCGGAGTTTTTGCGAGCCTTGCCTGAAAGCGCTTGGTTTCATATTGGTGATTAATTCGCACTTGCGTCCATTTTTGTCGATTTGCGTAACAGGACTTGCTCTTGCTCGGACCAATCGGCAGGGAGCGGTCTGAGTAGGTCCTTCATCGTTAACCACGCCGGCTGTTTACCGTCCAAAATCGCCTGTACGATTTTTGGCGATAGGTAAGCCAGTCTGAGAATCCTGCTGACGTAGGAGGGGTTAATTTTCTCTGCGGCGGCCAGATCTTCGATGGTCGAGTACGTACCGTTACATAGTAGACGCTGCCATCGAAATCCTCGTGCGATCACTTTGACCATGGTGTTGTCGATTGTTGCCTCTTGCCGGGCTACCCCGCGAGAGCCGTCAGGCAGGACGATGACCGTCTTGCCACCCCGGGATCGAAAGGTCATTGAGATATGCGTAGTTTCAGATACTGAAGTTCTTGAGGTCATGCGGCCTCCTTAAAACTGGGTTGTATTATCGAATCGCGTAGCAGTTTTGGCATGCCCGCAGTTTTCCACTCGATACTGATCCCGCCCTTGCGTACGACTATTCGATCGATCAGCGTATGCGCGATGCGCGACTGCTCTGCTGGGAACAGGTGATCCCAGACTTGATCTATCGCTTGCAGTGTTTGGATGGCTTCTGCTTCGCTGATGTCCGACCTGGTCATGGTCACTTCACGGACGGCAGCGGCAAGGATTTCAGGTGCTTTCAAGATGCTGCGAATCTGCTCGGTTACAACGCCTTCGATCTCGCCGGCCGGTATGCGGCGAACTTCGCATGCTTCTTTCCCGAGTTTGATGGCATCCGTGTTGATGTAGTACCGATACTGCTTTGATCCTTTACTAGTCCAACCAGGGGTGAAGGCCCGATCTTCCGGAGAAAATAGCAGTCCGCGTAGGATGGATGGTGCTTTAGTTTTTCTCGGAGCGATACCGCCCTTGATGTGTTTGTCACCAGCCCTAAGAAGTTCCTGCACGGTGTCCCACAATCGCTGATCGATGATTGCTTGATGCTCGCCAGGATATTGGTTGCCTTTGTATGCGGCGATTCCTATATACACCGGGTTCTTGAAGAGCTTGTAGACGAAACCTTTCGTGATCAGCTTGCCTTTGCGCTCAATACCCTTAGAAGTTGTCCACGCTTTCGTGGTCACGCCCCTCGCTCGTAAATCACGAACTAATGTGGCCATTGAGGGCAAAGCGGCGAATCGCTTAAAAATCTCTTGCACGATCTGCGCTTCGACAGGATTAGGTATGAGCTTTCGTTCGATTACATCGTAACCAAGCGGGGGCATGCCCCCCATCCAGATGCCACGCTGGCGGGAGGCAGCGATCTTGTCGCGTACACGCTCGCTTGCCAGTTCACGCTCGAACTGGGCAAACGACAACAAAATGTTCAACGTGAGTCGGCCCATGGACGTGGTTGTGTTGAAGGACTGCGTCACCGACACAAAAGTTACCTTGTGCTCATCGAAGATCTCGACCAGCTTGGCGAAGTCAGCCAGAGACCGGGAGAGCCGGTCGATCTTGTAGACCACGATGATGTCGACCAAGCCCGAGCGCACATCCTCGAGCAATTTTTTCAGACCGGGGCGGTCCATATTCCCGCCCGAAAATCCGCCGTCGTCATACCGCTCCCGCGACAAGACCCATCCTTCTGACTTTTGGCTGGCGATGTAGTTTTCGCAGGCATCCCGCTGTGCATCCAATGAGTTGAAGTTCTGGTCAAGCCCTTCTTCTGTCGACTTGCGCGTGTAGACCGCGCAGATTGAACGTCGCTCAGCCTTCATCCCGCACTCCTTGCCGATACCAGCCCGAAGAAGGCCCAACCATTTCGGTTCGTGCCGGTGATGGCTTTGGCGATGCTGGAGAGCGATTTATATCGCCGCCCCTGATAGTCAAAGTAGTCGACACCGACCAAGACTTCGCAGGGGCTTCCTTGCCATTCCCTGATCAGGCGTGTCCCTGCAATCGGGCGGTTGTCCTGACGGCGGCGTCTGACTTCCTTCTTGCCGCCATCGAGCTTTTCGCCCAAAAGTTCCAGGCGCTTCTGGGTTTCACGCTTTAGCCCGCCGTAGGCAAGTTCTTGAATGCGGTAAGCGAGCCGGGTTTCGAGGAAGCGGCGATTAAACGGAGGCGGCTCCTGGTGGAACAGGTCGCGCCACATTTGCTTTAGCTCGGGCGTGGTCGTGTTCGGCAGGCTGGCTACACGGGCCATTACAGATTCAGTCACTGGGGTTCTCCTTGGTGGTCAGGACACCCCGTACTAACGCTCTGTTCGGTCAGGTTATCAAGTTGATCTTGGCGGTCGTGCAGGCGAATTACCGCCATGGCGAGGATCGCGCCGACGATGGCGGCGGGCGAGCGCTCAGTGAGCTTCAGTGCAGGTGGATTCGGGGTGTTGGCTGGCATGAAGGTTCATACCGCCGCACGACTGAAGCTTTCTCAGAGCTTGTCCTGGTGACACAATGCAAGATCGTCTGTATTCGGGCGCAATTTAAAATTGCAAAAAATATAATAATTAACCGTAAAGAAAGATTAGCCTATGCGTCACTATAGTCAATTCGAATATTTTGACCCCCTAAAAGGGGAGTTGCCGTGGGCTCCCTTTCATGAAGCCGGAAATATCGCAATGCGTGCCCGGTCGATTTTAAGATTAGGCAATCGATCTGCCGAAGACATTCAAGCAATAGCAACCGATGCTGCGTATTTAATAGAACATTATTTCGAGCATGAACGGGAAGTGAAGCTCGAAGAAATTAGAAGCGATCGTAATTTCCGTTTGCTGGAAAGCGATGATGATGGAAATTTTATTGATTTTGCGGATGAAGCCTATGATGAATACGACATTCATACATCAGACAACACCCCTGAATTAGATGCACTTGTTGAAGCTTTGGCGTGGGGATTTGACCCAAAAGCCGTTGAGGTTAACGACGTACAAGAGTACGAGTACTTTGCTGTTTACACTTTGTGCATCTTGGCTGAGTATGCTCGCGACTTGAATTTCACGATTCAGGTAAAACCGTTTGGATATGTCCCCCGAGAAAGTAAGCAATATAGTCCTAGTGAAGTCGCTAGTCTCTCCCGAAAACTCTTTAACGCTACTGAATCAGTATGCTTCTCAGAAAAGTTGCGTGATGTTGATCGAGTAGAGCGAAGGTATCAAGAAAAAATAGAAAAGCTACAAGCAGGCGCTGCAGTAAAAATTACAAAAGCTGATTATGACCGGCTACGTGAAGAAATTAGGAAGGAAGAGCAGGCAGAAGCTCAATCACTCAGACGTGAAAGGTCAGAAGCAAACAACGATATTCGCCATCAAGATAATAGAAACATCAAGCAGTCTGTTTTGGATGATTTTGCAAAAAATCCGCGTCTCTTTGATAGTGCCGAGAAAGCTGCTGATCACTACGTTGATGTGTTGGCAAAGCAAGGACATAAGCGAAGCCATAGAACTGTTGCTGATTGGATAAGAGCGTTTGCCAGAAACAACAATATTCGATTCCGCTGACACTTACTTACGGTCTCCTTGGGAGACCGTACGCTTTCCGATATCGGCAGGGAACGTACGCCCTCCAGCGGCGAGCGTGCGGTGTCCATTTGAGGCTGTGCGGTGACCGCCGGACAGATGTTTTAATCTTGGATTAACACCGTCATGATCGGTTCCGTGAATGTGCAAACGGAGCCGAAATCGTGCAAAGGAAAAATAATCTCCCTCGAAGCAGAATCAACAAAAATAATGATTTTGAGCCTTCGCCATGTCTGGAAGCTGCAAATGAGTCTTTATTTAGGGCAACTATCAGCGCAGCTAAAACTCGCGCTTATAGAGCTGCTTTGTCAGCTGGACTTAGCTCGGCAGAGCGAGAGGACTTGTATCAAGAAATCGTGCTGGATCTGCTGGAACGATCTGCACAGTTTGACCCTAGCAAGGGGAGCCCCGGAACTTTCACAGGTGTAGTCTCCGAGCATAGAACAGCTGAATTCATTTCGGCTCTAAAGAAAGATCGTGCACGGATCACCTTCGTATCCCAGCGAAATGCTGCAAACGACAACAACGCTGAATCTTCAAGTACCGAGCAATTTGAAACAAGTATTCCCATGTGGGCGGATGATGCGGATTTGTTTGCCGAAACAGAAACGGTAAGCGATATCAAAAAAGCCCTGTCTTGTATGAGTGGCGAGCAAGTAAGTCTTTTGCAGCTGCTCGTCTCACACTTGGACTTGCCCTCAGCCGCAAAGGCCTCTGGGATGTCCAGCGCCACCTTCTACCGCCGTGTTGCCGACTTGCAGATGCACTTGCGCATGTTTGGCATCCGGACGATCAGCTGACCCATCGCGGGGTGCTTGAGAAAACCAGGCACCTCGCTCCGTAAAAACCTTCAAGAAACGCAAACACCGCGCCCCTCGGGGCCGCGTTGGTAGGCCAACTCATGCCTGGAGAAATGATGTCGCATGCAAAAACAATCGTTGAAACCACACGCAGCTACCTCGGGCTGGGTGTTGATGTCGGTAAGACGGCCTTGCAGGCCGTGTATGTGCCGACCGAACAGCTGACCGAAGAGCGATTCGCCAACTGGATCGGGGATGCCCTGGTCGGGCAGTCGATTCAGTACCACGAAGGATTTCTGCTGCTCGATCGTTCCGAGTCGGGCAGTGGCCTGGGTACGAAAGAACGCAACCGGCTGCATTCCGTTGCTCGACGTGCCTGGATCGCTTGCGAACTGGGCCTGGTGCATCTGTTCAGCCTGAAGGTTGCCGATGGCCATTACCGATATATCGCGATCCGCTCAAGCAGCAAGCTGACACCGCCTGAAATTCGTGCCCGTCTTCGCAAGACGAATGCATCGACCACTGTCGAAACCCCGGAAACAACCCATTAAAAAAAGGAGCGTCCCTATGATTCCTGAGCCCGACACCCTTGAAGAGGTTGGCAATTTCATGATTGCAGAGCTCGAAGCTATGCCACTTGCCGAGCTCAACGAACTGATTCAGCGCGTCTCATCAGCTGAAGAATCTGCGCGTCAGTACAAGCAGTTTCTGCAGGCGGTGATGCATCACCGTTTCGGTAGCCGAGCTAACCAATTGCGCCAGGATGCAGGTAAGACCACCGGAACCGTACGCTTTGAGGAAGAGGGATTTGTTGTCATCGCTGACTTGCCTAAGCGTCCTGAATACGATCAGCGAAAGCTGAAAGACGCTGTCGAAGCGCTACGCAAGTGGGGTGAGAACCCAGAGGACTATGTGGGTATCGAGGTCAAGGTGTCCGAGACCAAGTTCGGCGCTTGGCCGCCCGCTGTGCGGGAATTGTTTGAGCCTGCGCGCACGATCAAAGCAGGTAAGCCGACCTACAAGCTTGAGCGCATTGTCGATGGTGAAAGCCCAGAGGCCGCCAACGATAGTCAGTTCGGGGAGGCAGTCTGATGGCCATTTCTCTCGCACAGTTAAACCGAGCCGGCACGATCAAGCCGCCACGACTATTGATCCATGGTGTTGCGGGCGTAGGTAAGACGACCTTTGCCGCGCAAGCGAACAAGCCGGTTTTTATCCAGACAGAGGAAGGTCTGGGAACGTTATCGGCTGCCAACTTCCCACTGTCTCGAACTTTCGAGGAAGTGATGGAGGCGCTGGCTGCGCTATACACCGAGCAGCACGACTTTGCCACGGTGGTGATTGACAGCGTCGACTGGTTAGAGCCGCTGGTCTGGGCCAAGGCCTGCCGGGAAAACGGTTGGAATTCGATCGAAGACGCGGGGTACGGCAAAGGGTACGTGGCCGCGTTAAATCTCTGGCGCCAGTACATCGATGGGTTGAACGCATTGCGTGACGATCGTGGCATGACCGTCGTTCAGATTGCTCATACAGACATCAAAAGATTCGATAGTCCTGAACACGACCCTTACGACCGGTATGTGATCAAGCTCCATGCACGCGCCGCCGCGTTGCTGCAAGAGCACTCTGACATTGTGCTCTTCGCAAACTACCGCATCTCGACCGTGAAGGCGGATGTTGGTTTCAACAAAAAGGTGAGCCGTGCGGTGGGCTCCGGCGAGCGTGTAATCCATACGGTCGAACGCCCGGCCTTTCTCGCAAAAAACCGCTACGACCTACCTGACCTGCTACCGCTTGAATGGTCCGCCTTTGCGCAGGCCATGCCTGAATCATTGCATTCGACGCTTAACCCACCCACCACCACTCGCACCTGAAAAAGGAGAAATCACCATGGCTTCATTCGGACAAACATTTGATGCATCGGCTGTTGAACCCAGCAACGGCTACGACGTACTACCTCCGGGAAAATACCTTGGCCACATTGTAACCAGCGAAATGCGCGTTACCAAGGACGGTGCCGGTCAGTACCTGTACTTGGAGCTGGACATCCTGGAGGGGCAGTACGCCGGAAGAAAACTTTTTGATCGCCTTAATCTGATCAACGCAAATCCTGATGCTGTACAGATTGCGCAGCGAACCCTCTCATCAATCTGTCGCGCGGTCGGCAAGCTGCAGGTCAACAACTCTGAACAGTTACATCTGATTCCAATGATCCTTGATGTACGGGTGCGTCCGCCCAAGGGTGCCTACGGTGAATCAAATTCCGTTCGTTATCTGCCGAGGGGTGGTGCAAGCGGTGCGGTGCCGCGCGCAGCGGCTCCGGCAACGGGACCAACGGCGCCGGTCGCTGCTCAGGCTATTGCCGCTGCACCTACGACAAGTCCGGCAGCTAACGGTCTGCCCTGGAAGCGCCAGGCGTAAGGGGCAGCTGCCATGTATGAGCATGCCTCTTCGGACATGCCGATGCGATTGCCCAGCACGGTGCAGGGCTGTCGCGATCGGCTGGCTGCAGTTCAAGACGAAATGGCCTCGATTCGTATTCAGATCGCTACGACCGATATTCGTCGCCAGACAGAGAAAAAATCGTTGGACCCGACATGGTTTCATCGTGCCAAGACCGCACTGCGGTTGAAGCAACAGGAGATGGTGCACCTGACAGCGCAGCTTGCAAAGCTCAGTGCCGGGCAGGGCGGTGGTCATCGAGAGCGATTCAAGGACGCGCTGATTGAGGTATTGCGTGCTGATTGCGACGAAGATCGCTGGCAAGCGGCGGTGAGTCGCGCTCGTGCCCTTCAGGCCGAGAGGGAGATACAGCATGGCTGAACTTCCAACGATGACATCTCCTACCAGAGAGGCGATCTTTGCTGCGTACGAAGCAGATGCAAACGACGGCTTTCGTAGTCATCTGGGAGCGTCAGTGATTGGTAAGGAGTGCGAGCGCGCAATCTGGTTCGACTTTCGGTGGGTGACACGTACCCGTCATCCGGGCAGGCTTCTTCGTCTGTTTGAAACCGGACAGCTTGAAGAGGCCCGGCTGGTTCAGAACCTTCGTCGAACGGGGGCCACGGTCTTGGAGGTTGACCCCGAAACCGGACGGCAGTTTCGGGTTCAGGCGCATGGTGGTCACTTTGGTGGCTCGCTTGATGGCATCGCGCTCAACCTGCTGGAAGCGCCGAAGACCTGGCATGTTCTTGAGTTTAAAACCCACTCAGTCAAGAGCTTCAACGATCTGCTGGCCAAGAAAGTCCGGGATAGCAAGCCACTGCACTTTGCCCAGATGCAGACCTACATGCATTTGATGGGCTTAACTCGAGCAATGTACTTAGCGGTCTGCAAAGACACGGACGATGTGTATATCGAGCGCATCGAGGCGGATTCAATTTTCGCGCAAGGACTCATGAGCAAAGCCGAACGGGTCATCTTTTCAGCGATGCCTCCTCCACGTATCAGTACCGATCCCGCGTGGTTCCAGTGCCGAATGTGTGATCACGCTCCTGTCTGTCATGGCAATCAACCGGATGCCGCTGCGCCTGAAGTGAATTGTCGTACCTGTCTGCACGCAACACCCATAGATGGCGGGTGGCACTGTGCGAGGCATGACCGTCGATTGACCGAGGCTGATCAGCGTGCTGCATGCGCCGTGCACCTCTTTATCCCGGCGCTTGTGCCGGGCATGCAAATCGACGCAGGCGAGGACTGGGTCGAGTACGAGTTCGCCAGTGGGAATCGCTGGCGCGACACCGGTATGAACAAATATGCGAACACCTATGAAGGAGAACGAACATGAGTCTGACCTTGCGTCCGTATCAAAGCGGTGCCATCCAAGGTATCTACAACTATTTTCATGCAGCCACCGGTAATCCTTTGGTGGTGATCCCGACGGCTGGCGGCAAATCACTGGTCATGGCGACCTTCGTTGAAGGGGTGCTTAAGGCATATCCGGATCAACGCATTCTGATCGTGACCCATGTGCGGGAGTTGATCGAGCAAAACTACACCGAGCTCAAAAAGCTCTGGCCGGAAGCGCCGGCTGGCATTTACTCCGCAGGCTTGAAGCAGCGGGACATTCATGCGCGCATTCTCTTTGCCGGAATCCAGTCGATTCACAAGCGGGTCTACGATGTCCAGCAGTGCGATTTGGTATTGATCGATGAAGCGCACCTGATTCCACGCTCATCGAACACTATGTACCGCCGCTTCCTATCGGAACTTTCTCGGATCAATCCGCAGATGAAGGTCATTGGCTTGACCGCGACTCCTTACCGGCTGGACTCAGGTCTGCTGCACGAAGGAGATGATGCGATCTTTACCGACATTGCTTACGATATTTCGGTACGGGAGCTGATCGATCAAGGCTATCTTTCTCCTCTTATTTCTAAGCGCATGGCCACCCAGATCGATGTAACTGGTGTCGGTACCCGTGGCGGTGAGTTTATTGCGAAGGACCTTGAAGCCGCTGTCGATAAGGACTCGATCACACAGGCTGCGGTTGATGAAATCATCTCCTATGGCAAGGATCGAAATAGCTGGCTCATTTTCTGCGCCGGAGTAGACCATGCCTTCCATGTCCGCGACGCGATCCGCTCGCGAGGAGTGAGCTGCGAGACTATCGTCGGTGACACACCCGGACCGCTGCGCGAGGCCATCATCAATGATTTCAAGGCGGGCAGAATTCAGTGCCTGACCAATGCCAACGTGCTGACTACGGGCTTCAATGCCCCGGGTGTGGATCTGTTGGCCATGCTTCGTCCTACGAAATCGGCTGGCCTGTATGTTCAGATCGTCGGACGAGGGTGCCGCCTGGCACCCGGTAAGACGGACTGCCTGGTGCTGGACTTCGCTGGCAACATTGCCCGTCATGGTCCGATCGATGCCGTTAGCCCTAAGCGTCCTAAAGTTGGTGAAGAGGGCGTTGCGCCCACCAAGGCCTGTCCGGACTGTTTCAGCATTGTCCATGCCTCGGTACGCACGTGTCCCGACTGCGGACACGAGTTTCCACCACCAGAACTCAAGATCGACGCCAAGGCCAGCAATCTGGATGTGCTGACTTCCGGCAAATCGGAATGGGTACCGGTGACCCGCGTCTCCTACGCACGCCACGATAAGCCAGGAAAACCGCCGTCACTACGGGTGGACTACTGGAGTGGGCTCACGCACCACAGCGAGTGGATTTGCATCGAACACCAGGGCTATCCGCGCCAGAAGGCAGCGTCGTGGTGGGCTAACCGCGCCCAGGGCTTGCCGCTGCCTCGTCGGGTGGACGAGGCAATCGCTTGCGCGGCCAAGCTGCGCTGTCCCTCTGAAATTGCTGTGCGTCCGAGCGGGCGCTACATCGAGGTGGTCGGCGCTCGATTTTCATGATGTGCGCCATTTGCCGGCGCGACGCCCGAGGCTACGGGTTCGCGCCGTCGTTCATCCGTATCGATGCACCAGCCGTGAAGCTTTGCTCACGAAGGTGTCAGGACATTACAGGAAAGCTCAGTGGAATGATCGACCCGAATAAACATGAAACCGATGCACTTCTTGCGGCCAGTATCAGCGGCGGCGCCTATGTCGAGACAATCGGAAAGACCGATCTCTCAGGCTGGACTGAGCAGGAGTGGGCTGCGCTGATAGATGTGATCGTCACGTCGTTTCAGGATTTTCTGCGTCAGGCATACGCCGATGATCCCCCGTTTTAAGGAGCGCCATGACGAACAAGAATTACATGGCGCAGCTGGGCGCAACCTTGGTGGATCGTGGATTTCCGATTCTTCCGATCCAGCCGAACACCAAAAAGCCGGGTCTGTATAAGCTGGGCGAATGGCATGAGTACCCTAAATGGAGCCGGCATTGCGAGCGCGACACCACTGAAAACGAAGTCGATATCTGGGGGAACTGGCCTGAAGCCGGTATCGGTATTGCCGCTGGTCGGGTCATTGGCATCGATATTGATGTTCTCGCGTCACCTGCCGTTGCCATGGAAATCGAAGCCTTGGCCAAGCGGATGCTGGGTGACACACCGGCGGTACGCATCGGCCATGCCCCCAAGCGGCTACTGGTCTATCGTGCCGTTCAGCCGTTTGCAGGATTTAAGTACCCGCCGATCGAAGTGCTGGGTATGGGGCAGCAGTTCATCGCCTACGGCATTCATCCCGATACCGGACAACCCTACAACTGGCCGGTGAGTACCTTGGCCGATCTGTCGCCAGAAGACTTACCTGCAATTACTGAGGCGCAGGCACGCGAGTTCGCGAAGGAGGCTTACCAATTAATACCAGCAGATTTGCGACCGAAGACCCTCGGGGTAGGGCTGCGCGCCAACATGGAAAGCGCGAACCTGCCAGAGCAGCGGGGCACCTTCGAGGCTGTCGAGGATGCGCTCATCCACATATTGAATGCGGATCTTGACTACGATAGCTGGGTTCGCATTGGTATGGCGATCAAGGGGGCACTGGGCGACGACGGATGGCCACTATTCGAGCGATGGTCGCAAAGCTCTCAGAAATATGACGCCAAGACCACAGCGCGTAGCTGGCGAAGCTTTGCGCCGCAGCGTATCGGCGCAGGGACTATTTACAAACTGGCGCTGGATAACGGCTGGATACCTGCTGCCGATATGCAGCTCAATGGTGAGATCGTCATGAATGGGCATCACCCGGCACGGGAGATGCTCAATGCGTTGCAATCGAGCGATCCGATTGTCTTTGAGCCTGCAGAAAATTCACTTCCATCCCCTAAGTCTATGCCTGCTGGCTGGGATCAGGTCGGAGGAGTAATCGCAGACTTGATGGCATTGATGGCAGCAACCGCTAAGCGTCCCCAGCCAGTGCTGGCGCTGGGCGCAAGTCTGTGTGCCATCGGTGCGCTGATGGGGCGCAAGTACCGGACTGAGAGCAACATCCGATCGAATCTTTATGTGGTTGGCATTGCCGAGAGCGGAGCGGGGAAAAATCACAGCCGGATCGTGATCAATGAATTATTCCGCAAGGCTAATCTGCTGCAATACCTCGGGGGTAACAAGATCGCCTCCGGTTCGGGTCTTTTGACTGCCATCCAAAGACAGCCGGCAATTTTGTTTCAGCTTGACGAGTTCGGGATGTTCTTGTCTGCGGCAGCCGATCGAAAACGGTCCCCGCGTTACGTGTGCGAAATCCTGGATCTGATGACTGAGCTGTACACGACATCAGGCACCACCTATTTCGGCGTCGAGTACGCCAGCACCCAGCACAATAATGCTCATCGGGCCATCCATCAGCCTTGCGCTTGTATTTATGGAACCACAACACCGCTGCATTTTTGGCAGGCGCTGCAGGCATCAAACGTTGCTGACGGATCGCTGGCGCGCTTTCTGATTATGGAAAGCGAAGATGATTTTCCGGACAGTAATGAAGCGTTTGGCGTCATCGATCCGCCGCAGGATTTGATCGACAAACTGATTCTGATCCACCAAGGTGGCGGGAAGCTGAACGGTAATCTGACTGATGTGGGCGCAATTGATGAAGTGCTGATTGATCCGCGTGTCGTACCCATGACGCCAAAGGCGCGGGACACGTTTCGGCAACTGGACCAGGAATTGGTCGGTCGCCTTCGAACATCCCGGGGGACAGGCTATTCGTCCATTCTGGCTCGCATCGAAGAGAATGCGACCAAGCTGGCGCTGATTCGGGCCGTATCCCGGGATCCGGTTGACCCGCAGATCGAAGATCATGATGCCGAATGGGGCATCAAGCTATCGCGCCATTGCGCAGAGCTGACCATCCGAGAGGCTTCCGCTCGTGTATCGGAGAACCAGGTTGAGTCGCACCACAAGCGCGCAATGCAGATTCTTCGCGATGCGGGCAAGGCCGGCATGACCAAGACCGAATTTACCCGGCGAACCCAGTTCATGGACCATAGGCAGCGTGACGGTGTTTTGCGCACCTTGAGCGAAGCAGGACTGATCGAGGCCACGACGCTTCAAAACAAAGGCAGGCCGACCCAGATGCTCAAAGTCTTGTGAATCAGTCACTTGCGTTGTGTCGACGAGATACTTCAGTTTTTTCATATTTCAAACCCCCCACTAGATATACATAAATAAAAATGGGGGGCCTAGAGACTCGCGCGCGCGAACCCATCGAAAGAGAGAGAAAGAAGATGAACTAGATTGAAATAAATAAATATTGAAATATCTATCTACTCTTCTCAGGCGATCTAGGGTTGAAGTATGAAATATTGAAGAAAGTCCCAGTGACTACGCAACATCCTTAAATCCGTAATTTGATCGGACATGAGGGAGCAGCAGATGCCCTGACCCGGCAGTGCCAGCTCCTCCAGGTCGCATGAGCAAGTCGGTAGGAACGCTTGTTCGCACCTTTGGAGGATTCCTGATGATTTCCGACCCGAGCCCCGAGCACCGTGCTGTTCTTGCTTTAGATCTGGGTACCACCACCGGCTGGGCACTGCGTCTGCCAGACCTCTCAGTCACCCATGGCTTTATCAGCTTCAAGCCCCAGCGCTTTGAGGGAGGTGGCATGCGATACCTTCGCTTTCGGCGTTGGCTGGATGAGGTATTGGCCACAACAGCAGGTCAGAGCGATTCAGCGGCTCTGGGTGCGGTTTATTTCGAAGAGGTGCGCCGACACCTTGGCGTGGATGCTGCGCACGTCTACGGCGGTTTGCTGGCGACACTGACCGCCTGGTGTGAGCATCACCGTATTCCCTATCAAGGCGTCCCTGTAGGAACGATCAAACGACATGCGACGGGGAAGGGCAATGCCAGCAAGGCCGAGGTTATTGCCGCCATTCAGGCTGCCGGGCACGCGGTCAACGACGATAACGAGGCGGACGCGCTTGCGGTTTTGGGTTGGGCTCTGGCGCAACAGATGGCGGGAGGTGTGCCTCATGGCTAAGAACTCCGTCAGCAAACCTCTTGAGCACGGAGAGCATGTGCAATTGTCCGGCGGTCGGATGGCAGAGTGGAATAGCTTGGGCGAGGAGGGCACCACCTTCCGAACCGAGCATTTCAAGTGTGTGGACACGCTTGGCATCATGCTGCGCAATGGATCTATCACGGCCCAGATGCACGATGCCGGTCAGGACTTTAACCGGACCTTCATTTTTGCTCAGTTAAATCCAGCAGGCCCGCCGGCGCTTGACCGTATTCCTGGTGGTCAGTGGCGGGACAGCATGACTGAGCGAGTCGCCTTTGCCCGCAAAAGGCTGCATGAAGCATTGGATGCGGTGGGGGGTATCAACAGCCCGGGTGGTTGTGCGGTGTGGCACGTGGCTGGGATGGGGCGAAGCGTCAAAGAATGGTCACTGCTTGAAGGCTGGAATGGCCGGGCACTGAACCAGTACGAGGCTAAAGGCATCCTGGTGGCGGCTCTGGGGGTGCTGGCAGTGCACTACGGCTACAGCCGCTAAAATGTACTTGTCAGGACGTTGTCCGGACGGTATGATGAGCCTACTTATGAAAAAAGGGGTCACTATGACCGCTGTCACCCATTCCAAATCCGAGCGCATCGACGTGCGCGCCAGCACGCCCGTGAAGCAATTGCTTCAGGAAGCCGCGCGTGTGGCGCACAAGAACGTGAGCGAATTTTTGCTCGATGCTGGTATTAACGCGGCCAACCAGACCCTGGCCGACCGGACCCGCTTTGAGCTTGATGCTGAGAAGTGGCAGGCGTTTCAGGCAGCACTGGATCAGCCTGTAACCGACAAACCCAAGCTCAAGAAGCTGTTGTCTGAGACCGGGTTGCTTGGTTGAGCTCGGCAGTCTACGAGCCAGTTCGTAAACTGGCCGGCTCGGACGCTGTTGAGTCCTTTGATTGTGGCCAGCCTGCGCTGAATCAGTTTTTGCAGCGCTTTGCACTGGTCAATCAAAAATCAAACAGTGCTCAGACGTACGTCTGCTGCCATTCGGGCGCGGTCGTGGGATTCTACAGCTTGGCCGTTGGCAGCGTTGAGCCAGCAGCCGCCGCACCCCGTGTCACCAAAGGGATACCGCAGCACCCTGTGCCCGTGATGATTCTGGCCAGGCTTGCTGTTGATCAGCACCATCAAGGTGTAGGGCTTGGCAAAGCGTTGCTCAAGGACGCTTTGCTTCGAACCGCGCAGGCTGCCGACATTGCCGGGATTCGTGCGTTGCTGGTCCACGCCAAGGACGAGCTTGCCAGGCAGTGGTACCTGAATTGGGAGTTTGAACCCAGTCCCTCGGATCCATTTCATTTGTTTCTTTTGATGAAGGATATCAAGGCGATCGTCGTCAGCGGATAAGGACCCCGTAGGGGCTTGTTTGACTGCCGAATTAAAACCGCTTGACCGGTATATATCGATCGGATACGATCCAGCTAATCACTAAAGATGCGCCCACCCAGTTTCCCTCGGTGGGCGTTTTGCTTTCTGCTCCCCAAACCCGCCCGCATCACCGAGGCGGGTTTTTCATTTCTGGCGCTGATGAACCCAATCAAACTTGAATACCGCGCAGTCGACGCGTTGATTCCGTATGCGCGCAATGCCAAGCAACACTCTGAAGCGCAGGTGGCGCAAATTGCCGCAAGTATTCGTGAGTTTGGCTGGGGGGCGCCGATTCTGATTGATGGTCAGAACAACGTTATTGCGGGCCATGGTCGACTGCTTGCGGCACGTAAGCTCGGACTGCTCGAGGTTCCGGTTGTGCCTATGGAGCATCTCACGGATACCCAGCGTCGCGCACTGATCCTGGCGGATAACAAGATCGGCGAAAACGCCTCGTGGGAAGACGAGCTACTCGGGATCGAACTGTCCGAATTGAAAGACGCTGGATTTGATCTGGGCTTGACCGGCTTTTCTACCGAAGAGTGGGAAGCATTGATCGCCGGTGAGGCGCAGACCAAGGACGGACTGACTGATGACGATGCGGTCCCAGAGGTCTCAGAGAATCCAATTTCAAAGCCAGGCGATCTCTGGATTCTTGGGGAGCACAAGCTGCTCTGTGGTGATGCTACGAAGCCTGACGATTACAAGATGTTGTTGGGCGACGAGTTGGTTGATATGACCTTCACCGATCCGCCTTACAACGTGAACTACGCGAACACGGCCAAAGAAAAATTTCTCGGGAAGAATCGCCCGATCATGAATGACAATCTGGGCGAAGGATTCGGTAGTTTTCTGTTCGATGCTTGTGACAACATCCTGACGCGCACCAAGGGTGCTATCTACATTGCGATGAGCTCATCGGAATTAGATACCTTGCAAGCTGCGTTTCGGGCCGCAGGCGGTAAATGGTCTACCTTCATTATCTGGGCCAAGAATACTTTTACGCTGGGTCGCGCCGACTACCAACGGCAATACGAGCCGATTCTCTACGGATGGCGTGATGGCGCCGATCACTACTGGTGCGGTGCGCGGGACCAAGGTGATGTATGGAACATCAAGAAGCCCGCCAAGAACGATTTGCATCCGACGATGAAGCCAGTGGAACTGGTCGAGCGCGCGGTCCGCAACAGCAGCAAAACACGTGATCTGGTTCTTGATCCCTTCGGTGGTTCCGGCACGACGTTGATAGCGTGCGAAAAATCAGGACGTCGCGCTCGAATCATCGAGCTTGATCCTAAGTATGTCGACGTCATCGTAAAGCGCTGGGAAGAATACACCGGCCAGAAAGCCCAGAAGGCCAATGCGCCGGTGTTAGATGAGTCTCTGGCAGACGAACCTTCTTAAACGTAGGCGATGCGATATACACGTTCGGCGTTTTCATCTTTGACTGAAACGATGGTGAGTCCCAGTTTTTTCTTTAAGGAACCAGCAAAGGCGCCGCGCACCGTATGTGCTTGCCAGCCAGTGGCTTCGCAAATTTGTGTGATGGTGGCACCTTCGGGGCGCTTTAAGAGGGCGATCACCTGAGCCTGTTTGCTGTTTTCACGTGTTTTGATTTGACCGGGTTTCTTGGGTTCGACCAGGGGTGGCTCGATACCAAGGGCTGCGTACGCTGCCTTGGTCATCACGGTGGCGCGCTTATTTTTTGAAATCAGACCGGCTTTCACCATGCTTTCAACGGTCTTTGCCTTCGCACCGCCTTTTAACGTCTCGGGAAACCAGTCGATTCTGCCGGCGGTATGTTGATGGGCGTGGTTGAGAATCGCTTGTTGAGTGGCCGTGAGTTTGATGCTCATGATGACTTCCTTTCAGGTGGGTTGATGGCGTTGGTATGAACGCTCTAGTCCCGAAGAAAGCCAAGTTAATTTCCCAATCGTGTCGCTTATTTCTTGATTGATTACTCATATGCCAATCAGTGCCCCCACACCTTGCCGGCATCCCGGCTGTAGGGCGGTATTGGCAAAGCCGGGCTATTGCCCAGCGCACCGTGGTGCTGTGCATCGTGACTATGGCCGAGCAAGACGATCTTTTGATTCGGAGCTTGGCTTTTACCAGTCAAAGAACTGGCGAGAAGTTCGTGCGGTGCTATTGCGTGACCAGCCCCTGTGCGTGCGTTGTGAAGCGGCAGGGTGCTTGGTTGCAGCCAAGGTCGTCGACCATATCGTACCGATCAAAGAGGGTGGTTCACGCTTTGACCGATCCAACCTGCAGCCTCTCTGCGTCGCTTGCCACAACCGCAAGACGGCCAGAGAGACTGCCGGAAGGCGCTCCCCCCTAGGGGGGATAAATCTCTACGGTTGAGAGGCAGCGATGCGCGCGCCTGCCCAAATTTTTGTGCGTGCAAAATGAATAAGGGGGGGATCCCCCAGGAATGGAATCGTCATGGCCGGTCGCAAGCCGTTGCCCACCAAAGTTAAGCAAATCAAAGGAACACTCCAGAAGTGCAGGACTAATCAGCGAGAGCCAAAGCCCCATGGTGATTTGGTCGAGCCACCGGAGTACATGCCGGAGGGTGCAAAATCAGCATGGCGCTACGCACTGGAGTGTGCGCCGCCAAATCTGCTTAAGCGCCTGGACATGTCGGTATTGGAGGTGTGGGCATGCGCCGCCGACTTGTATCGCAAGGCTCAGGCCGGGATTGCAAAGACTGGACTCTTGGTCAAGGCTCCGAACACGGGTGTACCGATGCAGTCACCTTATTTGGCCATCGCCAACAAACAAGCGCAGATCATGACCAAGGCCGCGACCGAGATGGGATTTACTCCGGCGTCGCGCACACGGGTTTCCATGCCGATTGAATCAGCAGAAGCAGAACTCGATCCCTGGGCGGGCATTGCGGGTTGATGCAGGCATCAGATTATGTGGCAATCGCCAAACGGTATGCCGAGCAGGTCATAGCAGGAGAAATCCTTGCCTGCCGTTGGGTTCGGCAAGCTTGTCAGCGGCAGCTGGATGATTTAGCTAGGTTCAAAGGCAAGTCCGGCCCGTATCTATTTAATCCGAAGTTGACCGACAAGGACGGACGCAACTTCTATCCGGCAGATAACCTGTGTGGGTTTATTGAACGTTTGCCGCATGTAAAAGGCCCATTGGCAGGTGAGCCAATTCAACTGGAGCCATGGCAGGCATTCATTCTGACCACGGTATTTGGTTGGGTGACGCCTGATGGGAAGCGCCGCTTTCGACGCTCCTACATTGAAGTTCCACGCGGGAATGCCAAATCGACCTTGTCTTCGGCGTTGGCGCTTTACATGCTGACCGCAGATCGAGAAGGTGGCGCAGAAGTTTACTCACTGGCCACCACCCGAGATCAGGCTCGGATCGTCTTTGGCGATGCGCAGACTATGGCAAGAAGAAGCCCGGGCTTTCGTCGTCGCTTTTCAGTGGAGGTCGGAGCACACAATATGCACGTGCTGGCATCAGGATCGAAATTCGAAGCCCTTTCTGCGGAAGGCTCAACCTTAGACGGTCTGAACATTCACTTCGGCTGTATCGATGAGCTACATGCGCACAAAACACGAACCGTCTATGACGTCGTTGAAACCGGCACCGGAAAGCGTGACAACTCACTGCTGTGGGTGATCACGACCGCCGGTAGTAACCGTGCCGGCATCTGCTACGAGGTCCGAACCTTCGTGACCAAGCTGCTTGACCGAGTATTCGAGGACGATACTCAGTTTGGAATCATCTACGGCCTGGATGATGGCGATGATTGGACATCCGATAGTTCGCTAATTAAAGCGAATCCCAACTGGGGGATTTCAGTACGCCCCGAAGTGCTGTTGCCATTGCAGGCCAAGGCCATGCAACTGCCCAGCGCGGTCAACAACTTCAAGACCAAGCACTTGAATGAGTGGGTCAACGCAGATACCGCTTGGATGGACATGCGGGCTTGGGATGCCTGCGCCGACAACGCGCTCGATATCGAAGCATTTGCAGGTCAGCCCTGTTGGATCGGGCTCGATCTGGCTAGTAAGACGGATATTGCCGCGCTAGTGCTGCTGTTTGCCCATCCGGAGATCACGGATGCTTACATAGTCTTTGGGAAGTACTACCTGCCCGAGGACACGGTAAGCGCATCGGGCAACAGCCAATATGAAGGCTGGATGCGCACAGGTCGTCTGACGGTTACGCCGGGAAATGTGATCGATTTCGGTTGGATTGAAGCCGATCTTTTGGAGATGGCCTCACGCTTTGAGGTGCAGGCCGTGGCCTTCGATCCGTTTCAAGCGACGCAACTGTCGACTCGAATGCTATCCGAAGGCCTGCCCATGATCGAAGTGCGCCCGACAGTTCTCAATTTCAGTGAACCAATGAAGACGCTAGAGGCCTTGGTGCTTCAGAAGAAATTGACCCATGACGGTGACCCAGTACTGACTTGGATGGCCAGCAACGTGGTCGCGCATCTGGATGTCAAAGACAACATTTACCCACGCAAGGAGCGACCAGAAAACAAGATCGACGGCATTGTGGCACTAATCATGGCGCTCTCTCGGGCTATCAAACCCGGGGAGAACGTGGTGCTGGGCGCCGATTACGAACTGATGCTGCTCTGAGCTGATGGGAATACTGAGTTTTTTCGATCGATTTCGTGCGTCTAGCGATGACCGTTCTGCATGGGGAGATTTTTGGTTTGAGCCGGTGGCCGCCAGATCTGTTTCGGGTCTAAGGGTTTCGCCCGACGCTTCGCTTCGCTTGTCTGCGGTATACGCTTGCGTGCGGATCTTGTCGGAGACGATGGCATCGCTTCCGATCGTGCTCTACCGCAAACGCCCTGACGGCGGAAAAGATCGGGTCACTGATCACTGGCTGTACCCGCTGCTGTGCCGACGCCCAAACCGCTATCAGAATCCGTTCGAGTGGCGGGAAATGTTGCAAGGTCACCTGGCGCTGAGAGGCAATGCCTACAACCAGATCATCACTAACCCGCGCGGTGAAATTATCGAGTTAGTGCCGATCCATCCCGATCGGGTTCGTGTCGAATTGCTGCGATCTGGTCAATTCAGGTATCGCGTGACGGATCGTTTTGGCGACGAAACCATTCTGCCGCGTGGGGATGTGTGGCACCTGCGTGGATTGTCCTCTGACGGGTTGCTGGGTATGAGTCCGATTGAGCTGGCCCGCGAGAGCTTGGGTATGGCGCTAGCCGCCCAGGAGTATGGCGCGCGCTTCTTTGCCAACGACGCCAAACCTACCGGTGGCTGGATCGAGTTTCCGGGCTCATTCAAGGATGCCGAAGCAAAAAAGATCTTCCGCGAGTCCTATCAGCAAGCGCAGTCTGGCTCAAATCGGGGCAAGGTGCTGGTGCTTGAAAACGGCATGAAATTCCACGAGGTGGGTGTCACCAACAAAGATGCGCAATTTTTGGAACTACGAAAATTTCAGATCACTGATATTGCCCGCCTCTTCAGAGTGCCACCTCACATGATTGCCGACTTGGATCGAGCAACGTTTTCCAATATTGAACAGCAGTCGCTTGAATTCGTGATGCACACGATGACGCCTTGGGCAGAGCGCTGGGAGGCTGCGATTGAAAGAGACTTGATCTTTGAGAACGAAGATCTGGAAGTTGAATTTGATTTTGCAAATTTGATGCGCGGCGATGCAGCAAGCCGTTCAGCTTATTACCAAAGTGGCATACAGAACGGCTGGCTCACCCGAAACGAAGCTCGTGCAGCGGAAAACTTGAATCCAATCGCAGGGTTGGAGCAGCCACTTCGACCGCTCAATATGGTTGAGGAATCTGATGCAGAAGAATCTGAATCTGAAAACTCCTCCTCAGATACGCCCCCCTCGACGGAAACCGAAACCGAAACCGAGGCTGAATCCGATTTGGGATTAAACCCAGTCGATGCTGATCTCCGACTGCGGTTTGGTGCGCTCGTTGAATCGAATGCACGGCGCCTCGCGCGAAGAATCCACAAAAAGGGAGCGATTGCCCAGAGCGATATTTCGCTCATTGCCGAGGCCATGGGTATTAGCTACAAAGCTGCTAATCAATGGTCCACAACCTGCGATCCGATCCCGGACGAAACCACATTGAAAAACCAATTGATTGAATTAGGAATGGCAACATGAATGCTTCACTTTTACTTGGCGAATTTTTGAGTACGCCTTGGGCCATGATGCCGGATCGGCTTCAGGCCATCGCCAGCGTTCTGGCTCGCTGGTCAGCGGGAGAATCCCCTGACGATGGAGTGAAGTTTCAAATCAATAGCGATCGAGTGCTTCGCACTACCCGTAAACAATTTGCGGCTGAGCGTTCGGGTACCGGGATTGCTGTCTTGCCGCTTTATGGAGTGATCACCCAGCGCGGCAACATGATCGACAATATTTCCGGACCGGGGTGTACGAGTACTGAGCAATTCTCAAACGCACTTCGACAACTTGTGACTGACGATTCAGTTGGGCAGATATTGATTGACATTGATAGCCCCGGTGGCAGTGTCTATGGCGTGGCTGAACTAGCAGATGAAATACTCCAGGCAAGATCTCAAAAGCCCATCATCGCGATTGCCAATAGCCTAGCGGCTTCCGCCGCCTACTGGATTGGCGCATCAGCTAGTGAGTTCTATGTGACCCCCGGAGGTGAAGTGGGCAGTATCGGCGTTTGGCAAGCACATCAGGATTTCAGTAAGGCCATGGATGAAGCCGGCATCAAAACAACGCTCATCGCTGCAGGGCCTTACAAAGTCGAGGGCAACCCTTACTCCTCATTGGATCCCGAAGCACAAGCCTTTATGCAATCGCGTGTTGATGATTACTACCAGGCCTTCACCAAGGCGGTCGCCAAAGGCAGGAACGTCGCCTTAGCTGATGTTCTTTCTGGCATGGGTCAAGGCAGAGTCCTGGGAGCACAAACTGCCAAACAACAATCCATGGTCGATGGTATTGCGAGTTTTGACCAGATCCTAGTCAACATGCAAAGGCGAGCCCATACCTCGATGGCCAACAAGACTAGTCGTACGCCTCGCCTTCAGCGGGCCCGCGATGCGGTTTCATTGATGTAAACAAGTCATTGAATTGATGCGCTCCGTTGAGCGCGACCAGTACTGCGACCCATAGGTCGCACCCAAATAGCCACCCTACTTCGGGTGGTTTTTTCATTTATGGAGAGACCTAATGAGCAATAAATTGCGCGAGCTGCAAGCTCGTAAAGCCAATCTAGTCAAGGACGCACGAACTCTGACCGATATTGCCGCTGCTGAAGAGCGCGATATGTCCGACGAAGAACTCACTGCCTTCGATTCTTTGAAATCAAAAATCGAGGCAGCAACGAACGCCATCGACCGCGAAGCGGCATTGATTGCCGAGGAAGCTCAAATGGCCCACGTCGCAATGTCAACACCGATTATTCCCTCAGCCATTATTTCGGTGACGGACAATCGGGAAGCCAATCCGACGCATGGTTTTCATAGCGTGGGCGAATTCTTAAAAACCGTCTGCCAGGCACAAAAGCCTGGCAGCACGATTGATGAGCGGCTCTTGATTGGCTCCGGCCGAGGTGCTGCGGTTCCGACCAACTTTGGTAACGAAGGCTCCGCACAAGACGGCGGCTTTCTGGTGCCACCACAGTTTGCGCGTGAAATCTTCCAGCTCTCCTTGGGCGAAGATTCTCTGCTGCCCATGACAGATAACGTCGAGATCACCGGCAACACGATGGCTTTCCCCAAAGATGAAACGACCCCTTGGGGTAGCAACGGCATTCGCGCTTACTGGCAAGGTGAAGCCACACCTGCAGTCAGCACCAAACCAGTATTGGGACTCTCGACCCTGCGCCTGAAAAAATTGATGGCCTTAGTTCCCGTAACAGACGAGCTGCTGGACGACACCAACGCACTCTCCACTTACCTGCCTGAAAAAATTGCCACCTCCATTCGCTGGAAGACGAACGAGTCGATTCTCTTTGGCTCGGGCACTGGTGTGCCGGTCGGCTGTATGACCAACAGCACAACCGTCACGGTCGCCAAAGAGCAGAACCAGGCAACGCAAACGCTTTTGCCACAGAATCTTGCCAAGATGATCTCGCGTCTGCCACCGGGCAGTTTCGGCAAGGCGGTCTGGATTGTGAATAACGATGTGCTGCCGGCACTCTTCACACTCACGTTAGGTAACTATCCGATCTATTTGCCCACAGGTCTTTCAGTCGGTGGCATTCAGATCTCGCCTTACGGCAGCCTCCTGGGTCGACCGGTCTTTGTTTCTCAACATGCCAACACCTTCTCCGGACAAGGCGATGTGCTGCTGGCTGACCTTTCCTACTACCAGACCATCACCAAGGCGGGGGGGATGCAAACGGCGACCTCCATGCATCTGTACTTCGATGCGGATTTGACAGCCTTTAGGACCACCTTCCGCATGGATGGCCAATCCAAGATTGCAGCGCCCATCTCTCCTGCCAAGGGCAGCGCGTCGATGTCGCCCTTTGTTCAACTTGGCGCTCGCTAACTAGCCCACCATTTCAAGGAGATTTGTATGTTTCCCAACGCAAAAGGTAGTGAACGACTGGCAGTCCTTGCCAGTATTGATCCAAGTAACCAGGCGGCTGGTGTCGCAGCCAGTGCTTGGGTGGCTTTGAATGCGCACCATACGCTATTGGCCATGATCGAGACCGGTGCCATGGCCAATGGCAGTACCGTGGATGCGAAGCTTCAACAAGCAACGGATGCCACGGGCACAGGCGCCAAAGACATCGCCGGCAAAGCAATTACCCAGCTGGCTCAGGCATCCAATGGTGCGAATCGTCAGGCGATGATCAACCTTCGCCCAGAAGAGCTGGATGTCAATGGCGGCTTTGCGTATGTCCGCGTTGCAGTCACCGTTGCTAGTGCCGCTGCCCAGACCGCCGCACAATTACTGGGGATTGATCCCCGCTTTGCACCGGCTGAAGGCACCAACCAAGCGGCTGTGGCACAAGTCGTCTAATCCGTGTCCCTGCAACTCGTCACGCCACCCGCAGGAGAACCGGTCTCTCTGGCCGAGGCCAAGCTTCACCTGCGGGTGGATGTTGACGATGATGATGCGCTCATTGGCTCCATCATTTCTGCTGCCCGTCAAACAGCAGAGACGTTGACAGGGCGCCAACTGATCACCTCGCGCTGGAAGCTGGTACTGGATGCTTTTCCATGTCAGACAATCCTGCTCGCCAAATGTCCGGTGCAATCGGTCGTGAATATCCAGTACCTCGACATGAATGGCATGAGCCAAACGCTGCCTTTGATCGACTACGTGGTGGATACCGCCTGCGAGCCGGCGCGAATCACCCCGGTGTTTGGCAAGACCTGGCCACCCACTCTGCCACAGATTGGTGCGGTGACGATCACCTTTGATGCGGGGTACGGTGCTGCTTCAGCGGTGCCCGAGGGTATTAAGAGTTGGATCAAGCTGCGAGTGGGCAGTCTCTATGCGCATCGCGAGGAGATGTCGATTTTAATGCGCGGGCGGATTGACCCGTTACCGTTTGTGGATGGCTTGCTGGATCCTTACCGGGTAGCGCTTGTATGACGGCAGTCCCGGCAGGCATGCTCACCCATCGGCTTGCCTTCGAGCGTGCCACAACGACAGCCGATGGGTTGGGTGCGCCAACGCGAACTTGGGTACCCGTCAAAACCGTCTGGAGCAGCATCACTCCTATCTCAGCTCGGCATCTGGTCATTGCGCAACGTCTTTCAGCAGAGATCACACATCAGATCACTGTGCGCTACCAGGCGCTGTTCTCTGACTTGCGCGACCTTACAAATTACCGGGCCTCGCACGGTGGGCGGATCTTCAAAATCCATGGGGGTCTCAACGAGGACGAAGAAAACGTCCTCATGACCCTCTTTGCCTCAGAAGGCATCGATGATGGCTAAGTTTGAGCGCATGCAGGTCAAGGGTGCGGCTGAATTGGTGAAGCTCTTAAATCAACTTCCCGCACGCGTTGCCAAAAATGGACTTCGCAATGCTGTTTATGCCGGGGCGAAGGTCGTGCGTGATGAAGCCAAATCCCGTGCCCCCAAAGCGGCTGAAGCCATGCCGAATCAACCTCCACCGGGGACCTTGAGAAGGTCAGTCATCATGAAACACATCCCAGAGCTATCGAGCCTTACGCGTCAGACCTTCTTTGTGACGGTTCGACATGGAAAAAAATACCGGTTTCAGGGGAAGAAGAAAAATCTCTCCCAAGATGCCTGGTATTGGCGCTTCATTGAATTTGGGACGGTCAAAATGGCGGCTCGTCCGTTCTTGCGCCCAGCACTCGAGGTCAAGCGGCAAGAAGCGGTTGATGCGATCACGACCCGACTGGCATCTCGGATTGAAGCCGAAGCCAAGAAGCTGGCCAAGATCTGATGCAAGACTTTTATCAAGCCATCAAGCATCTGGCGCAGACGCGCGTCTTTGCCTTGATTGCACCTGCCGAGACTGCGTTTCCCTACATCGTCTACACACCCGTAGCCACTGAGCAGGTCATCGGCATTAACGGCCTACATGGTGTGATGCGGCTACGCATGCAAGTTGATGTGTACGCCAAGACGCTTGAAGCCGCCAATCAACTTCAGGACGACGTCCTGGGATCAGTCATGGCGGCGATCGATACCGTGTCTGATGTTCGCATGGTCAACAGCGATTTTGATGACGAAGCTAACGTATACCGAATCACGGTTGACTACACCTATCACCGCTAGCCACTTCTAGCAAACATCTGATTGCGGCCCATCCGGGCCATTTTTTTGGAGATTACGCATGTCAAGCACAGCAATCATCGCCCAGGGCATTACGATTGCCAGAATGGGTATCACGGCTTTTGAGACGATACCCAACGTCGTCTCCTTCCAAGGCCCGGGTGGACAAGCCCAGGTCATTGATGTCACCAACCTTTCCTCAACAGCCAAAGAGAAGCGCATGGGTCTGCGCGATGAAGGCTCGCTTTCTCTGACGTTGCATTTTGATCCCGACAATGCGGTGCACGACGGCTTGCGAACCGACCGAGCCAATCGCACCCGACAACAGTTTCGCATCACATTTACGGACACCGTCCCCACGGTCTGGACGTTTTACGGGTACGTCACCCAGTTCAGCGTTCAAGGTGGGGTCGATGCCGTTGTCGAGGCATCGGTGACGATTGAGATCGATGGCGACATCACGGAGGCGTAAGACGATGAACCTGCTAAGCAAAGAATCCATCCTTGCCGCCAATGATCTGCCGCTGGAATGCATTGCCGTTCCCGAATGGGGAGGTGACGTAATGGTGCGCACGATGACCGGGGCAGATAGGGATACTTTTGAAGCGAGCCTGATCGGTAAAGAAGGTCGCATGGAGAACGTCAGAGCGCGTCTGGTGTCGCTCACGCTTTGCGACGCAGCAGGCACGCGACTGTTTACTGACGCCGAGGTGGCTGCCCTGGGAAACAAAAGCGCTCGCGCATTGGACCGGGTGTTTACAGTTGCCCAGCGCGTCAACGGCATTGGCACGGACGCGGTCGACGCCGCAAAAAAAGCCTAGATGCCCGGCCGGTGCGCCGCTTTGCCTTTCGGCTGGCGCTGGCTTTGGGCATGACGGTGCGCGACTTACTGCAAAAAATTGGCTCGGATGAACTCTCGGAATGGATGGCCTTCTATGAATTGGAACCTTTCGGGGAGTTTCGGGCGGATTTTAGAGGCGGTCTGATTGCGGCCACCTTTGCCAACGCCCACCGGTCTCCGCATACCCGGCCCTTCGCACCTGATGATTTCATGCCGTTCATCAAAAGGCAGTCTCCACCCGATCCATCCCAGCAGAACATTCGCCAATTCAAGGCCATGTTCGCTCATAAACTGAAAAAACATGGCTGATATTGGCTCCCTAGTGGTAAAACTTGCCGCTGAAACGGCCGAGTTTCAGGCAGATCTGGGGAAAAGCGCGCGTCTCTTGGATAAGCATGCCAATGAGATGAAGGCTTCATTGCAAAGTGTCGCCAATGTGGCCAAATCCGCCTTTGCGCTTGCCGTGGGTGTTACATCGGTTGCCGCTATCAAGGAGTTTGTCCTTCAAACCATGGAGGCTGCGGCCGCTTTACAGGGGCTGTCTGAGCAAACAGGCGCCAGTGTTGAGGCGTTATCGGGATTTCAGGCGGTGGCGACCATTTCGCACACCACACTTGAGAATATTGGCGGGAGTCTGGCCAAGCTGGCCAAGGGTATGGCGGGAGTGGACGACGAGACGGCCGGCGCCACCAAGGCTTTGCAGTTTCTCGGGGTGGATGCTCGGGATACGGCAGGCAATCTGCGCGATCCGGCTGAGGTGATGAATGACATCGCGTTAAAACTGGCGCAATTCGAAGATGGTGCGGGGAAGACCGCGATTGCGATGGAATTGTTTGGCAAGTCCGGCGCCGGCATGCTGCCCTTTTTGAAGGATCTGGCCGACAACCAAGACTTGAATATCCGACTCACGGAAGAACAAGTCCTCGCTGCCGAGCATGCCATCAAAGCCATGGCGAGAACCCGGGCTGAATACAGCTACATCGCTCAGACGATTGTGACCTCGTCGATTCCTGCGATGAATGCTTTTGGCGAGGAGCTCAAGAAAATCTTGCTGGGCTCGGACGACGCAGTCAAAGGGATGCAAAAGCTCCAGCAAGACAAGTCGATTACGACGTGGGCGGAGACTGCTGCCTATTCGCTGGCGGTGGTGATCGATGCACTGCGTGCGATTGGCAAGGCCATCCAAGCTGTGGTCGGCAGCTTCCAGGCCGTCTGGGCCGATATAGAATTAGCGGGCACCTTCCTGGGGGGTGGTGAAGGGATGAATCCCTTCTCAGAAAAGAACCGCGCGAAACTGAAAGAAGCACTCACCAAGCGCAACGAGATTGTCCGGCAGGCGAACCAAAATTATGCGGACCTGTGGAATATGCCGCTCTTGGCAGACGCCCTAGAGAAGCGTTTCGAGGCGATTCGACGGGGTGCTGGCGGTGGCGAGCACGGACCAGACGCACCGCGCAAGCGTCTGAACTACAACACAGCCGATGGTGCGAATGCGAGCAATGCCTTATCCGTGATTGAAAATCAGGTACGGGCATTGGATCGGGCTGTTGGTGAAGAAAGTTCACTCTTGCGCGACCGGCAGCGCATCATCGACACCTATCAGAGTTCAGGTTTAATCAGTACCGAGGAAGCTGCCACAGCGCGCGCTGCTGCCGAAGAAGCTTATTTGACCAAGATACGCTCGATTTACGATCAGGAAGAAGCGTTGGTTAAAAGGAGTCTGCAGACCAATGCAAAGTCGACCCAAGATAAATTAAAGCTGCAGGAGAAGCTGTCTGAAATCGCGTCCAAACGCTCGAACCTAGAGCGTGACGCATCGCAGTCGAATCTGGAGAGTTTTTTCAAGCTATCGTCGATTAATGCCAGTCAGTCGATGGCCGGGATTGATAACGAGGTCAAAGAGCTTCAGCGCTTGGTTGATGAAGAATCCGGAATCCTGAAAGATCGCCAGCGATTGATCGACTTGTATGAAAACGCCGGCTACATCAGCTTTAAAGAAGCCAGCCAGGCACGCGTCGCTGCACAAGAAGATTTCGTCAATAAAATCGGCTCACTTTACGCCGAGCAGGAACTGTTGCTTGAAGTCGCCCTGCGCAAAGACGCCAAGACGGTTCAAGACAAGCTGAAGTATGAAGACAAATTGTCCGAGATCGCCAAGAAGCGGGCAACATTGGAGCGCGATGCGCAGCAGTCCAATACCGAGCGTTTGATTCGCCAGCCCGCAGAGACCTTAAAAGATCTGCAAGAGCAGGCGCAGCGTGGTCAGATGGAATTGGCTTCAATTGAAGAGCAGATCAAGACGCAGCGCGAATCTCGGTCGATCTCCGAAGTCACGTCATTAACCTTGCTCTCGCAGGCTCGCCAGCGAAGTGCCGAGGAGTTGACCAAGCTCGCAGCTCAGGCTGAAGCTATTGCCTCAGCCTCGCCGGGTAATGAAAAATTCGCGGATACCTTCAAAAGCATTGCCGAAGCCGCTCAGCGAGCAGCGACCGCATCTGAACAGTTGGCTCAGCGGGCAAGAGAACTCTCTGATCCGTCAGCAGGTATCAGTAAAGCTTTGAAAGACGTCTCGGAAGAAGCCTCGCAGGTTGGTCGGCAGATGGAAAACGCTACCCGCAGTGCTTTCACCGGCATGACCGATGCACTGACGCAGTTTGTTTTGACGGGTAAGTTGAGTTTCAGGAGTCTTGCGCAATCCATCATTACAGACCTGATCCGCATACAGATACAAAGCGCCATTACCGGGCCACTGGCTAAAGCAATCGGATCCATGTTCCCCTTTGCCGATGGCGGCATCATGAGCAGCAGCGGCCCTGTCCCGCTTCGCGCGTATGCGTCGGGGGGCGTGGCAACTTCTCCCCAATTAGCGCTCTTTGGTGAGGGTTCCCGACCCGAGGCTTATGTACCGCTGCCCGATGGTCGAACCATCCCGGTGTCCTTGCAAGGAAGCGGAACGGGTGTTGCCGGTGGCGACGTTTTCAACATCTCTGTGAACGTGACCGAGGCCGGTACAGCGGCTCGTGGGGATGAGTCGGGTGGGCGTGATTTGGGGCGAGCGATTGCCAGCGCCGTTCGGCAAGAGCTGCTTGCGCAAAAGCGCGCAGGCGGCCTACTGGATTCACGACGAGCTCTCTAAATGGCGACCTTCACCTGGGTTGCCTCCACAGGCGCCAGTCTCACGATCCGCCCCACCGTTCGCCGCGTCGCCTTTGGTGATGGCTACGAGCAACGACTGGCTTTTGGAATCAACACACAGCCAGAAGTGTGGTCGCTGGAATTTCGGGCAAAAACAACGACCGAGGCGGCTGTAATTGATGCCTTTTTGCGCGCGCGCGGTGCGGTCGAATCGTTTACATGGACCACGCCTGCCGGTGTGGTGGGCAAATTCATCTGCGAGGAATGGAGCCGGTCTGTGGATGAACCCAACATTGAAACCGTGCGTGCCACGTTTAAGCAGGTATTTGATTTATGACGTCTGCCGCAATCCACGCTGAAATACAAAAGCTCGCACCCAGTGCTGTTATTGAGCTTTTCGTATTGGATCAATCGCTTTTTGGTCAGGGCATGGTTTATTTTCACGCCGGCACCAATGCATTACAGCAGCGCGTAGTCTGGCAAAGCAAAGCCTATGATGCATTCCCGATTCAGGTCGAAGGGTTTGAGTTCAACGGTAACGGCCAGATTCCGAGGCCCAAACTAAAGGTTGCCAACGTCAATGGTGCGATCACAGCCTTGGTACTCACCTACCAGGATCTGGTCGGCGCGAAGATGACCCGCAAGCGCACATTGGCCAAATATCTGGATGCGGTAAATTTTCCGGCAGGCGTCAATCCCACTGCAGACCCGTCTGCTGAATTTGCAGATGATATCTACTACATCGATCGAAAATCACGCGAGACACGCGATGTGATCGAGTTCGAGTTGGCTGCCTCCTTTGACTTAGAAGGGGTAAATCTGCCACGCCGGCAAATTGTGCAAAACGTCTGTCCCTGGCGATATCGCAGCAGTGAATGTGGCTATACCGGCACCAGTTACTTTGATGCGAACGACCAAAGAGTTAATGCCAGTTCGCAAGACATCTGCGGCAAGCGGCTCTCTTCCTGTCAGGCGCGATTTGGCCAAACGTCTGAGCTGCCATTCGGGGGATTTCCCGCAGCAGGACTGTTTCGCTAATGCTGGCTACAAACCAAACGCTGGCGTTCGAACACGCCCGCGAGGCCTTCCCACGCGAAGCTTGTGGGCTCTTGGTTATCCGTAAAGGCCGAGAGACCTATATCCGCTGTCGCAATATCGGCCTCGGGTCCGACCAGTTCGTGATCCATCCCGAGGACTATGCAGCAGCAGATACTGAGGGTGAAATCGTTGGGGTCGTACATAGCCACCCGGGGCTACCCCCTGAACCCAGTCAGGCCGATCGCGTTGCCTGCGAAGCCAGTGGTCTCATCTGGCACATCGTCAGTTTTCCATCCGGGGAGTGGTCAGAGCTCATCCCCTCTGGCTACATCGCCCCTTTGGTCGGGCGTCAGTGGTCGCATGGGGTTCTCGATTGCTACGCGCTGGTGCGCGACTGGTTTATCAAAGAGCGCCAGATCAGATTGCCTGACTTTGTACGGTTTGATGAATGGTGGAAGCGCGGTGAGAACCTGTATCTGGATAACTTCGCAGCCGCTGGGTTTTCAGTAATTGATCCCGTTGATCTTCAGGTCGGGGACTGCTTCTTGATGCAAGTGGCTTCCCCGGTACCCAACCATGCTGCTGTGTATCTGGGTGAAGGCTTAATCCTGCATCACTTGCAGGGGCGACTCTCCAGCCGTGATGTTTACGGCGGCTACTGGCAAAAAATAACGACCCACGTCCTTCGCTATGGTCACAGTCATTCTTCTTGGTGAGCTCGGTAAAACTTATGGCAGAAGACACCGTTTGGCAATTACCTCTGCGGCTGAGGCCATTCGTGCACTGGTGGCCAATTTTCCATCCCTCGAGCGCGAACTGGTTACCTCTGGCGAGCGCGGCGTGGGATACCGGGTTCTGGCGGGTCGCGATGCCGTGACCATCGATCGTCTGCATGACCCCGTGGGCTTACAAAACGTCACCATTGCCCCGGTCATCTCCGGTGCCGGTGGGGATGGGCTTGGTCAAATTCTCTTGGGTGTTGCACTGCTGGCGGTCGCTTGGTGGAACCCGATGGGGTGGGCGGCATCCGGCGCCTTCTTGTCGCAATCAACGCTGTATTCAGTGGGCACGGCCATGATTCTGGGCGGTGTATCGCAAATGATCGCACCCACGCCTAAAGCGGCTGAGCCCTTTGAGCAACCGGAGAACAAGCCGAGTTATAGCTTTAATGGGGCCGTTAACACGACCGCACAAGGCCATCCGGTCCCGGTGGGCTATGGCCGGCTAATCGTCGGGTCTGCGGTGATCAGTGCCGGTATCGATGTTGACGAGGTTGCGGCATGACATCTCTCATCATCGGCGCCGGTGGTGGTGGCAAGAGTGGTGGCGGTGCTGCCCGGGTGGCGCAAGAGGCACCCGACAGCCTGCGCTCCAAAGCTTATGCGCGTGTCGTGGATCTGATCTCTGAAGGCGAAATCGAGGGCTTGGTTGCCGGTTTGCAGTCGGTGTATCTGGACGACACGCCGATTCAAAATGCCGATGGGACGAATAATTTCACCGGCATCACCCTCGAATCTCGCAACGGCACCCAGCAGCAAAGCTATGTGCCAGGTTTCTCCTCTGTTGAAAACGAGATCTCAGTCGGTGTGGAAGTCAAGGTTACACAATCAGTCGTTAGATCGATCACGGACGCTGATGTGGATGCGGTGCGGGTGAAGGTGAGTGTGCCTCAATTGACCAATCAAAACACGACGAACGGCGACTTGAATGGCAGTGAGGTCAGCTTTGCCATCGATCGCCAAACCAACGGTGGTGGATTTGTTGAAGTCATCAAAGACACGATTTCCGGTAAAACCACCACCAAGTATCAGCGCAGCTACTACGTGCCATTAGCGGGAAGTGCGCCTTGGGAGATTCGGGTACGTCGGATTACCGCTGACTCGACATCAACGGCGATTCAGAATAAGACATTCTTGGAGTCGTACACCGAAGTTATCGAAAGCAAGCTCCGCTATCCCAACAGTGCGTTGGTCGCATTGCGTGTCGATGCGGCACAGTTTTCAACGATTCCGCGCAGAAGCTACGACATGAAGCTTTTGCGGGTGCGTATTCCCGTCAACTACGATCCGACCACACGCTCCTACAGTGGCGTGTGGAACGGCAATTTTAAGATCGCTTGGACGGATAACCCGGCCTGGTGTTTTTATGATCTTCTGACCAGCGCCCGGTATGGCTTGGGCAGCTACATCCCTGAAGCACAGATTGATAAATGGGCGCTGTATCGCGTTGCGAAATACTGCGATGAACAGGTGCCCAATGGCCTAGGTGGCTTTGAGCCGCGTTTTACCTGCAATCTATATCTCCAAACCCGTGAGCAAGCATACAAGGTCGTGCAGGACATGGCCTCGATATTTCGGGGGATGGTCTACTGGTCAGGTGGCGCGATTACCGTCACGCAAGACGCACCGACCGACGCGGTCTATCAATTCACCCCAAGTAATGTCATCGATGGGGAGTTTGCGTATCAGGGGTCGTCTGCCAAAGCGCGCCACACGGTCGTTTTGGTGAGTTGGAATGACCCTGAGGACTTTTATCGCCAGAAGGTCGAATACGTCGAAGATGCCGCAGGCATTGCTCGCTATGGGATAGTGCAAAGCGAGATCGCAGCACTCGGTTGCACCTCGCGGGGGCAGGCTCATCGCGTGGGCAAATGGCTGTTGTACTCCGAGCAGTCCGAGTCCGAGATCATCACCTTCCGTACCGGGCTAGAAGGTGCAGTCGTGCGACCGGGCGATGTGATTAAAGTCGCTGATCCGGTCCGGGGTGGGCTGCGGCTGGGTGGACGGATTGCCTCTGCAACGACCTCGACGATCGTTCTGGATCAGGATGTACCAGCGCCGCGTGCCTGGCGGCTCTCTGTCGTGTTGCCCAACGGCGCAGTTGAAGAAAAGCGCGTGGGTCCGGTCTCTGGTCGGACCGTGACAGTCACGAGTCCCTTCTCGATAGCACCACAAACGGGGTCTATTTGGGTACTGGCGTCCACCGAGGTCGAGCCGCAGCTCTTTCGGGTTGTGGCGGTGGCCGAGCAAGACCCGGGCATTCATGAAGTCACGGCGTTGGCACACAACCCCGGCAAGTACGCCGCAATCGAGCAAGGCTTGGCCCTCCAGCCCCGATCGATCACGGTGCTCTCGGACCAGCCTGCCGCACCTACTGGCTTGTCGATGAAAGAAAGCCTGTACCGGGTCAAGGACCAAGCCAAGGTCTTGGTGCAAATCTCCTGGCAAGAGGTACCAGCAGCGATCGCTTACCGGCTGTCCTATCGGGCCAACGGTGGGAATTTTGTGAGCTTGCCACTGACTTCGGCCAACTATGCCGAGATCCGGGACGCGGTCGAAGGGCCGTATGAGTTTAGTCTCAGGGCCATTGGCGTGACCCGTAAAGAAAGTCCGGCGGCCACATTCAATGCCACGGTATTGGGTAAAACGCTGCCACCCTCGGATGTCACGGGCTTTACCGTCCAGCGTCGGGTCACCGATCTATTGCTGAGCTGGGAGGAACTCACCGACGCAGACTTGGCAGGTTATGAAGTACGCGTTGGCTCGAACTGGGATCAGGGTCAATTAGTCGCCAAGACCGCAGCGACCCAAATGGTGCATGACCAGTCAACCGCAGGACACTACGCGTATCACATCCGGGCCTTTGATACGTCGGGCAATTTCAGCACGAATGTCACGACCTATCTGTTGGATCTGAAAGCACCCACGACGGTGAAGCAATTCGATGTGGTGCAGTCGGCCAATCGGCTGGAGTTTCGCTGGCAACCCAATCCCGAGCCGGAAGTGGTGGGGTACGAGCTTCGTGAAGGCTCGGCTTGGGATGCTTCACTTTTTGTGGCTGAGATCAAATCTACCAGCTACACCTTGCCTTCGGGCTTTGATGGTGAGCGCAAATTCTGGATCAAGGCGATAGCGTCTCCGGGGATCTATAGCCATACCCCGACCTTCGTCTCAACCGTTGTCGCACAACCGCAAAACGCGAATTTGATTTTAGAGCGCGACGAGCAAGCGACAGGCTTTCCGGGGATTCGTCACTTTGCAACCGTTGTATCGGTCAACGGTCGCGAAGCCCTGCGCATGGAAAGTGGCGCGGCAAGTAGCGAATACCTGTTCGAGGTCGATCTGATCTTGCCCACCCGGGCGCAAAACACGCTACAGAACAACCTGGGTGCTTCGGTCGATGACCGCACGACCTGGTTAGAGGTGAACTACCTGTGGAAAAGTGACGCGGCCAAGCGGCAGTGGAGTTACGACGGATCTCTGGCTAATGTGGATGCACGGTTTCAGATTTCGCGGGAAGAAGGACTGCAGAAGAACGAGATTTATGGCTGGCGCTTAAATGGCGCGCTCGCTGGCTTTGGCGGGCCAGTGACGAGTCTGTCTTCCGGAGTGTCCTACGATGCAGGCCGCTATGGTGATGGTCTGATGGTCAAAGATACGACCAAGGCGGCATGGACCGTCAATATTCCGGCGATATTTCATACGACCTTCTGGTTTATCCCATCGGAAGTGACTACCTGCGTCATCTGGTATGCCAGCGGATTATTCGGCTCGCTGTTAGTTGGCTATGACGCTGCACTTGGCGCCTTCTTTCTTGAAGACCATCTCTCCCAGCGCATCAATGTGCCGTTGGCCATTGAAGCTGCCAACAGGCTATGTCTGGGAGTCTGCCAGACCGCCATTGACCGAAGGCTGTTCGTGGGCCGCATGGGTGGTGAAGTTGAATCGGCCACACAAGCTTTGGCACCTGTCGGCGTATTGACCACGGTTCGTCTGTACTAAACACCTCTTTCTCAACAATGGCGCGGCACTTAAAGGTGCTGCGCCATTTTTTTATCAAGGACTTCCATGATCGACGAATCCATGCAGCTTCATGGCGCCATGACGCTAATCATCTCCCGTGCGAATGGCGACACTGAAACCATCTACCGGGACAATTTGATTGTCAACGTGGGCTTCGATTTTATTGCTGACGCGATTGGTAAGGCGGCTAGCCGGCCCGCTGTGATGGGCTATATCGCCTTGGGGACCGGGACGACTGCAGCCGCGGCGACGCAATCGGCATTGGTCACTGAACTGGATCGTAATGCCGCGACCTATGCGCACACCGCTGGTACTAAGACTTTCACCTTCACCGCTGATTTCCTCGCTGGCGATGGAACGGGAGCCATCACTGAGGCCGGGGTGTTCAACGCAGCCACTGGCGGCATCATGCTCGACCGGGTGGTCTTCCCGGTAGTCAATAAGGGCGCAGACGATAGTCTGACGGCCGTCTTTACCTTCACGATGAGCTAACGGTAATGCCGGATGTGGTGACAGTGGCCGAATCACAAGGTCAACGTTATACCTGGGGAACCGGCGGCTTTACGTGGGCCAGCGCCAGTGCTGGTAAAAGCTGGGATACCGCTTATCCGGCGGTCTATGCTTTTGCTGTTGCGGTCAGTCTCGCTGTGCTTGAGAGCGCCAGCCGCCAAACGATCAAACCCTCCAGCGAAGGATTGAGTTTTACTGAAGCCAGCGGCAGGTCGGTGGCTTTAGCAAAAGCTGAGACCTTTGGGTTTACTGAAACCTATTCGGATCTGATTGCCTATGTCCTGCGGTGGATTGAATCGATTGGCTTTGTCGAAAATCTGTCACAAGCCAATCATAAGAAAATCACTGAAACCATTTCAGCAGCAGACTACCTGACGCGGTCTCTGACTAAAGCATCTAGCACAGCGGTTTCATGGGCTGAGCGTCTTGGTCGCCAGAGCACCGTACGTCCATCCGAGATGCTGCCAGTTTCGGGATTGCACTACCGGCAGCCGACAAAAGCCCTCACCGAGGCCTTCGGTTCTACAGAGGCACTGGCCCGACAACTTTCCAAGGCAGTGACGGAAGCCATTAGCTTCGCTGAGACCTACGCCGATCTGATTGCGTACATCTTGCGAGTGACCGAGAACATCACTTTTGTAGAGAGCACAGCGAAGCAAACTTTAAAACCTCTCACTGAGGCTTTCACAGCAAGTGATCTCGCATCACTAGGACTGCTCAAGCGCGTTGCCGAAGCAGTGGCGATGGCTGACGCCTTTGGCAGGACAGTGGCTTACCGAAAAGCCTTGTCCGAAGGGATGGCGATCAATGACGCTATAAAGCGTTCCTTGCGGCTCTCGCCCCATGAATCACTCCTGCTTGCAGAGCAATACCGGCGGCATGCCAATGGCGTGATCAGCGACATGATCATCTCAAGCAGCGAGATCACGGAAGAAGATTTTCTGAACATCGTCGACAACGGCCATCCGCCGGGATACACCAATTTCCGGGATTTCATTCAAGGCGACTACACCTATCAGCGAGCGCTATTTCGAGCGATCTTAAAGTCCAGTAACGCAGATCGAGGCTATATCGATGCGCTTAGATTAACCGTCGATGTTCCGGACATCTTCGATCGAGGAGTTGCCGAAGTCACGAATGCCGCAGCCGGCGTATCAGTGCAGTTTTCACGAACATTTCGATTTACCCCCCAAGTGACCATCACGCACAAAGGGGGCACCACAACAGCCATCCCACGACTACTCAGCACACCCTCCACCACAGGCTTCACGGCTGTTTTGGAGGATAAGGCCGGAACGCGTGTGACAGGCTCATTTTCTTGGTTGGCTCAAGGGTGCTAGATGCAAAATTTCACGACCATACCGTCCTCTGAGACGCTGACCAATTCGCTCTCGCCCTTATTGAATAACGATAAAACGGCGCTCTCCAACTCCAGTGGAACGGTATTTCCCACAACCGAACTACAAGTGGGGATGAAGTGCTGGCGCACTGATCAGCAAAAGCTGTATGTATTGACGAGTGCATCTCCTGCTACATGGGTATTGCTCGCGGATCTCAATAGTGGCAGCACTACGGTGGCGGCCGCCATTGCAGCGACAAGTGCCAATGACTCGGCAACCTTAGCAGGTCAACTCCCGAGCTATTACACCGATATTCCCTTGCGTTTGGGATACACCCCGGTAAATAAAGCCGGCGATACCGCTACCGGTTTGCAATACCAGGTACGAACAACCGGCGCCTTCAATTACTGGGGGCTTACGGCCGCCAACTACCTATCAGTTGGCCAAAGCTCGACGGGAGATGCGTACGTCAAGAACGCCTACCCTGGTAAGAGCTTGATCCTAGGGGCGGGTAACACCGACCACGTCGTTATTAATTCAACAGGTGCCGTGGGTGCCGGCGGCGCCAACTTCGGCACAGCTGGGCAGGTACTGACTTCTGCCGGTAGTACAGCACCACCGGTCTGGCAGGCGCCGCCTCAGGAATTTGCCAGTGGCACGAGGCTGCTATTTCAACAGACTGCTGCCCCCACTGGGTGGACTAAAGACTCAACGCATAACGATAAGGCACTCCGGGTCATCAATGGCACGGTGACTTCCGGAGGATCGGTTGCCTTCACGACCGCCTTTGCCCAACAGGCCGTAAACGGGACTGTCGGCGCCACCACGCTGACCGAAGCCCAGATTCCCAGCCACACCCATAGCTATAGCTGGTACCAATCAGTATCCAAAGGGAGTACCGGGACACGTCCAATTGGTGGCAACAGTGGAACATCGACGGCAACTGTAGCCCTTAATCAGGTGGATTCCGCAACCGGCGGAGGCGGGTCGCACAACCACACCTTTACTGGTACGGCCATCAATCTGGCCGTTCAGTACGTCGACGTCATCATCGCTACCAAGAACTAATCATGGAAATAAAGCCTGGAAATTACTGTCCTCTTTTGAAAAAAGATTGCATCGGACTCCAGTGCGCCTGGTTTACGCAGGTACGCGGTCACAACCCCAACACCGGAAAAGAAGTCGATGAATGGTCGTGCGCCATAGCCTGGCTTCCAGTACTTCTCATAGAAAACAGCCAGCAGCAGCGATCAACCGGCGCAGCAGTGGAGAGTTTTAGAAATGAGATGGTCAAGGCCAATGAATGTTCGCAACAGGTCTTGCTGACCATGATTGCGAAACCACCCGTTATGGAGATCACTGAGTGACTACACCAACTAAGCTAACGATTATTCCGGACGATTTCTACTGCGCAGTGGACGGCGTTGGGTATTCAGGGATCGATATGACCAGTCTGGCCGCTGAACTCCACGCCCTGCAGTGGTGTAGCGAGCGCGGAGAAGAAGAGATCAAAGATTTGTCTACCGGCAGGATTGTGCATAACAAAGAGATCACCAGTTTGAACGACTATCAAGCCGTTCTTGAGTCGTATTGGTCCATCCGACATGCGGCAGAAGCCTTGGCCGCTGAACGGCAGCTCGCTGACGAAATTCTGGAGGTCTGATGGTGACTTACGAACAGAAACCTGTCCGTGCATTCGGCACGATCGCTTTACTGCTCGATATTCCGGCAGAAACCATATTAGACGACGAGGATGTGCGCAAAGGCTGCTTCTTAGTGCAGCCGGATGGGACATACAACGAGACCCGAGACAAGTTCGTATGGATGGTCTTTAGTGGCCACATGCGCCATACCCATTTGGATACTGGCGACGTGACAGAACGCCTTGCGGGCTATTGCTCGCTGGGGATCTATGACAAGCCGGGAGTCACTCGCGTCGACGTTATCGAAAACACCAAGATGATGTGCATCCCGCCTCAGTTGAGGAATGGCGTTCTTTTAGATGACATCGCTCCTTGGCAGCTTTCAGCGGGGGAATCAGCTGCGCTGCCCAAAGGCACAAAATTATTTCTGGCGAGCGGCACTGCACAGATCGGCAATGTTCAGATCACAGGCCCACGACAAATCAACGTCACAACCGGGGATAAAAATATCACGGCAGTAACCGCCGTTTACGGGCTGACGTTTGCTTGATGAATTCGTACTTTACCAAGCTAGACATCCCGTTGGATGTCGAGGCTGTATTCACTGATCCAACGGCATTGCTTTGTAACGGGGAATACTTAAAGCAGCAGAAATATGGACTCGCTTTACTTAGGAAAAAGGCTTTCACGTCTGTACCCAACAGATCATATGTGGCGGGGGATGAAGATACTCAGCGAATGATTTCGCAGCTACCAACCCGCCTGCTGGACATCGAAATTCCGAAGCTCTGGGTGCTGGACATGCATGCTCCGGCAGAGGAAAAGAACGTGATGTTAGCGCCCCATGTAGATGGCGTTCGTGTTACCGCGATCAACATCTACCGCAATACCCACGGTGAGCGAACCTGTTTCTACCGATACGCAGCGGGTGGGGAGATCGAAGAAGTCGACAGCTTTGTGGCCAAGGATGGTGACATATGGCTGATGGATGTATCAAAGCCGCATGCCGTTGAACTCAAGCCAGGCAAGAATCGTCGAGTTTTAACCATCTCGTTCATCTCGACGCCCTACAAGGTGGTTCGGGACGCCCTGACATGAAACCCTTCCTGCAGCTTGATTGGAAGGCGCCCTTCGGCGCAGAAATAGCTCAATGCGCAACGCTCCATCATCGGTTCAGCAAGAAGCAAAAATATAACAAGCATCTGCCGGATGAGTACACGTCGGTGCCAACCGAATCGTTGTCACTGTCAGAGGCCTTTGCCAGTCAGGCAATCGCTGTTGTCCCGGCCGCGATCAGGGGCTTGGAAATACCGCAGGCATTTCTTATCCGGATGGCGGCTACAGATGCGTTAAAGCCTGTGCTTCCAGCGCACGTTGATTACAACCGAACCTGCGGCATCAATTTTTACCTGGAAGCCGGCGGAGAAACCACGCACTACTACGACTGGGATCAGGCCTCCCGCACATTGCAGGAGACGGCATCATTTCAGGCGTCTCAAGGCGACTGCTGGCTAATCGACACCTCTATACCGCATTCGGTCACGCTAAAGCCAAATCAGCAGCGGCTGATATTGACCCTTTCGTTTACGAAAGCCTCCTTCGCACAGGTGTCAGCTTGTCTTGGGGAGGCTGGTCATGTCTGAGTTTTCAAAGCTCCGACTGCTGATCCTTCTGGTGCATGTGGCTGGGATAGCGGGGGTGATCGCTTACTGGGACCCGGCCTGGCTTGTCCTGACCTTGATTTCGGTAGTGCTATTTACATGGCTTGGCCAGGAAGCTTACTGCCACCGATACCTCGCTCATCGCTCCTTTGAGCTGGATCGGGTTTGGCAGAAGACGTTCGCTTTCCTGTCCATCTTCAATTTGTTTGGAGGTCCGATAGGAATCGCATCCACCCATGTAAACCATCATCGATATTCCGACAGTCCTTTTGATCCGCACCCGGCAAGTGCCGGGTGGCGGACTTGGCTTTGGATCAGCCCCGGGTTTGAGCAGTCACGTAGCGTCGGAACGGTCAAGCGGCTGATGAAGGATGAATGGCTAGTCTTCATTCAGCGTCATTACTTCCAGATCTATTTTTCTGTGGTTGGCGTTGCATCACTGATTGATGTTCGGATCGCGACCTACGGCTTCTTTATTCCCGTTATTTATGCATTTTTTTGCAACGGGGTGGTCAATGTCATTTGCCACAGGTACGGCTACAAATTATTCCAAACGAATGACGACAGCAAAAACAATCTCTTTGCCGGTCTGATTTTGCTGGGTAACGGCGTCGCATTTCATAACACGCACCATGCTCACCCCGGCGACTATCGACTCTCTCGCAGGTGGTTTGAGATCGATGTCGTCGCATCGCTGATTGATCTCTTCCGTAAAAAGGACAGACCCAATTGATATTGACCGAAGAAGAACAAAACATTGAATGTGCGATTGCGCTGCTTTTTCCCACTGCCGTCGCATCGTTTAAGTGCAGTGAGCATACGGAATTCAAGAATACGTTCATGGAGCGAATGCCGGAGCACTGCATTGTCCATGAGAGTGGGTCGGGATTAATTACTGGTGAGAGTTCAGGAAAGGTCTACCTTCATACGGATGAAGCGTTGGCGCCGCTCTTTCGGTTTGTGGCGCGCTGCATTGCCAGCTATCTGGATCAACTGTCCTATGACAAATCCCGGGTGACTATCAATATTGTCAAAACCTGGATCAGCGCCACCGACAACAAGACGGTGACTCCCGTTCATGCACACGGCACCAGCCATCTGTCATTCGTCTATTACATGAATATTCCCAAAGAAGCAGACGCGATCGCTTTCCAGATCCAGTCCTCACCGAACGAGCCGTACTACGGTGCTTTTTCAGACTCGACCCATCGTCAGCGATCGATGGTTATCCAGCGTAATACCCTCAATTCCAACCAGGCAGTCATGCCGGTTGAGGAAGGGCAGCTTTTGGTGTTTCCCAGTCATTTACATCATGGAACAGTGAAGATGGGCGATATGGGAGCAGATCAGAGGATTGCCGTGGCTGGCGATGTGCTCCTGGTTTTTAATGAGCCAGCCCCGAACTACGCTACCGGCGTGTTTGACCCACTCACCTGGCGATCCTTTGAGAATTCGTAGATTTATCGAACCACAAGCAATCTCACCGTAATCCCCCTTTGATGCCTGCCCGGAGACCTCCCGGCAGGCATTGTTTTTTGGAGACATGAATGGCCACTGACAACGACTATCCCGAAATGCTGAATCTGCGCCCCGACGATTTGGATGAACTATTGACGAGAGCGGCTGAAAAGGGGGCTGAGCGTGCGTTATCAGCACTCGGATTGGAGAACGGCCATGCTGCGAAGGATATTCGGGATCTGCGGGGACTCATTGAAGCGTGGCGGCAAGCGCGACAAACTGCGTGGCAAACTTTTATCAAGCTGTTGACCACCGGCGTTCTGGTTGCGCTGATGGTCGGCACAAGCATTAAGCTGAAACTCTTCGGAAACTTCCAATGATTGAGACACTACTAGGCGGCTTGTTGGGAGGAGCTTTTCGGTTGGCGCCAGAGATCCTGAAGTGGCTCGATAGAAATGGCGAACGCAGCCACGAACTGGCCATGCAGGATAAGGCTCTTGAGTTCGAAAAGCTGCGCGGAGCGCAGCGTATGGCCGAAATTGGTGCCTCCGCTGATGCCGCATGGAATTCGGGTGCTATTGAGGCCTTAAAAGAGGCTGTGGCTGGCCAAGGGCGGCTTTCCGGCGTCAAGTGGGTCGATGCGCTGTCCTCCAGTGTTCGGCCGGTGCTCACTTACTGGTTTATGGCGTTGTACTGCGCTGCCAAGACTGCGGCGTTCGCTGCGGCAGTGACCGCTGGCGCTGGCTGGGGGACAGCCATCGTACATGCTTGGACCGAGGCCGATCAGGCGCTCTGGGCCGGTGTTCTGAACTTCTGGTTCCTCGGACGGGTGTTTGATCGGGTACGTTCATGATCGTAGTTCCTCAGGCTGCCGTCGATCTGGCGAAGCGCTTCGAGGGATTTCAGAGGGTTGCGAAATCTGATCCAGAGCGCGCTCACCCCTACGTCTGTCCAGCTGGATTTTGGACCATTGGGTATGGCCATCTCTGCGAGCCGACACATCCGCCTATCACGGAGGCCGAAGGCGAGGCTTATTTGGCGCACGATCTGCAAACTGCGCTGGCCGCGACGCTGCGTTACTGCCCGGTGCTTGCTACTGAGTCGGAGGGACGGCTGGCGGCGATTGTGGATTTCACGTTCAACCTCGGGGCTGGGCGGCTGCAGACGTCGACGCTTCGGCGACGGATCAATCAGCGGGATTGGCCGGGCGTAGCACGCGAGTTGCGGCGCTGGATCTACGGTGGCGGACGCGTGCTGCCAGGACTTGTCACCCGACGCGACGCTGAGGCACGACTACTTGGCTGACACCGTTCGTTCAATGCTTTTCTTTGAGGCTGTGTGCCCCATGAACATGGCCCATGCTGGTTGCTGACCCGTGATCTTGGCGCGATGCCGTGGACAATTCGGTCAGAATGCCACAATGGCTGGCCTGCTGAGATTCACGGCAGTTTTCCCGCAAAGTCTTGAGCTGTCGTTCCAGCGCCTTCAACTCTTTGATGCGGGCAGCTACATGGCCTATGTGCTCGTCGAGCAGGTCGTTCACTTGTGCGCAGTTCTCGTGAGGCGAATCCTTGAAGCGCAGCAGCACTCGGATTTCGTCCAGCGTCATATCCAACCCTCGGCAGTGCCGAATGAAGGATAGCCGGTCAACGTGTTCGCTGCAGTACACCCGGTAGTTGCCTTCTGTGCGGGCTGTTTCTGGCAGCAATCCTTCGCGTTCGTAGTACCGGATCGTCTCAACTTGAGTGTGAGCAGCCTTGGCCAGTTCGCCAATTTTCATATCTACACCTTGAGCGGTGGCGGGAAAGTTGCACAGTCTTATTTTGTAGGCACTTGACATTGTAGTGGCTACAGGGTTTTTAATCCATCCAACAAGGAGAAGATCA
>CAZWIE010000002.1:0-559814 GCA_964634245.1 uncultured Bifidobacterium sp.
GTGGTGGAGGTAAGCGGGATCGAACCGCTGACCTCTTGCATGCCATGCAAGCGCTCTCCCAGCTGAGCTATACCCCCGTGTGCTGCAGAAACAAGATTATAGACCGATCTTTTCTCTGCTGTAAATCACCTTGGCAAAAATTTTTTACAGCCAGGCCGAAACCCGCGCCAGCACGACATCGCGACCGAACAGCTGCAATACTGCATCCACCGACGGCGTCTGCAATTGACCGGTGACGGCGAGGCGCAGCGGCATCGCCAGCTGCGGCATTTTCATGCCGTGATCTGCCAGCACCTGCTTCATCAGCGCAGCAATCGCCTCCTTGGTCCAGTCGATACCCTTGCCTGCTTCGGCGAACTGGCGCATCGCTGCCTTGGCTGCATCGGTGATGTGCTGCGTGACCAGCGCCGGGTCCGGCTTGGGCTCGCGGTAGAACAGCATCGCTGCGTCGGCCAGCTCGTTGACGGTGTTGGTGCGGTCTTTCATCAGCGCGATCACGTCCTCCAGCGCCGGTGCGCCGTCGAATTTCGCGCCATCGCGCTCGAGCTCAGGCATCGCCAGCTGTGCAAGGCGCGCATTGTCGGCGAGCTTGATGTAATGATTGTTCAGCCAGGCCAGCTTCTCCGGGTTGAACTGCGCCGGCGACTTGGTCAGGTGATCGAGGTCGAACCACTGGCAGAACTGCTCCATGCTGAAGATCTCGTCATCGCCATGGCTCCAGCCAAGGCGCGCCAGGTAATTCAGCATCGCTTCGGGCAGGTAGCCCTGCGCCGGGTATTCCATTACGCTGACAGCGCCATGGCGCTTGGACAGTTTTTCGCCATCGGCACCGAGGATCATCGGCACGTGGCCATAGATCGGCAGCGTGCCGCCGAGCGCCTTCAGGATATTGATCTGGCGCGGCGTGTTGTTCACATGGTCATCGCCGCGGATCACGTGGGTGATCTTCATGTCCCAGTCGTCGACCACCACGCAGAAGTTGTAGGTCGGCGTGCCGTCCGGACGGGCAATGACGAGGTCATCGAGCTCGCGGTTGGAAATGGTGATCATGCCCTTGACTGCATCGTCCCAGCTGACATCGCCATCGACCGGGTTGCGGAAGCGCACCACCGGCTTGATGCCCTCGGGTATGGCAGGCAGGGTCTTGCCCGGCTCCGGACGCCAGGTGCCGTCGTAGCGCGGCTTCTCGCCGGCGGCGCGCTGGCGCTCGCGCATCGCTTCGACTTCGGCGGGCGTGCAATAGCAGTGGTAAGCGGTACCGGCCTCCAGCATCTGGCCGATCACTTCGCGATAGCGATCCATGCGCTTCATCTGGTAGAACGGGCCTTCGTCATGGTTCAGGCCCAGCCACTGCATGCCGTCGATGATGGCCTGCACGGCTTCCGGGGTCGAACGCTCGAGGTCGGTATCTTCAATACGCAGGATGAAGGTGCCACCGAAACGGCGCGCATAGGCCCACGCGAACAGCGCGGTGCGGGCGCCGCCGAGGTGCAGGTAACCGGTGGGACTGGGAGCGAATCGGGTGCGGACGGTCATGGGATACGGGGAAAAGCTTGGAAACCCGCTATTTTAGCTTCTGGGCGGGTTCGAGGGCAGTGGCGAGTCGTCACTGATAAAATCGCGGTTTCCCCAATTCAGTCCCGCCCCGCAATGAGCGTCGCCGCCAACCCGTCCCGCAAGCTGTTCGTCACCACCGCCCTGCCCTATGCCAACGGTGCATTCCACATCGGCCACATCATGGAATACATCCAGGCCGATATCTGGGTGCGCTTCATGCGCATGCGCGGCCATGAGGTGAATTTCGTCGGTGCTGACGATGCGCACGGCGCACCGATCATGATCGCCGCCGAAAAGGCAGGCGTGACGCCGCAGGAATTCGTCGGCAAGATTGCGGCAGGCCGCAAGCAGTACCTGGATGGCTTCCACATCGCCTTCGACAACTGGCACTCGACCGACGGCGCCGAGAACCACGAACTGTCGCAGTTCATCTACAAGCGCCTGCGCGACGACGCAAAGCTGATCACGACCAAGACCATCGAGCAGTTCTATGACCCGGTCAAGAACATGTTCCTGCCGGACCGCTACATCAAGGGCGAGTGCCCGAAGTGCGGCGCGAAGGACCAGTACGGTGATTCCTGCGAAGTCTGCTCCGCCGTCTATGCCCCGACCGAACTGAAGAACCCGTATTCGACGCTGACCGGCGCCGCGCCGGTGATGAAATCGTCCGAGCATTATTTCTTCCAGCTGTCGGACCCGAAGTGCACGTCCTTCCTGCGCGAATGGGCGCTGGATCCGTCGCGCCTGCAGCCGGAAGTCGCCAACAAGGCGCGCGAATGGCTGGACAGCGAATCGGGCCTCGGTGACTGGGACATCAGCCGCGATGCGCCCTACTTCGGCATCGAGATTCCGGATGCGCCGGGCAAGTACTTCTATGTGTGGCTGGACGCGCCGATCGGCTACCTGGCCTCGCTGAAGAATTACTTCGCCAAGACCGGCCGCGACTATGAGGCCTTCATGGCCGACCCGGCGACCGAGCAGTATCACTTCATCGGCAAGGACATCACCTACTTCCATACGCTGTTCTGGCCGGCGATGCTGCACTTCGCGGGCCTGAAGGTGCCGAACAATATCTTCGTGCACGGCTTCATCACCGTCAGCGGCGAGAAGATGTCGAAGTCGCGCGGCACCGGCATTTCGCCGCTGCGCTACCTCGACATCGGCATGAACCCGGAATGGCTGCGCTACTACATTGCAGCCAAGCTGAACTCGCATGTCGAAGACGTGGACTTCAACCCGGATGACTTCCTCGCCCGCGTCAATAGCGACCTGATCGGCAAGTACATCAATATCGCCAGCCGTGCGGCCGGCTTCATCACCAAGAAGTTCGACGGCAAGCTGGGCATGGCCTGGGCGACCGAATCGGACAGCTTCCTGTCGGGCCTGCGCGCTGCCGGCGACGAGATCGCCACGCTGCTCGAGGCGCGCGAATACGGCAAGGCGCTGCGCGTGACGATGGAACAGGCCGATGTGGTGAATGCCTATGTCGACGCGAACAAGCCGTGGGAGCTGGCAAAAGACCCGGCCAATAATGCCAGGCTGCAGGAAGTCTGCAGCCGCCTGCTGGAAGCCTTCCGCATCCTGACCATCTACCTGAAGCCGGTACTGCCGGCGCTGGCCACGCAAGTCGAGGCGCTGCTGAACGTGGCGCCGCTGCAGTGGAGCGATGTTGCGCGCGCGCTGCCGGACCAGCATGCCATCAATCCGTATGCGCACCTGATGACGCGTGTCGAGCCGAAGATGCTGGACGCATTGTTCGAGCCGCCGGCTGAAGCCTCCCCGGCCGCCACGGCTGGCGCTGCCCCGGCAGCTGCCGATATCGAAGCGATCGACGCCGAGATCAAGATCGACGATTTCGTGAAGGTCGACCTGCGGGTCGCCCAGATCGTCGATTGCGAGCACGTCGAAGGCTCGGACAAGCTGCTGCGGCTGACGCTGGATGTCGGCGAGGGCCGGCTGCGCAATGTCTTCTCCGGCATCAAGTCGGCCTACAAGCCCGAGGACCTGAAAGGCAAGCTGACCGTGATGGTTGCCAACCTGGCACCGCGCAAGATGAAATTCGGCGTGTCCGAAGGCATGGTGCTGGCGGCGTCCGCGGCCGACGAGAAGGCCAACCCGGGCCTCTACATCCTCGAGCCTTGGCCAGGCGCCAAGCCGGGCATGCGGATTCGCTGAGGCGGGCGGGCGACCGGTTAAAATAGCGGCTTGCCCTACGGCCTTCCTTTGAATGACCCTGCCCGAGCGACTGAGATGAGCATTTTCAAGCTGAAAAGCGGCTACGTGTCCGACTTCACCCGTTTCATCGACGACCTGAAGAACAAGCAACCCCAGATCGAGGCCGACCAGCAGCAAGGCCGCGCCCGCCTGTGGGACAAGGACAAGCTCGACCTCGACGAGATGCGCCGCGCGCAGGAATCGCGCGTCAAGCAGCAGGCCTACGTGTACCAGTCGCACTGAGCGGCGCACCCTTTGAAGAGTCATCGTGGAAACCAGCACTGACAACGGTATCGCGCCCGGCAACGAGCAAAGCACCGACACCGCCCTTATCGATGCCACGCCCGACGTGATCGATGGCGTCGCCTTCGCGAAGCTGTACGGCGAGCCGCTGTTCAAGCTGCCGAACGACCTGTACATCCCGCCGGATGCGCTGGAGATCTTCCTCGAAGCCTTCGAAGGCCCGCTGGATCTGCTGCTGTACATGATCCGCAAGCAGAACTTCAACATCCTCGACATTCCGATGGCGGCGGTCACGCACCAGTATCTGGACTATGTCGAGCAGATCCGCCGCCGCAACCTCGAACTGGCCGCCGACTACCTGCTGATGGCCGCGATGCTGATCGAGATCAAGTCGCGCATGCTGCTGCCGACCAAGAAGAGCGAGAGCGGCGAAGAGGCCATCGACCCGCGTGCCGAACTCGTGCGCCGCCTGCTCGAATACGAGCAGATCAAGATCGCGGCGATGAACCTCGATACGCTGCCGCAGGTGGGCCGCGACTTCATCCGTACCCAGGTGTACGTGGACCAGCAAGTCGTCACCCGCTTCCCGGACGTGAACGTGGTCGACCTGCAGACCGCGTGGGGCGACATCCTGCGCCGCGCCAAGCTGACGGCCAAGCACACCATCTCGCGCGAAGAACTGTCGGTGCGTGCGCACATGACGGGCATCCTGCGCCGTCTGCAATCGTCAAAGTTCATCGAGTTCCAGGATCTGTTCGATCCCTCGCGTGGCGTGCCGGTCGTCGTGGTGAACTTCATTGCGATGCTCGAGCTGGCCAAGGAAACGCTGATCGAGATCACCCAGGCCGAAGCCTTCGCGCCGATCTACGTTCGCCTGTCCTACTCCCCCACCTGATTTTTCCAGAAGCCCGACCGGCAGCGGCGCCGCGACGGGCGACTCAACGACTGAGAACCCGATGAAGATCATTTCCTCGATCGACGAGCTGCGCGACCAGTTGCGCGGCCAGCTGCGCACGGCCTTCGTGCCAACCATGGGCAACCTGCATGAAGGCCACCTGTCGCTGATGAGACTGGCGCGCAAGCATGGCGACCCGGTGGTGGCCTCGATCTTCGTCAACCGCCTGCAGTTCGGCCCGAACGAAGACTTCGACAAATACCCGCGCACCTTCGCCGCCGATGTCGAGAAGCTGGAGAAGGAAGGCGTTTACGTGCTGTTCGCACCGACCGAAAAGGATTTGTATCCGGAGCCACAGGAATTCCGCGTGCAGCCGCCGACCGAGATCGGCGACATCCTCGAAGGCGAGTTCCGTCCCGGCTTCTTCAAGGGCGTGACCACGGTCGTGCTGAAGCTGTTCTCGTGCGTACAGCCACGCGTGGCCGTGTTCGGCAAGAAGGATTACCAGCAGCTGATGATCCTGCGCCAGATGGCGCGTCAGTTTGCCCTGCCGACCGACATCATCGCCGCCGAGACTTTCCGTGCCGAAGACGGCCTGGCGCTGTCCTCGCGCAATGGCTACCTGTCGGACGCCGAGCGCGCGGAAGCGCCGAGCCTGTATCGCGAACTGAATCATGTGGCCGACGCTGTCCGCGGCGGCAACCTCGACGTGTCGCTGCTGCAGCGAGATGCGATGCAGCGACTGGCCGATCGCGGCTGGAAGCCTGATTACATCGCCATCCGCAAGCGCATCGACCTGCAGCCGCCAACCGCCGGCGACCTCGCGCAGAACGAACCGCTGGTGGTGCTGGCCGCGGCCAAGCTCGGCACGACGCGCCTGATCGACAACCTGGAAATCTGATGCGCGGGCCAGCGCTGCACGCACGTTTGTGTGGCCTGCTGCTATGTCGCTGGCTGGCCGGCGCACTGATCACGTTCAGCCTGTCGCTATCGTCCGCGCTGGCAGCCATCACCGTCACTGATGATGGTGGCCATGTACTTTCCCTCCCCCGCCCTGCTGAACGCATCGTCAGCCTGTCGCCGCACGCAACCGAATTGATGTTCGCGGCGGGTGCCGGCAACAGGCTGGTTGGCGTCTCCGAATTCAGCGACTACCCGCCGCAGGCAAGCAAGCTGACCTCCATCGGTAGCAGTATGCAGCTCGACATCGAGCGCATCATCGCGCTGAAGCCGGATCTCATCATTGCGTGGCAAAGCGGGAACAACGCGCGGCAAGTAGATCGCCTGCGCAAGTTGGGTTATCGCGTCTTCGATAGCGAACCACGTCGGCTGGATGACATTGCGCGCACGCTGGAAATTTTTGGTTCACTGACAGGCAGCCCGCAAGGGATGGCGGCGGCACGCGATTTTCGGGATATCCAGCAAACACTGCGCAAGCGCCATGCGAGCAAGTCGCCCGTCCGCGTTTTTTACCAGATCTGGCCAGCGCCGCTGATGACCCTCAATGACCATCACATAGTGTCGGATGCGCTGAGGCTGTGCGGCGCAGTGAATGTATTCGGGAATCTGCCGCAACTGGCCCCCAGCATCAGCCGCGAGTCGGTCGTTGCCGCCAAACCCGAAGTTATCTTCGCCAGCGACGAACGCAACGAATCATGGGACCGCTGGCGCGCCTTGCCGCAACTGCCAGCCGTCCGGCTCGGCAACCTGTACCGTATTGATGGCGCCGTGATGAATCGTGCCGGTCCGCGCATGCTGGAAGCCACAGAGATCTTGTGCCGGCACATCGATGAAGCACGTACGAAGCTGGCTGCATCGAAGTCCGAACCCGTAACGCAGAAGAAGGAAAAGCCATGACCGAAGATATGCTGAAGAAGCTGATGGAGCACCAGAAAGGCACTCTGCCCGACGTGGCCGGCTTCCAGCTGCTGTCCGTCGAAGACAAGCACCTGGCGGGCGCCATCGACATCCAGCCGCATCACCTCGCACCGAACGGCTACCTGCATGCCGCCTCGGTGATCATGCTTGCCGATACGCTGTGCGGCTACGGGTGCATGCTGCATTTGCCGGAAGGCGCGCAGGGCTTCACGACCATCGAACTCAAGAGCAATCACCTTGGCACTGCGCGCGAAGGCCGCGTCGAAGGCTCGGCACGCCCCATGCACCTTGGACGCACGACTCAGGTTTGGGATGCGACGGTGACCGCTGCCGGCAAGACCATTGCGCTGTTCCGCTGCACGCAGATGATTCTCTGGCCCAAGGCCTGAAGGGTTGAAAGGCCGGTAGCGGATGCCGGCCTCAGGCGGGAATGAAGGTATCGCCTTGCAGAGCAAACTCGCAGCCAAAAGTACGGTGCAGCGCTTCCGGCGTGAGAACATTCCTGACTTTACCCGCCACATGAAAGCCTTCGCCAATCAGCAGCACATGCGTGGCAAAGCGTGCAGCGAGGTTGATGTCATGGCAGGTCGTAACCACGGCATGGTCAGCTGCCAGTTCCTGCAGCAGGCGCATTACCGTCAGTTGGTGCGCGACATCCTGATGCGAAGTAGGCTCGTCGAGCAGCATCAGCGGCACCTCTTGTGCCAGTAGCGCCGCGAGCGCAACGCGCTGACGTTCGCCACCCGACAGGCGCCGCACATCACTGGCTGCTCGATCCAGCATGCCGACGCGTGCCAGTGCGCCATTAACCCGTGCAGCATCCTCGGCATCATCCCATGCTCGTCCAACGCGCAGAGGCGTGCGGCCGATGGCGACCGCATCAAACACGGTGCAGGAAAAGCTGTCGATCACTTGCTGCATCATCAGCCCGCGCATTTGGGCAAGCAACAGAGGATCAATGTTCATAACTGGCTTGCCGGACACTCGCACAACGCCGGACTCAGGCTTGGCCAGTCCGGCCAACACATTGAGCAGGCTGCTCTTGCCAGCGCCATTACGACCCAGCACGCACCAGAACTCGCCTTTGCTGACGGTCCAGTCCAATCCGGAGATCAGCTTGCGATGCCCTGCCTGAACGAAAAGCCCGCTGGCAACGAGTATGCTCATGCGCGGCTCCGATTCAGCAGGAAGAGGAAGGCCGGAACACCGACCAATGCTGTCACCACCCCAACTGGCAACTGGACTGGGGCCGCCACCGTGCGTGCTGCGAAATCGGCAAACACCAGTGCCGAACCTCCCGCCAACACCGAGGCCGGAAGCAGAACACGCTGATCATTGCCCACCCAAAGCCGAAGCATGTGCGGAACGATCAGTCCGACAAAGCCAATGGCACCGGCAACAGTGACTGCCGCTGCGGTTGCAAGGGAGGCCGCCAGCAACAACATGATACGAAGCTTGCGGACATGGATTCCCAGAAGCTGTGCTGTGGCCTCACCATGCACCAGTACATTCAGCTGAGGGGAGAATCTGATCGACCACAGAAGCGCAACCATCAGTATTGCGCTGGAAGCCAATGGGAAGGTGTCTGTGTCCAGATCACCCATCAGCCAGAATAGCGTGCCCCGGAATGTCGAATCTGACGACAGTGAGAGCAGCAAAGAGACCAACGCGCCAAAACCCGCGGAAATCATGACTCCCGTAAGGATCAGGTTCGTCCCGGCCGAACCGCCTGTGGACGGAAGACCGGACAGGCTGCGCCAGCTCAGCAGGAACAGCAGCATGGTCGCGAGCAAAGCACCCGCCAACGCACCCGATTGCAACGCAAAGGGAATAGCAAACGATGGCGCCAGCAAAACACCCAGCATGGCACCTGTCGCTGCACCTCCGGACACACCCAGCACATAGGGATCAGCCAGGGGATTGCGCAGCAAGAGCTGAAGTAGCGCTCCGGCAAGGGCCAACAATCCGCCCACGGTAAATGCGGCGCTGGCACGCGTTACACGCATCAGCGACACGCCCTCGACGGCATTCAAGCCACACCCGGTCGTGCCGCACCACATCGAAGCAAGCAGCGCCGCCAACGACACGCCCAACAACACCAACAATGCGCCAAAGGCTGCCATCGGTCGATGGCGCAGGACTTGTGGTGATGGAAGAGACATGTCGCTAGCCGGATAGATCAGAAGTTGTACTTACCACTGATCATTACAGCACGCGGATCGCTTGGGTAGTAGTAGTAGCGGCTGCCACCATTCGGATCGCCAAAAGTATTTCCAGGCAGTGTCACGAACCCATATCCCCCGTAGGTCGAATATTTTTGGCCACCGAGATTGCGCACCGTAAGCTGAACTTCCCAAGGCCCCTGCTTGTAGCGTGAGTACACATCCGTCACCCAATAAGCCGGCATTTTAGCGAGCGTCGGGCTTGTCACCGGGCTGGTATCGTAACGCTGGCTGCCGGTGTAACTGGCAACTGCGCCAAAACTCAGGTGCTCGTTGGCCACGAAATTGGCACGCGCAGCAAAAGTCTGGTCCGGCACCAGGGTAATGGCCTGGCCGGCGTACGGACCATTGGCATACACCGTTTGCTGGAACCTGCCGCCTGCAGACAAGGTCAGCTGGGATGTCCAACGATAACTGACATCCCACAACAGGCCGGTGCGACGGATGTCATAGGCACTGTTATTGTTCATGAACGTGTTCGGGTCATAACGAATTTCGTTGCTGGACACCGAGCGGAACACTGCGGCTGTCACTCCGAATGCTTCACGACGCCAGTCGCCGCCGAGCTCGATCGTATCTGCGGTTTGCGGCTTGAGCGAACCGGAAAAGATCCGGTTCATGAAGCTGTCAAAGCCCCAGAATTCATCCAGGTTCGCAAAACGGAATGAGCGATTCCACTTCACATACAGCCGATCGCGGTCGCTGTAACGATGATTGAGGGCGACATCAAAGGCATTTGCCGCATATGACTGCTGCATGTTCAACGCGCCGGCGGCCGATGCCTTGTTCAGATCATACGTAGAGGCATCTTGCCACTGTCGGCGCGCTCCGCCGACCAGGTCAAGCGATGACGTCAGCGGCAAACGTCCGATCATGTAGATAGAATGATTGGTAAGCGTTGCTGACTGTTTGTCGTTCAGCTGGTTGTTGAAGTAGGACGAATTCTGATTGGCAAGGATCACTTGCTGGGCAACGTCACCAAATTGGTTGCCTGACCATTGCGCGGCACGTGTAAGGTCGTAACCCGTGACGAGCGACTTTCCTTCACCGAGATCCATTTTGAGTCGCGGGGTAAACGCCGCCTCCCAGCCATCCAGATTGGACTTGATGGCACCGGTCACGTAACCGTACGGGGTATAGCTGGCCACCGAATCCGGCGAATTGTAATAAGGCGTCGACAAATCCGAGCTCCGACGACGGTAGCTGACTTCGCCCTCGAACATGACGCTTTGCGCGATTGCACGAGACAAGCCGGCGCGCACGCTGGCGTTCCCACCGTCGTTGAATGCGCCTTGATTGTTGAATTTCGCGGCCCGCTGGTCGCCTTCGCCCACTTTTCCGACAACACCGCCCGGAAGGTAGGCGCGCGACTCGCTCAGGTAGGCTTCGGCGAATGCGCTGTCTTTTCCACCCAGCTCTTTCGTATAACGCAAGCGCAGCGCGCTCGCATGGGCGCCGGAATTTTCGCGCCAACCGTCAGTAGACGAGCGAGACGCCTGCATCGAAAACTTCGCATCGTCCATCACCTTGCCATAGCTGGCATTCGTGATCAGGGTGTTGAAGCTGCCAACCGTCTGTTCGACGCTGGATGTACTGCCTTTGCGGGTGATGATGTTCACCACACCACCCACTGCGCCATTCCCGAACTGAACACTGGATCCGCCTTGCAGGATCTCGATACGTTCAATTGCGTTCATTGGCACGATTTCCCAGGACACACCCTGGGAATCGGGCGGATTCATCCGTTGTCCATCCACCAGAACCAGCGTCGTGCTGTTGGAAGTAACGCCGTAGCCACCGAGGTCAACATTGGCACCAAGGCCAAGCTGCCCCAAATTGGAACCGCTCACAGGAATGCCACCTAATTGGGCCAGCAAAGCGGGCACGGAGAAGGCACCCGAGCGCTGGATCTCTTCAGCGGAAATCACGCGAACGTAGGCGGGAACCTGGTTCACGTTCTCTTCGAAGCGCGATGCCGACACGACGACCGGTGGCAATTGCGATTCCATCGATGCGCCCTGTACAGGCGATACCACGAATAATGGCGACAGCACGGCGCAGGCACCTGCCAGAGCACGCTTGATATTTTGGGACGACATGAATAAACCCTGAGCGAACGCGTCCCGCCAGCTTCCCCGCAGGCAGGACAAATACAGGAGCGAAAACGAAGAGATCGCGCAAAGATCGTGCAGATCAGAGTACAGACGAACCACCCGTTCGTCGCTCCCACCTGTCTGGCCGGTATCCGGGCTTGCAAGTCTTTCCGTCTGGCCTTCCCATGTCCGAAGACACAGTGGCGATCGAGGCGGATTCATGACTGGATAGTCATGCGCTTGCTTACCGTTGCGGGGGCAGCACACGTTGGCCTGGCCTTTTGGGCTGGTAGGCGTCGTGTTTCCCGTTTAACTACCCGTCGGGACCGACGGGTGAGCACCAAGACGGGCGAAGTGTAGGGGCAAGCGAGTTGACAGTCAATGAACATGGGCCGACAAGGCTGCGTTGGCCCTGCACTACACGGACTGCGGGCACAAATGCCCTGCAGTCGTGCAAAACAATCACAAATCACGGAAGGCACCTCGCAAGGTCGCCCGGCACGTCAGTCTGCGCCCACAGGGATCCATGCAGGCCGGGCAAGAACCCGGGCAGTACAATGCCTGCCCTGAATCCTCCGACCATCCGTAATCCCAAGCCCTCGATATGACAGCAGTATGCGTAATGGTCCTCGGCACGACCAGCAATGCCGGCAAGAGCTGGGTCGCGACGGCACTGTGCCGTTACTACGCCCGCCTGGGACTGAAGGTTGCGCCTTTCAAGGCGCAGAACATGAGCAACAATGCACGAGTGGTCGCAGGCCGGGATGAGCGACAGGGCGAAATCGGTTCAGCCCAGTTTTTCCAGTCGCTGGCGGCCAAAACGATGCCCGATGTGCGGATGAACCCCGTGCTGCTCAAGCCGGAAGCCGACACCCGCAGCCAGGTCGTGCTGCTCGGCGCAGTCGACAGCCAGCTCGGCAGCATGCCGTGGCATGACCGCAGCGAGGCCGTGTGGCCCCACATCTGCGAAGCGCTCGATGCCTTGCGTGCCGAGAATGATGTGGTCGTGATCGAAGGCGCCGGTTCGCCGGCAGAAATCAACTTGCATGCCAGCGACATCGTGAACATGCGCGTGGCACGGCATGCGCAGGCTCGCTGTGTCCTGGTGACCGACATCGACCGCGGCGGCGCGTTTGCCCACCTGTTCGGCACCTGGGCCCTGCTGCCCGCTCAAGAACGTGCGCTGATCCGCGGCTTCGTCCTCAACAAGTTCCGAGGCGATCCCGCATTGCTGGCGCCGGCGCCGCAAATGCTGCAGCAGATGACCGACATCCCGGTGATCGCGACCCTGCCGATGTGGTGGCAGCATGGCTTGCCGGAGGAAGACGGGGTCTTCGACGACCGCGCACGTGCCGATGGTGTCGTCGAAAGAACGGTTGCGGTGATCGCGTATCCGCGCATCAGCAATCTGGATGAATTCCAGCTGCTGAAAAACGTCCGTGGCCTGCGCCTCGTCTGGGCCAGGTCGCCAGGCGATTGCGAGGGTGCGGACTGGATCATCTTGCCCGGCTCGAAATCGACCGTGGCCGACCTCGAATGGCTGCGCGCCCGAGGGCTGGCCGACACCATCATCCGGCATGCCGAACGTGGCGGCGCCGTGCTCGGGATTTGCGGCGGCCTGCAAATGCTCGGACAGTCGCTGGTTGATACGCATGGCATCGACGGCAATGCCACGGGCCTTGGCTTGTTGCCACTTGCGACCCGTTTCAACCCGGCCAAGACTGTGCGCCGCACCCGGACAAGCTTCGAATCACTGGCTGGCCCGTGGTCGAGTCTGTCCGGCGTGACGGTGTCAGGCTATGAAATCCATCACGGCGAGACCGTGCACTGCGCTGGCGATCACGCTGGCCCAGCTGTCGCCACGGAAGTCATTCCCGGACTGGCATGGCAAAACGCCGCGGGCAATGTACTGGGCTGCTATCTGCACGGCCTCTTTGAAGATCCCGCGGTATTCAAGGCCTTGTTCGGATCAGGCGCACCCAGCCTGGATGCCGTGTTCGACGGACTGGCCGACTTTGTCCAAACCCATTTCGATCCCGGCGCACTCGATGCGCTGATTCAACAGGACCCCACATGAATTTCGATCTTCCCGTCGTCGAACATCTCGACCAACCCGAGCTTGCCGCGCAATTGCAACGCAAGATCGACAACAAGACCAAGCCGCTGGGATCACTCGGGCGCATCGAGACGCTGGCCTGCCAGATCGGCCTCGCGCTCGGTACCGCATCCCCGGAACTGCTCGCGCCGCAACTGGTGGTGTTCGCCGGTGATCACGGATTGGCCGCGCGTGGCGTGTCCGCCTACCCCAGCGATGTGACCTGGCAGATGGTCGAAAATTTTCTGGCCGGCGGCGCGGCCGTCAGCGTACTCGCGCGGCAGCACGGCATCGACCTGACCGTGGTTGACTGCGGGGTGCGGCATGACTTCGCACCGCGCCCGGGGCTGTTGATCCGCAAGCTGGGTCCGGGTACGGCCGACGCGCTCGACACGCGGGCCATGACGGATCAGCAGCGCGACCAGGCGCTTGCGAACGGGGCGGCGCTGGTCCGCGACTTGCCAGGCAATGTGCTGCTGCTTGGCGAAATGGGCATCGGCAATACCTCCTCGGCTTCCTTGCTGCTGAGCCGGCTGGCCGGGCTGGACATTGCCGATTGCACGGGCGCAGGGACCGGCCTGGATGCGGCCGCGATCGAGCGCAAGGTCACCATCCTCAAGGAGGTCCTGGCGCGCCACGCCGATGCCGTCGCTCCGCTGGAAGCACTCGCGGCGTTCGGCGGCTTCGAATTGGCCACGATGACAGGCGCCGTGCTGCAGGCTGCGAGCGAACGACGCGTGATCGTGGTGGACGGATTCATCGCCAGCGCCGCAGTGCTGGTGGCGCATGCGCTGCAGCCGGCCGTCTTGCAGCGCTGCGTGTTTGCCCATCGTTCTGGCGAACGCGGCCACGCATTGATGCTGGCCTGCCTGAAGGCCGAGCCCTTGCTGGATATGGGCCTGCGGCTGGGCGAAGGATCGGGCGCGGCCATGGCCTGGCCCCTCCTGGTATCGGCATGTGCGCTGCTGCGCGAGATGGCCAGTTTCGAGTCGGCCGGGGTCTCGCGCCAGCAGGACGAGGCCTCGCCCGCCGGGGTCTGATATCTTGCCGTACATGCTGAGCCGATTCATTCGACACTACCTGCTGGCCGTACAGTTCTTTACCCGGATACCCGTGACCGGCCGGCTGGCCGACTGGGTCGGCTTTTCTCCTGCAATGCTGCGCGCGAGCGCGGCGCATTTTCCCGGCGTCGGCTGGGTGGTGGGCAGCCTGACGGCCTTGCTGTTCTGGGCCGTAAGCTCGGCGCTGCCTGTACTGCCGGCCAGCGCATGGGTGGCGGCCGCCTTGAGTACCGTGTTCAGCATCCTGCTGACCGGGGCGTTTCATGAAGACGGACTGGCCGATACCGCTGATGGCCTCGGTGGGGGCCTGACGCGCGAACGCGTGCTCGACATCATGAAAGACTCGCGCATCGGCGCTTACGGTGCCATCGCCCTCGTGCTTGCGTTGTTCAGCAAGATGAGCCTGCTGGTGCTGCTGCTTCAGGTCGATGCCCGCTGGGCCGTCGCTGGCTTGTTCGCCGCGCATGTCACATCGCGCCTGATGCCGCTGTTTGTCATCCGCACGCTGCCGCATGTTGGCGACACGCCACAATCCAAATCCAAGCCTTTGGCCGAGAGCATCAGCAATACAGGCGTGATCGCTGGCCTGCTCTGGTGGCTGCCAGCGATGGCGTTGGCCGCGCAGGCCTTGCCGCCCTCCGTATTGGCGGCCGCTTGCGCAGGCGCCGCATCGGGCATGGCCCTGATGGGCTGGCGACTGAAAGTGCGCCTGCAGGGCTTCACGGGCGACGGACTGGGCGCCACGCAGCAGTTGTCAGAGATCGGCTTCTACCTGGGCCTGGCCTTGTCGGCGGGCGGGCAGTGAAGCTGTGGCTGCTCAGGCATGCGCGCGTGCAGGTCGCGGCCGGCCTTTGCTACGGCAACAGTGAACTGGAGGCGGACCAGGCGGCGACGGCATCGGCCGCACAGGGCTTCGCCCTGCTCCCCGCGCAACGCAGCGCGCTCTGGACGTCGCCTTCCGCGAGAACCCGGTCATTGGCCGGCGCAATTCATCGTCTGCGCCCGGATCTCGATGTGCCCCTGGTCGACGCCCGTCTGCGCGAGATGGACTTTGGAGTATGGGAAATGCAGCCGTGGGAAAACATCCCGCGCGAAGCGATCGACGCATGGGTGGCGGATTTCCCAAACCACCGATTCGGCGGCAAGGAATCCGCGCAGGAAGTGGTCGATCGCGTCTCTGCCGCCCTGGCCGATGCAGCGAAGCAGGACGCTGACGAGATGGTGTGGATCACCCATGCAGGCGTGATACGGGCTGTGCAATTCCTGCAGGCGTCGGCCATGCGACCCCGCATTACGTCTGCGCGCGAATGGCCCGCGTCCAGCGTCACCATGGGCGAGTGGATTCGCATCGATCTCTGAGGCAGCCTTTGCTACCATCACGCGCCCGGAACGCTATGCGCGGGCTGCCGGCAAAATGTTCTACACTCGCGCAAAACAATCACACATCCCGGGGAGCGCAGCCGCATGACCGCCAAGCACGACAAACCCGTCGTCCACAAGGACGCGGAAAAGACCGCGTACTACACCAAACAGTACAACGCCCGTGCCGGCATTCCCGACCATCCACAGATCTTCGAGCGCTGGCAGCGCGATTCGGCGCTGGTACGCCGCACGCATGCAGGCCTGCTCGACATCCCGATCGGCGACGCGGCCAAGGAAAGGCTGGACTTCTACCCGGCGTATCGTCCGGGCGCGCCGCTGCTGGTGTTCATTCATGGCGGCTGGTGGCGTTCGCTCGACAAGTCCGATTTCACCTTCATCGTGCCGGGCTACCGCCGCGCCGGCTTCAATGTCGCGCTGACCAATTACACGCTCGCGCCCGAGGCCAGCATCGACGAGATCGTGCTGCAGCAGCTGCGCGCGCTTACCTGGCTGTACAAGAACGCTGAAGGGCTGGAGTTCGACCGGCAGCGGATCGTCGTGGCTGGGCATTCGGCTGGCGCTCATCTGGCGGCGATGATGATGTCTGCGCACTGGCCGGTATGGCATGCCGACCTGCCCAAGGACCTGGTACGCGGCGGCGTGCTGATGTCGGGCCTGTACGACCTCGACCCGGTCGTGCATACCGATTTCGTGAACGTGGACCTGAAGCTCGATTCGGCCAGCGCACTGAGGCTGTCGCCGGGCCGCATGCCGCAGTCGCATCCGACGCCGTTCATCACCTCGGTCGGCGACCTCGAGTCCGACGAGTTCAAGCGGCAGACCGCGCTGATCTCGTCACAATGGAATGCAGCGCACCGGGGCGAAGTCATGCTCGACGGCTTCAATCACCTGACCATCTGCGATGCCTTCGGCGAGCCCTCGCATCCGCTGTTCCGGGCTACCTGCGATCTGGTGGCTTCGGTCTGATCACCGGCTGACTCCCGCCTGATTCCAATCTGACGCTTCGCGCCGGCCCTTAATCAGGCCGGTGCCACCTCGCCTGCTGGTTCATGTAGTCCGTGGCCAGCAGGATCTCCCTCAGCAGGTAGATGAAGCTGCCCGTCAGCGACACCATCGCCAGCACGAACATCCCCGCAATCACCGAGGCCAGCCGCAGGTTGAGCGCATCGGTGACGAACAGCATGGCCACCACCATGCAGATCAGCAGTGCGCAGGTCGTCGACAGGAAGATCGCACGATTGATCTTGCGCGCGCGGCCGAACAGCACCTGCAACTCATCGCGCACCGCCCGCTCCTTGTCCGGCGCATGGCCCTCGGGCACTTCCAGTCTTTCTTCCAGCGTCCGCGATCGATCGATGATGCGCGCGAGGCGATTGGTCAGCACCAGCATGTTGGTGCCGACACCCGTGAGCAGAAAAACGGGCGCAATGGCGAGCTGGATGATGTGGCCGATCTCTCCGGGCTGGATGTTCATGTCGTCGTGAAGATGTAGGAATGGTGTCGGTCGTTTGATGTGCAGCAAAAAAGCTGGGTTTTCCAAGTCTATCAGCGCGCGTTGTTTCCCTGTGCGAACGAAAAAGTTCCCACACGGATATGAATTCATTTCGCTCTAGAAATTAAACAGTGTGACAGAGCATAAAAATTCATTTCACACGCTGTTTTTGATCCAAATCATCTAGGTGCATCGTTCAAAAGCTGATACATTTAACAAAAATGTTGCCATTTTGTTACTAACGGGAAAACGCAATGACAGTGAGATTTTCGATGGCCCGTCGGCCGCAGCAGGGGAACTGAGGTGGATCGCACCGGGTTCAAAAGCAAGGCGACTGAGGGCAAGCGGACATGATCCGGGCCGTGATCGCGGATGACCATGCCCTGATGCGCGAAGGCTTGAAGCACATCCTGAGCAAGGCCGAAGACATTGAGGTGGTCGCTGAAGCGAGCGACGGATTCGAAGTGATGGCGCTGGTGCGCAAGCAGGCATTCGACGTGCTGGTGATGGACCTGTCGATGCCGGGACGGAGTGGCATGGACCTGATCAAGCAGATCAAGGAAGAAGCGCCGAAGCTCGCCGTGCTGGTGCTGACCATGCACGACGAGGACCAGTACGCGGCGCGCGCCATCCGCTCCGGAGCACACGGCTACATGACCAAGGAAAGCGCGGGCGCCGAGCTGGTGACGGCGATCCGCAAGGTACACGCAGGTCGGCCCTACATCAGCATGGAAGTGGCCGAGCAGCTGGCGATGGATGCGATGCCGACGCGCCAGGACCAGCCGCACAAGTCGCTGTCAAACCGCGAGTTCGAGGTCTTCAACTACCTCGTGACCGGCAAGTCGGTGACGGATATCGCTGAGTTGCTGCATCTGTCCGTGAAGACGGTCAGCACGCACAAGGCGAACATCCTGCAGAAGATGGAGACGCCATCGCTGGCAGAGCTGGTGCAATACGCGGTGGCGCACGGTTTGCTTGATAAATACAAGCTGTGATGACTGTGATGAAGCGCAAGAAGGAGGTGCTAGGAAAGTCCCGATCAACGCTCGGCTCGCCGCCAAAAAGCATTCAGGCAAGCCCGATAGCTTTGAAGAAGTTGGATCGTGATACTAGCAACTCGCAATGAGCATGACGTGCAGAAACCGGAGAAGGCGATGCGCCATTGATTCAGCGACATCGGGATTAGCAGCACGATGTGACGAAGTCATGCCAGGCAAGCACCTGGCAGTCCCCGAAGCCTGCAGCGGCTCGGCGATCAAAACCTCGCGCATGGTTGAGTCCCTTTGTTAATTCGTTCAAGTCCACAAAACCAGGAGATGACCATGACCTCGACATCCATTTCGGAACTCCGCGCTGACACCGGAAGTACGAGCATCCACGCCAACGCGAGCGAGGCGGGCTGGCAGCGGCAGGGCAAGCTGTGGTCCAACCTGAAGGAGCTGTGCGAACTGCTCCGTATCCCCGCAGCACCATCGGTCAACGACGAAGAATTCCTGTTCCAGCACGTGCAGTTCAAGACTGGTCAGCGCATCCATACCATCGGCCAGCCTTTCGATACGCTGTTCATCGTGCATTCGGGCTTCCTGAAAACGGTGCTGATCGATGAATTCGGTAACGAGCAAGTGCTTTCCTTCCCGATGAAGGGCGACCTGTTCGGCGTCGATGGCATCCACACCAAACGTTATGCATCGGAAGCGGTGGCGCTATCGAACTGCGACCTGATCCTGCTGCCCTTCAAGAAATTCACTGCGCTGGGCCGCTCGTATGTCGAGCTCGAGCATGCGATGTACAGCGTGATGAGCCGCGAACTGGTGCGCGAACAAGCGATGGTCAGCATGCTGGGTGCGCTGTCGGCCGAAGCACGCGTGGCGCGCTTCCTGGTGTCGCTGTCTGAGCGCTTTGCCGAGATGGGTTACTCGAGCAAGCTGTTCAACCTGCGCATGACACGCCACGAGATCGGCAGCTATCTCGGCCTGACGCTGGAAACGGTGAGCCGCACCTTGTCGGCCTTCAACGAGATCGGCCTGATTACGGTGGATCAGCGATCGATCGGCATCAAGGACATCGATGCGCTGCGCACGCTGCGCCGCCTGCCGCCCTCCAGCTCGCGTTCAAAAGCTGCAGGCAAGCGGGCACGCGAGGCGGCAGCAGCTGCAGGCAGCGCAAGCCCGGGGCCGTCGGCGGCAACCCGGATGCCGGTCGCTGGCAACCCGGAACTCAACCCCATCCCGGCGCTGTAAGCAGATTGCGCTGAAGAAGTGCTGAAACACTGAGACAGGCGAGGCTGGAGAGATCCGACCTCGCTTGTCGTATTCCCCTCACTTACGTCGATGATGACGGCGCGTTGCCCCGTGTTCTTCTTGCGCATGCGACTCGTGGTGTACATGGCCGTCGCCTGACACGGCCTCGCTCGCCGCCGTGACGGCTTCGCGCGCCAGGTTGGCGGCGCTCTCGGCACTGCTGCTGGCGGCCATCATGTTCTGGCTTGCCAGCCGGCTGGCCTGACGGAAGGCCTGTTCCCAGACCGAAATCATGCCGAAGAAGGGATTGGACATCCCGCCTTCCGGCACAGCAGCGCGCGCCTCGCTGGCGGTGCCGGCCACCCGCTCATTGGCGATGTCGCCGCATTTTTCCATGCAGTCGCGCAGCGACTTGCCGAACTCGGCCTGGATCTCGACCAGCGCGGCCATGATCTCCTGCTGGCACTGGATCGCCTTTTCCGGCCGCCCTGCCATGGCGACCTGCAATTCCGCCACCTTGGACGGGTCCCGGAAATCGGTGACGGCACGGGCGAACTTCAGCTGTCGGTCGACTGCCTGATGGGTCACGTCAAGCATTGCGCGGTCGATTCTCTCGGTGCCGCTGAACACGGCATCGGCGAGATGCATCGATGCCTCGAGCTGGTACTGCACGATATCCACCATCGGATGGTGCTGCTGGCTTCTGCTTCGCATCTTCGGGCTCCTTGCGATCGATGGGAGAGGATGAATCGATCTAGTTTGTCATTCGAAGCCTGCCGGACTTTGAGAGTTCACAAAGCCGCGCAGACGGCTTCGGGTATTTGCGGCGTAAAGCTGCTGCCTCCGTCCGGGACGGGCCGATGGCCGCCGGCGCGTCGCAGGAAGAGCACAGGAAACGGGGAGGAAGGGATACGCCGGGATGCAGGTTTTGCGTAGGGAGTCGGGGACACAGGAAGCCGGTTTCCCGAGGGGGAGACGGGTATAATACCGCCCGGCAAGCGCAGCCTTGCCCCGACGGCAGCCACCCGAGGCTCGGTCGGCCGTCAATGACCGGGACCGTATGTCAAAAAGCCAAGCCAGGAAGCCCCTGGAAATCAAGATTTCTACCGTGGTTGCCGTCGCCGCCCTGCTGGGCGACACCGACCAAGCCAAGCTGTCGGCAGCGCTGGCGCAGATTACCGGCGGTACGCCGGATTACTTCGAAGACGAATTCACGCTGATCGACCTGGCCCCGTTGCCGCCGGCCGAGGCAGGCAAGATCGCGTGGCCGGAATTGATTGCGCTGTTCAAGCAGCATCGCCTGAACCCGGTGGCCGTGCGCAACGCGCCGGCTGCGCTGGAAGAGGCTATCCGCTCGCATGGCTTGTCGATCGATGGCGTCGAACAGCCCAAGCCCTTTGAACTGACACCGCCGCCATCGCCGGTGGCCGAACCAGCGCCGGCAGTGACGCCGGCACCTGCCGCTGCGACGACACCTGCACCGACACCGGCAGCGGCCGCACCTGCCCCTGCCCCTGCCCCGGCCAGCCCGGCACTCGCGGCGCAGCCGCTGCCGACGATGATTGTCGACATGCCGGTGCGCAGCGGCCAGCGCATCTATGCGCGCGGTTCGGACCTGGTCGTGACGGCCACCGTGAACCCGGGCGCCGAGGTGATCGCCGATGGCAGCATCCACGTGTATGCGCCGCTGCGCGGCCGGGCACTGGCCGGTGCTTCGGGGCAAGCCGATGCGCGCATCTTTTCGCTGGCGATGGAAGCCGAGCTGGTATCGATCGCCGGTATCTATCGCACCTTCGACGAAGGCTGGCAGAAAGAGCTGGCCGGCAAGCCCGCACAGGTACGGCTCAAGGATGATCGACTGGACATCAAGTCGATTCCGATGAAATAAACCGAATTCGTTTCCAAAATTCAGGCAAACTCAAACAAGGAGTTTTTCGTGACAAAAATTATCGTCGTTACGTCCGGCAAGGGTGGCGTGGGCAAGACCACTTCCAGCGCCAGCTTTGCAACCGGTCTCGCATTGCGCGGCCACAAGACTGCGGTCATCGACTTCGACGTCGGCCTGCGCAACCTTGACCTGATCATGGGCTGCGAACGCCGCGTGGTCTACGACATGATCAATGTGATCAACCGCGAAGCGACGCTGACCCAGGCGCTGATCAAGGACAAGCACTGCGAGAACCTGTTCGTGCTGCCCGCCTCGCAGACCCGCGACAAGGACGCGCTGACCGAAGACGGCGTCGAGCGCATCCTCGACGAACTCAAGGCGTCGGGATTCGAGTACATCGTCTGCGATTCGCCGGCCGGCATCGAGCGCGGCGCCGTGATGGCGCTGACCTTCGCCGATGAAGCCGTGATCGTCACCAATCCGGAAGTGTCGTCGGTGCGCGATTCGGACCGCATCCTCGGCATCATCCAGGCCAAGTCGCGCCGCGCACAGAACGGCGCGGAGCCGGTGAAGGAGCATCTGCTGATTACCCGCTACTCGCCCAAGCGCGTCGAGGACGGCGAGATGCTCTCGTACGAAGACGTACAGGAAATCCTGCGCATTCCGCTGCTGGGCATCATTCCCGAGTCGGAATCGGTGTTGCAGGCATCGAACCAGGGCAACCCGGCGATCCATATCGACGGCAGCGACGTGTCCGAGGCTTACAAGGACGTGGTCGGCCGCTTCCTCGGCGAGGATCGCCCGCTGCGCTTTGCCGAGTATGAAAAGCCCGGCCTGCTGGCGCGCATCTTCGGAGGCAAGTGAGATGGACCTGTTTTCCTTCCTCTTCGGCGGCAAGCAAAAAACCTCGGCCACCGCCGCCAAGGAACGCCTGCAGATCATCATCGCGCGTGAGCGCCACCTGGTGAACGGCCCGGACTTCATGCCGGCGCTGCACCAGGAACTGATCGCGGTGATCTCGAAGTACGTCAAGGTCAATCCCGAGGACATCAAGATCTCGCTCGACAAGCAAGGCAACCTCGAAGTGCTGGACGTGAACGTCGTGCTGCCGGATGCCGGCGCCTGACCCGAAGCAACCACTGACGACCTCGCCCCTGCTGCATGGCATCGATTTCACGTCGGCGCCGCGCAGCAGGAAAGGCATCACCATCGCATCCGGTACGCTGGACGGCGACACCTTCAGGCTGCAAGGCCTGCTGACCCTTTCCGATTTCCCGGCCTTCCTCGCATGGCTGGACCGTCCCGGCCCGTGGCTGGGCGGCTTCGATTTCCCCTTCTCGCTACCGCGTGATCTGGTCACGCTGCTGGGCTGGCCAACCGACTGGCCGGCACTGATACGGCATTACGCATCGCTGACGCGCGCGGAATTGCGCGAGACCTTCAAGGCTGTCTGCGATGCACGCCCGGCGGGCAGCAAGTTCCTGCATCGCGCAGCGGACCTGGCGGCCGGCTCGTCATCGTCGATGAAATGGGTGAATCCGCCGGTGGCCTACATGCTGCATGCGGGTGCGCCGCTGCTGTTGCAGGCAAACGTGACGATACCCGGCATGCATGCGGGTGATCCGCAACGACTTGCGCTCGAAGCCTACCCGGGACTGGTGGCGCGCAGCATCACGCGCGCGTCCTACAAGAACGATGCGGTAGCGATGCAGACCCCGGAACGACGTGCGGCGCGGCTGGACATCCTGAAAGCCGTCGAGAACGGCCTCTACCCGCATCAGGTGAAGCTCGATGCTGGCAGCCATCGCAAGGCATTACTCGATGATGGCAGCGGCGACCTGCTGGACGCAGTGCTGTGCGCACTTCTGGCCGCATGGGCGTGGCAGCGGCGCGACGAGAATTACGGGCTGCCGCCGCACGATCCACTGGAAGGCTGGATCGTCGGCATCTGAATTACCCTTGTCGCTGAATCACCCTTGTCGCTGAATTACCCTGGTCTTGAATGACACTTGGCTCAGGCCGCTTTGCGGCTGGCCGCAAACGCGGCATACCACTGCAGTGATTGCGGATTGGCCATCGCATCCGGGTTCGCGATCTTTTCGATCGGCTGGCCCAGCAGCAGCTTCTTGATCGGCAGTTCCATCTTCTTGCCTGTCAACGTGCGCGGAATCTCGGCGACCTGGATCACGTCATTCGGCACATGGCGCGCCGACAGTCGTGTGCGGATCTGTTCGCGTATGCGTTCTTCCAGTGCCGCGTCGAGCGTGATGCCCTCGCGCAGCACCACGAACAAGGGCATCCAGGATTCGCGGCCCAGATATTCGAGGTCGACCACCATGCTGTCCAGCACCTCGGGCAAGTCTTCCACCACGCGATAGATCTCGGCCGTGCCCATGCGTATGCCATGGCGGTTGATGGTCGCATCCGACCGGCCATAGATGACGGCACCGCCCCGCGCTGTAATGCGTATCCAGTCACCATGCCGCCACAGGCCGGGATAATGCTCGAAATAGCTTTCGAGGTAGCGCTTGTTGCCGGCATCGTTCCAGAAGTACAGCGGCATCGATGGCATCGGTTCGGTGACGACCAGTTCCCCCACCTGGTCGATCAGGGGCTGGCCATGGTCATCCAGCGCATGTACGGCCACGCCCAGCGAACGGCACTGCATCTCGCCCGCATACAGCGGCAGGTTCGGGCATGCACCAACGAATGCCGCGGCAATATCGGTGCCGCCGCTGATCGAGGCCAGCAGCACGTCCTGCTTCACTTCCTCATAAATCCAGTGGAACGCCTCGGCTGCCAGCGGCGAGCCGGTCGAGCCTATCGAACGCAGCGATGCGAGGTCCGCAATCTGCTTCGGCGAGATGTGCGCCTTCATGCAGTTCGCATAGAAAGCGGCGCCCACGCCGATGAAGCTCAGCTTGTGGTCGGCTGCGAAGCGCCACAGGCGGCCCATGTCCGGGTAGCCCGGGTTGCCGTCGTAGATGCAGATCGTCGCCCCCACCAGCAAGCCGGTGATCTGCGAATTCCACATGATCCAGCCGGTGGTCGAGAACCACAGGAAGCGGTCCTGCTCGCCGAGTTCGAGATGCAGCGCATGGCCCTTCAGCGTCTCCAGCAGGCTGCCACCATGACCGTGCACGATGGGCTTGGGCATGCCGGTGGTGCCTGACGAGTACAGGATCCACAGCGGATGGTCGAACGGCAGCTGTTCGAAGTGCATCTCGCTCGCTTGCGCTGCCGGATGCGTGAACAAGTCTTGCCAGCGCAGCACATCGCCAGCGCCGCCACCAGCCTCGAGCACGGCGTTCGGGTCCAGATACGGGAACAGCACCGTGTGCTGCAGCGTCTTGAGCTCATCGCGCATGGTCTGCACGACATCCATGCGATTGAAGTCCTTGCCGCCGTAGCGATAGCCGTCGACGGCAATCAGCACTTTCGGATCGATCTGACGGAAGCGGTCGAGCACGCTGGACGTGCCCATGTCGGGCGAGCAGGACGACCAGATCGCACCAATGCTGGCGCACGCATAGAAGGCGATTGCGGCTTCGGGGGTATTCGGCAGATAGGCGACAACACGGTCACCCGGGCCCACGCCCAGCGCACGCAGAGTGTTGGCGACACAAGTGACCTGTGCGCGCAGTTCGCGCCAGCTGATCGTGAGCGGCGCACGCGTTTCGGACTCGGCCTCGATCGCGGGCTTGTCGGCCGTATCGTCGGTGAGGTTGAAGCGGAACAGCTGCTCGGCGAAGTTCAGTCGGCTGCCGGTGAACCATTGCGCACCCGGCATCGCATGCGTGGACAGGATTTCGCTGTATGGCTGCGAGCTGCGAATGTCGAAGTATTCCCAGATCGACTGCCAGAAATTTTCAAGATCATTGACCGACCAGTCCCACAGCTGCTGGTAGTCGTCGAAGCGCAGCTGGCGATGCTGTGCCAGCCAGTTCGTGTAATCGGTGAGCCTGCTGTTGGCGACGCGCTCGGCGCTCGGCGTCCACAGCAGCGGGTATTCCTCCGCCATGCCAGTCTCCGTCTCTTGTTTTTGTCAGGGGCCGGAGCATGATAATCGAAACCGAGCTGCGGCAGGCTCAGCCCGCCGCAGCACTTTTTCCCGTTCCAAGGGGGATTACTGGTGATGCGGGCTCAGTGCAGCTGGTGCTTCAGCTGCGATAGCTCCTGATGTGCCTGCAGCACCGCCTGCTTGACCTGCTGGTCGACATTACCGCCCTTCTCGCAGGCCGCCTTGGCCTTGTCGCCCAGTTCCTCCAGCTGGTCCACGCACTGCACGATGGATTGCTGGTCCTTGGCCTGCTGCAGTTCCTGCTTGGCCTTGCTTGATTGCTGATCCAGCTGCTGGATGCTGTTCTTCAGGTCCGAAGAAACGCCGCTGCCTGCGCGTTCGCAAGCCTGACTGGCCTGATGGATGGTCTTTTCTATCTGCGAGAAGCGCTGCCGGACTTCATCTGCTTGCATCATGGTCCACTCCTGTCGTCGAATGTGATCGGATGTCTGTGATCGAATGTCTGTCGCCATCATCCTTGCCCGGGGCGTCCCGGCCACGATTGGATGACAGCTTCACAACCAAGTTCAATGCAGGATATTGCTGCCGGTCGAACCCGTGCTGCCGGCGGCGCTGCTACCGGCCGCGGCACCGCCCTCACCCGTGGGCAGGCCACGCTCGATGAACTGCTTCATGCGGCGCAAATCGTCTTCGAGCGCCTGTTCGGGATCAACGTCGGTCAGTATCGCCAATGCCTTGCCAGCGCTGCCTGCCGGCGGCCGCCATGACATGCGCACCGTGGCGCGCGTGCCTGCCCCGGAAGGTTCGAGCACGACCAGGCCTTCGGTATCGACATCGGAACCGGGCTGGCTGTGCCAGGCCAGTCGCGACGGTCGCTCGGCCGCCGTCAGCACCGACTCGAACGCCAGCTCGCTGCCGGCCGGTCCCTGCACCACCCAGTGCGAACGGTCGCCGCCAAGGTCGTGCACCTCGATCACGTGCGACATGAAATGCGGGAAGTTTTCGTAGTGGCTCCAGACGTCGTATACCGTCTCCGGTGGCGCGGCTATTTCGATGGTGCGCTGCGCCTCGATGCCGGCGCCGGCTTCGCCGCCATGCATGCCGGCCATGCCACTCATCTCGCCCAGCCCTCTGCTCAGCACTGCACCGCCGCGCGCCATCAGCCCGAGGCCCGTGGCAGCGGCGATCAAGCCCAAGGGCTGGCGGCGCGACAGCGCATACCAGGTCAGCGCCCCGGCGCCCAGCGCGCCGGCCATCCACAAGGAGCTGCGTCCGGCGAGCAGGCCCGACAGCAGGCCGCTGCGCGCCTCGGCCGACTGCAAGTCGTGGCGCACCGATTCGACACCAGGGATCGCGGCCACCGTATCGAGCAGGCGCTGTGCCGCTTCATCCTCGATGTGGCCCGACAGGGTCACCACGCCTTCATCGGCGCTCACCTCGATGCCATGCAGGCCCGGCATCGCACGGCCCAGGCGCGAGCGTACCCGCGCTTCCAGCACATGGTTGTCGATAGGCTTGACGTCGCGCGGCGAGATCACGCGCATCGCCTCGGCCTGCAGGCCGGCCAGCCTGTGCCTGGCATCGCGCACGGTCTGGTTAACCAGCTTCGATGTGCTATGCGTCGCACTGGTGACCTTGTCCTGCAACAGTGCCCGACGCCGACGGCCTTGCGAAGGGTCGGCGACATACATGGCCAGCGCGCCCAGGGCGACGCCGCCGAGCAAGTTCATCCAGGGCAAAGCCTGGCGACGTGTCTGGTATTCCACGATGCTCTCCTTGTCAGTGGGAAGGGATGTGTTCGGCGGCAGCAGCAGATGACGCCGGTACCTGCAAGCGTTGTGCCTGCCGCAGCAGAGCGCTGGCCTCTTCGACCTCGACCTGGCGGAAATCGGCATACCACTGCCCGACGGCATCGAAGGGCTCGGGTTGCTGCAGGCAGACCACGGCATCGACCAGCTCGGCGACTTTCTCGCGCGCCTCGCGCGACAGCACGGGTACGGCCACCGTGATGGCGCCGACATGGAAGGAATGCAGCGCCCTGATGGCAGCCAACATCGTGCTGCCGGTCGCCATCCCGTCGTCGACCACGATGATGGGCCGGCCTGACAGCGAGGTCAGCGGCATGCTGGCCGGATAACGTTGCTCCCGCTCTTGCAGTTCGCGCGTGGCGGTGGCCACTGCGGCCGACACCGACGCTTCCGTCAGGCGCAGCCGGCGCACCAGCTCGCGGTCGATCATGCAATGACCGCCGGCGGCGATGGCGCCCATCGCGAACTCGGGAAAATGCGGCACGCCCAGCTTGCGCACCACCAATGGCTCCAGCGGCAGGCCCAGTCGCTGCGCCATCTCGAATGCGACCGGCACGCCGCCGCGCGGCAAGGCCAGCAAGACCGTATCGGCGGTCGGCCTGGCGTGCGGCATGCCCGCCAGCTTGTCGGCCAGCAGGCGTCCTGCATCCTTTCGGTTCTTCAGCAATGCCACCGTGCCACCTCTCACCAGCGATCCCGTTTTGACAGGCCGCCTGTCAGAAAGCTCACTCCGGGCAGCGCAGTCCAAGCCGGTAAAATTGCCGGCCAAATATTCGATTACCGTCACTGCGCTGGCCACACTTGATGAATGCCTGCCTTGCATGAACTTCCGGGGCAAGCTTCATTCTGAACCTGCAAGACCAGATCGACGAACACGCATGAAAAAATTACTTGCGATCCTGCTGATCCTTGCCAGCCTCGGTACCTGGCTGGCGCTGTCGCCAAACGAGGGCTTGCCCGAGGCGGCCGCGCAAACGACGGATTGCCTGCCGATCTTCCATGAAAAGACACCGCCGGTACTGACGCGCCCGGCGCTGCAGGCCAGCACGGTTGGCTTGTGCTATGAAGCCTTCTCGGTGATGTATTCGGGCGTGTCGCGCACGCCGCTGTGGTCGGCCGAGCATTTGACGCGCGACAGCCTCGAGCGCGCGAAAGAGGTCAAGCGCGAAGACAGCTTCCATGCCGAAGCGGCACTGCCCGACAGCTATCGCGCGCAATTGTCCGACTATGCGCGCTCCGGCTTCGACCGCGGCCACATGAGCCCGGCAGCCGACATGCCGACCAAGCGAGCGCAGCATGAAAGCTTTTCGCTGGCGAACATCGTTCCGCAAAACCGGCACAATAATCAGGTGCTGTGGTCGGCCATCGAAGGCGCGACGCGCCACCTGACCAATGTGCGTGGCGAGCTGTACGTGGTGACCGGCCCCATCTTCGAGGGCGACAAGGTCGAACGGCTGAATGGCCGCGTGTTCATCCCGACCCATGTGTTCAAGGCCGTGCTCGACCCGGCCACGCAGGAAGCGGCGGCGTGGATAGCGCCGAATACCGATGGCGACCATTACGAAGTCGTGTCGGTGGCGGAGCTCGAGAAGCGTGCGAAGATTGATGTGTTCCCGAAGCTGTCGGCCATCGCGAAACAAACGGCAATGAACCTGCCGTCGCCCCGCATCCGCAGCCGGAAATGACAGGCCAGAAATCGGAGGACACCCATGAATACCCCGCTGCAACCCTTCCAGAATGAAAGCCAGTCCGTCAGCATCGGCGAGCTGACGGTCGAGAACCGCGTCGACCAGGTCGAACTCTACGGTTCGCTCGCCATCACGCGCGACAAGGCCGGCCTGCAACGGGCGCGCGAACTGAAGGCTGTGGTCGATGCGACGCTGGCGCAGCTGGAAGCGGCCACTGACCTGCCCGAGCATATCGAACTGCGTCCCACGGACAGCGTCGACAACCCTTTCAAATAATTCCTCCCCGGAGAGGGGTGCGCGGCCGGGATAGGCAGAATTACAACTCCAACGCCCCCGGCCCATCGCTGGCATACTGTCGGACTTGATCCTGCAAGGCCCGCCGCATGTCTGCCGTACCCCGTCACCTGAAGTCCTTTGCCCCCTACCGTGAGGGGCTCAAACCCGCGCCCTTCCTGCCTATGTCGCGCACGGAGATGGACAAGCTCGGCTGGGACAGCTGCGACATCATTCTCGTCACGGGCGACGCCTATATCGACCATCCCAGCTTCGGCATGGCATTGATTGGCCGTCTGCTGGAATCGCAGGGCTTCCGGGTCGGCATCATCAGCCAGCCTGACTGGCAGTCCGTCGATCCCTTCCGTGCGCTCGGCAAGCCGAACCTGTATTTCGGCGTCACCGCGGGCAATATGGATTCGATGATCAATCGCTACACGGCGGACCGCAAGATACGTTCCGACGATGCGTACACGCCAAATGGCGAGCCGAACAAGCGCCCCGATCGCGCGGTGACGGTGTATGCGCAGCGTGCGCGTGAAGCTTACCCGGGCACGCCTATCGTCATTGGCAGCATCGAAGCCAGCCTGCGCCGCATTGCGCATTACGACTACTGGTCGGACACAGTGCGCCGCTCGGTGCTGACCGATTCGAAAGCGGACATCCTCCTGTTCGGCAATGCCGAGCGCGCACTGATCGACCTGTCGCATCGCCTCGCGGCCGGCGAACCGGTGAAGTCCATCCGCGACTTGCGCGGCACGGCCTTCATGGTGCCGCGCGGATGGCTACCGGCCGACGACTGGAGCGTGGTCGATTCGACGCGCGTCGATACGCCGGGCCGGGTAGACGCACATCCGAATCCTTACGAGATGAAGGAAAAGGATCCGAAGGCTTGCGGTACCGATGGCAAAGATGGCAGCGGTGGCGACAAGCCGGCCGAGGCCACGGTGGTGCCGATCAAGATCCTCAGCCGCGAAGAGCGGCTCGCACAACAGAAGGAAATCCGCGCACGCAGCGTGGTGCGCCTGCCGGCGTTCGAAGCGGTGAAGGAAGACCCGATCGCGTATGCGCATGCATCGCGCGTATTTCACCTCGAATCGAATCCCGGCAATGCGCGCGCCATGGTGCAGGCGCATGGCGAGCGTGACGTGTGGCTCAATCCGCCGCCGCTGCCGCTGGCGATGGAAGAGATGGATTACGTGTTCGACCTGCCGTATGCGCGTGCGCCGCACCCCGCGTATGGCAAGGCGCACATCCCGGCCTGGGAGATGATTCGCTTCTCGGTCAACATCATGCGCGGCTGCTTTGGCGGCTGCACCTTCTGCTCGATTACGGAGCATGAAGGCCGCATCATCCAGAGCCGCTCCGAGCCCTCCATCCTGCGCGAGATCGAACTGATCCGTGACAAGACCAAGGGCTTCACCGGCACCATCTCCGACCTCGGCGGGCCGACAGCGAACATGTACCGGCTCGCATGCAAGGACAAGGCGGTCGAAGAGACTTGCCGCCGGCTGTCCTGCGTGTACCCCAGCATTTGCAGCAACCTGAATACCGATCACGGCAAGCTGATCCAGCTGTACCGCAAGGCGCGCGCGATCCCTGGCGTGAAGAAGATCCTGATCGGTTCCGGCCTGCGCTATGACCTCGCGGTGCGCTCGCCCGAGTATGTGAAGGAACTGGCGACGCACCACGTGGGCGGCCTGCTGAAGATCGCGCCCGAGCATTCGGAGGATGGCCCGCTGTCGAAGATGATGAAGCCGGGCATGGGCGCGTACTACGACTTCAAGCGCCTGTTCGACAAGTATTCGAAGGAAGCGGGCAAGGAGCAGTACCTGATCCCCTACTTCATCGCCGCGCATCCGGGCACGACCGATGACGACATGGTGAACCTGGCGCTATGGCTGAAGGAAAACGACTTCCGCCTCGACCAGGTGCAGACCTTCCTGCCGACGCCGATGGCGATGGCCACCACCATGTACCACACGCGCAAGAACCCGCTGCACAAGATTTCGAAGGACTCGGAAGTCGTCGAGACGCCGCGCCTGGGCAAGGTCCGCAAGTTCCACAAGGCGCTGTTGCGCTGGCATGACCCGGACAATTGGGAAGTGCTGCGCGAAGGCCTGAAACGCATCGGCCGCAGCGACCTGATCGGCAACGGCCCCATGCATCTGGTGCCGCGTTCGGACATGGCCGCGTCAGCGGCAACGGCACGCCGGCCGCGCCGCGACGAGACGCCGTCCATCGACAAGATTGCGAAGAAATTCGGGCACAAGACCGTGCGTGCCGGCGCCGCGATTGCGCGCAAGCGGCGCGCTTGACGGGCAGGCGCTGCTCACAGCGTAAGCCCTCCCGTCCCGGGCCTGCCGATGCAAGCGACGGACCGCAATCGTTCGTCGTCGACATCCGCAGTCACAGGCGACGTCACATGCAACGCCAGCGCAGCGCGAGAATAAAAAAAGCCGATCCCGAAGGACCGGCTTTTTTCATGTTCTGGTGGGAAGTGCTGGCTTCGAACCAGCGACCTATCGCGTGTGAGGCGATCGCTCTACCCCTGAGCTAACCTCCCGGGCAAGACCAAGATTATGGCACAACTAAAGCCGGAGATCAATTTCCTGCCGGCGTCGCCTGTTCGGACAGCTTGCGCCACAGGCACGCACCCTTGGCGTCCTTGTCCAGGCCATCCAGCAGCGCTTCGTGCTCGGCCAGTTCTTCCGGTGTCGGGCCCAGCAGGATGATGTCGGCCAATGGGACGCCGGAAGTGCCGCCTGCGCCATCATTGGCATCCATGTGCAGGTCCATCGACAGGCTGTCCTGCCCGCGCGTCATCGCGATGTAGACCTCGGCCAGCAACTCGGAGTCGAGCAGCGCGCCGTGCAGGGTGCGGTGCGCATTCGAGACGCCATAGCGGTCGCACAGCGCATCGAGCGAATTGCGTTTGCCCGGATGCAGCTCCTTGGCCTGCGCCAGCGTGTCCGTGATCGACGCCACATGCTCGGCAAACTTCGGCAAGCCCAAACGCTCGAACTCGGCATCGATGAAGCCGACGTCGAAGGCTGCGTTGTGGATGATGATCTCGGCGTCGCGCACGAATTCGCAGAACTGGTTGGCGATCTCGGCGAACTTGGGCTTGTCACTCAAGAATTCCGTCGTCAGGCCGTGCACCGCGAGCGCGCCCGGATCGGAATCGCGCTCGGGGTTGATGTAGTAATGGAAGTTGTTGCCGGTCAGCCGGCGATTGACCATTTCCACGCAGCCGATCTCGATGATGCGGTCGCCGCTGCGCGCGTTCAGGCCAGTGGTTTCGGTATCGAGGACGATCTGTCTCATGCTGTCGTATTCCGTGTTCAGGCGGCGACGCCGCGTCGCGCCATCTCGACGCCGCGATTGGCCAGCTCATCGGCGCGCTCGTTGCCGGCATGGCCTGCATGGCCTTTCACCCAGCGCCATTCTATCGTGTGGCGCAGGCGCGCCTCGTCGAGCGCCTGCCACAGGTCGACGTTCAGCACCGGCGATTTGTCAGCCTTGCGCCAGCCGCGCTTCTTCCAGCCTTCGATCCATTCGCTGATGCCCTGCTGGACGTATTTGCTATCGGTGTGCACCACCACATCGCTCGGGCGCTTGAGCGCATTCAGCGCCTCGATCACGGCGCGCAATTCCATCCGGTTGTTGGTGGTGTTGAGTTCGCCACCGCACAATTCTTTCTGGTGCTCGCCGGCGACCAGCCATGCACCCCAGCCGCCGGGGCCGGGATTGCCCTTGCAGGCGCCATCGGTATAAATATCTATCTTGTCCATTGCTTTCACTTTGTCTTGTGGCCGTCCCGGTCACGCCTTGGACAGGGACATCGCCAACTTAATCGCCGACTGCATCGAAGAGTCCATCGACGACTGCGTCGATCAATCAATCAATCAATCGTATTGGCCGAGCCGTGTTCTTTCATCCGGTTCGTCGCCGGTACGCCGACGGTGACGCCGGCACGTTTGGTTTGCCATGCCGGGCCAACCAGCCGCATCCCCTTGACACGCTTGATCGCCTGCACGATGTACAGCGCACCGAGGTAAGGCCACCAGCGGTTGCCCGCCTTCTCCAGGAAGGCAAAGCGCTGCAGCCACTTCTCGGTGGCGCACGGCGGCGCATAGCAACCGAAGTGGCCGCGGTTGATTTCCATGTTCAGCAGCTTCAGCCAGTCCTTCAGGCGCGGCACGCTGATGAACTCGCCATGCAGCGGCAGGAAATGCGCGCCGGTCAAGCGACCCGCCGCCTGCCTTGCCCCCCACATGCTGACCGGATTGAAGCCGCAGACGATCACCTGCCCTTCCGGTATCAGCACGCGCTCGACTTCGCGCAGCACCTGATGCGGCTCGGCCGCAAACTCGAGCACATGCGGCAGCACCACCAGGTCCAGGCTCTGGGTCGCGAAGGGCAGTTCGGCAAAGTCATGCACCAGCACCACCTGCCGATCGCCATTCAGCTGCCGCACTTCGGCCCCGGGGTACACCGAATCCGTCACCCAGCGATTCGGCATCCGGTTGGCTGCCAGCGCATCGATTTGCGGCAGCCCCACCTGCACGGCATTGAAACCGAAGATGTCGGCCGTCAGCTCGTCGAGCCGCGCCTGTTCCCAGGCTTGCGCATAGGCGCCGGCCGGCGTATCGAACCAGGGGGCGAGCGATATAATCGAATTTTGGTCTTGTCGGTCGATGCCCATGTCCGTGATACAGCCCTTGCAAGTTACTGCGGTGCCGGCATTTGCCGACAATTACCTGTGGCTGATCCACGACCACCAGTACGCTGCGGTCGTTGACCCCGGCGACGCTGCTCCGATCGAGGCCGCGCTGGCGGCGATGCACCTGAAGCTGGCCGCTATTCTACTCACTCACCATCACCGCGACCATGCGGGCGGTGTCGCGGATTTGCTGAAGCACCGGCAAGTGCCGGTATTCGGCCCCGCGCGCGAAAAAATTGCAGGCATTTCCCATCCGCTGGCCGAAGGCGACACGGTGCAACTGCCGGAGCTTGAGCTTGCCTTGTCGGTACTGGACGTGCCCGGCCATACCGCTGGTCACATTGCCTATGTCGCGCAACCCGCGCCCGGACAGCACTGGCTGTTCTGCGGCGACACGCTGTTCGCGGGCGGTTGCGGTCGCCTGTTCGAAGGCACACCGGCACAGATGACGGACTCGCTGGCCAAACTTGCGTCGTTGCCCGACACCACCCGCGTCTATTGCGCTCACGAATACACGGTCTCCAACCTGCGCTTTGCGGTCGCGGCCGAGCCGGGCAATCCCGCGGTCGCGCAGCGGCTGGCCGAGGCGATGGCCATGCGCGAGCGTGGCGAGGCGACCGTGCCGTCGATGCTGGCACTGGAAAAGGCGACCAATCCCTTCCTGCGCTACCGCGAACCGGGCATCACCAACACCCTCAGAAGCGAAGGAAAACTGGCCGAGGACGACCCGATTGCAGCCTTTGCCGCCCTCCGCGAGTGGAAAAATAATTATCGATAGCGATTTTGCCTTTATCATAGGCAAACTTCCGTTATCTTGCATTTATCTACAATTCAATTCAGTAATTCCGCTTGACGGGCTTGCACCCCCTCACTACACTTGCGCGAATTCAATTGGAACGGCCAGCGCACATTTGCGCTTGCCGTTAGCTTTCGAGGCCAATGCAGCAATCCCGAATCGCCCAGCTGGTATCCATCGCCCTGTTCTCTTGCCTGACGCTGACTGTAGCCCGGGCGAACGACTTGAGCATCCAGCCTTGGCCTAGCTCGGCTCCGGCCGATCCCACCATCGATCCTTACGCCGCCGATACACCCCGTCTCGGCTCGAGTGAGTTCGATGCGCCGTTTGCCGATGCCGAACTCGCACAGGCCGATCTGTGGGAGCGCATCCGCAAGGGCTTTGCGATTCCCGACCTGACCAATCCGCTGGTCGCCAACCATACGACCTGGTACAGCTCACGCCCGGAATATATCCAGCGCACCACCACGCGCGCATCGCGCTATCTGTTCCATGTGGTGCAGGAGCTGGAAAAGCGCCATATGCCGATGGAGCTGGCACTGCTGCCCTTCATCGAGTCGGCCTTCAATCCGCAGGCCTATTCGAGCGCGAAGGCTGCCGGCATGTGGCAGTTCATCCCCAGCACCGGCCGCGACTACAACCTGAAGCAGAACGTCTTCCGCGACGAGCGCCGCGACGTGCTGGCCTCGACCAGCGCTGCGCTGACCTACCTGCAGAAGCTGTACAACCAGTTCGGCGACTGGCAGCTGGCGCTGGCCGCGTACAACTGGGGCGAAGGCTCGGTCGCGCGCGCGATCGTCAAGGCCGAGGCGCGCGGACTGCCGACCGACTACAACAGCCTGTCGGCCTTCATGCCGAACGAGACGCGCAACTACTACCCGAAACTGCAGGCGGTGAAGAACATCATTGCCGCGCCCGCGCAGTACAACATCAAGCTGCCGGTGGTCGAGAACGAACCCTACTTCGTGTCGATCAAGAAAACACGCGACATCGACGTCAAGCTCGCCGCCCAGCTGGCCGAGCTGCCGATGGAAGAATTCAAGGCGCTGAACCCGCAGTTCAATCGCCCGGTGATCACCGGCGGCGAGAAAACGCAGATCCTGCTGCCGCAGATCAACGCGGAGAAGTTCAAGGAAAACATGGCGAAGTGGACCAAGGCGCTGTCGAGCTGGACGGCGCACAAGGTCACGACTGCTCGAGAACGCATCGAGACCATCGCCGCCAAGTTCAAGACCACGCCGGAAGTGATCCGCGAGGCGAACGCGATTCCGCCCAACATGCACCCGACCGCCGGCTCCACCGTGCTGGTGCCGAAGCCGCCGGCAGCGGCCGACAAGGATATCGGCGTCGAGGTCGCAGACAACGCGATGCTGGCCGTTGCACCGGACGAACCGCCGCGCAAGAAGATCACCGTCAAGGTCGGCAAGCGCGACACGATGGCGAGCATCACCGCGCGTTACAAGGTCACGGCCGACGAAGTACGCAAGTGGAATGACCTGAAGGGTGACAAGCTATCAGCTGGCCAGAGCCTGAAGCTGGAAGTGAAGACCCCGAAGAAGGGCAAAGGCGGCAAGGCTGACAAAGCCGAGAAGGCCGACAAATCGACCAAAGTCGAAAAGCCGGCGAAGTCTGGCAAGGTCGAAAAGCTGGTGCGCTCACCGCATGAGCGCAAAAAGGTCGCGCCGGCGCACAAGCGCCATCAAAAAGACTGAGGCCAGAACTGAAGCAAGGCCTGAAAGACCGACTCAGGTCCGGAGTGAGGCGCCAATTGGGGGACGGAGTGAGGCACGGCTTGGCGCAGTAGTCCCCGTACCCGTCAGCGCCCTGCTGCCCCGCCGCCTGCAACGCAGCGCGCCTCAGCGTCGTCAGGCCACCAGCTTGAAATTGGCCGCAGCCAGCAGCCGCTGCGTATATGGCTCGCGCGGATGGTTCAATACCTCGGCCACCGGGCCGCTCTCCACCACCTTCCCGTCCTTCATCACCAGCACGCGGTGCGCCATCGCGCGTATCACCGCGAGATCATGGCTGATGAACAGGTAGGCGATGCCGTGCTTCTTCTGCAGCGCCGCCAGCAGTTCCAGCACCTGGTATTGCACCGAAACGTCCAGCGACGAGGTCGGCTCATCCAGCAAGATCAGTTCCGGCTTCAGTACCAGCGCGCGCGCAATGGCAATCCGCTGGCGCTGGCCGCCCGAGAATTCATGCGGATAGCGCGCCATCATCGCCGGCGCCAGTCCCACTTCCTGCAATGCGGCCGCCACGGCTTCGCGCAAGGCCTGCTGGGTCAGCTGCGGCTGATGCAGAGCCAGCCCTTCGCCGACGATCTGCTCGATGGTCCGGCGCGGCGACAATGAGGCGAACGGATCCTGGAACACCACCTGCATTTTCGCGCGCAAGGGCCGCAGCGATGCACTGTCCATCTCGCTGACGGCACGCCCGTCGAAACTAATATTGCCCGAGGTACGCGCCACCGACAGCCGTAGCAGCGCCATACCCAGCGTGGACTTGCCCGAACCGGACTCGCCGACGATGCCCAGCGTCTCGCCGCGCTGCAGCCCGAGATCCAGCGTATCAACGGCAACGAACTCGCGTTCGCGGAACCAGCCTTCGCGAATGCCGAAGCTGCAGCGAACGCCCTTTGCCTCCAGCAATGGCGCACCCGCGCTGACGGCCTCGTCCACCATGCGCTTCGCATGGCTGGCCAGCAGCCTTTGCGTATAGGCTTCGCGCGGCTGCGCAAACAGCGTCGCAGTATCTGCCGTCTCCACCAGCCGCCCCTGCTGCATCACGCCAACGCGGTCGGCAAAGCTGCGCACAAGGTTCAGGTCGTGCGTGATCATCAGCACCGCCATGCCCTCTTCGCGCTGCAACTGGTTCAGCAGTTCGAGTATCTGCACCTGTATCGTCACATCGAGCGCGGTGGTCGGCTCGTCGGCAATCAGCAGGCGCGGCTTGCAGGCCAGCGCCATCGCGATCATCGCGCGCTGTCGCTGCCCGCCCGACAGCTGGTGCGGATACGCGAGCGCGCGGCGCGCCGGTTCGGGAATGCCGGTCTTGTCGAGTAATTCGACGGCGCGCAGCGCCGCCGCGCGGGCATTGAGGCCCTCGTGCAGCATCAGCACTTCGGCGATCTGGTTGCCAATCGTGAACAGCGGATTCAGTGCCGTCATCGGCTCCTGGAAGATCATCGCGATGTCCTTGCCGCGCATCGCGCGCAGCTGCGGCTCGCGCATGGCCAGGATGTCACTGCCGGCAAAACTGATATGGCCACTGATGCTGGCCTCCGGCAGCAGCCCCATCATCGCCAGCGCGCTGACCGTCTTGCCTGAGCCGGACTCGCCGACCAGCGCGAATTTCTCGCCGGGCGCAATCTGGTAGCTGACATCGCTGACGACCCTTGCGTCGCCAAAGCGCACGTTCAGGTTGCGGATGTCGACAAGGATGTCTTCATGCCCGCCGTTGCGAAGTCCGTCGCGTTTCATGTGGAGATTCAGGTCGGCGCTCATGCCTTCCTCCGCACGTCGAGCGAATTGCGCAGCGCATCGCCGATATTGGTCAATAGCAGCAAGGTCACGGTCAGCACCAGGAAGGTTGACAGTGCGATCCACCACGCATCGAGGTTGTTCTTGCCCTGGGCGAGCAGTTCGCCGAGGCTGGGTGTATTCGGCGGCACGCCGAGGCCGAGGAAGTCCAGCGACGTCAGCGCGAGGATGGCTGCGCTCATCCGGAACGGCAGGAAGGTGACGACCGGTGTCAGGCTGTTGGGCAGCACATGGCGCCAGATGATCTGCCAGTTCGACAGGCCCAGCGCGCGCGCCGCCTGCACATAATCGAGATGGCGGTTGCGCAGGAAATCGGCGCGCACATAGTCGGACAAGCCCATCCAGCCAAACAAGGACAACAGCACCAGCAACAGCAAGGTGCTGGGCTCGAAGATGGACGCGAAGATGATCAGCAGGTAGAGCTCCGGCATCGAGCCCCAGATTTCCATGAAACGCTGGAACAGCAAATCGGTCTTGCCGGCGAAATAGCCCTGGATCGCACCGGTCAGCACGCCCAGCAGCACGCCGGTGATGGTCAGCGCCAGTCCGAACAGGATGGATACCCGGAAGCCATAGAGCAACCTTGCAAACACATCGCGGCCGCGATCATCGGTACCCAGCCAGTTGTCGCCCGTTGGCGGCGCGGGGTTGGGTGCCTTCGCGAAGTAATTCAGCGTGTCGTAGCGATAGTGATTCAACGGATAGATCGCCCAGTTGCCCTCCTGCTGGAATTGCTGCTGGATGAAGGGATCGAGGAAATCAGCCGGCGTATCGAAGTCACCACCGAAAGCGGTTTCGGAGTAATCGCGCACCAGCGGGAACATGATCTGGCCGTTGTAGCGCGCGACCAGCGGACGGTCATTCGAAATCAGTTCGGCGCCGAGGCTCAGGACAAACAGCACGCAAAAAATCAGCAGGCTCCAGTAGCCGCGGCGGTTTGCGCGGAAGCGCAGCCAGACGCGGTGGCCCGGCGATACCGACGGCGCCAGCGCGACGGTGGCCGCATCCGCGGCAAGACCAGCTTCGATGCCGGCCCCAACGCCGGCTCCCGTAGCAGCGCCTGCTGCGTCACCCGTTTGGCTGGCGCCTGCCTTCATGTTGTCGATGATGTCGCTCATTTGGCAAGGCTCTCGAATTGCACACGCGGGTCGGCCCACACATAGCAGAGGTCACCGAGCAGCTTCACGACCAGGCCAATCAGCGTGAACAGGTAAAGGGTGCCGAGCACGACCGGGTAATCGCGGCGCACCACGGATTCATACGACAGCAGACCCAGTCCGTCGAGCGAGAACAGGGTTTCGATCAGCAGGCTGCCGGCGAAGAAGGCACCGATGAACGCGGCCGGGAAACCCGTCACCAGCGGGATCAGCGCATTGCGGAACACATGCTTGTACAGCACCGTGCGCTCGGACAAGCCCTTGGCGCGCGCCGTCATCACATATTGCTTGCGTATCTCTTCGAGGAAGGTGTTCTTGGTCAGCATCGTCATCACCGCGAACGAGCCGGCCACCGAGGCCAGCACCGGCAGCGTGATGTGCCACAGGTAGTCTTTCACCTTGCCGAAGCTGCTGAGGGTTTCCCAGTCATCCGAGGTCAGGCCACGCAGCGGGAACCATTGCACGAAGCTCGAACCGGCGAACAGCACCAGCAGCGCGACGCCGAGCACGAAACCGGGAATCGAATAACCCACCAGCACAACCATGCTGCTGATGTTGTCGAAGCGCGTTCCTTCGCGCACGGCCTTGGCGATACCGAGCGGCACCGAGATGAAATACGTCAGGAAGAAAGTCCACAAGCCGATCGAGATCGACACCGGCAATTTGGATTTCACCAGCTGCCACACGTCTTGATGGTGATAGAAGCTCTGGCCGAGGTCGAACTTTGCAAAACCTTTCAGCATTTGCCAGAAGCGTTCCATCGGCGGCTTGTCGAAGCCATACAGCGCCTTGATCTCGGCCACGCGCTCGGCATCAACGCCCTGCCGGCCGCGGTATTCGGAAGCGCCGCCGCCGGAAGATTCGCCGGCGCCGGTCTGCCCTTTCTTCAATTCGATCAGTGCCTGCTCGACAGGGCCACCGGGCACGAACTGGATCACGGCAAAGGTAATCGCGATCACGCCCAGCAGGGTCGGGATCATCAGCAGCGTGCGCTTGAGAATATAGGACCAGAGGTTCATGTCAGTCTGCTTTCCGTGGCTTGGACTGCCACCAGCTGGAAATCACGTAAGGGTCGGCCTGGTAATACTTGGGCATGACCTCCGGCATACCGAAGCGGTTGCGCCAGGCCACGCGATGCGTAGCTGAATACCAGTGCGGCACCACGATGTACTGGTTGAGCAGGACGCGGTCCAGCGCGCGCGCAGCCGACACCAGTTCGGCGCGGGTTTCAGCGCGCACCAGCGATGTCACCAGCGCATCGACGGCCGGGTCTTTCAGCCCCCAGTAATTGCTGGAGCCTTTTTCATCGGCCGCCTTCGAGCCCAGCATGTCGAACATTTCATTGCCGGGGCTGGTCACGTCAGGGAAGCGCTGGCTGGTCATGTCGAAGTCGAATTCTTCGAGGCGCTTCTGCACCAGCGCGAAGTCGGCCGTACGCTGGTTGACGCGGATGCCGAGCTTCTCGAGGTTGCGCACATAGACGGCAATGATGCGCGACAGCGCCGACTGGTCATCGAGGATCTCGAAGACAAATGGCTCGCCCTGCGCATTGCGCAGCGCGCCGTCGCGATATGTCCACCCGGCTTCCTTCAGCAAGTCGCGCGCCTTCATCAGGTTGGCGCGCAGCGACGCTGGTGGATGGGTCGATGGCGGCACCGGCACCGGGCCGAACACGGCGGCATCCAGCTTGTCGCGCAACGGCTCCAGCAGTGCCAGCTCGCCTTTGGTCGGTTCGCCGCGCGCGGCCAGTTCGGAATTGCTGAAGAAGGAATCGATGCGCACGTACTGGCTGTAGAACAGCTGGCGGTTCATCCATTCGAAGTCCAGCGCCAGTCCCAGTGCCTGGCGCACGCGCGGGTCCTTGAAGATCGGCCGGCGCAGGTTCATCACGAAGGCTTGCATGCCGGCGCCGTTCGAATGCTTCAGCGTTTTCTTGATGATCTCGCCGTTCTCGAACTTCGAACCCTTGTACATGCGCGCCCAGTTCTTCGCGCGGTATTCGACGACGACGTCGAATTCGCCGGCCATGAAGGCTTCGAGACGGGCAACGTCATCCTTGTAAAAGCGGTAGGCGATGCGCTCGAAATTGAACGAGCCACGGCGTGCAGCCAGGTCCTTGCCCCAATAGGCGGGATTCTTCTTGAAGCTGATCGAACGGCCAAGGTCCCAGCGCTCGATCAGGTAGGGCCCGCTGGCCACCGGGGGCACCAGCTGTATCTTGTCGAACGGTGTGCCGCTCGCCCACTTGCGCGAGAACACCGGCATGCCACCGACGATCAGCGGAAGTTCGCGGTTCTTGCTCTTGAAGTCGAAACGCACGGTGCGTTCGTCGATGACGACACATTGCTTGACGTCCGCATAGATCATCTTGAATTGCGGCGCGCCCTTGGCCACCAGCGTGTCGAAGGAATACTTGACGTCCTCCGCGGTGACGGCGTCGCCGTTGTTGAAGCGCGCCTTGGGATTCAGGCGGAAAGTCATCGCCATGCGGTCCGCCGCCAGCTGCATGTCCTCGGCCAGCAAGCCGTACATGGTGGCGACTTCGTCGGCCGAGGTGATGGCCAGCGATTCGAACATCAGGTTGGAGACGCCGGCCGCCGCGACGCCCTTCATCGAAAACGGATTGAATTTGTCGAAGCTGGTGCGCGAATCCGGATTGGCAAGATAGATCTCGCCACCCTGCGGTGCGTCCGGGTTCTGGTAATCGAAATGGGTAAAGCCGGGCGGGTACTTCGGTGTGTCGTACAGCGAGAAGGCATGCGCGGCATGGGCTGCCGGCGCGACGCCTGTCGCGGCAGTCAGGACGGCCAGTGCCGCCATCGTCGCCGCGCGGGTGGCCGTGGCGCGGGTGGCTGTGGCGCGATTGGCGATTGAGGCGGTGATGGAGGCGGCGCTGGCGAAGGCTGCCATGACAGCGACGGAGGATTTGGCCATGGCCGCAACGCGGCTGGCAGCGGCAGGCAGGACTCGTGCGATGTAGCTGGGCATGGATTTCAGTCGGACCAGGGTTCAGGCTGAACAATCGGGCTGGAAAGCAGCACGCAAAATCTTGCCAAGCATAGCGGGTTTCGGCGAGGGTAGCCTATCAAGCTGCGCGAGGTGACTGTTTGGATATCGAAAACGATACAATGTCGCCTTTCGCCGGCGGCCCGCCGGCCACGGTTTCACGAGGTTTCATTAAGGAGTCCCGAATGGCATTCTTGCAAGGTAAAAAACTGCTGATCACCGGCGTGCTATCCAACCGCTCGATCGCTTACGGCATTGCGCAAGCCTGCCACCGCGAAGGCGCGGAACTGGCCTTCACCTATGTCGGCGAGCGCTTCAAGGATCGCATCACCGAATTCGCGAAAGAATTCAACAGCGAGCTGGTGTTCGATTGCGACGTCGGCAGCGATGAGCAGATCGAGGCGCTGTTCGCCGACCTCGGCAAGACCTGGCCGAAGTTCGATGGCTTCGTGCACGCGATCGGCTTTGCGCCGCGCGAAGCGATCGCCGGCGACTTCCTCGACGGCCTGAGCCGCGAGAACTTCCGCATCGCGCACGACATCTCTGCGTACAGCTTCCCGGCGATGGCCAAGGCCGCACTGCCGATGCTGACGCCGGGCTCGGCGCTGCTGACGCTGTCCTACCTGGGCGCGATGCGTGCGCTGCCGAACTACAACACGATGGGCCTGGCCAAAGCCTCGCTGGAAGCCAGCGTGCGCTACCTGGCTGAATCGCTGGGCAAACATGGCGTGCGCGTGAACGGCATTTCGGCTGGCCCGATCAAGACCCTGGCCGCGTCCGGCATCAAGGATTTCGGCAAGATCCTGAACTTCGTGAAAGAGAATGCGCCGCTGCGCCGCAACGTGACCACCGAGGACGTAGGCAATGCGTCGGCCTTCCTGCTGTCGAGCCTGGCGGCTGGCATCACGGGCGAGATCACCTATGTCGATGGCGGCTTCTCGCAAGTCGTGGCCGGCATGGGCAGCGACGACTAATCTCGTCAGCCGCGCCGGCCGCGCGCAGGGTCGGAACGCCCGATCCGAAACGCTGCCAGACTGGCAAGCCTCATCCCGAAGAGCCCGGCACCCGCCGGGTTTTTTCCTGGAATTCAAGGATTTGCACACGGATGCCGGAAATCCTGTATTATTCGCGCCGCGCTGCAACAAACAGCGCGACCATGCATCGCAGATCGTCAGCATTGTCCATAAAGCCCTCCCGCCCCCGGGTGCTGCAAGTCAGGCACCCACCCGGCGCAAAGCTTTTGTGCCGAAATCTCTCTGAATCCTGTACCCGAGCGCAGTGCGCTCCCCGCAGAGCCTGATTTTTCGTCGTCGCTGCCAGCGTTGCCTTTATCAGTCGTCCGTCTGACCGCTCAGCACATTGCATCGAGCAGCACCGGACAGTCCGTGGCTTTTGCCGCGCCTACAGACAAGGGCGCAGTGCCGGCCATGGCAACCCGTTTGAAAGAAAAACCATGACGTTTGAAGAAATCGGCCTGCACCCCCTGGTCCTGAAAGCCCTCGCCGACGCCGGCTACACCCAGCCGACCGCAGTGCAGCAGCAAGCTGTGCCGGCCGCGATAGAAGGCCGCGACCTGCTGGTGTCCTCGCAGACCGGCTCGGGCAAGACCGCCGCGTTCATGCTGCCGGCACTGCATCGCCTGGCCAGCGCGCCCGTCGAGCCGCAGCAGGGACCGAGCAAGACCCCTAACCAGCAAGCACAGGCTGCACGTGCCCGTGGCGAGCGTCCGCGCTTTGCGCCGGCCCGCCCGAAGATGCTGGTGCTGACCCCGACGCGCGAACTGGCGCTGCAAGTCACCACCGCCACCGACAAATACGGCGCGCACATGCGCCGCGTGAAGGCCGTGTCCATCCTCGGTGGCATGCCTTACCCGAAACAGATGCAACTGCTGTCGCGCAATCCGGAAATCCTGGTCGCGACCCCGGGCCGCCTGATCGACCATATGGAATCGGGCAAGATCGATTTCTCGCAGCTGGAAATGCTGGTGCTGGACGAAGCCGACCGCATGCTCGACATGGGCTTCATCGATGACATCGAAATGATCATCAGCAAGACCCCGGAAACGCGCCAGACCATGCTGTTCTCGGCCACGCTCGACGGCATGGTCGGCAACATGGCTCGCCGCATCACCAAGGACCCGATGCTGATCCAGATCGCCGGCTCGGCAACCAAGCATGAAAACATCCAGCAGCGCGTGCACTTCGTCGACGACCTGTCGCACAAGAACCGCCTGCTCGACCACCTGCTGCGCGATGCCTCGATCGACCAGGCCGTGGTGTTCACCGCGACCAAGCGCGATGCCGACACCATCGCCGACCGCCTGAATATCGGTGGCTTCGCTGCCGCTGCACTGCATGGCGACATGAACCAGGGCGCGCGTAACCGCACCCTGAACGGCCTGCGCCGTGGCCAGGTGCGCGTGCTGGTGGCGACTGACGTCGCTGCGCGCGGCATCGACGTGCCGGGCATCACCCACGTGTTCAACTTCGACCTGCCGAAATTCCCGGAAGATTACGTGCACCGCATCGGCCGTACCGGCCGTGCCGGCCGCAATGGTATCGCCGTGTCGCTGGTGAACCATGCCGAAGGCATGCATGTGAAGCGCATCGAGCGCTTCACCAAGCAATCGATCCCGGTGGACGTGATCGAAGGCTTCGAGCCGACCCGCGCCGCACCGGTACGCCGTCCGAAGCCGAATGGCTGGCGTCCGGGCGATGGCCGTGATGGTCGCAAGAACTTCGGTGGCCACGGTGGTAATGGCGGTAATGCCGGCCACGGCGGTAATGGTGGCAATGGTGGCAATGGCGGCGGCTACGGCAAGTCGGGCTACGGCAATTCGAACAATGCGAACAAGCCGGGCCAGCGCACCTTCGCCAAGCCGGGCGCACCGCGCAAGGATGGCGGCTGGCAAGGCGGCAATCGCAATGAAGGCCGTTCGCAGCAGCGCTTCGAAGGCCGCACCGAAGGCCGTGGCAATCGCGGCTAAGCAGTAAAGAGAGTCCGCCCCTGTGGCGGCCTGCAGCAATGGCTCCTTCGGGAGCCATTGTCGTTTCTGCGGCTGGCATTCACGACCGCACCAAGGCCGCGCCTGCGCTACCGCGACCGGCATTGGCCGCATCGGCGATAATTCGGGCATAGAAACGGAGCCCCCTATGAATGCCCCTGAAACAGTGCGACTGACCTCGTTCTCCCACGGCGGTGGCTGCGGCTGCAAGATTGCGCCCGGCCTGCTGTCGGACATCCTGAAACAGACCCATGGCTTCCCGGTGCCGCCGCAACTGCTGGTCGGCATCGAGACTGCCGACGACGCTGCCGTCTATCAGCTCAATGACGAGCAGGCGCTGATCGCGACCACCGACTTTTTCATGCCCATCGTCGATGACCCGTTCGACTTCGGCCGCATCGCGGCGACGAATGCGATCTCGGATGTGTATGCCATGGGCGGCACGCCCATCATGGCGCTGGCGCTGGTCGGCATGCCGATCGACAAACTGCCGGTCGAGACCATTGGCCGCATCCTCGCCGGTGGAGAATCAGTGTGCGCAACGGCTGGCATTCCGATCGCCGGTGGCCATACCATCGATTCGGTCGAACCGATTTACGGGCTGGTGGTGATGGGCCTCGTGCATCCGAAGAAGCTCAAGCGCAATGCCGACGCCAAGCCGGGCGACAAGCTGGTGCTGGGCAAGCCGCTGGGCGTGGGCATCTATTCGGCCGCGCTGAAGAAAGGCGCGCTCGATGCCGCTGGCTACGACGCGATGATCGCCAGCACCACGAAACTCAACACGCCCGGCCGCAAGCTGTCCGAGCTGGCGGGCGTGCATGCACTGACCGATGTGACCGGCTTCGGCCTGCTCGGCCATGCGCGCGAGATGGCGCTTGGCGCCAAACTCGCGGCACGCATCGCGCTGCCGCAGGTGCCCTTCCTGCCGGGCGTCGAAGCCCTCGCTGAGCAAGGCTTCATCACCGGCGCATCCGGACGCAACTGGGCCGGCTATGGCCGCGACGTGCGCCTTGCCGATGGCATCACGCCGCAGCAGCAAGCGCTGCTGTGCGATCCGCAGACCTCGGGCGGGCTGCTGGTCGCCTGTGCACCGGAGGCGGTCGATGAAGTGCTCGCCTTGTTCCGTGCCGAAGGCTTCGCGCATGCAGCGGTGATCGGCGAGATGGCTGAAGGCACGCCGGGCATCGACGTGCTGGCCTGAAGTTCGGCCTGAAGATTTTCCTGGCCATCCCGCGCACGCGCGAGTTCAGCGCGCGAGCCGCAGGCCGCTGCGCTGCCAGGTGGCAGCGGCCGGAAAGAAATTGCGGTAGCTGATGCGTGCTTGCCCGGGCGGTGTATACGCCGATGAACCGCGCAGCACCTGCTGGTTCACCATGAACTTGCCGTTGTATTCGGCCGCTGCGCCCTGCAGCGGCCGAAAGCCGGGATAGGCTGCGTAGGCACTGGCTGTCCATTGCCAGCAATCGCCAAACAATGCATCAAGCCGGTTGCCATGTTCGCGCGCGGCGGCTTCCCATTCCTGCTCGGTCGGCAGGCGCGCGCCGGCCCAGCGCGCATAGGCATCGGCTTCGTAATACGACAGGTGGGCCATCGCCAGCGCCGGCGGTGCTTCGCCCTCCTCGTTGCTGGCATGCCCGTCATGCCGGACCACGCTTTCACCCTCCAGCCCGTAACGCGACCAGCCACGCTCTCCTGCAGGTCGCCAATACTGCGGGCCTGAGCGCTGCCCTGCGTTCACCCAATCCCAACCGTCCGCCATCCACCATGCAGGATTCCGATAGCCGCCGTCATCGATGAAGGCGAGGTAATCGCACTGCGTGACCAGATCGCGCGCAATCGCGAAGGGAGCGACGACCACCTCGTGTGCAGGCAGTTCATTGTCGAAGCAGAAGCCCTCGCCCCTGTGGCCAATCTGCACCACCCCGCCCTGCACCGGCAACCAAGGATCCGGGGCCGCCTGTGCTGTCGCAATCGCTGCAGCGGGCTGAGCCACCGGTGAAATCTTCGGCAGAGTACTCGGTGAGGTCCCCGGTGTAGTCATCAACGGGCTAAGCGGAGAGGCACTGCCGAGACGCGCAGGGTCGTGCAAGAGCTGCGGTCGCAACGGGTTCAGCGCCATCAATGCCAACAGGTCGGTGCGCATCAGCTCCTGATGCTGCTGCTCATGTTGCAGTCCGAGTTCGACCCAGGCCGCATCGGCATGGCCGCCGTCGATGGCGCGCAGCATCGCCTCGTCGACACAGGCGCGCCATGCGAGGACTTCGCTGAGCGAGGGCCGGGACAGCAAGCCACGCAGCGACCGCGGATGCTGCGGCCCGACTGACTGGTAGTAGGAGTTGAACAGCTGTCGGTATGCCGGTTCAGGACTGCGATAGCCTGGATCGGCCAGGGCGAGCACGAAGGTTTCGAAGAACCAGCTGGTGTGCGCCAGATGCCATTTCTGCGGGCTGGCGTCCGGCATCGCCTGCGCAGCGCAATCCTCGGCCGACAAGCCGGAGATCAGCCCGATGCTGTGGCAGCGAATAGCGCGATAGCGATCGGCCAGTGCCACCCGGTCAGATGCTGCGTGCATGGCACACCAGATAGCCGCGGCTGTCATCCAGCCATTCGTGCTGGACATCGAAGCCAGCCGATGCCAGCAGCAGGCGCACGCCCTCGGTCGTGTACTTGTGGCTGCACTCGGTCAGCAAGCCTTCGCCTTCATGGAAGACGCGCCCGCCCTGCTGCCAGCGCACCTGCTGGTCGGCATCGGGCTGCAGCCACATCTCGATCCGGCCGGCCTCCTGGTTGAATATCGCGAGGTGATGGAAACGATCCACGTCGAAATCTGCGCCAATGACGCGATTGAGATGGCGCAGCAAGTTGCGATTGAAGGCAGCTGTCACGCCGAGCGCATCGTCATAGGCGGCCTGCAGACGGTGGCGCTCTTTGACGAGGTCCACACCCAGCAGCAGTTCGCCGTGCGCCTGCGGCGAGCTGCGGCAAAGCTGGCACAGCATGCGCAAAAATGACCGAGCCTGTCGCGGCGGGAAATTGCCAATCGACGAACCCGGAAAGAAAAACACCGGTCTCTCGCAGCGCCAGTGCTGCGGCCATGCGAAACCCGCGGTGAAGTCACAGGCCAGCACCATCATCTCCGTTTCCGGGTAGTCGGCTTCGATGGCTTGCAGCGAACGCTGCGTGCATTCACCGGCGATGTCGACGGCCAGGTACTTTGCAGGACGCATCCAGCGCAGGATCGCGCCAGCCTTGCTGCCATCACCGGCGCCGAGGTCGACCAGAGTCGCCTTGCGTGGCAGCAGGTCTGCCATCGCCCGCGCATGGCGACTGAGGATCTCGCGCTCCAGTTGCGATGGGTAATACTCGGGCAGGTGCGTGATCGCAGTGAACAGCGCGCTGCCAAGCTCATCATAAAAATAGCGCGCAGGCACTTGCGGCGGCGATGCATACAGTCCGTCCAGCAAGACCTGATGGGATGCAGCATCGTGCCGGCGCAGATCGATCAGGCGTGGCAATGGAGTCCTCGTCGGTCAAATCCACGCAATCCTGCAAGTCGCGTGCCGCACTGCCGGACGGCATCGCGCAGGCTGCACGGCCTTCCCGTTGGGTCCCGACAACAGCTCAGACACCGGTCCCGATACCGATACCGATACCGATACCGATCCCGGCAATGCCCCCGGCACTGGCCCCGTCCACGGCCTTCGCGCCGGATTGCTACACTGGCGTGGTTTGTGTCGACCGCGTCCACCACTGACCTGATCAGAGCCTGTATCCCCGATGAAGCCCTACGAAGCCCCGCCCGCTGCGCTGGAATGCCGGCAACTGAGCAAGGCCTATGGCCAGCGCCATGTGCTGCGCGCGCTGGATTTCCGGCTGGCGCCCGGCGAGTACGTGGCGATCATGGGCGAATCTGGTGTGGGAAAGTCCACACTGCTGAACCTGATCGCCGGGCTCGATGTACCGGACAGCGGCGCACTGCTGATCGATGGCCAGACCATCGATGCGCTCGATGATGAAGCGGCGACGCGCTTGCGGCGCGAGAAGCTGGGCTTCGTGTTCCAGGCCTTCCACCTGCTGCCCCATCTGGACCTGCTGCAGAACGTCGCCTTGCCGCTGAAGCTCAATGGCTTGCCCGATGCGCGCGCTCGCGAGATGCTGGCCGCGGTCGGCCTGGCGGGGCGCGAACATGATTTTCCGCGCCAGTTGTCGGGCGGCGAGATGCAGCGCGTCGCCATCGCGCGCGCACTGGCGCACCGGCCGCGTTTGCTGCTGGCCGACGAGCCGACCGGCAACCTCGACCCCGACACCGCGTCCGAGATCCTGCAGTTGCTGAAGCAGGAGATACGCGACAGCCAGGCCGCTGCCGTGATCGTCACCCATTCACCGGCCGCCGCTGCCAGTGCCGACCGCGTGCTGCTGTTGGCGCGTGACGGCTTGCGCGAGCTGCAGCCCGGCGCACTGGCCGCGCGATGAGGGAGCTGCTGCGCTGGCTGCTGGCAGGCGAGTGGCGCGCGCATCCGGGCCGCGTGCTGGTGGCCTTGCTGGCGATCGCCTTGGGCGTGGCACTGGGCTTTGGCATCCACCTGATCAACACCGCGGCGTTCAGCGAATTCTCGGCCGCCGCCCGCAGCCTGTCCGGCAGCGCCGACCTGCAACTGCGCGCACGCAGTGCGAGTTTCAATGAAGACGTGTATGCGCAAGTCGCCGCCCTGCCCGAAGTCGCGGTCGCATCGCCGGTACTGGAACTGGAATTGCCGGTGCCGGGCCAGCACTCGCCCCTGAAACTGGTCGCCATCGACAGCTTCCAGGCGGCCGGCATTGCGCCCGACCTGCTCGGCGTGCCGGCCGATGGCGATGCGTTTGCCGCGCTGCGCGCCGACAGCGTGTTCCTGTCGCCGGCAGCGATGGACGGGCTGAAGCTGAAGGCGGGCGATGTGCTGGTGGTGCAGAGCGGCACCCGTGCCGTGACGCTGCACGTGGCCGGCACGTTGATGCGCGCCCGCGCGGGGCAACGACTGGCCGTGATGGACATCGGCAGCGCGCAATGGCAGTTCGATCGCCTCGGGCAATTGTCGCGCATCGACCTGCGGCTGGCCGACGGTGCGGATCGCCAGGCGCTGAGCGCTGCGTTGGAACGACGCTATGGCAACAGCCTGTCCGTGGTCGATGAAGAAGACGATGACCAGCGCACGGCTACGATGTCACGTGCCTACCGGGTGAACCTGTCGGTGCTGGCGATGGTGGCGCTGTTCACCGGTGCCTTCCTGGTGTTTTCGACGCAGGCCTTGTCGGTGCTGCGACGCCGTCCGCAATTCGCGCTGCTGCGCACGCTGGGCATGAGCCGTGGCCAACTGCTTGCACAGGTGCTGGTCGAGGGCGCGGTACTGGGACTGATCGGTTCGGCGCTGGGCATCCTGCTCGGCCATGCGCTGGCAACGGCAGTGTTGTCCCTGTTCGGCGGCGATCTGGGCGGCGGCTATTTCCCCGGCGTGAAGCCGAGCGTGCAATTCAGTCCGCTGGCAGCGCTCGGCTATTTCATGGCCGGCACAGCAGTCGCACTGCTGGGCAGCTTGTCGCCGGCGCTCGAAGCCGCGCGCGCGCGACCGGCAGCAGCGCTGAAGGCCGGCAGCGACGAAGTGGCGCTCGCGCCGCTGTCCTCGCCATGGCCAGCGCTGCTCGCGCTGGCGCTGGGCGGCGTGCTGGCGCTGCTGCCGCCGGTGGCAGGCCTGCCCGTCTTCGGTTACCTCGCCATCGTGTTGCTGCTGGTCGGCAGCATCGCGCTGATGCCGCGTGCGGCAGCGCTGGTGTTTGCGCGCCTTGCGCGCAGCCGTTCGGCGGCAGCCAGCGTGATCCGCGGCCTGGCACTGGCGCGGCTGGCGAATGTGCCGAACCAGGCAGCCATCGCGCTCGGCGGCGTGCTGGCCAGCTTTGCGCTGATGGTGGCAATGGCGATCATGGTTTCCAGCTTCCGTGTGTCGGTCGATGAGTGGCTGCAGCAATTGCTGTCGGCGGATGTGTATGTGCGCGTTGCCAGTGGCACCGGCAGCAGCACGGATGCGGCGCGCCTGAAGGCCGACGAGCAGCAGGCCATCGCCAACCTGCCCGCCGTCGCGCGGGCAGAACGCACGCGCTGGCTGTCGCTGGCGCTGGATGCATCGCGTCCGAACGTGGTGCTGATTGCGCGCTCGATCAATGCCGGCGATCCGGAGCAGGCGCTGCCCATGGTGGGCGCGTCGCTGAAAGATGTCTCGCGCCCGGTGTGGATTTCGGAAGCGATGGTCGACTTGTATGGCTGGCAGGTCGGTCAGGCGATCACGCTGCCACTGGCGGGCAAAGCGCAGGCCTTCACCGTGGCGGGCATCTGGCGCGACTATGCGCGCCAGACCGGCGCGATACAGATGCGCCTGCAGGATTACCAGGCGCTGACGGGCGACAGCGATGTCAATGACCTGTCCTTGTGGATGGCGCGCGATAGTAATCGCGACAGCAAGCGCAGCAGCGGCGACAAGGCCGGCGATGGCATGGCCGAATTCCGTCGGCAATTGCAGCAACTGCCGTTTGCGGCATCACTCGACGTGGTCGAACCGGCCGAGATACGGGCGATCAGCCTGACGATCTTCGATCGCAGTTTCGCCGTCACCTACCTGCTGGAAGCGGTGGCCATCGTGATCGGCCTATTCGGCGTGGCCGCCACCTTCTCAGCGCAGGCGTTGTCACGTGCAAAGGAATTCGGCATGCTGCGCCACCTCGGCATCTCGCGCCGCCAGATATTGGCGATGCTGTCAGGCGAAGGCACGCTGCTGGCGGCGCTGGCGATCGTCGCTGGCTTCGCGGTCGGCTGGTGCATCAGCCTGATCCTCGTCTTCGTGGTGAACCCGCAATCCTTCCACTGGACGATGCAGATGCACATGCCATGGACGCTGCTGACCATCGTCGCCGGTGCGCTGCTGGTCTCGGCGGCGGTGACGGCACTGGCAGCGGGCCGGTTGGCCGTAGCTGGCAGTGCGGTGCGCGCAGTCAGGGAGGATTGGTAATGCGCGGAACACGATGCGTGACATGGCGCTGCCTGCTGCTGAAGTCGATGCCGAAGCCGATGTCAGTGCATATGCCGATGACAATGCTGATACTAGTGCTGATGTTGATGCTGGTCGGCCCTGCGCTGCCCGTCGCGTCAGCGGCAGGTACATCGATTGCTGCAACAGGCCGCGACCCCGGCTTTGCCGCCGTCGTGCCGGGCAAGGCGCTGGCCTTCCCGCGTGACCATGGCGCGCATCCGGACTTCAGGACCGAATGGTGGTACGTGACAGGTTGGCTGGACACGCCCGAGGGCAAGCCCATGGGTTTCCAGGTGACTTTCTTCCGCTCGGCGACGGTCCATGACCGGCGCAACCCCAGCCGCTTCGCACCGCGCCAATTGATCATTGCCCATGCGGCCTTGTCCGATCCTGCCGACGGCCGGCTGCGGCATGACCAGAAGATCGCGCGCGCAGGCTTCGGCCTGGCAGGCGCATCGGAAGCGGACACGGACCTGAAGCTGGGCCGCTGGACCATGCGGCGCCATGCCGGCGGCGACTATGCAATCGACATCCCTGCACGCGACTTCACCCTGCAGCTGTCGCTGTCGGCGACGCAGCCGCTGATGCTGCAGGGGCAGGCCGGCTATTCGCGCAAGGGGCCAAGACCTGAACAGGCGAGCCACTATTACAGCCAGCCACAGTTGCAGGTCAGCGGCACGGTCATACGTGCCGGCCGGTCGACCGCGGTGCGTGGTAGCGCCTGGCTGGACCATGAATGGTCGAGCACGGTGCTCGACCCGATGGCCGTCGGCTGGGACTGGGCCGGCATCAACCTCGATGATGGCGGCGCGCTGATGGCCTTCCGCATCCGAGATGCCAAAGGCGCGACGCTGTGGTCGCACGCGGCGCTGCGCGACAAGAACGGCCGGCAGCGCATGTTCGGCGGCGAACAGGTACGATTTACCGCGCAGCGTCAGTGGCGCTCGCCGCGCACGGGTGCCAGCTATCCGGTAGCCGTATCCATTGATGTGGCCGGCCTGCGCTGGACGCTGGAGCCGCTACAGGAAGACCAGGAACTGGATTCACGCCTTTCCACGGGCGCGGTGTATTGGGAAGGCGCCGTGCGCGTGCTGCGTGACGGCCAGCCGGCCGGGCGCGGTTACCTGGAGCTGACTGGTTACCTGAAAGCCCTGAAGATGTGAGCCACCATGCCGTGCGCGAATGCGCCTGCAGAGCATGCGCGCCGCCTGTGTGCAAACGCCGTGTATCGACGACTTCTTCCAACGATATTCACCAGCCGCGCCTGACAACGCGGCCGGTCAACCCCGAATTCTGAAGAATTGCCTACGACATGAACAAATCAACCGAACGTCCCGTCTCGCGCAGCGGACTCAAGACCCTGGCCGGTCTGCTGCCCTTCCTCGCGCCCTATCGCAAGCGCATTGCCTTAGCCGGCATTGCGCTGGTGGTCGCGGCATCGGCGACACTGGCCATTCCGTATGGCTTTCGGCAGCTGATCGACCTCGGCTTCACGACGCCGGGCAGCGAGCAGGCGGCGAACGTGAACCTGTATTTCCTCGCGCTGTTCGGGCTGGCCTGCGTGCTGGCCGTCGCCACCGCGGCGCGCTTCTATGCGGTGTCATGGCTGGGTGAACGGGTGACGGCCGACCTGCGGGCCGCCGTCTATACCCACACACTGCGGCAAAGCCCGGAATTCTTCGAGACCACGCAGACCGGCGAGGTGCTGTCGCGGCTGACCACGGACACGACGCTGATCCAGACGGTGGTCGGCACCAGCATCTCGATGGCGCTGCGCAATCTGTTGCTGCTGGCCGGCGGGCTGGGGATGATGTTCGTCACCAGCAGCACGCTGTCGGCCATCATCATCGTGATGCTGGTGGCGATTATCCTGCCTATCGTGATGGCCGGCCGCCGCGTGCGCAAGCTGTCACGCGCCTCGCAGGACCGCATCGCCGATGCATCAGGGTTGGCCGGCGAAAAGCTGAATGCGATCGCGATCGTGCAAGCCTTCGCGCAGGAGATGCGCGAAGCGACGCGTTTCGGCGAAGCGGTCGAGCGCGCGTTCAGCACGGCCATCGCCCGCGTGCGTGCACGCGCGCTGCTGACGGTGCTGGCCATCCTGCTGGTGTTCGGCGCCATCGTGTTCGTGCTGTGGATGGGCGCGCATGCCGTGATCGAAGGTCGCATGAGCGCAGGCGAACTCGGCCAGTTCATCCTGTATGCCGCGATTGTCGCCGGCGCGATCGGCGCCTTGTCCGAAGTGCTGGGCGATGCGCAGCGCGCTGCGGGCGCCAGCGAGCGCTTGCTCGAATTGCTGGCCGAACGCTCGCCGATCGCTTCGCCGACACCTGCGAAGCCGCTGCCGCTGCGCGCAGCGAACGGATCGGGGCTGCAACTGGACGGGCTCAGCTTCCACTATCCGTCGCGACCGGAGACGGCTTCGCTGTCAGACTTGTCGCTGACAGTCGCGCCGGGCGAAACGGTGGCGATTGTGGGCCCGTCAGGCGCGGGCAAGACCACGCTGTTCCAGCTGCTGCTGCGTTTCTACGATCCGCAGCAGGGACTGATCCGGCTCGATGGCATCGACATCCGCGATCTCGCGCTGGAGCAGTTGCGCACGGCGATCGGCATCGTGCCTCAGGATACGGTGGTGTTCTCCGCCAATGCGATGGAAAACATCCGCTATGGCCGGCCGGAGGCGACGGACGATGAAGTGATCGCTGCCGCAAAACTGGCTGCCGCGCATGAATTCATCGAACGGCTGCCGGAGGGCTATCTGTCCTTCCTCGGCGAGCGCGGGGTGCGGCTGTCAGGTGGACAGCGGCAGCGGATCGCGATTGCGCGGGCGCTGCTGAAGAATCCGCCCTTGTTGCTGCTCGATGAGGCGACCAGCGCGCTGGATGCGGAATCCGAGCGGCTGGTGCAGCGGGCGCTGGAGGCGGCGATGGAGGGCAGGACGACGCTGGTGATCGCGCACCGACTGGCGACGGTCAAGCGCGCAAGCCGCATCATCGTGATGGAGCATGGCCGCATCGTCGAAGCGGGCACGCATGCGCAACTGGTGGCGGCCGGCGGCCTGTACGCCAGCCTGGCCGCGCTGCAGTTCGGACATCACTGAAGCGCGGCCTGCAAAACCTGCGCGCTCAGTTCTGCGCGCGCAGGCTGTCCATGACGTAGCGCTGCAGCTCGTAGAACTCGTCGGCATCGCCACCACGGCCCATGTCGATCACGGTCTCGAAGATCTCGCGCGCATCGTCCTGCGCTCCGACGCTCGCATAGCATTCGGCCAGACGGAAGGCGGCTGGCACCAGCGTCGGGTCGACCTGCAGTGACACGGCATAGAAGGTGGCCGCCATCAGCGGGTCGCCCAGCAGCTGCAGGGTCATGCCGGCCATGAACAGGAAGCGCTGGTCGAGCGGCTTCTGTATCGCCAGGTACAGCGCCAGCGGCAAGACTTCGTGATAGCGCTGCTGCTGGAAGGCCTCGTAGGCTTTTTCATAGACGCGCTCGAGCACGGCATCCGACACCGGGTCGAGCACCGCGCGTTGCATGCCTTCGGCATACGTATCCTGCAGCAGCTTCACCTTGTCGGGCAGTTCATGGATGCTCTGGTTGACCAGGCCCATGATCAGGCTGACTTCGGCCGATACGGCTGACGATACTGCGGCCGACTGCGCGGCCTGCTCCGAACGCGGCATCATGGCGACACCCTGGCGGCGATCAGTTGCAGCGCGGCGGCGGCCGATGCCGCTTCTTCCTGCGTCAGCCGGCCTGAGACGCCGGCCCAGCTCGGGGGCAGCGCGCCGAGGTCGCGCCGTCCCAGCAAGTCCAGCAATTCCTCGCGGGTGCGGTCGAACAGTTCGCGGCGCGCTGTCGGCACCATGCCTGGCAGCGAGTCGTCCCGCGCTGCGCTTGCCTGCGCTGCATTTGCTGCCGTACCCGGGGCACCATCAGTGCGCGGCGGCGCCAGCGGCGTCATTGAAACAGGCGCCATGCCGGCAGCAGCGGCAGCGGGCCCGGCCGGGCGCTCGACAGCGGCCTGCATCGCGGCCGTATGGCGCGCGGCAGCGAGTGCATCGTTCAGTCTCGGGGTGATTGTCATCGTCTGGCTCCAAGGGCTACAGTCGCCGGGATTCGGGGCGCGCAATCCGGCTCGCATATGGCTTGCGTACAGCTTGCACGGCGGTCGCTGCCTGCCGGCAGCGGCTGTGAGTGGCCCGGCGTGCCACCCTGTTCCCCCAAAACCGCGATTCCGGGCGGCGGCGCGCCGCGCGGTAAAATAGGGCATCGATGCTTCGTAGCGGGCCCCTGCTCCGGCCTGCGCCTTCTATACCGTCATGCGCCAATATCAGGACTTCATGCGCCATGTCTTCGAACATGGCACCGAAAAAACCGACCGCACCGGCACCGGCACGCGCTCGGTGTTTGGTTATCAGATGCGCTTCAACCTGCAGGACGGCTTCCCCATGGTCACGACCAAGAAGCTGCACCTGAGGTCCATCGTCCATGAACTGATCTGGTTCCTCGCCGGCTCGACCAATATCGGCTACCTGAAGGACAACGGCGTCACGATCTGGGATGAATGGGCCGACGAGCAAGGCAATCTGGGCCCGGTCTACGGCTACCAGTGGCGCTCGTGGCCGGCGCCGAATGGCGAGCACATCGACCAGATCGCGCAACTGATCCAGCAAATCCGCAGCAATCCGGACTCGCGCCGGCTGATCGTCTCGGCCTGGAACGTATCCGATATCCCGCGCATGAAGCTGCCTCCCTGCCATGCGTTCTTCCAGTTCTACGTGGCCGACGGCAAGCTGTCCTGCCAGTTGTACCAGCGCAGCGCCGACATCTTCCTCGGCGTGCCGTTCAATATCGCGTCCTACGCGCTGCTGACTCACATGGTGGCCGAGCAGACCGGGCTCGAGGTCGGCGACTTTGTCTGGACCGGCGGCGACTGCCATATCTATTCGAACCATTTCGAACAGGTGAAGGAACAGCTGTCGCGCGATCCGCTGCCGCTGCCCAAGCTCGTGCTCAAGCGCAAGCCGGACTCCATCTTCGATTACACCTACGACGACATCGAAGTCGTCGGCTATCAGTCGCACCCGGCCATCAAGGCCCCTGTCGCGGTCTGATCATTGTCTCCGGCTGCCGGATCGGAAAGTCCGGCACCGCATCGGCCGGCATCGGCCGGCCGAAGAAATAGCCTTGCGCGATGTCGCAGCCCAGCTGCTGCAAGGTATCGACCTGCTCGGCATTCTCGACGCCTTCGGCCACCACTTCCAGTTCCAGGTTGTGCGCCAGCTGGATGATGGACGTGGCAATGGCCGCATCCTTGTCCGAGGTCGTCAGGTTCTTGATGAATTGCTTGTCGATCTTCAGCGCATCAAGTGGGAATTGCTTCAGGTACGCCAGCGATGAATAGCCGGTACCGAAGTCATCCACCGACAGCCGTATGCCCATGCCCTTCAGGGCCGTGAGCACGCTGCGCGTCGAATCGGTATTCGACATCAGGATGCTCTCGGTCAGCTCGAGCTCGAGCTGCGGCGGTGGCAACTGATACTGCTCGAGGATGCGATGGATGGCCTGCACCAGGAATTTGTCGGCGAGCTGGCGCGCCGATACATTGAGCGCGACCGTGCAGTCCGCTGGCAGCATCGTGCCCCATGCCACGCGCTGCCGGCAGCCCGCGGCAAACACCCATTGGCCGGCGCGTACCATCAACCCGGTGTCTTCAAGGATGGGCACGAATACGGCCGGCTCGATCGGCTGGCCGCCATGGTTCCAGCGCATCAGGCCTTCGACGCCCACCATGCAGCCGGTTTTCAAATCGACCTGCGGCTGGTAATACAGGCTGAAGGCCTCGTTCTCGACGGCCACCCGCAGCGCCTGCTCCATCATCAGCGCCCCTTGTCCGCGGGAATTCATGTCAGGTTGGTAGAACGCGTACAGGTTGCGGCCATCGCGCTTGGCCTGGTACATCGCGACATCGGCGGTGCGCATCAGCGCTTCGGTGTCGTCGCCGCATTCGGGATAGGTGGCGATGCCTATGCTGGCGCCGACCGCCACATCCAGCCCTTCGCCCAACGTGAACGGCTGGCGCAATGCATTGAGGATCTTGCGCGCGACCGTGGCCGCGTCGTCGGGAAACTCGAGGTCGCCGAGCACGATGGTGAATTCATCGCCGCCCAGACGTGACACCACGTCATAGGCGCGTACCTGCTCGCGCAGCCGGTGCGCGACAGCCTTCAGCAGGCGGTCGCCGACTTCATGGCCGAGATTGTCGTTGATGCGCTTGAAGTGATCGAGGTCGATGAACATCAGCGCCACATGGCTGTCGCCGTTGCGGCGCGCATGCTCGATCGCCGCATGCAGCGCAGCCTTGAAGGCATTGCGGTTGCCCAAACCGGTGAGGAAATCCGTGACGGTCTGCTGGCGCAATTCTTCTTCGAGCGCGCGCCGCTCGGTGATGTCCTGGAATACGATGACTTCGCCGTCTATCCTGCCGGCCAGGGGCGAACGGCAAAACGAGGACAGGAAGCGGCTGCCGTCGGCACGCCGGAACCAGGCTTCCTCGACCGCGGGCGACACGGCCCGGTCCAGCCGCAGAAAAATCGAATCTTGCTCGGGAATGCCCACCTCGAGCTGGTCTGGCCCGTGCTGCGCCTGGCTGAATTGATCGAATTCCTGCCCGACCACCTCGCCTGGCACACTGGCCAGCATGGCCAGCGCAGCCGGATTGACAAACTTGACCACGCCCGCGCGGTCAACGCCGATCACGCCTTCGCCGGCAGCATTGAGCATGGATTCGTAGTAGGCCTTGGTGTTTTCGAGGCGCACGTAGGCTTGCTGCAGCCGGCGGCGCGCGAGGTCCAGCTCGAGGAAGAGCGTGACCTTGCTTTGCAAGACCACGGAGTTGACCGGCTTGGTGATGTAGTCGATCGCACCCGCCTGATAGCCGCGAATGGCGGCCGCCTCATCGCGCTCGATGGCGGTGATGAAGATGATCGGCACGTTGCGGGTCTTGCGATTGCTGCGCATCAGCCGCGCGACTTCATAACCATTCATGACCGGCATCTGCACATCCAGCAAGACGACGGCGACATCATGCTCGAGCAGCAGCTGCAGCGCGCGCTCGCCACTGGTGGCCGACAGCAGTTCGCGCCGGCCATCGTCGAGCAGCGCTTCGAGGCTGGCGATGTTCTCGGGCCGGTCATCTACCAACAGTATGGTCTGGCGGTAGTCCAGTTCTTGAATGCGCTTTTCCGGGGAATTCATGGTTCACACCTGTTGCGGTTCCAGCCATTTGCCAAGCATGTCAACCAGCTCGGCCTGGGTGACGGGCTTGGAAAGGTAATCGTCGGCACCTGCCTCCAGGCATTTTTCGCGATCCCCCTTCATTGCATGGGCCGTCAGTGCTATCACGGGACGTTCATACAGGCGGTTGATCTTCAACTCGCGCGTCGCCTGATAGCCATCCATGATGGGCATCATCATGTCCATCAGCACGACATCGAATGCCAGCTCGCGCTCGACCACTTCGAGCGCCTGCTGCCCGTTCATGGCGACCTCGACCTCGAAGCCGAGTTCCTCAAGCAGGCTCGACATGGCATAGATATTCCGTATGTCATCGTCAACCAGCAGCATGCGTTTTCCGGCAAACGGAACGCCGTCCGTCCTTTCTTGACTGGACCGCATTTGCAGCGCGAGGTCGGTGTCGACAGACGCGGACTTCTTCAGGCGCACCGCCTCCAGCAGGCGATGCTCGTCGTCGGCGGATTTGCCGAGCACAATTACGTGCAGCTCGCGCAGCCGTCGCAACTCCGCTTCGGTCAGAAGGTGAGCGGTGTTGATGATCACTTTGGCCTGGTCGACCAGTTGTTCCGCGTACAAGGTGTCAATCAATACGGTGCCCGCCATGTCGGGCAAGGCAAGGTCAAGCACGATGCATGAAAACTGGCGGCGGCGGCAGGCTTGCAGCGCGTTGCGCGCGTCGGATGCGACGGTGACCTGTAAGCCGAGTTCCCGTATCAGCCCCGCATAGTGGCGCGCCTCGACCGGGTTGTCTTCGACCAGCAGCACATCGGTGCTGGCATCGGGTACGATGCCGTCGCGCGACGGTGCGGGCACGCTATCGGCAGCGCCGGTCGGCAAACGGAGCGTGAAGGTGCTGCCCTGACCGGGGTGACTGTCGAGCTCGACGTCTCCGCCCAGCAGCTGCGCCAGCGAGCGCGAAATCGACAAGCCCAGCCCGGTACCGCCGAAGCGGCGGCTGGTGGAACCATCGACCTGTCGAAACGCATCAAAGATCAGTTCATGTTTGTCTTCGGGGATGCCGATGCCGGTGTCGGTGACGGAAATGCCAAGCTGCTTCGTACTGCCCGTGCCGATGCCGAAAAGACGGATCGTGATCGATCCCTGGCTGGTGAATTTCAGTGCATTCGAGAACAGGTTGCGCACGATCTGGAAGATGCGCTGATGGTCACTGACCACAACCGGCGGCGCATCGGGCTCCGAAACGACCAGGAAGCGCAAGTGCTTGGCCTCGGCCATGGGCCGGAAGCTGCGATCGATGCTTTCGATGAAATCTTCCAGCGACAGCGGTTCGAGCAGCACCGACATGCGACCGGCCTCGATTTTCGACAGGTCCAGGATGTCGTTGATCAGCGCCAGCAGGTCGCTGCCGGAGCGGTGGATGATGTCCGCATGCGTGACCTGCTTCTGGCTGAGGTTGCCGTGCACATTGTTCTTCAGCTGTTCGGAAAGGATCAGGATGCTGTTGAGCGGCGTGCGCAGCTCATGGGACATGTTGGCCAGGAATTCGGACTTGTAGCGGCTGGCGGCGGCGATCTGTTCGGTCTGCTCGCGGAAGCGCTCTTCTGCAGCCTTGCGCTCGCGGATGTCGATGATGGATGACAGCACCAGCATGCCGTCGGGCGTGTGTATCGGGTTGAGGCCGATCTCGATCGGTATTTCTTCACCGTCCTTGGTACAGGCATACAGGTCGCGACCGGCTCCCATTGCACGAGTGGCCGGCTCGGCCATGAAGTGGCTGCGCAAGTCCGGATGGTGCTGCCGGAAGCGTGCCGGAATCAGCAGCTCGACCTGCTTGCCCAGCAACTCGTTCCGCGAATAGCGAAACAGCTTCTCGGCCTGCTGGTTGACCAGCGCGATTTCGCCGGATGTGTTGGTGACAATGATCGCATTCGGCGCTGCTTCGACCACCAGACGGAATAATTCACTCTCCGACCCATGGGGGAGTTTGGCAGCGAGCGATTGGCGACGACTGTCTTCGGACTTGGATCGATTCGACATGTATGGCAATCCGGTCTGTGCTCAGGGATAACGGCACCGGCTCGTACCAATGAAAACGGCGACCAGCCTTGCTTTGAGAAACCACCGGGGATTTCGTTCGTCAAACCCTGCATCACGTCCCTTTTGTTATGTGATTCTAGGAGTGTGGCCGATGAACGACAAGGACAGCGAATGAACAATTGAGAAACTTGAGATCCATCAACAAGCTTCTTGTTGACAGCGCAAAGCTTCAGCCTTTTTCTCGCCGGATCACAGCCATGGGCGAGTTTCAAGGGCAAATCGGGACGGCCTGCAAAAACGCCTTCCGGCCGCGCGATGGCTTATGATGGCGACCCATGTCTGCCTCACTTACCCTGATCGTCGCCACCGAACGCCAACGCGGCATCGGCATCAACAACACCCTGCCCTGGCGGCTGCCGGAAGACCTCGCCTTTTTCAAGCGCACCACCAGTGGCCACGCCATCATCATGGGCCGCAAGACCTTCGATTCGATCGGCCGTCCGCTGCCCAACCGGCGTAACATCGTCGTGACTCGCAATCCCGACTGGACCCACCCTGGGGTCGAAGCGGCCGGGTCGTTGCAACAGGCGGCCGCGGCTGCCGGCGACGGCGAAGCTTTCGTGATTGGCGGCGCCCAGATCTACCAGGAAGCGCTGCCGCTGGCGCAGAAGCTGGTGGTCACCGAAATCGATGCCGATTTCGCCTGCGACGCCTTCTTCCCGGCGATTGACCCGGCCGTCTGGCAAGAAGCCTCGCGCGAGACGCACCATTCAGCCGACAAGGGTTTCAGTTACGCTTTTGTTATCTATACGCGGCGCTAGGCCGCCGGCCTGACATCGTGGCGGCCCGCCTAGCTGTCGGCCGCCGGAGCTTTCGGGCTGTTTTTGCCTGATTTTTCGGGCCATTTTTCCAAGCTTTCATACATATCTGCGAAAATCGCGCTTTCGCATTTTTCGTCCCGCCACCGCCAGTGGCAGGGACGCCCTTCCTGCCGGAGCACTGCATGAAATTCCGTTTCCCCATCGTGATCATCGATGAAGACTTCCGTTCCGAGAACACCTCGGGCCTCGGCATCCGCGCGCTCGCGAATGCGCTCGAGACCGAGGGCATGGAAGTGGTCGGCGTCACCAGCTACGGCGACCTGTCGCAGTTCGCGCAGCAGCAGTCGCGCGCGTCGGCCTTCATCCTGTCGATCGATGACGAGGAATTTGGCGGCGGCTCGCCGGAAGAGACCGAGACGGCGCTCAAATCGCTGCGCGCCTTCGTCGAAGAGATTCGCCACAAGAATGCCGACATCCCGCTGTACCTGTACGGCGAAACCCGCACCTCGCGCCACATCCCGAACGACATCCTGCGTGAGCTGCACGGCTTCATCCACATGTTCGAGGACACGCCGGAATTCGTCGCGCGCCACATCATCCGCGAAGCGAAGTCTTACCTCGACGGCCTGGCACCGCCGTTCTTCCGCGCGCTGACCCATTACGCGCAAGACGGTTCGTACTCGTGGCACTGCCCGGGCCATTCGGGCGGCGTCGCCTTCCTGAAGTCGCCGATCGGGCAGATGTTCCACCAGTTCTTCGGCGAGAACATGCTGCGCGCCGACGTCTGCAACGCCGTTGAAGAGCTGGGGCAACTGCTCGACCATACCGGTCCGGTGGCCGCCTCGGAGCGCAATGCGGCGCGCATCTTCAATGCGGACCACTGCTATTTCGTCACCAACGGCACGTCGACCTCGAACAAGATGGTCTGGCACTCGACGGTAGCGCCGGGCGACATCGTGGTGGTCGACCGCAACTGCCACAAGTCCATCCTGCACTCGATCATCATGTGCGGCGCGATCCCGGTGTTCCTGATGCCGACCCGCAACCACCTCGGCATCATCGGCCCGATCCCGCGCGAGGAATTCAGGATGGAAAACATCATGAAGAAGATCGAGGCCAACCCGTTCGCGCGCGAAGCGAAGAACAAGAAGCCGCGCATCCTGACCATCACGCAATCGACGTATGACGGCGTGGTCTACAACGTCGAGACCATCAAGGATATGCTCGACGGCCAGATCGACACTCTGCACTTCGACGAAGCCTGGCTGCCGCATGCGAGCTTCCACGAGTTTTACAAGGACATGCACGCGATCGGCAAGGAGCGTCCGCGCGCGAAGGAGTCGCTGATCTTCTCCACGCAGTCAACGCACAAGCTGCTGGCCGGCCTGTCGCAGGCCTCGCAGATTCTGGTGCAGGAATCGGAGACGGTGCAACTCGACCGCGACAGCTTCAATGAAGCGTACCTGATGCATATCTCGACCTCGCCGCAGTACGCGATCATTGCCTCCTGCGATGTCGCGGCCGCGATGATGGAGCCGCCGGGTGGCACCGCGCTGGTAGAGGAAAGCATCCTCGAGGCGCTGGACTTCCGTCGCGCGATGAAGAAGGTCGACCAGGAATACGGCCAGGACTGGTGGTTCCAGGTCTGGGGTCCGGAGCATCTAGCCGAAGACGGCATGGGCTCGCGCGAAGACTGGATGATTCGCGCCGAGGACGACTGGCACGGCTTCGGCAAGATCGAAGACGGCTTCAACATGCTGGACCCGATCAAGGCCACCATCGTGACTCCGGGTCTGTCGTTGGATGGCCAGTTCGGTGACACCGGCATCCCGGCCTCGATCGTCACCAAGTACCTCGCCGAGCATGGCGTCATTGTCGAAAAAGCGGGCCTGTACTCGTTCTTCATCATGTTCACCATCGGCATCACCAAGGGCCGCTGGAACACGATGCTGACGGCGTTGCAGCAGTTCAAGGACGACTATGACAAGAATCAGCCGATCTGGCGCATCCTGCCCGAGTTCGCCGCCGCGAACCCGCAGTACGAGCGTACCGGCCTGCGTGATCTTTGCCAGCAGATCCACGACATGTACAAGTCCTATGACGTGGCGCGCCTGACCACCGAGATGTACCTGTCCGACATGCAGCCAGCCATGAAGCCCTCGGACGCCTTCGCTAAGATGGCGCACCGCGAAATCGAGCGCGTGTCGATCGACGAGCTCGAAGGCCGTGTCACGTCCATCCTGCTGACGCCTTACCCGCCGGGCATTCCGCTCCTGATCCCGGGCGAGCTGTTCAACAAGACCATCGTCGATTACCTGAAATTTGCGCGCGCGTTCAACGAGAAATTCCCGGGCTTCGAGACCGATGTGCACGGGCTGGTGAAGACCACGGTAAATGGCGTGAAGGGCTATTACGTCGACTGCGTGAAGCAATAACGCAGCATGCCGGCAGCGGCAGGCAGCTGCGGCCGGACCATGAAAAAAGGGGAGCCTCGGCTCCCCTTTTGCTTTGGGCGACTGCGTCGTCCAGGTCGAAGGCCCATCAGGTCTTCGGCAACGTCACGCCATGCTGGCCCTGGTACTTGCCGCCGCGGTCCTTGTACGAAGTCTCGCAGACTTCGTCGCTCTCGAAGAACAGCACCTGCGCGCAGCCTTCGCCGGCATAGATCTTGGCGGGCAGCGGCGTGGTGTTCGAGAACTCCAGCGTCACATAGCCTTCCCACTCCGGCTCGAACGGCGTCACGTTGACGATGATGCCGCAGCGCGCATAGGTCGACTTGCCGAGGCAGATCGTCAGCACGTTGCGCGGGATGCGGAAGTACTCGATGGTGCGCGCCAGCGCGAACGAGTTCGGCGGGATGATACAGACATCGCTCTTGATGTCGACAAAGGAATTCTCGTCGAAGTTCTTCGGGTCGACGATGGTGCTGTTGATGTTGGTGAAGATCTTGAACTCGTCAGCACAGCGAATATCGTAGCCATACGACGAAGTGCCATAGGACACGATCTTGTGGCCATTCGACTGGCGTACCTGGCCCGGCTCGAAAGGCTCGATCATGCCGTGCTGCTCGGCCATACGGCGGATCCACTTGTCGGATTTGATGGTCATGTTGGAAAGTTTCGCGCAATGCAGGGATCAACCCGGTATTTTACGCGATGCAAGGCATCGCCTTTCCATTCATGCCTGCGGGCGGCAACCTGGGCTGCGTCCAGGGCTGTAGCCTGGGCCCAAACCTTGGCCTGACGCCGGGCCTCACCTCAAATCAGGCCCAGACCGGCGGGGCACTGCTGCTGGCGGGCGAGACCCCGAGGCGCTGGGCCTCACGGTGATTCTTGATCGCCGCCTCCATGTTGCTGCCCACCTGCTTCAGGTCTTGCTGAAGGACCAGCGCGACCTTGTCGAATACCTCGGCCAGCTGCTGGTCCGCGTCCGGCTTGCGATAGGCAATGGCCTGCTTGACTTCGCCCAGTTTCGCCATGAAGGCCAGGTAAGTGGGCCGGTACAGGTTTACGTCCATCGGCTTGGCTTCTTGTGCGGCGTCGTTGCCACCGAATGCCGAGCCACCAACGTCATCGTCCTTCGGATCGGAGATATAGGTATCGACAATGGCCTTCGCCTTGTCGAGCGTCGGCGCCTGCCGGAAGTCGTCCAGCGCGCCGAAAAAGGAAAACACATTGCAGGCCTTGGTGCCCCTGAGCACTTCCATCACCTTGTCGAAGGTGGCCGGGTCAGTCGTCCGGTTGGCGATGGTCTGCTGTACCTGCGCAAAGGTGGGCTTGATGGTGCCGAACTTCTGCTCGACGTGCCGGATCGCCAGCGACTTGCGCTCGGCCGGCGACATGGGCTGCGCCGGCTTTTGCACATGGGACAGCGCGACCCCGGCCAGGCCCTGCGCGAAACTCGCCTTGATCCGGTCGCCGACATGACGCAAGGCCGAGGCATTGGCCTGCATCCCGCGACTGGCGGCTTCCAGCACGCGACTGCTGGCCTGCTGCGTGGCCAATGCAATGCTGGAACCAGTACGCTTGAACAGCGCCTGCTGACGCAGCGCTTGCGGCACGCGCTGGGTAAGGCTGGACTCCCCCAGCGCCACCGACCTGGCCCTGTTGCCTATCTGCTGCATGTGGACCACCCGTCACTGGTTGGCATACCTGTGATTATCGCCACCCGGCGGCCAAGGCGACGGCCACTAGTACAGCATGAAAGCATTGACGGTCGCTGCAACGGCTAACCGGTTCAACGGCTAAACGGCTCGACGGCTCAATTGCGGTTTGGCAGGCCGGGGCCTTCCGCAGCAACGGTCAGCGCTGCATGGATTCCCAGACCTTCTGCAGCCGTTTGACCGACACCGGCATCGGCGTGCGCAGCTCTTGCGCATACAGCGACACGCGCAGCTCTTCCAGCATCCAGCGGAATTCCTCCATGCGCGGATCGCCCCGGCTGCCTGCCTTCATCGCCCGCTGCCACGGTGCTGCAGCCTGCTGCCAGTCGGCCATCAGCCGCGCATCGCGCGCCGGGTCGCCGCGCAGCTTGTCCAGCCGCACCGTCATCGCCTTCAGGTAGCGTGGGAAGTGCGACAGCTGCGCATGCGGCGTATCGGCCACGAAGCGCTTGTTCACCAGCGCCTGCAGTTGCGCCTGCAGGTCGGCATGCGCAGCCGCGTGGGTCTTGATGCCCTGCAGCTTCTTGGGCAAAGCGTGATACTCGGCCAGCACTTGCCCGACCAGACGCGCAATTTCATTGACCAGCAGGTTCAGGCGCGCCTTGCCCTCGTCGCGGCGCACATTGAATTCGCCCGGATTCTTCGGCAGCGGCAGCTGCAGGCATGCACGCGACAGCCCGGCCTGGATGATCTGCTCGCGCAGTTCTTCCTGCGAACCCAACGCCATGAACTGCATGCCCATCTGCTGCAGGCCGGGCACATTCTTCTCGAGGTACTTCAGCTGCTCCTTCAGTTGCAGCGCGAACAGGCGGCGCAAGCCATTGAGGTGGATCTCGCTCGCTTCGTTCGGGTCATCGAAGACTTCGATGTCGCAATGCGTGCCCTTGTCGACCAGCGCCGGGAAGCCCAGCAGCGTTTGCCGGCCGCGCTGTATCTCCAGCAGCTCAGGCAGCTCGCCAAAGGACCAGGTGGTCAGGTTGGTGTACGCGCCGCCATCGGCGGACGATGCCGCGCCGCTTGCGCCATCCGTCGCGGGCTTGCCACCTGCGCCCGCAGCATGGGCCGCGCCAGCCTTGCCGGCGCCACCCGCGTTCGCATTGGCCGCGCGCCCTGCCGCCGCCCTGCCGCCATCTGCAGGCTGGGCATCTGGGTCGCCATCCGTCGCGTCACCGGTGATTGGGCTGACCTGCTCGGCGATTTTCTGGAATTGCTCGCGCGCCTGCGCGCCCAGCTCGGCCTGCAGTGCCGCGAGGTTGCGGCCCATGTCGAGCTGGCGACCGTGTTCGTCGACCACCTTGAAGTTCATGAAGTGGTGCGCCGACAGCGTCTCGAGCTTGAAGTCGGCCAGCTTGACCATCACACCGGTCTTCTCGCGCACATCGGCAATCAGCGCTTCGAGCAGCGGCCCCTGACCGAACTTCTTCGCCGCATGGATGCGGTCACAAAATCCAGCCGCGTATTCGGGCAAGGGCACGCAATGACGGCGCAGCTTCTGCGGCAGCGACTTCAGCAGCAAGTGCACCTTCTCCTTCAGCATGCCCGGCACCAGCCATTCGCAGCGCGGCGCCGACACCTGGTTCAGCGCATACAGCGGCACGGCCAAGGTGACGCCGTCGCGCACCGCGCCCGGCTCGAAGTGGTAAGTGAGCGCCATCTCGATGCCCGCATGCCGCATCACTTTCGGGAACAGCTCGGTGGTGATGCCGGCCGCCTCGTGCCGCATCAGGTCGTCGCGCGACAGGTAGAGCACTTTCGGGTTGTCGCGGCTGGCTTGCTTCAGCCATTGCTCGAAGCCGACCGCATTGCAGACATCGGCCGGAATCTGGCTGTCGTAGAAGGCCGCGATCAGTTCTTCGTCGACCAGCACGTCTTGCCGGCGCGACTTGTGCTCGAGGTTCTCGATCTCGCGGATCAGCTTCTGGTTGTGCGAAAAGAAGGGCGCGCGGGTATCGAAGTCGCCCTCGACCAGCGCGCTGCGGATGAAGATCTCGCGTGCTTCTTCCGGGTTGATCTTGCCGTAGTCGATGCGGCGCTGGCTGTAGACCACCAGGCCGTACAGCGTCGCACGCTCGTAGGCCGACACCTGCCCGCTGCGTTTTTCCCAGCGCGGGTCGCCATACGATTTCCTCAGCAGGTGGCCGCCGACTTTCTCCAGCCACTCGGGCTGGATGTTGGCCAACGTGCGCGCGAACAGCCGCGAGGTATCGACGAGCTCGCCGGCCACCACCCAGCGGCCCGCCTTCTTGCCCAGCGACGAGCCTGGCCACAGGTGGAACTTGATGCCGCGCGCGCCGAGGTAATGCGGCTCATCCTCGGCCTTGTAGCCGACGTTGCCGAGCAAGCCGGTCAGCAATGCGAGATGCAACTGCTCATAGGTCGCCGGCAGTTCATTGACGCGCCAGCCCTGCTCGCGCACCAGCGTGAACAGTTGCGAGTGCACGTCGCGCCATTCGCGCAGCCGCAGCTGCGACAGGAAATTCTCGCGGCAATGGTCCTGCAACTGGCGGTTCGATTTCTTGTGCTCGATCGCTTCTTCGAACCACTTCCAGATCTTCAGCCAGGACAGGAATTCGGATTTGTCGTCGGCGAATTTCTTGTGCGCGTGGTCGGCTGCGCCCTGCGCTTCCTGCGGGCGGTCGCGCGGGTCCTGCACCGACAAGGCCGCTGCAATGATCAGCATCTCGGCCAGGCACTGATGGTCACGGCCGGCGAGGATCATGCGGCCCACGCGCGGATCCAGAGGCAGCTTGGCCAGCTGGCGGCCCAGCGCGGTCAGCTGCTTCGCATCATCGACGGCGCCCAGCTCTTGCAGCAGCTGGTAGCCATCGGCAATGGCGCGCCCCAGCGGCGGCTCGATGAATGGAAAATCTTCGACATCGCCCAGCTTCAGCGACTTCATCCTCAGGATGACCGCGGCCAGCGACGAGCGAAGGATCTCGGGGTCGGTGAATTTCGGTCGCTGCAGGTAATCCTGCTCGTCATACAGACGGATACAGACGCCAGCAGCGACACGGCCGCAACGGCCGGCGCGCTGGTTGGCGGCCGATTGCGCGACCGCTTCCACCTGCAATTGCTCGACCTTGTTGCGATAGCTGTAGCGCTTCACGCGCGCGGTGCCGGCATCCACCACGTAGCGGATGCCGGGCACGGTCAGCGAGGTCTCCGCGACGTTGGTAGCCAGCACGATGCGGCGCGCATTGGTGGTCTTGAATACCCGCTCCTGCTCCTGCGCCGACAGGCGCGCGAACAGCGGCAGGATCTCGACATGCGGCGGATGATGCTTGCGCAGCGCCTCGGCGGCATCACGGATCTCGCGTTCGCCGGGCAGGAAGACCAGGATGTCGCCGGGTCCGACGCGAGACAGTTCGTCGACAGCATCGACGATGGCATCCATCAGGTCGCGCTGTTCTTTGGCGCGCGCCGACGCCGAGGTGGGCGACGGCGCGGTGCCGGAAGCCGTTGCACCCGGCCCGCCCGGCTTGCCGTTCGGCTTTACGTCAGGTTCGACCGGCCGGTAGCGCACCTCGACCGGATACATGCGTCCCGAGACTTCGATCACCGGTGCCGGCTTGCCATCGCGCTCGAAATGACGCGCGAAGCGTTCCGCATCGATGGTGGCCGACGTGATGATGACTTTCAGATCCGGGCGTTTCGGCAGCAGCTGCTTCAGGTAGCCGAGCAGGAAGTCGATGTTCAGGCTGCGCTCGTGCGCCTCGTCGATGATGATGGTGTCGTACTGCCTGAGCAGCGGATCGCCCTGGGTCTCTGCCAGCAGGATGCCGTCAGTCATCAGCTTGATCCATGCACCGGCCGACAGCGTGTCATTGAAGCGCACCTTGTAGCCCACATGCATGCCCGGCGGCGTGCCCAGTTCCTGCGCGATGCGCTTGGCGGTCGACGACGCTGCGATGCGTCGGGGCTGGGTGTGGCCAATCAGGCCTTTTTCGCCGCGCCCGATCGACAGGCAGATCTTCGGCAGCTGCGTGGTCTTGCCGGAACCGGTTTCGCCGCTGACGATCACGACCTGATTGGCCAGCAGCGCCTGGGCGATCTCGTCGCGGCGCGATGAGACGGGCAATTCCGGCGGGAAGCTGACTTCGGGCAGCGGATGGCGCTCGGGTGCGGCCTTGCCCTCGAGTGCGGGCTTGCCTTCGGGCGCGGGCCGGCGCTCAGCTTGCTGGCCGGACCTCGGGCCGGATTTTTGGGCAGCGTTAGTGGCAGTTGCCGGAGCGGCGTCGGTGCGAGGCGAGGCAGAAGGCTTGCGCGGTCCGGACTCGGGGGCCGGACCCGCCTTTTTCGGGGCTTGGGGTGCTGACATGTCGGCCGAATTATAATGCCGCTCATGGAGAATCCTACCCAGTTCGTCGAGTGGCTGCGCTCGGTCGCGCCCTACATCCACGCCTTCCGCGGCAAGACCTTCGTCGTCGCCTTCCCGGGCGAGCTGGTGCTGTCCGGCGCGCTGCCTGTGCTGGCGCACGACTTGTCGCTGCTGCATGCGCTGGGCATCAAGGTGGTGCTGGTGCATGGCTCACGCCCGCAGGTGCAGGAGCAGCTGGCGCTGCGCAATGTGGAAACGCATTTCCACAATGGCCTGCGCATCACCGATGCCGCCGCGCTGGAGTGCGCAAAGGAAGCAGCCGGCGAGCTGCGTCTCGATATCGAGGCTGCGTTCAGCCAGGGCTTGCCGAACACGCCGATGGCGAACTCGTCGATTCGCGTCATCTCCGGCAACTTCGTCGTTGCACGTCCCGTCGGCATCATCGATGGCGTCGACCATGGCATGACGGGCGTCACGCGCAAGATCGCGCATGAAACCATCCACCCGATTCTCGACGCCGGCGGCATCGTGCTGCTGTCGCCGCTGGGCTTCTCGCCGACCGGTGAAGTCTTCAACCTGGCGATGGAAGACGTGGCCGTGGCCGCGGCCAATGCGCTGCGCGCCGACAAGCTGATTTTCATCACCGAGACGCCGACCATGACCGATGCCGGTGGCACCGAGATTCGCGAGGTGTCGGCGCATCAGGCGCAGGCGGTGCTGGAGTCCGGCTGCCTGCGCGCGGAAGCGGCCTATTACTTCGATCACGCGACCAAGGCTTGCCTGGCCGGCGTGCCGCGCGCGCATATCGTGCCGTTCTCGACCGATGGCTCGGTACTGCTGGAAGTGTTCACGCACGATGGCGTCGGCACGATGATCTCGGCGCAGAGCCTCGAAAGCCTGCGCGAGGCGACCATCGAAGACGTCGGCGGCATCCTGCAACTGATCGAGCCGCTGGAAGCGGATGGCACGCTGGTCAAGCGCGGCCGCGAATTGATCGAGCGCGAGATCGATTACTTCTCCGTCATCGAGCATGACGGCGTGATCTTCGGCTGCGCTGCGCTCTACCCGTTCCCGGCCGAGAAAATGGCCGAAGCGGCATGCCTGACCGTCAGCCCCGATGCGCAGGCACAGGGCGACGGCGAGCGCCTGTTGAAGCACCTCGAGAACCGCGCGCGCGCCGCCGGCTTCAAGAAGCTGTTCGTGCTGACGACGCGCACGGCGCACTGGTTCCTGAAGCGCGGCTTCGTGCAGGCTGGCGTCGATGACCTGCCCAAGGACAGGCAGAACATGTACAACTGGCAGCGCAAGTCGCTGGTACTGATCAAGAAACTCTGAACCATCCTGACCACCACCCTGACGCTGGCGAACTGCCGGGCATGCCCTGCAGCGCCGGACATTTGACAACTTTGCCGATCCCGACGATCGGCACCCCGCTGGAGAAACACATGACGCGCATGATCCATTGCATCAAGCTGAACAAGGAAGCCGAGGGCCTCGACTTCCCGCCCTATCCGGGCGAGCTCGGCAAGAAGATCTGGGAGAACGTTTCCAAGGAAGCCTGGGCCGCCTGGCTCAAGCACCAGACCATGCTGGTCAATGAAAACCGCCTGAACCTGGCCGATGTACGCGCCCGCAAATACCTGGCCACGCAGATGGAGAAGCACTTCTTTGGCGAAGGTGCCGATGCGGCGTCGGGCTACGTGCCGCCGTCGAACTGATACTGCCGAGCTGATACCGCCGCACGCTGGCTCGCCCCGGACAATCGGCAACAGACGATCGCAAAACAAAAGGGCCGGCATTGCCGGCCCTTTGCCATCCCAAGCCTGAACGGCGTTCAGTCGAACTTCATCACGCGCACACCGTCGGGTGTACCCAGCAGGCAGACGGCTGCGCCTTGCAGAGCGAACAGACCGACGCTGACCACACCGGGCAGCTGGTTGATCTGCTGCTCAAGCGCCTTCGGGTCGCGAATCTGCAGACCGGCCGCATCGAGTATCCAGCAACCATTGTCGGTCACGTAGGGCTTGCCATCCTTCATGCGCAGCACTGGCTGCGCGCCGAGCGCCGCGAGGCTGCGTGCGACCGATTTCTCGGCCATCGGAATCACTTCCACCGGCAGCGGAAATTTGCCCATCACATCGACCAGCTTGGAGCCGTCGGCGATGCAGATGAATTTGTCGGCGACGGAAGCGACGATCTTTTCGCGCGTCAGCGCACCGCCGCCGCCCTTGATCATCGCGCCGCTGGCGTCGATCTCGTCGGCGCCGTCGATATAGACCGGCATGGACTCGACCTCATTGAGGTCAAACACCGGGACGCCATGCGATTTCAGCCGCGCGGCCGTCGCTTCGGACGAGGCGACCGTGCCCTTGATGCGGTCCTTGATCCTGGCCAGTTCGTCGATGAAAAAATTGGCGGTGGATCCGGTACCGACGCCAATGATGGCGTCCTCCACCACATACTCGATCGCCGCGCGCGCAACGGCTTGCTTGAGTTCGTCCTGGGTCATGTCTGCTGCCTTGAAGTCGAAGGCAGCATTGTAGCCGATGGCTTCACGCCGACTGCGGCCAGCGCACACAGGGACGGCCTGCGAGCAGGGCTTGCAGTCAGGGGTGCGCAGCATGCCCACGCACAAGAAGTCTGAGGGATGCCTGAGAGATGCCTGAGGAATGCCTGCGGTCACTCGCCGGTATGCGTCACGCCAGCCTGTGGCCCGCGCAGGCCGGCCGTCAATGGGTGCCGAGATTGGTCGACAGGTATTGCGCCAGCGATGCCTTGTCGTGCAGGTTCAGTTTGCGGTACAGATGGGCAAGCTGGTTGCGCACCGTGTGATGCGATACGCCGAGTTCGCGCGCGATCTGCTTGTGGCTCATGCCGGCGGCAAAGCGACGCGCCACCACAAATTCCCTTGGCGTCAGTACTTCCATCGCATCGACCGGACGGATGCGGCACAGGTTGCAGCCGGCTTGCCGCAACAAAGTGATCTCCACTTGCGTGCCGCGATACGGCTTGTCCTGGTTCAGCAATTCCATTGCCTCGTGCGGAATGAATTCGGGGGCCAGTTCCGGCCACTCGCGCTCGAGCAGGTCGAAGAAATGCTGGTCCGCGATCTCGACCTGCCCTTCGTCATTGATCAGGCCGGTGGCGCCGGCTTGCTCGCGATAGGCCTGTGCCCCGGGCAGCCGCTCGGCTGCGCGCGCGCGGTTGATCGCCAAGGCGCGCGACAGGTGGATCCACAGCCCGTGCAGGGCTGCGGCATCCGACTCGGCAAAGCGCACATCATGCTGACGATACAGCACGATCCAGCGCGCAGGCCGCACGCGGTTCGGGTCGTCGCCATGCAGCATCAGGTGACACATGCCCAGTTCTTCGGCCAGTGAACGGAAGTTGCCGGTATCGCGCTCGCGTAAGCGCTTGCCATCATGGCTCTTGCGATACAGCACGCGAATGCCGCCGCGGGACGGCGACAAGGGGGCATTGCGAAAGCCGTTGGCCACCGCATCGTCGGCACCCGCCGGACGCGAGGATTTCAGGCCTGACAGCCCTGCGCCGTTCGTCGTGTGCGAAGCGGTCTCCATCGCGATGTCAATTGCGGAAGACGCAGATGAACCGCTCCTGCCCTGATGTCCCTGAGGTGCGGGCGGCGTCGCCAGCTGCGAGCCAAGCATGCCATGCACGCCCGGATCGCCCGCTTCCCCGGTACCGAAGATGGCGCCGTCGAAACGTATCCACATCTGCATCAAGCCGATGGCGCGGGTCAGAAACTGATCAGGCGATGCATATTCCGCCAGTGCATACAGATCCCTGACGGTGCTCGAGAATGCTTGCATGCTGCCTCCTCTGTCTCGGTGCCCGGGCCGGGGGCTGGAAAGGCAATTGCGATGGATTGAATATTCTTAAATTTGTCATTGAATTTTATTTAACTGCTAACTTTTTTGCCAAGCATTTTTGAACGAAATCGTTGTTAATCGACCAAATTCCTTGGCTTTTCATAAAGCAACAGAAACTGCATCACGATGATTCGCCTGCCGGAAACGTCAACATCTGTGAAATCAGCTTACTTGCGATGAACCATGACCTTGAAATGACAAAAAAGATTTCCAGCAAACAAGCCCGCAGCAGCCATTCCGACCACCAGGCTTGCCGGAAATCGGGGTCGCGGCAGCGCATGCAGGTATCATCTCGCCCGTAAAACGATAATCACAACGCAGCCTTTCCTGATGTCCTCCGACCAGCCACTGACCGCCTTGCCGGAATACGCAGCCCTCGAGCGCCATGCAGCGCTTGCCCGACATTGGCAGCTGCGCGATCTGTTTGCCCAGGACCCGCAGCGCGCGGCGCGCTTCACGCTCGACGTGGCGGGGCTGAGCCTCGATTATTCGAAGAATCATATCGATGCCCAGGCGGTCGACCTGCTGGCAGACTTCGCGCGCGCTCAGCAGGTGGAAACGCTGCGCGATGCGATGTTCAACGGGGACGTAATCAATCTCAGCGAACGTCGGCCTGTGCTGCATACGTTGTTGCGCGTGCCGCGTGGCACCCGCTTCCTGCTCGACGGAACCGATGCAGCAGCCGAGGTGCATCAGGTGCTGGACCGGATGTCGGTCTTCTGCGACGCAGTGCGCAGCGGCACCTGGAAGGGCTTTGACGGACAGTCGATCACGGATGTGGTCAACATCGGCATCGGCGGCTCCGACCTGGGGCCGGTGATGTGCTGCGACGCGCTGCGTCCGTACGCCATGCCCGGCCTGCGCATGCATTTCCTGTCGAACGTCGATGGCCATGCGCTGCAAGCTTTGCTGCCCGCGCTCGATCCGCGCAGGACGCTGGTCATCGTGTCGTCGAAATCTTTCACCACGCGCGAAACCATGGCCAATGCGCATGCGATGCGCCACTGGTTCCTGCAGCATGCAAGCGAAGCTGATCTGGCGCGACATTTCGTCGCGGTGTCGACCAATGCGGCCGAGGTCGCGCGCTTCGGCATTGACACGACCAATATGTTCCCGTTCTGGGATTGGGTCGGCGGACGTTATTCGGTGTGGTCTGCGATCGGCCTGTCGCTGATGCTGTCGGTCGGGCCCGCGCATTTCCGTGATTTCCTCGCCGGTGCGCATGCGATGGACGAGCATTTCCGAAGCGCGCCGCTGCAGCGGAACATGCCGGCGCTGCTGGCGATGACGGGCTACTGGTACCGGCAGTTCTTCCACACCGCATCCTTGCTGATCGCGCCCTATCACCAGGACCTGCATCTGTTCCCCGCCTATCTGCGGCAGCTGGAAATGGAAAGCAATGGCAAGGATGTGACGCGCGACGGGCATCCTGTGCAGACAGCGACCTGCCCGGTGGTCTGGGGCAGCGTCGGCACCAACGGCCAGCATGCGTATTTCCAATTGATCCATCAGGGCACGGACCTGATACCGGTCGATTTCATCGCCGCATTAAAGCCCATGCACGCACACCTCGATCAGCACAAGATGCTGCTGGCGAACTGCTTCGCGCAGGCCGAGGCGCTGATGAATGGCACGGTAGGTCAGCAACTGCCGCTACACCGCAGCTTCGACGGCAACCGTCCCAGCAACATGCTGCTGCTCGAGCAGTTGACGCCGACGGCGCTGGGCGCGCTGCTGGCGCTGTACGAACACAAGACTTTCGTGCAGGGCATCCTGTGGAACATCAACAGCTTCGACCAGTGGGGCGTGGAGCTGGGCAAGACGCTGGCCGCCCAGATCCAGGCCGAACTCGATGATCCGGCCGCTGCAAAGGGACATGACAGCTCGACGGCAGCGCTGGTCGCGCGCGCCCGCGCTGCACTGGCGTAAGCGGCGCGCTTCCATCGTCGCAATAACAGATGGAACAGCAGCCGGAACAGCAGGCAGCATCGCCGCTCGTGGGTAAAATAGCAGGCTTTACACCTCTACTTCGCTGCACGGCCCATCATGAACCAGCTCGAGCAACTCAGGCAGTACACGACCGTCGTCGCCGACACGGGCGATTTCCATGCGATGGAAGTCTTCAAGCCGCATGATGCGACCACCAATCCATCGCTGATCCTGAAGGCAGTGCAGAAGCCCGAGTACCAGCCACTGCTCGCGCAGACGGTAGCTGCCCACAAGGGCAAGGGCGTGGGCGAAGTCATCGACCACCTGCTGGTGGCCTTCGGCCTGAAGATCCTCGACATCATCCCGGGCCGCGTGTCGACCGAGACCGATGCGCGCCTGTCGTTCGACACCGAAGGCACGATCGCCAAAGGCCGTCACCTGATCGCGCTGTATGAAGCCGCCGGCATTGCGCGTGAACGTATCCTGATCAAGGTCGCGTCCACCTGGGAAGGCATACGCGCGGCCGAAGTGCTGGAGAAGGAAGGCATACGCTGCAACATGACGCTGCTGTTCTCGCTGCCGCAGGCCGTCGCCGCCGCCGATGCCGGCGCGCAGCTGATTTCGCCTTTCGTCGGCCGCATCCTCGACTGGCACAAGAAATCGACCGGACAAGACTATGCGGCCGCCGATGATCCGGGCGTGCTGTCGGTGAAGCGCATCTACGATTACTACAAGAAGTTCGGCTACAAGACCGAAGTGATGGGTGCCAGCTTCCGCAACACCGGCGAGATTCTGGAACTGGCTGGCTGCGACCTGCTGACCATCAGCCCCGAACTGCTGCAAAAGCTGGCCGACAGCGATGCGCCGGTCGCGCACAAGCTGTCGCCCGAAGCGGCCAAGGCAGCCGCTATCGACCGCCTGAGCTTCGACGAAAAGGAATTCCGGCTGGCGCTGAATGAGGATGCGATGGCGACCGAGAAGCTGGCTGAAGGCATACGCCTGTTCTGCGCGGATGCGGTGAAGCTGGAGCAGCTGATCCTGGCCATGGGCTGAACGAGATTCGCGCCGGCGATGTGCCGGCGCGATTGCGCGTACGATTGTACGTACGTCAGTTGCTGGAGATGCCCTGACCGCGCGACGGGTCCTGGCGATACTGGCTGAACAGTTCGCGCAGCTTCAGCGCTGCCTGCAGCCTTGCAAGCTGGTCGCGGCTGAGTTTCATGTCGGGCGCGAGCGCCACCATCTCTGCAAAATCGTTGGCAACGGCCACGCACTCCGGATAGAGGTAGGGCGAATTCCTGTCCAGTTTCACACCTTGCGGTGCGCGTGCGAACTCCTGAGTGAAGCGATTGAACAAGTCGGTCGCATGCTCGATGTCCTCCATGCTCATCTCGCTCACCTTCGGCAAACCCAAGTGCTCGCCCAGGGACAGCTGCTGCTGGTCGGCGGCGTTGCGGCTTCGGGGCGCTGGTGCCACAGGCGGCGCAGCGGGCGCGGGCGGTGCAGGTCTTGGCATAGCGGGTGCTGCATCAGCCTGCTTTGGCATCGCGCGCGCGCCATCGGGCATGTCGCGCTTCGTCGCTGACTTCGGCTGATCCCCTACTTCCTCCTGCTTGACTGCCTGCGCCGACGACGCTTCGTTCGCATCGATCGCCGGCCCCTGCACAGGCGGGCTGGCACTGTCGAGAAGAATCCTGTGCATCTCGGGATTCTCGACCAGGCTTTCCGCGTCGTCCAACATGTCGTTCAATCCGCCGACCGAGCGCTTGTCCGCATTCTTGTAGGTTTCCAGCAGTTCCTTGGCATAGGCGATGGCGGCGTCGAGATCAATCTGCGGCGCAGGCTGGCCTTTGCCATAGCCCTGGTTGCGCCATTCGCGCCATTGCATGAAGCTGGTCAGCTGCTGCGTCGTCACCGCTTGCGTCGGCCCGGCTTTCAGGGCCTGCTTTCCTATCGCCGCATCCTGCTTGTCCTCGCTTTGCGCCAGCAACTTGGCAAGGGCCTCGCGCTTCTGCTGGTCGGCCGTCGACAAGATGAATTCGCTGCCGTTTTCCTTGGCCGTGGCTTGCCTTTGATCGACCAGTGCGATGAAGGCCTTCGCATGACGCTGGATTCCTGGCAGGAAGTTGGCCGGACAAGCCATGTCGCCGGGCTTGCTCTTGTTCATGTCGCACAACTTCAGGTAGTGCTCGAAATCTTTGGCATCGGCATCGACAAACAAGGGCGCGGGCGCCAGCGGCTTGTCGACCCCCTGAACGAAATCGGTACGCGCCTTCTGCGCCTCGCTCTGCGCCCTCGCCTTTTCGGCTTCCCTCGTATTGGCCAATTCCATGTCGTGCGGCAAAGGGAGCTTCTTGACGTTGAAGGGCCTGGACACCTCGGCCTCCCCGCTGCCGTCCATGGTCATGCCCTTCTCCGAGCCAAAAATGCCATGGATCCAGCGAGCCGCTGCATCGCAGGCACTGGAAATTTTTGAAATCTGCGCGATGGCCTTGTCCAGCCAGCCTTCGGGTCTCGGCGTATCGGCAGGCCGCGCATCGAAGGGATCGTCATGGCTGTAGACCGTCTTGATACCCGCGGCCCCGGAATCAGCATCGGCGTCGGGCACGGGAGCCGGAGTCATGGAGGTCTGGCGCTTGGACGGGTCCGGAGTGAGGTTGACGGGCATGATCGAATTCTCCATATTTCCACGAAGCAAATTGCCTGTGGTTCACGGGGGATTCGTGACCGCTGTCGATCGAATGTTCTGCTAACGCGCTTGCCTCCGCGACGAGGGTTGATTCGGCGTCAAACTGCGCCGGATGCCCGCAATGCCGCGATCTGTTGCGCGTCATGTCCGAGCGCGCGCAGGATCTCGTCGGTATGCTCGCCCAGTTCCGGTCCGAGCCAGCGCGTGCCGCCCGGTGTTTCGGAAAACTTCGGCGTGACTGCCGGCAGCTTGATCGGCGAGCCATCACGGAAGGCATGCTGCTCGAACATTTTCCGTGCAAGGAATTGCTGGTCTTCCAGCATGTCGCGCACCGAGTAGATTTTCGATACCGGCACATCGGCCGCTTTCAGCACCTCGAGCGCGCTGACGATGTCGCGCCCGCTGCACCAGGCCTGGATGGCCCCATCTATCTCGTCGACGCGCTTCACGCGGCCGGCGTTCTGCGCGATCTCGGGATCATTGGCCATATCGTCGCGGCCGATCGCCATCATCAGCCGCTTGAAGATTGCATCGCCATTGCCGGCAATGACGATGTTCTCGCCATCGGCGGTCGTATAAGTATTCGAAGGCACGATGCCCGGCAACGCTCCGCCGGTACGCTCGCGTACCACGCCGGCATGGTCGTACTCGGGCACCATCGATTCCATCATGTTGAACACCGCCTCATACAGCGCGACGTCCACCATCTGTCCTTGCCCGGCCACGCACTCGGCCCCGTGCTTGCCGTTCCAGCGGCCGCCGGTCACGTCACGATGGCGTAGCGCCATCAGCGCACCGAGCGCGCCATGCATCGCCGCCAGCGAATCGCCGATCGAGATGCCGATGCGCACCGGAGGACGATCCGCATGACCGGACACATAGCGTATGCCGCCCATCGACTCGCCGATGGCACCAAAACCCGGCGCATCCCGCATCGGCCCGGTCTGACCGTAGCCCGACAGGCGCACCATGATCAGCGCGGGGTTGATGGCCTTCAGCTGCTCGTAACCGATGTTCCATTTTTCGAGCACGCCCGGCCGGTAATTCTCGACCACGATGTCGGCTTCCAGCGCAAGCTGGCGCGCGATGTCCTGCGCACGCGCATCCTTCATGTTGAGCGTGATGCTTTTCTTGTTGCGGCTCTGTACGCTCCACCACAGCGAATTACCATCCTTGAGCACGCGCCACTGGCGTATCGGATCGCCACCCTCGGGCGATTCGACCTTGATGACGTCCGCGCCGAACTCCGCCAGCAAACGGGTGCAGAAAGGCCCGGCAATCAGCGTGCCGAGTTCGAGGACCTTGATGCCGGCCAGCGGGCCGACAGCTTTGCGGGATTCTTCCATGGGCTTGCCTCAGCGTGCGCGGAAATGGCGCTGAACAGGTCGTTGGATCGGGTCGCGGATCAGGTCGAGCGACGGTCGAGCATGGCACGTGCAATCGTGCCCGCGTCGACATACTCGAGTTCGCCGCCAACAGGTACACCGCGTGCGAGTCGGCTCACCTTCAGGCCGCGCGCCTTCAGCGTCTCGCTGATGTAGTGCGCGGTAGCTTCGCCTTCATTGGTGAAATTGGTCGCCAACACCACTTCGGTGACGACGCCGTCGGTGGCGCGTGTGATCAGCTTTTCGAGGTGCAGGTCTTTCGGACCCACGCCGTCGAGCGGCGACAGCCGCCCCATCAGCACGAAGTACAAGCCCTTGTACGTCAGGGTCTGCTCGATCATCAACTGGTCGGACGGCGTCTCCACCACGCACAGTTGCGTCGCATCGCGCGCGGGATCGACACAGGTCTCGCAGACCTCGTGCTCGGTAAAGGTATTGCAGCGCGCGCAGTGGTGGATGCGATCCACCGCCTGCGCCAGCGCGCGCGCCATCAGCGCCGCACCTTCGCGGTCATGCTGCATCAGGTGGTAAGCCATGCGCTGCGCGGACTTCGGGCCCACGCCCGGAAGTCGGCGCAATGCCTCGGTCAGGAAGTCGAGGCTGGAGGGTGTCTTCACGTTGGCGCCCGTTAGTTACTTGGCTTGCGCACTGCGAGCCTGGGGGTCAGGCTCGGCTGTGCGTGCGCGATCAGAACGGCAGCTTGAAGCCGGGCGGCAGCGGAAGGCCGGAAGTCAGCGAGGCCATCTTCTCCGACGAGGTCGCTTCGGCCTTGCGCACGGCGTCATTGAATGCCGCCGCCACCAGATCTTCCAGCATGTCCTTGTCGTCGCCGAGCAGCGTCGGGTCGATGGTCACGCGCTTGACGTCGTTCTTGCAGGTCATGACAACCTTCACCAGGCCGGCGCCGGCCTGGCCCTCGACTTCGATGCTGGCCAGTTGCTCCTGCGCCTTCTTCATGTTGTCCTGCATTGCCTGGGCCTGTTTCATCAGGCCAGCCAGTTGTCCCTTCATCATGGTGGGCTCCTTTTCGGTATCAGTAGTTCAGTTCATCGGCAGCAAGCGGTGATGACGGTGAGTCACACCTGCTTCATACCGGACGGATCGAACCCGGCACGATAGTCGCGCCGAATTCACGCATCAGTGATTGCACGAACGGGTCTTCCTGCAAGGTTTGTTCCGCCTGGCGCTGGCGCTCGGCCTGCTCGGCGACATCGGCGGCATGCGCGGTGCGGTTCACGGCGCCGATCTCGGTATCCATTTTCACGGGCTTGCCGTAATGCGACTCGAGCGCGCCAAGCAGCTTGTCGGCGCTGCCGGCGGTCAGCAGGGTCTCGACCGGCACGCGCAATTTGATCGACACCACCGTGCCGGCATCATTGAAGGCCAGCAGCTCGCTCTGCATCGCCAATTGCTGCGGCACGCCGCGCAGCGGCAGCGTCTTCATCAGCGCCGGCCAGTCAATCGCCTGCGCCGAAGGCTCAGGCGGGTTCAGCGGCGCTCGCGATTCAGTTTTTTTTTGAGCCGGGTCGCCGTCGTCGACCGTGGGAGCATCCAGTCCGAAGAAATCCTCACCGGACGGTGGCGGAGGCGGCGCAGCCTTGGCCTTGCTGCTGCGTGCGGCTGCCAGCGCCGCCATGGCCGGGCTGACCGGACGGCCAGACGCAGCGGCCGGCGTTGCGGCTGCCGTTGCTGCTGGCGTTACAGTTGCAGCGGGCATGGCCGCAGGGGCTGATGTAGTTGCGGCGGTCGACAGGCCGAACGCATCGAAGTCATCCAGCGCGCCGTGGTCGACACCCGGCGACGCGAGTGAGGCCGTGGCAGCCACGGGCTGTGCTGCTGTGGCTGTTGTCGCTGTTGTGGCTGCTGCGGCTGATGCGGCTGATGCGGCTGCAGCCGATGCTGCCGGACCTGAGCTCGCGCGCGACGCCTGCGCGGGTGCTGCGGCAACGCTGGCGGCCGCCGGGCGAGACGCTTGCAGCGCCGCGCTGGCCGGACGGGCAGCTGCCGTACGCGCTGCCGGCTCGCCTGCCGCCAACGATGCCGGCGCAAACGCCAGCATGCGCAGCAGCGTCATCGTGAAGCCCGCATATTCATCGGGCGCGAGGCCCAGTTCATGACGGCCATGCACGACGATCTGATAATTCAGTTGCACGTCTTCCGGCGAGAACACGCCGGCCAGCCGCAGGATATCTTCGCGCTCCGGCAAGTCATCCGGCACGGCCGAAGGTACGGTCTGCGCAATGGCCACGCGATTGAGCAAGGTGCCAAGGTCTTGCAGCGCCGCGCTCCAGGACAAGCTGCGCGACGCCATTTCATCGGCCACGGCCAACAGCGCAGCGCCATCCTGTGCGGCGAGGGCATCGAGCAGCTGCACCAGATAGGTATGGTCAAGCGCGCCCAGCATGCCCTGCACCGCATCCAGGGTTACCTTGCCGGCGGCATAGGCAATCGCCTGGTCGGTCAATGACAGCGCATCGCGCATCGAACCCTGCGCGCCCTGCGCCAGCAGGCGCAAGGCCGGCGGATCGAAGGCGATTTGTTCCTGGCCGAGGATGTTCTCGAGGTGGGACACGATGTGCCCCGGCGGCATCTGCTTCAGGTTGAACTGCAGGCAGCGCGACAGCACCGTCACCGGAATCTTTTGCGGGTCGGTGGTCGCGAGAATGAATTTGACGTGCTCGGGCGGCTCTTCCAGCGTCTTCAGCATCGCATTGAACGCGTGGCTGGTCAGCATGTGCACTTCATCGATCATGTAGACCTTGAAGCGCGCATTTGACGGCGCGTAGATCGCCTGCTCGAGCAGCTGCGCCATTTCATCGACGCCGCGGTTGGACGCGGCATCCATTTCGATGTAATCGACGAAACGGCCGGCATCGATCGCAACGCAGGCTTCGCACTGGCCGCAAGGCTGGGCGGTGATGTCGCCGTTGCCGTCGGTGCCCTGGCAATTCAGCGACTTCGCGAGGATGCGCGACAGCGTGGTCTTGCCGACGCCGCGGGTGCCTGTGAACAGGTAGGCATGGTGCAGGCGTTTCTGCTCCAGCGCATGGGTGAGCGCGCGCACGACGTGTTCCTGACCAACCAGGCTGTCGAAATTCTTCGGGCGATATTTGCGGGCAAGAACCTGGTAAGACATGTCCGGCGCTTCTATGGCAAGACCCCCATTTTACCTGACGCGGGAAAGGACTATCCTTCTGGCAGGAAGCCCGGGGATTCGAGGAGGTGAAAAGTGCATTGGCCCACCCACGAGGTCACCAACCAGCCACCGCCGCTGGCCGGCATCAACCTGTTCGACAGCGACCCGGCGCTGGTGGCAGCGGTACGCCGCGAGACCGGCGACAGCGCCGGCACGAACGACCACTGGCAGGCACACCGGGCCAGCCTCAAGCGTCTGGGCGCCACGCTCTACAGCGCCGAGTCGCAGGCACTGGCCGAGCAGGCCAATCGCCACACTCCCGAATTGCAAACCCATGACCGCTATGGTCACCGCGTCGATGCGATCCGCTTCGACCCGGCCTGGCATGCGCTGCTGGCCATGCTGCGCGCCAGTGGCCTGCAAGCGCGCGCATGGCGCGAGCCCGGCCGTGGCGCGCAGGTCGCACGCGCAGCCGCCTTTTACATGCATGCGCAACTGGAGGCCGGCTCCCTGTGTCCGGTGACGATGACCTTTGCCGCCGTGCCCATCCTGCGCAACGAGCCCTGGTTTGCGTCGGTCGCCGGCAAGCTGTACGCGGAAACGCATGACCCGCGCGACCTGCCGCTGGCCGACAAGGCAGCCGTCCTGATCGGCATGGGCCTGACGGAAAAACAGGGTGGCTCCGATTTGCGCGGCACGCAGACCGAGGCAAGGCCGACCGGTGCCGCAGGACGCGGCGAGCGCTACCTGCTCACTGGCCACAAATGGTTCTTCTCGGCGCCGCAATGCGATGCGCATCTGGTACTAGCACGGAGCGATGGCGGCCTGTCGGCCTTTTTTGTGCCGCGCTGGCGCGACGACGGAAGCAAGAATCCTGTGCTGGTGCAGCAGCTGAAGGACAAGCTGGGCAATCGCTCGAATGCCAGCGCCGAAGTCGAATTCCTGGATGCCGAAGGCGTGCTGGTCGGCGAACCGGGACGCGGCATTGCAACGCTGGTGGAGATGGCCAATACGACACGACTCGATTGCGCAATTGCCAGCGCGGCATTGATGCGGGCAGCGCTGGTGCAGGCCATTCATCATGCGCGGCATCGGGTCACGTTCGGCCGGCAGCTGGCGTCACAGCCGCTGATGATGAATGTGCTGGCCGACCTCGCGCTCGAATCGCAGGCAGCCATGCTGCTGGTACTGCGGATCGCGCGCGCGATCGACGCCGGCGATGCAGCCATCGTGCGGCTGCTGACGCCGGCCGCGAAGTTCTGGATCTGCAAGCGTGCGATGGGCTTCACGGCCGAAGCGATGGAAGTCCTGGGCGGCAACGGCTATGTCGAAAGCGCGCCGCTGGCGCGGCTGTATCGCGAGGCGCCGGTCAATTCGATCTGGGAAGGCTCCGGCAATGTGATGTGCCTCGATGTACTGCGCGCCGCGCAGCAGGATGAACACACGGTCGATGCGCTACTGTCGGCGCTGGCCGCAACGCTGGCCGGCCACGCCGAATGGAAAGCCATGATCGCCGCCTTGCGGCGCGACCTGAAATTGCCGCGACCGGAACAGGAAAGGCTGGCGCGACGCATCGCACAGCGGCTGGTGCTGGCGCTGCAGGCGTCATTGATGGCGGCGCATGCCGGTGAGACGGCGGCCCAGGCCTTCCTTGCCAGCCGGCGCGAAGCTGATCATGGGCAGGTGGCCGGCATGCTGGCCTGCAGCGTCGAAGAGTGCGCACGCATCCTTGACCATGCATTTACGGCCGACAGCTGAGCGACGCAAAGCCGGGCAAACGTGATGCGGGGAAGGGACTTGCAGGGAAACGAAAGAAGATAAGAGGCGAGCCTTGTCTGCGGCACTTGCGGGAAATGGCTGTGGCTGCTTCGTTCCCGACCTGACCAGGTTGACCATGCCACAATGCGCAGGGGCCCGCCAACCGAGATTCTATCAGCAAAGGGCCTTCCGGCTAAGCACGTTCATCAGTGCAATGAACAGGAGGCCGAGGTCGACGACGCCGCATCGCCCCCAACATCCTTGTCCACACAGCTTCCACTCAACGCCTCCCTCGGTGCAAAGCGCAACAACAGCAGGACTTGCAGCCACAGCTGCCGGGCTCAGAAGCTCCAGACTCAGAAACCTAGTTGCTGCCAGATCTTGTCGACCCTCGCCTTCACGTCGTCATCCATCGTGATCGTACGACCCCATTCGCGCGAGGTCTCGCCCGGCCACTTGTTGGTGGCATCGATGCCCATCTTGCTGCCCAGCCCGCTGACCGGCGAGGCGAAGTCCAGGTAATCGATAGGCGTGTTCTCGACCAGCGTCGTGTCGCGCACCGGGTCGACCCGGGTCGTGATCGCCCAGATCACTTCCTTCCAGTCGCGGATATCGACATCCTCGTCGACGACGACGATGAATTTCGTGTACATGAACTGACGCAGGAAGCTCCAGACGCCGAACATCACCCGCTTCGCATGGCCCGGATAGGACTTCTTCATCTGCACCACCGCCATCCGGTAGCTGCAGCCTTCGGGCGGCAGGTAGAAGTCGGTGATCTCCGTAAATTGCTTCTGCAGCAGCGGCACGAAGACTTCATTGAGCGCCACGCCGAGCACGGCCGGCTCATCGGGCGGCTTGCCGGTATACGTCGAGTGATAGATGGGATCACGCCGCATCGTGATGCGGTCGACTGTAAAGACCGGGAACCAGTCCTGCTCATTGTAATAACCGGTGTGGTCGCCGTAGGGTCCTTCCAGCGCATGCTCGTAGCCAGTCGCCGGGTAAGGCGGCGCGCCGGCCGGCAAGGTTGACGCGTTGGGGCGATGGTTCATGTCTTCAGGATAGATATGCCCTTCAAGGACGATCTCGGCCGAGGCCGGCACCCGCAGTTCGCTGCCGATCGCCTTGACCAGCTCGGTACGGCTGCCCCGCAGCAGGCCGGCGAACTGGTACTCCGACAGGCTGTCCGGCACCGGCGTGACCGCTCCTAATATAGTGGCCGGGTCTGCGCCCAGCGCGACTGCGATCGGATAGGGCTGGCCCGGATGCTTCAGGCAGTGCTCGCGGAAGTCAAGCGCGCCACCGCGATGCGCGAGCCAGCGCATGATCAGTTTGTTACGGCCGACCACCTGCTGCCGATAGATGCCGAGGTTCTGCCGCTTCTTGTTGGGGCCCTTCGTGATCACCAGGCCCCAGGTAATCAGGGGTGCGACGTCGCCCGGCCAGCAATGCTGGATCGGCAAGCGCGACAGGTCGACCTCATTGCCTTCCCAGACGATCTCCTGGCACGGGGCCGAGCGCAGTTCGCGCGGCGCCATGTCCCAGACGGCTTTCACCAGGGAGCCAAGGCCCATCACATCCTTGAATCCCTTGGGCGGCTCGGGCTCTTTCAGGGCCGACAACAGCTGGCCGATCTGGCGCAGCTCGCTGACATCCTCAGCGCCCATGCCGAGTGCGACGCGGTGAGGCGTCCCGAACAGGTTGCCGAGTACGGGCATGCTGTGACCGGTGGGCTGCGTAAACAACAAGGCAGGCCCTTCGGCGCGCAGGGTGCGATCGCACAGCTCCGTCATCTCCAGATGCGGCGATACGGGCACACCAACCTCGATCAACTCGCCGGATTGTTTTAATTTGGCAATAAAATCGCGCAAATCTGAATATTTCATCGGTAATTGACTTTTTTCAAAGTGAAAGCAGCTTGCCAAGTAGAGTCTGGCAACTGACTGATTTTACTGGATATTGTTACAGTGGAACTCGATTTCAATAACAAATGGTTATAACTTTACCGATTTCTAGTATTGACTGGGTATAAACCCCTCCCTACAATCCGCCCAAGTTTTGAGGTGGCCAGCCGGGTAGGGGTACCGGCCGCGGACCGACAAGGTCAAGCCACCCTGTCACAAAGGGGATCGACCCGCCGGGCATTGTAGAGATTGTTGAGCCCAAGGTCAGACTTTCATCCCCGACAAAAGATTGCTGGTGCCACCACCGACGGTGGCCGACAAAAGCAACACCGGCGTCTGCTGCGAGCAGTAACGAGCAGACGGGTTTTGTAGTCTCGCGGTGAATTGAAGCACGAAGCACGCTTGCAATTGGCCTCAGCTCAGAGCGCCTGACAAAACCTGAGTGCAGACTTGTCATGTATGCAACGAAGTGCGCACATGACCGGGATGAAGCACTTGGGCTTTGCCAGTCGCTTTGAGGGCCGCGATGATTCAGGAGGTAATATGAATAATCGATCGAGATTGACAGCGTTGGTCGGTGCGGAGCACTTGTCCTCCAAGTACCTGATCTCCAGCGAAGAAAGTATCGACCGTCTGCGTAGCATCTGGGTCCCGGCGCGACGCGCCATCATGGGACTCGGCATTGCAGCCATGGTCGCACTGGCCGTCATGTTCGTTCGTCCCGAACTGCTTGACGACCTGAAGGCGCTGTCGCCCTTCTGGGACGCCGACAGCGAACAAATGGAACAGCGCGAACTCGCGTTCGCCGACATGCTGGAACTGCCACAGCGTTCCATCCCGGCCGATGCCGTGACCGACGCGGCCGTCACGGCCCCTTCCAGCAAGGAACAGCAGCGCGTGACGCACTGGCTGGCCAAGCGTTATCGCATCGCCGGCAGTGCCAGCAAGATGCTGGTGGACGCGGCCTATGAATCGGCGCAGGAAGTGAAGCTCGACCCGCTGCTGATTCTGGCCGTGATGGCGATCGAATCGCGCTTCAATCCGTTCGCGGAAAGCTCGGTCGGCGCCCAGGGCCTGATGCAGGTGATGTCCAAGGTCCATCATGACAAGTTCAGCGACCACGGCGGCATGAGCGCCGCGCTGAACCCGGCGGCCAACATCCAGGTCGGCGCGAAGATCCTGAAGGACATGATCCGCCGTTCCGGCTCGGTCGACGCCGGCCTGAAGCTGTATGTCGGCGCAGGCAACATGGACACCGATGGCGGCTATGCCGGCAAGGTGATGGCCGAGCATGCACGTCTGCAGGCGGTGGCCGCCGGCAAGCGTGTGCCGACCTTCACGCCGCCGCAAGCGCAGGAAACCATGCGCGAAGCTGCGGCTGAGGTATCACCGTCGGCCAAGCGCCAGACGGAGCATGAGCCTGCCTGATCGCGTTTCACTGCTGCGTTTCACCGCTGCGTTTCAACGCTGATTTTCAGCGCAAATGTCAGCAGCCAACAAAAAAGGAGCCGATGGCTCCTTTTTTGTTGGGCGCGACGCTCGCTGGCGACGCTCGCTGTTCTGGCTGGCGGCTGCTGGTCGGGATACCGGCGGCAGCGGCCTGATGCCCTGCTGACTCAGGCCTTGCCGAAGTAAGCGCGCAGCCGGGCCACCGCTTCCCGCAGATTGTCCATCGAGGTTGCATACGAAATGCGCAGGAAGCGATGCGCGGCCGCGCTGCCAAAGTCCAGCCCGGGTGTCAGCACGACACCGGTCTTGTCGAGCACGTCACGCGCCAGCGCATCCGAATCGCCGCTCAGTGCGCTGCAATCGGCATACACATAGAAAGCACCATCCGGCATCACCGGGATCTGCAGGCCCAGCGCCAGCAGTTCGGGCACCAGGTAATCGCGGCGGCGCTCGAATTCCTGACGGCGCGCTTCAGCGATGGCCAGCGTCTCCGGGCGGAAGCAGGCCAGCGCCGCATGCTGAGCGATGCTGGACGCGCAGATGAAGAAGTTCTGCGCCAGCTTTTCGATCGCCGGCAGCATCGCCGGTGGCACCACCAGCCAGCCCAGACGCCAGCCCGTCATGTTGAAGTACTTCGAGAAGCTGTTGATGACGATCACGTCCTCGCCCTGCGACAGCGCCGTCTGCGGCGCAGCGCCATAGCTGAGGCCCTGGTAGATCTCGTCGACCAGCGCAAAACCGCGATGGCGGCGCACCACCTCCAGCGTGCGCGCCAGTTCGTCCGGCAGGATCGAGGTGCCGGTCGGGTTCGATGGCGATGCCAGCAGCACGCCGCGCGTGCGCTCGGTCCAGTGCGTCTCGACCATGGCCGCCGACAGCTGGAAGCGCTCGTCCGGGCCGCTGGGGATCAATACGGGCTTGCCATTGAAGGCTGCCACGAAATGGCGGTTGCACGGATAGCTGGGATCCGGCAGCAGCACTTCGGCATCGCGCTCGACCAGCGCCGCGCAGGCCAGCAACAGCGCAGCCGACGCGCCGGCCGTGACGACGATGCGCTCGGCTGCCACATCGACGCCGAATGCCTGCTTGTAATGGCCGGAAATCGCGGCGCGCAGCTCGGGCAGGCCGAGCGCGGCGGTATAGCGCATCGCTGCGCCCGAATCCAGCGCCATGCGCGCTGCGTCCAGCACCGGCTGCGGCGGCGGGAAGTCGGGCTCGCCTATGCACATGGGAATCACCGAGCGCCCTGCCTTCTCCAGCTCGGCAGCGCGCTTGAGCACTTCCATCACGTGAAAGGGTTCGATCTCGTCGAGACGGGCAGCGAGTGAGTAATCCATGCAGGCGGTCAGTGAAGGGACTTCAGGACAGCACGATGACCTCGGAGGCCGGTGCCACCGGCCCCTTCAGCTCGGCTTCAGCTCAGCGGCTGGCGTTGACTTCGGTGGCGCGCACGGTCGCGGCCAGCTTGTCGAGCACGCCATTGACGTACTTGTGGCCGTCGATGCCGCCGAAGGACTTGGTCAGCTCGACTGCTTCATTGATGACCACCTTGTACGGAATCTCGAGGTGATGCTTGAGCTCATATGCGCCGATCAGCAGCGCCGCGTGCTCGACCGGTGACAGCTGGTCGATGCCGCGATCGATCAGCGGGACGATTTCCTCACGCAGGCTGCCGGCATCGCGAATCGCGCCATGCAGCAGCGCATCGAAATGCTCGGCATCGGCCTTGTCAAAACCGTGCGCGTCACGGATGTGCGCGTCGATCGCGCCCGGGGCTTCGGCATTCAGCAGCCACTGGTACAGGCCCTGCAGCGCGAATTCGCGCGCGCGGTGGCGCGGCGTGCGGCTCTTGTTCGGATTGGCGTGTTGCGATTTGCTGCTCATTGTTGACCTTGCTCGTTTACTGCTTGTTTACTCTTCGTTGGCCGCGTCGGCCAGTTCTTCCATGGCCGCGACCAGGTTGGCCATCTCGACAGCACAGCGCGCGGCTTCCGCGCCCTTGACGGCCATGCGCACCTCGGCCTGCTCGTCGTTCTCGGTGGTCAGCACCGCGTTGGCGATCGGGATGCCGAAGTCGAGGCCGATGCGGGTGATGCCGGCGCCGGATTCGTTCGACACCAGCTCGAAATGGTAAGTCTCGCCGCGGATCACCGCGCCCAGCGCGACCAGCGCGTCGAACTGGCCGGTCTCGGCCATCTTCTGCAGGGCCAGCGGGATTTCCAGTGCGCCCGGCACGGTCGCCAGCAGCACGTCCTCGTCTTCGATGCCGAGGCGCTTGAGTTCGGCCAGGCAGGCCGCGGTCAAGCCGTGGCAAACGTCTTCATTGAAGCGCGCCTGGACGATGCCAATGCGCAGTCCGGTGCCATCGAAATCCGGTTCATAGGTGCCTACGCTCATGCTTCCTCCTGGGTGGTACGCTTGATTGAATGAAATAACCTGTCCGTCGGCCGCGAGCGCTGTCGCTCACTGCGCGGGACTGGCCTGGTAGCCAGTCACCTCGAGGTTGAAACCTGTCATCGACGGCATCTTGCGCGGATTGGCCAGCAGCTTCATCTTGCCCACGCCGAGCTCGCGCAGGATCTGCGCGCCGATGCCATAGGTGCGCAAGTCCATGCGCGCTGCGCGCGGCGGCGTCGCAGGTTGCTGATGGTTGTCCGACTGCGCCAGGGCGCTGAACTGCGCAAACATCTGGTCGGCCGACTCCTCGCAATTGAGCAGTACGATCACACCGCGCTCGGATGCCTGGATGGCGGCCATCGCCGCAGCCATGTTCCACGAATGGGTGGTCGCGCGCGTCTCCAGCATGTCCAGCACCGACACCGGCTGGTGCACGCGCACCAGCGCTTCGAGGTCGGGCCGGATCTCGCCATGCACCAGCGCCAGGTGCGCGCCGCTGCTGGGCTTGTCACGGAAGGCGATCGCATGGAAGGTGCCGTGCGCGGTGTGCATTTCACGCTCGGCCACGCGCTCGACGATGCTCTCGGTCTGGCTGCGGTAATGAATCAGGTCGGCGATGGCGCCGATCTTCAGGCCGTGGGTCTGCGCGAATTCGATCAGGTCGGGCAGGCGCGCCATCGTGCCGTCATCCTTCAGGATTTCGCAGATCACGGCCGCCGGCGTCAGGCCAGCCAGCTCGGCCAGGTCGCAGCCGGCTTCAGTATGGCCGGCGCGCATCAGCACGCCGCCCTTCTGCGCACGCAGCGGGAAGATATGGCCCGGCTGGACGATGTCGGACGGCTTGGCATTACGGGCCACCGCCACCTCGATGGTGCGCGCGCGGTCGGCCGCGGAAATACCGGTCGTGACGCCTTCGGCAGCCTCGATCGATACAGTGAAATTGGTGCCGAAGGACGTGCCGTTACGGGTCGTCATCATCGGCAGCGCGAGCTGTTCGCAGCGCTCTTCGGTCAGGGTCAGGCAGATCAGGCCACGGCCGAAACGGGCCATGAAGTTGATCGCTTCGGGCGTGACGAATTCGGCGGCCAGCACGAGGTCGCCCTCGTTCTCGCGGTCTTCTTCATCGACGAGGATGACCATGCGGCCGGCGCGCAGCTCGGCAATGATTTCCTTGGTGCTTGAGAGTGACATGGGGGCGTTTCCGGAAAGGTCGGCCATTTTAAAGGATTTCCCGCCCTGCCCCGCGGTTCTCGGGGGCATGCCAATGTACTAAGCCGGCTGGAACGCCCGGCGGGGCGAGCTTGCGGGGGGCTGGCGACCGTCGTCAGGACACCGCCTGCAAGCTTCCCTTTCAGCGCGCCAGGCTGGTGGCCGACAGCATGCGCTCGACATAGCGCGCGATCAGGTCGACCTCCAGGTTCACGCGGCTGCCGGGTTTCAGATGCTTGAGCGTCGTGACCTCGATGGTGTGCGGGATCAGGTTGATCGAGATCGTGCAGCCGGCTGCGCTGTCAGCCACGCTGTTGACCGTCAGCGACACGCCATTGACCACCACCGAGCCCTTGTAGGCCAGGTATTTGGCCAGCGCCGCGGGCGCGAGGATGTCCAGCTTCCACGACTCGCCGACCGGCGCGAAATGCGTCACCTCGCCGAGCCCGTCGACATGGCCGGACACCAGGTGGCCGCCCAGACGCTCGGCCAGCGTCAGCGCCTTTTCGAGGTTCACTTCGCCCGGCGCGTCCAGGCCCACGGTGCAATTGAGGCTCTCGCGCGAAACATCGACCGTGAAACTGTCGGCGGTCTTGCTGATGACCGTCATGCAGGCGCCATTGATGGCGATCGAATCGCCGAGCGCAACGTCGGCCAGTGGCAGCGCGCCCGCATGGACCTGCAGGCGCACGCCGGCATTGCCATCATTGCCAAGAGGTTCGAGGGAAGTGATGCGGCCGAGGGCCGCGACGATGCCGGTAAACATGAGTGGATTCCGTAAAGGTGGATCAGGGAGTATCGGGTTCGGTCAAGGCGGGCTGATGGCGATCGCCAGCCGCCGATCTTTATCCGTCTGCCGCGGCAGCACATGCGCGCGCAAGCGCAGGTCGGGACCGAGCCGGGCGATGTCGATGAATTCGAGCGCAATCCGGCCAGACAGGTCCTGCAGTTCCGGCAAATTGGCCAGCCCCTGCGCCGGGCCCAACAGGCAAGGCGCGACATACAGCAGCAATTCGTTCACGCAGCCCGCGCGCAGCAGCGAGCCATTCAGCTTGGTACCGGCTTCGACATGCAGTTCGTTGATCTGCCGGCGGCCCAGCTCCAGCATCAGCGCATCAAGGTCGACCTTGCCGGAGGCGTTCGGCAGCACGATCACCTCATGGCCGGCTGCGCGCAGCACCGCCTCGCGCGGCGCGTCATGCCGGGCTGCGAAGATCCAGCTGCCGCCGCCCTGCAGCACTTTGGCGGCCGGCGCTATGTCGAGCTTGCTGTCAACGATGATGCGACGCGGCTGGCGCGGCGTCTGCACGGCGCGCACATTGAGCTGCGGGTCGTCCTGCTGCACGGTGCCGATGCCGGTCAGGATAGCGCAGGCCTGCGCGCGCCAGGCGTGACCATCGTCGCGTGCCGCCGACGAAGTGATCCACTGGCTGGTGCCGTTAATCAGCGCGGTGCCGCCATCGAGGCTGGCGGCAATCTTCATTCGGACCCAGGGCCGGCCATGCTTCATCCGGTGCAGGAATCCGATGTTGATGTCGGCAGCTTCATCGGCCAACAGACCAATATCGACCGCGATCCCGGCAGCGCGCAGGCGCGCCACGCCCTGCCCGGCTACCAGTGGGTTCGGATCTTCCAGCGCAGCGACCACGCGTGCGATGCCTGACGCGACGAGGGCATCGCAGCAAGGCGGCGTGCGGCCATGATGACTGCAAGGCTCCAGCGTCACATACGCAGTCGCGCCACGGACGTCGATGCCGCGCGCGGCTGCATCCTGCAGCGCATGCACTTCCGCATGCGCCTGCCCGGCTGGTTGCGTATGGCCGCGCGCGATGATCTGTCCAGCGCGCACGATGACGCAACCGACCCGCGGGTTGGGTGTGGTGATGTAGAGGCCCTTGCGCGCTTCATCGAGCGCGGCGCGCATTGCGGCCAGGTCGTCAGCAATCTGCATGGCGAGCATTCTAGCAAGCGCCACCGTCGCGATCCGGGTCGCAGCTGCGCACCCGGCCAAGAAAGCCGAGCACGAGCTTGCGCCGCGCGCTGCCGCGATGGAAGGTGAAGGAACCGAATTGCGGCTGCGAAGGGCTGGACGCGGAGCGCGGACGCCCGCCGGCGCCGAAGGCCAGATAGGCGCGCTTGCCATCCGTCAGCGCGGCGGACACATGCAAGGCGTTGGCCGGCCGGAAGCCGGCGTGCAGGACGATCTCGCCGGGATCGGCGCGCTGATTGTTGTTGGCATCGACCAGCACGAGCCAGCCTTGCGCCCAGTCGCCCTCCGCGCGCGGCACGATATCGATGCGCTGCGCGCGCTGCATCGCGTACAGGCGTGCCGCCTGTATCGCGGTCCGCAATTCACTGACAGCGGCGTTGACGTGCACGCGGTCGAACATGCCAGGCAGCGAGCCGGCGACCGGCATGGCCAAGGCCATCAGCACGGATATGCACAACAGGGCTTCCGCGAGGCTGACACCGCGTGCCACCACCGGGCGCCGGAATCTGCGGGTGCTTGCGCGCATCTTCGCCTCCGGAAAATATCGGATTCGCAGGATCAACGACCCGTGCTGGCAAAGAGAGGAAAAATTAGTGCGGCACTAACAATGCTTGCGTGCCGTAGCACGCACATGCAAACGGCACATGCCAACGAAAAATCGGCGTGGAGATGGATATCGCTGAAGGATCACCTGCCGAGGAACAGCCTGCCGAAGGATAGCCTGCCAACGAGGCGACCGCCGCGGCTCAGACTGATTTGGCCTTGCGCCCCTTGGCTTCTGCCGCATCGAATTCGTCGATCGCTTCGCGGAACTCGGCCACATCCTCGAAGCTGCGATAGACGGAAGCAAAACGAATGTAGGCGATCTTGTCCAGCCGCTTCAGCTCGCGCATCACCAGCTCGCCAATCTGGCCGGACAGGATTTCGCGGTCGCCGGACGAACGCAGCTTTTCTTCGATGCGCTGTATCGCCGCATCCACCGCATCGGCCGACACCGGCCGCTTGCGCAGCGCCAGCATCAGGCTAGCGCGCAGCTTGGCCGGTTCGAACTCGGTGCGGCTGCCGTTCTTCTTGACGATGACGGGCATCGCCAGTTCGATGCGCTCGTAGGTCGTGAAGCGCTTGTCGCAAGCGCCGCAACGGCGACGGCGGCGAATGCTGTCCCCTTCTTCCGACGCCCGGGTGTCGAGCACATGGGTGTCTTCGCTATGACAGAAGGGGCAGCGCATTCACCGGTCTCCGTTGCGTTGGCCTGAATCAGGCCTGGTAGACCGGGAAGGCGTCGGTCAGCTTCTTGACCTCGGCTTTCACGCGATCGATGGTGGCCGCGTCATGCGGGTTGTCCAGCACGTCGGCGATCAGGTGGCCGACCTTGGTCGCTTCGGCTTCCTTGAAACCACGCGTGGTCATCGCCGGGCTGCCGAGGCGGATGCCGGACGTCACGAAAGGCTTTTCCGGATCGTTCGGGATGCCGTTCTTGTTGCAGGTGATGTGCGCGGAACCGAGGATGGCTTCGGCTTCCTTGCCCGTCATCTTCTTCGCGCGCAGGTCAACCAGCATCACGTGCGATTCGGTACGGCCGGAGACGATGCGCAGGCCGCGCTCGATCAGGGCCTTGGCCAGCGCGTCGGCATTTTTCACCACTTGCTGCTGGTAAGCCTTGAACTCGGGGCTCAGCGCCTCCCTGAACGCGACGGCCTTGCCGGCGATCACGTGCATCAGCGGGCCGCCCTGCAGGCCAGGGAAGATCGCGCTGTTGATCTTCTTCGCGATCTCTTCATCGTTGGTCAGGATAATGCCGCCGCGCGGGCCGCGCAGGCTCTTGTGCGTGGTCGAGGTCACCACGTCGGCGAAAGGCACCGGGTTCGGATAGACGCCGCCGGCGATCAGGCCGGCATAGTGCGCCATGTCGACCATGAAGTAGGCGCCAACATCTTTCGCGACTTTCTGGAAGCGCGCCCAGTCGATCTTCAGTGCATACGCGGATGCGCCGGCGATGATCAGCTTGGGCTTGTGCTCGTGCGCGAGCTTTTCCATCTTGTCGTAGTCGATCGCCTCATTCGCGTCCAGGCCGTACGACACGACCTTGAACCACTTGCCCGACATGTTGAGCGCCATGCCATGGGTCAGGTGGCCGCCTTCGGCCAGCGACATGCCCATGATGGTGTCGCCCGGCTGCAGCAGACCCAGCAGCACGGCCTGGTTGGCCTGCGAACCGGAATTGGCTTGCACGTTGGCGAAGTTGGCGCCGAACAGTTCCTTCAGGCGGTCAATCGCCAGTTGCTCGGCGATGTCGACGAATTCGCAACCACCGTAGTAGCGCTTGCCCGGATAACCCTCGGCATACTTGTTGGTCAGCTGCGAACCCTGGGCTTCCATCACGGCCGGCGACGCATAGTTCTCCGACGCGATCAGCTCGATGTGGTCTTGCTGGCGCTGGTTTTCCTTCTGGATAGCCGACCACAGTTCGGGATCGACATTGGCAATGGTGTGCTGTTTCGAAAACATCAAATAGGCTCCAATCGGTGTGGATGGTCTTGATTCTTCGTGAATTCGCGACGCTCAGCGTAGGGGCCGGAATCGGCGATGACGCCTCGCCGGCAAGCCCATGCGCCAACCTCAAGGTCGGTTCACAACAGGTGCCCAGGCGTACGGCGGTACTGACATCTCGCGCTCCCCGGTGGGTTCCCACCTGCCGCTCCGGTCGAACGACCGTTCGGTTTTTGCGCCAGTTACGCGAGACAAATTGACAAGCGATTTTAGTGGACGCCGTCTGATTCAGCAAGGACGGTGACAGGACAAGGTGGCATCAGGACAGGGCGGCAGCCGGCCAAAACCCCCGATTCGGCTAAAATTGCGGCGGTCCAGAACCAGCCAGCAATCCTTCTCCGCGGAGTCTTTTCATGATCGTACTGGTGACCGGCGCAAGCTCCGGTTTCGGCGCAGGTATCGCGCGCAAATTCGTCCAAACCGGCCACCGCGTGATCGCGGCCGCACGCCGCACTGACCGTCTGGCCGCGCTGGCCACGGAACTGGGCGACAAGCTGCTGCCGGTCGAACTGGACGTCACCCGCCAGACCTCCATCGATGCAATGCTGGCCGCGCTGCCCGCCGACTGGCAGGCGATCGACGTGCTGGTCAATAACGCCGGACTCGCGCTGGGCCTCGAGCCGGCGCACGAAGCCCATCTGGAAGACTGGGACACCATGATCGCCACCAACTGCCAGGGCCTGGTCCACATGACGCGCGCGCTGCTGCCGCGCATGGTCGCGCGCGGCAGTGGTACGGTCATCAACATCGGCTCGGTCGCCGGCAGCTACCCCTACCCGGGCGGCAATGTGTATGGGGCGACCAAGGCCTTCGTCGATCAGTTCACGCTGAACCTGCGCGCCGATCTGGTCGGCACCGGTGTGCGCGCGACCAATATCGCTCCCGGCATGTCCGGCGGCACCGAATTCTCCAACGTGCGCTTCAAGGGCGATGACGCAGCGGCTGCCAAGGTCTACCAGGGCACCGTGCCGCTGTCGTCCGAAGACATCGCCGAGGCCGCGTACTGGGTCGCCACCCTTCCGCCGCACGTGAACATCAACCACATCGAAATGATGCCGGTCTGTCAGGGTTTCTCGCCCTTCACGGTCAAGCGCCAGGGCTGAAAGTGTCGCTATCGATGTCCGGTTTCCGCTGGCCGCTGCGCGTCTATTACGAAGATACCGATGCCGGCGGCATCGTGTTCTATGCGAACTACCTGAAATTCTTCGAACGCGCCCGCACCGAGTGGCTGCGCGCGGCCGGTATCAACCAGCAGATGCTGGCCGTACAAGAGCAAAGGATATTCGTGGTCAAAAGTACGGCCATCGATTACCATGCCCCGGCGAAACTGGATGACCGACTGGAAGTCACGGTGACGGTCCGCAAGCTCGGCCGCGCGTCGGTGGAATTCGTGCAGGAAGCCTGGTGCGTCGGTTCCGGCAGCAGCGATGACGCCGAAGCGCGCCTTCTGTGCAGCGGCGGCATCCGCGTCGGCTGCGTCGATGCGCTCAGCCTGCGACCGGCGCCGATACCGGCGGCCGTGCATGAACGCATCACCGAATTCGCCGGCGACGGCGCGCCTGACTGACCGCACGACCACAAACCACCAGGGCCAGCCACGACATCCGTAGCAGCGCCGCTGCAGCCTGACCGCAAGCGCCACGACCGATAACGATACCTCCGCCAAAAATCCGCCGACCGCAACCGCCATGACCGTCACCCAAGACCTGTCCTTCGTTACCCTGATCACGAATGCTTCGCTGCTGGTGCAGCTGGTGATGGCGTTGCTGCTGCTGGTTTCGGCCATGAGCTGGACCTACATCTTCCGCAAGATGTTCGCCATCCGAAACGCCATCGCGCAAACCACCGAATTCGAAAACGCATTCTGGTCCGGCGCCAACCTCAATGCGCTGTACGAAGAAGTGACGGCCACTCGCCGCCGTCACGGCAGCAATGGCGCGCTCGAGCGCATCTTCGAGGCCGGCATGGAGGAATACCGCAAGGCCCGCCTGTCCTTTTCGGGCAAGGACATTGACACCAGCGCGCTGCTCGACGGCGCGCGCCGCGCCATGCGCGCGGCCTACCAGCGCGAGATGGATGCGCTGGAATCGCACCTCGCCTTCCTGGCATCGGTCGGCTCGGTGTCGCCCTATGTCGGCCTGTTCGGTACCGTGTGGGGCATCATGAATTCCTTCCGCGGCCTCGCCAATGTGCAGCAGGCCACGCTGGCCGCAGTCGCCCCCGGCATCGCCGAAGCGCTGGTGGCCACGGCCATCGGCCTGTTCGCGGCAATCCCGGCGGTGGTGGCCTACAACCGCTACTCGCATGACATCGACCGCCTCGCGATCCGCTTCGAGAGCTTCATCGAAGAATTCTCGAACATCCTGAACCGCCAGGCCCGCTGACATGGGAGCTTCCTCGTCCATGCGCGGCGGTCGCAGCCGCAAGTTCAAGGCAGAGATCAACGTCGTGCCTTACATTGACGTGATGCTGGTGCTGCTGGTGATCTTCATGGTGGTCGCGCCGCTGACGCCGCCCAACACCATCGATTTGCCGAAGGCAGGCCGTTCGACGCAACCGCCGGTCGACTACATCGAGATTGAGCTCAAGGCCGATGGCGCAGCCAGCGTCGGCATCCATGGTCAAAGCTTCAAGGCCGTCAAAGGCCGCGAGCAGCTCGGCCAGCGCCTCGCCGACATCAACAAGGCTCATCCCGAGCTGCCCCTGATGATCTCGGCCGACAAGGACATCAAGTACGACGAGGTGGTGCAGACGATTACGCTGGCCAACAAGACCGGCATCACCCGTGTCGGCCTGGCGACCCGCTGAGCACCAGCACCGGCATTTCCTCCGTCACCCAGCCTGAACCCACCGACTTGACCGCCAACGTGAACGAGTCCGCCGTACCGTACCGCGTCCCGCCCGAACCGGGCCGCATGCGCGCGCTCGGCCTGGCGCTGCTGATGCATGTGATCCTGCTCGGATTCCTGTGGATAGGCGTCTCGTGGCAGAACGTCACGCCGGTCGCGGTCGAGGCCGAGATCTGGAGCCCCACCGCGCGCAGCGCCGCGCCGCCGCCGCCCGAACCGGCGCCGACGCCCGAACCGGTCAAGCCCGAACCCGTGAAGCCGCCGCCCAAGCCGGTGGCCGAACCCGAACCCGTCAAGCAGAAGCTGCCGGATCCCGACATCGCGCTCGAAAAGGAAAAGAAGCGCAAGGAACTCGCGAAAAAGCAGGCCGAGGAAAAGGCGCTGCTCGAGAAGGAGCGCCAGAAAGAGCTCGAGAAAAAGGAGCTCGAAAAGAAAGAGCTGGAGAAAAAGCGCCTGGCCGAAGAGCAGGAAAACAAGAAGCTCGCCGAACAGGAAAAGAAAAAGCAGGCTGAGGAAGAGAAGCGCAAGCAGGCCGAAGCCGCTGCCGAAGAAAAGAAAAAGCAGGCCGAGGAACAGCAGCGCAAGCAGGAAGAACAGCAAGCCGAACAGCGACGCAAGAAACAGCGCGAGGACGACCTCAAGCGTCTGCAGGCGCAGGCCGGCGACGGCACCAGCGGCGATGCCGAGCGTTCGGCCGGCCCGAAAGTGAGCAGCAATTACGGGCAAATAATTGGTAAAAAGATCAAAGACGCTACAATATTGTCCTCTACGACTGAGATCCCGGGCAATCCGGCGGTCGAATATGCGATCGACCTGCTGCCGGACGGCAGTGTGCGCGACGTGCGCCTGAAGACGTCCAGCGGCATCCGCGCATTCGACGATGCAGTGCGTCGGGCGATCGACAGGGCAGCGCCTTTCCCGCCAGACCCGGCGAGCGGCAAGGTGCCACCCAGTCTGGTCATCTCGCACCGGCCCCGCGATCGCTGAGGATCATCGACGGAACCAGAACCAAGGACGACCGATACCCGATGAAACGAACTTTCCTGAAACTTGTCGCCGTCGCCACTGCCGCTGTCCTCCCCCTGCTTGCCCCCGTCGCCACCCAAGCGCAACTGCGCGTGGAAATCGCCGGCGTAGGCGCCAACCAGATCCCCATTGCTGTCGCCCATTTCGCCAACGAGCCGGTCAGCGAGCAATCGGTCAATGCGATCGTGCGCGCCGACCTCGAGCGCAGCGGCGTGTTCCGGATAGTCGACACCAATGACATGCTGTCCGAGCGCAGCCCCATCGACACCGCTGCCTGGAAGGCGCGCGGCGCCGACGCGCTGGCCGCCGGCAGCGTCACCAAGATGGCCAATGGCCGCATCGACGTACGCTACAAGCTGACCGACACCGTGCGCGGCGGCGAACTGTCGGCATTGGGACTGACCGTGCTCGACCAGTTCTCGCGACTGGCAGCGCACCGCATCGCCGACGACATCTTCGAAAAACTGACGGGCGTGCGTGGCGCGTTTGCCACACGCATCGCCTATGTCGCGAAGAGCGGCAACGAGTACCGGCTCGAAATCGCCGACTCCGATGGCGAGAATGCCTTCGTCGCGCTGCGCTCGAGCGAGCCCATCATTTCGCCGACCTGGTCGCCGGATGGCTCGAAACTGGCCTACGTGTCGTTCGAATCGAAAAAGCCGGTCGTCTACGTGCAGGAACTGGCGACCCGCAAGCGCATCGCCGTCGCCAACTTCAAGGGCAGCAATTCGGCGCCGGCCTGGTCGCCCGATGGCCGCCGGCTGGCAATCGCACTGTCGCGCGATGGTCTGACGCAGATTTACGTGATCAACGCCGATGGCAGCGACCTGAAGCGCCTGACGCAATCGAACAGCATCGATACCGAGCCCTGCTTCTCGCCCGACGGCCAGAGCATCTACTTCACCAGCGACCGCAGCGGCGGCCCGCAGGTGTACCGGATGAACGCCGACGGCGGCGAACTCAAGCGCGTCACCTTCAACGGCTCCTACAATATTAGCCCTGCCATATCGCCAGACGGTAAAATGTTGACGTATGTCTCGCGGCGCGAGGGGCGCTTTCAGGTATACGTTCTTGATTTGATAAGCAATCAGGAAACCCGCCTGTCCGACACTGCGCGCGACGAGTCGCCGAGCTTTGCGCCGAACGGCCGCTACATCATGTACGCCAGCGAAGCCGGCGGACGTGGCAGCCTTACCGTGGTCGCCACCGATGGCAGCGCACGGTACAACCTGTCCGCGAAAGCTTCGAACGTCCGTGAACCGGCATGGGGACCGTTCACGAAATAAGATTTAGCGCACTAAATGCCTTCGACAAGGACGCAGCGTTCAAAGAAAATGCCGCGCGACGCGAATGGCGTGATGCACGATTTAACCAACCAGGGGAGCAATACCATGCGTGGAATCAAACTTTACGCGGCCATCGCCGCACTGGCCGCTGTGCTGTCGGCCTGCTCGACTGTCAAGCTCGATGAGCCGGCAGCCGTCGAAGACCGCGGCGGCAAGAGCGTGCCGTCGACCAGCTCGTCGTCGCAGACCGGCACGGGCACCGGCACGGGTACCGGCACCGGCGACACCAGCGACGCCAACAAGAATGCCAAGTCGACCGATCCGCTGGACGATCCGGCCAGCGTGCTGGCCAAGCGCAGCGTCTACTTCGACTTCGACAGTTACATCGTCAAGGACGAGTTCAAGCCTGTGATCGAAGCCCACGGCAAGTATCTGGCCAGCCACCCGAACCGCAAGGTCATCATCCAGGGCAATACCGATGAACGCGGCGGCAGCGAGTACAACCTGGCGCTGGGCCAGAAGCGTGCCGAAGCCGTGCGTCGCGCACTGGCCGCAGCCGGCGCCAAGGACGCCCAGATGGAAGCCGTCTCGTTCGGCAAGGAAAAGCCGAAGGCCAGCGGCAGCACCGAAGCGGCATGGGCTGAAAACCGCCGCGCTGATCTGGCCTATTGATCATCGCGATGAACGCTTACTTGAAAGCCCTAAGCGCTGCCGCCATGGCGGCGCTTTTTCTTTTGGCGCCGCTACATGCACGGGCGGCGCTTTTTGAAGATGATGAAGCGCGTCGCGAGATCCTCAAGATGCGCAAGCAGCTAGACGAACTCAATGGCCGCATCGACAGCCGAATCGCACCTCTGGCCAGGCGCATCGACGACAAGGCCGACACCAAGGCCGTGCTCGACGTGACCACCGAAATCGAAAAGCTGCGCAGCGAGATGGCCACGCTGCGCGGACAGATCGAAGTGCTCGGCAACGAGCTGTCGAATGCACAGCGCCGCCAGAAGGACTTCTACAACGACCTCGACCAGCGCATGCGTAGCCTCGAACCGAAGATGGTGTCGGTCGATGGCAAGGATGCCGAGGTGTCGCCGGCCGAACAGAAGGCGTATGATGCGGCGGTCGCGCAATTCAAGTCGGCCAACTACAACGGCGCGGCGCAATCGCTGTCGGCCTTCCTGCAACGCTATCCCGAGTCGGCCTATCTGTCGCAAGCCTACTTCTGGCTCGGCAGCAGCCACTTCGCGCTGCAGGACTGCACCAACGCGATCCCTGCTTACCAGACCGTGGCCACGCGCTTCCCTGCCAGCCAGAAGGCCCCCGATGCACTGCTGAACATCGCGAGCTGCCAGCTGGACCTGAAGGACAAGGCCGCTGCACGCGAGACGCTGGGCACGCTGGTGAAGAAGTATCCGTCGTCGCCAGCGGCTGCGACGGGCAAGGAAAGGCTCGCCGATATCAAGTAAGCGCGCGCGATGCGGTCGGCTGTTTGCTTCGATCGATAAATTAAAGATCAGGCAAGCAAGATGTTTGACACAAAACGAATTGCGCGTATATAATCTTGGTCTTTCGGGTCGTTAGCTCAGTTGGTAGAGCAGCGGACTTTTAATCCGTTGGTCGCAGGTTCGAGTCCCGCACGACCTACCAGAAAAATCAAAGGCTTGGATGAGTGATCATCCAAGCCTTTGTTCATTTCTGCCTCCGATTTTTCTCCCTTCTCTTTCCCTCCACTGCACCTATCCTGCACACCGGCAGACGGTGTGCCGCCGAAGGAAAGTGAATTGCCCGGCAATGCAACGGCAAAGACGATGCGTCAGCCAGCGCCGCCGCTGCCTGCTTCCGGGAGCAATGCTGCAGGCTCCTCATGCTTGATCAGCCGGCCCGGTCCGAACTCGTTGTAGGCATCGCTGAACAAGGTATCGAGCAGCTTGAAGTTCATCGTGAGGATCTTGTTCTCACCCTTGATGGCGATTTTGACCAGATCCATCAGCAGCAATGCTTCCAGCGTATTGCCCATGTCGATCACTGACAGTTCGGTGACACGGGACAGCTCGATGAAGTCGATACCCTGCGGACCGGCTTCGATCAAGGCTGACACGATGACGACGCGCCGCTCCGTGGAAAAACCACCAAACAATTTTGCAAATCCTTTTGCATCCAACTGAATTACCTCCTAAGACAAATTCGCGTCGCAGGCAGCCGGCAAGCACCGGGCACGCCCATGGCTGACTAAGGTGCAAGCGACAGCCGGCCCTTCTCCAGCTCCGCCAGCAGTATCGCCTGCATGGTGGAGTTCAGCGGACCGATCTGGGTCGCAGTCCTTTCCGCCCAATCGAGATGTTCGCTGCGCATGCGTGCCGACCATGATGCCGGCGCAAAGCTGCCGGCAAGGTTGCGCACGCTGGCGACCAGCTGCGCAAAACGTACCAGCTTCGCCTTGCGCGACAGCTGCGGCAGCAAGCGCGACAACTGCGCCCTGCGCGATGCCAATGACAGCTTGGGATGGTCGGCCACCTCGGCGCTGATGAACGCGACCTCGCTGCCGAACTGGCCGGCGATATCGGATTCGGTCACATCGGTGCGCTCCATCAGGTCGTGCAGCACGGCGGCCACCAGCAGGAAGGGATCGGTCTCGCCGGCTTCCTGCAGTACCCGCAGCACGTCCAGCGGATCCAGGAAGCAGCCCATACCGACGGTCGGCTCGAGATTGAGCCCGGCCCGGCGCGCCGCCTGGAAAGCGACGGCCTTGTCGATGAAGGGCGAGTTGCCCTGTGCTTGTGCAGCTTCCACGTACTCCTCTCGGTCTGTGCCGTCGGCTGCCCGTCTGCGCCGAAAGCGCCATGATACCGCCCCGGCCCGTCTGGCCCGATGTCTGGCAGGGCCGCCCGCCCGATCCACTATCATGGAGCCATTCCCGCCCATACGGATGAGATGCCATGCCTGACAAGCCCCTGCTGACTGCTGCCTTCGAACGCCCGCTCGCGCGCTTGCGCGCCATCTCCTGGCGTGACCTGCTGGTGGTGCTGCTGCCCACGCTGGCCATCACCATCGCGCTCGGCTGGCTGGCGGTGAAGCTGATCCGCCCCGCGCCGCCGAGCAAGGTAGTGATCCTGTCCGGCCCCAAGGACAGCAGCTTCGACACTGCAGCGCAGCGCTACAAGAAGCTGATCGAGGCGCATGGCATCCGGGTCGAGGTGCGGGAGACCGACGGCTCCATCGAGAACCTCAAGCGCCTGCTCGACAAGCACGAGGCCGTCGACGTCGGCTTCGTGCAGACCGGACTGGCCGACGACGACAAGGCGCCGGGACTGATGTCGCTGGGCACGCTGTACATCCAGCCCATCATGGTCTTCTATCGCGGCAAGGAGGAGATCGATCGCCTGACCCAGCTGGAGGGCAAGCAGATCGCGATCGGCCCCGATGGCAGCGGCACCGCTGTGATTGCGACCAAGATGCTGGCCGAGAATGGCCTCGACAAGAAGGATGCAACCCTGCTTGAACTGGATGGCGATGACGCGATCGCCGCGCTCAGGGAAGGCAAGGTCGACGCGATTTTCGTCACCAGCGAACAGGTGCGCGGCAAGAAGGTGCGCGAATTGATGCGTGATCCCGACGTGAAGCTGATGAACTTCCGCCAGGCCGAAGGCTACCTGCGACGCATACGCTTCCTGTCGCATCTGACAGCACCCGAGGGCGGCTTTGACCTCGGCTTGAACCTGCCGCCGCATGACACGCAACTGGTGGGCACGCCGGTCGAACTGATCGCGCGCGAAGGCCTGCACCCGGCCATCTCGGACTTGCTGATCGCCGCCGCGCGCGAAGTGCACGGCAAGTCGGGTATGTTCCGCAAGGCCGGCGAATTCCCGGCCGCCCAGGAACACGACATACCGCTGTCCGAAGAAGCGCGGCGTTACTACACGTCGGGTGCCCCCTTCCTGTACAAGCGGCTGCCATTCTGGCTGGCCAGCCTGGTGGACCGCATCCTGATCATCGTGTTGCCGCTGCTGATCGTGATCGTGCCGGCGTCGCGGCTGGTGGCGCCGCTCTACCAGTGGCGCATGCGCTCGCGCATCTACCGCTGGTATGGTGCGCTGATGACGATAGAGCGCGACTTGCGTGCGCGCACCGATGACGCGGCGCGCGCCGAACTGCTGCAGCAACTCGAAGAGATCGAATCATCGGTCAACACCCTGCAGCTGCCGCTGGCCTTCGCAGACCAGCTGTATGTGCTGCGCGAGCATATCGCGCTGGTGCGCTCGCGTTTCCTCAGTAACGCGTGACCAGCAGCAGCCGGAAGTGGCGTGCCTCGATCGGATGGAAGACGCGTCCGGACAGGCCTGACACACCATTGAAGGTGTACGAGCTGTTGTAGTAGTCGATCGCCGACTGCTTGCTATCGAGCAGGTTGAATCCCGACAGTTCGAGCTGCGTGTCGCGGCTGATCCGGTAACCCAGCTTGCCATTCAGCGTCGCCGTACCGGCGGAGCGCACCGCATTGTCTTCGGTCAGCGGACGCGGCCCGAAATACCTGAGCTGCAGCGACCCGTGCCACGGGCCGATCGCATCGACGATCGCCGCGACCGAGGCCACGCCTTCGACCGCGCCTTCGATGTACTGGCCGTTACCGCCCGGGTCGCGGAAGCGTGCGCGCGCGTACGCGAAATCGGCATCCAGCGTCAGCCATGCATTGGCCTTGTAGTAGTTGTTGAACTCGATGCCGAACCGGCGGCTGCGGCGGCCCGAGTCTTCGGTGCGGCCGCTGTCGCCGACGTAGACGATCTCGGAGGCGCTATCGAGCTGGAACAGCGCCAGCGTGGTCTGCAGGCCGTCCAGCAGCTCGGTGCGCACGCCCAGCTCCTGTCCGAAGGTGCGCACCAGTCCGTCGGAACGGGTGCCGCTGCCGATGGTCACGCCGCGCGCATCGTTGGAATGAAAGCCGTTGCCGATGCTGTAGTAAAGCTCGGACTTCTTCCACGGGCCGAACACGAAGTTGAGCTTGGGGCTGGCGATGAAATCGCTGACGGTATCGCTGTTGTTGTCGCCGGTCGAGCTGTACAGGCCCACATTGCGGAAGCGGTACCAGTCGCCGCGCAGTCCGGCCACGGTGCGGAACCAGTCATTCCAGTGCACATGGTTCTCGCCATACAGGCCGATGCTGTCCTGCGTGATGCGGTCGCGGCGGCACTGGTCGATCACGGCCGTGTTGCATGCAATCGGCTGGCGCGCCCGCGTGCTCAGCAAGCCATTGCTGATCGCGTCATGCTGCAGCTGAAGACCGACCATGTTGCTGGCTTCCTTGCCCACGCCTTCCACATAGACCGTGCGCACCAGGTTGAAGCCGGTGGTGACGCGCGCATCGCGCTGGTTGAACTGGCTGTCGGCGCCGTATTCGAAATTCGAATACAGGTCGAGCGCATTGCGGATTACATAAGCCTGCGCGACCAGCGTACCCACGGCGTCAGCCTTGCGCCATTCGCCTGACAGGCTGTAGCGGCTGGCGGTGGCGCCGGAGCTGGGATCCATCGAGCCCCAGCGCGAGATGCGTCCCTGCCGGTATTCATTCCAAGGTATCTGGTCGGTCGAATTCCAGTTGCCGTCATAGGCCATCGCCATCAGGGTCAGGCCATTGGCCTGCGTGCCCTGCGTGTAGCGCAGCAGGCCGTTGAACTTGCGGTAGTTGTCCGGGCGCGACCAGGGTCCGTCGTAATGCGAAAGCTCCAGCGCATACAGCAGCCGGCCATCATGGAAAGCCGGCGAGTTGGTCAGCAGCGTGCGATACCAGCCGTTCTGCCCCAGGCCGATGCTGGCGATGCCGCGCTCGAGGCTGTCGTTGTAGAACAGCGCCGCCGAGCCGGCATTCGCAAAGTCGCCGTCGGCCACGTAATACGGCCCCTTGCGATAGTGAATGGACGAGATCAGCTCGGGAATCAGCGGATTGAGGTCGGCCCAGCCCTGGCCATGCGCATGGCTGCGCTGGTTGAGCGGCATGCCGTCGAGCGACAGCCGCAGGTCGGTGCCGTGATCGAGGTTCATCCCGCGCAGGAAGTACTGGTTGGCCTTGCCCTCGCCGCTGTGCTGGCTGACGATCAGGCCCGGCATCACTTCGAGCAGTTCGCCGGTACGCGCGACGACACGGCCACTGATCTGCGCCGGGCCGGCAGCGCCTTCGCTGGCAGCATCGGCCGTGCCGAGCAGGCTGTAGCGCGCGCTGTCGACTTCGACTGCCGGCAGGCTGCGGATGTCGTCGGCATGCGCACACGGCGCCGCCAGTTCGGCGATTGCAGCGCCGACGGCCAGCGTCAGTACAGGCAGGGAATGGCGAATGCAGGAGGTGCGCGGCATCGGATACGAGCAAAGGCTCGCTGTCTGCGAGCGGATTGTTTTTTCCGCATGATACACGGCCGCCCTGCCGAAATTCGAAGAGCCGGCTTTGGGATTGCCAAGGACTCGCTTCGCCCGTGCCGGCATCGCCGATGCTCGCTGCAGTGCCCTTGCCTCACCGTTGCTCGGACCTGGCCGTGACCTCGGCGGTATTCGGCATGCGCTGGCCATGCCCTCGCTATGCCCTCTCTGAGATTGATGGCACAATGCAACACTTTGCAGCGCATCGTTTACAAAATTTGAAACGAGCTTGTCCGACCGTCCGCCCCCATCTCTGCCCAGCACCATGAGCCTGAAAGAAAAGCTGTACGAGCACCTGAGAGAGCACGTCTATTGCAAGCTCGGCGTATCTCCCATCCATGGCATCGGCGTATTCGCGCTGCGCGATATCCCCAAGGGCACGCATCCGCTCAAGAGCATGGTCAGCAACAAGGAGATCAAGTTCTCGCGCATCGAGCTCAAGTCAGTACCCAGCACCGTTCGCAAGCACCTGAACATGTTCTGCCTGGTCGAGAAAGGCCGCGTGTACGCGCCCGAGATCGGCATGAATGCCGTCAACCTGTCCATCTACCTGAATCACTCGAAGACGCCGAACCTGTTCTACAACGACGATGGCGTGCTCGAGGCCATGGTCGATATCGCCAAGGGCGATGAAGTGACGATTGACTACGACATCAGCTTCGACGACGAGCACATTTTCGACGAATAAGCGCAGACCTCAGCGTTGCCTTCGCCAGCGCTGACGCGGGTTGCGCGCCCCATGACAAAGCCCCCGGCCTGCGACAGGCACGGGGGCTTTTTCTTGCTCTGCAAAGGCGACCGAATCTACCCGGCAGCGATGCTTCAGGCTGCGGCGTTGGCCAGCCCGGCGCTGCCTTCTTCGCGGTAGATGCGGTTCAGATCCTCGGGCTTGAAGTCGATCTTCAGCGGCGAGGTCGGATCAGTCGCCAGCGGATGCTCGGGATCGACCAGCGCCATCGCATAGATGGGTTCATAGTCGGTGACGAACAGCGACTTGTAGCCGTAATCGTCGACCGGGCCCAGGTTGTACCAGCGCAGGCCGTTCTTGGCCGCCCAGCGCGAAGCCAGCAGGCAGGCGTAGTTGCCGGGGGACTTGTTCTTGTAGTCGCGGTTCCACTGGCAGAAGCTGCCATACAGCTGATCGTATTTGGGCAGGACGATGGACACATCGGTGAGCACCAGCTCACCGTTGGGTGCATGGACCTGCAGGATCAGCACGTCGAGGTCGCGCACATAGTCGATGAAGCCTTCGACTTCGCGGTCGTCGATGTAGTACTTTTCGAAATGGTCGCCGCCGAGTTCGATCATGTCATCGAAATCGAGGTCGCTGCCCGGGATCAGGTGCTCGGTGCAGGTGAAGTCGCGGTACTGCTTGTCGAATTCGCGGAACTTGCGCGCACGGCGCTCTTCGTTCCACAGCAGGTCGGATTGCGTGTCGACCATGCCGTACTTGTCATTGATGGGCACGCCGAAACGGCTGTCCGGCGGCAGCGCATAGACCACGAAGGGACGTGGCGCCAATGCGATCATCTCTTCATTGACCTCGATGTAAGGGCACAGCGCATCCCAGCGCGAGGTGTAGTAATGGATCTCGTCGTGATAGCTGTCGACGCACAGGTTTTCCACTGTCCAGCTCTGGTGCCCGACCTGGTGCACCTCGCGCGCGGCGCGGGCCTTCTTGGCCTCGCCGATGCGATGCAGGGTTCCATTCATTGTTTCGCGCTCTCCCCAAGACGTGACGTCGGCAGCTTCTTGAGATCGAAGTAATCCGCATCGATCGCGAAGTTACTAATCAGGAAACGGCTGTCCGACTTTTCAAGCCTGGCGATTTCTTTTTTGCACGCTGCCAGGTGCCGTGCTGCCTCGCTGTCTGCTTTTTTCAACTGCCTGATGTACTCCGGCATCAGCGGGCATTCGATGTCGTAGTAAAAGTGGCGCGCCTCGGGGTCGTAGGCCAGCGGGTAGAGGGTGCAGCTGAAAGGCTTGTCATCGCCCAGCGTGCAGCCGGAGGGACCGAGGTTGGTGCATTGGGTTTCGATGCAGATGCCGCCGAATTTTTTCTTTTCGTTGCGGGTCAGCGAGATCTCGAGAGGCGGGTAGTCCTGCTCGACGTAGCAGCATCGACGACATTCGGCGCAGTGGTCAAAGGGCATGCGCGTTCCTGACGGAGTGTCTGTGCATGAGCGGCATAGGCTGCATTCGCACGGCATCGCATACTGCCTTGAACCGCGATGCCAGGTTCGTTTATAAGTGATTATTTCCGTACGATAACTCAATCCTCCCCGACATGTCACAAACTATTTGTGATTTTTAATCCTATTTGCCGGCAACTTGCTGCCAGTTTGCGCGCATGAAAACTGCAGTGAATTCGCAAGCGAGGGACGCACATGACAATGCCAATGCAAACACATTGCGACCGACTTGCGGTCGACATTTGACCGACCTGCTGGCGATTCGCCCGCAACTTGCCGAAGGAATGGTGTGCACAATTCAAGCCGGCTGCATCAGCAGGCGCGCTTCGTCGGCAGGCACCGACGGGCCATGCAGAAAGCCCTGGAATTCATCGCAGCCCAGTGCCCGCAGCGTCTCCTGCTGCGAGGTCGTTTCGATGCCTTCGGCAATCACCCGCATATGCAAGCTCTTGCCCAGCGTGATGATGGACTGGATGATTGCCGCATCGCTATCGTGCTGCTCACCATCGATGCGTTGCACAAAAGACTGGTCAATCTTCAATTGATCCAGCGGCAGCTGCTGCAGGATGGACAGCGAAGAATAGCCTGTGCCGAAATCATCCAGCGAGAAGCGCACGCCCAAGCCATTGAGCGCGCGCATCTTGGCGGCTGTCTCGGGCACTTCGGTCACCAGCATGCTCTCGGTCAGCTCCAGCTTCAGGCAGAACGGGTCGGCACCGCTATCGGCCAGCGCCAGCCGCACGTCATTGACGAAATCAGCACTGCGCAACTGCCGCGGGCTGACGTTCACCGACACACGTATCGGCTGCAGCCCCATCGCAGCCCATGCCGCCAGCTGCAGGCATGCCCGCTGCAGCACCCAGCGCCCGAGCGACAGGATGAAGCCTGTCTCTTCGGCCGTCGGTATGAATTCGTCCGGCATCACCAGGCCGCGCTTGGGATGGCGCCAGCGCACCAGCGCTTCCATCCCGCGCAATTTCCCGTCGCGATCCAGCTGCGGCTGGTAGTGCAACTCGAATTCCTGTTGCAGCGATGCGCGCCGCAAGTCGGCTTCCAGCGATGCGCGTTCCACCAGCAACTGCTGCATGCGCGGATCAAAGAAGCGCAAGGTATTGCGCCCCGCCTGCTTGGCGCCATACATCGCCATGTCCGCTTGCTTGAGCAATTCATCCACGCCGGAAGCATGGCCGTCGAACACGGTGATACCCAGGCTTGCCGAGCAATCGTAATGCCGGCCACGCAAGTCATAGGGAGCCGACAGCGCTTCGACGATCTTGCGTGCGGCCGTCTCTGCCTGAATTGCCGCCTTGCGCTCATCGGTACCCAGCTCCTCGAGCAGCAGCACGAATTCATCGCCGCCCAGGCGCGCAATGGTGTCGACGCTGCGCACCGACGCGCGCAACCGGGCCGCGACCTGCTGCAGCAGCAAATCACCGGTATCGTGACCGAAGGTGTCGTTGAGAATCTTGAAATTGTCGAGGTCGAGGAAGATCAGCGCGCCGTGCTGGCCATGCCGGCAACTGACGGCATACGCATGATTGAGCCGGTCCATCAGCGCCACGCGATTCGGCAGCTGCGTCAGCGGATCGTGGAAAGCAAGGTACTGTACCTTTTCCTGGTCGCGCCGCAGGTCGGTGATGTCGCTCCAGATCGCGAGAATGGCCTTGGGGGTGCGCGTCACCTCGTCGCGCACCCGGGTCAGGTGGCCAAGCACCCGCACGTGGTGACCATCCTTGCAGCGCTGCACCTGTTCCCCGGTGTACTCGTCCGTCGATTCCAGCGACTTGAGCATCATCCGCTGGTCCTCGGCGCTGATCTCCAGCAATTCCGCCGCGCGCCGCCCAAGGGCCTCGTCGCGGGTATAGCCGAACAGGCGCTCGGCTCCACCGTTCCAGAGGGTGATCCTTTGCTCAAGGTCTTTCACGAAGATCGCATCCTTGGCCTGGTCCAGCAGCGCAGCGCGCTGGCGCAGCTGCTCGGTTGCCGCGAGCACCGCATGCTCGACGTCGCGGAATGCCTTGTCCTTCGGGTCCAGTCCGAGGATACGAACCACTTCGCTCGCCACCTTGTTCAGCGATAAGTGCTTTTGCATCTCCTGGTCGAGCACCTGATGCAGGAAGAGTTCGCGCCGCCGTAATTCGATCGAGATCATGGCCTGCTGCGCCAGTGTCTTCAGCTGTTCGCGCTGCCTTGTCGTCAGGTGGCGCGACACACGGTCGATCACCATCAGCGTACCGAGCGCATTGCCGTCGGGCGCCACCAGCGGGTACGCGGCATAGAAGCGTATGTAAGGCGGCCCGGTGACCAGCACGTTGTCACAAAACCGGGGATCCAGCTGTGCATCCCGCACTTCGAAATAGTCGGGCTGCAGGATGGCATGCTTGCAGAAAGACACCGAGATACTGGTCTCCCGGATCGGCAAGCCTTCTACGGCCTTGAACCACTGCCGCTTTTCATCGACCATGCTCAGCGCTGCGATCGGCGTGCGGCATAATTGCGCCGCCAGCTTCACCAGCCGGTCAAATGCGATCTCGGGCGGCGTATCGAGAATGGAATAGGCGCGCAGGGTCGTCAGCCGACCTTGCTCGGCGGCGCCGGTCCCTTCGCACGGATATCCGATCACTTCGGCCATTGCAGTGCCTCATCATGCGCCATCAAGGCGATGACATCAGCCTTCAGCATTGGACAACAGGCAGCGGCACAGTTCTGCCGGCCGGGCAAATTCTTGTTCCGGCCAGCAGGGCCTCGCGGCGGGGAAGCTTACTGCAGCTTCTCGATCTTCGTGACCACAAACTGGCCATTCACGCGATCCGGAATGAAGCGCACCTTGTCGCCGACAGCCAGCGTGTCGAGCTGCCTGGGATCGGCAACCCTGAAGTTCATCGTCATGCCGTTCATGTTGAACTTGCGTATCGCTTCATGCTTGAGCATCAGCTTCCCGTTGTCGCGATCGATGGACTTCACTTCCGCATTCACGAATTCGTCGACGGCAGCGTCGGCTTCGCTGTGCGCGCCCGTGCCGTGTTCATGCTCGTGCTGGTTCGCATGAGCCGGCGCAACCAGCGCCAGCAACAACGACGACACGACGGCCGTGACCAGCAGCACAAGCTTCATGTTGGCTTTCGCTTTGGCATTCATAGTGTTTCTCCTTCAATCGTTCAATGTGCGTAAAGAACGGTGGTTCAGCGGTGGCCTTCGTGCCCGGATGGCTTCTTCGCCTTCAGATCAGTCGCTGCCGGCGGGCCGCTGGACGGCATGGCCTGGCCGCCCGCAGCATCGCTGCGCGGCGCTTCGGCCAGTGCGCCGGTCCATTCGTAGGCCACGGTACCGGGCGGATGCGCATACCAGCCTGGATCGCTGTAATCGCCGGGCTTCTGGTCCTTGCGCACCTTGATCACGGTGAACATGCCGCCCATCTCGACGCTGCCGAACGGGCCGTCACCGGTCATCATCGGCAAGGTGTTCTCGGGCAGCGGCATCTCCATGGTCGCCATATCGCCCATGCCCTTGTCTCCCATCACCATGTAGTCGGGCACCAGCTTGCTGATCTTCTCGGCCACGCCGCGATGGTCGACGCCGATCATGGTCGGGACCTGGTGGCCCATCGCATTCATCGTGTGGTGCGACTTGTGGCAATGCAGCGACCAGTCGCCCGGATCGGTGGCATCGAATTCCAGCGCACGCATCTGGCCGACGCCGATATCGAGCGTGACCTCCGGCCAGCGCGAAGCCGGCGGCGTCCAGCCGCCGTCGGTGCCGGTGACGACGAACTCATGCCCATGCATGTGAATGGGGTGGTTCGTCATCGTCAGATTGCCGACGCGGATGCGCACGCGGTCACCCTGCCGCACATGCATGCTGTCGATGCCGGGGAAGACGCGGCTGTTGAAGCCCCACATATTGAACTCGGTCATCGTATTCACCTTCGGCACGGCACTGCCCGGCTCGACATCGAAGCTGTTGAGCAGGAACACGAAGTCGCGGTCGACACGCATGAAGTTGGGATCCTTCGGGTGCGTGACCCAGAAGCCGTACATGCCCATCGCTATCTGCACCATTTCATCGGCATGCGGGTGATACATGAAGGTGCCGGGGCGCTGTGCGATGAATTCGTACACAAAGGTCTTGCCGGGCTCGATGCGCGGCTGCGTCAGGCCGGCCACGCCATCCATGCCGTTTGGCAGGCGCTGGCCGTGCCAGTGCACCGCCGTTGCTTCGGGCAGGCGATTGGTGACGAAGATGCGTACGCGATCGCCCTCCACTACCTCGATGGTCGGCCCGGGCGACTGCCCGTTGTAACCCCACAGCTGCACCTTCATGCCGGGCGCGAGTTCACGCACCACCGGCTCCGCAACCAGATGGAATTCCTTGACGCCGTTGTTCATGCGCCAGGGCATCGACCAGCCATTGAGCGTGACCACCGGATGGAAGGGCCGGCCATTCGGCGGTAGCGGTGGCGGCGTGGTTTTCGGTCCGACTGCCACCGGCGCTTCCGGCAACGATGCGGCGCCGACGCGGCTCACCAGCCCGGCGCCGAGCGCCGCAATGCCGGCGCCCATGAAAAATTCTCTGCGTGAGACCATGATCTGGCCCTCCTCAATGGCCGCCGCCGGCGGCGGCCGGGGCACTGGTGGTGATGGAAGCAGGTAGCAACACAGCGGTGTTGCCGGCACTGCCGCCATGGATCGCGAACTGCAGCTCGGACTCGGCGATCCAGTAGTCGCGCTGCGCATCGATGGCCGCGGTCACGCTGGCGATCTGCGAGCGTGCATCGGCCAGCAACTCGAACACGCTGGCCAGCATGCCGTTGTAGCGCAGCAGCACTTCTTCGGAGATGCGCTTGCGGGCCGGTACGATCTCGTCGCGATACTGGCGTGCGACATCGTATTGGCTGCGCATGCGCGAATAGCCTTCGCGCACCTCGGAGCGCGCCTGCAGGGCCACGTCGGCCGTACGTAGCAGCGTGCGCTGGTAGCTGGCTTCGGCGCGGCGCAGGCGCGCATCGCCACTGTCGAATACCGGCAAGGCCAGTTCGATCTCGTAGCCATCGGCGCGTGATGCGCCGGTTTCGCTCTTGTTCTGGTAGCCGAGTTCGAACACATTGACGAAGCGGGTCGCGCGCGTCAGCCCGAGGTTTTTCGCCGTCGCTTCGGCATCGAGCTTCGCCACCTGAAGATCGAGGCGTTGCGCCAGCGCGCTCGACTCGATATCGGTACGGCTCGCCAGTGATGCCGGCAGGTCGGGCAAGCGCTCGGGCAGGCGCAGTACGGTGTCGCCGTCACTCAGACCCAGCAGGCGCAGCAGTTGCTCGCGCGCCGACAGCGCGCCGTGTTCGGCACGCTTGAGTTGCGCGCTGACTTCCGCATAAAAAGCCTGTTCGCGTGCTTCGTCGAGTTTGTTGAAGTTGCCGGCCTTCGCCATCCTTTGCGCCAGCTCTGCCGATGCTTCGGCAGCGAGCGCGGCCTGCCGCAGGTATGCCAGCGATTGCTCGGCTGCCAGTGCCTGGAAATAGGCGCGCCGCGTATTGGAAGCCAGGCGCACCGCCTGCAGCGCCGTCTGCAATTGCGCCTGTCGGAATCGGCTCTGCTCGACCGCCCTGCGCATCGGCAGCGTCAGCAGCCCGACGAGGTCGAACATCACGCTGCGGTCGATCTCGACACTGTCGTCACCCGACAGGCGGCCAAAACCGAAACGGGGATTGCGTAGCCGACCGGCCTGCACCAGGTCGGCTTCGGCAATGCCGAGCTCGGCCAGCGCGATCTTCACGCGCGGGTTGTTGAGCAGTGCAACGCGCACCGCACCTTCGGCGGTCAGCGGCGCTGCCAGCAGGCGCCGCACCTCGTCCTGCGCCTGCAAGGCAGCGGGCGTGTCGTTGCGCGCATCTGTCGGCAGTGGTTGGCCAATGCGCGCACTGGTCAGCGCATCAACCTCCGTCCGGCCGCCATCGGCGGAGAAACTGGCACAGCCGGCCAGCGCAGACGCCATCGCCAACATCGCCAGCGAAGTCCGGAATGCCGGCTGGAATGTTGGCTTGAACGCCGGCTTGAAGGTCAGCTTGACGGTTCGCCTGCCTGCCGGATCGACAAGCTTCAGGGTGTTCGAATCAAAGCCCGGATCGGCTGTCGGCCGGACGTTCAGGCAAGGCAAGGCCTTGCGAGCGGATTTCAGGGGTGACATGGACTGCCTCCATCTACAGGGTGCAGCAGCGCCGCACGGGAACACGGCCGCGCGCAATGCGCAGGCCGACGCTGTATCAGGCGGTCAGGGAGCGTGGCGGTCGTTCGGGACCGTCGGGAATGTGGGCGATGATGCGCGCCCGGAAGGGGAGATACGCCGCACGCATGGCGGGCGATTCGAAAGCTGCGGCTGGTGATGGCGGAGGCGCGACGGCAGCCGTGACACAGCACTTGCCGCAATCGCTGCAATTGCCCTTCGCGTGGCGCGCCTTGTGCGTCGCCTCACCCTTGCCGGACGGGGCGGCCTTTTTTACATGGTGATGTTCATGAAGCGCGTGCGCGTTATGCTGGTGGGGCACGCCAATCGCATGCGCCAGCTGCAGCGGTGCGGCACCGTTGTTGCCGGTGGCGGCCGTGGTGGCCGTGGCCGACGCCTGATGCCGGGCCAGCATGCCTGCCGAACGCGCGAGTGCCGACCCGGACTGCAGCGGCAGCAGCAAGCTCAGGAACACGGCAATCAGCAGACGGAAGGTAGTGCGCATGGGTCTACGTTAACACAGCGAGCGGGTACAGGCAAAGGCTGGCCGGCTGTCCTCAGTTGACGGTGAACTCGAAGTGGTGCCGGCGGCAGTCCAGGGTGTTGATGTAGTAGTAGGCAAAGCGCGCGCCATTGGCAGCGCCGACGCGCAGCCGCTGGGTGCTGCGGCCGACGACATCGCCTTCATCGTCCGTAACGGCGACGGCCAGCGAGCCACGGAAAGGCTTGCCGCTACGGTTGACGATCACGCCGCCCAGACCGTAGTCGACGCAGTAGACGCGCTTGACCACGATATCAGGGTTGTTGGTCTCCAGCGTCTCCGTCTCCGCCTGCGCGGGCAGCGGCATCCAGCCCAGCGCCACGGCAGCGACGACCGACGTCGCCAGCGCCAATGCGGCGCGGCGCAAGCGGCGGCCAACGGCCTGCCCCGGCACCTGTTGCGGATGATGGTTGCGATGCTGGCCGTATGCTTTCATGCTGCCTCCCTATGCCTGACATGGCTGCGCTGGCCGCAACCTGTCTTCAGGCGCGGGCGGCGTCAGCCGATTGCGTACTTCGCAACGGCCGCTTCGTCCCACGCCATGCCCAGTCCCGGGCCTTGCGCGGTCACGCAACCGTCGATTACTTCACACGGGTTCGCCAGTATCGACGAACCGAAATCCATATGCTCCAGCCAGTGGCAGGTTGGCGTCACCGCCAGCACATGCGCGCTGGCCTCGATGAACAGGTGGCTCGACAGCGGCATGGACGCTGCCGCCGCCAGCCCCATCACCGACAGCCAGCCGGTGATGCCGCCGATCTTCATCAGGTCCGGCATCATCATGTCGCAAGCGCCAACGCTCAATGCGCGCTCGGCGTCACGCGGGAACCACCAGTTCTCGCCGGTCTGGATGGCCATGCCCAGCGGCGCGACCGCCTTGCGCACCTGCGCATGGCCTTGCAAATCTTCGGCCGCGACTGGCTCCTCGATCCAGTGCAGGTCAAAGCCCTGCAGCAGCCGTATACGGCGTATCGCTTCGTGCGGCGGCAGGCTCTGGTTGAAGTCCACCATCAGCGCCACGTCCGGGCCGATCAGTTCGCGCACACCGCGCGTGACTTCGACATCGCGGCTGGCTTCCGAATAGCCGAGCTTGATCTTGATGCCCTTGAAGCCACGCTCCAGCGAACGCCGCAGCGCCGCCGCATCGTTCTCCGCGTCGACCAGCCCGTAGCTGTCATACGCCAGTACCGGCCGCGCCTCCCCGCCCAGCAGTTGCACCACCGGCAGGCCGGCGGCCTTGCCCAGCGCATCCCAGTAAGCCATGTCCAGCGTCGACAGCAGCATGCCCAGCAAACCCTGCACGCCAAGCAGCCGGAAACGCTGCAGCATCTGCTCCATCCGGGCCTGCGGCACCAGCGGCTGGCCGACCAGCAGCGGCTTGAGCTCGTCGAGCAGCGCCAGCAGCGGCTTGAGCGTCACCGGCGTGTAGCCGAACAGGTAGGCATGGCCGCTGACGCCCTGCCGGGTATGCACATCGACCAGCAGCAGCGGCGCCACCTCGATGGCGCCCGAGGCCGTGCGAATCTTGCGCGCCAGCGGAGCGTGGACCGCGCGGGCGCGGATATCGCTGATTTTCAGGCTGTCCATCGTGAAGCTTCCTTTGTTGTATCGGTTCCGGAGCCGATAATTTTAGGCAGGATTGGCGCGACGGATGCTTTGCAAATCGCTAAGCGGGCATTGGCAGGCTTTCGGCCGGCAGGGCCGGTCGCTGCGGGGGGGCCGAGGCCAGCGGCGCCGTGAGCCGGAATGCCACCGCCGTCACGTCGTCGCGCCGCTTGCGGCTGCCCTGCCATTGTGCGAGCGCGGCCCGCATCGCTGCGGCGATCTCGGTGGCGCTGGCTGCCGACATCGAGGCCAGCAAGGCTTCCAGCCGGCGATAGCCAAACGACACCCCGGTCTCGCCAGGGCCGCCCAGCTGGTCGGTGAAGCCGTCGGTGACGATCACGAAGGCATCGCCATCATCGCAATGGATGCGGCACGTGACGGGTTCATCCTCTTCGGCTATCGGGTCTCGATAGCCGAGGCTGGCCCGCGATGCATGGTGGCGCTGCACCTCGCCATTGGCCTTGAGCTGGAACACACCGATCTTGGCGCCGGCGAAACGGATTTCCTTGTGCGCGGCGTCTACGCACAGCAACGCCGCATCGCAGCCATCGTCGCTTTCACTGTCGACCGCATCCTGATTCAGGCCGCTGCGCACCAGGTAGTCGAGCGAGGCCAGTGCCCGCGCCGGGTCTTCGTGCGGATTGCCGGAATAGATGCGCTCCAGCGAATTGGACACCAGCAGCGACAGCATCGCGCCCGGCACGCCATGGCCGGTGCAATCGGCGACGGCTATCGTGAACGGGCCGTCGACCTGCGATGACGAGATCCACCACAGGTCGCCGCCGATGGTGTCGCGCGGTTCCCAGACCACGCCCAGCGAATGGAAGCGGCCATCGATGCGATGCCGGCGCGGCAGCTGGCTGCGCTGCAGCCGGCTGGCATAGTTCACCGAGCCGACGACGATCTGGTGCGTCTCTTCCAGTTCGCGATGCTGTGCTTCGAGTTCGCGTGTGCGCTCGGCGACGGTCGCTTCGAGCACGCGGTTCTGGTTCTCGACCAGCGCCTTCTGTTCCAGCATCTGCGCCGCCAGCTTGTCCTGCAGCCAGCGCGTGCGGCTGACGACGGCCAGCGCCATGATCAGCGCTTCCAGCGTCACGCCCAGTGCCTGTGCAGTCGATGCATCCTTGATGAAGTAGGCGAGGCCGGTGTCGGGCAATAGCTGGAACGGCGAAGGCAGGCCGGCGACGTTGAGCAGGAAGACGGTGCGGAACACCAGATACGGCACCATCGCGACCATGAAAAAGCGTGCGATTTCCATACCCTCGCGCAAACGTATGAATGCACAGATGTAAATGCCTAGCAACATCATGAATGTCGATAGCCCGACCGGCACCCAGAACAGGGTCGCATTGATGTCCTTCATATCGACAAACAGCAGAACGGACAGATAGCACGCGTAGAACAGCAAGTAGGCGTTGGTGATCCGATAGAACACCGGGAAGCGCTTCCTGACCTCGAGGAAGGTACGAGCGAAATACACATAGGTCATCGATTGTCCGAAGGACAGGATGTAGGTCAGCGCTTCCGACACATACAAATGCGTCATCAGGACGTTTTCAACTTTGAAGAACAGCTCGTACAGCCGCTGTCCGTCGTGCACGATCTGCGTACAAGAAGAAAACAGCGCGAACAAGATCCAGACGCCGTACGCGATGCTGGTACGGTCCTTGTTCCGGAAAGCGGAGTACCAGCCAAAGATGGCAAGCGCAAGCATTGCGCCGGCAAGCGCACCTTCGGCATACAGGCCGAGGCGGCGCATCTCGAGATAGCGCAACTGATCAACGACACTGGCCGCATAGGAGCGCGGCGGGAATCGCACGTCGATCTCGCCGCGCATGTAGACAGTCACTGCATGCCCGCTTCTTAGCGTGAAAATGGGCAGGGTCGAACGTGGCGAATCCGCCAGCGGCAGATAGGGGTTGAGGTCGGCGATGTAATTGTGCGCACCCTGCAGGGTGCCCGAGGGTCCGGCATGTGCAATAACCTGCCCGTCACTGTCGACGACCGTAAGCTCGACATTGCGCCAGCCGCGGCCGCCACCCGGCATCAGTCGGATTTCGCGATCGGTGGGCAATTTGCTGACGATGCGCTGCATGACCCAGTAGCGGCTCATTGCATCGGGCGGCCCCAGACTTGCAGCAGGCACGAATCGGTCAGCCAGTCCGCGAATGTCGATGAATTCGAGCTTGCGCTCCGAGTCCACCAGCACGGATGCGGCGTTCTTGTCAGGCTGTTGGATGACAGGCGATTCAGGCCTGACTTCGACGACCGCAGCGGGGTACGCGGCCAGCGGGCACAGCAAGGACAACAGCAGTACGGCGACGACACGAGGCAAGGTCTTCATCTTCGCTCCCGGAACGAACAGCTGCGGCGCGCAAGCGCGCAAAAGCGCCGGTTCGTTCAGAACCAGCGCTTGCGTCGGCCGCGGCTGCGGCCTTGTCCTGTCGTGCGCGGGGGCGGCGCGTCAAGCGCGCCCGGCGGTCAGGGGAACCTGACCCACCCCTTGGCCGGCCCGCTGTCGCTGGCCGACTTGGCCTGCGCAGCGGCAGCGGGAGCCGGCTGTGCATGGCCGTCGGCCGCTGCTGTCTCCGCCTTTTCAGGCATCGCCGACGAATGATGGCTGGTGATCAGCCACTGGCCGTCGATCTTCTTGTAAGAAAACGAGTAACGGGCCTTGACTGAAGAGCCATCCGCAAAGCGGAAGGTATACAGGCCCGCATCGGTGGCGCTGTTGCAATCGACGTCGATCACGCGGTCGTCGATGCGACCTTCGGGACGGCGCTGCAGGAAATGCATGAAATAGTCTTCCTTCTCGGCGACGGTGTAGCGCGCGCGATTGGACACAGTTGGCAGTAGCACCGAGTTGGGTGCGTAGTTGGCGACCACCTTGCGCGGATCGCCAGTGCGCAGCGAGGCATTCCAGCGGTCGAACAAGGCCGCGACTTCACCCTTGAGCGGCGGGTCACATTCACTGCTTGCCGCAGACTTCGGTGCAGCTGATGCCGCTTCCGTCGTGCCAGCGGTCAATGCTGCCGGCGCAGGCTGTGCAGCTGCATGCATGTCCTGCATGCCATGCGCACTGTGATCGGCCTTGGCCGCATGATCATCGGCGGCGGCGGCATCAGTGTGAGTGTGAGCGTGAGCATCGCCATGTGCATCGGCGGCGGCCGGCGATGCATGGCCAGCATCGGCGTTCGCAGCGGCGTCCGGAGCCGGCTTGGCAGCGACCGGCTTCTTCGGCGATACGCGGCTGGCACGCGGTGCCGGTGCTGCCGGGATGGCATCGACATGTGCAGCATCAGCGTTCGCCGGTGCGGCCGACGATGCTGCAGGCGCTGCAAGGTGCGCGTCGCCGTGGGCAGCGCCGTGTGCGTCGCCATGTTTATCGCTGGGCGTATCACTGTGTGCATCGGCCCGGGCTGCAGCATGGCCGGTGTCGGCCGGCGCAGCATGTGCGTCGGCTGCGGCGCCGCCATGCGCATCCGCCTGCGCGGCAACGGCGGCGCTGGCAGCTGCACGGTCCTTCACGCGGGTGCGGCGCGCAGATGGTGCCGGCGCTGCCGAAGCAGCCGGCGCATCATGAGCAGCATGGGCATGCTGTGCACTGTGTCCGTCGTGAGCACCATGCGCATCGGCTGCCTCGGTCGCGGGCTTGTTGTGTGCGGGCGCATGCGCATCGATCGCGGGCGCTTCAACATTCTTCGCAGCGGCAGGCTTGGCGGCCCTGGGCTTGCGCTTTGCCTTTTTGACCGGCTTGGGGTCGGCGGCCGGCGCATTATGTGCGGCGGCCTCGGCCTTGGCAGCGTCGCCGCCATGCGCGTCGGCTTTCGCGGGCTCCGATTTTGCCGGCTCGGCCTTTGCCGTGGCAGCCTTTGCCGTAGCAGCCTTCGCCGGCGCAGCGTGCGCATCATGGCCGCTGCCATGATCGTCATGCGCGGCGTCGGCGGCCAGTGCAAGTCCGCTACTGAACGCAAGCGCAAGCAAGGTGATGTGGTTGATGTTCATGACGACTGTCCTTTGCGGTCCTTTGCGACCAACAGCTGATTAACAATGTCGCAACAAGCTTCGACAAGCTGAATGTGAATCAGGCGTTGCCGTCATCGCATTTACACTCGATGTACTGGCAAGCGCATGATCGCTCGTCTAGGATTATCGAACCGGCGCGCAAAATCTGGAGTCCACTTGGCACGAAATATAATCAGCCGCGCTAAAGGTTTGCAATCCTTCGTTCGATAAACTGAGTTGACGAGATTGTCTGTCGTCCCGCGCGCGCGCTTTTCGCGGGAGCTTGATTCAGTTTTTGCATCACATTCATACATGTCGGGCACGTGGCATTTGTGCGCCCGCTGATTCGTTATCAAAAGGAGAACCACATGTCCGACAAGACTATTGCGACCTTGTCCCGCGAACTTCAGCAAGAACTGCATGACGCAGCTTGCCCGTGCTGCTCGCCCGCAGCCAGCAGCACTTCGCGTCGCCAGTTCCTGGCGACTGGTGCCGCCATGCTGGCCGGCGGCCTGATCGGTTTCGTCCCGGGCCGCTCGATGGCCGGTGGCGGCAATTACGAAGCGATGCTGGTCAATTGCATCGACCCGCGCTTCACCACGCTGAGCTGGCAGTACATGGGCCTGTTGTCGGGCGTTGACCGTGAAAAGCTGGGCGACAACTACAGCCACTTCGTGATGGCCGGCGGCCCGATCGGCGCCGTGCATCCGAAGTTCCAGCCCTGGCACAAGACCTTCTGGGACAACCTCGACATCACCGTCGGCCTGCATCACATCAAGCGCGTGGTCGCGCTGTCGCACCGTGACTGCGGCGCAGCCAAGCTGGCCTTCGGCGCCGACAAGGTCGCCGAGAAGGAAGTCGAGACCGTGTCGCATGCGGAAGCGCTGCTGACCTTCCGCAAGGAAGTCGCTACTCGCCATCCGAAACTGAGCGTCATCACGGGCATCATGGGCCTCGATGGCCGCGTCGACCTGATCGGCTGATACGGTGGCAACCAGCCGCAATGGCAAAAAGGCAGCGATGATTCGCTGCCTTTTTTTATGGCCAGATCAAGTTGATATCCGGCGCGCAGGACGACCCGGATATTTTTGACTCAAGTCAAAGTAATGAATGTGCCATAAGGAAATACTGAGCTTGTTCGCATCGGAGTCCTCATGGCCATCCCCCACTACAAAGAGCTGACCCAGCAAGTATCAGCAGGCATGCGCGGCCTGCGCCAGTCGCAACCGGAGCTGATGACGGCATTCGCCCAACTGGCGGCCGCCGGAACGAAGGAAGGCGCACTCGACAAGAAAACGCGCGAACTGGTCGCGCTGGGCATTTCGGTCGCGAGCCGCTGCGACGATTGCATCGGCTTCCATGTGCAGGCGCTGGTGAAGCTCGGCGGAACCCGCGCCGAGCTGGAAGAAGTGATGGCGACCGCTGTCTACATGGGCGGCGGCCCGTCGATGATGTATGCGACCCATGCGCTGAAGGCATGGGATGAATTCACAGGCGCGGCCAACGAGGCCCAGGCCGCCTGACACCTACCGTCTCCTCCGCAGGGCTTGCCCTGGTTCCGCCGTCCGGTCGCTCGACCGGGCGGCTTTTTATTTGCGCGTTCGCCCGGGCGGCTCGCGTCATGCGCTTGCTGGCTTCTTGCCGTTGCTGGCTTCTTGCAGCTGACAGCGCCTCGCGCTGGCTTACATCTTGCGGCCCGCGAGATAGCGTACGCCCTGCGGCCCGTAGTGCTCGGTATGCGGCACGTTGGCAGCGAGGCGGAAGGTATCGCCCGGCTTGCAATGCACCGACTTGCCTTCAGCGACCAGCGTGATCTCGCCCTCGAGGATCAGCGCATGCGCCTCGAATGGATGACTATGCGTATCGAGCGAGCCATTCGGCTCGCGCACCACTTCAACGACGGTCTCGACGCCGTTCTCGGCGAGCATTTTCTCGAATTCTTCTTTGGTCATGGCTTGCTCCGGCGGCCGTTCAGGCCTGTTCAGTCTTTTCTACCAGTTTGACCAAGCTTAGCAGGGTCTGGTTGATGGGCGTAGCGATGCCATGGGCACGGCCGTGCCGCACCACATAGCCATTCAGGTAATCGATTTCGTTGGGCTTGCCGCGCGCGACGTCCTGCGCCGTCGATGAATACTGGCCCGCCATGCTGCCGGCAATGCGGCGCACGGCTTCGTAAGGGTCGCCCGGCACCATGATGCCGTCGGCACGGGCGACAGCCAGGCACTCGTCGACGACGGCGCTCATCAGTTCCGGAATGCCGGCCACCTTCACCAGTTCGCCATAGGGCTTTTGCGCAATCGCCGACATGGCGTTGTATGCGCAGTTGACGATCAGCTTGGCCCACAGCGCGCCCATCACGTTCGCGTCGACCTGCACTGGCACACCGGCCGCTGCAAAGTCGGCGACGATGGCGGCGCTGGCCTCGGACTCGCCGATCACGAGTTCACCGCGTCCGTGATGCAGCAGGTGCCCGGGGCCGGCCATCTCGGTCGCCACATAGACGACGGTCGGGATCACTGTGTGCGTCAGCACGTTGCGCACGATCTCGGCATTCTCGACGCCGTTCTGCAGCGACAGCACGACTGCGCCGGGCTTGAGCAAGGGCAGCAGCTGGCGCGCGGTCGCTTCGCTGTCGGTGGACTTCACGCAGAACAGCACAACATCGGCCGTGGCAACGGCCAATGCATCGGTCGATGCGTCAATCGCCACCTGTTCATCGAAGCTTGTGGTCTGCAGGTGCAGCCCGTTGGCACGTATCGCGTCGACATGCGTCGCACGGCCCACCAGCGTGACCGGCACACCGGCGCGCGCGAGCATGCCGCCGAAGTAGCAGCCGACCGCGCCGGCGCCCATCACCACGTAGCGCCTGCGGCCGTCAGCCTGCTTGACGTCGGACTGTTTGACGCCGGCCTGCTGGCTGCCGCCCTGCGGGGCGCCTTGCACTGCTTCTGATCCCTGAGAACCTTGTCTTTCTTTTCCTGCTGCCTGCGTCACTGCCCTCTCCTCTTGCCAGCTTGCCATCTGTCGCAGCGACTATACCGGAACCCTGCAGCCTGCGCTGTCGAAATGCCGGTGCCCGCCGTCGTATACTGGCCGGCACAAGAAGAATTGCGGGGAGACACCCATGAGGAAGTGCCTGGACCTGATCGCGGCCACTGCGGCCACGGTGACCATGCTGGCCTGCCTGTGCAGCGCCCCGGCCGCCCATGCTGCGCCGCCTGTCGGCAAGCGTGCGATCGTGCTGTCGAATGCCGCTGGTGAGCGGCACACCATCGGCCATGTGACATTCACCGATGCTGGCAACGGCAAGTCGGCATTCAAGATCACGATGGCCGACAACATGCAGGAATACTTCCTCGCGATGCGTCCCTTCCTGTGCCTGACCGGTCCGGTGCAGCGCCTGTGCTGGTTCCCCGTGCATAACGAGGCGGCGCTGATATCGGACGACGACCTGCTGCCCCTCGAGTACGCGCTGATGTTCATGCGCACCCGCGCCAAGGACCTGCACGTGAACCCGTTCAACGGCATGTACTACAAGCTGCATCGCGACGGCGACAAGCTGGTCGGCGAGCTGCTGGAAGTCGACATGGCGCCCTTCATCGCGCCGGACATCCTGCCAGTCGAGGAGCGGCAGCGCCCGCTGAAGCCGGCCGATTTCACCGAAGCCGACCCGGGATCGAACTGGCTGCCGCGGCTGAGCATCGAATAGGGTCGCGACTCGACACTCAGCGACGGCAACTCAATAGTGGCAAACCCAACATCGGCTACTCAACTGCGCAGGCGCGCGTCGGCGTAGTAGCCGAAGTAGGTACCGAGGGCGGCCGTCGCCGCATGCAGCCAGATGTCATGGCCGTACAAGGGCAGCAAGCCGAAAGCCACGTTCAGCGTCGGGAACAATCCCATGATCGCCAGCACTGCGAACAGCAGCGCGAGCGTGCGTGAATAGATGATCGCACCGTAGTCGCTGCGTGCCGCGATCGTTCCCCACAGGCCTATGCCGAGGTGCACCAGCGTATGGGCGATGTTGACCGGGAAATAGCCGAACAGCTTACCTTCGAGCAGATGGATGGTGATGTGCGGGCTGTCGGCCGGCAGTGGCCGAAGCATGTCGGGCAGGAAGCCACCGATGGCCACCAGCAGGTAGATGATGCCGGCGATCAGCGCGAATTGCCGGGTATTCATGGCGCCCTCCTTGCAAGCAGACCTTACCGGGGTCTGACCTCAGGGGGCGGCAAATGACAGCGCCGGCAATGCGCGGATGCGGCAGGAAGTGGCGCGCGCTTGAGCGAACTCAGCCCTTGTCGTCGATTTCGGCAAACACCTTCTGCGCCAGCGCGAAGGCGGAATTGGCCGCCGGCACACCGCAATAGATGGCTGTCTGCAGCAAGGCTTCCTTGATCTCATCGCGCGTGACGCCATTGTTGGCGGCGGCGCGCAGGTGCAGCTTCAGTTCTTCTTCGCGGCCCAGCGCGACCATCATGCAGATGGTCATCAGGCTGCGCGTATGGCGCGGCAGTCCTTCGCGGGTCCAGATCTCGCCCCACGCATAGCGGGTAATCAGGTCCTGGAAGTCATCGGTGAACGTGGTACGGTTGGCTTGCGCGCGATCGACATGCGCATCGCCCAGCACCGCGCGGCGCACGACCATGCCTTGTTCGAAGATCTCGCTGCGCCGCTGGTCAGGGTTGAGGTCCGGCTTGTGATCAGCCATGCTGTTCCCCGCGCAGGAAATTGACCGCATGTCGGGTGAAGGCTTGCGCCGCCTCCCAGTTCGACAGGTGGGCAGCGCTCAGTTCCACATAGCGCGCGCCCGGCACCGATTTGGCGATCAGTTCGCCATGTTCGGGCGGCGTCGACTTGTCGTATTTGCCGCCAATGACCAGGGTCGGCGTGGCGATGCGGCCGAGATCGGCGCGCTGGTCCATGTCGCGCACGGCAGCGCAGTTGGCGACATAGCCTTCGACTGGCGTATTGGCCAGCATCGCGCGCACACGGTCGACCTGGGCCGGCGCATGCGACAGGAAGTCATTCGTGAACCAGCGTTCGAGCACGGCATCGATGACGGCGGCCAGACCGCCCTGCCGCACTTGCGCGATGCGCGCATTCCACATCTCTGGCACGCCGATCGCGGCGCTGGTATTGCAGAGCACGAGGCGGTCGATGCGGTCCGGCGCATGGATGCCGAGCCAGATGCCGGTCATGCCGCCCATCGACAAGCCGCAGAAGTGCGCGCGCGGCGCTTTCACATGGTCGAGCAGCGCCAGCACGTCATTGCCGAGCTGCGCGATCGAGTACGGGCCGGGCGTGACCTCGGACTGCCCGTGACCGCGCGTGTCATAGCGCAGCACGCGGAAATGCTCGAGCAGCGCAGGCATTTGCGGCACCCACATGTCGAGGGTGGTCCCGAGGGAATTCGACAGCACCAGCAGCGGCGCGTCTTCGGCGCCTTCAAGCTGGTAATGCAGCTTGCCCTTGCCGGAATCAAAAATGGCCATAGTCTCGCTCCAATTGTCTTGTCGTGCTTTGTCTTGTCGTGCTGTGTCCTGCCGCAGCTACCCGTACTCAGGCCTTGCGCGCGCGATGCGCGGCCAGCACCCGGTCCACCAGGGCGCCGGCTTCGCCGGTATACGCCAGCGGTTCGAACAGTTTTTCCAGTTCCTGTGCGGGCATGATGCCGGTCACCTGCGGGTCGGCGCGCAGCACCGCGAGCAAGCTCTGACCTTGCGCAAGAGCGCGATGGCACGCCGTCTCGACCAACTCGTGCGCATGCGAGCGCCCGATGTGCGCGGCCAGCGCCAGCGATACGGCCTCGGCCATCACCAGACCGCGCGTGATATCGATGTTGGCGCGCATGCGCACCGCATCAACATTCAAACCTTCGATCACGTCGCGCATTTGCGTCAGCGCAGCGCCGCACAACGTTGCGATCTCGGGCAGCGTGTCCCATTCGGCTTGCCAGCCGCCGAGCGCGCGCTCATGTTCATTGTCCATGGCCGCCAGCATCGTGGCCACCAGTCCGGGCACGCGAGCAGCGGCGGCCAGCACGGCGGCGCTGGCGACCGGGTTGCGCTTGTGCGGCATGGTGGATGAACCGCCGCGCCCGGGCGCGGCCGGTTCCGACAGTTCGGCGACTTCAGTCTGCATCTGCAGCGACAGGTCGCGCGCGATCTTGCCCAGTGTACCGGTCAGCAAGCCGAACACGGTCGCGCATTCGGCGATGCGATCGCGATGCGCATGCCAGGGCAGGTGCGGCAGTTTCAGTTCGAGTGCATGCGCCAACGCATCAGCCACCGGCAAACCACGGTTGCCGAGGCTGGCCAGCGTGCCAGCCGCGCCACCGAACTGCAGCACGGCGATGCGCGCGCGCAGTTCATGCAGGCGCTGCTGGTGGCGCATCACGGCATCGAGCCAGCCGGCGGCCTTCAGGCCGAAGGTGATCGGCAATGCATGCTGCATCCAGGTGCGCCCAATCATCGCGGTCTCGCGATGGCGATGCACGAGGCCGGCCAGTGCATCGGCCAGTTCGCCCAGTTCGACCGAGATCAGGTCGATGGCCTCGCGCAGCTGCAGCACGAGGCCGGTGTCGATAACGTCCTGGCTGGTCGCACCCCAGTGCACGTAGCGCGCGGCATCGGCATCGATGGCGGCCACTTCGGCCGTCAATTGCTTGACCAGGGGAATGGCGAGATTGCCGGCCATGCGTGCAGCGGCTGCCAGCGCCTTCTGGTCGATGCGCGAGGCTTCGCAAGCAGCCTTGATCGCCGCCGGGGCAGCGGACGGAATCACGTCTTCGGCCGCCAGCGCATGCGCGAGCGCGGCTTCAAAATCGAGCATGCGCTGTATCGTGTTCTCGGATGAGAACACTTGCTGCATCGCTGCGTTCGAGAACATGCGGGCTGTCAGCGCATTGGCGGCCATGAACGGGACTTCCTATCCTCAGTTAGCTTCGATCAGAGTTCGAAGAAGACGGTTTCGTCACCGCCCCCACCGATCAGCACGTTCCATTCAACCACACCTGCACCGGCCGGCTTGGCCACCAGGGTTTCGCGGCGTGCGACTGGCACCAGTTGCAGCACGCTGTCGGTATCGTGCGCATCGCCGGGGAAATACATGCGGGTCACCAGTTGCTTCAGCAAACCGCGCGCAAAGACGTTGACGATCAGGTGCGGCGCCTGCGGACGGCCTTGCGCATCGGGCACGCTGCCGGGCTTGATGGTCGAGAAACGGAAACGTCCCTGCTCATCGGTGGCCACGCGGCCGAAGCCATGGAAGCCGGGATCCAGCGGCAGCGCGCGCTGGTCATCGACATGCGCATACTTGCCGTGCGAATTCGCTTGCCAGATCTCGACCATGCCATCGGGAATCGGCTGGCGGTCGGCGTCGAGCACCTGGCCCTGGATCACGATGCGCTCGCCGGCAACGCCTGCCGGCGCGAGCTCGGTGCTGGTCAGCCAGTCGAGGCCGATGTGCAGGTAGGGACCGACGGTCTGTGAAGGGGTGAGACCGTGTTTCATCGCATTTTTCATCGATTATTTCTCCATCGGCGTCGCATCGCGGCCGCGCAGGACGATATTGAAGCGGAAGCCGAGCGCATGCTCGGGTTCGGTGACGTCGAGTTCGAACGACGAGATCATGCGCTCGCGCGCGCCTTCGGGCACGGCGTTATAGATCGGGTCGAACGGCAGCAACGGATCGCCGGGGAAATACATTTGCGTGACCAGACGCGTCGCGAAGGCATTGCCGAACAGCGAGAAGTGAATGTGCGCCGGACGCCAGGCATTCGGATGATTGCGCCACGGGTAGGCGCCGGGACGGATCGTGGTGAAGCGGTAATTGCCCTGGTCATCGGTCATCATGCGACCGGTGCCGGTGAAATTCGGATCGAGCGGCGCATCGTGCTGGTCGCGCTTGTGCTGGTAACGGCCGGCAGCATTGGCCTGCCAGATTTCGACCAGGGTGTTGCGTACGGGGTGGCCGTCTTCATCCATTACGCGGCCGGTGACGATGATGCGCTCGCCCAGCGGCTCGCCGGCGTGCTGTTTGGTCAGGTCGGCATCTTGCGGGCGTACGCGCTCGTGGCCGAACACGGGACCGGTAATCTCGGTCAGCGATTGCGGCAGCAAGATCAGCGGCTGCGACGGCGAACGCTTCACGGTCGATGCGTAGCCGGGGTACAGGTAGTCGGAATGGCTGCCCGGTGCGGGCTGATGGTAAGGGTGGAGCTTGGACATGGAGGTCTCGTCTCTGCGGAGTATCGTTCTTGTTCAAGGCCGGCGGCAAAGTGATCCGGCCGGATCTTGGCTGCATGGCTGATCCGCGCTGAGCGCTTGCTGCAGCCTGTGGTCGCTGATGGCTTCCGCTCAGTGCTGATTTTCGCCGATGGCCGCGGAAATGGGAATCTCCGCGACCATGCGGGCATCAATGCTGAGACGGTGGTGCTGCATCAGCGCTGCATCAGCGCTGCATCAGCTTGGCATCAGCTTGCCATCGGGTCGGCTTCAGCTCGCTTGTTTCAACCTGTTTGCAGGTAGGTTTCAAGTAGGCTTTCAACGACTGGCAATGGCGTTCAGACACGCTCGATCAGTACGGCAATACCCTGGCCGACACCGATGCACATCGTGCACAACGCATAGCGGCCGCCGGTACGGTGCAGCTGGTACATGGCCGTGGTCACGAGGCGCGCGCCGCTCATGCCGAGCGGGTGACCGAGAGCAATCGCACCGCCATTCGGGTTCACGCGCGGATCATTGTCGGCGATACCGAGTTGGCGCAGCACGGCCAACCCCTGCGCTGCAAAGGCTTCGTTGAGTTCGATCACGTCGATCTGGTCGAGCGTAAAGCCGGTCTGCCTGAGCAGCTTCTGCACGGCCGGCACCGGGCCGATGCCCATCACGCGCGGCGGCACGCCGGCAGTAGCCATGCCGATCACGCGGGCCTTTGGCGTCAGGCCGTATTTGGCCGCCGTGTCGCCATCGGCCAGCAGCAAGGCGCAAGCGCCATCGTTGACGCCGGAGGCATTGCCGGCGGTCACCGTGCCATCCGGGCGCACCACGCCTTTCAGCTTGGCCAGTGCCTCGGTCGAGGTCGCGCGCGGGTGCTCGTCATGCAGCACCGTGACCGGCTCGCCTTTCTTTTGCGGAATGATGACTGGCACGATCTCGTCGGCCAGGATGCCGTTGGCTTGGGCAGCAGCGGCCTTGTTCTGGCTGTGGACGGCGAACGCATCCTGGTCGGCCCGGTTGATCTGGTAGTCGGTGGCGACGTTCTCGGCTGTTTCGGGCATCGCATCGACGCCGTACAGCGCCTTCATCTGCGGATTGACGAAGCGCCAGCCGATGGTGGTGTCGAAGATCTGCGCGTTGCGCGAGAACGCACTGTCGGCCTTGCCCATCACGAAGGGCGCGCGCGTCATCGATTCGACGCCGCCGGCGATCACCAGCGATGCCTCGCCAGCCTTGATCGCACGGGCGGCGGTACCGAGCGCATCCATGCCGGAGCCGCACAGGCGGTTGATGGTGGAGCCCGGTACCTCGATCGGCAGTCCCGCCAGCAGCGAGGACATGCGCGCCACATTGCGGTTGTCTTCGCCGGCCTGGTTGGCGCAGCCATAGATCACTTCATCGACGGCTTTCCAGTCGACCGTAGGATTGCGCTCCTGCAGCGCGCGCAGCGGCACGGCACCAAGGTCATCGGCGCGCACATCTTTCAGCGCGCCACCGAAGCGACCGATCGGGGTACGGATCGCATCGCAGATATAGGCTTCTCTCATCAATGGCTTCCTGTCGTTCTTGGGGGATGGTTCAACTCAGCCGGCCAGCAAGGGCAGGCCCGTGATCTCTTTGAGCGCGTCGAGGCTGACGCCGTCGGCCATGTCAGTCACGCGCAAGCCTGCCGGCGTGACATCGAACACGGCGAGATCCGTATAGATGCGCGATACGCAGGCTACGCCCGTCAGCGGGTAGCTGCATTGGCTGACGATCTTGCTTTCGCCGCTCTTGGTCTGCAGTTCCATCATTACGAACACTTTTTTCGCGCCGATCGCCAGGTCCATCGCACCGCCGACCGCAGGGATCGCATCCGGCGCACCGGTATGCCAGTTCGCCAGATCGCCTTGCGCCGACACCTGGAAGGCACCCAGCACGCAAATGTCCAGGTGGCCGCCGCGCATCATGGCGAATGAATCGGCGTGATGGAAATAGGCGCCGCCGGTCAGCAAGGTGACGGGCTGCTTGCCGGCATTGATCAGATCTTCATCTTCCTGTCCCGGCGCGGGCGCCGGGCCCATGCCGAGGATGCCGTTTTCGCTGTGCAGGAAAATTTCTTTCGACTTGTCGAGATGGTTCGCGACCATGGTCGGCAAGCCGATGCCGAGGTTCACGTACGCGCCTTCGGGAATGTCGCGCGCGACGCGCTGTGCGATTTCATCACGGGTAAAACGCTTCATTGGCCACCTCCGACTTGCACGATGCGCTGGACGAAGATGCCCGGCGTGACGATGACTTCGGGATCGAGTTCGCCCAGGGCCACGACTTCATTGACTTCAGCGATGGTGCATTTCGCGGCGCTGGCCATGATCGGGCCGAAGTTGCGTGCGGCCTTGCGGTAGACGAGGTTGCCCCAGCGGTCGCCCTTGAGCGCCTTGATCAGTGCGAAGTCGGCGTGGATGGGCAGCTCGAACACATAAGGGCGGCCATTGATGACGCGCGTTTCCTTGCCGTCGGCCAGCTTGGTGCCATAGCCGGTCGGCGTGAAGAAGCCGCCAATGCCGGCGCCGGCCGCGCGTATGCGTTCGGCGAGGTTGCCCTGCGGCGTCAGTTCGAGCTCGATCTTGCCGGCACGGTAGAGGCCGTCGAACACATGCGAATCGGCCTGGCGCGGGAAAGAACAAATGATCTTTTTCACGCGGCCCGCGGCCAGCAGGGCCGCCAGCCCGGTGTCGCCGTTGCCGGCATTGTTATTGACGATGGTGAGGTCGCGCGCGCCCTGGTCAATCAGCGCATCGATCAGCGCTTTGGGCATGCCGGCATTGCCGAATCCGCCAATCATGACGGTCGCACCGTCGTGAATGCCGGCCACGGCTTGCGCGAGGTCGGGAACGATCTTGTTGACCAAGGATGGCCTCCGGGAGTTTATATTTTCTTTGTTATCAAGTTACCGGAAAGATGTTCGATAAACGAACAAATAACTGGTAATAGAACAACGGCTGAGTTTATCCTCCATGAAACGACCGAACAAGCAGGCTTGCGCAATTTGTGTGCGATGCCCGAACACCGCTGGTCGACCACAGTAAAGCGAGTGTTGTCAGCAAGACGCAGAAATTCGTCGTTTGCGGACAATTCATACGGGATCAATCGCAAGCAAGCACAGGGATTATCAAATAATTATTGAGTTCCGTTACGGTAACGCTTCGATGCAACGCCCCTTCCCGACTTGCGCGGACCGGGCGGTCCAATCCGTAGTTCGAACGACACAAACTTTCCGTGAGCGAAACGACCATGCAGAACGTCTCCACCCCGATGCCCGAACCCACGAAAGAAGTCCAGCGCGCGCCGTTGCCAGCCGCAGCTGCGACCGCAGCCGCCGGAGCCACCGCAGCCGCCGGCGCCGCGGCAAGCGCCGCACCCTCGCGCCCGCTGACGATTGCCGAAGAAATCGACGCGCTGACCGACCCGAGTTTCATGACCTCGCTGGCACGCGGGCTGGCAGTGGTGAAGGCTTTCAGCGACCAGCGCCGTGCGATGACGATTGCGCAGATCAGCCACAAGACCGGCATTCCGCGTGCCGCCGTGCGCCGCTGCCTGTACACGCTCAAGCAGCTGGGCTATGCGGATTCGGAAGCCAACAATTTCTTCCTGAAGCCGAAAATCCTGACCCTGGGTTACTCCTACCTGTCGTCGACGCCCCTCACCGTCTCGGCCCAGCCCTGCCTGAATCAGTTGTCGCGCACGCTCAACGAATCCTGCTCGCTGGCTGTCCTCGAAGACAACGAGGTGCTGTACATCTCGCGCTCGCAGACTTCGCGCGTGCTGTCGGTGGCGCTGAATGCCGGCAGCCGCCTGCCGGCGTACTGCACTTCGCTTGGCCGCGTGCTGCTGGCCGGGCTGACGGAAGCGGCGCTGGACCAGTACCTGTCCAAGGTGAAGCTGGTGGCCTATACCGACCGTACGGTGGTGAATGAAGCGCGACTGCGCGAGATCATCGCCGAGACTCGCCAGCGCGGCTTTGCGCTCGTGGAAGAAGAGCTGGAAATCGGATTGCGCTCGATTGCGGTGCCGGTGCGCGGCGCATCGGGCGCAACGATGGCGGCGCTCAACATCGGCGCACAAGCGACCCGCGTGTCGCGCGCGCAGCTCGAACAGACCTTCCTGCCCGCCTTGCTCACCGCAGCGTCCGAACTGTCGGTGCTGCTGCCCTGAGCCCTGAGCCCCGTCCCCTCCTCCTCCGCGCCTGACGATCGTCAGGCCATCTGCTGCTGACCTGCCTGCTGCGCCTGTTCCCGGAACTGGCGCGGCGACAGCCCGCTGCCGCGCTTGAAGAAGCGCGTGAAATAGGCAGGGTCGGCAAACCCCAATGCATCACCGATATCGCGCACGCTCATCGACGTGTACACCAGGTTGCGCCTGGCTTCGAGCATCAGCCGCGCATGCACCAGCGACAGCGCCGAACAGCCCGCCAGTTCGCGGCAGACCGCGTTCAGGTGCGCGGTGCTGATGCCCAGCTGTTCCGCATACTGATCCAGCGGCAGGTGCTGCGCATAGCTGCGCTCGATGGCAGCAGAAAAGGCTGACAGGTATTGCCGGCCGCGGTCGCTGGCGGTCAGCGCATCGCGCGCCGCGGGTTCGCGCCTGAGCCAGCACAAGACACTGACCAGCAAGGACTCGAGCAGCAAGTGCCTATGCTCGCCCTGCCCGCCATATTCGCGCAGCAGGGCAGGCAGCAAGGCTTCGATCTCGGCCTGATGGCCGCCTTCGGACAACAGCAGCGTCTGCGCGGAGGCCATCGCGGCCAGGCTTTCGCCCAGTCCGCCGTGCAGGCGCGCAAAGAACGCATAGGCCAGCGTCACCACCACCCCTTGCGCATTGGGCGAAAAATGAAAGCCGTGCACGCAGTGCTGCGGCAATAGCAGCACACTGCCCGATGCGAGCTTGTCGCTGCGGCCGTCGAGCTGCACATCGGCGCTGCCCTGCTGCAGCCACAGCAATTGGAACAGCCCGTGGTGCCGGTGCGGCCGAATTTCCCACTGGTGCAATCGGCTGCGCGCAGCAATCGACTCCACATGCACAAGGTCCGGCGTCAGCCATGGCTGGCCCTCTCCGTAGAGCTGGTAGACGGGAACGGGAGATGGGGCGGCGGCAGCGCGGCGCCGGGGGCTCATCGGAGTACTCATCAGGCGGCTCAAGGGACCCATATAGGCAGGAATTCCTCGAAATGTACAATTTTCCTTCGGAAACGTCCATTCCCTGCAGAGGGCGGAGACGCGATGATGGCGGATTGAAAATTACAAGGGCCGCCGCCCCCGCGAGGAGACATCATGAAGACCCAAGTCGCCATCATCGGCGCCGGCCCGTCGGGCCTGCTGCTCGGACGCCTGCTGGACCTGCAGGGCATTGCCAATGTGATCGTCGAGGCGAAGTCGCCGGACTATGTGCTGTCGCGCATACGCGCCGGCGTGCTGGAACAGGGCACGGTCGACCTGCTGCGCGAGGCGCAAGTCGGCGAGCGCATGGACCGCGAAGGCATGGTGCATGAGGGATTCGCGCTGTCTTTCTCGGGCCGCGTCGAGCGCATCGACCTGAAGAAACATTCGGGCGGCAAGACCGTAATGGTGTATGGCCAGACCGAAGTCACGCGCGACCTGATGAATGCGCGCACTGCTTCCGGCGCCAGCACGATCTATGAAGCGCAGGACGTGGCGGTGCACGAGTTCGACAGCGAGCAGCCGTACGTGACGTTCACGAAGGATGGCCAGCAGCACAAACTGGAATGCGAATACATCGCCGGTTGCGATGGCTTCCATGGCGTATCGCGCAAGTCGGTGCCGGCCGATCGCATCAAGCTGTTCGAGCGCGTCTATCCTTTCGGCTGGCTGGGCATCCTGTCGCGCACACCGCCGGTGGATCATGAGCTGATCTATGCGAACCACCCGCGCGGCTTCGCGCTGTGCAGCATGCGCTCGGCGATGCTGTCGCGCTATTACGTGCAATGCCCGCTGGACGACAAGATCGAGGACTGGTCGGACGAGCGCTTCTGGGACGAGCTGCGCGCGCGCCTGCCGCAAGACACCGCCAACCGCCTGGTCACGGGTCCGTCGATCGAAAAGAGTATTGCACCGCTGCGCAGCTTTGTCGCCGAGCCCATGCAGTTCGGCCGCATGTTCCTGGTTGGCGATGCCGCCCATATCGTGCCGCCGACCGGCGCGAAGGGACTGAACCTCGCCGCCAGCGACGTCTACACGCTGTACCACGTGCTGCGCAAGCGCTACAAGGAAGGCCGCACCGACCTGGTGGCGAAATATTCGGAGCTTTGCCTGCGCCGCATCTGGAAGGCCGAGCGCTTCTCGTGGTGGATGACGTCCATCCTGCACAAGTTCTCCGACGACCCGTTCAACCAGCGCATCCAGGAAGCGGAACTGGCTTATTACACCGGCTCCGACGCCGGCCGGGCGAACATTGCCGAGAACTATGTCGGCCTGCCGTATGAGCTGGTTGAATAATTCAGATTTACTAACGAAAGTGGCACAGCCGCGCCGAATGCGGTAAATTGGCGGATACTTTCGTTGCGCCTTAACTATGAGCCAAGCCCAGCCCCTTACCCCCGCCGCGAACCTGAACATGCAGGCCCTGCGTGCCAGCTGCTCGGCGTGCAGCATGCACCAGCTGTGCCTGCCGATGGGACTGGGCGAGCTGGACATGCACAAGCTGGACCAGATCATCGGTCGCCGCCGCAAGGTGCCGAAGGATACGCTGCTGTACCGGATGGACGACCCGTTCACCACGTTGTACGCAATACGCCTCGGCCACTTCAAGACCTATCAGGTCAGCGCCAATGGCGAGCAGCAGATCACGGGCTTCCAGATGGCCGGCGAATTGCTGGGCATGGATGCGATCAGCGCTGACCGCCATCATTGCGATGCGATGGCGCTGGAAGACAGCGAAGTCTGCGAGATTCCATTTGCACGTCTCGAGGAATTATTCGGCACCATACCGACGCTGCTGCACCACTTCCACCGGATGATGAGTCAGGAAATCACGCGCGAACAAAGCGTGATGCTTTTGCTGGGCAATATGCGCGCCGAACAGCGCTTTGCCGCTTTCCTGGTCAACCTGTCGTCGCGCTATGCGGCGCGCGGTTATTCGTCGACCACTTTCCAGCTGCGCATGTCGCGCGAGGAAATCGGCAACTACCTCGGACTTACGATCGAGAGCATCAGCCGCTTGCTGTCGAAGCTGAAGAAAGATGGCCTGCTGCGCGTGGCCAATCGCGAGATCGAACTGCTGCAACCGGAAAGGCTGCGTGCGATCGCGGCCGGCACCGAAACCTGCAACTGAGGCGAACGCTCAGCCAGCTGACGCCGCCAGGAAAGCAAGCGCCAACAAAAACGGCCCGCGATTGCGGGCCGTTGTGTTTTGTCTGGCATCTTCGCCATCCGGCTTGGCAGGCGCTCAGAATGGTGGCTGTTTGGGGGCTTCTTCAGCCTTGAACAGGTAAAGGCTCAGCATGCTGGCAATAGCCGCAAAAGCCCAGAAGAAGAAGAATCCCAGCGTATACGCTGCAATCGACGGCAGCTCGGCATGGCCGCCGGCCAGCATCAGGTCCATCGGATCGAAGGTCGAGAAAAACAGACCCTCGGCCATGATCGCCGAAAGAAATGAAGGCCACAGGACTGCCATTGCCAACTTCATCATGCGTTATCTCCCCCCTGCATCCTGGCGCTGCGGCTGGATGTCGACATGCTTGTTTTGCGGCCACAACCACTGACCATGCAGGCGCCACTGGCGCTGGCCGTCTTCGAGCTGCACCTGCCAGTTGGCGCGTTCGAGCATGGCCAGCGGCAGTTCGAAATCACCGTTCGCATTCGGCACCACGCTCAGGCGGATGTCTTTCTGCGGCACGGTCGGATGCACCAGCAGCACCGTCAGCGGCGCTGCATCCGCTGCCTGGCGCATGCCCGTCACCTTGCCCAGCACGCGACCGGCCGCGGCATCATAGCGCAAGGCTGCCGCCAGGCCGCGTTCGGCCGCGACGCGATCGCGTCGCAAGTCCTGATTGATGGCCTTGCCCTGCTTGTAGTAATCATCGACCACCAGCGCATCGGCGCCGGAGAACGAGATCCACATCGTGATGAAGCCGGCCACCAGCACGACGACCGGGCCCAGCATCAGCAGCCAGGGCCAGCGATGCCGGTACCAGGGTTCGGTGGAAGGTTTGTCCATGTGCAAAGTATGCATGATTGCTTTCCGTATCGGATGTGATCTGCTGCCTCAACCGGCCTGCGCGGCCCCGCCCTTGGCAAGGAGCCCGCTGTCAGCGGCTGATGCGGCAGTTCATTGCGCGCTCAGCGCGGAACGAAGAACACCGCCTTTTCCTTCACTTCGACCCCCTGCTCGTCGAGCGCAGTGATCGTGAACCAGATCTTGTTCGAGCCCTTGTTGCCGTGGCCTTCATCGACCCGCACGTTGACCGGCACGCCACGCGATTCCGTCGCACCCAGCTCGATCTCGTCCTTGCCATGCAACTTGATCGTATCGATGCCCGACACCGAAATCTTGTAGCGATGCGCAGTCTCTTCGGTGTTCATGACCTGCAGCCGGTACACGTTCTCGATCATGCCGTTCTCGATTTCGCGACCCATCGAGCCGCGGTCGCGGATCACATCCATCTTCAGCGGCGTGCGCGCGAACAGCGTGCCAAAGAAGACCGACACGATGACCAGCAGCACGGCGCTATAGATCAGCACCCGCGGGCGGAATGCATGGCGCAGGATCTCGGCCGACGACCAGCGATGCGCGGCCGCATGGTCGGTCCAGTAACGGACCAGTCCGCGCGGCGCACCGATCTTGTCCATCACGCTGTTGCAGGCATCGACGCAGGCGGCACAACCGATGCAGTCATACTGCAGGCCATTGCGGATATCGATGCCCGTCGGGCAGACCTGCACGCACATCGAGCAGTCGATGCAGTCGCCCAGTGCCTTCGCGCCTTCCGCGTCGTTCTTGCTGCGCGCACCGCGCGGCTCGCCGCGTTCCTTGTCATAGGTGATGATCAGACTGTCCTTGTCGAACATCGAGCTCTGGAAGCGCGCGTACGGACACATGTACTTGCAAACCTGCTCGCGCATCCAGCCGGCATTGCCATAGGTGGCGAAGCCGTAGAACAGGACCCAGAATGCTTCCCAGGGGCCCAGAGACCAGGCCACGATTTCGTCGCCCAATACATGGATGGGCGTGAAATAGCCGACGAAGGTAAAGCCGGTCCACAGCCCGACCGCACCCCAGGCGAGATGCTTGGCGGTCTTGCGTGAAAACTTGTCGAGCGACAGGGGCTGGCGGTCGAGGCGCATGCGCGCGCTGCGGTTGCCTTCGATCTTGCGCTCTATCCACATGAAGATCTCGGTATAGACCGTCTGCGGACAGGTGAAGCCACACCAGACGCGGCCGAAGATAGCCGTGAACAGGAACAGCGAATAGGCGCAGATGATCAGCAGCGCGGCGAGGTAGATGAAGTCCTGCGGCCACAGCACGATGCCGAAAATGTAGAACTTTCGGGCACCGAGATCGAACAGCACGGCTTGCCGGCCATTCCATTGCAACCAGGGCAGGCCGTAGAAGAGCGCCTGGGTCAGCCAGACGAACAGCCAGCGCAGGCTCGCATAGCGACCCTGGATTTCGCGCGGATAAATTTCCTCCCGCGCTGCATACATCTTGATGACAGAGACTTGCGGAGACGAGCTTTCCATTGGGCTTTCCGGCTGTGCTTCGACGCATTCCGGGGGACGGCCGGGCGGCCGTCCCTGCGGAAGCGGATCTTGCTGTATTACTTCGCGGCGTCCAGCGTCGAGTTGTTCGACAGGCCCCAGACGTAGGCGGCCAGCACGTGGACCTTGTCTTCACCGAGGAATTCCTCGAAGGCCGGCATCACGTTGTCGCGACCCTTGCGGATGGTTTCCATGATGGTCGCGGTGCTGCCGCCATACAGCCAGACCTTGTCGGTCAGGTTCGGTGCGCCGAGCGCCGGGTTGCCCTTGCCATCTGCACCATGGCAGGCGGCGCAGGCGCCGAACTTCTCTTTGCCGAACGAGGCCTTGATCGGGTCATGCGCGGCGCCCGACAGCGACTGCACGTAGTGGGCGACATTCTCAATGTCCTTTTCACCACCGACGGCAGCGGCCATCGAAGGCATCTGGCCATGGCGGCCTTTGAGCAGCGTCGTCTTGATCGTCTCCGGATCGCCGCCATGCAGCCAGTCGGTATCGGTCAGGTTCGGATAGCCCTTGTTGCCGCGCGCGTCCGACCCATGGCACTGCGAGCAGTAGGTCAGGAACAGGCGCTCGCCGATGGCACGGGCCTGCGGGTCGGCGGCCAGCGCCTTGACGTCGGTGCCCTTGAACTTCTGGAACAGCGGGCCGTATTCGGCGTCGGCTGCCTGCAGTTCGGCTTCGTACTCGCCGGTCGACTTCCAGCCCAGCTTGCCGGCATAGGTGCCGAGGCCCGGATACAGCGCGAGATAAGCAAAACCGAACACGATGGTGATGTAGAACAGCCACATCCACCAGCGCGGCATCGGGTTGTTCAGCTCTTCCAGGCCCTCGTCCCAGCTGTGGCCGGTGGTTTCGGCCTTGCCGTTCTTGGGTATCTCGATCTTCACCGACGACTGCGACCACAGCAGCAAACCGCAGCCAATGATGGAGACGATGGTGATGACGGTGATGTAAGGACCCCAGAATCCGTTGATGAAATCAGCCATGTCGCGGCTCCTGCGATTGAGTGTTCATGTCTTCGTCCGCGAAGGGCAGCATGGCCGCCTCTTCGAAGTCATTCTTGCGACGTGCGCTGTAAGCCCACGCGATGATGCCGAGGAAGGTCAGCATGCACAGCAGCGTGATGGCGCTGCGCGCATCCGACACGAGGGATAGGAAGTCCATGCTTACCTCCGCGCCTTGATCTGCACGCCCATGCCCTGCAGGTAGGCGACCAGCGCATCGAGTTCGGTCTTGCCTTCGAGTTCTTTCGGCGCGACCGCGATCTGCTCGTCGGTGTACGGGTCGCCGAGGCGCTTGAGCGCCTTCAGCTTCGGCACGATCTCCTGCGGGTCCAGCGCATTCTTGGCCAGCCACGGATAGCCGGGCATGTTCGACTCGGGCACCAGGTCACGCGGGTTGATCAGGTGGGCGCGATGCCATTCATCGCTGTAGCGGCCGCCGACACGGGCCAGGTCCGGACCGGTGCGCTTGGAGCCCCACTGGAACGGGCGGTCGTAGACGAATTCGCCAGCGACCGAGTAGTGGCCATAGCGCTCGGTCTCGGCGCGGAACGGACGGATCATCTGCGAGTGGCAGTTGTAGCAGCCTTCACGGACGTAGATGTCGCGGCCGGCGAGGCGCAGCGGGCTGTACACCGTCAGGCCCGCCACCGGCTCGGTGGTGGACTTCTGGAAGAACAGCGGAACGATCTCGACCAGGCCGCCGATGCTGACCACCAGGATCACCAGGATCGCCAGCAGCCAAGGCTTCTTCTCAATGGATTCGTGAGCAAGTTTCATTCAGATCTCCTGGTTCAGGCGTGCGCGCCGGTGATGGCCGGGATGCGTGCATCGACCGGCTTGCCATCGGCGATGGTCTTCATCATGTTGTAGAACATGATCAGCATGCCGCCGAGGTACAGTGCGCCACCGAGGAAGCGGATCACGTAGTACGGATAGGTAGCCTTCACGCTTTCGACGAAGGTGTAGGTCAGCGTGCCATCGGCGTTCACGGCGCGCCACATCAGGCCCTGCATCACGCCAGCGATCCACATCGAGGCGATGTACAGCACGATGCCGATGGTGGCGACCCAGAAGTGCACTTCGACCAGGCGCACGCTCCACATCTCCTTCTTGCCCGACAGGCGCGGCAGCAGGTAGTAGATCGAGCCCATCGACACCAGGCCGACCCAGCCCAGCGCACCCGAGTGCACGTGGCCGACGGTCCAGTCGGTGTAATGCGACAGCGCGTTGACGGTCTTGATCGACATCATCGGGCCTTCGAAGGTCGACATGCCGTAGAAGGACAGCGACACGATCAGGAACTTCAGGATCGGGTCATTGCGCAGTTTGTGCCATGCGCCCGACAGGGTCATGATGCCGTTGATCATGCCGCCCCAGCTCGGTGCCAGCAGGATCAGCGAGAACACCATGCCGATCGACTGCGCCCAGTCCGGCAGCGCGGTGTAGTGCAGGTGGTGCGGGCCCGCCCACATGTAGGTGAAGATCAGCGCCCAGAAGTGGACGATGGACAGGCGGTACGAGAAGACCGGACGCTCGGCCTGCTTCGGAATGAAGTAGTACATCATGCCGAGGAAGCCGGCGGTCAGGAAGAAGCCGACCGCGTTGTGGCCGTACCACCACTGGATCATCGCGTCCTGCACGCCGGTGTAGGCCGAGTAAGACTTGCCCAGCGACGCCGGCATCGCAGCCGAGTTGACGATATGGAGGATGGCGACGGTCAGGATGAACGCGCCGTAGAACCAGTTCGCCACATAGATATGCGAGGTCTTGCGCTTGATCAGCGTGCCAAAGAACACCACGGCATACGAAACCCAGACCAGCGCGATCAGGATGTCGATCGGCCATTCGAGTTCGGCGTATTCCTTGCCGGAGGTATAGCCCAGCGGCAGCGAGATCGCCGCGGCGAGGATGACCAGTTGCCAGCCCCAGAAGGTGAAGGCGGCCAGCGCATCCGAGAACAGGCGCGCCTGGCAGGTGCGCTGCACCACGTAATAGGAAGTCGCAAACAGCGCGGAGCCACCGAACGCGAAGATGACGGCGTTCGTGTGCAGCGGACGCAGGCGGCTGTAGGTCAGCCAAGGAATATCAAAATTTAGCGCCGGCCAGGCCAGCTGCGCGGCGATGAAAACGCCAACCAGCATGCCCACCACGCCCCACACCACGGTCATGATCGCGAATTGCTTGACCACCCGGTAGTTGTAGTTCAGTGCTGTGTCCACAGAAACTCCCCAAGGTTTACGACGAAGATGCCGCAGGGTACGTTTCGGGGGGGCAAATTTCCTTGATATGAGTCAAAAATGGCCGGACGCCGGACGACCGTGCGCTTGGCTTATATCTGGTATTCGGAATGCAGACGCGTCAGGCTGCAATGCGACTTGGCAATCCGGAACTTTAACTGGCTGTCACCTCCCTCAGTCGCCATTGCCCTGACCGGACCTGCCATGCGCCCCTATTCCAGCCATTCCTCCCCCCTGTCCAACCACGTCCCGCCCCTGTCCGTTGAGGCTCCAGGGCAAGCCCCAGCGCAAACCTCAACCCAAAACTCAACCCAAACCACCTCAGCACAGGTGTCAACGCGGACTGGATCTCAGGCCGGCTTGCAGGCCGAATTGCAGGCCAACCCGCAAGCAGGCCGTGCCAGCGCACTTCCACTGCCGGATAACGGCCCGGCCATCCGGACCAGGCTGGCATATCCGATACCTGGCGCTGCTGCCAGTCATCCCGACCACCCTTCAATGCAGGTTGCAACCGAACCCGCGCTCGTGGTGCTGGCACCGCGCGTCGTCAATCCCGAGTTCTACGCGCAGCTGCCGTCGCATGAGCAGGCGGCAGCAGTCAATCGCAGCTGGCTGGCGACGCAATCGGCACCGGTGGTCGATGAAGCGAAGCGACGCGAAGCAGACCATCTGATCGAAGGCTTGCTCACACTACATGCGGTGTCAGTCGCGCAAGTCGATCGCCACACACTGTTGCAGGCCTGCCTGTCCGGCATCGATGTCGGTTACGCGATCCGACTCAGCAAGCGGCTGGGTCGGAACGAATCGCCATTGAACGCGGATGAAATCGCCGGCTGCGCAGCCGCCGGCCTGCACGGCAAACGCGGTGCGCGAATCCTCCGCTTGTACCGCGCGATGCAACTGCCTTTGCGTGCCGATACCGCACCTTTCCTGTGGAAGAAGAAGGCCTTCGCAACGATGCGCTTCCTGAGCAAGGGCTCGTACAACGAAACATCGATCCTGAGCATCAACGGCAAGCAGTACGTGTTCAAGCCTGATCCCGGCAGTGTGAGTCCCTCCCATGTGACAGGGCCAGCGTTTGCGCCGCGGATGAACTGTAGCGCCAACAATGTCGCCGCCTCCCGGCTGGACGAGGTACTGGGCTGGAAAACCATCTGCAAGGTTCGGATGGCCGCCGGCGAGTACAAGGGCGAGCTCCGGCTGGGAATCCTGATGGACTTCGTTCACGGCAGGAACCTCACGACGGGCAACTGGCGTGAAATGGAGCCCGAGAACCAGGCGCAATTGCAGGCGGTTCTGAACCGGCTCGGCCTGCCCTGCACGCCGCAACGCAAGCAGGCATGGATATCGCGGCTGGTGGCCGACCAATTGGCCGGTGTGGCCGAAGATGACCATACGCTGATGGTGCTGCCCGACCTCAGTACCGGAAAGCTGACGCCCGCAGAGGCGCGCCGGCCGGAGATCATTGTCGCCATGCTGCGCAAGCAGGCTGTCGACTGGATCATCGGGGATCTTGATTCAAGCGGCGGCAATTACCTGTATGACGCCACCAATGCCAGCTTTACCAGCTTCGACAAGGACTTCGCGTTTCCGACGCGTGCCGCGTTCGAAGAGAATTATTGCTGGGAGGGCGACATGCCTGCGTTCTGGCGCAACATGGGCGTGCCGCCGCTGCTGGACCACGCCTCCTATGCCGATGTGCGCCGCCTGCGCGACCGCCTGCCGGCGCTGTTGTCCGGACTGCTGGCACCCGAGGCCATCAGTGCGTGCGTCGCACGCACCAACCTGCTGCTCTGTTTCACCCGCACCGCCACCGTGGATGAACTCGCCGCGATGGATTGGCGCCAGCCGCCGTCCGCAGGTAGCCTGAATGGCTCAACGCTGTTGTGGCGCGATGTGTATCGCTTTGGTTGATGGATGACGCAGGAAGCGGCGTCAATGCTTGCCCGGACGATCGGCCGGCGACGCAGCATCGTTCGCCGCCTCTCGCGGGTGCTCATGCTCGACAGCCGCCGGACGATCGTCATCCTGCAGGATGCGCAGCGCCGGGCCTTCGAGGTCGTCGAACTGGCCGCTATCCATCGCGCGGAAGAAGATCCACAGCGCGATGAAGACCACGATCACGGACAAGGGTATCAGCAGGTACAGGGATTCCATGCGGGGCCTATCGAAGGTTCTTGTCGGTCTGCACGCGCTGCAGCCGCAGCGCATTGAGCACCACCAGCGCCGAGCTGGCCGACATGCCGACACCTGCCATCCACGGTGTCAGCAAGCCAAAGGCAGCGGCCGGTATCGCGACCAGATTGTAGATCGTCGCCCACCACAGGTTCTGCCGAATCACGCGCATGCTGTCCGCGGCCGCACGCGCCGCATCCAGCAAGGATGCCAGGCTGGCATGCAGTAGCACCGCATCCGCATGCGACTGCGCCAGCGCTGCGCCCGAACCCATCGCGAACGATACATCGGCAGCCTTCAGCACGGCGGCATCGTTGATGCCGTCGCCGACCATCGCCACGACCGCGCCCTGCCGCTGAAGCTGCTGCACGTACTCCATCTTTTGCGCCGGCAGCATGCCGCCATGCGCTTCATCGATCTGCAAGTGCCGCGCGACCTCGCCCGCAATCGCCGGTGCATCACCGGACAGCAGCACGGTCCGGCAGCCGCGCTCGCGGAACCAGGAGATCGCCGCACCGGCATCGGCCTTGATCGCATCGGCCAATTCGAAACGCGCGATCCATTCACCGTCAGTGCCGAGAAAGACTTCGGAGACGCCGGCTGCCTCAGCCACCGGCACGGCCTTGCCCTCGGTGCCTGCCAGTTCGGCGACCCAGGCCGCGCTGCCCAAGCGCCAGCGCCTGCCCTCGACATCGGCGGCGATGCCGCAGCCCGGTACAGATTGCATCGCGCTTGCCTGCGGCAGCATGACCTTCGCGCCGGCTTGCGCGGCGGTGAAGGCTTGCGCGATCGGATGCGCGCTACCGGATTCGAGTGCGGCCGCGATGCGCAGTGCCGAGGCTTCATCGATGCTGCCCAGGATGACAGTTCGCTGCAGTGAAGGCTTGCCTTCGGTCAGCGTGCCCGTCTTGTCGAACACGACATGCGTCGCGCGGTGCAAGGTCTCCAGCACATGCGGCTGTATCACCAGCACGCGCTGCCGCAGCAGGCGCTCGGTGGCTGCGGCCAATGCCGACGGCGTGGCCAGCGACAACGCGCACGGGCAAGACACGACCAGCACCGCAATCGCCACCGGCCATGCGCGCGCGGCGTCATGCCAGTACCAGAACGCGAACACGGCAACCGCCAGCAGCAGCAGCGCCGCGACAAACCATGCGGCGACACGGTCGGCCCATTGCGCAATCTTCGGCTTGCCCTGCCCGGCGCGCTCGACCAGCCGCACCAGCGCCGCCAGCGTGCTGTCACGCGCGACTTTCTCGACGCGCAGGTAAACAGGCTGGCTGACATTGACAGCACCACCGGCGACCGACTCGCCGATGCGGCGCGGCTGCGGCTTGCTCTCGCCGGTCAGCAGCGACAGATCGACCGTAGTCTCGCCGTCGAGCAGCACGCTGTCGGCCGGGATGGTCTCGCCGGGCTTTGCCAACACCACATCACCGGCGCGCAGCTGCGCGGCCGCGACTTGCTGCAGATCGCGCACCGCCGGCCAGCCCGGCACCAGCCATGCGGCGTCCGGCAGCGCATGCTGCAAGGTCTCCAGCGATCCGGCTGCCCGACGCCGCGCCACCAGTTCGAGGTAGCGGCTGCCGAGCAGCAGGAAGATGAACATCGTGACCGAATCGAAATACACATCGCCCTGCCCGGTCACGGTGGCCCATACGCTGCCGACAAAGGCGGCCACAATGCCCAGCGCCACCGGCACGTCCATGCCGGGCGCGCGTGCCTTCAGGTCCGACCAGGCGCCTTGATAGAAAGGCAGCGCCGAATAGAACACCGCCGGTGCCGTCAGCGCGAGGCTGGCCCAGCGCATCAGCGCTTCCATGTCGGGCTCGATGGCGCCGGCCTCGGCCACGTAGGCCGGCACCGCGTACATCATCACCTGCATCATCGACAAGCCGGCGACGAACAGCCGCTTGAACAGCGTGCGCGCATTCTTGCGCAGCCGTTCGCCGTGCTGAATCGGGTCATAGGGGTAGGCGACATAGCCGACTTCGCGCACCGCATGCAGGATGTCGCTGGGCTTGCACTGCGCGGCATCCCAGCGCACTTGCAGTTTTTCGGTGGCCACATTCAGGCTGGCCGACTGCAGGCCCGGCACTTGCGACAGGCGCTTTTCGATCAGCCACACGCAAGCGGCACAGCGTATGCCTTCGACCGACAGCAGCGCTTCGGCGCCGCCCTCGGTATTCGTGAATTGCGACGCCAGTTCCGGCGCGTCATACAGCTTCAGCGCATCGGGCACCAGTTGCGCCTGACCGCCGGCAGCGCCGTCGGGCCATTGCTGGCGATTGCGGTAAAAGTCTTCGAGACCATTGTCGACGATGGATTGCGCCACGGCCTCGCAACCGGGGCAGCACATGGCGCGCGGCAGCTCGTCGATGACGACCGACCAATGGCTGCCGACAGGTACCGGCAGGCCGCAATGGAAGCAGGAGGGATCGCTGACCGTTGAACTGGATACGGCGCCGGCTGCGGTGCCGGCTGCGGTGCCGGTCGCGATATCGGCAGCTGCATTGCCTGGCATGGCGGTGGTCATCGCACATGCCCCGGCGTGATACACACGCTGTCGAGCCAGCCATACGACAGGCCGGTACCGACGCGCACCAGACCGAGCACGCCGAAGGCCAGCACCAGTGCGCCGGCCGCCACGCGCACGCGCGGGCGCTGCAGGAAAGACTGCATCGATGTGCCGGCAATGCCGATCGAGAACAGCAGCGGCAAGGTACCGAGACCGAAGGCCAGCATCACCAGCGCGCCCTGCGCTGCGGAACCCGTCAGCAGCGCCGTCATCAGCACGCTGTACACCATGCCGCACGGTACCCAGCCCCACAGCCCTCCCAATGCCAGCGCCTGCCATGCATGCTGCACCGGCAGCAGCCGGCGGATGGCCGGTTGCACCCGGCGCCAGAGCAGTTGCCCGGCCTGCTCGACGCGCGCCAGTCCATGCCAGGCATTCATCAGCGTCAGGCCCAAAGCGACCAGCATTGCATTAGCAAGCCAATAAGCGGCGGTCTGCACGATGGCGACATTGATCAGCGCCGGCACGCTGCCGAGCAGGCCTGCCAGGGCCCCGGCGATCGCATAACTGCCGATGCGGCCGGCGTTAAAGGCGAGCACGCGCGTGCCGCTGTCCGCAGCGGCAGCAAGGAAAGTGGCCGGACCGGCCGGCGGGTCTGCCGGAGCAGCAGTGACAGCGACAGGAAATGGACGGCGGCCGGGCGTCGCGATCGAAAACGCGCTGACGATGCCGCCGCACATGCCCACGCAATGCACGCCGCCCAGCAGGCCGATCACGAAGATCGGCAGGAGCGCGATGGATTCCAAAACTTGCGATTCAGGCTTACGGTTTCAGAAGGTACGGGAATAGCGTTGCTGGGGAACGCCTGTCTGTGATTGTAACTGCCGTGCCTCATGCAGGTGGCGATCAAAGACCATGCAGACATTACGGATCAGCAGCCGCCCCTTCAGGGTGACAGTGATCCAGTCATCGTCGAGGGTGACCAGGCCAAGTTCGGCCAGTTCCTTCAGCGCTTCCAGTTCGCGCGTGAAGTAGGCCTTGAAGGTGATCGGGTACGCTTGTTCGAGCGAACGCAGCGACAGCTCGAAATTGCACATCAACATCTGGATGATGAAGCGGCGCAGCACATCGTCCAGCGACAGCGTATAGCCACGCACCACCGGCAGCTCGCCGCTGTCGAGATGGTCGTAATACTCGTCGAGCGTCTTGGCATTCTGGCTGTAGCACATGCCGACCGAGCTGATGGCCGAGACGCCGACCGCGACGAGATCGGCTTCCGCATGGGTCGAATAGCCCTGGAAGTTGCGGTGCAGCCGGCCCTGACGCTGCGCAATCGCCAGTTCGTCATCGGGCTTGGCGAAGTGGTCCATGCCGATGTAGATGTAGCCGGCGTCATTCAGGCGCCGGATGCACAAGGCCAGCATGTCGAGCTTGGCGTCAGAGCTTGGCAGCTCATCCTCGTTGATGCGGCGCTGCGGCTTGAACAGATGCGGCAGGTGCGCGTAATGGTAGACAGCGATACGGTCCGGGTTGGCCGCGATCACCTTGTCGAGAGTCTGGTTCATCGACATCACGGTCTGCTTGGGCAGGCCGTAGATCAGGTCGATGCTGACCGAGCGAAATCCCGCGTCGCGCGCCGCCTGGATCACGCCCAGCGTGGCCGCTTCCGGCTGAATGCGGTTGACGGCCTTCTGCACTTCGTCATCGAAGTCCTGCACACCGAGGCTGATGCGGTTGAAGCCCTGACTGCGCAGGATGTGGATGCGCTCGGTGGTCACGCTGCGCGGGTCGACCTCGATCGAGTATTCGCCCTTTTCATCGTCGGCCAGCAGGAACCAGCGGCGGATGACCTGCATCAGGTCGTCCATCTGCGCATCGGACAGGTAGGTGGGCGTGCCGCCGCCGAAGTGCAGCTGCTCCACATGATTGGCGCCGGCGAACAGCTTGCCCTGCATGGCGATCTCGCGTTTCAGGTAGCCGAGGTAGGTGGCCGCCTTCTCGCGGTTCTTGGTGACGATCTTGTTGCAACCACAGTAGTAGCAGACCGTGTCGCAGAACGGGATGTGCACATACAGCGACAAGGGATGACGAGCGCCGCGCGACTGCGCATGACTGACCGCCTGCAGGTAATCCTTGTAACCGAATTGATCGGAGAAGCGGTCAGCCGTCGGGTAAGACGTGTAGCGCGGGCCGGACTGCGACAGCCGACGGATCAGGCCGCCGTCGAATTCAACATGCTGGACAGGATGGATTGCTACTGTTGAAACCATGGGGACACTCGCTCCTCGCCGTGAATGCCATGCGAAGGTGCACGTTCCGGGCTTTTCAGGCGATTCGGAGTCTACGGATGCAGCAGGGCAAATTCCTTGACTCAGGTCAAAAATGACCGGGCGCTCATGTGGACGAAGCAGCAAGGTCGAGTTTCATCTCGACGGTGCCATCGCCGATATTGCTGCGCACCTCGAAGCCAAGCTCGCGCGTCAGGTCCTGGATCGCATGGTTTTCTGACAAGGCTTCACCAACGATCCAGCGTGTGCCGCGCTGGCGGAAGTAGGCAATCAATTTCGACATCAAGATGTGTCCCAGCCCCATGCCCTTGAGATCGGAACGGATGCAGATCGCGAACTCGGCCTGGTGGTTGTCCGGGTCGGCCACGCCGCGCACCACGCCCAGCGTCTCGTCGCTGCCATCGCTGCGCAGGCGTACCGCGATGAAGGCCATCTCGCGGTCGTAATCAATCTGCGTCAGGCGCGCCAGCTGCGAAGGCTGCAACTCGCGCATGTGAATGAAGAAACGCATGCGCACGTCGACCGGGTCAAGCGCCTGCACGAAGCGCACATGCTCTTCGCTGTCTTCAGGACGGATCGGTCGCAGCACCAATTCTTCCTGCATCCAGGCCATGCGCTCTTCCAGTTCCTGCGGATATGGTCGGATCGCAAGCCTGTCATGCCGGTGGCGCAAGGCCTGAGGGCGCAGCATGACGCGCGCATCGAGCGCGATCACGCCATCGGCATCGGCCAGCAGCGGATTGATGTCGAGCTCGGCAACTTCGGGCAACTCGGCGGCAAGGTGCGCGACCTGGATCATCACGCGGCAGACTTCATTGATGTCGGCCGCGGGCCGGTTGCGGTAGCCCCTCAGCAGCGCGGCCACGCGCGTGCGGTTGATCGTGTCGCGCGCCAGCACCTGGTTGAGCGGCGGCAGCGCGATCGCATGGTCGTGCAGCACCTCCACCGCAATGCCGCCCTGCCCGAACAGGATCACCGGCCCGAAGATGTGGTCGCTGGTGATGCCGACAATGAGTTCATGCGCGTCTGGCCGGCGCGCCATTGCCTGCACCGTGAAGCCTTGCAGCCGCGCGCCGGGACGTAGTTGCAGCAAGCGCTGCTGCATGCCGGTGGCGGCGGCTTCGACCGCATCGCCATCGGCGAGGTCGAGCGCAACGCCGCCGACCTCGGTCTTGTGGGTCACGTCGGGCGACAGGATTTTTACCGCCACCGGATAGCCGATATGCTCGGCCACTTCCCGCGCCTGCTGCGGCGTGCTCGCGGTACGCGTGTCGACGATGGGAATGTGACAGGCATCGAGCAGCGCCTTGGCCTCGGGCTCGGTCAGCGTGAAGCGCCCTTCGGCCAGCGCCTTGTCGATCACGGCGCGCGCGGCCTTCAGGTCGATCGGGTCATGCTGGGTGCCAGCGGCCGGCACCTGCACCAGCAACTGCTGGTTGCGCCGGTATTCCACCGCCTGCATGAACGCCTGCACCGCTTCTTCCGGCGTACCGAAATGCGCGAGGCCGGCATCGGAAAAAATTTGCCGCGCATTGGCTACCGCAGAGCTCCCCAGCCAGCAGCTGACGATGTGATGGTGCGACTGCTGCATCATTGGCGCGATGACGCGCGCAATGTCGGCGCTGGGCACGATGGCCGTCGGCGAATGAATGAACAGGATGGGATTGTCGGGCTGCTTTTCGAGCAGCACTTGCAGCGCGGCCCGGTACCGTTCGACCGGCGCATCACCGATGATGTCGATGGGATTGCCATGCGACCAGCTGGCCGGCAGCGCCCGGTTCAAGGCCGTCATCGTCTCGGTCGATAGCGTGGCCAGTCTTCCCCCCGACAGCATCAGGGCATCCGTCGCCATCACGCCGGGCCCACCGCCGTTGGTGAGGATGATCAGCTCTTCGCTGACCATGGGCTGCACGCGCGACAGGGTCTCGACCGCATCGAACAGCGCATCGGTGGTCAGCACGCGTAGCATGCCGGCGCGACGGATCGCGGCGTCATATACCGCATCCATGCCAGCCAGTGCGCCGGTGTGCGAGGCGGCGGCCTTCGCGCCCTCGGGCACGCGTCCGGCCTTGAGCACCAGCACTGGCTTGTTGCGGCCGGCCGCACGCGCGGCCGACATGAACTTGCGCGCGCTGCGCACGTCTTCGATATAAAGCAGGATGGCGCTGGTCTTGGGGTCCGTGGCCAGGTAGTCGAGCGTATCGCCGAAATCGACATCGGTGGCGTCGCCGAGCGAAATGAAATGCGAAAAGCCGATGCCGCGCGAGCGCGCCCAGTCGAGCACGGCCGTTACCAGCGCGCCGGACTGCGACACGAAGGCGATCTTGCCCGGCAGTGCCGAGGTATGCGCAAAGCTCGCGTTCAGGTGTGCATGCGGCGCGATCAGGCCGACGCAGTTGGGCCCAAGGATACGGAACACCGATGCCTTCGATGCTTCCAGCATCGCTGCGCGGTGCGAGCGGCCATCACCGTGGTCGGCATCGAGGCCTGCGGTCAGCACGATGCCGGCACGCGTGCCCTTCTCTGCCAGCTGCCGGATCAGGTCGGGTACCGTCGCGGGCGGCGTGGCGATCACCGCGAGATCTGGCACGGCAGGCAGGCTGGCCACGTCGGGATAGACGGGAACGCCCAGCAATTCGGTATGGCGCGGATTGATGGCCATCACGCTGTGCGGCCGCGTGTCGCCGCGGCGGCTGGCGATCAGGTTCGCGAGCACGGTGGCGCCGACACTGTGCGGCCGATCGCTGGCCCCGATCAGCACGACCGACTTGGGCGAGAACAGGTAGTCAAGGTTGCGTATGCTCATGGGGCAGCGTAAGAAAGATGTAGCCAGCCGCCACGATGCGTGACGGTACGGGATGTCGCTTGACCTGAGTCAAATTCTACAGAAACATCGCAGGCAACCGAGGCCCGCTGCGATGGACGGATACCTGCCCGGGGAATTACGCTAGCAATAGCATTAGCGGTAGACGTTGCCGGAAGGGGAAGCTACTGATCTGTTACCCTGCGCCAAACTACTGATACCAGTTTTCATACCAAGCCGCCGATGCCGGTGCTGATCTCTGTGCCGGTCGGACGAAGATACCCGCAGAAAGGATATCCATGAGCTACAAGACCGTGCTGGTCCATGTCGATCAATCCCGCCAGGCGCCGATGCGCGTGGGCGTCGCCGCCGACATCGCCCGTGCGCAGTCGGCCCATCTGGTCGGCGCAGCGATGACTGGCATCTCGCGCTATGTGTTCGACAGCGGCGCGTTCAACCCGAACGACCCGACCTTCTCACATCACTTGGAGCACCTGCGCCGTTATGCGAGCGAGGGCCTGCACAAGTTCGAGGCGGTGGCCCGAGCCACCGGCGTGGACGAGATCGAGGCGCGCGTGGTCGATGATGATGCGGCCGGCGGCATGGCGCTGCAGGCGCGCTATGCCGACCTGACCGTGATCGGCCAGTTCGATCCCTCGGAATCGGTACCGGGACTGATGTCGAATTTTCCCGAGCATGTGATCCTGCACAGCGGTCGTCCGGTGCTGGTAGTGCCGTATGCCGGCAGCTTCAGCGGCAAATTCCGCAAGGCCGTGATTGCATGGGATGGCGGCATGGCGGCCAGCCGCGCGATCGCGGGCGCGCTGCCGCTGCTGGCTGCGGCCGACGCCGTCGATATCCTGATATTCAACCCGGAGCAGGATGCCGAAGCCCATGGCGAGCAGCCGGGCGCCGACCTTGCGCTGTTCCTCGCGCGCCATGGCGTGAAGGCGAATGTGCATGCGCACCGCAGCGACATCGATACCGGCAATGCGCTGCTGTCAGTCGCGGCTGACCTCGATGCCGAACTGCTGGTGATGGGTGCCTACGGCCATGCCCGCTTCCGCGAAGTGGTGCTGGGTGGCGTTACGCGCACGGTGCTGGCGTCCATGACGATGCCGGTGCTGATGGCGCACTGACCTGCACCCCACTGACCCGCACCCCACCGACCTGCACCTCACTGACCTGCACGCCAGTACCGGCGCGTGCCACACAAGGCGCCGGTCTGGCAGCATGAGCGGACAATCAGCGGTAAACCAGCACCGGTATCGACGCGTGCGACAGTACGCGCTGGGTCTCGCTGCCGAGCAGCAGCTTGTCGAGGCCCTTGCGGCCGTGCGAGGCCATCCAGATCAGGTCGCAGCTGCGATCGGTCGCGGTCTTGATGATTTCCTCGTAGGGATGGATGCCACGCGTGGCCGTGACCTCGCTGTTGACCTTGGCGGCGGCGGCCATTCTGGCGAACTTCTCCATCGCCTGCTGCGCGCTCTTGTCCTGGATTTCTTCGTAAGTCGACAAATCCACCATTGCGCCGGCTTCGGGCATCAGCATGAACGGATATAGCTGGGCCACCGACAGCCCCACCACCGATGCACCGGTGGCTACGGCAAAGTCCAGCGCCGCCTGCACCGCCTTGTCCGACAGCGCCGAGCCATCGGTAGGTACCAGGATTTTCTTGAACATGACCGTTCCCCTGTCTGAGCCACGAAGATGCGGCCGACTCTAGCAAACGAACCCTGAAAAAAAATTGACCGAGGTCAAACGGGCCACAGAGGGGGCTCGTCCATCAGCGCAACCTGCTCGCGCAGCTCCAGGATGCGATCCTGCCAGTAACGGACGGTGTTAAACCACGGGAAGGCTTGCGGAAAGGCCGGATCGTCCCAGCGCATCGCCAGCCAGGCCGAATAGTGCAGCAGCCGCAGCGTGCGCAGCGCTTCCAGCAGGTACAGCTCGCGCGGATCAAAATCGCAGAAGTCTTCGTAGCCGGCCAGCAGGTCGGCCAGCTGGCGCTGCATGTCGTTGCGCTCGCCGGAGAGCAGCATCCACAGGTCCTGGATCGCCGGGCCGCTGCGGCTGTCATCAAAGTCGACGAAATGCGGGCCGTCATCGGTCCATAGCAGGTTGCCCGGATGGCAGTCGCCATGCAGCCGCAGCAGGCGAACATCGCCGGCGCGCTCATAGCAGCGGCGCACGCCGTCCAGCGCCAGCGCACTGACGCTCTCCCAGCTCGCGCGCAGCTCGGCCGGCACGAATTCATGCGAGATGAGCCACAGGCGCGGCATTTCGCCGAAACTTTCGACATCGATATTGGGCCGCTGCGTGAAGGGGCGCGCTGCGCCAATGGCATGGATGCGGCCCATCAGCCGCCCTATCCATTCCAGCGTGCCCGGTGCATCGAGCTCGGGCGTGCGGCCGCCCTGACGCGGGAACACGGCAAAGCGATAGCCTTCGTGCTGGTGCAGGGTGCGGCCGGCGATTTCCAGTGCGGGCACGACCGGCACCTCGGCCTCTTTCAGTTCGTGCACGAACGCATGTTCTTCGAGGATGGCGGCATCGGTCCAGCGCTGCGGCCGGTAGAACTTGACCACCAGTGGCGGGCCCTCTTCCATGCCGACCTGATAGACGCGGTTCTCGTAACTGTTGAGCGCCAGCAGGCGGCCATCACCGTACAGGCCGAGCGCATCGAGCGCGTCGAGCACGGTGCCGGGCCCAAGGCCGGCGAAGGAGTGCATGGGGGAAGCATTCATTGGCGAGATTTTAGTCGCTGGCGGGGTAAACTCCGCCTTATTGATTGTTTACCTGACTGGAATGCACGCACCATGGCGCACGAACCTTTGCTGAGCGAGAAGGAATTCGACGAACTCGACCGCTTCCTGATGTCCGAACATTGCGGCGACGAGACGATGGCGATGGATGCGCTGCACGGCTACCTGACGGCGATCGCGATTGGCCCGGAACCGATCCCGGTCGACGAATGGCTGCCGCGCGTCTGGGGGCCGGACGATGAAGATGCGCCGCAATTCCGCGATACGAAGCAGGCCGAGCGCGTGCGCTCGCTGGTGACGCGCATGCTGGAAGAGATCGTCGTGACCTTCGAGGTGGCGCCGAAGGATTTCGAGCCGCTGTTCAGCGAATACCCGCACAAGGGCAAGAGCGTGCTCGATGGCGAGGCCTGGTGCTGGGGCTTCCTCGAAGGCGTGAACCTGCGGCCGCAAGCGTGGGCGCCGTTGTTCGACTCGCCGCAGGCCAGCCTGCTGCGCGCAATCGAGCTGCTGGGCGCAGAAGAGATCGATGACGAGGAAGTGGCGCTGGTCGACGATCCGGCCAAGTGCCACAAGCTGGCGATCGAGGTCGAGGCCTCGGTGCCGCAGATACAGCGCTTCTGGAAAGCCGCGCGCTAAAAGAAAGTCGCCGCCGGCCGCCACAGACGGCGGCCGCGCTTGCACATCACGCCTTGATGAAGTGCTCGCGGTAGTACTTCAGCTCTTCCACCGATTCACGGATATCGGCCAGTGCCGTGTGCAGCTGGTGCTTCTTGAAGCCGGCGATCAGCTCCGGCTTCCAGCGGCGGCACAGTTCCTTCAGCGTCGATACGTCGAGGTTACGGTAGTGGAAGAAGGCTTCCAGCTTGGGCATGTGACGCGCCATGAAGCGGCGGTCCTGGCAGATCGAGTTACCGCACATCGGGGACTTCCCGGCCGGCACGTACTGCTTCAGGAATTCGATCATTTGCAGCGAAGCTTCTTCTTCGGTCACGGTCGACGCTTTCACGCGGTCGATCAGGCCGGAGCGGCCGTGGGTGCCCTTGTTCCACGCATCCATGCCGTCCAGCACAGCGTCGGACTGATGGATCACGAATACCGGCCCCTCGGCCAGCACATTGAGTTCAGGGTCGGTAACGATCGCGGCGACCTCGATGACCTTGTCGTTATCGGGGTCAAGGCCGGTCATTTCCATGTCTATCCAGACAAGATTGAACTCGTTGGGGCGGGTGGCGGGCGCCGAATGGGCTTCGTTTGCTTGTGACATAATTCTTTTCCAGATGGGCGCGGGGCAGAGCCGCGCAACACTGCGGGGATTGTCCCGCGCAAAACTTAGTCGTTTTTCGCTGGACTTATCCCGCGCAAAACATAGTTGTTTTTCGCGGGACAAGCCCGCGCAAACTCGCATTTTCTCACACGCCTACGATGGACTCACAAAGCTTCTCCCTGCTGTTTGCTGCCTTCCTGCTGGCCACGCTCGCGGTCAAGCTGTGGCTGTCGTCGCGCCATATCCGCCATGTGGCGCGCCATCGCGACACGGTGCCCGAGCAGTTCGCCCACAAGATTCCACTGGCCGCGCACCAGAAGGCGGCTGACTACACGATTGCCAAGAGCAAGCTGAAAATCGTGCTGCTGACGGTGAACACGATGGCCGTACTGGGCTTCACGCTGCTGGGCGGCCTGCAATGGCTGTCGGAACAACTGGTGCCGCTGGCGGGTCACGGCATGGCGTACCAGCTGGCGCTGATAGCTGCAGTGGCCGTGATCTCGAGCGTGATCGACCTGCCGATCGACTACTACAAGCAATTCAAGCTGGAAGAGCGATTCGGCTTCAACAAGATGACGCCGGCGCTGTTCTTCAGTGACCTGGTCAAGCACACGCTGGTCGGCGCCGCCATCGGCCTGCCCCTGCTGTGGGTGACGCTGACGCTGATGGAGAAAGCCGGCTCGCTGTGGTGGCTGTATGCGTGGCTGATCTGGTGCGGCTTCCAGTTCTTCATGCTGGCCTTCTACCAGAACCTGATTGCGCCGCTGTTCAACAAATTCTCGCCGCTGGAAGATGTGTCGCTGCGCGAGCGCATCGAGGGCCTGATGCAGCGCGTCGGCTTCGCCAGCAAGGGCTTGTTCGTGATGGATGGCTCGCGCCGCAGCGCGCATGGCAATGCCTACTTCTCCGGCTTCGGTGCTGCCAAGCGCATCGTGTTCTTCGACACCTTGCTGTCGCGCCTGCAGCCAAGCGAGATCGAGGCAGTGCTGGCGCATGAGCTGGGCCACTTCAAGCTCAACCATGTGATCAAGCGCATCGCGCTGATGTTCGTGCTGTCGCTGGGCTTCCTGGCGCTGCTCGGCTGGCTGAAGAACCAGGTCTGGTTCTACACAGGCCTGGGCGTGGCGCCGCTGATGGATGGCGCCAATGATGCGATGGCGCTGATCCTGTTCATGTTCGCGCTGCCGGTGTTCACTTTCCTGTTCTCGCCGCTGCTGTCGATCATGTCGCGCAGCAATGAGTTCGAAGCCGATGCCTTCGCTGCGAAACACAGCAATGCGCAAGACCTGATCGCGGCACTGGTGAAGCTGTATGAAGACAATGCGTCGACGCTGACGCCGGACCCGCTGCACTCGGCCTTCTACGATTCGCACCCGCCGGCATCGGTGCGCGTGCAGAAGCTGCTGTCTGCCTGATGATGAAGCGCGACGACTTGCTGGCGCTGTCCTGCAGCCACCGCACCGATGCGGCGACGGCTGCCGAGATCGATGAAGCGCTGGCCGCGCTGCCCGATTGGAAGGTCGATGGCGGCAAGCTGGTGCGCGGCTTTCGCTTCAGGGACTATCACCAGACGCTGGCCTTCGTGAATGCGATCGCCGAGGTGATCCACCGCGAAGACCATCACCCCGAGCTGGTGGTCGGCTACAACCGTTGTACCGTGAGCTACGACACCCATTCCGTCAATGGCGGCAAGGGCGGCTTGTCCGCCAATGACTTCATTTGCGCCGCCAAGATCGATCAGGTCTTTGCGCAGCAATTCAGCTGACCTGTTGACGATCGCACGCATGACTGAACTGCAAGGATTGATCATCGCCGCCCATGGCCGCCATTACCTGGCGCAGGCCGACGGCAAGCTGTACCAATGCGTCACCCGCGGCAAGAAGAGCGACGTCGCCACCGGCGATCGGGTGCGCATGAAAATCACGTCGGAAGACCAAGGGGTGATCGAGGAGATCCTTCCGCGCGCGTCCCTGCTCTACCGTTCCGACCAGTACAAGTCCAAGCTGCTGGCGGCGAACGTGACGCAACTGTTCATCGTGGTCGCGACCGAGCCCGGCTTTACCGACGACCTGGTGTCGCGTGCACTGGTGGCAGCGAATGCCGCCGGCATCAAGGCCCATCTGTTGCTGAACAAGGTCGACCTGACCGAGGGGCTGGACGCGGCACGCCACCGCATGAAGGTCTATGCCGACATCGGCTACCCGGTACATGAGGTCAGCGCCAAAGGGCAGCCGGAACAGACGCTGGCGACGCTCAAGCCGCTGCTGGCCGGGCAATCGACGATCCTGATCGGCCAGTCCGGCATGGGCAAGTCGTCGCTGGTGAATCTGCTGGTGCCCGAGGCCGAACTGGCAGTGCGGGAGATCTCCAAGCGTCTGGACAGCGGCAAGCACACCACCACCTTCACGCGTCTATATTCGCTGGACGGCGAATCCACCATCATCGATTCACCGGGCTTCCAGGAATTCGGGCTTTACCACCTGAGCGAAGGCATGCTGGAGCGCGCGTTCCCGGAATTTGCGGAAGCGCTTGGCCAGTGCCGCTTCTACAACTGCCATCATGTGGCCGAACCGGGCTGTGCCGTAAGGCAGGCTGTGGACGATCATCGAATCAGCGAATCAAGGCATGGCCTGTATCTGCAGTTACGACATGAATCATTGCAGAAAATAGGATTTCGCTGACCATCCAGACCGTGGTTTTTGATTGCCAATTCGGCATCCCCATGTCAGCCTGCCGGTATCAGTATGTCCAACGATCTGCTCCGGAGGCCATCCATGAACCTGACGATGCAAGAACCCACCCTCGGCCGGCAATCAGGTCAGCGTTCCTCAGCCCTTGCAATGACATCCCACGCACAGCCACTTGAGCAGTCAGCAGACAACCTGGCAGAGCGCTTCGCCGCCCAACCGCAGGCTTTGGCCGCATTGCACCGACTGATCGGCGAAGGTCTTGATGGCGGCCTGGAGGGCGAAGTCGACGATGAATGGCTTGCCTCGCTGGCAGAAGATATCCGAAACCGCGCCGCCACCCGCTGATGACGCGGATTTACCGCGGTTCGGCGCTGCGCCTGGACGTGGAAAAGGCTGCCGAGTACTACGAGCTTGAATCCGGAACGCTGGCCCTGAAATTCCTCGCCGCATTCGGTGATGCGTTCCGGCTCCTGCGGCAGTATCCATCGGCCGGCTCCCCAAGATTCGGGCAAGTGCTCGGTATCAGCGGCCTGCGCTGCCTGCCAACCAACACTTTTCCCTACTTGCTGTTCTACCGCGAACAGCCCGGGCATCTGGTCCTGTCCCGACTGCTGCCTATGTCGCGCGACATGGAGTCGCTGCTGGATGCTTACCGATTGCCCGAGCGTAAGGCTGTCCGCGGGCAGCGAAACCCCTTATAATCCAAAGGGTTAAAAAATTTCGGCGGCAGCCGCAGGCTAGCCGCCGATTTCATTTATGGCAATCAAACACTATCTGCAGTTTGCGGACCTGTCGCTCGACGAGTACGTGTACCTGATCGAGCGCAGCAAAGTCATCAAGCGCAAGTTCAAGAACTACGAGCCCTACCATCCGCTGCAGGACCGCACGCTCGTGATGGTGTTCGAGAAGAATTCGACGCGCACCCGCCTGTCCTTCGAGGCCGGCATGCACCAGCTCGGCGGCGCGGCGATCTACCTGAACACCCGCGACAGCCAGCTCGGCCGTGGCGAACCCGTGGAAGACGCAGCGCAGGTGATGTCCCGTATGTGCGACATCATCATGATCCGCACCTTCGGGCAGGAAATCATCGAGCGCTTCGCCGCCAACTCGCGCGTGCCGGTAATCAATGGCCTGACCAATGAACACCACCCGTGCCAGGTGTTTGCCGACGTGTTCACCTTCATCGAGCATCGCGGCTCCATCGCAGGCCGCACCGTGGCCTGGGTTGGCGATGCCAACAACATGCTGTACTCGTGGCTGCAAGCCGCTGAAGTGTTCGGCTTCCATGTGAACGTGTCGACGCCGGCTGGCTACGACATCGATCCGGCCCTGGTCTCGCCGGGCAACCAGCGCTACACGGTGTTCAAGAACCCGGCGGATGCCTGCGAAGGCGCGGACCTGGTGACCACCGATGTCTGGACCAGCATGGGCTACGAGCAGGAAAACGCAGCGCGACTGAAAGCCTTCGATGGCTGGATCGTCGACGCGGACAAGATGAAGCGCGCCAACAAGGATGCGCTGTTCATGCACTGCCTGCCCGCGCACCGCGGCGAGGAAGTGTCGGCCGACGTGATCGACGGCCCGCAATCGGTGGTGTGGGAGGAAGCGGAAAACCGCCTGCACGTGCAGAAGGCGCTGCTCGAGTACCTGGTGCTCGGCAAGGTCTGAACGCCCCTGACCACAACCCGACAAGAATATTGTTTCTGGAATCAAGGAAGATAAGCACATGAGCGACATCAAGAAAGTCGTCCTCGCCTACTCGGGCGGACTCGACACCTCCGTCATCCTGAAGTGGCTGCAGGACCATTACCACTGCGAGATCGTCACCTTCACCGCCGACCTCGGCCAGGGCGAAGAACTGGAGCCGGCACGCACGAAGGCGATCAAGTTCGGCATCAAGCCGGAAAACATCTTCATCGACGACGTGCGCGAAGAATTCGTGCGCGACTTCGTGTTCCCGATGTTCCGCGCCAATACCGTCTATGAAGGCGAGTACCTGCTCGGCACCTCGATCGCCCGCCCGCTGATCGCGAAGCGCCTGATCGAAATCGCCAGGGAAACCGGTGCCGATGCGATCTCGCACGGCGCCACCGGCAAGGGCAATGACCAGGTGCGTTTCGAGCTCGGCGCGTATGCGCTGATGCCGGGCGTGAAGATCATCGCCCCGTGGCGCGAGTGGGACCTGCTGTCGCGCGAGAAGCTGCTGAAGTATGCGGAAGACGCAGGCATCGAAATCGACATGAAACACAAGAACGGCGGCGCGCCGTACTCGATGGATGCGAACCTGCTGCACATCAGTTACGAAGGCCGTCACCTCGAGAACCCGAGCGCCGAGGCTGAAGAGTCGATGTGGCGCTGGACGGTCAGCCCGGAAGCGGCACCGGACGAAGCCGAGTACCTCGACATCGAATTCAGCAACGGCGACATCGTCGCGCTGAATGGCAAGGCCATGTCGCCGGCCACCGTGCTGGCCGAGCTGAACCGTATCGGCGGCAAGCATGGCATCGGCCGCCTCGACCTGGTCGAGAACCGTTACGTCGGCATGAAGTCGCGCGGCTGCTACGAAACCCCTGGCGGCACCATCATGCTGCGCGCACACCGCGCGATCGAATCGATCACGCTGGACCGCGAAGTCGCGCACCTGAAGGATGACCTGATGCCGCGCTACGCTTCGCTGATATACAACGGCTACTGGTGGGCACCGGAGCGCGTCGCGCTGCAGACCCTGATCGACCACACCCAGAAGAGCGTCAACGGCTGGGTCCGTCTGAAGCTTTACAAGGGCAATGTGATCGTCGTGTCGCGCGACTCGAAGACCGACTCGCTGTTCGACCAGACCATCGCTACCTTCGACGAAGATGGCGGCGCCTACAACCAGGCTGATGCCGGCGGCTTCATCAAGCTGAACGCGCTGCGCATGCGCATCGCGGCCAACGCTCGTCTCAAGCGCGGCCAGTAAATTTTCAAGGAAAAACAATGACCACTCAATTCGACAACGTGTCCGTCGTCAAGAAAGCCAATGTCTACTTCGATGGCAAGTGCGTGTCGCACACCGTCGTTTTCCCGGATGGCACCAAGAAATCCGTCGGCGTGATCTTCCCGTCTTCGCTGGTGTTCAATACCGGCGCACCGGAAATCATGGAACTGAACGCAGGCAAGTGCCGCATCCGCCTCAAGGGCGAGACCGAGTGGAAAACTTACGAAGGAGGCCAGAGCTTCAATGTGCCGGGTAATTCGAGCTTCGACATCGAGACGCTCGAGATGCTGGACTACGTCTGCCACTTCGGCTGATCTCGCGTTGTAATCCCCCCTTCTCTTTGCGCAAGTTGCATCCTCGATTGCGACTTGCGCACCTCGCTTCACCCCTTCATTACCAATAGCTAGTCTACGGCACGCCGCGCTGCTTTTGATTTGAGTCAAGCCTGCAGCGTCTCCAGTTGACTAACTATTGGGTAGCTTTTAAGCTACAAATGTCCGATGCCTGAATTGTGTCGATAACAAGGACTTAATGGAGATGAGCCTTTCAGTATCTGGTTTGCAAAGCTTCGTGACAATGACGCGAAAGCGAAGATCCGGATGCGCTTGCATCAACTCGCTTCTGGCAATTTCGGTGATTGGGCCTCGGTTGGCGATGGTGTATTCGAGCTGAGAATTCACTACGGACCAGGCTATCGCATTTATTGCGGACGTCATGGACCGAACTTGATAGTGCTTCTGTGTGGCGGTAACAAGGACACGCAGCCAGAAGATATCCGACGAGCAAAATACATGTGGTCCAACTGGAGGGATCAGCAATGACCAAAAGCTACAAAGCTTGTGTTTCTCATCATCAGCGTGAAGTGGAGGAGTTACGCAATGACCGAGAGGAAGCGATTGCCTATCTAAAAGTGGCGATGGAATCGCTAAGCAACCCTGATGATCGTGCAGCAGGACTACTTGCTCTTCGCGCGATTGCTGAAGCTTATGGCGGTCTAGGAAAAATCGCGGAAGAGGCAGACATAAGCCGCGAATCCTTGTATCGCGCTTTGTCCGCGTCCGGGAATCCTACTTTAAAGACCCTGATTGCCGTCTTGAATACCGTTGGCATGAGACTCTCGGTAGAGCCTGCACCACATTGATCAGATAATCACAGGTTCAGGCTCGATATCAACCCCGAATTTCATAAAAACATCCTCCCTGACTCGCGCGGCCAGTCGCAGCACTTCTTGCCCGCTTGCTCCGCCTCGATTTACGAGCACCAAGGCTTGCCTCTCGTGCACTCCAACCGCTCCCAGTGACTTCCCTTTCCAGCCGCACTGGTCGATCAGCCAGCCGGCCGCCAGCTTGTAGCTGCCATCGGGCTGCGCATAGCTGACTAGCGCCGGATGCTGCGCCAGCAATTCATCACGCTTTGCGGCAGGCACCACCGGGTTCTTGAAGAAGCTGCCGGCATTGCCAATCTGCGCCGGGTCCGGCAGCTTGCGGCGGCGGATCGCGATGACGGCATCGCTGACTTGTTGGGGCGTCAGTTTCGCAATGCCTTGCGCCGCGATCTCGGCCGCCAACTCCGCGTAGCGCAGGTTCGGCTGCCACTGCTTCGGCAAACGGAAGCGAACGCTGCAGATCACCGCACGGTCTTTCCATGCCTGCTTGAAGACGCTGTCGCGATAAGCGAAGCGACAAGCCTCTGCATCGAGGGTGAAGCTGGCGCCAGTCGTGAAATCGAAAGCGGTCACCGAATCCACGTATCCCGCCAATTCGCTGCCATAAGCGCCAATGTTCTGGATTGGCGATGCGCCGACCGTGCCCGGAATCAGCGACAAATTCTCCAGCCCTGGGCAGCCGTTGGCCAGCGTCCACTGCACGAAGCCGTGCCAGCTCTCCCCAGCCTGCGCGGTCACATAACGGTACTGCGCATCCTCGCCATCGATCGCGATGCCGGTGCCGGTCATGTGCAGCACCAGCCCGTCAAAATCGCGCGTCAGCAGCAGGTTGCTGCCGCCGCCCAGCACCAGCCGCGGCATTGCCGACAGTGCCGGATCGGCGCGTACCGCCTGCAGGTCCGCCACCGAGCGTATGCGCGCATAGGCCTTCGCGCTGGCGGCAATCCCGAAGGTATTGAGCTCGCGCAGCGGGTAGTCGTAACGCAGGTCGGGGATAGGACTGGGAGCGGCAGGCATAGGCGAGCGATTATACCGGCGCAATCCACGCCACCCGCCCCCGTCACCTGCCCCGTCACCCGCACGCACCTTGCCAAAATGATTCGGATAAAATTCGCGCCATCCAATCAATTCAGGAGGAAACTATGCCATCGTTCGACGTCGTGTCGGAAGCCAACCAGGTCGAGGTCAAGAATGCGGTCGACCAGGCCAACAAGGAAATCACCACCCGCTTCGACTTCAAGGGCAGCGATGCCCGCGTCGAGCAAAAGGAACGCGAGCTGACCGCTTACGCGGACAGCGACTTCCAGCTCGGCCAGGTGCGCGATGTGCTGACCACGAAAATGACCAAGCGGAATGTGGATGTGCGTTTCCTCGACCTCGGCAAGATCGAGAAGATCGGCGGCGACAAGGTCAAGCAAGTGATCAAGGTGAAGAACGGCATCGAGTCCGACGCCGCGAAAAAAATCCAGCGCATCATCAAGGACAGCAAGATCAAGGTGCAGGCCAGCATCCAGGGCGACACGCTGCGCGTACAAGGCGCCAAGCGTGACGACCTGCAAGCCACGATCGCGCTGCTGAAAAAAGAAGTCACCGACCTGCCGCTGGAATTCAACAACTTCCGTGACTGAGCCCGGGGTTTCGTGAAGCAATGCTTCACGCCGGGCGAAGGGTGAGCGCCTGTGAGCGCGAGCCGCCGAGCACGCCTTCGTGAAGTACAAACAACAAAGCCACGCAATGCGTGGCTTTGTTGTTTCAGGCGTAGGCAGCTTATTCGCTCTTGGTGAGGCGACGCTGGCGCACGGCTGCCGCGAGGTTCTCGAGTACCTGCAGGCTGCTGTCCCAGTCGATGCAACCATCGGTGATGGACTGGCCATAGGTCAGGTCCTTGCCCGGCACTAGGTCCTGGCGACCGCCGACCAGATGCGACTCGACCATCACGCCGATGATGCGGTCGTCGCCGCCCGCCACCTGCTCGCCGATGTTGGCGCACACCGGCACCTGGTTCTCCGGCTTCTTCGAGCTGTTCGCATGCGATGCATCGATCATCAGCTTCTGAGACAGGCCGTTGGCGGCCAGTGCAATCGCTGCATCTTCGACGCTGGCGGCGTCATAGTTCGGCGCCTTGCCGCCGCGCAGGATGATGTGGCAATCCTCGTTACCGGCAGTCGACACGATGGCCGAGTGGCCGCCCTTGGTCACTGACAGGAAGTGGTGCGGCTGCGATGCGGCCTTGATCGCGTCAGCGGCGATCTTGATGTTGCCATCGGTGCCGTTCTTGAAGCCGACCGGGCACGACAGGCCCGACGCCAGTTCACGGTGCACTTGCGACTCGGTGGTACGCGCGCCGATCGCGCCCCAGCTGATCAGGTCGGCGATGTATTGCGGGCTGATCACGTCGAGGAATTCGGTGCCGGCCGGCAGGCCCAGCTCATTGATGTTCACCAGCAGCTCGCGCGCGATGCGCAGACCGTCGTTGATGCGGAAGCTGCCGTCGAGATAGGGATCGTTGATCAGGCCCTTCCAGCCGACGGTGGTACGCGGCTTCTCGAAGTAGACGCGCATCACGATCTCGAGATCGTCCTTGAAGCGCTCGCGCTGCTCGACCAGGCGGCGTGCGTATTCCATGCCGGCCTTGGTGTCGTGGATGGAGCACGGTCCGATGACGACCATGAGGCGATCATCCTGGCCGTGCAGGATGCGGTGCAACGCAGTACGCGCGTCTGCGGTCACGTTCGCGATCTTGTCCGAGCACGGGAATTCCCGGATAAGGTGCGACGGCGGCGTCAGTTCCTTCAATTCTCTAATCCTCAGGTCATCAGTACGGGGCATGGCTTCTCCAGGAATATGCGGTTCGGATTCGATGCTGCTTGTATTCGGATTCGGGCTGCAGAAAAACAAAAACCGCCATTCCTGGCGGTTTTCAAAGATTCGGTCTAGGTCCTGTTTCTACGTGAACTTACCGCTTCTCCACCGCCCGGGGGCTGGGGTAGCTAAAGTAAAAGTGGAAGTAGAACGCACGGACGGACATTGCTGTTTCCAACGCTTCAGGTTCAATACAGATCGATGGTGCTACAAATCACGCGCTTTGGCAAGCAAGGATAGCAAATCAGCAATCAACCCGTGCCGCCGACGGTCAGTTCTTCGATCCGCAGGGTGGGCTGGCCGACGCCGACCGGCACGCTCTGGCCGTCCTTGCCGCACACGCCCACGCCCGGGTCGAGCTTCATGTCATTGCCGATCATGGACACACGGTTGAGCACGTCCGGACCATTGCCGATCAGGGTAGCGCCCTTGACCGGGTAGGCCAGCTTGCCATCCTCGATCATCCAGGCTTCGCTGGCCGAGAACACGAACTTGCCGTTGGTGATGTCGACCTGGCCGCCGCCGAAATTCACCGCATACAGGCCGTTCTTGACCGAGCGAATGATCTCTTCCGGGTCCTTGTCGCCGGCCAGCATGTAAGTGTTGGTCATGCGCGGCATCGGCAGGTGCGCATAGGATTCGCGACGGCCGTTGCCGGTCGCCGGCATCTTCATCAGACGCGCGTTCAGCGTGTCCTGAATATAGCCCTTCAGGATGCCGTCTTCGATCAGGGTGGTGCACTGGGTCGGGTTGCCTTCGTCGTCAACGTTCAGCGAGCCGCGGCGGTCGGCCAGCGTGCCGTCATCCACCACGGTCACGCCCTTGGCAGCGACACGCTCACCGATGCGGCCAGAGAACGCGCTCGAGCCCTTGCGGTTGAAATCGCCCTCGAGGCCGTGGCCGATCGCTTCGTGCAGCAGCACGCCGGGCCAGCCCGGGCCGAGCACCACAGTCATCGGGCCGGCCGGGGCCGGACGCGCTTCAAGGTTCACCAGCGCCGCATTGACAGCTTCGGCCGCGTATTTTTCCAGCAGATCGTCGGTGAAATAGCCGAATTCGTAGCGGCCGCCACCGCCGGCGCTGCCGACTTCGCGGCGGCCATTCTGCTCGGCGATCACGGTCAGCGACAGACGTACCAGCGGACGGATGTCGGCGGCGATCACGCCATCGCTGCGCACCACCAGCACCACATCATGTTCGCCCGACAGGCCGGCCATCACCTGCACGATGCGCGGGTCTTTGGCGCGCGCGATACGCTCGATCTTTTCCAGCAGCCGGACCTTGGAGGTCGCGTCCAGCGACACCAGCGGGTCATGCGGGCGGTACAGCGCGCGGGCGCTGCCACGCTGCACGCCCTGCGCGACCTTCATGCGGCCCGCGCCCTGGCGCGCGATGGTGCGCGTCGCAGCAGCGGCTTCCAGCAGCGCGCGCTCGGAAATGTCATCGGAATACGAGAAAGCGGTCTTGTCGCCGGACACGGCCCGCACGCCCACGCCCTGGTCGATCGAGAAGGAGCCGGTCTTGACGATGCCCTCTTCGAGGCTCCAGCTCTCGCTCTTGGTGAACTGGAAATACAGGTCGGCGTAATCGACCTTGTGCGTGAAGATCGAGCCCAGGGCTTTCAGCAAATGGCTTTCGTCCAGGCCATGGGGCGTCAGCAAGACATTGCTGGCGGCGGTCTGGATGGCGATGTTGGGTTCGATCAGCTTCATGGCGGGGCTCTCAGCGGGAGTGTTTCCGAAACGGGACACGAGCGTCGATTTTACTGGATCGCCCCCGTCCCTGCTGCCGAGCGGCGTGCCGCCGCCTTGCAGCCAGGGACCAAGACCCGCCACGGGCGCCGCGCTGCCCGGGCCGGCACACGCTTACAGCTTGCGGTGTTTCAGCGCCGGCAGGCTGCCGCGTACGCCGTCCATCAGTTCGCGTTCGATGTCGCCGACGATGATGCCCTCGCCCTCGTCGAGGCAAGCCTTGACCTCGCCCCACGGGTCGGCCAGCAAACTGTGGCCCCAGGTGCGGCGGCCATTCGGATGCTTGCCGCCTTGTGCGGCTGCCAGCAGGTAGCACTGGTTCTCGATGGCGCGCGCGCGCAGCAGCACTTCCCAGTGCGCGCGGCCGGTGGTGTAGGTGAAGGCCGCCGGCACCACGATCAGGTCGCAATGGCCCATCGCGCGATACAGTTCGGGGAAGCGCAGGTCGTAGCAGATCGACAGGCCGATACGCGCAAACGGCGTCTGCAGCACGCCGACCTCGGTGCCGGGCACGATGGTGCGCGATTCATCGAAGGATTCTTCGCCGCGCGTGAACCCGAACAGGTGGATCTTGTCGTAGCGCGCCGCCTGCGAACCGTCGGGCGCATACGCGAGCAAGGTATTGAGTACCTTGCCCGGCACGCCCGATTGCAGCGGAATGGTGCCGCCCAGCAGCCACACCCCGTGCTCACGCGCGAGCGCCGCCATGAATTCCTGCAAGGGTCCCTGCCCCGGCGCTTCCGCATGCGCGACCTTGTCGTTCTCATGGAAGCCGAGGATGGCCCAGTACTCGGGTAGCACCACCAGTTGCGCGCCGGCCTGCGCGGCCTCGCGCACCAGTCGCGCAACAGTCTTCATGTTTTCGGCCGGCTCGGGCGTCGATATTGTCTGCACCGCGGCGACGCGAAAGCTGCTCGCGCTGGCCGCCTCCGGGCTGCGTTCTTTCTCTGTGCTCATTGCGCCTCCGCCTTGCCGTCCTTGCCATCCTTGTCGCCGTCGTTGGCGATCTTGCGCTTGCTCGTGCTCTTCTTGATCACCGGGTCTTTCCACGGGCCGGTGACCTGGTATTCCTGGGTCAGCGCCTGCGACAGCGGGTTCTTCAGGAAAAGCTGCGCAAGGAAGGAACCGAGGCCGATGACCGGGTTCACCGCCAGTCCATACACGACCGATGCGCCGCCGGCATTGAGCTCGGGGATCACGACCACGGCCAGGTTCTGCGTTTCTTCATTCAGGTCCACCGTGCCATCCATCAGCACGGCCGCATTCACGCCGCGCATCTTGAAGCTGTCAGTCTTCAGGATGCCGCGCGTGATGGTAGCCGTGCTGGCGATCGAATCGAACTGGAAGCCATCGGTGAAGATGTCGCGGAAGTCCAGCGTCAGCCGGCGCGGCAGCGATTGCAGGCTCAGCACGCCCAGCAGCTTGGCTACCCCCGGATCGGCCTTCAGGAACTGGCCGGTGGCCAGCTTCAGGCTGAGGTTGCCGGCCAGCGTGGGGAAATCGATCGATGAGGGCGCGCCGCGCCAGCTGACTTCGCCTTCCATCCGGCCCTTGCCGCCCTTGAGCGTACGCTCGAAGCCAAGGCGATCGAGCAGCTTGCCGGCATCGTTGATGTCGAGTTCATAGTTGAGAACGGTCTGCCCTTCGACGACACCCGCGGCCCAGAGGCCGGTGGCGCGCATGGTCGCATCCGGATTGACGATGGCCAGCTTGCTGATGCGCCATTCACGGCCCGGACCGGCTGCCAGGCCCGCATTGGTCGCCGCCAGTTCGAGGCGGCCGAGCTTCATGCTGCGCAATTCAAAGTTATCAGCCGTGACATCCAGGCCCGGCAATTCACTGAAGGACTTCTTGCCGGCCAGGATGTCGACCACTTGTGTGGCGGCGCTCTGCTCGATGCGCAGCAAGGTCAGGCGCGCGGTCAGCTTGCCGGCGCCACGTTCTGCCAGTGGGTCTTCCCAGGTCGCATGGCCGATCACTTCATCGGATTGCACATTGAATTGCCAGCCGGCCTTGGTGCGGGAGCCACCGAGCAAGGCATTCTCGATCACGCGGTCGGCGAGGTTCAGTTGGTTCGCGCGCAGGTTGACCGTATCGGGTGACAGGTAGCCGCCAAAGTCACTGCCGGCACCGGCGTCGGCACTGCCGCTGCCTTCGTTGAGGCTGTTGGCCAGCGTACGCCAGGCATCAAGGTTCAGCGACGCCATGCTGACGGCAAGCGACACGCCGCTCTCGAGCATCGGCGGCGGCGCATTGACACCGATGCCGCCGCGCACCAGCTTCCATGGCGCATTGCGCACCGCCACGGGCCGCTGCCGCAAGTAACGCGCATTGACCGCGCGGCCGAGGCTGACGCGAATTTCTTCATTCAGGTTCTGCTGGTCGGACAGGCCGACCGGCATCACCGTCACCTTCAATGGCATCGTTTCCGAGACCGCTTTCTGCAGCGGAGATGGCAGATCGATGCCCATCCCGGCCAGCGACGATTCGAGCGTGATCTCGGGACGCTGGTTGCGCACCCGGACCATGCCGCTGTAGCGCGTGGCGCCGGTCAACTTGCGCATCAGCTTTTTCGCGCTCGGCATCGTCAGGTAACGCGTAATGCCATCGGCAGTCAGGGCGCCATCGAACCTGACCATCGTGCTACCGTCGCCCTGGGTGCCGCCCGACAGCACCAGCGGGCCGCCCAGCAGGTTGCCCTGCACCTTGTTCAACTGCATGCCCTTGTCGGAGAAAGCCAGTTCGCCATTGACCTGCTGCAGCGCTGGCAGCGCTTTCCACAACTGCACTTCATTGCCTGCAAACTTCACCGCGCCCTGCACCACCGGCTGTCCGTCAACCAGCGGGATCTGCATCTTCAGCGCAACGCGTGCATTGCCCAGCGTACGCGCTTCATCGGTCAGGCCATCGATCCAGTCGACAATGGGGGTCGCATTCACATAGGCCAGCATGGCCTGCAGCGAACCGCTGGCATTGCCGGTGATGTCGAGCACCGGATTGCTGGCCATGAAGTCCGGGATCACCACGTCAACAGCCGTCAAGGGCACGCCCGCAGTGCGCGCACTGTCGGCATGGACATGCAATCGGCTGCGGTCCAGCGTCACCTGGCCTTCGATATCGTCGATGCGCGGCCACAATGGCGTGCGAAGGTCTGACGCCAGCATGTCAGGGGCCGGCAGCAGCCTGGCCTGCGTGACCTTGCCGGTGATACGGAACACGCCTTCCTGCTTTTCACCCTTGCGCGCGACGAAGGGGAACTTGTCGAGATCGCCCTTGACCACCAGCGACACGTCGTTCGCGCGGCCTTCGAGCAAGCCATGGGCCAGCCAGTCGCGTGTATCGGGTCCGGCGGCCGGCGGCAGGAAGCCGGCGATGCGCGTCAGCTCGACGGTCGGGAAATGCGCCTTCAGGTCCATCTCGCCCAGCTTGCCCTTCGAGAAAGGCAGCGGGATCACATGCGAACCTTCGACCCGGCCGTGCAAGCCACCCTGCAGGAAGTCCAGGCTGCCAATCTTGATGGCCAGTTGCTGGGGATTGCGCAGCGACCAGCTGCCGTCGAGCGCGAGTTCGTCGAAGAACAGTGTCGGGCTGACCAGGTAGTCGGTCACGTACAAGGTCGCCTGCTCGCCCTTGACGCGCACGCGGCCACCTTCCTGGTTGGCATCGACATCGCCGGACAGCCCATCGAAGCCCGGCACGGCCACGCGTGCGGGCGCCATCGCATTGCCTGCGCGCGCCAGTTGCGGCTTGATCGACAGCCGCGAGAAGCGGCCGCTGAACTGGTAATTGCCTGCGCCCGGCGTCGCCCCTTGCCAGCTGGCCGAAAAATCATGCAACTCGCCGCGCGGCGCATAGTCTTCCAGCATCTGCCGCTCGGGCGCCGACAGTGGTAGATGAGCTGCCAGCGCTGCCAGCGGCTCGAGGTCGAGCTCACCGATCGTCAGCTCATGCTGTTCGGCACGGCCGACTGCCGCCGCCGTGTAGCGATGGCTGACGGTGGTGCTCGGCAAGGCGAGGCCTTGCTCGGTGCGCAGCGAGAAGTCGGTCAGTGTCAGCGCATGGCCCTGCGCGCCGAAGGAAAATATTTTTTCCTTCAGGTTGTTGGGCGGCTCGCCGGCCGACACACGGCCGCTGACTTCCTTCAGCTGCAGCGGCTCCAGCCCTTCGGCCAGCCGTGCCGACAGATTGGCCAGCGACAGGTCGGCAGTGAAATTGGCCACCGTCATCCGGTTGAAAGTCAGCCATGCGCGCACGGCGCCATTGCCGCCGGCCAGTTCCCACGGCAGGTCGACATAGGGCTTCCAGGCATCGATGCTGGCGCTGCGCCAGTCGACATACAGCTCGCCCGACCACTGGCGGAAATTGGAAGCGCGGCCGGAGAACGGTGGCTGCGTGAATTCGACGCGCACATCCAGCGGCGCTGCCATGGCTTCGGGGGGCGTGGCCTTGAAAGCTGCGCGATGCGTGCGCCACTGGTTCTTGAGCACGAAGCTGATGTTGGTCAGCAACAGGTCCGGCGCCTTGCGCTGCTGGTCTCGCCAGCGCACCCAGCCATCGCGCACCACGATCTCATGCTGCGCGAGCAGCCAGTCCAGGCCATGCCCGTCCTCGGTCTTGCTGGTGTCGATCGGCAGGCCGGCGACAAACAGGCGCCCGCTTGCATCGCGCTCGATCTCGAGGTCGGGCTTGACGACTTCCAGCGATTGCAGCCGCAACTGACCCAGCACCGACAGCCAGGAAATCGTGGCATTCACCTGCGGCAGCACCAGCGCACGCGCGCCTTCCTGATCGTGGATCACGAAGTTGTCGAGCTTGAGGCGCGGGTTCAGGCCGTTCCAGCTGGCATCGATGGATTGAATGGAGACCGGGCGTTGCAGAAAATGGCTGGCCATCTGCTCGACCTGCGGCTTGTAACCGTCGATGTTGGGCAGCACCAGGTAGCGCAGACCGAGGAAGGCGGCGCAAAATGCGAAATACGCCACCACGATGGCCGCCATCAGCCAGCCCAGCGCGTGGTGGGTGATGCGATTGGCTGTTTCGTACGCGGCCAGCAGCGCACGCCATGCGCGCGCGAGGCTCGTCCTGACAGGATGATCGGGTGGGTTACGGTGGGTCGACATCAGCCGGCAATGGGTACGGATCGGCGCAGTGACAGTCCAATAACGGACTGCCCGCGCAGATTTCGGTCTCCGCAATTTCGTTATCATAGCCGCAAGCCGGGGACCCTGCCCCGGATGCGGACGCCCTTACATGAGCACAAACCTTTTATTGACCAGCGCACGGCAATCCCGTTTCGTCAGCCGCTGGCTGGCGGCGGATCCGGACCGCGAAGCCACGCTCGCGCAGCTGTCCGGATTATCGCTTGCGGACGTCGATCTTGACCAGTTGTTAAGCAAGATGCTGGCGACCGGCGTGCCGGTGGGCGCAGCATTGCGCCGTTTGCGCGGGTTGCTGTTCGCGGCCATCGTCGAACGCGATGTCAGCGGTCGAGCCGACCTGGCCGAAGTGCTGGCGGCGATTTCGCGCTTTGCCGACTTTGCGGTGCAAAAGGCGCTGGCCGACCAGCATGCGGCGCTATGCGAGCTGCATGGCGTGCCCATGGGGGAAGAGTCCGGGCGTCCGCAGCAGATGATCGTGGTCGGCATGGGCAAGCTGGGCGGGCACGAACTGAACGTATCGTCCGACATCGACCTGATCTTCCTCTATCCGGAGGGCGGCGAAACCCGCACCGAGCGCGACGACCAGCGCCCGCTGTCCAACCATGAATTCTTCGTACGCCTCGGCAAGCGCCTGATCGCGCAACTGGCCGAAATCACGGAAGACGGGTACTGCTTCCGGGTCGACATGGCCTTGCGGCCGAATGGCGCATCCGGCCCGCTGGCCGCCAGCTTCGCAATGCTCGAGGAATACCTGCTGGTGCAGGGTCGCGAATGGGAACGCTATGCGTGGGTGAAGGCGCGCGCGATGACGGGCGACGCCGAAGACATCGCCGCTCTGGACAAGCTGGTGCAGCCCTTTGTCTACCGCCGCTATCTGGATTACGGCGCCATCAACGCGTTGCGCGGCATGCATGCGCAGATCCGGGCCGAAGTCGTGCGACAGGAGACGCGCCATCCGGGTCGCGTGTGGAACGTGAAGCTGGGACGCGGCGGCATCCGCGAAGTCGAGTTCATTACGCAGGTGTTCCAGCTGATCCGTGGTGGCCGCGATCCTTCGCTGCGCGACCGTTCGACCCGCGAAACGCTGAAGACCATCGCTACCAAGCGGCTGATGGCGTCGGACACGGTCGAGCGCCTGCTGGAGGCCTATGCCTTCCTGCGCAATATCGAGCACCGCATCCAGTACCTCGACGATGCGCAGAGCCATGTGCTGCCGGCGCAGGACGAAGAACAGCAATACATCGCCACCATGGCAGGCTTCGCCGATGCCGATGCGCTGAAGCTGGCGATCACGGAATGCTGCGCATGGGTGGCAGCACAGTTCGATGCCATCTTCGAGGACAAGGCCGTGCCGGCCACCGACGACGCTGCAGCAGCACCGGTGCCGGTGCTGGAAGAGGTCGATGAAGCAACCTTGGTGAATTACCTCGGATCGCTCGCTTATGACGACCCGGCCGCGTCGGCCGCGCGCTTGCTCACCAGCTGGCGTTCCAGCCGCATCCAGGCGATGCCGCCCGAGCGCAAGCAGCAGCTGCAGTCGCTGATGCGCCATGCGCTGCAGGAGATCGCGCGCCAGGGGGGCTCCTGTGCGCAGACGCTGAACCACGTGGTGGATTTCTTCGAGGCGATCGCGCGCCGCTCGGCCTACTTGTCATTGCTGACCGAATTCCCGCAGGCGCTGGAGCGCGTGATACGCATGATGGCCGCCAGCGACTGGGCCGCGCGCTACCTGACGCGCCACCCGGTGCTGATGGACGAGCTGCTTGACGATGGCAGCCTGCATGCCGAGCCGGACTGGAAAGCCTTCGGCCATGAATGCAAGCAAAGGCTGGCCGCCTTTACCGGCGATACCGAGCGCCAGATGGATGTGCTGCGCGAATTGCACCATGCGCAGCTGTTCCGCTTGCTCGCGCAGGATCTGGGCGGTGTGCTGACGGTCGAAAGGCTGGCTGACCATTTGTCGGCACTGGCCGATGTGCTGGTAGGCGCCACACTGTCGGCCGTCTGGCAAGCCATCCCGAACCGGCATCGCGAAGTACCCGCCTTCGCCGTCATCGCATATGGCAAGCTGGGCGGCAAGGAGCTTGGCTATGCGTCCGACCTCGATGTGATCTTCCTGTATGACGATGAAGATCAGGACGCGCCGGCACTGTATGCGAAGCTCGCGCAGCGCTTCATCACCTGGATGACCAGCCACACGCCGGCCGGCATCCTGTTCGACATCGATATCGCGCTGCGACCGGATGGCGCCAGTGGCTTGCTGGTGTCGTCGTTTGCATCGTTCGAGAAATACCAGCGCAGCTCGGCCTGGGTGTGGGAGCACCAGGCGTTGACGCGGGCACGTTTCTGCGCCGGCGACCAGCTGATCGGACAACGCTTCGAGCAGTTGCGCATTGCGCTGCTGCGACAGCCGCGCGACCGCGAAGCGCTGAAGCAGGAAGTGCTGACCATGCGGCAGCGCATGCATGATGCGCACCCGAACCGCTCAGGCCAGTTCGACCTCAAGCATGATCCGGGCGGCATGATCGACATTGAATTCGTGGTCCAGTACCTGGTACTGGCGCATGCGAGCGATTTCGTTGCACTCACCGGCGATATCGGCAATATCGCGCTGCTGAAACTGGCCGGGCAGATCGGGCTGATCGATGGCGCGCTATCGATACAGGTGGCGGATGCTTATCGCAGCTTCCGCAAGCTGCAGCACCAGATACGACTGCGCGGCGAGGACCGTGCGCGGGTAGAGCTGGCGCAGGTGGAGGAACAGGTGGTTGCGGTGAAGCGTTTGTGGGAGAACATATTGGGTTAGCGCGTGCTGCATTGAATGCATGCCGCACCAACGAAAAAGGGACTGCCCGAGCAGTCCCTTTTTACTTTCACCTCACGACTGATTACTTGGCAGTCATCAGTGCAACGGTGGTGTCCAGCATACGGTTGCTGAAGCCCCACTCGTTATCGTACCAGGACGATACCTTGACCAGACGGCCGGAGACTTTCGTCAGCGTTGCATCGAAGTTCGACGAAGCCGGGTTGTGGTTGTAATCGATCGACACCAGCGGAGCGGTGTTGTAGGTCAGGATGCCCTTCAGTGCGCCGTCAGCAGCTTCCTTCATGATCGCGTTGACTTCGTCAGCCGTGGTGTCACGTGCTGCGACGAAGGACAGGTCAACCACGGAGACGTTGATCGTCGGGACGCGGATCGCGTAGCCATCCAGCTTGCCGTTCAGTTCCGGCAGCACCAGGCCGACTGCTGCTGCAGCGCCAGTCTTAGTCGGGATCATCGACATGGTGGCCGAACGTGCGCGACGCAGGTCTTCATGCATCACGTCGGTCAGCACCTGGTCGTTGGTGTAAGCGTGAACGGTGGTCATCAGGCCGTTCAGCACGCCGATCTTGTCGTTCAGCGGCTTGACCAGCGGAGCCAGGCAGTTGGTGGTGCACGATGCGTTCGAGATCACGGTGTCCGATGCCTTCAGCACCGACTGGTTCACGCCGAACACGACGGTGGCGTCCACATCCTTGCCGCCCGGGGCCGAGATGATGACTTTCTTGGCGCCGCCCTTCAGGTGGGCCGAAGCCTTTTCCTTGGTGGTGAAGAAGCCGGTGCACTCGAGCACGACGTCAACGCCCAGCTCGCCCCACGGGATCTGCGCCGGGTCACGCTGTGCGAACACGCGAATCTTGTCGCCGTTGACGATCATGAAATCGCCCTCGACCGACACGGTGCCCGGGAACTTGCCGTGCGCGGTGTCGTACTGGGTCAGGTGCGCATTCGACTCCGGATTGCCGAGGTCGTTGATCGCGACGATCTGGATGTCGTGCTTCTTGCCGCCTTCGTAGTGCGCGCGCAGGATGTTGCGGCCGATGCGGCCATAGCCGTTAATGGCAACTTTGATGGTCATGTGAGCTCTCCTGAATGAATGGCTATCGTGAAATCGTGTCGTTCGAATCTGATCGCGTCGGCTTAGAGCACCGACTTGACGGCAGCCACGACCTTGTCGGTCGTGAAGCCGAAATGCTTGAACAGGACGCCGGCCGGCGCGGATTCGCCGAAGCTGTCGATACCGATGACAGCGCCTTCGAGGCCCACGTACTTGAACCAGAAATCGGTGACGCCTGCTTCGATCGCGACGCGCGGCAGGCCCTTGCCGAGCACGGCGGCCTTGTACGCGGCATCCTGGCGGTCGAACACGTCGGTGCTGGGCATCGACACCACGCGCACGAAGATGCCTTCGGCTGCCAGTGCGTCGGCGGACTTCAATGCCAGCTCGACTTCGGAACCGGTGGCGATCAGCACGGCCTTGGCGTCCGCTGCGTCGCGCAGCACATAGCCGCCGCGAGCGATGTCAGCCACTTGCGCAGCGCTGCGCTCGACGAACGGCAGGTTCTGGCGCGAGAAGATCAGCGTGCTCGGACCGTTGCGACGCTTGACCGACTCGGCCCAGGACACGGCCGATTCCACGGTGTCGCACGGACGCCAGTTATCGAGATTGGGGATCAGACGCATGCTCGAGATGTGCTCGACCGACTGGTGGGTCGGGCCGTCTTCACCGAGGCCGATCGAGTCATGCGTGAACACGAACAGCGCGCGCTGCTTCATCAGTGCCGCCATGCGCAGCGCATTGCGGCTGTAATCGGAGAAGGTCAGGAAGGTCGCGCCGAACGGGATGAAGCCGCCGTGCAGGGCGATGCCGTTCATGATCGCGGACATGCCGAACTCGCGCACGCCATAGTTGATGTGGTTGCCCGGCTGGCCCGAACGTACGGCCACGCACTCTTTCCAGTTGGTCAGGTTGGAGCCGGTCAGGTCGGCCGAACCGCCGAGGAATTCCGGCAGAACCGGTGCCAGCGCCTGAATCGCATTCTGGCTTGCCTTGCGGGTGGCGATGGTTTCTTTCTTCTCGAGGCAGGCGGCGATCATCTTCTCGACCGCGGCATCAAAGTTGGCCGGCAGGTCGCCCTTCATGCGGCGCTCGAACTCGGCCGCTTCTGCCGGGAATGCCGCCTGGTAGGCGGCGAATTTCTTCTGCCATGCCGTCTGGAGCTCTTTCCCATTTTCCTTCGCATCCCAGGCCGCATACACATCAGCCGGAATTTCGAACGGCGCAGCATCCCAGCCGATGGCGGCACGGGTGGCGGCGATCTCGGCGTCGCCCAGCGCGGCGCCGTGCACCTTGTCGCTGCCCTGCATGTTCGGTGCGCCCTTGCCGATCACGGTCTTGCAGCAGATCAGGGTCGGCTTGTCCGCTTTCTTCGCAGCGGCGATCGCAGCATCGACGGCAGCGACGTCATGACCATCGACGTCGGCAATCACGTTCCAGCCATAGGATGCGAAGCGCTGCGGCGTGTTGTCCTTGAACCAGCCATCGACCTTGCCGTCGATCGAGATGCCATTGTCGTCATACATCACGATCAGCTTGGACAGGCCCAGCGTGCCCGCCAGCGAGCACACTTCGTGGCTGATGCCTTCCATCAGGCAGCCGTCGCCGAGGAACACATAGGTGTAGTGGTCGACGATGTCATGACCCGGCTTGTTGAACTGCGAAGCCAGCAGCCATTCGGACAGCGCCATGCCGACAGCGTTGGCGATGCCCTGGCCCAGCGGGCCGGTGGTGGTCTCGACGCCCGGGGTGATGTCGACTTCCGGGTGGCCCGGGGTCTTCGAATGCAGCTGGCGGAAGTTCTTCAGCTCGTCCATAGCCAGGTCGTAGCCCGTCAGGTGCAGCAGCGAGTACAGCAGCATCGAGCCGTGGCCGTTGGAGACCACGAAACGATCACGGTCAGACCACTTCGGGTCGGCCGGGTTGTGCCGCAGGTGTTTGCCCCACAGTGCCACCGCGATTTCCGCCATGCCCATCGGCATGCCCGGGTGTCCGGAATTGGCCTTTTGAACGGCGTCCATTGCCAGCGCGCGTATCGCATTGGCCATCTTGCGGGTATCGGGGGAGGAAGTCATCTTGCCAGCCTTGGATTGAATTCGGGGACATGCCGGCAACAGGCCTGGGCGCGCTGCCGTGGAAAAACCTGCGATTTTACCAGACCCGACCTGCCCGCTTACAATGGGAAAATCGTGAGAATTTGATATCAAAACCCTTCGAGCATGCCCCGTTTTTACTGCAACCTCCCGCTCGAGACCGGCCAGCGCATCGCCCTGCCCGAGGCCGTCGCCCATCATGTGCAGGTGCTGCGCCTGCGCGAAGGCGAGATCATCACCCTGTTCAATGGCCTGGGCGGCGAATACAACGCCGTGCTGAGCGCGGTCGAGCGCCGCCGCGCCGAGGCTGAAATCAAGACCTTTTCGCCGCGCGAGGCCGAAACCGGCCATGCAATTGCCCTCGCCCAGGCCCTGCCCGAAGGCACGAAAATGGACTGGATCGTCGAGAAGGCGGTCGAACTGGGCGCCACCGCGATACAACCGCTGGTGGCGCAGCGCTCGGTGGTCAGGGTCGACCAGGAGCGCGCGCTGAAAAAGGCGGCGCACTGGCAGGCCGTGATCATTGCGGCGGCCGAGCAGTCGGGGCGCAACCGGCTGCCCTCGCTGGCGCCGGTGCTGCCGTATAACGCGTGGATCGCGCAGCAGGACATGCACAAGCGCCTACTGCTGTCGCCACGCGCGACCGGCTCGCTGGCCGACTGGGCGCGCCATCATCCGCCGCAGGCGGTCACCCTGGTCATCGGCCCCGAAGGCGGTCTGAGCGATGACGAAGAACAGGCAGCCATCCGCCATGGCGCCATCTGCGTATCCATGGGCCCGCGCGTGCTGCGCACCGAGACGGCCGGGCTGGCAGCCCTCGCGGCGCTGCAGGCGCTGTGGGGCGCGCTTTGAGCGCAGGCTGGCTGGAGCGACTGCAGGGAAGGCTGAAGGGGCTGCTGCCCGAGGCCTTGCTGCCGACCTCGCTGCGGCCGGCGCGCGCCACCATCCCAGAAGCGCTGTGGTCGTCCACGCTGGCGCGCCTGCCCTTTCTCGATTACCTGAACGATGACGAACGCCAGCGACTCAGGACGCTGTGTGAAACACTGCTGCAGAAAAAACCGCTGGCCGGCGTCGGTGGCTTCGAGGTCGACGATGACACGGCGGTACTGATCGCCGCACAAGCCTGCGTGCTGGTGCTGAACCTCGACCTGTCGCTGTACGATGACATGTCGGCCATCCTCGTGCACCCGGACGCATTCAGCGTGCGCCAGCAGCACCTTGACGAAGCCGGCGTCATGCATGAATGGGACGAGGAGCTGGCCGGCGAAGCCGTCGACCAGGGCGGCGCGGTCGTGCTGTCCTGGCAAGACCTGATGCTGCCGGCCGAGCGCGGCATGCCTTACAACCTGGTGATCCACGAATTCGCGCACAAGATCGACATGGGCCGCGGCGCGGCGAACGGATTCCCGCCCTTCCTCGACGGCCTGCATTCGCGCGCCGAACTGGCCGACTGGCCTGCGGCTTTCAGCGAGGCCTACGACGACTTTTGCGAGCGCGTCGACCTGCTGGAAGACAGCCTGCCGCCAGACTTCGACCCGGAGCGCGACGACCACGCGGCGCTGTACGAGGCATTGGCGGCTGAGCTGCCGCTGGACCCCTATGCGGCGCGCGATCCGGCCGAATTCTTTGCCGTCACGTCCGAAGCCTTCTTCGTCGCTCCGGCGCCGCTGGCCGAGGACTATCCGCAGATTCACCGGCTGCTGGCCGCCTACTACCGGCAAGACCCGCTGGCGGCCGCCAATTCACCCCGGTAAACAGCCCGAAAGCCTTTATAATCAAGGGTTTTCTCAAAATGACTGCAGCCGGTGCCGCAGCGTCTTGCCCTAGCCCATACCTAGCCCGTCGCCCATGAAGGTTTTCCGCGGACTCCCCAACGCCGAATCGCGCCGCCCGTGCGCGCTGACGATCGGCAATTTCGATGGCGTGCATCTCGGCCATCGCGCGCTGCTGGCGCGCGTGGCCGAAGCTGCGTCGCGCCTCGGCGTGGAGACCGCAGTGATGACTTTCGAGCCGCATCCGCGCGAATTCTTTGCGCACCTGGCCGGCGACGAGAGCCGCGCACCGCGCCGCATCGCCAATCTGCGCGACAAGCTGACCGCGCTGGAGGCGGCCGGTGTCGACCGCGTGATCGTCGAGCACTTCAATGCGCGCTTTGCGTCGCTGTCGCCGGAAGCCTTCATCCGCGATGTGCTGGTCGACGGCTTGCACGTGAAATGGCTGATCGTCGGCGACGATTTCCGTTTCGGCGCCAAACGCGCGGGCGACTTCGCGCTGCTGGCCGAGGCCGGCAAGCGCTACGGCTTCGAAGTGGCGACGCTGCCGACCGTCACCCATGGTGACAAGCGCATCTCCTCGTCCGAAGTACGCGCCGCGCTGGAAGCCGGCGACTTCCCGCATGCGCAAGAATTGCTCGGCCACCCGTATGCGATCTCGGGCCATGTGCAGCATGGCCGCAAGCTGGGCCGCACCATCGGCTTCCCGACGCTGAACCTGAAGATCGTGCACAAGCGCCCGGCCGCCACCGGCATCTTCGTGGTGCAGGTGCATGGCCTGGCCGACCACCCGCTGCCGGCGGTGGCCAGCCTCGGCGTGCGACCCACCGTCGAAGACAACGGCCGCGTGCTGCTCGAGGTGCACATCTTCGACTTTGCCGCCGACTGCTATGGCAAGCGCGTGCGCGTTGAATTTCTCAAGAAGCTGCGCGACGAAGAAAAATACGATGACCTCGATACGCTGACGCGCGCCATCGCCGCCGATGCGAAGGCCGCGCGCGAATTCTTTGCGCAGCGTGCCGCCACTTCGAACACGAATACTGAAATTCACTCCTGATCGATCCCATGTCCGACAACAGCAAAAAACCCGAAAGCAAATACCCGGTCAACATGACCGAGACCGCTTTTCCGATGCGTGGCGACCTCGCCAAGCGCGAGCCGCAATGGGTCGCCCAGTGGCAGCAGAAGCAGCTGTATCAGCGCATTCGCAAGGCGTCGGCCGGCCGCCCGAAGTTCATCCTGCACGATGGCCCGCCCTATGCAAACGGCGACATCCACATCGGTCATGCAGTGAACAAGATCCTGAAGGACATGATCGTCAAGACGCGCCAGCTCGATGGCTTCGACGCGCAATACGTGCCGGGCTGGGATTGCCACGGCATGCCGATCGAGATCCAGATCGAGAAGCAATACGGCAAGCACCTGCCGACCGCCGAGGTGCTGGCCAAGTCGCGCGCGTATGCCACCGAACAGGTCGCGCGCCAGAAGAAGGACTTCATTCGCCTGGGCGTTCTCGGTGACTGGGACAATCCGTATCTCACGATGAACTACCGCAACGAGGCTGACGAGATCCGCGCACTCGGCACCATCCTCGGCAAGGGCTATGTGTACCGCGGCCTGAAGCCGGTGAACTGGTGCTTTGACTGCGGCTCGGCGCTGGCCGAAGCGGAAGTCGAATACCAGGACAAGCGCGATCCGGCGATCGACGTCGGCTTTGCGTTCGCCGAACCGGAGAAGCTGGCGCAGGCCTTCGGCCTCGCCAAGCTGCCGACCGACAAGGGCTATGTGGTGATCTGGACCACGACCCCGTGGACCATCCCGTCCAACCAGGCGCTGAACATGCACCCCGAGTTCAGCTATGCGCTGGTGCAGACCGATCGCAATGGCGAGCCGCTGTTGCTGCTGCTGGCCGAGAAGCTGGTCGAGTCCTGCCTGCAGCGCTACGGGCTCGAAGGCAAGGTGGTCGCCACCTGCCAGGGCGAAGCACTGTCGGAAATCAAGTTCCGTCATCCGCTGGCGTCGCAGGACGCGTTCTACGACCGCCTGTCGCCGGTCTACCTCGGCGACTACGTGACCGATGATTCCGGCACCGGCATCGTGCACTCGGCGCCCGCGTATGGTCTGGAAGACTATGCATCGTGCAAGGCGCACGGCATGGCCGACGACGACATCCTCAAGCCAGTGATGGGCGATGGTCATTACGCGTCGACGCTGCCGCTGTTTGGCGGCATGACGATCTGGGAAGCATCCAAGCCGATCTGTGCGGCGCTCGACGCTTCCGGCTCGCTGTTCAAGCTGGTGATGTTCGACCACAGCTACATGCACTGCTGGCGTCACAAGACGCCGATCATCTATCGCGCCACCTCGCAATGGTTTGCATCGATGGACCGCAAGCCGAAAGACGGCGGCCCGTCGCTGCGCGAAGCGGCACTGGCCGGCGTTGAAGCGACCCGCTTCTTCCCGAGCTGGGGCAAGGCTCGCCTGCACGGCATGATCGCGAACCGTCCGGACTGGACGCTGTCGCGCCAGCGCCAGTGGGGCGTGCCGATGGCCTTCTTCGTGCACAAGGAAACCGGCGAGCTGCATCCGGACACACCGGCGCTGCTGGAGAAGGTTGCGCAGCTGGTCGAGAAGGAAGGCATCGAAGCCTGGCACAAGCTGGAGCTGACCGACATCATCGGTGCCGATGCGGCCAACTATGTGAAGAACAAGGACACGCTGGACGTCTGGTTCGATTCCGGCGTCACGCACCAGACCGTGCTGCGCGGCTCACATGCGGCTGAATCGCACTTCCCGGCTGACCTGTACCTCGAAGGCTCGGACCAGCACCGCGGCTGGTTCCATTCGTCGCTGCTGACCTCGGCGATGATCAATGGTCGCGCGCCGTACAAGGCGCTGCTGACGCACGGCTTCGTCGTCGATGGCGAGGGCAAGAAGATGTCCAAGTCCAAGGGCAACGTGGTCGCGCCCCAAAAGGTGTCGGACACGATGGGTGCCGACATCCTGCGCCTGTGGGTCGCATCGACCGATTACTCGGGCGAGCTGTCGATCTCGGACGAGATCCTCAAGCGCGTCGTCGAAAGCTATCGCCGTATCCGCAACACGCTGCGCTTCCTGCTGGCCAATACCTCGGACTTCGATCCCGCAAAAGATGCGGTCGCGATCGATGAGCTGATGGAGATTGACCGCTACGCGATCGCGCGCATGAACGAGCTGCAAGGCGAGATCCGCGCGCATTTCAATGACTATGAATTCCACCCGGTGGTCGCCAAGCTGCAGATGTACTGCTCGGAAGACCTCGGTGGCTTCTACCTCGACATCCTGAAGGACCGCCTGTACACCAGCGGCGTGTCGTCGGCCGCGCGCCGCTCGGCGCAGACCGCGATCTGGCATATCACGCAAGCGCTGCTGCGCCTGATGGCGCCGATCCTGTCGTTCACCGTCGAAGAAGCCTGGGCTGTGTTCGCCGGCAAGGAAGTGTATGAAGCCTCCGGCGAGACCGTGTTCACGCAGACCTTCTATGCGCTGCCGGCGATTGCCGATGGCGACGCGCTGCTGGCCAAATATGCCGCGCTGCGCGAAGTGCGCGCCGGCGTGCTGAAGGAACTGGAAGAAGTGCGCGTGTCGGGCGCCATCGGCTCGTCGCTGCAAGCCGAGGTTGAGATCCATGCGCATGGCGACAAGCTCGCACTGCTGCAGGGTCTAGGCGATGACCTGAAGTTCGTGCTGATCACGTCAGCGGCGAATGTGGTGGCCGCGAATTCGGCCGATGCCGAGAAGGTTGTGGTCAGCCCGTCGAAGTACCGCAAGTGCGAGCGCTGCTGGCACTACCGCGCGGACGTCGGCGCCGATGCCGCGCATCCGGGCCTGTGCTCGCGCTGCGTGTCCAACCTGTTCGGCCGCGGCGAAACTCGCCGCGTTGCCTGAGGCGGCATCCATGTCGAAGAAGAATGCCGGCCTGATGCTGTGGCTGGGCGTGGCCGTGGTCGTGGTGCTGTTTGACCAGGTGACCAAGATCACGATGACGCGGCTGCTCGCTTACGGGCAGTCGACCTTCGTGAACCACTACCTGAACCTGGTGATGGTCTATAACAAGGGAGCTGCCTTCAGCTTCCTGTCGGACCAGTCGGGCTGGCAGCGCTACTTCTTCAGCGCGCTGGCCGCGGCGGTGTCGATCTTCATCGTCTGGATGCTGAACCGGAATGCGAACGAGCGCCTGTTCTGCTGGTCGCTGTCGCTGATCCTGGGCGGCGCAATCGGCAACCTGATCGACCGCCTCGCCTATGGCCATGTGATCGACTTCCTCGATGTGCATGTGAACGCCTGGCACTGGCCTGCCTTCAATGTGGCCGATGGCGCGATCACCATCGGTGCGGCATTATTTGTGCTGGATGAATTGCGGCGCGTGAATCGCTGACAGGCGGCGCGTGCACAGCACGACGCAGCCCTGACGCCCGCCCCGCCCGCGAACGCAAACTGGAGACCCGATGAACCTGACTGGCAAGCACCTCGTACTCGGCCTCTCCGGCGGCATCGCCTGCTACAAGGCCGCCGAGCTGCTGCGCGGCCTGACCAAGGCCGGCGCCAGCGTGCAGGTAGTGATGACGGAGGCGGCACGCCACTTCATCACGCCTGTCACGATGCAGGCGCTGTCGGGCAAGCCGGTCTATACCGACCAATGGGATGCGCGCATCTCCAACAACATGGCGCACATCGACCTCACCCGCAATGCGGATGCGATCGTGATCGCGCCCTGCTCGGCTGACTTCATGCGCAAGCTGGTGCATGGCGCCGCGGACGACCTGCTGTCCACGCTGTGCCTCGCGCGCCCGGCCTCGCTGCCGCTACTGGTGGCGCCGGCCATGAATGTCGAGATGTGGGAAAACCCGGCAACCCAACGCAATGCGGCGCAGCTGCGTGCTGATGGCGTGACGCTGCTGGGCCCGGTCGCGGGCGAACAAGCCTGTGGCGAGACGGGCCTGGGCCGCATGATGGAGCCGGAAGACCTGCTGGAAGCGATCCTCGCGTTCTTCCAGCCCAAGTTGTTGCAGGGCAAGCGCGTGCTGATCACGGCCGGCCCGACCTTCGAGCCCATTGACCCGGTGCGCGGCATTACCAATCTGTCGTCCGGCAAGATGGGCTATGCACTCGCGCGTGCTGCGCGCTCGGCCGGTGCCGAGGTCACGCTGGTGTCCGGCCCGACGGCCTTGCCCAGGCCACAAGGTGTGCGCCTGCTGCCGGTGACCACCGCGCGCGACATGCATGACGCCGTCATGGCCGAGGTCGCGGGCCAGCACGTCTTCATCGCCGTCGCTGCGGTCGCCGACTGGCGCGTGGCAAATGCGAGCGAGCAAAAACTGAAGAAGCAGGACGGCGAGCTGCCGCAGCTGGCCTTCGAACAGAACCCGGATATCCTCGCGGCCGTCGCCGCGATGCAGGACGACACCCGGCGCCCGTATTGCGTGGGCTTTGCGGCCGAATCGGAAAACCTGCTCGAGCATGGCGCGGCCAAGCGCAAGAAGAAGAACATTCCCCTGCTGGTCGGGAACATCGGCCATCAGACTTTCGGCAAGGATGACAACGAGCTGGTGCTGTTCGATGAAGCCGGCCATCATGCGCTGCCGCGCGCGAGCAAGGAAGCGCTGGCCGCGCGGCTGGTGGCCGAGATTGCCCGCCGGCTGTAGCACCGTTTTTAGCACCACCTGCAGCTCCCTCGCTTGCACTGACCCTGGTTACCTCCTGTGCCGGCCATGCCAAGGCAACACCGGCTGCAAGGTAATAACAGCTGCGAGTATCAGGGGCCCTGTACTTACCGAATTCAACAACCAGAACGGAACCACCGTCCATGAAGAACGTCGCCGTCAAGATCCTCGATGAACGCATGCGCGAGCAAATGCCCGCCTATGCCACGCCGGGCAGCGCCGGCCTCGACCTGCGTGCTTGCATCACCGAGCCGGTCACCATCGAGCCGGGCACGACCCACCTGATCCCGACCGGCCTCGCGATCCATATCGCTGATCCCGGTTATGCGGCGATGATCCTGCCGCGCAGCGGCATGGGCCACAAGCATGGCATCGTGCTCGGCAACCTCGTTGGCCTGATCGATTCCGATTACCAGGGTCAGCTGATGGTTTCCACATGGAACCGTGGCTCGACCGCCTTCGTGCTGAACCCGATGGAACGTCTTGCACAGCTGGTCATCGTGCCGGTGATGCAGGTAGGATTCGATGTGGTCGAGGAATTCGACAGCAGCGAACGCGGCGAAGGCGGCTTCGGCAGTACCGGCAAGCAGTAAGCGCGCGCTCACACGTTCGCACGTATATAGGTTTGCACTAACGCAGGTCCGAGGAAACAGGCATGGAGGACAGCATGCAGCTCAAGGCAGGAATCGCCGTGCTCTCATTGGCGTTGCTGTCGGCCTGCAGCACGCCCAACACCGCAACGGGACCTGCACCTGCTGCGCGGCAGGTACCCGCCGAGCTGGCGCGCGATACGGCCGACCCGCGCCTGCCCGCGCTGCTGGCAAGCCAGGACCGCGTCTACCGTGTCGCTGCGCCGCTGATTACGAAGAATGCGCCGCTGTGCAAGGCCGCCTCCCGTCCCATCCTCGGCTTTACGGCAAAGAACAAGTATTCGTATCCGCCCGAACTGACGCGCGCCGTCGAAGGCACGCTGAAACTCGATGATGGCCTGCAGGTGATGCAGGTGCTCGATGGAAGTGGCGCGATGCGCGCCGGCATCAAGCGCGGCGATCACCTGCAAGCACTGCAGGACCAGCCGCTGCCGCGCGGCGCGCAGGCCGAGAATGAAGCGGCGCGCATCATCGGCCCATTGCTGAAGAATGCCACCGAGATTCGCGTCGGGCTGGAACGCAACGGCAAGCCGCTCACGCTGCAGGTGCCGCTCACGCAGGCTTGCGCTTTCGCGATCGAGGTCGGCCATGCGCCCCATGTGAATGCGTATGACGATGGGCGCCGCATCATGGTCACGCAAGGCATGCTCGATTTCCTGACGGCAGACGATGAACTGGCGGCGATCCTCGCGCGCGAGATCGCGCACACCGTGCAAAGGCATGCCGCCACGATGAAGATGGCCGCGACCATGGGAGGCATCATCGACGCCTTGTTGCCGCTGTCGCCCGACCTGAAGCCTTTCGCCGGCAGCGCCGGCCTGCGCGCTGTCGATGACAAGCTCGACCAGGAAGCCGACCGTATCGCGCTCTACCTGCTGGCCCGGGCTGGCTATGCGCCGGATGCAGCACTGCGCGCGCTGCAGAAGCTGGCGCAAGCCTATCCCGCCAGCGTGACCAATGGCTACACCGCCCTGCACCCGTGGACAGAAGAACGTGCGGCATTGATGCGCGCGACGCTGACCGAGATCCGCCAGAAACAGGCGGCGAAAAAGGTGCTGGTGCCCTGACCCGGACAGGCCATTACAGGCAGCAGCCCGCTGCCGTCCTGCGGCACGCTACCCCCTAGTCCAAGGACTTGCCCGCGCCCCTGCGGGCAAGCTTTACCGCCCCCGGCTTCGCTCATTCCCGCTGCTGCAAACAATAGCTGCAAATAAAAAGCCCCGCTTTTGAAGGCGGGGCTTTGAACAGCGTTTGCTTGCAGCGAGGTTTATTCGACCTCGGCCGCTTCCTGCGGCGGGGCTGCCGGCGGCGTGTCGTTCTCGGAGAATTCGAGCTTGATCTGCTCGGCATCGTCCATGTCGACATGCACGCGGCCGCCGCTGACCAGCTTGCCGAACAACAGCTCGTCGGCCAGCGCCTTGCGGATCATGTCCTGGATCAGGCGAGCCATCGGACGCGCACCCATCAGCGGATCGAAGCCCTTCTTCGCGAGGAACTTGCGCAGCGATTCGCTGAACGTGGCCTCGACCTTCTTCTCGTGCAGCTGCTCTTCCAGCTGCATCAGGAACTTGTCGACCACGCGCAGGATGATCTCTTCGTCCAGCGCGCGGAAGCTGATGATCGAGTCCAGACGGTTGCGGAATTCCGGCGTGAACATGCGCTTGATGTCAGCCATTTCATCGCCAGCCTGCTTGCTGTCGGTGAAGCCGATCGAACGCTTCTGCAAGCTTTCCGCGCCCGCGTTCGTGGTCATGATGATGATCACGTTGCGGAAGTCAGCCTTGCGACCGTTGTTGTCGGTCAGCGTGCCATGGTCCATCACCTGCAGCAGGATGTTGAATACATCCGGATGCGCCTTTTCGATTTCGTCGAGCAGCAGCACCGCGTGCGGCTTCTTGGTGATCGCTTCGGTCAGCAAGCCACCCTGGTCGAATCCGACATAGCCGGGAGGCGCACCGATCAGGCGCGAGACCGCATGACGCTCCATGTACTCGGACATGTCGAAGCGGATCAGCTCGATGCCGAGGATGAAGGCCAGCTGCTTCGCCACTTCGGTCTTGCCGACACCGGTCGGGCCCGAGAACAGGAAGGAGCCGATCGGCTTGTCAGTCTTGCCGAGGCCGGCGCGCGCCATCTTGATCGCCGATGCCAGCGCTTCGATCGCCGGGTCCTGACCAAAGACGACATTCTTCAGGTCGCGGTCGATGGTCTGCAGCTTGCTGCGGTCGTCCTGATTGACCGACTGCGGCGGAATGCGCGCGATCTTGGAGATGATGTCCTCGATCTCGGGCTTGCCAATGGTCTTCTTCTGCTTCGACTTCGGCAGGATGCGCTGCGCGGCACCGGCTTCGTCGATCACGTCGATGGCCTTGTCCGGCAGGTGACGGTCATTGATGAAGCGTGCAGCCAGTTCGGCGGCCGTGGTCAGCGCCAGGGCCGAGTACTTCACACCGTGGTGTTCTTCGAAGCGCGACTTCAGGCCGCGCAGGATCTGCACGGTCTGCTCGACGGTCGGCTCATTGACGTCGATCTTCTGGAAGCGACGCGACAGCGCATGGTCTTTCTCGAACACGCCGCGGAATTCATTGAAGGTGGTCGCGCCGATGCACTTCAGCTGGCCCGACGACAGCGCCGGCTTCAGCAGGTTCGACGCATCCAGCGTGCCGCCCGATGCCGAGCCCGCACCGATGATGGTATGGATCTCGTCGATGAACAGGATGCCGTTCGGGTTGGCCTTCATCTGCTTGAGCACGGCCTTCAGGCGCTGCTCGAAATCGCCGCGGTACTTGGTACCCGCCAGCAGCGCACCCATGTCGAGCGAGTACACGACAGCGTTCTGCAGGATTTCGGGCACATCGCCCTGGGTCACGCGCCAGGCCAGACCTTCGGCGATCGCGGTCTTGCCGACGCCGGCTTCGCCGACCAGCAGCGGATTGTTCTTGCGACGACGGCAGAGCGTCTGGATCACACGTTCGACTTCGGACTCGCGGCCGATCAGCGGATCAATCTTGCCTTCAGCAGCCAGCTTGTTCAGGTTGACCGTGAACTGATCGAGCGCGCTTTCCTTCTGCGGTCCCTCGGACGGTGCCTCGTCGGCGCTGTCGGAAGCCTTCTGCGGCTCGGCCTGCTGGTCCTTGCGCACGCCGTGCGAAATGAAATTCACCACGTCCAGACGGGTCACGCCCTGCTGGTGCAGGTAATAGACCGCGTGCGAATCCTTTTCGCCGAAGATCGCCACCAGCACATTGGCGCCGGTGACTTCCTTCTTGCCATTGGACGCCGACTGCACGTGCATGATCGCGCGCTGGATCACGCGCTGGAAACCCAGCGTTGGCTGGGTATCCACCTCGCTGGTGCCAGGCACGGTCGGGGTGTTGTCGTTGATGAAGTTCGTCAGGGTCTTGCGCAGGTCGTCGATATTGACCGCGCAGGCGCGCATCACCTCGGCTGCCGACGGGTTGTCCAGCAGCGCGAGCAACAGGTGCTCGACGGTGATGAACTCATGCCTGGCCTGCCTCGCTTCGACGAAGGCCATATGCAAACTTACTTCCAGTTCCTGAGCGATCATGCTTCCTCCATCACGCACTGGAGCGGATGTCCAGCTTTCCTTGCGTGAGTTAATACCAATTCGACTTTCGTGCTCGCGATGTCCTTAGGGTAGACACCGCACATGCCCTTACCGTCACGATGCACCTTGAGCATGATCTGGGTCGCCGTTTCGCGATCCTTGTTGAAGTACTCCTGAATGATGGCCACCACGAATTCCATCGGGGTGTAGTCATCATTGAGCAGTACCACCTGATACATGGGCGGCGGCTTGACTGCCGCCTTTTGCTCCTTGGGAACAATGAGTGTGCCGTTGTCGCTGTTCGTTGCCATGCTTCTATTCTAATGCGCCGGTCGCGGTGCGTAACCCGCATATATCACGGGATCCGCCTTCAATTCGATATTACGCGCTTTCCTGAGGCCGCGCAGACGGCGCTGTGTAAAGAGCGGCAAGAGCATCCGGTTGCCCGGTGCAGTTGGGGCCTGTGCCCCATTTTTCAATGAGTGTAGCACTTATGACAACAACCTTGACTTTTCTATTTTTTGCCTGAACAATGCAAAATATCAATATGTGCTATTTAGCACCGATTGATTAATGGTGGAGCAATCTAAGAGGGGGCAGCATTCTGCGGGCTTCTTGCTTTTAGGGCTCGTGTGATTGGTCAAAATTGGAAAGACGTTTTTTATTATGGCAAACGGTACCGTCAAGTGGTTTAACGACGCAAAAGGCTTCGGTTTCATCACTCCGGAAGATGGTGGCGAAGACCTGTTCGCTCACTTCTCCGCAATTACGATGAGCGGCTTCAAAACCCTGAAAGAAGGCCAGAAAGTCACCTTCGATGTGACTCAGGGTCCGAAAGGCAAGCAAGCCTCGAACATCCAGGCAGCATCGTAACAGTATCGCCTGATCACCCTCAGGCTCCTGAACCCCCGAGTAAATCCGGGGGTTTTTTATTGCCCGCCATTTTGCACAAGCGCCGTTTAGTGCACTGTTTGTTGCACCGTTCGTTGCACCGGTTGTTGCTCCGCTTATTGATCTCCGATTATCTGAACAGTTTATCGACCGCCACTTTGCCGGGAAGTTTCACCTGCCCTCGGTTTTCTTGCAGGAAAATCTGTTACCGCTTCGATCGATTGCTGTTTTTCATTTTCCGATCATAAAAAAACAAAGGCCGGAATAATCCGGCCTTTGTTTTTACTGCGGACAGGCAAGCGGGCACAGACAGCACCCGCACGCCGGGTATTACATGTGCTCGATCATCACATCGCCAAAACCGGAGCACGACACCTGGGTCGCGCCCGGCATCAGGCGGGCGAAGTCATAGGTCACGCGCTTGGACGTGATCGACTTTTCCATCGAGCTGATGATCAGGTCGGCCGCTTCGGACCAGCCCATGTGACGCAGCATCATTTCCGCGGACAGGATGACCGAACCCGGGTTCACGTAGTCCTTGCCAGCGTACTTCGGCGCGGTACCGTGGGTCGCTTCGAACATCGCCACCGAATCCGACAGGTTGGCGCCCGGCGCGATGCCGATGCCGCCGACTTGTGCAGCCAGCGCGTCGGAGATGTAGTCGCCGTTCAGGTTCAGCGTGGCGATCACGCTGTACTCGTTCGGACGCAGCAGGATCTGCTGCAGGAAGGCGTCGGCGATCGCATCCTTGACGATGATGTCCTTGCCGGTCTTCGGGTTCTTGAACGAGCACCACGGGCCGCCGTCGATCAGCTGGGCGCCGAACTCCTTCTGCGCCAGTGCATAGCCCCAGTCACGGAAGCCACCTTCGGTGTACTTCATGATGTTGCCCTTGTGGACGATGGTCACCGACGGCTTGTCATTGTCGATCGCGTACTGGATCGCCTTGCGCACCAGGCGCTCGGTGCCTTCGCGCGACACCGGCTTGACGCCGATACCCGAGGTCTGCGGGAAGCGGATCTTCTTGACGCCCATTTCCTTGATCAGGAAATCGATGATCTTCTTCGCGCCATCGGTGCCCTCTTGCCATTCGATGCCGGCGTAGATGTCTTCCGAGTTCTCGCGGAAGATGACCATGTCGGTCTTCTCCGGCTCGCGCAGCGGCGACGGCACGCCCTTGAAGTAACGCACCGGGCGCAGGCAGACGTACAGGTCGAGTTCCTGGCGCAGCGCCACGTTCAGCGAGCGGATGCCACCGCCGACCGGGGTGGTCAGCGGGCCCTTGATCGACACCACGTAGTCCTTCAGGACTTTCAGCGTCTCTTCCGGCAGCCACACGTCCGGGCCATAGACCTGGGTCGACTTCTCGCCGGCGTAGATTTCCATCCAGCTGATCTTGCGCTTGCCGCCATAGGCCTTCGCGACTGCTGCGTCGATGACCTTGATCATCACCGGGCTGATGTCCACGCCCGTACCGTCACCCTCGATGAAAGGAATGATGGGGTTGTCCGGCACGTTGAGGGAAAAATCGGCGTTGACCGTGATTTTCTGACCCTCGGCGGGCACCTTGATATGTTGGTACATCGTTTAATCTCCGAAGAATGGCGGATAGGGGGATTGTAAATTGCGTCTCGTGAACGGCAAAGTACTGCTGCAACATCAGCGCGCGTACGCTAGCGAGTACGCGCTTCGCGGCCTGGCCGCTGCATAAGGGTCTTATATAAGACATAAGACAGCATTTCGCATTATGCACTAAAATTTTACGAAGTGCCATTCTGACGAAGGCACCGAACCCGCAAAACCTGCCATGTCCTTGATTCTTTTCAACAAACCTTACGGCGTGATGAGCCAGTTCTCATCCCACCCGTCACGCCCCACGCTGGCCGCTTACCTGGACATCCCCGGCATTTACCCGGCCGGTCGACTGGACGCCGACAGTGAAGGCCTGATGTTATTGACCGATGATGGCGCGCTGCAGCACGAGATCAGCCACCCGGACAGCAAAAAAACCAAGACCTATCTGGTGCAGGTCGAGGGTGAGGTCACGCGTGAACAATTGCAGCAGCTGCGCGAGCCTTTGCGACTGGCCGACTTCACGACCCGCGGCAGTGAGGCGATACGCATCGCGGCACCCGAATGGTTGTGGCTGCGAGAGCCTCCGATACGCGAACGCAAGCAGATACCCACCAGCTGGCTCGCACTGACGCTGACCGAGGGCAAGAACCGGCAAGTCAGAAGAATGACGGCAGCGGTCGGGCTACCGACGCTGCGACTGGTGCGCAGTGCGATCGGCCCGTTCTCTCTCGCATCGCACCCGCTGCTGCCAGGCGAATGGCGCGAAGTGGCGACGGCCGAATGGCAGGCGCAGGCTAAGCGCTGAGGATGCTTGCTGCGTGCTGCGTGCTGCGCAGATTACAATCGCGCATCGCGTGATCGGCGCCCGCGGGCCATGGCAAAACCTGCATGCATCGCCAATGCCTTGAACTCTGTGTGGCCCCTGCGCTGACGCCCCAACTCTGACGCCCCATTCATGAACGCCTACCGCTATCCCACCCTGCTGCTGTCCACCCTGCTGGCGATGCTACTGATTTCTGCTCAGGCTGCCGCCCAGCAGAAATTGCCCGTCACGACGCTGACGATAGGCATGCACCTGGTGAAAGCCGAAATGGCGGTGAATGATGAAGAGCGCTCGGTGGGTCTGATGTTCAGGCGCGAGATGGGGCCGAACGAAGGCATGGTGTTTCGCTTCCCCAACCCCAAGCAGGTCTGCATGTGGATGAAGAACACCTTGCTGCCGCTGTCCGTGGCATTTGTCGATGAAGACGGCAAGATCATCAACATCGAAGACATGCAGCCCGAGACCGAAGTTGCGCATTGTTCAAAACGGTCGGCCCGCTATGCGCTGGAAATGAATCAGGGCTGGTTCCGCAAGAAGAACATCAAGCCGGGTACGGCGATTGAAGGCTTGTCGGCGCTGGGGAAGTAAAGCCCGCGACCCAGATTCGGGAATTGCGGCGTGAAATTTGAGGCTTGAAATCGAGGCCTGAAATCCAGGCCCGGGATTCGGCACCCGAAACCAGAAATGACAAAACCCGCCGGACCTGTGGTCGGGCGGGCTTGCAGAGATTCCACCGCCGGCGGTGCCGCCGGCAAGCGCGACTGATTAGGCCAGGGCCTTCAGTGCAGCGGACAGGCGGCTCTTGTGGCGAGCGGCCTTGTTCTTGTGGATGATCTTTTTGTCAGCGATACGGTCGATGATCGAGACTTGAGCCTGGAACACCGCGGCTGCGGCTGCCTTGTCGCCGGTTTCGATCGCCTTGCGAACTGCCTTGATAGCGGTGCGCAGGGTCGAACGCTGGCTCGAGTTGTGAGCGTTCAGCTTGACTGCTTGACGAGCGCGCTTGCGCGCCTGTGCGGTATTGGCCATGACTTATTTCCTGACAATGGGGCACGAGGCCATGCCCCGGGCGGAATTCGAAAGACCGCGATTATAGCCGGTTTTTGTCGAGGCAGCAAATATCCGGAAACCCCGGGGTTCTGCGGGTTTCCACCCCCGGCAAGGCAATCGGGCGGCGGCAGAATTTTCAATACGACAACAGTCGGGCTGCCCGCCCTGCCCCTGCGGCTATAATCCCCGCCCATGAACTTGCACAAAACGCTGGCCACCGTCTCTGGCATGACGATGCTCTCGCGCATCACTGGCTTGGTCCGCGAGTTCCTCGTTGCCCGCACTTTTGGCGCCTCGGTCTATACCGACGCCTTCTTCGTCGCCTTCCGCATCCCCAACCTGCTGCGCCGGCTATTCGCCGAGGGCGCGTTCTCGCAAGCCTTCGTGCCCATCCTGGCCGAGTACAAGAACCAACGCGGCAACCGCGCGACCCGCTTGCTGGCGGACCATGTCGCCACCATTTTGTTCTGGGCGCTGCTGGCGACCTCGGCACTGTGTGTGGTCTTCGCGCCAGCCATCGTGCTGCTGATGGCCAGTGGCTTTGCATCCGACCCGCTGGCCATGTCGCTGTCGGTCTCGATGACGCGCATTATGTTTCCCTACATCTTGTTCATGTCGCTGGTGGCACTGGCCGGCGGCATCCTGAACACCTGGCGCGAATTCCGCGTGCCGGCCTTCACGCCGGTGCTGCTGAACCTGGCTTTCATTGCGGCCGCCCTGTTGCTGGCGCCGTGGATGGTGCAGCCGGTCTATGCGCTGGCCATCGCAGTCATCGTCGGTGGCGCGCTGCAACTGTCGCTGCAAGTACCGGCGCTGCGCAAGATTGGCATGCTGCCGCGCATCAGCCTCAATCCCTTCCGCGCCATGTCGGACGAGGGCGTGCGCCGCGTGCTGAAGCAGATGCTGCCGGCGACCTTCGCGGTGTCGGCCGCGCAGATCAGCCTGATCATCAACACCAATATCGCCTCCCACCTGGCCGATGGCAGCGTGTCCTGGCTGTCCTATGCGGACCGGCTGATGGAATTGCCCACCGGCCTGCTCGGCGTCGCGCTCGGCACTATCCTGCTGCCCAGCCTGTCCAAAGCGCATGCCATGGGCGATACGGCGGAGTATTCGTCGCTGCTGGACTGGGGACTGCGATTGACTTTCTTGCTGGCGGCGCCGGCAGCCATCGCATTGATGGTGCTGTCGGAGCCGATCACGACAACCTTGTTCCATTACGGGAAGTTCGATCCGCAGTCCGTCACGATGACGGCACGTGCGCTGGTGGCCTATGGCGTGGGCTTGATGGGCCTGATCCTGGTCAAGATCCTCGCACCGGGCTTTTATGCAAAGCAGGACATACGTACGCCGGTGAAAATCGGCGTCGGCGTCCTGATCGCAACCCAGCTGATGAACCTCGCCTTCGTACCGTGGATTGCGCATGCGGGGCTGGCGCTGTCGATAGGCTTGGGCGCGACCGCCAACGCAGCCTTCCTTTACGTTATGCTGCGAAAGAAGGGCATCTATGTTCCCGGCCGCGGATGGACGATGTTCTTCGTACAGCTGACCGGAGCGTTGCTGCTGCTGGCAGGCCTGGGCCTGTGGGCTGGCAGCCACTTCGACTGGATCGCATTGCGCGCGACACCGTGGCTGCGCATCGCGACGCTGGCCGGTGTGATGGTTCTGTGCGGCAGCGCTTATTTCGGCGCGCTGCTGGCGATGGGCTTCCGCTTCCGTGACTTCCGGCGCGAGTCGCACTGAAGATCGGCAACACATACCTGGGAAAGCAGGGGCAGCACCGAGGATTACAAAGGCATTACGCAGGCTTTACACTGGCTTTACGCAGGCACTACCAGGCACTACCAGGCAATACATGGCGACAGGGACAATGACACGACGATGATCAAGGCCCTCGATTACTTCGCTGCGCTGGTGCAGGATGATGAACAGATACCGCTGTTCGAGGCGGCGCTCAGCATCGCGCAGGATGATGACCCGGGGCTGGACCTGACTGCCTGCCAGCTCGAGATCGACAAGCTCGCCGCCCGCCTCCGCCGCCGCCTGCCGGCCGACATCGCGCAGATACCGAAGCTGCGCATGCTCAACAATTTCTTCTATCAGGAGCTCGGCTTCGCCGGCAACCTGAACGACTACTACAACCCCGACAACAGTTACCTGCACAAGGTGCTGGCCACGCGCCGCGGCATTCCGATTTCGCTGGCGATCATCTACATCGAACTGGCGCAGCAAGTCGGCCTGGACGTGAAGGGCATTTCCTTCCCCGGCCATTTCCTGATGAAGATTTCGGTCAAGAATGGCGACATCATCCTCGATCCGTTCAATGGCACCAGCCTGTCGCGCGAAGACATCGAGGAAAGACTGGAGCCCTGGTTCATCAATGGCCGCAATGCCAGCGACCCGCCGCTGGCCAGTTACCTCGCCGATGCCACGCCGCGCCAGATACTGGTGCGTATGCTGCGCAATCTGAAGGCCCTGTATGCCGAGCATCCGCACTGGAAGGAATTCCTGAATGTGCAGCAACGCCTGGTGATCCTGCTGCCGGATGAAATCAGCGAGCGCCGCGACCGCGGCCTGGCCTATGCCAGCCTCGATTGCCCGCAAGCGGCCTTGCAGGACCTCGAAGCGTATCTGGAGCGCTGCCCGCGCGCGACTGATGCAGAGTCCGTGCGGGCGCGCCTGCCGGAGCTGAGGGCGGCGACGCGCAAGCTGAACTGACTTTGAACTGCCCCTGAACGGACCCTGGGCTAATGCGGCGTACTGGCCGGCATGCACCGACCTCCCGCACGTAAGACCTGTTCAAGACAGGTGTGCGAACTGAGCTTACTGCGCGCACCGTGCGACCTGCCCGCAGGTCGTTTGGCGATCACGCGCCTTTGCTGCGCGCCTCGATCTCTTCCCATCGCTGCAGCGCCGTCATCAACTCGTCGTCGATTTCCGCATAACGCTGATTGAGGCGTTGCACTTCGCCCGGCTCCTTGCGATACAGGTCCGGGTCGGCGAGCCGCGCAGAGATGGCAGCCTGCTCGGTTTCGAGATCGGCGATCTGCTGCGGCAACTGCTCCAGCTCACGTTGTTCCTTGAAGCTGAGCTTCTTCGGCTTGCTGGCTGTTGCTGGCGCGGCTGCTTGCGCATCCTGCGCAACTTGAGCCACCGGCATCTCCGGCTTGCCCGCCTTGTCGGCGGCAGCCTTGTCCGACTTCGATGCCGCCTTGCCCGCGCCTTCATCGGGCACACGCTTGCGCACCCGCTCCCAGTCGCTGTAACCGCCGACGTATTCGCGCCAGAGCCCACCGCCTTCGGCGACGATCACTTGCGTGACCACGTTGTCGAGGAAGGTACGGTCATGACTGACCAGGAAGACAGTACCCTGGTAATCCTCGAGCAATTGCTCCAGCAATTCCAGCGTATCGATGTCGAGGTCATTGGTGGGTTCATCGAGCACCAAGGCATTGGCCGGCTTGGCGAACAGGCGCGCCAGCAGCAAGCGGTTGCGCTCGCCGCCGGACAGGGACTTCACCGGCGAACGCGCACGTTCGGGCGCGAACAGGAAGTCGCCCAGATAGGTCATCACATGCTTGCGCTGCCCATTGATCTCGACCCAGTCGCTGCCGGGCGAAATGGTATCGGCCAGCGTTGCTTCTTCATTCAACTGCTCGCGCATCTGGTCGAAGTAAGCGACCTGCAGCTTGCTGCCCTGACGCACCGTGCCGCTGTCGGGCGCGATTTCACCCAGGATCAGTTTGAGCAGCGTCGTCTTGCCGGCGCCGTTGACGCCGATCAGGCCGACCTTGTCGCCGCGCATCAGCGTGGCGCTGAAGTCACGCACGATCGCGCGCCCTTCATACGCTTTGTTCACATCGATCAGTTCGGCGACGATCTTGCCCGAGCGCTCGCCGGCGGCCACTTCCATCTTGACCTGTCCCTGCTGTTCGCGGCGGCTCGCGCGCGCTTCGCGCAGCGCTTCCAGCCGGCGCACACGGCCTTCATTGCGCGTGCGACGCGCCTCGACGCCCTTGCGTATCCAGACCTCTTCCTGAGCCAGCACCTTGTCGAACTTGGCGTTCTCGATCGCTTCCACGGCCAGCTGATCGGCCTTGCGCACCTGATAAGCGCTGAAATTGCCCGGGTAGGACAGCATGCGGCCACGGTCCAGTTCAACGATGCGGGTGGCGATGTTGTCGAGGAAGCTGCGGTCATGGGTGATGAACAACAGGCTGCCACGGAATTCACGCAGCAAGCCTTCCAGCCACGCAATCGACGTGAAGTCGAGATGGTTGGTCGGCTCGTCGAGCACCAGCACATCGGGCGCGGCCACCAGTGCGCGCGCCAGTGCAACGCGCTTCTTCATGCCGCCCGACAGCGTGCTGATCACGCGCTGCCCGTCGAGGTTCAGCCGCTGCAACGTCGTCTCTACGCGGTTGGCAAGATTCCAGCCATCGACCACATCCAGCTGCGCCTGCACCTCGTGCATACGCTCCATCAGCTTCGCATCGTCGGCACTGCCCATGTTGGATGCCAGGCTGTCGTATTCGGACAGCAAGGCCTGGATGTCCGCCACACCGGCGGCGACGGCATCGAAGATGCTCGCATCGGCGTCGAACTGGGGCTCCTGCTCGACATAGGCGATACGCAAGCCCTGCTGCATGACCAGCTGGCCATCGTCGAGCTTGCCCTGACCTGCGATGATCTTCAGAAGCGAGGATTTGCCGGTACCGTTGCGGCCGATCAGGCCGACGCGTTCGCCGGCCTCCAGCGACAGTTCGGCATGATCGAGCAAGGCGACGTGGCCGAACGCGAGCTGGGCATCGGAAAGGGAAATGACTGCCATGGTGGGGAGACGATGGACGCGAACAGCGCCGCTGCTGAGAACAAGGCCGCTATTCTACCGACCGGATGCGCGCATCGCCGTATTCCTGCGTTTCGAGCGCCTGCAGATGAATGTCGCCGCAAGCCGCGCCGGTCGCTCGGCTATAATCCGCAGCGTGCCGCGCTGCAAACGCAGCGCGCCAGTGTCTCGCCGTAGTTCAATGGATAGAACGAGTGCCTCCTAAGCGCTAGATACAGGTTCGATTCCTGTCGGCGGGACCAATCTCTTCCTTGCCTCCTGCCCCCCCCTGGGCTTTGCAGCCCTTCCCTGCGCCGACGCGTCCCCGGGGGCGCGCATTGCGCAATCGCAAACCGATCCGCATCAAGCCTGTTCTACTGTTGAGCGAACGACATACGCGGCCTGCTTGCAGCGCTTTGTCAGTCCACGTCCGCTGCGCGACAGTACTTCACTCATCCCACGACAGGGAGCCATGCCATGACAGAGCCAGCCCAACCCACGTCCAATCCCAACCAGGCTCTCTGGGAGAAAGGCGATTTCACGCGTATTGCCGCGGCGATGCGCGAGAGCGGCGAGGCACTGGTCGCATCACTGGGCATTCGGCCCGGCGAGAAAGTGCTGGACCTGGGCTGCGGCGACGGCACGACAGCCATTCCGGCTGCCAGGCTGGGCGCCGACGTGCTCGGCGTTGATATCTCGCGCAATCTGGTCGAGGCCGGCCAGCGTCGTGCAGCCGAGGCCGGCCTGGCCAACTGCCGGTTCGAACATGGCGATGCGTCGAATCTGGCGAACCTCGAAGATCGCAGCTTCGATCGCGTAGTCAGCATCTTCGGCGCCATGTTTGCGCCCAGGCCCTTTGACGTGGCCAGGGAGATGGTGCGCGTGACCAGGCCGGGCGGCAGTATCGCCATGGGCAACTGGATACCGAATGACCCGACGCTGGTGGCCCAAATCCTGCAAATCAGTTCGGCCTACTCGCCACCACCCCCGGAAGGATTCATCAGCCCGATCACCTGGGGCGTCAGGAGCAATGTGGAAGAGCGCTTCACGGCGGCCGGCATCCCGGCTGCCAGCATCAGCTGCTCGGAACAGACCTATACCTTCAACTTCAACGGCTCGCCCTCCGCTTTCCTCGAGGCGTTCCGGCGCTATTACGGGCCGACCATGAATGCCTTCGAAGCCGCTGAAAAACAAGGGCGCAGCGCAGCGCTGGCCGCAGAGCTCGAAGCGCTTTTTCATCAGCAGAATCGCAGCGGACGGCCTGACATGACGAGCATCCCGGCGACTTTCCTGCTTGTCAGGGTCCATGTCGCCTGACAGGCCGGCGGCGATCTTCGGGACGTCCCTGATTGTTCATAGTCAAATCCTTTCGTAAAATCAAACCAATAACAACTGCCCCCAACCGGGATCGCGCCGGCGAAGCAGCACGGGCTCGTTGTCAGGCTCGTTGTCAGCCGCGTGACCGCAGCGGTTGCGCCGAAGGCCTGCAGCGCCTCCGTTCCAGCCGCGCGTTCCCCTCGCAGAGAAAGGCCTTTGTGAATCGCGCCATTTATGCCGGCACCATCTTTTCCAGTGCCTTCCTGCTGTTCCTTGTCCAACCCATCGTCTCCAAACACATCCTGCCCTGGTTCGGCGGTTCGGCCGCGGTCTGGGCGACTTGCCTGGTGTTCTTCCAGACCTTGCTGCTGCTCGGCTATGCGTATTCGGATGTCGTCAGCCGCCGCCTTGCGCCCAAGACGCAGGTCACGCTGCATGCGCTGCTGCTGATCGCCAGTGCTGCCAGCCTGCCGGTGCTGGCCGGCGATGGCTGGAAGCCTGTCGGCGATGAAGACCCGAGCCGCTACATCCTGTTGCTGCTTGCGGTGACTGTCGGCTTGCCCTACCTGATGCTTTCCACGACGGGACCGCTGATCCAGTCGTGGGCGGCGCGCAGTGGCGACAGCGCGCGCGTGTACCGCTTGTTCTCGCTATCCAACCTGGCATCGCTGGTCGCGCTGATCAGCTACCCTTTCCTGATCGAACCCTGGCTGCCGCTGCAGGGACAATCGGCGGTGTGGTCGGCGATCTATGTCGGCTTCGTCGTCCTATGCATCCTGTCGGGCCTGATGCTGTGGCGCAGCGCAGGCATGCCGCAGGTCACCGCTGCCAACGATGTGATGCACGCGGCAGCGGAAGACAAAGCGGAGGTAGCAGCGCCGCGCGCCGGCACGCAAATGCTGTGGGTCGCCTTGGCGGCAATGGGCTCGTGGCTGCTGCTGGCTGTCACCAATCACCTGACGCAAAACATCGCCGCCATTCCCTTCCTGTGGCTGCTGCCGTTGGTGATCTACCTGTTCAGCTTCGTGCTCTGCTTCGAGAGCGACCGCTGGTATACGCGCAAGCGTTTCATGCCCCCCTTGTTCATCCTGTTGTTCGCCTGCGCTTACGGACTGGCCGACAGCAAGGTGGGGCTGGACCTGAAGATTGCGCTGCCGCTGTACTGCGCCGGTCTGTTTGCGGCATGCATGTTCGTGCATGGCGAACTGGCGCTGCTGCGGCCTGCGCCGCGCCACCTGACGCGCTTCTATCTGGCGCTGTCCTTCGGGGGAGCGCTGGGCGGCATACTGGTGGGACTGGGTGCGCCCAAGCTGCTGCCGGCTTACTATGAGCTGGGCATCGGCTATGTGCTGCTCGCGGTGCTGGCGGCAATCGTGCTGCGGCAAGCACGATTGCTGATGGCGTCGGCGCTGCTGCTGTGCGTAGCTTGCGCGATCTTCCTGAGCCAGCAAGTGGCGGCAGACCTGACATCATCGCGCCTGCTGGAGCGTAATTTTTACGGGCGGCTGCTGACACGCGACGTCGGCGACGGCGCCATCCGTGTGCGGCGCCTGACGCACGGTGCAATCCTGCATGGCGAGGAATTCCTGAGTGGCAGCAATCGCAACAAGCCATGCACCTATTACGGCAGTTCGTCGGGCATCGGCAGGCTGATGCTGGCCACAGCCATGCAAGACGCCCGCCATGTGGGCGTGATCGGCCTGGGTACCGGAACGATGGCCGCATATGGCGAAGCCGGCGACCGCTTCCGCTTCTATGAACTGGACCCGGCGGTGATCAACGTCGCGCGTACCGAATTCAGCTACCTGCGATCCACGCCGGCCAGGGTCGATGTCGTGCTCGGCGATGCGCGGCTGAACCTCGAGCGTGAAGCACCGAATGGTTTCGATGTACTGGTGGTCGACGCCTTCTCCGGCGATGCGATTCCCGTGCACCTGATCACGCGCGAAGCGCTGCGCGCGTATCGCCGTCACATGAAGCCGGACGGCGTGATCGCTTTCCACGTATCGAATCGTTACCTGTCGCTGGCACCGGTGGTGCGCAAGCTGGCCGAGGATCAGGGCATGCGGGCCGTGCTGGTATCCGACGTGCCCACAGCGCCATTGCTGAAGACGGATTGGGTGCTGGTGACGGCCAACGACAAGATACTGAGGATGCCGGCGATCGCCGACGTCGCCAATACGCCGGCCGACATTCCGGGCCTGCGCGTCTGGACCGACGACGCCAATAATTTGTTCAAGATCCTGAAATAAGGCAGCAGCTGCGCAGCGCTCAGTGATCCGCTTGTGCGGCCTCTGCCTTGTGCACGCAGACGCGATCACGGCCGTGGCGCTTTGCCTCGTACAGCGCCTGGTCGGCGGCGGCAATCAAATCGTCCGGACTGCTGATGCCCTTGCCCACTGAGGCCACGCCTATGCTGACACGATAACTGATGGCCAGCTGGCCGGCGCGCACCGCATGCAGCGCGACATTGGCACGGATGCGCTCGGCAATCTGGCGTCCCATCGTTTCATCCGTCGACGGCAGCAGCACGCCGAATTCTTCGCCACCCAGTCGCGCCACCACATCGATACCGCGCACACTACGCAACATGACTTCGGCGAGGTTGCGAATCACCTGGTCACCAACCGGATGCCCATACGTGTCGTTGACTTGCTTGAAGTGATCGATATCGACCAGCAGCAGCGTGATGTCGCGCGGCTTGCGCGTATGGCGCGCCAGCTCCATGTCGGCTGCCTCATAGAAGGCCCGCCGGTTCGCAACGCCGGTCAGCTGATCGGATGTCGCTTGCTTGAGCAGAGACTCCATGCTCTCGCGATGATCCGAAATGTCGCGCACCACGAGATTGAAGCTTGAAGGTTGCACGCCAGGCTCGCTGACCGTCAGCAAGGTGTGCCCCCAGAAGCGGCTGCCATCGCTGCGCTGCATCCAGCCTTCGGTGAAGCTGAGACCGGTCTGCCGCACTTCTTCGAGCCGGTCATACATGCGATCCGGCGTGATCACATCGTTCGGGAACAGCTTGGCATAGGGCTGGCCAACAAAGGTATCGGGCGTCGCGCCAAACAGTGCGGCGACATCGGGATGCCAGCCGCGTATCAGGCCGTGGTGATCAAGCTGCAACAGCGCATGACGGCTGACGCCGGCCATCATCGCGTTGATCCACGCCTCCTGTTTGTTGAGCAGCATTTCGCGTTTGACCTCGACAGACACATCCTCGAGGCTCGCCATCAAGGCGTCGGCGGCGACCTTGATCACGGTTAGCGAATAATGCACGGCCTCAGCGTGGCCGCGCGTGCCGGTTGGCAGCGAGATGCGATGTGACTTCAGCAGCGTACCTTCCCGGTACGGGAAGTTCGCCGCCATTTTCTGCAGGTCGGGCACGAAAGGGTCGAGCGTGTCGAACAGGTTGTCGAGCGCGTCCCCCTGCTTCGCCAGCGGCATCAGCAGTTTCACCCCCACCGGATTGATCAGCTGGACCTCGCCATCGAGGTCGGTCTGTACCAGCCCTATCGCAGACTGGTACAGGTACTCCATCAGGTGTTCGTAAGGGGGCTGATCTCCCGCGATCATTCAGAGGCCTCGCCCAGGCGCTCGAGCAGCAGGTAGCTGGTCGGCGACGCGGGCGCATGCAGCAGGCGCAGCTTGGCCTTGGTCTTGGCCGAACGGAAAGCGATCACGTAATCGATGGTCGAGTCGAGCGCTTCCTTGCGCAGCAGGGCCTGCGCAAGACGCCCGGCCACCATGCCGTTGTCCATGCAACGCGCGATCTCTTCGAAAAATTTACGACCGATGACGTCGGATGGCTGGAGGAGCGCCTGGCGCACTTCATACTGGTTGTAGCGGCAAGCCCGGCCTTCGCGATCCATGCCAACCACGCCGAAGGGCAATTGATCGAGCTCTTCGTCGCTGGCCTGGTCGAGCCAGGCATGCAGCTCTTCGGCCGCCAGGTCAATGGTATAGGTGCTCATCGTCTTTACTTTCGACTCGGTGCACATCACCAGCAGACACGTGCATGGCGATGCGCGGACTTGTAATTGATTAAGTATAAACGCAGCAGTCGTTTTTTGAACTGAACGGCCGAGAAATAAAAATGCTTTCCAAAATAAAAACGCCTCGCGGCGCTGGGCTGCAAGGCGTTGTCATGCCGGGGCCGCCGGCTATCGGGCGCGCCGCCGGGGCGCAGCCACATTATTTGCAGATCTTGCCGACCAGTTCCTCGTCGGTACTGCCCGGCCTGACAGCAGTCAGGCGCAGCGGGGTCTGCATGTCACCGACTACCTCGCCCTTGCCATCCTTGCCGGTGTAGCGAACCACTTGTTCGGCGCCGACCTTGCGGCTGGCGCAATCGATGGTGGTCAGGGTCTTCTCGGACGCATACTCCTTTGCTTCAAGGCTGGTCAGCGGCTTGTGGAAGTTGGTCAAGGTCCACAGCTTCACGCGCCCCTGCTCGTTCGACAGGAACGCGCTGTCATACAGCTCATCGGCGTCGGCGCGCTTCTGGTACGACACCCATGCAGCGTGTGCCGGGGCTGCAGTGGTCACGGCCATCACGGCCACTGCGAACAGCGCCGGCCATGAACGCTTCGACGACATTCTGGTATCTGCTTTCAAGATCGGCTTACCTCAGTTCAGTTTGCGCGGCTTGCCGAAGTTGCCTTCCTTCGGGAACAGGAAGGTGGTCTTGCTCGGGCCCATGCCGACGATCTGCACCATCGCAGGCTTGTCCGTGATCGAGCCGTCAAAGTGAACTGCGCCGGCCGGGTGGAACATGTAGCTGCCGGTCTTCAGCGGCGTCGTCGACTGCGGATCCCAGCTGTCATCGGTGCCTGCATTCCAGGTGCCTTCGACGACGATCACGTGACGGTCTTCGCCATGGAAGTGCGGCGCGCTCATGATGCCGGCTGGGAAAAAGGCGCGAATCACGTACATGCCCGGCTGCGACGGGTCGCCATAAATGACGGCGACCTTCGCACCAGCACCGGCATCTTTCCAGACGATTTTTTCAGGCGGCACGACGATGAAGTCCTTGTCGCTGTTGGCGGAGAAGCTCGGCGACATCGCGAGCACCGAAGCGAGGGCCGATGCGACGGCCAGGAAGCGGAATCCGGATTTCATAAGGGGGCCTTCAAGAAAACAATAAGCCAATAAAATTCAGCCTCGGGATTATCACCGATAATCCTTGCCACGACGGCACTGCAGCAGCGACCGGCGATGATGAAAAATTTTTGTGGGAGACAAGAAGAATGAAACTCGTACGCTACGGCCGCCCCGGCCGCGAAAAGCCCGGACTCATCGATGCCGAAGGCAAGCTGCGCGACCTGTCGGGCATCATCGACGATATCGGGCCCGAGCAACTGTCGGACAAGGCCCTGGCGAAGTTGGCGCGCATCAATCCGGCCAAGCTGCCGGCGGTGCGCGGCAAGCCGCGCTTTGGCGTTCCCATTCATGGCGTCGGCAAATTCCTCGCGATCGGCCTCAACTATTCGGACCACGCGGCCGAGTCGAACATGCCGATCCCGAAGGAGCCCATCCTCTTCACGAAAGCGATCAGCTCGCTGTCGGGTCCGGATGACGATGTGATGCAGCCGAAGGATTCGACCAAGATGGATTGGGAAGTCGAGCTCGGTGTCGTGATCGGCACGCGCGCCCATCATGTGAGCGAGCGTCAGGCACTGTCGCACGTGGCCGGCTATTGCGTGGTCAACGATGTGTCCGAGCGCGCCTTCCAGCTCGAGCGCGGCGGCAGCTGGGACAAGGGCAAGGGTTGCGACGGCTTCGGTCCGGTCGGCCCGTGGCTGGTGACGCGCGATGAAATCGCCAACCCGCAGCGACTGGCCATGTGGCTGGACGTGAACGGCGTGCGCCGCCAGACCGGCAATACGAAGACGATGATCTTCTCGGTCGCGAAGATCGTCAGCTATGTGTCGCGCTTCATCACGCTGATGCCGGGCGATATCATCGCCACCGGCACGCCGCCGGGCGTGGGCATGGGCATGAAACCGCAGCAATTCCTCTCGCCGGGCGATGAAATGCACCTCGGGATCGAGGGCCTCGGCGAGCAGCGCCAGAAGGTGGTTCGCTTCAAGAAGACCTGAAGCCGGCAATCAGGCGCTACAGCGACACAGCGACACAGCGATACAGATACAGCGATGCAACGTGGGCGGGATGACCGGGCGCTTGCCCGGCATCCCGCTTTGTCATTCGGCGTCGATCTGTTTTGCCGGCGACGCGGCAATGAAGGCCGGCAGCTGCAGGCAGGCGTCATTGATGCGCATGACTGTCGGCATCGCCGACAGGTCGCAGTTCATGCGTTGCGCATTGGCTACCTGCGGTACCAGCAGGCAATCGGCCAGCGACGGCGTGTCGCCATAGCAGTAACGGCCGACACGCGGGTCATGGGCCAGCATCTGTTCGACCGCAGCCAGCCCCTGCTCGCACCAGTGCTTGTACCAGCGTCCCTTGTCCTCTTCGGACACTTTCATCTCGCCGGTCAGGTAGCGCAGGATGCGCAAGTTGTTGACCGGATGGATGTCGCAGGCAATCGACAAGGCCAGGCTGCGCAACCATGCGCGATCGAGCGCATCTTTCGGCAGCAGCGCCGGCTCGGGATGGACCTCCTCCAGGTATTCGATGATAGCCAGCGATTGCGTGATCACCGCGCCATCGTCGAGCGCCAGCGAAGGCACCAGCGCATCGGCATGGAGCTTGCGGTACTCGGGCTTCAGCTGTTCGCCGCCGTCACGCAGCAGGTGTACTGGCACCATCTCGCAGGACAAGCCCTTCAGGTTCAGCGCAATGCGCACCCGGTACGACGCCGAGCTGCGGAAATAGGTGTAGAGCTTCATCGTCATCCCTTCAGCCGCCCAGGTAGGCGGCCACCACGCGTTCATCCAGCAGCAGCCGCTCGGCCGAGTCGCCAAGCACGATGCGCCCGCTTTCCATCACATAGCCGCGATCGGCCACTGACAGCGCCTGGCGCACGTTCTGCTCGACCAGCAGGATGGTCACGCCCTGTGCGGCGATGTCGCGGATCACTTCGAAGATGCGCTCGACCATGATCGGCGACAGGCCCATCGACGGCTCATCCAGCAGCAACAGCTTGGGTTGGCTCATCAAGGCGCGCGCCATCGCCAGCATCTGCTGCTCGCCGCCGGACAAGGTGCCGGCCAGCTGCGACTCGCGCTCTTTCAGTCGCGGGAAGATGCCAAACCAGCGCTCGATGTCAGCATCAACCGCTTCGGGGTCGTTACGCACATACGCGCCCATCAGCAGGTTTTCGCGTATCGTCATGCGCGCAAACACGCCGCGCCCTTCCGGCACCATCGCCAGCCCGCGCTCGGGCAGCGCATGGGCTGGCACGGCATCGATCGCATGACCCTCGAACATTACCTGCCCGCTGCGACGCGCGCGCGGCAAGGTGGCGGTAATGGCCTTGAGCGTCGTGCTTTTGCCGGCGCCATTGGCACCGATCAGCGTCACCACTTCACCGGCGTATACGTCGAAATCAATGCCGCGCACGGCTTCGATACCGCCGAAAGCCACCGACAGGCCGCGCACACTCAGTAACGGAAGGCTTTGGCTCATGCCGCCTCCTTGCCAAGGTAGGCAGCGATCACCGCCGGGTCCTTCTTCACCGCATCGGCCGAGCCGTCGGCAATCACCTTGCCATAGTCGAGCACGGTGATGCGATCGCACAGGCCCATCACCAGCTTCACGTCATGCTCGATCAGCAGGATGGTGGTGCCGCTGTCGCGGATGCGGGTCAACAATTCGCGCAAGGCTTCCTTCTCGGTCGCATTCATGCCGGCGGCAGGCTCATCCAGCGCCAGCAGCTTGGGTTCGGTCGCCAGTGCGCGCGCTATCTCCAGCCGGCGCTGGTCGCCATAAGACAGCGTGCGCGCCGTGCGCTGCGCCAACGGCGCAATACCGACGAAGTCGAGCAGCTCCAATGCCTTGCGCTCGATTTGCGCTTCTTCTTCGCGCGCTGCGCGATGACGAAGGATGGCACCCAGCACACCCTGATGCGTGCGCACGTGGCGGCCGACCATCACATTCTCCAGCGCGCTCATGTCGCCGAACAATCGGATGTTCTGGAAGGTACGTGCAATGCCGGCCTGCGCGACGCGATGCGGGGCCGACGGCGAATACGCATGGCCGTCGAGCATGAAGCTACCCTCGTCGGGCTGATACAGACCGGTGATGACATTGAAGCAGGTGGTCTTGCCCGCGCCATTGGGGCCGATCAGGCCATGGATGTGACCATGCGCGACTGACAGGCTCACGCCCGACAGCGCCTGCAGGCCACCGAAGCGCTTTGACGCATGGGTGACGGACAGCAGCGCGCTCATGCCCGGCTCCCCTGCTTGCCATTGGGCTCGACCAGCAGCCGGTCTTCGCGGCGCGGCGACGGCCACAGTCCTGATGGACGCGCAAGCATGATCAGCACCAGTGCCAGCCCGTACAACAACTGGCGCAGCACTTCGGCTTCGATCCAGATCGAGCCGAACAAGGCCATCTGTACCGGCTCCACCGTATGGCGCAGCACCTCGGGCAAGGCGGCCAGCAGCACCGCGCCCAACACGACGCCGGGGATATGGCCTATGCCACCGAGCACCACCATCGCCAGCACAGCGATCGATTCCATCAGCGAGAACGACTCCGGCGACACGAAGCCCTGGAAAGCACCGAACATCGCGCCGGCCACGCCGCCGAAGCTGGCGCCCATCGCAAAGGCGAGCAGCTTCATGTTGCGTACATTGATGCCCATGGCCTTGGCAGCAATCTCGTCTTCGCGAATGGCAATCCATGCACGGCCAAGGCGCGAATGCTGCAAGCGATGCGAGAAAAACACCGTGGCCACGCACAGCAGCAGGAAGAGGAAGTAGTAGGCATTCACCGAAGGCATCGCCAGGCTGCCGACGTGCACGATGCCCCCCGAGCCGGCCTCGCCGGCCAGCGACACGCCACCCAGCTTCACCGGATCGATCAGGTTGATGCCCTGCGGACCGTTGGTGATGTTGACCGGGCCGTTCAGGTTGTTCATGAAGATGCGGATGATTTCGCCAAAACCCAGCGTGACGATCGCCAGGTAGTCACCGCGCAGCTTCAGCGTCGGCGCACCGAGCAGCGCGCCGGCCAGCCCGGCCACCGCCGCGGCGATCGGCACGATCAGCCATACGGACAAATGGATGCCGCTGGTCGCCAGGTCCTGGCCGACGACTTGCAGCAGCCATTCACCGGCGGCCGGATATTCGAGTTGCAACGATTCGATCACAGCCACCAGCTGCGGCGATGCAAGCAGCCCTGCGAGGTAGGCACCGATGGCAAAGAAAGCGATATAGCCGAGATCGAGCAGGCCGGCAAAACCGACGACGATGTTCAGGCCCAGCGCCAGCATGATGTACAGCAGCGCCACGTCGGCGATGCGCACCCAGGAATTGCCGAAAGGCGCGGCAACAAAGGGAAAGGCGATGACCAGCAGCACCAGCACTGCCCACCACAGCTTGCCCTTGTTCATTGCGGACGCATCATCGGCGGCCGACCCGGCTGCAGTCCCGGCAGTAGCGGCAGTATTCGTTTGCCCGGCCTTGTTATTGTTGTTGTTTGCGTGACTCATGGCATCGAGGCTGGTTTACGAGCGGTCGGCAACGCGCTCGCCCATCAGTCCGGACGGACGCAGGGTCAGCACGAGGATCAGCACGACAAAGGCGAAGATGTCCTGGTAATGGCTGCCCAGCACGCCGGCCGTCAGGTCGCCGATGTAACCGGCACCGAGGCTCTCGATCAGGCCCAGCAGTATGCCGCCCAACATCGCGCCATAGATATTGCCGATGCCGCCGAGCACCGCCGCCGAGAAAGCCTTCAAGCCGGGCACGAAGCCCATCGCGAACTGCGCCGATGCGTAATTGGCAGCCCACATCACGCCAGCCACCGCCGCCAGCGCAGCGCCGATGGCAAACGTGAACACGATGATGCGATTGGCATCAACGCCCATCAGCGCCGCCACGCGCGGATTCTCGGCCACGGCGCGCATCGCGCGGCCCATGCGGGTGCGCTCGACCAGCAGCACGAGGCCCATCATCGCAATCGCCGCCAGTATCAGCAGCAGCACCTGCGTCGGCGTGATCAGCGCGCCGGCCACATGCAGCGGCTCGGTCGCCAGCACCTGCGGGAAAGGCAAGGGATTGCGGCCCCAGATCATCATCGCAAAGGTCTGCAGCAAGATGGACACGCCAATGGCGGTGATCAGCGGCGCCAGTCGCGGCGCATCGCGCAGCCGGCGGTAGGCAATGCGCTCGATCAGCAAGCTGACGACCACGCACACGGGCACGGCGCCGGCAATCGCGATCATCAATTGCAGGATGCCCGGCAAACCCGGTGCGATTTTCTGCAGCCATTGCAGCAAGGTCCAGCTGGTCATCGCTCCGATCATCAGCACTTCGCCATGCGCGAAGTTGATCAGGTTGAGCACGCCATAGACCATGGTGTAACCCAGCGCCACCAGCGCATACATGCTGCCGAGGACCAGACCGTTGATCAGTTGCTGGACGAGGATATCCATGCGCGGTCCCGCGGCGTCAGGCGGCCGGCTTGGCCGACAGTCCCTTGGGCAACGGGAAGGTCACGTTCTCTTCGACGCCGTCGAGCGCACGCACGCTGCCGGCACCGAGCGACTTCAGGCGATCGATCACCTGCTGCACGAGGATCTCGGGTGCGGAGGCACCGGCGGTGACACCGATGCGGGTCACGCCTTCCAGCCAGGCCGGGTCGATCTGCGCGGCATTGTCGACCATGTAGGCGTTGGCACCGTGATTGGTCGCCACTTCGCGCAGGCGATTCGAATTCGAACTGTTCGGGCTGCCGACCACGATCACCAGTTGCACCTGTGGCGCCATGAACTTGACGGCTTGCTGGCGGTTGGTGGTCGCGTAGCAGATGTCACCCTTCTTCGGCTCGGCGATGCCGGGGAAGCGGCGCTTCAACGCAGCGATGATCTCGGTCGTATCGTCGACCGACAACGTGGTCTGCGACACGAAGGCCAGCTTGTCGGGCGACGTGACTTGCAGCGTGTCGACATCGCCGACCGTCTCGACCAGGTACATGCCGCCATCGCTCTGGCCCATCGTGCCCTCAACTTCCGGGTGGCCCTGATGGCCGATCATGATGATTTCGCGGCCCTCTTCGCGCATCTTGGCGACTTCGACGTGCACCTTGGTCACCAGCGGGCAGGTCGCATCAAACACTTTCAGGCCACGCTGCTCGGCCTCGGCCTTCACGGCGCGCGAAACACCGTGCGCGGAAAACACCAGGTGGCTGCCGGCAGGCACATCGTCGAGGTCTTCGATGAAGATGGCGCCCTTGTTGCGCAAATCGGCCACCACATAGGCGTTGTGCACGATCTCGTGGCGTACATAGACCGGCGCGCCGAATTGCGCGAGCGCGCGCTCGACGATTTCAATCGCACGGTCGACACCCGCGCAAAAGCCGCGCGGCTGGGCTAGCAGGATTTCATTGGTCATGGCTTTTCGCTGGCTGGTTGCGCGTCACAGCACGCCGATGATCTGAACTTCGAACTTCACCGGCTGGCCTGCCAATGGATGATTGAAATCGAACAGCGCATCGCGCTCGCCCATCTCCAGCAGCACGCCGGCGAACTTGCCGCCGCCCGGCGCATTGAAATCGACCAGGTCGCCGACCGCATAGCTTTCGTCGGCGTCGGAGTTCTCGCGCAGCGTCGCCAGCGACACGCGCTGCAGCAGCTCCGGATTGCGCGGGCCGAAGGCCGTGCCGGCCGGCAGGTCGAAAGTCTGGTGCGTGCCCTCGGCCAGGCCCAGCAGGCAGGCCTCGAGTGCAGGCGCAAGCTGGCCGGCGCCCAGTTGCAGCGTGGCCGGGTTGTCGTCGAAGGTGGTCACGATATCGCGGCCGTCGGCCGAGGACAGCCGGTAATGCAGGGTCAGGAAGGCGCCTTCGGCGACGACGGGGTGTGGCAAATTCGACATAAATAGTGCGGCGTGAAAGGGACCACGTATTGTAAGCCAGCCGGAGGCCGCTGCCCGCCGCCGTGTTGGCGGATTCCCCGCTAGATTCCCTGCTTTTCGATCATGACTAGGGGGTCGCATGCGCATCACCGATCTGCCGCCGATGCTGCGGCCACGCGAACGATTGATCGCCCAGGGCCCGGACACGCTGGCCGATGCCGAATTGATTGCCATCCTGCTGCGCACTGGCAGCGGGGGCCAAAGCGCGATCGATCTCGCGCGCCAGCTATTGGAGCGTTTCGGCTCGCTCGGCGCACTGCTGCGCGCCGAGCCGCAGGAATTGAAGGGCCTGCGCGGCATGGGCGACACCAAGCGCGCCACCCTGCTCTGCGTGAATGTCCTGCTGCGTCGTGCACTGAAAGACGACCTGCAACAGGGCTGCCTGCTCGATTCACCGCAAGCGGTCAGGCGCTACCTGCAGCACCAGTTCGCATGGATGAAGACGGAATGCTTCGTCGGCCTGTTCCTCGACACCCAGGGAAGGCTGATCGAAGCGGTCCAGCTCGCCACCGGCACCCTGGACCGGGTCAATGTCTATCCGCGCGAAGTCATTCGGCTGGCGCTGAAGCAGAATGCCGCAGCGGTGATCTTCGCGCACAACCATCCGGGGGGACGTGCGCAGCCCAGCGAACTCGACAAGACCCTGACCCGCCAGCTGAAACAGGCGATGGCCTGCGTCGAGGTCCGGCTGCTCGACCACCTGATCGTCGCCGGCCAGGAGACCTGGTCTTTTCATGAACACGGGCTGTGCTGAAGCGGCTCCCGGCCCGATTGTGACCGGCATTTGTTGCAAAACTGTGGATTGGCGCGAGAAATTGTTAAATACGACCCCAAGCGCCATGTCACAATTTTAATTCGCAAGTCATTGAATCTTCGTATTTTTTTCTGTACAATCGCGGTCTTTGCCAAATTCTGGATCAACAAGGAGTCTGCTGTGGCACGTGTATGCGAAGTTACCGGGAAGAAGCCGATGGTCGGCAACAATGTCTCCCACGCAAATAACAAGACCAAGCGCCGCTTCCTGCCCAACCTGCAGAACCGTCGTTTCTGGGTTGAGTCGGAAAACCGCTGGGTTCGTCTGACCGTTTCGGGCGCGGGCATCCGCGTCATCGACAAGCTGGGCATCGATGCGGTGCTGGCCGATATGCGCGCACGTGGCGCGAAAGTTTAATCAGGTTTACGCAAAGGATACTGAACCATGGCAACCAGCAAAGGCCGCGAGAAGATCAAACTGGAGTCGACTGCCGGCACCGGTCATTTCTACACCACCACCAAGAACAAGCGCACGATGCCCGAGAAAATGTCGATCGTGAAGTTCGACCCGAAGGCACGCAAGCACGTCGAGTACAAAGAAACCAAGATCAAGTAATCGTAGTCTTCGGTTTAGCTCGATACAAAAAACCTCGCGAATTTCGCGAGGTTTTTTTTCGCCTGTCGCATGCACCTCTGCACCGCCGCATCAAGCATAAAAAAAGCCCCGCATCCAACGCGGGGCTTTTTATCGAGGCTGCCGCCGTATCAGGCGTAGCTGCGCAGGCGCAGCGAGAACTCCTGCAGCGAACGGATGCCCGAGGCTTCCGCACGTGCGCACCAGTCGCGCAGCTGCTGCAGCAGCTGGTCGCTGCTGGAATGCGAACGCTCCCAGATGGCCCCGAGCTCGACACGCATCTCGTGCATGGTCTTCAGTGCCTTGCTGTGCTTGAACAGCTCGGTCAGTTGCTGCTGCTGGCCGCTTTCGAGGCTGGCCGGCTCGCGTTGCAGCAGTTGCTTGGCCGACTTCAGGAAGCCCGACTCCAGCGCTGCATTGTCACGCAGATGGGCCAGTTCATCCTGCCAGGTGCTGCGCAGCGAGCGCGCATACTTGGCCATCACATCGTAGCGGTTCGCGACCACCGACTGCAGGGTGTCGAGATCGGCGACCAGCTTCTTGCGATCGAATTTCGGTGCCGGTGCAACCTTCTTCACCTTGGCCAGACCGAAGAACGACAGGATGGAAATGTACAGCCAGCCGATATCAAACTCCCACCACTTGTTCGACAGCTTGGCCGACGTGCCATAGGTGTGATGGTTGTTGTGCAGTTCTTCGCCGCCGATGATGATGCCGATCGGGAAGACGTTGGTCGACGCATCCTTGCAATCGAAATTGCGGTAGCCCCAGTAGTGGCCGATGCCGTTGATGATGCCGGCAGCCGTGACCGGGATCCAGATCATCTGCACTGCCCACACCGTCAGGCCGAGCACGCCGAACAGCGCGACGTCGACGATCAGCATCAGGGCCACGCCCCATGCCGAATGCTTGGTGTACAGATTGCGCTCGAGCCAGTCATCCGGCGTGCCGTGGCCGTACTTTTCGATCGTTTCGCGGTTCTTCGATTCGACGCGATACAGTTCCGCGCCTTCAAGCAGCACGGTCTCGATGCCGCGCGTGACCGGGCTGTGCGGGTCATCGACGGTTTCGCACTTGGCGTGATGCTTGCGGTGGATCGCTGCCCACTCTTTGGTGACCATGCCGGTCGTCAGCCACAACCAGAAGCGGAAGAAATGGCTGGGAATGGCATGCAGATCCAGTGCGCGGTGCGCCTGGCAGCGATGCAGGAAGATGGTGACAGCTGCGATCGTCACATGCGTGACGGCCAGCGTGAACAACAGGATTTGCCATCCGCTGGCGCCAGTAATGCCGTTGAGCAGGAAATCGAGAACGGCATCCAGGCCGGAATGTTGGGACATTTTTTCTCCAGTACGTAAATCAGGCGCGGGCTCGGGATCCTAAGCAGACGCAATTGCGGCTTTCCCTTCACCCAGACAAAACCTCTTTGGCGCGTAGCCTTCGATGTTTCGTCAACGGCTCTTAGCCATTAGAAAGAATTGTACGCGCTTTTGGGTGCGCGAGCCCCAAAACTTGACGAGAACGTGAATATAAAGCCTTTCGAATCAATGACTTGTTGGTCACAGATGAAAGTTTTTATCATTTCGACAGCGGCGCAGTGAGTTGCACGCCCCGCTCTTTCAATATCGTCAACAACGCCAGGTTCACTGCCGACAGCACCGAAGCCTTGCCTTTCTCGGGGTCGTTTATCCAGAACGCGAACTCCAGTTCCAGCCCTTCGGGTGCAAAACGCAGCAGCAAGCCGGTCGGTGCCGGCGTGGCGAGCACGCGCGGTATCGAAGCGACCACAGGCAGCGCAGCGCCAAACAGTGCATCGAGGTCGGTGTCTTGCTTGACGATGAGCGTGGTGGCGACGCGCGTATTGCGATCGCTCAGGCACAAGTTTTGGACCGGCGACGACACCAGCAATTCATTCGGAATCACCGACTCGACGCCATCGCCGCCCTTGATCACCGTATAACGGGTATTGATCTGCACCACTTGCCCGCTGTAGCGGTCCACCGTCACCACATCGCCGATGGCAAGGCTGCGCTCGAGAAGGATCACAAAGCCCGACACATAGCTGCTGACCAGTTTCTGCAAGCCCAGGCCCAGGCCGACGCCGAGCGCGCCGCCGAACACCGACAGCACTGTCAGGTCGATGCCCACCAGCGACAGGCTGACCAGCACCGCTACCAGGATCAGCGTTGCGCGACCGACGCGCGACAGCACCGCCCGTAATGACGAGTGCATGGTGTCGAGCTTCATCAGGCGGTGCTCGATCAGTGCCGATGCCCACAAGGCCAGCACCAGCGTGATGCCGACATAGACCAGTGCCTGCAGGATCACCAGCAGGGATTCGCGATGACGTCCGACCGGCAGCGTGGTGTCCTCAAGGAAGATCACGAACTCCGGCCACAGCCCGGTGATGTAGATGGCCAATCCCGACCAGACCAGCACGGCGAACACTTGCTCGAACGCTTGCAGCACGCCGCCGACGTGGCCGTTGCGCGCAAAGGCCTTGCGGACCATGTAGAACACCAGTCGGATCAGCAGGAAGGACAGCAGCAGCGGCAAGGCCGTGCGCAGCAGTGCGACGGTTTGCCAGCGGCTCAGCAGGAGAATGGCGATCACGATCAGCATCAGCGTGACCAGTGGAGTCAGCACGCGCTGGAAACTGTCGAGGGCCGTGCTGAAACTGCCGAGCTTGACTGGCTGTCCCGAGAAGCGGCGCATCAGCGCATGCGACAGCAGCCAGCCGCCGACCACGCACAGAACCAGAGCCAGCAACTGCCAGCGCAAATCCGGGCTATCGAAGTCGGCTAGCAGTTCAGGCAAGAGATTCGATGAAGTTTGCATGGCAGCGGCGGCGCGACGGCCCGAAGTGGATGTGCGTACTTGTTTGTTGGCTTATTCGCTGGCTTCTTGCTGGGTGTCGACGCTTGCTGTGTCGACGCTTGCTGTGTCGTCGCTTGTCGTGTCTGCGATTTTTTCTGCACCGGTTTCAGCGCCGGCATCTGCACGATCCTCAGCGCCCTCTTCCGCGCCGGTTTTCTTGCGTTTGCCTGCGCTTACCTTCTTGCCGGCTTTCGCAGCAGCCTCGTCGTCTGCTGGCGCACCAGACTTCTTGCGCTCCAGCACAGCCGCAAAGAAACCATCGGTCTGGTGGCGATGCGGCAGCAGTTTCAGGTAATCGCCGGTATCGAGCGCCAGCTTCTGCTCGGCCAGCACGGCATTCGCCGGCACCAGCGTGAAGGCATCATGCGCGGCAAGGAATTGCTCGACGATCGCTTCATTCTCTTCCTGCAGCAGGCTGCAGGTCGCATACACGAGCCGGCCGCCCGGCTTCACGAGGCGTGCGGCGCTTGCAAGGATGGCGGTCTGCTTCGCATTGAGCTCGCCGACGCCTTCCGGCGTCTGTCGCCACTTCACGTCCGGATTGCGGCGCAGCGTCCCGAGGCCGCTGCACGGCGCATCGACCAGCACGCGGTCGGCCTTGCCGGCGAGGCGCTTGACCTTCGCATCGTTCTCATGCGCGATCACCACCGGATGCACGTTCGACAGCCCGCTGCGCGCCATGCGCGGCTTGAGCTTGGCGAGGCGCTTCTCGGAAACGTCGAACGCGTACAGGCGACCGGTATTGCGCATCTGCGCGCCGAGCGCCAGCGTCTTGCCGCCGGCACCGGCGCAGAAATCGACCACCATCTCGCCACGACGCGCACCAAGCAGTTGCGCGAGCAGCTGGCTGCCCTCGTCCTGCACCTCGATGCCGCCGTTCTTGAAGATATCCAGATTCTGCAGTGCCGGCTTGCGCGCCAGTCGCAGGCCGAGCGGCGCAAAGGGCGTGCGTTCGAAGTCCGCACCCGCATGCGCGAGCGCAGCTTCGGCGTCTTCGACGGTCGCCTTCAGCGTATTGACGCGCAGGTCCAGCGGTGCCGGACGGTTGAGCGCATCGACCAGTGCCAGCGTGTCCTGCTCACCATACTGGGCATCGAACCGTTCGAGTATCCAGTCGGGGAAGCTGGCCCGCATGGCGCGGGGCAAGTTCGAGCGATCGATGGCCATCACGCGTGTCAGCCATTCATGCTCGCCTTCGGTCAGGCCGCCAAGCGTGTCGATGCCGGCCGACTCGGCCAGCGCCAGCAGCGCGATGCGGCGCATCTGCGCACCCTGGCCGGATTCGGCGAAATGCGTCAGCGCAGAACGCTGGCGAAGCAATGCGTAAACTGCCTCGGCGATCGCGCCACGTTCGCGGCTGCCGAGCTTGGGATGTTCACGGAAATAGCGCGACAGCACGACATCGGCCGGGCCGGTAAAACGCAATACGTCGCGCAGTGCTTCTTCGGTACTGCCGACGATCCAGGGAGGTAATCTCATGGTTTACGGCGCACGCGCTCACCATCGAGCCATGCGCGTCCTTCTAGTATGTCGCGCACTGCGCGCGGGTAAATGATGTGTTCTTGCTGCAGCACACGTGCAGCAAGACTGTCTTCGGTATCGTCGTCCATCACCGGCACGACGGCCTGTTCGACGATGGGGCCGTGGTCCAGCACCGGCGTCACAAAATGCACGGTCGCGCCATGGAACTTCACGCCGGCGTCGATCGCCTGCTGGTGGGTCGCCAGCCCAGGGAAGCTCGGCAACAGCGACGGATGAATATTCAGCAGCCGGCCCTGATAATGCTCGACAAACCCGGGCGTCAGGATGCGCATGAAACCGGCCAGCACCACGAGGTCCGGCGAATATTCGTCGATCACCTTGGCCAGTGCCATATCGAAGCTTGCTCGATCGGGATACTGCTTGTGATTGACCACCGCCGTGGCGATGCCGGCGGCGGCAGCGGTTTGCAGGCCCGATGCTTCGGCCTTGTTGCTGATGACGGCCGCGATTTTCACGGGCCAGTGTTCGGCAGCGGAAGCACGCAGTATCGCTTCCATATTGCTGCCGCGTCCCGAAATCAGGATGACGAGGTTTTTCATTGCGCGCATTCTAACAGTGGGCGATGCGCGCCCAATGCGCGCTATCTGATAATGTGAGCCTATCTGAATAGGCGAATGCCTCTGCAGGCCGATGCAAAAGCTACGGCCCGTACGGAGAGGGCGAAGCAGGAAATTCGGAGAGCATGCGGTCCGCCTGCGTAGCGGCACTGCAAGGGCCCCAACGGGGCCAGCGGCCTGTCAGGCAGGGTCTTGCTGAGCGGAAAGATGGAAGGAGAAGAAAACGCGGAATGCGACTTTTTTCTCGGCCCAGAAATCGGCGGCGTCGCGGAACACGTCAAGCAGGTTCTCGCGCGCTTCCTTGTCGAATTTCTGCGCGTTCGGCAGGTCTTCCAGCACGACCAGGAAACCCGGCTGCTCGCCGGCTTCGAACACCGTCGTCGTCAGGCAATCGGTCAGGGCGTCGTAATTCTTCCCGAACGGCCGGGGAATATGGAAGGATTCCGTGATCGCGGCCAGTACCTGCTGGCGCGTCAACGCCTGCGAGCAATTCGCATACAGGAAATGGTGGCCCATGCGCAGCGCCTCGGCCTGCAGTTCCTCGACCCGGAAGGCCCGGATCGATTGAACGACATTGTGAGGCACCGTGCGCAGCAAGCTGTCGGTCGACAGGGGCTCCACGCTCTCTTCTTCGCGCTGTACAGGCGCGTTGAACATGTAAATATTCACGGTCGGCTTGAGACAATCAAATACGCGCGCAAATCCAATTCAGTGCTTATCGCAACTGCAACAATTGCGCGCGGCCGGCTGAGATTCATGCCTTCAAGGAATCAAATGACCCAATCGCATGACTACCGGTAGTGAGATGATACCTGCCCTTTGGTTTCGGAAAAACCCCTCCGGGCATTTTTGACCGAAAAGTCAGTAACAATTCGGCAAATTAATCGCCAAATCGCGCTAAATAGACTGCAAATCCACGCAAATTAATTGCCCTTCCCGTGCAGACGGGGACTCAGGCAGCCACTTCCCCGGCCCGGCCGGCGACGGTCGAGCGTGCCGGCGCAGCCTCCACACCGAAAAATTGCAGCACTTCGTCGCGCCGTGACAGGGTATCGATCTGGCCCAGCTCGATCAGCGAGCGAGTGTAAGAGGCCTCGAAAAGCAGGTAGGAAGCCAGTGCTGCACCGCGGCGTTCGGTCGCGCCAATAGCCGACAACAGGGTACGGATGGGCAGCGGCAGGCTGCCCACATGACGGCTGGCGATCGAGTCCAGCGGTTGCGACGGCGTGATCGCCAGCATCTCCACCGGCCGCAGCGACGTCTGGGCCAGCTGCTCGGGATTGAGCAGCGCCAGCGTGCGGTTGATCCGGGACAGCCGTTCGATGTCGACCGCAAGGCCATCCAGAAAGATGCTCGACATCGCATGCCCGGCCACCTGCGCGAGGCTGGGGTAGCCCGAAAATTCCTCGAAGCGCCTTTCCGGGCCACCGATATTGCCGGCGCCGATCACCAGCACCTTGTCGGCGCCGAGGTGGATGGCCGGCGAGATCGGCGCCACTTCACGCAAGGAGCCGTCGCCGAAATATTCGCAACGATCGTTGCAGTACAGGGGCACGGACGGGAAGATCAGCGGGATCGCCGACGAGGCCAGCAAATGATCGACGCCGATCTGCTGCTGTACCGAGATGCGCTGCACGCGGGTCCAGCTCGGGATCTCGGACGCAGCCTGGTAATACGTGACATGGCGGCCGGTCGTATAGGACGAGGCCGAGATCGCCAGTGCCGACAGGTGGCCGGCTTCGAGCGCAGCGTCGAGCCGGCGCAAATCCAGCATTTTGTGCAGCAGGCCGACCAGCGGCGAATTGTCGAGCAGCGAATTGGGTGGCTGTGCACGCCATTGCCGCAGCAGCCAGCCGAACGACAGCAGGGTCAGCCAGCGCGCGCCGGAACGGATGACGCCAAAGGAATCAGCACGGTAGACCTGCTCGACATTGAGCTCACGCCAGATGGCCAGCAGGTCGGTGACAGCGGCCTGAAAATCATCGGCCTTGGATGCGTACGCCGTCGCATTGATGGCGCCGGCCGAGGTGCCGCAAACGATGTCGAAAGGATTTTTCGCAGCCGGCCAGCCGGACTCGGACAGCAGCGAAAAAATCGCCTGCAGCACGCCCACCTGGTACGCAGCGCGAGCGCCGCCACCAGTCAGGAACAAGGCAATCTTGTCGGGCCGGGACATACGTACAGATTACCAGTGAGCAAGCCTGTCAGACAATCGGATGATGGACTATTGACCCTTTGCCACAGTCCGCGCGGACTGATCCCGGGCGCCCAACAAAAAAGCCGGCCGGCGCGTGAGCGCCCTGCCGGCTTTCAGGCGATGCGTGTGGCTTACTTCGGCTGCATGCGGATCGCGCCATCGAGACGGATCGTTTCGCCGTTCATCATCGTGTTTTCGAAGATGGTCTTGGCGAGGTGCGCGTATTCGACCGGCTTGCCCAGGCGCGGCGGGAACGGCACCATCTTGCCCAGCGCGTCCTGCACTTCCTGCGGCATGCCCAGCAGCATCGGGGTCTCGAAGATGCCCGGAGCGATGGTCATCACACGGATGCCGTTGCGCGACAGGTCGCGTGCCATCGGCAGGGTCAGGCCGACGACGCCAGCCTTCGATGCGCCGTAGGCCGCCTGGCCGATCTGGCCGTCATAGGCCGCGACCGATGCGGTATTGATGATCACGCCGCGCTCGCCGGCTGCGTTCGGCTCGTTGGCGCACATGGCTTCAGCGGCCAGGCGCGACATGTTGAAGGTGCCGACGAGGTTGATGTTGATCACGCGCTGGAACACGTCCAGCGGATGGGCGCCATCCTTGCCGACGGTCTTGACGGCCGGCGCGACGCCGGCGCAGTTGACCAGACCGACCAGCTTGCCCATGGCGGTCGCAGCAGCGACGACGGCACGGCCGTCGGCATCGCTGGTCACATCACACTTCAGGAACTTGCCGCCCAGCTCGGCTGCCTGCTTCTCACCTGCTTCGACCTGCACGTCAGCCAGCACGACCTTGCCGCCGTTGTCGACGATCATGCGCGCAGTCGCGGCGCCGAGGCCCGACGAACCGCCGGTGATGATGAAGACGTTGTCCCTGAATTCCATGATTGCTCCCAATCTGCTTGTGGTTGATGGTGTTCTTGATAGTGCCACCCGCATCAGCCCTGCCGGTGATACGCGGCAGCTGGCGCAGGCCTTGCCCGGGGCAGGTCGCCCTTGGCAAAACGCCTATGATACCGCCCCAACAAAAAAGGCAGCCCAAGCTGCCTTTTTTGTTTTCCAAAGCTGGCCTTGCTGCCGGCACCGTGGTGCCGGCCACAAGAGAAGCAGCAGATCAGCCGATCAGGCCATTCGCCGCCAGCAGCGGCACGATCAGCAGTGCCACCAGGTTGATGATCTTGATCAGCGGGTTGACGGCCGGGCCGGCGGTGTCCTTGTACGGGTCGCCGACGGTATCACCCGTTACGGCCGCCTTGTGCGCATCGCTGCCCTTGCCGCCGTAATGACCGTCCTCGATGTACTTCTTCGCATTGTCCCAGGCGCCGCCGCCGGTACACATCGAGATGGCGACGAACAGGCCGGTGACGATGGTGCCCATCAGCAGGCCGCCCAGCGCCTTCGGTCCCAACACGATGCCGACCACGATCGGCACCACCACGGGCAGCAATGAAGGAATCATCATTTCCTTGATCGCTGCCGCGGTCAGCATGTCGACTGCGCGACCGTACTCGGGCTTGGCGGTGCCCTGCATGATGCCCGGGATCTCGCGGAACTGGCGACGCACTTCCTCGACCACCGAGCCCGCTGCACGGCCCACCGCTTCCATCGCCATGGCGCCGAACAGGAACGGTATCAGCCCGCCGATGAACAGACCGACAATGATCATCGGGTCCGACAGATCAAAGGTGACGTTGATGCCACGATCAGCCAGTGCATGTGTGTAGTCGGCAAACAGCACCAGTGCGGCGAGGCCGGCCGAACCGATGGCATAGCCCTTGGTCACGGCCTTGGTGGTGTTGCCCACCGCATCCAGCGGGTCAGTGATATCGCGCACGCTGTCCGGCAGCTCGGCCATCTCGGCAATGCCGCCGGCATTGTCGGTGATGGGGCCGTACGCATCGAGCGCCACGACGATGCCCGCCATGCTCAGCATCGCGGTGGCAGCCACTGCGATGCCGTACAGGCCTGCGAGGCTGTACGACACCAGGATGCCGGCGCACACGAACAGCACTGGCCACGCAGTGGACTTCATCGAGATGCCGATACCGGCAATGATGTTGGTTGCATGACCGGTGGTCGATGCCTGCGCAATGTGCTTCACCGGATGGAAGTCGGTGCCGGTGTAGTACTCGGTAATCCACACCATTGCCGCCGTCAGCACCAGGCCGACGATGCAGGAACCGAACAGGCCCATGGACGTCGCCACGCGGTCGCCCGCCATCGTGACCGGTTCCGGGAACAGCGTGGTGGTGACGAAGTAGAACGCGATCAGCGACAGCACGCCGGAGACGATCAGCCCGCGGTACAGCGCCGGCATCACGTTCTTCATGTTCGGGCTGGCCTTGACGAACATCACGCCGATGATGGACGCAATGATCGACACGCCGCCGAGCACCAGCGGATAGGTGACTGCGGCCGATGCCGCCGACGTCACCATCAGCGCACCGAGCGCCATGGTGGCGATCAGGGTCACCGCATAGGTCTCGAACAGGTCGGCTGCCATGCCCGCACAGTCGCCGACGTTGTCGCCCACGTTATCGGCGATCACGGCAGGATTGCGCGGGTCATCCTCGGGAATGCCAGCTTCGACCTTGCCCACCAGGTCGGCACCGACATCGGCCCCCTTGGTGAAGATGCCGCCGCCAAGACGCGCGAAGATCGAGATCAGCGACGAGCCGAACGCGAAGCCGAGCAAGGGCTTGAGCGTTGCCGGGGTCGGCGCTTCGACGCCGCCGATCAGGTAATAGAAGATGGAGACGCCCAGCAGGCCGAGGCCCACCACCAGCATCCCGGTGATGGCGCCGCCGCGGAAAGCGACATCCAGCGCCGGGCCTATGCCGTGCGTGGCTGCCTGCGCGGTGCGCACATTGGCCCGCACCGACACATTCATGCCGATGAAGCCGCAGGCACCGGACAGTATGGCGCCGAGCACGAAGCCGCCCGCCGTCACCCGGTCAAGGAAAGCGCCGATCAGGATCGCCAGCACCACGCCGACGATCGCAATCGTCCGGTACTGGCGGGCCAGATAGGCGGCAGCGCCGGCCTGGATGGCCGCCGCGATTTCCTGCATGCGTGCATTGCCGGCGTCCTGACCAAGGATCCAGCTGCGCGAGATGAGCCCGTAGATCACGGCGATGACGCCGCAAGCAACGGCAAACCACAAGCCTGTTGATGCCATATGTCTCCTCCTGAAGTTCACGACAGTCTTTATAACAAGTAGCCTTCCTGCCTTGTGCCGGCAGGTCGGGCCCTTACTACCAACTTTCGTTATCCCGCTTTATTGTCGTTGCTGTTGCGGGCTTGATGAAACTCGAGGTCTCGCTATGTGCTGCAAAGCTTGCGTGGCCGTGCGGCCGCGCCGGTGTGTGCCCGTGTCGGGCAGCGTGGCGCATTAACTGAATACTGCATGAAAAAAGCGGACCTGAGTCCGCTTTTCTTTTATTGCGTCATTCCGCGAGCGCCTTGAAGGCACGGTCACGGATTTCCTCGACCGGTCCCACGCCTTCGATTTTGCGATACTTCGGCGCGCCCGGCTGGCCGGTCTTGGCCCAGTCGTTGTAGTAACCGACGAGGACCTTGGTCTGGTCATGGTAGACCGCGAGGCGCTTCTTGACGGTCTCTTCCTTGTCGTCGTCACGCTGGATCAGGTCTTCGCCGGTGGCGTCGTCCTTGCCGGCGATTTTCGGCGGATTGAATTTGACGTGGTAGGTGCGGCCCGAGGCCGTGTGCACGCGGCGGCCGCTCATGCGCTCGATGATGGCTTCGTCCGGCACATCGATTTCGAGTACGTAGTCGATCGCAACGCCGGCGTCTTTCATCGCATCGGCTTGCGGAATGGTGCGCGGGAAGCCGTCGAACAGATAGCCATTCGCGCAATCGGCTTGCTTCAGTCGGTCCTTGACCAGGCCAATGATGATGTCATCCGACACCAGGCCGCCCGCATCCATGACCTTCTTCGCGGCGATACCGAGGGGGGTGCCCTCTTTCACCGCGGCGCGCAGCATGTCGCCGGTCGAGATTTGCGGGATGTTGAATCGTTCTTTGATATAGGAAGCCTGGGTACCCTTGCCGGCACCGGGCGCTCCCAACAGGATGAGCCGCATCGTAAATCCTTAAACTAATTTTTATCTCTGACTGCAGGACAGGGAATCCACCGGGCGAATGATGTTCACGACCGGGATTCCGGGCAGCGCGGCGGTATTGTCTCCCAATTACCTTGCCCGAAACTTACCACAGAATCCAGGATGGGCCGGAATTGGCGGCCGTTGACGCCCCTCAAGACGCAAATAGACGCTGTACTCGTTCCAGGTCTTCCGGCGTATCCACACCGGCAGCCGGTGCTTCATCAACCACATGCACCGCGATGCGATGGCCATTCCACAGCACACGCAACTGTTCGAGCGCTTCGATGCTCTCGATCGGCGATGGCGGCAATGACGGGTACAGCTGCAGGAAAGACTGACGATACGCGTAGATGCCGACATGCCGCAGTGCGACATAGTCTTTCGGCATCATCGACCGGTCGCGTGCAAACGCATCGCGATGCCAGGGCAGCGGCGCGCGCGAGAACAGCAAGGCATCGCCGCGTGCATCAAGCACGACTTTCACCACGTTCGGGTTGAACAGGTCGTCGGTTGAATGAATCGGATGGGCGGCGGTCGCCACCGGTGCCTCGGCGCGCACGCGCGCAGCACAGGCATCGATCAGCGCCGGATCGATCAGGGGTTCGTCGCCTTGCACATTGACGATCACCGCCTCCTCGGGCAGGCCGATCGCAGCGGCGACTTCGGCAATGCGGTCCGTGCCTGACGGATGGTCGGCCCGCGTCATGCGGGCGGCGATACCGTACTGTGCGCAGGCTGCCATCACGGCATCATGATCGGTCGCGACAATCACCTGCGCAGCTGACGATTGCGCGGCACGTTCGGCCACCCGCACCACCATGGGCTTGCCGGCGATGTCGGCCAGCGGCTTGTCGGGCAGCCGTGTGGACGCCATGCGGGCAGGAATGATGACAGTAAAGGTCACGGGCAGGAGGCTCGGTGAGAAAGCAAGTGCAGCCGGGGTAGCGGAAGCAGCAGTGTCTGAACGGGAAGCGAACGCGCAGTTCAGTGCGCCGTTCAGGCCGCAGGACCGTCAGCGTTACCGGACGTACCGGATGCCGGCGCGGCATTCAGGTCGCGCGCTTCCTCAGCCCACATGATCGGTATGCCGTCGCGTATCGGATACGCAAGGCGATCGGGTTGGCAGATCAGTTCCTGCGCATCCTTGTCGTATTTCAGTGGTCCCTTGCACAAGGGGCAGACCAGGATGTCAAGCAGTCGGGTATCCACGCAATTTCTCCACGATGTTATCGGCCAACGGCCCTGCGATGCTGGCGCGCACGGGAACCACCCACAGTCGGCGGTCGGCACGCAACGTCGCGTTGCGCGCGCATTTTACTGCATCCTTCTCGGTGATCAGGATCACATCGGCATCGATGGCTGCAAACGGATTGCCGGCGAAATCATGGTGATCCGGCAGCGCCAGTGTCACGACCAGTGGCACGCCACGCCCGGCCAGCATGTCGAAGAAACGCTGCGGGTGGCCGATACCCGCCGCTGCCGCGACTCGCCGGCCATCATGCAAGGCAGCCAGCGGCATGCGCTCGCTGCGGTCGGCCAGCCGCTCGACCTGTGCCCCTTGCAGATGCATCGTGTAGCTTTGGCTGTCATGCGTTTCGACGCCGTTGAGCACGTAAAAGTCGGCGCGCCGCGAAGCGGGTTCGCGCAAAGGTCCGGCCGGCAGCAGCCAGCCATTGCCGACGCCGCGCGCATCCGACAACTGGATCTCGAGCTGGCGTCCCAGCCGGTAATGCTGGAGTCCGTCGTCGGCGATGATCACGTCGACTTCCGGATGCAGCGCCAGCAAACGGCGCGCCGCCCACACCCGGTCGCGCCCGACCACCACCGGTGCGCCGCTGCGGGTGGCAATCAGCAAGGGTTCGTCACCGACTTCCGCGGCGGTGTTGCCGGCTTTGACTTCGGCGATCTCGTCGGATTGACGGCCGTAACCGCGCGAAATCACGCCGGGATGAAAACCGCGCTCGCGCAGGCTCTCGACCAGCCAGATCGTGAAAGGCGTCTTGCCGGTGCCGCCGATGAAGATATTGCCGACCACGACCACCGGCACGGGCAAGCTCACCTGCCGCAACAGGCGCAGCGCATACAGCAAGCGACGCGCGCCGCTCAGTGCGCCATACAGCCAGGACAGCGGCAGCAGGCCGACCGCGAACCAGCCACGCCGCGCCCACTCGCGCGTAAACAGCGCTTCGAGCTTGCTGCCCCTGACCGTGCTGGCCGGGGAGACCGAAGGTGAAGTCGTCATTTCGCGCCGGCACCTGCAGGGGCGCCGCTCTTGCCGCCCTGGGTCGCAAAATTCAGGCGGCTCATGCCCGCCATGCGCGCAGCCTCCATCACATTGACCACTGATTGATGCGTGGCCATCGCATCGGCATGCACTTCCACCATCAGGTCGGCACGGCCGCGCGCGGCTTCTTTCAGCGCCAGCGCCAGCGATGACGCATCGCGTGCCTCGATGCGGCGGTTGTCGATCGCAAAATGACCATCGGCATCGACGGCCACGCGCAGCAGCTCGGGCAGCTGCTGCTTCTGGTCAGGGTCGGCCGTCGGCAAGCTCACGCGCAGCGCGCTCACCTTGCTGAAGGTGGTGCTGACCATCAGGAAGATCAGAATCACCAACAGCACGTCGATGAAGGCGATCAGGTTGACCTCCGGTCGATCGCGTTCGCGGCCCTTGCGAAAATCCATGTCAGTCGCGCACGCCATTGAGTGCATCGACGAAATGCACGGCCTGCTGCTCCATGTCGACCACGAAGTCATCGACCTTTGCATGGAAGTGGCGATGGCATACCAGCGAGGGCATCGCCACAGCGAGCCCGAATGCCGTGTTGTAGAGCGCCACCGAAATGCCGTGCGCAATCCGCATCGGATCGCCGCCGCCAGCATCCTGCGCGCCGAACAGCTCGATCATGCCGATCACGGTGCCGAACAAACCCAGCAGCGGCGCCAGCGTAGCGATCGTGCCCAAGGTAGTCAGGTAGCGGCCGAGCTGGTGCGCGACCGCACGGCCAGCTTCCTCGATGGCCTGCCGCATCACCTCGCGCGGTGCGCCGACATTGCGCAGGCCGGCGGCCAGCACGCGGCCCAGCGGCGAGTTCTGTTCCAGCTGGCGCAGCACCTCGGCTTCGGCCGGCCCGCTGCGCGCGACACTGATCGCTTCGGCCAGCAAGGTGGGCGGCAGGATGCGTACAGGCCGCAGGTACAATGCGCGCTCGACGATGACCGTCAGCGCAATGATGGATGCGGCAAGCAGGAACCAGATGGGCCAGCCGGCAGCCTGGATGATGGCGAACAAGAGGCAATCCCCGGGTGTGTGGAATCAACGGTTGCAGACTGTATCTGCTTCACTGCCCTCGGGCAAGGAATCTGCGGCGCGCTGCCCTCCCGGCTGGCTAGCATGGAAGCATGGGAATGACCCGCAAAGCCTGCACTCACTTGAGTCGCCGCAAACCGAAGCCAGCGGTCGATGTCAGGTCAAATCGGCCGTTGTTCACATCTGATGTGGATAACTTTGTGGGCAACCCCCGGCACTGCATGCAAAGTCCTTGATTCATAAGCACTTTTCCGAGTTGCCTCAGAATCAGGCAAACAAGGTTTTTCCTTTAATAATCAATGGCTTATCTCAAATCACCCTACTGCCATGCTGGAACATTCGTGATTTGCGTTGTTTTCCCCCTTGCAGGCAATAATGTGGAAAGCCAGCACTGCCCCGCCCGCCGCCATGGAATTTGACTTGCCCGATTCGCTGCCCGACCCACGGTCGAGACCAGCCGCTCCCCGCCCCGAAATACTGACAGTTTCCCAACTGAATCAAGCGGTATCTCGCCTGCTGGAGCGCAGCTTCCCGCTGGCCTGGATTTCGGGCGAGATTTCCAATTTCACCCGGGCTGCGTCCGGACACTGGTATTTCACGCTCAAGGATGCGGGCGCGCAGGTACGCGCCGTGATGTTCCGCGGCCGCGCGCAGTATGTGGACTTCTCGCCGCGCGAGGGCGACAAGATCGAGGTGCGCGCCACCGTCAGTCTGTATGCGCCGCGCGGCGACTTCCAGCTCAATGTCGAGACCATGCGCCGGGCCGGCGTCGGCAATCTGTACGAAGCTTTTTTGCAGCTGAAGGCGAAGCTGGCGGCCGAAGGCCTGTTCGAGCAGGCGCGCAAGCGGCCCATGCCGGCCTTCCCGCGCACCGTCGGCATCGTCACCAGCCCTCAGGCCGCAGCGCTGCGCGACATGATCACCGCCTTCTGTCGACGCGCGCCGCATGTGCAACTGGTGCTGTATCCGACGCTGGTGCAAGGCGATGGTGCCGCCGCGCAGATCGCGCAGGCCATCGCCACCGCCTCGGCACGCGCCGAGTGCGAGCTGCTGATCGTCGGCCGTGGGGGTGGCAGCCTTGAAGACCTTTGGTGCTTCAATGACGAGCGGGTCGCGCGCGCGATCGCAGCCTGCTCGATGCCGGTGATCTCGGGCGTCGGTCACGAAACCGATTTCACGATCGCTGATTTCGTCGCCGACCTGCGCGCGCCGACGCCGACTGCCGCCGCCGAACTGGCGGCCACGCCGCGTGCGGACTGGTTGGCCGAACTGGGTCAGCATGCCGATGCGCTCGATGCCGCGATGCGCCGGCATCTGGATGAACGCACGCAAACGCTGGACTGGCTCGCACACCGCGTGCAAGGACCTGAAGCGGCGATCCGCCAGCACCGATTGAAGCTCGATGCGCTGGGCGCGCGGCTGCAACACGCCACCGAGACACCCCTGGCCGAAGCGCGCCATGCGCTCGCCCAGGCTGCGCGCCGCCTGCAGCATGCGCTGCCCGACACGCGGCTGATGCACAGCCGGCTAGACGCCCGCCGGGAGCGGCTGGCGGCCGGCTTCCAGGCCTGCCGGGTTGCCGCCGACCATCGGCTGTCGGCGCTGCAAGCACAGCTGGAACTGCTGGCGCCGCAACGCACGCTGGAGCGCGGCTATGCGATCGTGCAGGATGAAAACGGGCAGGTACTGCGCGACACAGCGCAACTGAAGGCGCCGCAAACGCTGAACCTCAAGCTGGCATCGGGCAGCGCAAACATCGATATCACCAAGGTCACGCCGGATCGCGGCTGAGCGTTCGTCGCCCAGCGGCTGACAGGCCTTCGGCCTGCCTCGCAAGCGACTTTGCCGCAGCTGTCGGGGCGCACAACGGCGATGGCTGGTTAAGCTATACTTCGGCGGGATTTACAAAGGAGCAAGGCCACGAGCCTGCCTCCATCAACTATAAATAATCATCGTTCTGAATCTACTGGAGGATTTATGGCAGCTATTCTGCAATCCCTGGGCCGCACCGTCATTGCCGGCCTCGTCATCCTGATCCTGCTGGTGCTGATCGCCAGCAGCGTGTCCGGCGTTGCTCCGGCCATGGGCCATGCCTGGGGCGCGTTCTTCATGCGCTGGCTGCACGTGCTGTCGGGCGTGATGTGGATCGGCCTGCTGTGGTACTTCAACTTCGTGCAGATTCCGTCGATGCCGAAGATCCCGGATGAGCAAAAGCCGGCGATCGGCAAGGTCATCGCCCCGACCGCACTGTTCTGGTTCCGTTATGCTGCACTGTCGACCGTGATCACCGGCCTGCTGCTGGCATGGATGAACGGCTACCTGGCTGCGGCACTGGGCCTGCAGGTGCCGTTCCACGCCATCGGCATCGGCATGTGGCTGGCACTGGTGATGGCCTTCAACGTCTGGTTCATCATCTGGCCGAACCAGAAGAAGGCCCTCGGCATCGTCACCGTCGAAGCCGACGAAAAAGCCAAGGCGGCTCGCATGGCCATGCTGACCTCGCGCTTCAACACCATGCTGTCGATCCCGATGCTGTACATGATGGTCGCGCAGCAGAACGCCGGCCTGTAATCAGCACCGCGTCAACTAAAAATCCCGCGCCTCGGCGCGGGATTTTTTTTGTCTGCCGGAGTACGAAGGCCGCGCGGCAGGCGGGCCGGCCCCTGGCTTCAGGTCGCTCGGCGCGGCTCCGGATGCGACTGCTTACAGCGCATTGACGGGAATGCGCAGGTAGCTGATGCCATTCTCGTCCTTCGGTGGCATCTCGCCGGCGCGGATGTTGACCTGCACCGACGGCAGAATCAGCACCGGCATCTCCAGCGTCGCATCGCGCTTGGTGCGCATGTCGACAAACTGCGATTCCGTGATGCTGTCGTTGATGTGGATGTTTTTCTGCCGCTGCTCGCGCACCGTGGTCTCGAAATTCACCGGGCGGTTATTCGGCGGATAGTCGTGGCACATGAACAGGCGCGTATCCTCCGGCAGGCTCAGGATCTTCTTCACCGACTTGTACAGCGTCTTCGCATCGCCGCCGGGGAAGTCGCAGCGCGCAGTGCCGACGTCAGGCATGAACATGGTGTCGCCGACGAATACCGCATCGCCGATCTGGTAGGCGACACAAGCCGGCGTATGGCCGGGCACATACATCGTGCGACCCGTCAGCGCGCCGATCGAAAAGCTTTCCTCGTCTTTCAGCAGGTAATCGAACTGCGCGCCATCGGTGGTGAAGCCGTTCTCGAGGTTGAAGATGCCCTTGAAGACCTTTTGCACGGTCGTGATGTGGTTGCCGATGGCGGTACGGCCGCCCAGCTTGAGCTTCAGGTAGGGCGCGGCGGTGATGTGGTCTGCATGGGCATGAGTCTCGAGGATCCACTCGACCTTCAACTGCTTCTGCTGCACGAACTCGACCACCTTGTCAGCCGAAGTGGTGCGGGTGCGGCCCGACTTCGGGTCGTAATCCAGCACCGAGTCGATGATCGCGCATGGGCTGCCTTCCTTTTCATAGACAACGTAGGTCACCGTCCATGTGGCGGGATCGAAAAATCCCTGGACTTGGGGCTTCGGGGCAGATGCGGACATGGGATTTCTCCTTGGGTGACGATATTGACCAATAGTTTATAGAAAAATATAATATAACCTGATTAATTCAAAAACAAGACCCAGTTCACGTTTGCCGGCATCCCCGCACGCCGGCGACCTTCCGGAGGACTTCGATGGCAGTCTCACCCACCCGTCATAACGACGCATTCAGCACCGCCCCGCAAATCAGTCCGCAAGACCTCGCCCAGATCGCTGCGATGGGATTCAAGACCGTCATCAACAATCGTCCTGACCTCGAAGGTGGCGCAGAGCAGCCGACCAGCGCGCAGGTGCAAGCCGCCGCCGTGCAAGCCGGGCTCGTCTATGCTCACTTGCCGGTCATCAGCGGCCAGATCACGGAAGTCCAGGCACGCCAATTCGCCGAGTTGCTGGCCAAGTGCCCGAAGCCAGTGCTCGCCTTCTGTCGCAGCGGCGCACGCTCGCAAAATCTGTACCGGCTGGCCAGCGGTCAAGCTTCGGTACCGGCAGCCGCATCGACAAGCGCGGCAGCAGCCTGCAACTGGGGCGACAGCCATGACATCCTGATCATCGGCGGCGGCGCTGCAGGCATCTCGCTGGCCGCCAGCCTGCTCAAGCGCCAGCCCAACCTGCAAATCTCTATTGTCGAGCCGCGCGACAAGCACTACTACCAGCCCGCGTGGACGCTGGTCGGCGCCGGCGCCTTTGACCCCAAGGCCACCGAGCGCGACATGGCCTCGGTCATGCCCAAGGGCGTCACCTGGATACGCGCTGCCGTGACCGGCTTCGATCCGGTGCATCACAAGGTGATGCTCGATACCGGCAATGCGATCAGCTACCAGAACCTCGTGGTGGCGCCCGGCCTGCAATTGAACTGGCATGCGATTCCCGGCCTGCAGGAAACGCTGGGCAAGAATGGCGTGACCTCGAACTACCGCTTCGACCTCGCGCCTTACACCTGGTCGCTGGTGCAGGCGATGAAGAGAGGCCGAGCGATCTTCACGCAGCCGCCGATGCCGATCAAATGCGCGGGCGCGCCGCAAAAGGCGATGTACCTGTCCTGCTACGAATGGGAGCAGCGTGGCGTGCTGAAGGATATCGAAGTCGATTTCCACAATGCCGGCGCCGTGCTGTTCGGCGTGTCGACTTTCGTGCCGCCGCTGATGAACTATGTGAACCGCTACGGAGCCCACCTGCACTTCAACTCGAAACTGGTGGCCGTCGATGGCAACAGCAAGACCGCATGGTTCGAGGAGAAGGATGCCGATGGCAACCTGCAGCGCGTCGAAAAGACCTTCGACTTCCTGCACGTGGTGCCGCCGCAAAGCGCACCGGACTTCGTGCGCGAGAGTGTGCTGGCCAATGCCGAAGGCTGGGTCGATGTCGACCAGACTACGCTGCAGCATGTGCGCTATCCGGAAATCTTCAGCCTTGGCGACGCCTGCTCGTCGCCGAATGCGAAAACGGCTGCCGCCGCGCGCAAGCAAGTTGTCGTCGTGGCAGAGAACCTGCTGGCCGCGCGCAGCGGCGAACCCCTGCCGACCCGCTATGACGGCTATGGCTCCTGCCCGCTGACAGTCGAAAAAGGCAAGATCGTGCTGGCCGAGTTCGGCTTCGGCGGCAAGCTGCTACCGACCTTCCCGCTCGACCCCACGGTGCCGCGCCGTTCTGCATGGATCCTGAAGAAGGACATCCTGCCAGCCATCTACTGGGACGTGATGCTCAAGGGCCGCGAGTGGCTTGCACGTCCGGTACTGGGCTGACAAGCTCACCACGAAAGCTCACCACGAAGGTTGATCACGATGCGCAAGCTGCTGCCCTCCTGGTTCACCGGCTACCAGCGTTCCTGGCTGGCCGGTGACCTCACCGCCGGCATGGTGGTGACGGTCATGCTGATCCCCCAGAGCCTTGCGTATGCAATGCTCGCGGGACTGCCGCCGCAAGTCGGCCTGTACGCCAGCGTGCTGCCGCTGTTTGCGTATGCGCTGTTCGGCAGCAGCATGGCACTGGCCGTCGGCCCGGTGGCCGTCGCATCGCTGATGACGGCCAGCGCCCTGTCGCCGCTGGCCGCGCAAGGCTCGCCGGAGTATCTGATGATGGCGGTCCTGCTCGCGCTCTTGTCCGGCGTGATGCTGTTCGTTGCCGGGCTGCTGCGCATGGGCTTTCTTGCGTATTTCCTCAGCCACCCGGTCATCAGCGGCTTCATCTCCGGTTCGGCAGTGCTGATCACGGTGGGGCAGCTGAAGTACCTGCTCGGCATGCCGCTGCCCTCGGGCAGCATCCTGAATACCCTGTCGGCCTTGCCGCAGCTGCTGCCGCACATAAAGGCGGCGACCGCAACCCTGGGGGTGACCGCGCTGGCGTTCCTGCTGTTCGCGCGCCTCTACCTGGGCCAGCTGCTCAAGCGGATCGGGCTACCGGCAAAGATGGCCGACCTGCTGACGAAACTGGCGCCGATGGCCGTCGTGATCGTATCAACGGCCATCGTTGCCCATCTCGGGCTCGACCAGTCGGCGGCGGCATCCATCGTCGGCGATGTGCCCGCCGGCCTGCCGGCGCTGGCGCTGCCCTCTCTCGACTGGACAGCGCTGGCGCCGCTGTTGCTGCCGGCCGCCCTGATCTCGCTGGTCGGCTTTGTCGAAAGCGTGTCGGTGGCGCAGTCATTGGCCTTCAAGCGCGGGCAGCGCATCTCACCGGACCGCGAATTGCTGGGCATCGGTGCGGCCAACATAGCCAGCGCATTGTCCGGCGGCTATCCGGTCACGGGTGGCTTCGCGCGCTCGGTGGTGAATTTCTCGGCCGGTGCGCAAACACCGGCCGCAGGTGTGATCTCTGCGGTGCTGATGGCCATGGTGATTGCCGGCTTCACCGGCGGCTTCCATTACCTGCCGCACGCAGTGCTGGCCGCGACCATCATCGTCGCTGTCACCGCGCTGATCGATCTCGACACGCTGACCGAGGCCTGGAAATACGACAAGGCCGATGCGACCTCGCTGTTGCTGACCTTCTTCGGCGTGATCTTCCTCGGCGTCGAGGAGGGCATCCTGCTCGGCGTGGTGCTGTCGCTGGCGGTACTGGTCTGGCGCAGCAGCCATCCGCACATGGCCGTGGTCGGCCGAGTGCCCGGCACCGAACACTTCCGCAATATCGATCGCCACCAGGTCGAGACGCTGCCGGGGCTGGTGGCGCTGCGCGTCGACGAAAGCCTGTATTTTGCGAATGCGCAGGCACTCGAATCGCGCATCGAGGCGCTGGTTCAGACGCATCCGGGCACACGCTGTATACTGCTCATCCTGTCGGCAGTAAACCAACTCGATAGCACCGCGCTGGGCATACTGACCGAGCTCGAAAAGAGTCTTGCGTCGCGCAACATCAGCCTGCAATTTTCCGAAGTCAAGGGACCCGTCCTTGACCGCCTGCGCCCCACACCACTGGGGGAACGCATGAAAAATCGGATCTTCCTCAGCACGCACCAGGCCTTCATGGCTCATACCGACAGCACCGTGTCCGCCTGAAACACGTCTTTCAGGCGAACGCCGAAGCAAACGTTCGATCCTGAAAGACATAGTCCATGGCATTCGATGCACTTTGGCTGGCCCGTCTGCAATTTGCTTTTACGGTCAGCTTCCATATCATTTTCCCCGCATTTTCGATCGGCCTCGCGAGTTACCTCGCCGTGCTCAACGGGCTGTCCCTGCTGACCGGCCGCGCCGTCTTCCAGAACCTGTTCGACTACTGGAAGAAGATCTTTGCCGTCGCCTTCGGCATGGGCGTCGTGTCCGGCATCGTGATGAGCTATCAGTTCGGCACCAACTGGTCGGTGTTCTCCGACAAGGTCGGCCCGGTACTGGGCCCGATGATGGGCTATGAAGTGCTGTCGGCCTTCTTCCTCGAAGCCGGCTTCCTCGGTGTGATGCTGTTCGGCCGCGAACGCGTCGGCCCGAAACTGCACTTCTTCGCGACTGCGATGGTCGCGCTCGGCACCTTCATGTCGGCCTTCTGGATCCTGTCGGTCAACAGCTGGATGCAGACCCCGGCCGGCTACGGCACCAACGAGGCGGGCCAGTTCATCGTCACCGACTGGATGGCCGTGATCTTCAACCCATCCTTCCCATACCGTTTGGTGCACATGCTGCTGGCGGCCTACCTGACGACGGCCTTCGTCGTCGGCGCGGTCGGGGGGCTGCACCTGCTGAAGGCGCGCAAGAGCGGTGCGCCGAATGAAGGCGCGCGCACCATGTTCTCGATGGCGATGTGGATGATCGTCTGCACCGCGCCACTGCAGATCGCGGCCGGCGACTTCCATGGCCTGAATACGCTGGAGTACCAACCGGCGAAGATCGCCGCGATGGAAGGCCACTTCGAATCGCATGCGGGCGCGCCGCTGATCCTGTTCGGCTTGCCGAACGTTGCAGAAGAGCGCGTGGATGCGAAGATCGCGATCCCCAGGCTCGGCAGCCTCATCCTCAAGCACGACCCGGATGGTGTCGTGAAAGGCTTGAAGGAATGGGCACCGGAAGACCGCCCGCCGGTCACGGTATTGTTCTGGAGCTTCCGCGTGATGGTGGGCATCGGCATGGCCATGCTCGGCATCGGCCTGTGGAGCTTGTGGCACCGTGCGCGCCGCCGACTGTATGACGCGAGCTGGCTGCACCGTGCGGCGGTACTGATGGGCCCGAGCGGCTTCATCGCCGTGATCGCCGGCTGGATCACCACCGAAGTCGGCCGCCAGCCGTTCACGGTCTACGGTTTGCTGCGCACTGCGCAATCGGTGTCGGCGATCGATTCGCCAGCGGTCGGCGCTTCGCTGCTGGCCTTCATCGTCGTGTACTTCTCGCTGTTCGGCATCGGCACCTATTACATCCTGCGCCTGATGTCGCGCGCACCGTCTGAACACGAGCCGGGCCTGCCGGCGAAGGAGCCGATCCGTGCTGCAGGCATCATGCCGTCGCCGGTGATTGCATCGGCCGAGGGGAGGAACTGAACATGGCGGCGATGACGTTTGATTTGCCCCTGATCTGGGCCGGCCTGATCGCTTTTGCGGTGCTGGCCTATGTGATCCTCGACGGCTTCGACCTCGGGGTCGGCATCCTGTTCCTGTTCGTCAAGGGCGAGCAGAACCGTGACCAGATGATGAACTCGGTCGCCCCGGTCTGGGACGGCAACGAGACCTGGCTGGTACTGGGCGGCGGCGGCCTGTTCGCCGTCTTCCCGCTTGCGTATGCGGTCATCATGCCGGCGCTATACGCGCCCATCATCGCGATGCTGCTGGCGCTGGTGTTCCGCGGTGTCGCATTCGAATTCCGCTGGAAGACGGATCGCAAATACCTGTGGGACTGGGCCTTCACCGTCGGCTCGACGGCGGCGGCCTTCTTCCAGGGCATCGCACTGGGCGCCTTCGTGCAGGGCATCCCGGTGGCGGGACGCGCGTATGCCGGCGGCTGGTGGGATTGGCTCACGCCGTTCTCGCTGACGACCGGCGCAGCGCTCGTGATCGGCTATGCACTGCTGGGCGCGACCTGGCTGATCTGGAAGACCGATGGCGAAGTGCAGGACCGCTCGGTGAAATTTGCATGGATTTCCGGCATGCTGACGCTGGCCCTGATCGGCATCGTCAGCCTGTGGACGCCGTTCCTCAACGAACAGTTCCAGGCACGCTGGTTCGCCTGGCCGCAAGGCTTGTACGTGATGCCGGTGCCGACACTGGTGCTGGCCTGCGCGATCGCGCTGTACGTCGGCCTGCGCGACCGGCATGAACTGACGCCTTTCATTGCGTCGCTGGGGCTGTTCGTGCTGTCCTTCATTGGCCTCTGCATCAGCTTTTATCCGCACATCGTGCCGTCGTCGGTGACGATCTGGGAAGCGGCAGCGCCGGAAAACAGCCTGCGCTTCCTGATCGTCGGCGCATCGGTGCTGCTGCCCATCATCCTGGCCTACACCTTCTATTCGTATTGGGTGTTCCGCGGCAAGGTGAACGCCGGCGGCGGTTATCACTGATGCGCCAGCCTCCGACACGCGCGCAAGGCAAATCATGAAAGACCTCGCAAGAAAGCTCGGCTGGTTCGTGCTGATCTGGGCGCTGTCGGTGGCAACGCTCGGCGTCGTCGCGATGCTGATCCGCTGGCTGATCCGTTGACACCGATGCTGTTGCCGATACAAGCAACGTCATCGATGAAATAAAAAAACCGGCCTTGGCCGGTTTTTTTATTGCTGCGGGATTGGTTCGGAGGGCGAAGCTCGCTCAGAAGAAGGCCTGTATCCCCGTCTGCGCACGACCAAGGATCAGCGCATGCACATCGGCGGTGCCCTCGTAGGTGTTCACCACTTCGAGGTTCACCACATGACGGATCACGCCGAATTCGTCGCTGATGCCATTCCCGCCCAACATGTCACGCGCCGTGCGCGCAATGTCCAGCGCCTTGCCAGCCGAGTTGCGCTTCATGATCGACGTGATCTCGACCGCGGCTGTGCCCTCGTCCTTCATGCGGCCCAGGCGCACGCAGCCCTGCAGCGCGAGCGCGATCTCGGTCTGCATGTCGGCCAGCTTCTTTTGTACCAATTGGTTCGCGGCCAGCGGGCGACCGAACTGCTTGCGGTCCAGCACGTACTGGCGCGCGGTATGCCAGCAGAATTCGGCCGCGCCCATCGCGCCCCAGGCGATACCGTAGCGCGCAGAGTTCAGGCAGGTGAACGGGCCCTTCAGGCCCTTCACGTTCGGCAGGCGATTTTCTTCCGGCACGAACACGCGATCCATCACGACTTCGCCGGTCACGGAAACACGCATACCGACCTTGCCATGTATCCTCGGTGCCGACAGGCCCTTCATGCCCTTCTCGAGAATGAAGCCGCGGATATCGCCTTCATCATCCTTGGCCCAGATCACGAACACATCCGCCAGCGGGCTGTTGGTGATCCACATCTTCGCGCCGCTCAGTTCATAGCCGCCGGCGACCTTCTTCGCGCGCGTCTCCATGCTGCCCGGATCGGAACCATGGTTGGGCTCGGTCAGGCCGAAGCAGCCGATCAGTTCACCGCTGGCGAGTCCCGGCAGGTATTTCTGTTTCTGTTCCTCGCTGCCGAATTCAAAGATCGGCACCATCACCAGCGAACTCTGCACGCTCATCACCGAGCGGAAGCCCGAATCGACACGTTCGATCTCGCGCGCGATCAGGCCGTAACTGACATAGTTCAGGCCGGCACCCCCGTACTGCGTCGGGATGGTGGGGCCGAACAGGCCCAATTCGCCCATTTCGCGGAACAGGCCGACATCGAACTGCTCGTGACGGAAGGATTCCAGCACGCGCGGCATCAGCTTGTCTTGCGAGTAGGCATGCGCGGCGTCGCGCACCATGCGCTCGTCGGCGGTCAGCTGCTGGTCGAGCAGCAGCGGGTCTTCCCAGTGGAATTGCGGATTGGCCATGATGTCGGGATCGGTTGAACGGCAGTTTGAAACGATGATACGGATCGATGAAACCGGACAGCACGCTTGCCCGGAATGCCCGGGCAAGCTGGTGAAGTTTAGCGGACGCGCGCCGCCAGCTCGCCGATGATGCCGCGGCGGAAGGACAGCACGCAGATCACGAAGATCAGGCCGGTCACCATGGTCACCGACTCGCCGATGGTGTTGAACCATTCGACCGAGGTGATCGTGGCCAGCCAACTGCCGAAGTCGCCGAGCTTGTTCTCCAGCGCGATGATGATGATCGCGCCGATCACGGGGCCGAACAGCGTGCCCATGCCGCCCACCAGGGTCATCAGCACCACCAGGCCCGACATCGACCAGTGCACATCGGTCAGCGTGCCAAAGCCCAGCACCACCGCCTTGGTCGAACCGGCCAGCCCGGCCAGTGCCGCCGACAGCACGAAGGCCATCAGCTTGTAGCGATCCGCGTCATAGCCGAGCGAGGTGGCGCGCGGCTCGTTCTCGCGCACCGCCTTCAGCACCTGCCCGAACGGCGAATGGACGATGCGCACGATCAGCAGGAAGGCCGCGACCACGATGGCCAGCACCACGTAGTACATGGTCAGGTCGTTCTGCAGGTCGATGATGCCGAGCAGCTTGCCGCGCGGGATGGATTGCAAGCCATCCTCGCCGCCAGTGAACGGCGCCTGAAGGAAGACGAAGAACAGCATCTGCGCCAGCGCCAGCGTGATCATCGTGAAATAAATGCCCTGGCGGCGAATCGCGAGGCCGCCCATCACGAAGCCGAGCCCTGCCGCAAAGGCAGTACCGATCAGCAGACCGAACTCGAACGGCACGCCCCATACCTTCAGCACGTGGCCCGCAACATAGGACGCGCCACCGAAGAAGGCAGCATGGCCAAAGGACAACAGGCCGGTAAAGCCGATCAGCAGGTTGAATGCGCATGCAAACAAGGCGAAGCACAGCATCTTCATCAACAGCACCGGATACAGCTGGAAAGGCGCGACCAGCGCAAACAACAGCACGGCCGCATAACCCAGTTTCTTCAGCATTGCCTTACTCCTGTTATTTCTCGCGGCCGAACAAGCCGGCCGGACGGATCAGCAGCACGATGGCCATGATGATGAACACCACGGTGGCCGACAGCTCCGGATAGAACACCCGGGTAAAGCCCTCGATCACGCCCAGTGCGAGGCCGGTGACGATGGAGCCGAGAATGGAACCCATGCCGCCGATGACGACCACCGCAAAAATGGTGACGATCAGGTTCGAGCCCATCAGCGGCGACACCTGCAGCACAGGTGCGGCCAGCACGCCGGCAAAACCGGCCAGCGCGACACCGAAGCCATAGGTCAGCGTGACCATCAGCGGCACGTTGATGCCGAAAGCTTCGACCATCTTCGGGTTTTCGGTACCGGCACGCAGGTAGGCACCGAGGCGCGTCTTCTCGATCACGTACCAGGTAGCCAGGCAGACCACCAGCGAGGCCGCCACCACCCAGGCGCGATAGTTCGGCAGCATCATGAAGCCGAGATCGGTCGCACCGGCCAGCTGCTCGGGCACAGAATACGGCTGGCCGGATACGCCATAGAAGGAGCGGAACACGCCCTCGAGCATCAGCGTGATGCCAAAGGTCAGCAGCAGGCCGTACAAGTGATCGAGCCGGTACAGCCAGCGCAGCATGGTCCTTTCGATCACGATGCCAAACACGGCGACGATCAATGGCGCTGCCACCAGCATGACCCAGTAATTGACGCCGAAGTAGTTCAAGCCCATCCAGGCGAGGAAAGCGCCCATCATGTACAGCGCGCCATGGGCGAAGTTGATCACATTGAGCAGGCCGAAGATCACGGCCAGGCCCAGCGACAACATCGCATAGAACGAGCCATTGACCAGGCCCAGCAGCAACTGGCCCAGCAACGCGGCGAGCGGAATGCCGAAGATCTCCATGTCAGACCCCCAGCAATTCGTTGAGCGTGCCGGACTTCGCGTCCAGCTCGGCGGCGTTGAAGGCCTCGACGATCTGGCCGTGTTCCATCACATAGAAGCGATCCGCCAAGGGAGCTGCGAATCGGAAGTTCTGCTCGACCATCACAATCGTGTAGCCCTTTGCCTTCAGTGCCAGGATCATGCGCGCGAGCGCCTGCACGATCACGGGTGCCAGTCCTTCGGAAATCTCGTCGAGCAGCAGCAGCTTGGCGCCGGTGCGCAGGATGCGCGCGACGGCCAGCATCTGCTGCTCGCCGCCGGACAGGCGCGTTCCCTGGCTGTGGCGGCGCTCTTCAAGATTGGGAAACATCTGGTAGATCTCGGCGACCGACATGCCGCCTTCTTTCAGCATCGGCGGCAGCATCAGGTTCTCTTCGGCCGACAGCGATGAAAAGATCGCGCGCTCTTCCGGGCAATAGCCGACGCCCAGATGCGCGATGCGGTGCGTGGGCAGCTGGATGGCTTCGACGCCGTTGATCTTCACCGAACCGGTACGACGCCCGGTCAGGCCCATGATCGCGCGCAGCGTCGTGGTGCGGCCGGCGCCATTGCGGCCCAGCAGCGTCACGACCTCGCCCTGCTCGACCGACAGGTTCACGTCGTGCAGGATGTGCGATTCGCCATACCAGGCTTGCAGCCCGGTGATTTCAAGTGCCTTCGTCATCAGTGCGCTCCCTCGAGGGCGGCGCTGCTGCCCATGTAGGCCTCGAGCACTTGGGGATTCTTCGACACGGTGGCGTAATCGCCTTCGGCAAGGATCGCGCCGCGCTGCAAGACCGAGATGCGGTCGCAGATGCCGGACACGACATTCATGTTGTGCTCGACCATCAGGATGGTGCGGCCGGCCGATACCTTTTTGATCAGGTCGGTCACGCGCTGCACGTCTTCATGGCCCATGCCCTGCGTCGGTTCGTCCAGCAGCATCAGTTCCGGATCCATCGCCAGGGTGGTCGCAATCTCGAGCGCGCGCTTGCGGCCATACGGCAGGTCCACGGTCACGCTGTCGGCAAAACCGGACAAGCCGACTTCATCGAGCAAGGCCCGTGCGCGCTCATTGAGCACATCGAGCGAGGCTTCGCTCTTCCAGAAATGGAAAGACGTGCCCAGCTTGCGTTGCAAGCCGATGCGCACATTCTCAAGTACCGACAGGTGCGGGAACACGGCCGAGATCTGGAATGAACGAATGATGCCCATGCGCGCCACTTGCGCCGGCTTCTCCATCGTGATGTCACGGCCATTGAACAGAATCTGCCCCGAACTCGGTGCGAGGAACTTGGTCAACAGATTGAAACAGGTGGTCTTGCCGGCACCGTTGGGGCCGATCAGGGCGTGGATATGTCCGCGCTGCACCTGCAGGTTCACCTGATTGACGGCGACAAAGCCTTTGAACTCGCGCGTCAGGTTTCTGGTTTCCAGAATGATGTCCGACATGAAGGCTCCTGCTCAGGACCTGCGGACGGCCGGAACGGCCAGGGTGGGGGCAGCCATGCTCAAGTATCTCCGTTAATTTTTATTTTTTTACTAATCCGGTACCGGCTGGTCTGTCGCCGCTCGGCCCGGAAGCCTGACAACTTATTCTATTTCCAAGAAAAAACAAAATGAATAATTTGATTGTTCTTCGGACCTAAAGGGTCTGCGAGGTACTGCAGAGCAACATTTCTCGTGCGAACTGATACCGGTCCCTGTTGGCGGCCATCGCCGCTTCTGCCCCTTGATGCCCGGCCTCATCTTAGACATCACTGCGGTTGTCGAGGTTTGCGTTTGGCAAAGTCCCTGACCGAGGGCTTTGAAGCCGCTCTAAGTTACCGGTGGTCACTAGTTCATTGATACATCACAAGAGTGAGTGCGGTGATCGGAATAAGCTGCCATTGCCTCATTGAATTCTTCTTGCATTGCTTGATGGCATGCCATCGCTCCATTGACCATTGAAGCCTATGCGCAGGCGAAGACTTCCGCCCTGGTTAGCTTGATGAAATTTCTGATTCCTCAGTCTGCGTTCGAAAGACGCCTGTTCACCAGCTTCGCTGCCGGCGCCGCAGCCTTGCTGATACTGGCCGGACTGACCTGGCATTTCTCACTCACGGGCATCGACGCGACGCGCTTCGTGATTCATTCCCATGAAGTCATTGCGAGCATCGGCCGCGTTGAGCAATACGTCTACCAGGCCGAGTCGGAGCAGCGCGGCTTCCTGATTACGGGTGACCGCACTTACCTGTCTGGCTACCGGCAAGCGCTGAACTCGCTGTCAAAGGAAGAGGCGGTGCTGGTCGATCTCGTCTCAGACAACCCGTCACAAGCGGCGCGCGTGCGCCACCTGAAGATCATCATCGCTTCGCGCATCGACTGGCTGGAGCGGAACATCGAACTGAAGTCCTCACTGCATCCTCGCCCCGCCGCCGTCGACGTCTCTGCCGGCACGGGCCTCGATCGCCAGATCGATGCGCTGGCTGCTGACGTATTCAACGAAGAGCAGCGGCTTCTCAAGCACAGGCAACAGCTCGAGTCTGATCGCGCGCAAATCAGTGCCTTTGGTTTCTTTGCATTGCTGATACTGGTGCTGCTGGCCGTGCCTTTCCTGTACAAACGCATGCGCGAAGCCTTCAACGACAAACAAAAGGTGTCCGACGAAGCGCGGCGTCTGGTGGACGTGATTGACCGCACGCCGGACCTGATCGCGATGAGCACACCCGATGGGCGCGTCGCTTACGTGAACCGCGCCATGCGCGAGCTGCTTGGGGTCGGCGACCTGCCTGCTGCGGACATCAAGCGCGAACGGGTCTACAGCCCGGCATCGCTGAACCAGGTGCTGCGCGTCGGCATTCCGCACGCGCTGGCCCATGGCACCTGGCACGGCGAAACCATCTGGGTCAAAGCTGACGGCAAGGAAGTACCGGTATCGCAAGTACTGATCGCGCACCGACAGTCGGATGGCAGCGTCACCTTGTCAACGATTGCACGCGACATCAGCGAGTCGAAGAAAACCGCGCGCCTGCTGGAGGAAAAGAACCGGCAGATCGAACAGGCCTCGCGGATGAAGACCGAGTTCATGGCGACCATGTCGCATGAACTGCGCACGCCGCTCAATGCCATCATCGGCTTTTCCAGTGTAATCCGCGACGGGCTGGCCGGGCAGGTCGATGCGACCGTCAGGGAATATGCAGATGACATCCTCAACAGCGGCCGTCACTTGCTGGAGCTGATCAACGACATCCTCGACCTGTCAACCATCGAATCAGGCAATATGCGGCTCGAGTCTGGCATGGTCGATGGCAATGACCTTGCAGCCAGCGGCATGGCCATCATGCGCGAACAGGCGACGGCGCGTGGCATACAGCTGGTGCAGACGATCTCGCCCGAACTCAAGGGCATGTGGCTGGACCCGCGCAAGACGCGGCAAATCATTTTCAACCTGCTGTCGAATGCGGTGAAATTCACGCCCGATTGCGGCCAGGTCAAGCTGGCCATGCGGCTGGTGCCGCGCAGCCTGGTGGAATCGCAGCAGGGCAACGAACAACGGCGCCTGTTCGCGCTGGCGCCCTCTGCCTTCCTGGAATTCCTCGAGATCTCGGTCAGCGATACCGGCGTCGGCATCGCGCAAGCCGACCTGTACCGGTTGTTCCAGCCCTTCATGCAACTCGATTCATCGCGCAGCCGCTTGTATGAAGGCACCGGCCTCGGGTTGGTGATGGTACGGCGTCTGGTCGAACTGCAATCCGGGGCCTTGCTGGTCGAAAGCGAACCCGGCAAGGGCTCGCGCTTCACCGTCTGGCTGCCGCTGCGCGACCCCGAGCCCGCCGGCCAGCTGCCGATCGCGCTGCCGGACCAGCTGCTGCGGCCCATCACTCACTGACGCCCCTGGCCGGCCACGAACAGTCCCTGCACATGCCCGCCAATCCCATTTTGACTGTCAATAATTGAATCAGGATCACCCCACATGACCAGCCTCGACACCGACATCGACGATACCATCGCCGCCCTGCACCCCGATCAAGGCAAGCCGATCGTGATGCTGGTGGATGACCAGCCGCGCAATTCCCGACTGCTGCAGGCGCAATTGGGGATAGAGCATTTTGAATTCATGATCGCGCAATCCGGCGAGGATGCATTGAACCAGATGCGCGGCCGCCTGCCCGACCTGATCATCCTCGATTACATGATGCCCGGCATGAATGGCCAGCAAGTCGCGCTGGCGCTGAAGCAGGATGTCCGCACCCGCAACATTCCGATCATCATGCTGACGGCGCTGTCCGACCATGCGTCGCGCATGCATGCACTGTCGGCCGGAGTCGAAGAGTTCATCAACAAGCCGGTCGACCAGGCCGAGCTGTATACACGGGTACGCAACCTGCTGCGGCTCAAGTCTTTTCAGGACCAGCTGGCGGACCACAACCGCAACCTGTCCGACCAGGTGGCCGAGCGCACCCGCCAGCTGACCGAGGCTTACCGCGACACCATCTACACCATGGTCAAGGCCGCGGAATACAAGGATGAAGATACCGGCTTGCACGTACAGCGCATCAGCTTCTTCTGCCTCGAATTGTCCGAGCACCTCGGCATGGACAAGGCTTTCTGCGACCAGATCTTCTATGCATCGGCAATGCACGATGTCGGCAAGATCGGTATTCCCGATGCGGTGCTGCTCAAGCCCGGCGCGTTCGATGCCGCCGAATGGGCCATGATGAAGACCCATTGCACGCTGGGCGCCAAGATCCTTCACAAGGGCAGCTCGCCCTACGTGACCATGGGCGCCGATATCGCACTCAGCCACCATGAACGCTGGGACGGCAGCGGCTATCCCAACGGCCTGGTCGGTGACGCGGTGCCGCTGCCGGCCCGCATCGTGATGCTGTGCGACCAGTACGACGCACTGCGTTCGCGCCGCCCGTACAAGCCGGCCCTGAGCCATGAACAGGTATCCGCCATCATCATGGAGGGCGACGGCCGTACCGAACCCGGGCATTTCGACCCGGAAGTGTTATCAGCCTTTACACAAGTCCGGCACCGATTCGCCGAGATTTACGACGCCAATATCGATTGAGCTTCGATTGGGGGGTGCAGGCCGGCCCGGGTTTGTGTATTCTCATTGCAGAGACTTCAACCACGGCCAGCCATGCTCCCCCTGTTCGGCGACATCAGCAACATCATCAGCCTGTCCATTACGCCCGCTTTCCTGCTACTGGGCGTGCTGATGCTGATGCGCGTGCTGAACAATCGCCTCGACCGCATTCATGACCGGCGCGAAACGCTGGAGCAGCGCCTGTCGGGGGGGCCAGGCCTGCGCCCGGTGCTGATGCATGAGCTCGATGTGTTGCGCCGGCGCGCAGACGTGATTCACCGCGCAGTCGGCTTCACCGCTGCTTGTCTGGTACTGGTATGCGCGGTGGTCGTGGCCCTGTTCGTCGACGACGCATTCAACCTCGCGCTCGACTCCCTCATTGCGCTGCTGTTCGTCGCCGCGATGCTGTTGCTGATCGCGAGCTTCTCGCTGTTCCTGCACGAGATCTTCATCGCCAGCCACACGATGCCGGCGACGGCGCTGCACCCGGCACGTCAGCCCGACGGCCGCAGCTGACCCCGCACCCGCGGCGTGCCCTGACGCTGCCTGCGGGCGCGATGCCTGTAGCTCAGGTGTCGGTCAGGCTGCCGGCGCCTCGGGCAACCAGAAGCGCCCGGTCATTTCCTCCAGCCCCACGCTCTGCAACACCTCGGCCAGTCGGCGCGCCGCCTTCGGCTGCGGCTGGTCCTTGCGGGTCGCGATGATCAGTTCGTTCTTCATCGAATGCTCCCAGCCGACCAGTTCGGTCACGTTCACCTGGTAGCCATGCGCTTCTAGCTGCAGGCATCGCAGCACATTCGTCAGGTGGCTGCCGAACTCGCGGGTATGGATGGGATGGCGCCAGATCTCGGTAATCGAATCGCGGCCCAGCGCCTTGCCTTTCAGGCGGCGCAGCGTAGCGGCCACTTCGGCCTGGCAGCACGGCACCAACACGATGAAGCGCGCCTGCTTCTTCAGCGCAAAGCTGATCGCATCATCCGTCGCCGTATCGCACGCATGCAAGGCAGTGACGACATCGACCTTCGCCGGCAAGGCGTCCGAGACGATGGACTCGGCCACCGACAGGTGATGAAAATGCATGCGCTCGAAGCCCAGGCGCTGCGCCAGCGCGCGGGTACTGTCCACCAGCTCGGCGCGGGTCTCGATGCCGTGGATGGTCGACGCATCATGGCGCTGCTTGAAAAACAAGTCGTACAGGATGAAGCCGAGATAGGACTTGCCTGCGCCGTGGTCGACCAGGCTCAGTTCGCCGGAATCGACTTGCCTGAGCAAAGGTTCGATGAACTGGAACAAGTGATACACCTGCTTCAGCTTGCGCCGGCTGTCCTGATTCATCTTGCCGTCGCGCGTGAGGATGTGCAGCGCCTTCAGCAACTCGATCGACTGGCCTTCGCGGATTTCTGTTTCTGCCATGGTGAAATGTTCTCCTGCAAGGCCGACATGGTAGCAGCGTCCGAAAATTCTTCACCGCCCCCGGTAGTTCTTACCCGCCTTGCCCGCATGGCCTTGCCCCGCCTTAACCGTCGGCACGCCTCTGGCGTCTGCTTCGTCGCAATCGCCATCCGGGCACGGTCGCTGCTTCAGCGACGATCTCTCTACCCATCGCCATTCAAGGCAAACACAGATTGCGATCACGCAGCGAGTGACAGCAGGGAGCATCACATACACAGACCAGAGGATGAATATGAAAGTCTTTTCTTTGCGAACGTTCACACCGTGGGCGATAGCACTACTGTCACTGGCCGTCCTTGCGGGATGCGGCAGCGACAGCAATCCGATCAACCCGACGGCGGCCGGCGTCAGCCAGGTCAGTTCCGCCAACAGTACCGTACCGCGCAACGTCTATTCGGCGACACTGACCGGCGCCGAAGAGGCGCCGCCCAATAACAGCACGGCGACCGGCACCGGCGTGGCGGTGGTCGATCCGAACACTCTCGTGATGAAAGCCACCATCGTGTCGGCTGACGTCACGGGCACGGCCGCGCATATCCACATCGGCGCACGCGGCGTTCCCGGCCCCGTCGTCTTCCCGTTGACACAGGTGTCAGCCGGAAGCGGCATCTGGGCCACGACAGCGACACTGACCGCGGACCAGCTGACCCAGCTCCAGGCCGGCAACTACTACTTCAACGTGCACTCGGCGGACTTCCCTGACGGCGAGATTCGCGGCCAGATCACCTCGCGCTTGCCGCAAAGCGGCGTACCGGTGAGTTCGGCCAGCACGACCACCACGTCCACCGGCGCCACCGGAACGACAGGCACGACAGGACCGACCGCCACTTCGGGCACTGTCAGCACAACGGACATGAACGCCGGCACGGCTGGCACGACTGGCACCGGAAGTTCGGGCACGTCAGGCACTTCCGGCACCACAGGAACGACAGGCACTGCAGGCTCATCCGGTACGTCGGGCACCACCAGCACCGGCAATACAGGCATCTATGGCGGTACCGGCACGGCAACCGGCACATCGACGCCGACCAGCGGCACCGCAAGCACCACCAGTACGCCCTCGACCACCGGCACGACTTCAACCACGGGTACGCCGTCCACCACGAATACCAGCGCGGGCGCCAGCTCAACCGGTTCGCAAGGCGCCGGAGGTGCGGTCGGACAAGCGGTGGCCACAGCCAATCGCCCGGTGTTCTATACCAATGTGCTGACGGGTGCGCTGGTCGTTCCGCCCAATACGAGCACAGGCACCGGCACCGGCCTGTCGGTCTATCGGCCGCGTGACAAGACGCTGACCTCGGTCGTGATCACCACCGGCTTTGCCAGTACCGGTGCGGCCATCCACCAGGGTGCGCCTGATGCAAATGGCCCGGTCGTCGCCAACATGCAGGAAACCAGCTCGGGTTCGGGCATCTGGGTGTCGCGTGCGACGCTCAATGACACGCAGGTCTCGGCACTGAACGCAGGCAACATGTATTACGAAGTGCTCTCGGTCGCGTTCCCGAATGGCGAGATACGCGGCCAGATCGCGAAGACTGCGGGTGCGACCACGCCGGCGGGTACCGGTACCACCACGGGCACGACGACTGGCACGGGTACGACGACCGGCACGGGCACGCCGACGACGGGCACGACCACTGGCACGCCTTCGACGGGCACCACCACCGGTACGACTACCGGTACCACGACAGGTACCGGTACAACGACCGGTACGGGCACGCCGACGACGGGCACGACCACTGGCACGACCGGAGGAACGCCGACAACCGACACCACCACCGGCACGACGACTGGTACCGGCACCACCACAGGTACTGGTACGACAACCGGTACGGGCACGCCGACGACCGGTACGACAACGACCACAACGCCAACGACGGGGACCACGACCGGCACCACAGGGACTGACATGGGCACCGGCACGGGCACCACCACGGGTACCACCGGCACCACCACGGGCACGGTCGCTACCGCGGGCACCCCGACCGACACCGCCACAACGACCGCCACCGCCACGGGCACGGGTACCACCACCGGTACAGGTACCACCACTGGTACAGGCACGACGACTGGCACGGATACGACCACTGGCACGGGCACCACGACCGGGACCGGGACCGGAGGAACAACAACAGGCACAACCACCGGCACCAGTGGCACCAGTGGCACCAGTGGGACTAGTGGCACCGGCGGCCCAGGCGGCGCAGGCGGAACGACGGGCACCACCGGCACCGCCGGCACCGCGGGCACCGCAGGCACGCTGGGCACGCTGGACCTTGGCGCCGGAGGCACCGGCGCCACGACGACGACCACCACCACCACGACACCGATCACCACCGTGACCGGTGCCGGCACCAACCAGCCACCGCTCGCCACCACGGCAATCGGCGGCTGATGACGCATCCAGTGCAAACGATGCGCCCCGGCGAAGGCCGGGGCGCTTTTTTTGTGTTTCGCAGGGGTGAGTGCCGACGCTGATGGCGCCGCTGATGCCGCTCCTCCCGCGCTTACGCCGGCAATTCGGTCGCGAGCGCTGGCGGCAACGGTGAGCGATCTTGCAGATAGCGCAGCATGTCCGCCTGGTCCATCGGCGTGCCGAACAGGTAGCCCTGGTAGGCATGGCAGCCATGCGAGGCCAGGAAATCGCGCTGGCGTTCGTCCTCGACGCCTTCGGCGATCAGGCGCAGCTTCAGGCTTTGCGCCAGCACGACGATGGTGCGCACGATCGCCGCATCGGTCTCGATCGTCAGCAGGTTGCGGAAGAAGGAATGGTCGATCTTGATCTCGTCGAAAGGCAGGCGTCGCAAATAAGACAGCGAAGAAAAGCCGGTACCGAAGTCGTCCAGCGAGAAACTGATGCCGGCCGCCTTCAGGGTCTTCATCTTCAGGATCACCTGATCGACATCGTCGACGAGCAGACTCTCGGTCAGCTCCAGCGTCAGCCGGCACGGATTGATGCGATGACGGCGCACGATCTCGAGCACATGGTCGACGAACTGCTCATGCCTGAACTGGCGCACACTGACATTGACCGACAGCGTCAGGCCCTCGTGTGCATCATCGCCGGCCCATGCGGCCAGCTGCCGGCAAGCGGTGTCGACCGCCCACATGCCGATCGGCACGATCAGCCCGGTTTCCTCAGACAGCTGGATGAATTCTGCCGGCGACAGCAGGCCAAGTTCGGGATGCTCCCAGCGCAGCAAGGCTTCGAATCCCAGCAGTCGGCCCTCGTCATTGACCTGTGGCTGGTAGTGCAACAGGAATTGCTGGCGCCGTAGCGCCGTGCGCAGGCTGGCTTCCAGCACCGCGCGACGCGACAGCGAATCCTGCATCTCGGGCGCGAAGAAGCAGATTGCGTTGCGGCCCGCCGCCTTCGACTGGTACATCGCCAGATCGGCACGCTTGAGCATGTCGCTCACGCTGTCGACCGCGGTATCGAACACGTAGATGCCGATGCTTGCCGTGCTGTGGTGTTCATTGCCGCGCAGCGCATAGGGCTTGTCCATCGCTGCACGGATCTTCTCGGCGACCATCTCCGCGTTGCGGCGGAAAGCATCCATCGACTCGCGCCCGCCCTTGAGCAGCACAACGAATTCGTCACCGCCGAGACGCGCCACCAGGTCGTTCTTGCGCACCGCCGACTGCAGACGGCTCGCTGCCTCTTTCAGCAGCAAGTCACCCATGTCATGGCCGTGGGTGTCATTGAGGGTCTTGAAATTGTCGAGGTCGATGAAGACTACCGCCCCGTGTTCGACGCTGTGCGGGCTGGCGTCGACCAGCTTGTGCAAGCGGTCCAGCCACAGGCGGCGGTTCGGCAGGCCGGTCAGCGGGTCGTAGAACGCGAGGTGCTGGATCTCGGACTCGGCCTCCTTGCGCTGGCTGATGTCGAGCAGGATGCCGCGCATCGTACCAAGCTCGCGCCCGGGTTCGTCGTCGCGCGCGGCGGTGCCGATTTCCTCGACCCACAGGTAGTCGCCGTCGCTGTTCCTGAAACGGTATTCGTAGCTGTATTCGACACCGCCCCCAATCGCCTCGTCGCGTGCGTGCTGCGCGCCAGACAGGTCCTCCGGATGCACGCACGATGCCCAGAAGCCCGGCTCATGCCATGCCGACACCGGATGGCCGAACAGGCGCTCGACCTGCGGCGACACGAAGGTGTACTCGCCGTCGGGCAGGCTGGCTTCCCAGGACACGGCATTGGTACTTTCGATCAGCATCCGGTAACGGCCCAGCAGGCGGTTGCGTCGCTCGTTCTCCTGCCGCAGCTGCTCATGCTGTTCATTGAGGCTGTCGAGCATGTGGTTGATGGAGCCAGCCAGGCTAGACACTTCATCGCTGCCGCTGATTTCGGCGCGCGCATGGCCGAAGCCCTGCCCCACCACGTCGCGCGAGAATTGTTCGAGCCGGCGCAACTCGCCCGTCAGCGACAGGGCCAGCCTTTCACCCAGCAGCAGGGTCGCCAGCGCGATCAGCAGCACCAGCGAAGCGATCAGCGCGACCTGTGCCGTATCCAGCCTCAGCTGCGACTCGCCTGCATCGCGGATGCTGACTTTCAGGCCCAGCTTGTCGAAAGGCGCCGGAAGTTCGATGCGCGCCGCCGCATCGCCCGCCGCCGGACTGGGCAGGCCCGCGCCCGGGTTCCATACCAGGCTGGCGGTCTTGGAGTACAGCATCGATGCCAAGCTGAAGCGATAGACCAGCGCACCCTCGGGCCGCCCGGTGCTGGGCAAGGTGATGAGCTGGATCGCGACCAGCGCCGGACCGTCCGGTCCCGCCTGCAGCACCGCATCTTCGGTGCCGGCCGCCAGCTGGCGCCTGACCCACTCGCGATCCTGATCGCTGAAACTGGCGTAGTCGTTGCTGGCGATGTCGTTGCCGGCGAAATCGGAAAACAGGATGGCAACCGGTATCGCATTCACATGATGGATACTGGTCAGGTAGGGATGCAGGTAGGTGTCGCGCCCAGTGGTATCGGTCAGCGCCGCGGCCAGCACGCTGCTGTCGGCCAGTTCGGCCATGCGCAACATGATGCCGCGCATCGTCGTGGCCATCAGCTGGGCGCTATGCTCGGCCTCGCGCTGCACGAGGACGCGCTCGGCCGCCCTGCCCTGCTGCGCAGCCAGCCAGACCGAGGCCAGCGCCGTCATCAGCAGCACGGCCGTCGCCAGCGCAGCGCTGCCGAGCGCGAATTTCTTCGCGAGACTGGCACGGGCCAGCGCGGCGCGCATCTTGTCGAGCCAGGCCGTCATCTGGGCACCATCAATCCGTCGGCGCCAAAGCGCATCATCAGCAAGTCCCTGCGCACGAAGGCTTCATGGTTGGCGGCCGTGAAGGCGGGCGCGTAGTTCTTCACCAGCCCGCGCCAGGCGGGCAGGCGCTCGAGTGCGGCGCGCACTTTGCTGCGGTCGGTGCTGCCAGCCGCGGTAGTGGCCTTGGCCAGCAAGTGCACGGCGTCGTAGGCATGCGCAGCGCCAACGGTTGCGCGGATATCTTCGAAGCGGTGCACGCCCTGCGCGCTGGCCGCTTTCAGAAAGCGCGCGCGCATCACCGGGTCGGCTCGCTGCGGGCTGAAAGTCTGGAGCACCGAAACATCCACCTCGTGCAGGGCCGCGCCGGCCTTCTCGACAAATTGGCCGCCGCTCACGCCCCAGTGCAGGATCAGGGGTACGCGTTTGGATTTGGGCAAGACCGCGACTTCGCGCACCAGCAAGGCCGCCTCGTCATTGGCGACCACGATGATGGCCTGTGCGCCCGCATCGACCATGCCAAGGTATTTGCCGACCAGTGTGGTGTCGGCCCAGCTGAACCAGCTGCTGCGCACGATGCTCATGCCCTTGCCGGCTCCGGTGCGCAGGTGTGCATCAGCCGCCGCAAGATTGCTGCGTCCCCAGGCCGTATTGCTGAGCAACAGGCCTACGCGCCGCAATCCGCGTTTGGCCGCATGGTCGAGCATGAAGGGCATCGCGAGACTGTCGTGCAGCGATACGCGGAACACGAAGTTGGGATGCATGTCATTGCGCATGATCTGGTCGGCAGACGACCAGACGGCAATGAACGGCAGTTTGTATTCCCGGATCAGCGGCAGCTGCTCGATGATGACGGGACTGAAGCGTCCACCAAGCACGGCCACCAGATCGGGAATGGCGGCGAGTTCTTTCAGGTTTTCAACGCCGCGCGCCGGTACGGAGCGATTGTCACGCGTGACCAGCTTCAACGGCCGGCCGCCGAGTACGCCGCCCGCCGCATTGATCTCTGCGATCGCGGCTTCGGCACCCATCTCGATGGCTTGCGCCGATGAGCTGCGCAGCACGCCGAACTCGGCATCGACACCGATCCATACCGGGGCCTTGGACGGTGCCTCGGTTTGCGGTTGCGGTTGCGCCTGCACGAAGGCTGGCCGCAAGCAGGCCAGCAAGACGGCCAGCCACACGAGCGCCCGGCTCGACTGCAGTTTCGATGATCGGATAAATGCTGTCATGTTCCGCATGCACGACGTGCTTTAAGCTAACAATTCTTGTATCAAAAGAATTCTTGCTGAAAGGATACATGACGGTTAGTCGTTGAGAAGTCGAAAGTTCCTATGAGGAAATGGATTTGAAGAAAATTTTTTCCTCAACCCTCTTATTCATTACTCTGAAGAAATTTATTGATCATTTTTATTACTTCACGGGAATATTTGAGTAGCGACTGACGCCCCCGATGCAGCATCGCCTGCCACACCATCCGCATCACCGACGCGGGCAGGCCGAGCATCGTCAGCCGCGAACGGTACAGTTGCACGCGGCGCAGTACCCGCAACTGTCCCAGCAGCTGGACCTTGTAGTCATAGCGCCCCCACAGCAGGTGGCAGGCTCGCGCCTGATGGGAGATGCAATCGCAGACAGCCCAGTAGCACGCCAGGAAGCCCAGCCGCAAGTGTGCCAGCGCCGGGTCGGCGGCCGACAGCAACATCACGTAATGGTCGCCGAAGCGACACGCCAGCGAGCCGGCCACCACGCGCCCGTCGACGCGGGCAATGCCGAACAAGCCGCATTCACGCGCCAGTACCAGCAGGCGCGCCGTATCGCGACGATCGATCGCCGCCTGCTTGCCGCGTTCATGCATGCTGTCGCGCTTGTAACGCTGCAGCGTACGCACCAGCGCGCGCTGTTCCAGCCTGCTCATTGATCGTGCATCGCGACACTCCCATTGCAGGCCGGGTAATTCACGCGTGACGCGGTTGCCATAGCCCCTGATCGTCTTGCGGGTCGACTTGCCCAGCATCGCACGATAGTCATCGACGCTGTCGGGCAGCTCGATCACATAGTCTTCGGAGAATGCATAGGACTGCGATGGCCGGCGCGCGGCCCGGCGCTGCTCCCAACCGATCACGTCGACGGCATTGAGCACGATGACCCCGGCCTGCGGGTAGCGGTCGTAGACGCTGCGGCAAAACGCATCAACCAGGCTGGTATCGATCGCCATCATCTCGGTCAGCACCAGCACGCGCGCCGGCTCGATACGAAACAGCAATGCCGCGGCCACTTCGCCATGGCGCCAGGCGACCCAGGAATGCGGCATCGGTCGATCGGCTTCGCACAGCTGCACGTGGCGCCAGGACGCAAACATGCTGCCATACAGGCGGTCCAGCGCCACGACCACGAAAGGCGGCACTGCATGTTCGTGAATCTCGCAAGCGAGCGTGGAGGCCACTTCGTCCGGCCGCGACTCAGCGACCGGCACGAAGGCCTCCAGCGCATGCGACAACGGTGAGTCGGGCAAGTGCACCATCACTCTCCGGTTCGGGACGAGCAAGGATTGTCGGCTCAGGCGCGCGACGCAGGATTGAGCGCCACCAAACCGGAAGGCAGCGCGGCTGCGACGGCGCAAGTCACGCGTATGCCGTCCGACGACAATCACAGCACAGGGGTAGATCCAGTGGGGATAGGCCGGTGTCCAAACCGACCGGCGTGGTTCGAATCCATGCTCCCCTGCCCTGCACCACCCCTGCACCACCCCTGCCAGAGACCGCCTTGTCCCGTCGCGTTCTGACTTGCCCTGCCTCGTCCCGTCGCGTTCTGTCTTGTCGCGTCCTGACTTGTCCTGCCAGCCGTCGTGTGCGGCCGCTCAGGACGATGGATCAGGAAGCCACGCGCTTGTCGACGATGCGCCGGGCCTTGCCGACCTGGGTACGCTCGACGCCGCGCGGCGGCAGCACGTTCACCGTGCAGCTGATGCCGATATAGGATTTGATCAGCTGCTCCAGCGCCGCACCGGCACGCACGCCATCACCATGGCGCACATCTTCGCGCGACTCGACCAGCACTTCCAGCTGGTCGAGATGCATCTCCCGGGTCAGCACCAGCTGGTAATGCGGCGCCAGCGCGCCCTGCTGCAACAGCAATTCCTCGATCTGTGACGGGAACACATTGACGCCGCGGATGATCAGCATGTCATCCGAGCGGCCGGTGATCTTGCCCATGCGGCGCATCGAACGTGAAGTCGGCGGCAGCAGGCTGGTCAGGTCGCGGGTGCGATAGCGGACGACAGGCATCGCCTCTTTCGACAGGGACGTGAACACCAGCTCGCCCAGTTCGCCATCGGGAAGCACTTCGCCAGTGACTGGATCAATGATCTCGGGATAGAAGTGGTCTTCCCAGATCACCGGGCCATCCTTGCTCTCGATGCATTCATTGGCGACGCCCGGCCCCATCACTTCGGACAGACCATAGATATCGACCGCATCCAGCCCGGCGCGCGACTCGATTTCGGCGCGCATCGCATCGGTCCAAGGCTCGGCGCCGAAAATGCCGATCTTCAGCGAACTGGCCGCCGGGTCCATGCCCTGGCGCTCGAATTCTTCGATGATGTTGAGCATGTACGATGGCGTGACCATGATGATGTCGGGCGCGAAGTCGCGGATCAGCTGCACCTGCTTTTCCGTCTGTCCGCCCGACATCGGCACGACTGTGCAGCCCAGCCTTTCTGCGCCGTAGTGCGCGCCCAGCCCGCCGGTGAACAGGCCATAGCCATAAGCGACGTGTACGATGTCGCCGGCACGGCCACCGGAAGCATGGATGGAACGCGCAACCAGTCCGGCCCAGGTATCGATATCGCGCCGGGTGTAGCCAACCACGGTAGGCTTGCCGGTCGTGCCTGACGATGCATGTACGCGCACCACTTGTTCGCGTGGCACGGCGAACATGCCGAACGGATAATTCTGCCGCAAGTCTTCCTTGGACGTGAACGGGAATTTCGACAAGTCGGCCAGCGACTTCAGGTCGTCCGGATGCACGCCTTTCGCATCGAAAGCGGCCCGGTAGTGCTGCACATTTTCATAGGCATGGTGCAGCGACCAGCGCAGGCGCTCCAGCTGCAGCGCTTGCAGTTCATCACGGCTGGCGTTCTCGATGGCGTCGAGTGCACCTGACCTCTTGCGGGTCTCGGTCATTGCTTGTCTCCTCCTGATGCGGCGATCTTGTTGTTTGCCGCTGTCTCGTCTGCGACGGTCTTCGCCATCGTTTACGTTGTTTGCCGCCGTGTTGCGGAAGGCTCCGCTTCACTCCGGCAGCACACTCCCCTTCCAGACATGCGACTTGCCGCGCATGAGCGCAACCTTGCGCCCGGCCGGGTTTGTCACGGTGACGTCATAGACGCCGGTCTTGCTGCCGCGCGACTGCTCGATGGCCTCGGCCACCAGCAGCTCGCCTTCGAACGCCGGTGCCAGGAATTCGATCGCGCAGCCGGCCGCTACCGTCACCTGGTTGTAGCTGTTGCAGGCGAACGCAAAGGCCGAGTCCGCCAGCGTGAAAATGTAACCGCCATGACAGGTGCGGTGACCGTTGAGCATGTCGCCGCGCACCGTCATCTGCATGCGCGCATAACCGGGCCGCACCTCCAGCAGCGCAATACCCAGCGCCCGGGTCGCCGCGTCACTGGCATACATCTGATCGGCGCAGGCTTGCGCCAGTTGCCGGGCCTCTTCTTGCGCCTCATGCGCCAATTTTGTGTCCTGCGCGATACCTTGCTTGTCGTCGGAACGCTGGTCCATGTCAGCCATCCTGGTCGAAGTCGAGCACCAGCTTGTCGCTGGCGGGGAAAGCCTGGCAGCTGAGTACAAAGCCGCTGGCGATCTCGTAATCTTCCAGCGCGTAATTGGCATCCATGTCGACCTTGCCGTCGACCACCTTGCAGCGGCAGGTCGCGCAAATGCCGCCCTTGCACGCATAGCGAATATCGATGCCCTGCGCGAGGCCGGCATCAAGCACCGATTCGCTGTCACGCGCCATCGTGAATGACTGGTGGCGGCCGTCGATCACGAGCGTGACTTCGCATTCGCCAGCGCTGGCCGCAACGGCGGCATGACGGCGCGCTTGGCTGCGTTGCGTACTTCCGGCAGAGAACAGTTCAGCCTTGATCTGTTCCTTGCCCAGGCCCAGCGCCTGCAAGGCGGCCGTCACTTCATGCATCATCAGTTCCGGTCCGCAGATGAAGGCGAAGTCGATGTCGGCGACCGGTACCCATTGGCGGCACAGCGCCTCGCACTTGGCGCGGTCGATGCGGCCGTTGAACAAATCCAGATCCTGTTTCTCGCGGCTCATCACGTGCACCACCGACAAGCGGTCGAGGTAGCGATCCTTCAGGTCGGCCAGTTCATCGCGCAGCATGACGGTCGACGAGGCGCGATTGCCATAGACGAGTGTGAAGCGGCTGCCGGGTTCGGTTTCGAGCGTGGTCTTGATGATGGAGAACAGCGGCGTGATGCCGCTGCCGGCCGCAAAACCGAGATAGTGGCGGCTCTGCTCCGGCGCCAGCGGCACATGGAAGGAACCCATGGGCGGCATCACGTCGAGTTGCATGCCGGCCTTCAGCTGTTCATTGGCCCAGGTCGAGAACAGGCCGCCGGCCACTTTCTTGATGCCGACGCGCAGCTGACCGTCCTGTACCGACGAGCAAATCGAATACGAACGGCGCAGGTCTTGCCCGGCTATGGTCGTGCGTAGCGTCAGATGCTGACCCGGCTGGTAGTGATAGGCGGCTACCAGTTCGTCCGGCACGTCGAAGCTGACCAGCACGGCGTCGCGCGTGTCGCGCGTGACCTTGGCCACGGTAAGGGAATGGAAATGGTTCATCGCTCTGAGGGAGGACGGCCGCGTCAGTGCGGCTTGAAGTAATCGAAAGGTTCGAGGCAGTCCGCACAGCGGTACAGCGCCTTGCACGCGGTGGAGCCGAACTGGCTGACCAGCCGCGTATTGAAGGAACCGCATTGCGGGCAGGCGATGCTTTCATCGCGGCGCGCAAACAGCGCCGACACATTGACCGACCGCGTTCCCACCTGTGTGCCCGACTGCACGGCGTCCGGCGCCATGGCCGCCGGTGGCGCAATGCCATAGGCCTGCAGCTTGCTGCGGCCGCTGACCGTGATCCAGTCCGTGGTCCACGCTGGCGACAGCACGGTCCGCACGGCCGCGGTCACGCCATGCTGCTGCAATGCGGCCTTGATGTTGTCTTCGATGACTTGCATCGCGGGGCAGCCGGAATAAGTGGGCGTGATCGTCACTTCGCATGCGCCGTCATGCCAGTCGATGGCGCGCACGATGCCGAGGTCCGTGATCGACAGCACCGGTATCTCCGGGTCGCTGACCTCGGCAACCCAGGACCACAGTTGTTCATCGGCCGGCTTCATGATGGACATGCGCGATCGCCTTCGCTCAAGTGCCGCGTGCTGTTCGTTGCGGCACGCAGCGGCATAACAGGCGACCGCCGGTAGTGGCGCGTCCTGCCATGCAGGATCGCTTTACCACTGCGCCCCCGGATACGCGCGCTGCAGGAACTGCATCTCGGCCAGCAGGTAACCCAGGTGCTCGCTATGCCGACCCTGCTTGCCGCCCGACTGCATCCATGCGTCCACCGGCGGCAGCGCGAGCGTGGCCTCGGCAAACACATGCCTGACATCAGCCAGCCAGGATGCGCGCAGGCTGGAGGGCAAGGGTGCCACACCCGCAGCAGCAGCTTCGCGGTCGATGTCATCGTCGATGAAGGCTTCGCCACTAAAAGCCCACAAGCGGTCTGCGGAAGCCTGCATGCGGCGATGGCTTTCGTCGCTGCCATCACCGAGGCGTATCACCAGGTCGCCGCTGCGGCGCAAGTGATAGGCGACTTCCTTGATTGACTTGGCTGCAATCTCGGCCACCCGCGGGTCCGACGAGGCCAGCAGAGACTGCAGACGATGGTAATGCCAGCTGTCGAAGAAGAACTGGCGCATCAGCGTATCGGCATAATCACCGTTGGGCTGCTCGACCAGCAGCAGGTTGCGGAAGGCCGTCACATCACGCAGGAAAGCGAGACTGTCTTCGTCGCCGCCCTCGCCTTCAACCTCGGCCGCATAGGCCAGCCATAGCCGCGCCTGTCCCATCAGATCAAGCGCGACGTTGGCCAGCGCCATGTCCTCCTCCAGCACGGGCCCCTTGCCGCACCATTCGGTCAGGCGCTGCGACAACACCAGTGCGTTATCACCGGCGCGCAGCAGCCAGTCGAATTTGGCGTGCGCGCTCACAGGTTGCCGACCTCGGGCGGGATGGCAAAGAAAGTCGGGTGGCGATAGACCTTGTTGTTGGCCGGCTCGAACAATTCGCCCCGATCGCTCGGGCTGCTCGCCGTGATCGATGCCGCAGGCACAACCCAGATCGACACCCCTTCATTACGGCGCGTGTAGACGTCGCGTGCGTTATTGATCGCCATCTCCGCGTCCGGTGCGTGCAGGCTGCCCACATGCTTGTGCGCGAGGCCGTGCTGGCTGCGGATGAAGACTTCCCACAGCGGCCATTCCTTGCTCATACTGCTTCTCCTAAGGTGGGATCAGGTGGCCGCCGCTCAGGCTGCCTTGCGCGCGGCGCGCTGTGCCTGCTTCTCGGCGTGCGCATTCAGGCCATCGCGGAACCAGGCACCGTCGTCCCAGGCCTTGCGACGCACCTCCATGCGTTCGCGATTGCACGGTCCATTGCCCTTGAGGACGTTATAGAACTCGGACCACTCGATGGCGCCGAAGTCGTAGTGGCCACGCGCTTCATTCCACTTCAGGTCCGGGTCGGGAATGGTCAGGCCCAGGTATTCCGCTTGCGGCACGGTCTGGTCGACCATGCGCTGGCGCAGTTCGTCATTAGAGAACAGCTTGATCTTCCATTGCATCGATTGCGCGCTGTTGAGCGATGCGTCATCCGGCGGGCCGAACATCATCAGCATCGGCCACCACCAGCGGTTCAATGCTTCCTGCGCCATCTGCTTCTGTTCCGGCGTTCCCTTGCACAGCGACATCAGCAAGTCGTAGCCCTGCCGCGCATGGAAAGCTTCTTCCTTGCAAACGCGGATCATCGCGCGCGAATACGGTCCGTAAGAGCAACGACACAGCGGGATCTGGTTGATGATGGCCGCGCCATCGACCAGCCAGCCGATCATGCCGACGTCGGCCCAGGTCAGCGTCGGATAATTGAAAATGCTCGAGTACTTGGCCTTGCCCGACAACAGGTCGGTGGTCATCTGGTCGCGCGACACGCCCAGCGTCTCGGCGGCGCTGTACAGGTAGAGGCCGTGGCCGGCTTCGTCCTGGATCTTGGCCAGCAGGATGGACTTGCGCTTCAAGGTCGGCGCGCGCGTCACCCAATTGCCCTCGGGCAGCTGGCCGACGATTTCGGAATGCGCATGCTGGGAAATCTGGCGGATCAGGGTCTTGCGATAGCCTTCGCTCATCCAGTCCTTGGGCTCGATCTTCACGCCGGCATCGATGCGTTCCTGGAACGCACGTTCTTCGGGCGACAGTTCTTCGAGCGCGCGCAGTTTGGCGGCGCCGGTTTCGACCATTTGCGCATACATGATGCGGTCTCCTCAAGGTCTGCCAGATTGGACAGGTCTGGCAATAACAGGTATCAGGCCGGGCGTGCAGCTCTGATGGCTGCTTCCGTCGGCACCCGGCCAGCTTTGGCTGGCGCGGCGAGTTCTGGTTTATGATACGACAAATTTCACTCCCGGTGAAAATCCGTATCATTTAAAGCGTCATGACCCGTCTGACCACCACTGCCGTCCAGCGCTGGATTGCCCGCTCGCTGAAGCAGGACCCGCCGCGCGCGAAATCGCTGGTAATGACGGTGTTCGGCGATGCGATTACCCCCTACGGCGGCTCGGCCTGGTTGGGCAGCCTGATCGGATTGCTGGCACCGCTGGGCATCAGCGAACGGCTGGTACGCACTGCCGTGTTCCGGCTGGTCGAAGAAGGCTGGCTGGAAGCCAGCCGCAGCGGAAGGCGCAGTCAGTACCGGCTCAGCGCACAGGCCGAGCAGCGTTTCCTGCGCGCACACCAGCGCGTCTATGCGCCGGTCGCGCAGCCTTGGGATGGACAATGGACATTGGTCCTGGCGGATGCCGGTGCTCTCGCGCGCAGCGAGCGGCTGGCCTTGAAGAAGGCGCTGGCATGGGAAGGCTATGGCGAACTCGCGCCGGGCTTGCTGGCGCGACCCGGCGGCGATGAAGCAGTGCTGGCCGATGTGCTGGTGCAGAACGGCGCGCAGGGCAAGGTCAGGGTGATGCGCGCGACCGATGCCGGGCTGCCCGTGGCTGCCGAACTGGGCGCGGCGCTGGAGGACTGCTGGCCGCTGGATGAGGTGCGCAGCGCTTACCGGCAATTCCAGCGCATGCACCTGCCGCTGCTGGAAGCGATCGCCGCCACGGATAAACCGGCCTCGCCGGCCGCCATCGATGCGACCGAAGCGTTTTGCGCGCGTACGCTGCTGGTGCATGCGTACCGTCGCGTGCAGCTGCACGACCCGCAGCTGCCGCTGTCGCTGCTGGGCGAGGACTGGCCGGCACAGGCGGCCTATCAGCTATGCCGCGACATCTACGGCAAGGTGGCGCGCGCCGCCGAGCGCCATATCGCCAGCACGCTGGCCGCCGAAGAAGAAGCGGCGCCCACGCTGGCGTCCGGGCGGGCGAAACGCTTCGCCTGAAGCTCGGGCAGCTCGGGCGCTAGCTCAGGTTGACTCAGTACAGCTCGGCGATCATTTCAATCTCGACGCAGCTGCCCAGCGGCAGTTGCGCGACACCGAAGGCCGAGCGCGCATGCTTGCCGGCGTCCCCGAACACGTCACCCAGCAGCTCGGAGCAACCATTCGTCACCAGGTGATGCTCGGTGAAATCGCCGGTCGAGTTCACCAGGCTGACCAGCTTGACGATACGCTTGACCTTCTCGAGGTCACCCTCGCAAGCCGCATTCAGCGTTGCCATCAGGTCGATTGCCACCGCGCGCGCCGCTTCGCGGCCCTGCTCGGTGGTCATGGTCTTGCCGAGCTGGCCGACCCAGGGCTTGCCATCCTTCTTGGCGATATGGCCGGACACGTACAGCGTATGGCCACTGCGCACATACATCACATAGGCGGCGGCCGGCGTGGCGACGGCCGGCAGGATGATGTTCAGGGATTTCAGCTTGTCAGCGATGGCCATGGATGCTCCGTCATTCAGGATCAGGAAAAGTGGGTATTGAAGGCGGAATTTTATCCTGCCGGCCCTTGAAATCCGGTTCGGCGTCCCCAAATCACGGCAAATTCCGTCATTTTTCGTGAATTCTGCTTACAGAGGACAACATGACCGTAGCCGAAAAACAAACCCTGGGCTTCCAGGCCGAAGTCAAGCAGCTGCTGCAGCTGATGATCCACTCGCTGTACTCCAACAAGGAAATCTTCCTGCGCGAGCTGATCTCGAACGCCTCCGACGCGGCCGACAAGCTGCGCTTCGAGGCGATCAACCATGCCGCGCTGTTCGAGAACGATGGCGAGCTGGCGATCCAGGTCGAGGTCGACAAGGACGCCCGCACCATCACCATCAGCGATAACGGCATCGGCCTGTCGCAGCAGGAAGCGATCGACCACCTGGGTACGATCGCCAAGTCCGGCACCAAGGAGTTCTTCTCGAAACTGTCCGGCGACCAGCAAAAGGACGCGGCCCTGATCGGCCAGTTCGGCGTCGGCTTCTATTCGGGCTTCATCGTCGCCGACCGCATCACCGTCGAATCGCGCCGCGCCGGCCTGCCGGCCGACGAGGGGGTACGCTGGGAATCGCGCGGCGAAGGCGATTTCACGGTCGAAACCATAGCCAAGGCACAACGCGGCACCCGCATCATCCTGCACCTGCGTGAAGGAGAAGACGAGTTCCTGTCCACCTACCAGCTGCGCTCGGTGATCCGCAAGTACTCGGACCACATCTCGCTGCCGATCAAGATGCGCAAGGAGGAGTGGGACGACGAAAAGAAAGACATGGTGGTGCGCGACGAGCTCGAGACCATCAACCAGGCCAGCGCGCTGTGGGCGCGCAGCAAGTCCGACGTCAGCGAAGAGCAGTACAAGGAGTTCTACAAGCATGTATCGCATGACTATGCGGACCCGCTGACCTGGACGCACAACCGCGTCGAGGGCCGCAGCGAATACACGCAGCTCCTGTACATCCCGGCCAAGGCGCCGTTCGACCTGTGGGACCGCAACCAGCGCGGCGGCATCAAGCTGTACGTGAAGCGCGTGTTCATCATGGACGATGCCGAGCAGCTGATGCCGGTCTACCTGCGCTTCGTGAAAGGCGTGATCGACTCCAACGACCTGCCGCTGAACGTGTCGCGCGAGATCCTGCAGGAGTCGCGCGACGTGAAGGTGATTCGCGAAGGCTCGACCAAGCGCGTGCTGGGCATGCTGGAAGAGCTGGCAAATGCCGACGAGCAGGAAAAGAAGGACAAGTACGCCGGCTTCTGGCAGGAGTTCGGTCAGGTGCTGAAGGAAGGCATCGGCGAAGATGCCACCAACAAGGACCGCATCGCCAAGCTGCTGCGCTTTGCCAGCACGCACAATGACAACAATGCGCAGAATGTGTCGCTGGGCGACTATGTGTCGCGCATGAAGGATGGTCAGGACAAGATCTATTACGTCACGGCCGACAGCTATACCGCGGCGAAGAACAGCCCGCACCTCGAGATCTTCCGCAAGAAAGGCGTCGAAGTGCTGCTGCTGACCGACCGCGTCGACGAATGGATGCTGTCCTTCCTGACCGAGTTCGATGGCAAGCAGCTGCTGTCGGTCGCCAAGGGCGATCTCGACCTCGGCAAGCTGGAAGACGAGACCGAGAAGAAGCAGAAGGAAGAGACTGCGACCGAGTACAAGGATCTGGTCGAGAAGATGAAGACCTCGCTGGCCGAAAAAGCCGCTGATGTGCGCATCACCTTCCGCCTGACCGATTCGCCGGCCTGCCTCGTCGCCGGCGAGCATGAGCTGTCGGGCAACCTGCTGCGCATGCTGAAGGCTGCCGGCCAGAAGGCGCCGGATTCGAAGCCCATCCTCGAGATCAACCCAAACCACCCGCTGGTACAGCGCCTGAAGTACGAGGAAGCAAAGTTCGACGACTGGACCAGCATCCTGTTCGACCAGGCCATGCTGGCCGAGGGCGGCCAGCTGCTGGACCCGGCGGGCTTCGTGAAGAAGCTCAATGACATGCTGCTCGGCATGTCGTTGAAGTGAGCGCTGAGATGAGCGCTGAAATCAGCAGCGGCCCGAGCAGCCATGCCGGCGTCACGATCTGGCACAACCCGAACTGCAGCAACTCGCGCGGCGCGCTGGCGCTGCTGCGCGAGCGCGGCCTCGAGCCCACGGTCGTGCTGTACCTGAAGGACACACCGGATCGCGCAACGCTGCTGGCCACGGTACGTGCAACGGGTGAACCGGTGCGCGCACTGTTGCGCGATAAGGAAGCGCTGTGTTCTGAACTGGGTTTGAATGATGCGGCCAAGACGGACGACGAAATCATCGATGCAATGCTCGCGCATCCGGTACTGATCAATCGTCCGGTCGTCATCACCCCCAAGGGCGCAAGGCTGTGCCGACCGCCCGAGCGCGTGCTGGATCTGATTGACTGAATCGCTTGTCTGATATTGGCAAAAAAATCCCGGCATCAGCCGGGATTTTCTTTTGCGCACCCGGCATCTGCGGGTACCGCTCGACGGCAGGCGGTTTACCGCCCGCCAGTCACATCAAGCAAGGTGCCCGTCACATACGACGACTGTTCCGACGCCAGCCACACAATGGCCTCGGCCACTTCGGCTGCGGTACCGCCGCGCTGCATGGGCACGCCAGCCTTTGCGCGATCTACGCGCCCGGGTTCGCCGGCACTCGCATGAATATCGGTATAAATCAGTCCCGGCCGCACCGCATTCACGCGTACGCCTTCGGCCGCGACTTCCTTGGCCAGCCCCAGCGTCATCGAGTCGACCGCGCCTTTGGCGGCGGCATAGTCGATGAATTCATTCGGCGAACCGATGCGCGCCGCTGCCGATGACACATTGACGATGGTACCGCCGTTGCCGCCATGACGGGTCGACATGCGCAGTACGGCCTGCTTCGCGCACAGAAAACTGCCGAACACGTTGGCGCTGAACACGCGCTGCCAGCGCGCGAGGTCCATCTGGTCGAGCCGGGTCTGCAGTTCGAGCATGCCGGCATTGTTGACCAGCGAGCTGAGACGGCCCAGCTTGTCATCGACGGTCTTGAACAGACGCTGCACGTCGTCGTCGACGCCGACATCGGCCTGCACCGCCAGTGCATGGCCGCCATTGGCACGGATCTGCGCCACCACCGCATCGGCGGCCGAGGCATTGCCCAGATAGCTGATCGCCACCTGCCAGCCGCGTTCGGCCGCCAGCAGCGCGGTCGCCGCGCCTATGCCGCGGCTGCCGCCGGTGATGAGCATGATGGGTTGGACCATGGGGTGTCTCCTGTCGGCTGTATTGTTCGCGGATTCTAACCCGCAGTTTAGGACGCTCCCCTCTACAATTCCTTAATGGCCGCTTCCGATTTCCCTCCCGCTTCCCCGCTGCTGAGCGGCTTTCCACCCGCCATGCAAGCCGATGCGACGCTGCTGATCATGGGCAGCTTTCCCGGCGAGGCCTCACTGGCGGCCGGGCAGTACTATGCGCACCCGCGCAACCAGTTCTGGCGGCTGCTGTCGGCGGTGCTCGATGATGATCTCGTCCACCTCGCTTATCCGGCGCGGCTGGCGAAGCTCGCTCAGCATCGCATCGGCCTGTGGGATGTGATCGACGCCTGCCGTCGTGAAGGCAGCCTAGATGCATCCATCCGCGATGCGCAGGCCGCGGATTTTTCAGTACTGCACCAGGGTTTTCCGGCGCTGCACACCATCGCTTTCAATGGCAAGACCTCGGGCCGCTTCGCGCCGCAATTCGAAGCGGCCGGGTTCCGGACGCTGGTACTGCCGTCGTCGTCGCCCGCCAATGCGCAGCTATCCTTCGAGCAAAAGCTAGTAAAGTGGCGGGCTTTGCTGACCTGAACCCGGCTCATCCCCGACCGCTATCGCCCATGTCCCGCCGTCCCGATCCGTCCAAGACCGCTGCCAAGCCCCGCAAGCCCAAGTTCGCGCCCGTGACCCTGTCCGAGCTGGATGGCGTACGCTTTCTGCATTTCGGTACCGAATGGGTGCAGGGCGCGATGCGCATCCGCAAGCCGGACCATATCGAGCTGGAATACGCGCAGCAGATGATGGGCTGGATGCTGTTCCTCGACCAGCCCGCGCACATCGTGCAGCTGGGCCTGGGCACCGGTGCGCTGACCAAGGCCAGCAAGCTCTGGTATCCGGACGCACAGGTGACGGCGGTCGAGCTGAACCCGTCGGTGATCGATGTGTGCCGCTCGATGTTCAAGCTGCCGCCGGATGACGACAAGCTGTCGGTGCTGGAAATGGATGCGATGGATTTCGTGCAGGACCGCCGCCATCATCGCAAGGTCGATGTGCTGCAGATCGATTTGTATGATGCGACCGCGCGCGGCCCGGTGCTGGACACGCCCGAGTTCTATCGCGCGTGTGCGAACTGCCTGACGCCGAATGGCATCGCCACCATCAACCTGTTTGGCGACCATCCGAGCTACAAGAAGAACCTGGCCGCGATCTACCCGGCCTTCGATGCCGTGATTGCGCTGCCCGAAGTCCACGAAGGGAATATCGTCGTCATCGCGTTCAAGAGCGTGCCGGAGCTGGACTTCGCCGACCTGTACGAGCGCGCCGCCGTGATTCGCGAGATGACCAAGCTGCCGGCGCGTTCGTGGGTGAACGGGATCAAGTCCGCAGTCGGTTCGCCGGTCTGACGCCACCGCGCTGACAGGGCTGGCCTGATTCATCGAACCTGATTCATCGGGCCGAAACGACGAACTCGATGCGACCCGCCCTGCGTGCCGAGGTGACCGGATTGCCCCGCTATGCCGAACGCAAGCTGGCCAGCAGATCAGCCACGGTCGGGTAACGCAGCCGCACGCCCAGCTCCGCCTTCATTCGCTCGTTCTTCAGCCGGCGCGACTCCGACATGAAAGACAACAGCATCGGCGACACCTGCTGCGCCAGTTCGGCCCGTGGCAGGCGCGGCGGATGCGGCAGGCCGAAGGCATCGGCCACGTGGTCGAAATACTCGCCCATCTTCAGGTCGGAATCATCGACCGTGTGATAAACCCGCAAGGGCCGCGCGCGGAAAATCGCCTGCGCGATGATCTGTGCCAGGTCGTCGGCATGGATGTGGTTGGTATAGACATCGTCTTCAACGCGCAGCGCCGGCGTGCCTTTCTGCAAACGCTCGACAGGCAAGCGGTCTGCCGCATAGATGCCGGGCACACGCAGGATGGACAAACACGCCTGCGCCCGTCGTGCCCAGCGCCTGAGCACCTGCTCCGCATCGACACGCCGCTGCGCGCGGGCATTCACCGGCGCCACGGGGCGTGTCTCGTCGAACAGGTCGCCGTCGCAATGGCCATAAACCCCCGTTGTACTCACGTAAACCAGGGTGCCGTGTCGGGGTAAAATGCGGGTCAGATTCCGGGTGCGCCGGTCCTGCTGCCCCTCCGAGGGCGGCGGCGCCAGGTGCACGACGGTCGGCGCCAGACCTTGCAAACGATGCAAGCTGTCCGGATGGTCAAGGTTGGCGACGACAGGGGTGGCACCGGCTGCGCGCAGTTCAGCCACGCGGCCAGCCTGGCTGGTCACGGCGAACACGCGAAAGCGATCGCGCAGCAGCGGCAACAGCCGCATGCCAACGTCACCGCAACCGACCAGCAGCAGGCGCGGCCTGCCCGGCACAAAATTCTTTTTCATATTCGCGAGATTGTATGACGTTCCAGGTTAGCGTTAATCCCAGTGGTCGGCAGTTCAGCTGCGAGGCCGATGAAACCATCCTCGCCGCCGCCATCCGTAACGGCGTCGGCCTGCCCTATGGCTGCAAGAACGGCGCCTGCGGCAGCTGCAAGGGCAAGCTGGTCGAAGGCAGCGTGACGCTGGGCACGCATCAGGAACGCGCACTGCCGCCAGCCGACCAGCAATCCGGCCACACCCTGTTCTGCTGCGCGGTGCCGACCTCGGACGTGACCATCGAAGCGCGCGAAGTGCTGGGCGTGGGCGACTTCCCGATCAAGAAAGTCCCGGTGCGCGTGGCCAAGCTGGAGCGCGCCGCCGACGATGTGATGATCGTGTCGCTGCAGCTGCCGGCGACCGAGCGCATGCAATTCAAGGCTGGCCAGTATGTGGAATTCCTGCTCAAGGATGGCAAGCGCCGCGCGTACAGCATGGCCACGCCGCCGCACGCCGATGAACTGATGACCCTGCACATCCGCCACATGCCGGGCGGCGTCTTCACCGACCATGTGTTTGGCACGATGAAGGAACGCGACATCCTGCGCTTCGAAGGCCCGCTGGGCACTTTCTTCCTGCGCGAAGATTCGGACAAACCCATCGTATTGCTCGCATCGGGCACCGGCTTTGCGCCGGTCAAGGCCATCGTCGAGCACTGGGCCCATTCGAAGTCGACCCGTCCGGTCACGCTGTACTGGGGCGGCCGTCGTCCGCAAGATTTGTACATGCACGCGCTGTGCGAGGAATGGGCGCGCACGCTGCCCAACTTCCGCTATGTGCCGGTGGTCTCGGACGCACTGCCGGAAGATGGCTGGAGCGGCCGTACCGGCTTCGTGCATCGCGCGGTGATGGAAGACCTGCCGGATCTGTCCGGCCATCAGGTCTATGCATGCGGCGCACCGATCGTCGTCGAGTCTGCGCAGCGTGACTTCGTCAGCCAGTGCAAGCTGCCGGAAGAAGAGTTCTATGCGGACTCGTTCACGTCCGAAGCCGATCTGGCCGCAGCCTGACGCTGCAGCGGCATGACATCACGGTGACACGCGCAGCGGGCAAGCTGCCTGCTGCAGTTCACCAATGCTGTAAGCCGCGAGTTCAGTACCTAACCCTCTCAACACACGAACCAGTCCGAGTCCCGCGCCATGCAATTCGAACAGTACGACACCAACGCCCTGCTCTACATCACGAACCGTCCGCCGCTGGTGTTCACCGAAGGCCAGGGCATGTGGCTGACCGACCATAACGGCAAGCGCTACCTCGACTGGCTGCAGGGCTGGGCCGTGAACTGCCTCGGCCATTCGCCGCAATGCATGCAGGATGCGCTGGTTGCGCAGGCAAAGAAGGTCATCAATCCGTCGCCGGCTTTCTATAACGAGCCGTCGATCAAGCTCGCGTCGATGCTCACCCATCATTCATGCTTCGACCGCGTGTTCTTCGCCAACAGCGGCGCCGAGGCCAATGAAGGCGCGATCAAGCTGGCGCGCAAATGGGGCAAGCTGCACCCGAACGCGGCTGGTGAGCATCGCTTTGAAATCATCACCTTCGATCACAGCTTCCACGGCCGTACGCTGGCAACCATGTCGGCGTCCGGCAAGGCGGGTTGGGACACGATGTTTGCACCGCAGGTGCCGGGCTTCCCGAAGGCGGAACTCAATGACCTCGCGAGCGTCGAGAAACTGATCACCGACAAGACCGTCGCCGTGATGCTGGAACCGGTGCAGGGCGAAGGCGGCGTGATTCCCGCATCGCGCGAATTCATGCAGGGACTGCGCGCGCTGACGAAGCAGCACAACATCCTGCTGATGGTCGATGAAGTGCAGGCCGGCATGGGCCGTACCGGCAAGCTGTTTGCCTATCAGCTGTCCGACATCGAGCCGGACATCATGACCCTCGGTAAAGGTATCGGCGGCGGTGTGCCGCTGTCAGCGCTGCTGTGCAAGGAAGCATTCGCGGTGTTCGAGCCGGGCGATCAGGGTGGTACCTACAACGGCAACCCGCTGATGACAGCCGTCGGCATCGCGGTGCTGGAAGCGCTGCTGGCACCGGGCTTCCTGCAGTCGGTGGTCGACAAGGGCAATTACCTGAAGGCTGGCCTCTTGAAGCTGTGTGACAAGCATGGCCTCGAAGGCGAACGCGGCGAAGGCTTGCTGCGCGCGCTGAAGCTGGGCTCGCCAATCGGCGGCAAGATCGTCGAGATCGCACGCGACCTCGAACCACAAGGCTTGCTGCTGAACTCGCCGCGTCCGGACCTGCTGCGCTTCATGCCGGCGCTGAACGTGACGACCGAAGAGATCGACCTGATGCTGGAACTGCTGTCGGGCGTGATCGCATCGGTGAAGCAGTAAGCAAGCGAGCAAGCATCCGGACAAGCACGCGAGTCAGTACGCGAATAAGCACGCCAACAAGCACGCGTCATCCCAGCCACACGCCGGTGCCTTGATCCGGCAGTCTCGATTTCGGGACACTGACGGACTGACTGTCCGAATCGCTGTCCGAATCGGTGTTCGAGCCGGACACGTGCGCGCGACTGGCCGGCCGGTCGGCGTCTGCCTGTTCCCCGACGAGATCCGCGTGCAAGGCTTCGATACGCTTGAGTAGCGCGTTGTCGGGTGACACGAATGCGATCACCCTATCCAGTCCCTGCTGCTGCGCATCCGCCTTGCGCTCCAGCGCAGCGCGGATCTGCGCGGTCAGCCCAGCATCGCTGCAGACGGCTTTGCCGCCCCGGATCGTGTCCGGCTGCGGCTCGACCACGATGACGCCGGTCGCATCGCCGATCGCGGAACGGGTCAGGTCGAACATTTCCTGCGGTGTGCGGTCCTCCCCGGCGGTCTCGTTGAAGGGCGGGCAGCTTGCAATGATTTTCGCGCGCGACGCCTTCGAGCTGAACTCGTGCACCGGTGAGCCGCCGTTCGCATGGTCGCCCACGCTCCAGACCTGAAGCTTGGACAGTAGCGACTGCTCGCGCCGCATCGACGCCGACGAAGCAGCCCCGAGCAAGTCCCTGGCAGTACCGTAGCCCACGATGCAGCGGTCCGCGTCGATCTCGGTCGGCCGGCCGGTCAGGATCCGCACCTGCTGCCCGTGGGTGGGCAGCGCGTAGGGTTTGAGGTCCTTCTGCATCACGACGCCGCCTTCATGCAGCGCCTTCAGGTTCATCGCAAGGAATTCCCCGGTCACTCTGCCTTCCTTGATGATCTGCGCGCGCACATTCTGCAGCAGCCTTTCCTTGCCCGGCACCTTGTCGAACACGGCGCCGAGCCGGCCACATACCTGATCGGCCTGCTTCTGCCGTTCGCTCGCTCCCGAGAACCACGCGCGCAACATCTGAAAGACACCCCCCGGCCGGACAAACAGCGCCCGCTGCCCGCTGCCAACGTCCCGCATCGTCGTCAGGTCGACAATGCCCTTGCCTTTCAGGCTATCTGCAAGGGCGGCATAGTTCGTGCTGTTCAGGACTACCAACCTATCGTGTCCCATTTCGCTCTCCTGTAATAACGTCGACTACGCGCCGTCCCGTGGCATCACGCACTTTCCCATTTCAAGGGCGGCAAGTCGTCATCGAACTCGTCGAGGTCGGCGTCCTCGAGCGCTGCGTCCCTGACCTTGGTCCACGCCGCAGCCAGCAGATCACGCTGCTTCGCATCCGGCACGGCAAAGGCGACGGACAGCTTCGGGTTGTCGATGCAGGCCTGCCTGGCGGCCTCCATCAACTGCTCGAGGCTCGCCGCGTCAAAGCTGAGGGGTTGGATCACGACACGCCCGTCCACACCCTGCAACAGGGTGCGGTAGCGTTCCTGCACCGCGTTGGAACCGATCCGCAACGGCGTGGTGTCGGCATCATCCCGCATGCCGACCACTTGTCGGCCCTGCACGCCCGGCGCGGGCGCAAGGTCTTTCTCGCTGGCGGCCTCCAGCCTGAAGGCACGCGCTATCGGCGCCGGCACCACGATGCGCTCGGCATCGAGCTCGATGGCGTGATTTTTCAGGAAATGCAGGCCGGGCGTGACAGGCACCGGCCGGCCTGCGTGCGGATGGATGCCGGACAGGGGGGCGGCCTGCGGTGCCGCTTGCGCTGCCATCGGTGCGGCTGCCTTCGCGCTGTCCCGCTGCGCCTTGCAGTCCCAGACCTGGTCAGCAAGACCGGGAGCGCGACCGGCGGCGATGGTGATCGCTTTCAGCGCGCGCGGTGCCTTCCCCATGATGTCGTCAATGGCATCCAGCAGGGCACCAATGCTCTCGCTGGAAGACTTGCCCCACATCGAGCGATCTTCCGGGTGCTGCAGCTGCAGGTCAGGAATGGGCTCGATCACCACGTGCCCGCCACAACGCGCGATGGCGGAGCGATAACATTCCTTCAAGGATTCAGCGCCCAGCTCCTGCGGGTTCACCGTCAGGCTTAGCGTACTGATGCGAGGCAGCTCATCCGTCTCGGGATCAACGTAATCGGCGATCGGTGTCATGTAGTAGGCCTGGCCGGGTTCGGCATCCGGCGTGAGCCATTGGATGCGAGCATCGGCCTCGACCTCGTGCACCTTCGCATTCGCCAACCCCAGCTGAACGCCGGCAGTGGCGCGGTCGAGCTTCACCGCCACCTTGCCCTCGTAGCGGCCCGGCTCCAGTATTTGCGCGGCAACCTTCAGCTGGCCCCTCAGCTCGGAGGCGCTCCAGTCCGTCTTGTCACGGATGGCCTGACCCAGCACCTTGCCGATCGCAGGATTGACCCGGGCCAGTTGCTGCAGGGCGGCGCGCGAATCCTCGGTGGCCTGGTCGCGCTTGCCCGTCAGGCTCGACAGCGCGCGTCGCAGGCGCTCGCCCAACCCGACTTCGTACAGGGTGACGGCATTGCCCTCGATCTTTGCGCCTACGGCTGAGAACACCTGGAATTTGTCGAGTTCGTCGCAAACCGAGAGCCGGCTGGTTTGGGCATGGACTGTGAATTGCGTCATGTCAGGGCTCCACGGGAAGGACGGGCAGGCTGCCTGGACGGGCATCCTTCAGTAGAAGTCACCAACGTGAAACGCATGTCCCCGTTGCACACGGCATTAGTGCATCGCTGACGCAAATGAAAAACGGCCCGCGCAGGCGGGCCGTTTTTCATTTGAAGCGTTGCTCGTTTGAGGCGTTGCTCGTTTGAAGCAGCGCTTGTTTGCAACTGCGCTTATTTCTTCTTCGGCGGGATGTACAGGTCGGTGATGCTGCCCAGTCCCATTTCGGCAGCGAACATCGGCGTCTCCGACAGCGTCGGGTGCGCGTGTACGGTCAGCGCGAGGTCTTCGAGGTCAGCACCCATTTCCATCGCCAGCACGGTCTCGGCCAGCAACTCGCCGGCGTTCACGCCAACGATGCCGGCGCCGATGATGCGCTTGGTGGTCGGGTCCCACAGCAGCTTGGTCATGCCGTCTTCGCGGCCCATCGCCAGTGCGCGGCCGGAGGCTGCCCACGGGAAGTTGGCCTTCTCGAACGGGATGCCCTTGGCTTTCGCTTCGGCTTCGGTAACGCCCATCCATGCGATCTCGGGGTCGGTGTAAGCCACCGACGGGATCGTCATCGCATCGAAGGCCACCTTGTGGCCGCCGATGACTTCAGCCGCGACCTTCGCTTCATTGGTCGCCTTGTGCGCCAGCATCGGGTCGCCGCAGATATCGCCGATCGCAAAGATATGCGGCACGTTGGTGCGCTGCTGCTTGTCGACCGGGATGAAGCCGCGCTCGTTGACGACCACGCCCGCCTTGTCGGCCGCGATGTCCTTGCCGTTCGGGCGACGGCCGACGGCCAGCAGCACCATGTCATACAGTTGCGGCTCGGCCGGTGCAGCATCGCCTTCGAAGGTCGCCAGCAGGCCGTTGGCGCGCGCCTCGAGCTTGGTGACCTTGGTCTTCAACATGATCGCTTCGTAGCGCTTCTCGATGCGCTTCTGCAGCGGCTTGACGATGTCGCGGTCGGCGGCCGGGATCAGGCCGTCGGCGAATTCGACCACCGATACCTTCGCGCCCAGCGCGTCATACACGCAAGCCATCTCGAGACCGATGATGCCGCCGCCGATGACCAGCATGCGCTTCGGGATCTGGCGCAGCTCGAGCGCGCCGGTGGAATCGATCAGGCGCGGATCCTCGTACGGGAAGCCCGGGATCTTCGCGACCGACGAACCGGCGGCGATGATCGCGTTGCGGAAGGCGATGGTCTTCTTGCCTTCCGGCGTGTCGACGTCGAGGGTGTTCGACGACGAGAACGCGCCCTTGCCCTGCACGACCTGCACCTTGCGCGCCTTGGCGAGGCCCGACAGGCCGCCGGTCAGCTTGCCGATCACGCTTTCCTTCCAGCCGCGCAGCGCATCGATGTCGATCTCGGGCTTGCCGAGCTTGACGCCGAAGTGCGACATCTCCTCGGCTTCGGTGATGACCTTTGCCGCATGCAGCAGCGCCTTGGACGGGATGCAGCCCACGTTCAGGCAGACACCGCCCAGCGTCGAATAGCGCTCGACCAGCACCACGCTCTGGCCGAGGTCGGCCGCGCGGAAGGCCGCGGTATAGCCGCCGGGGCCGGCGCCAAGCACCAGCGTGTCGCATTCGATATCGGCCTTGCCGGCAAAGCTGGCGGCGACCGGGGCGGCGGCAGGCGCAGCGGCCGGTGCCGGTGCAGCAGCTGCCGACGCTGCGGCCGGGGCAGCCGCAGCGGGCGCGGCCGAAGCCGAGGTGGCGGCAGCAGCGTCGCTGGCATCCAGCATCAGGATCAGCGAGCCTTCGGCGACCTTGTCGCCGAGCTTGATCTTCAGTTCTTTCACCACGCCGGCGGCCGACGACGGGATTTCCATGCTGGCCTTGTCCGACTCGACCGTGATCAGCGATTGCTCCGCCTTCACCGTGTCGCCCGGCTTCACCAGCAGTTCGATGACTTCCACTTCCTTGAAGTCGCCGATGTCGGGGACTTTGATTTCGATCAGGCTCATTGTTCTGCTCCGTTATTGTTTCGTCGGAAAACTGATGACGCGGCACGGCAGCGCCGAGCTCTTGTCGAACTCTGCACCGGCCTGCACGCCCAGCTCGGCGATTTCCTTCGCCGTAGCGAGGCGCTCATAGCCCGCATACATCGCGCCCAGCGCGAAGGTCTTGCCGCTGCCGATCGCCCAGAAGCGATCGAAGCTGAACACTTCGCGATACGAGTAGACGCCGAAGATGCCGTGCGGGTTGGCGATCAGTGTCGTGATCTGCGAGGACTCGTAAGGATCGTCCTCTTCTTCCTTCACGTTCAGGAAGTACTTGTCTTTCAGGATCTGGTGCACGCGCGTGAAGGTGTCGAACACCTCGTCGCGCGAGCCCAGCTTGCATTCGTCGCCCATCTCGGTGAGGAGCTTCCTCATCACCGGGAAATGCGCGGTGGTGCCGGACAGGGCTATCCATGAGCCGGCAACCTCGAAGATCTTTTCATTCGCTTCATAGGCCTGCGACAAACGGGTGTCCCCGAAGGTCACCAGCGAGTCGGAAGCGATCGCGATCTCCGAACCCTTGCGGACGACGACGCAGGTAGTCATGACGCAGCGGCCCGGCGCTTACAGCAGGGTCTTGCGCATGTCGGCCAGCACGTCGGCCAGGTAGACCGCGAAGCGCGCGCCCATTGCGCCATCGATCACGCGATGGTCGTAGGACAGCGACAGCGGCAGGATCAGGCGCGGCACGAAGGCCTTGCCATCCCAGACCGGCTTGATCTCGGACTTCGACAGACCGAGGATCGCGACTTCCGGCGCATTGACGATAGGCGTAAAGCTGGTGCCACCAATGCCGCCCAGCGACGAGATGGTGAAGGTCGCGCCCTGCATGTCGGCCGGCTTGAGCTTGCCGTCGCGCGCCTGCGCGGACAGTTCGCCCATTTCTTTCGCGATCTCGGACAGGCTCTTCTTGTCGGCGCCCTTGATCACCGGCACCACCAGGCCGTTCGGCGTGTCGGCGGCAAAGCCGATGTTGTAGTAGTGCTTCAGGATCAGGTTCTCGCCGTTCGCGTCGAGCGACGAATTAAACGCCGGGAATTTCTTCAGCGCCGATACGCTGGCCTTGATCACGAACGCGAGCATGGTCAGCTTGACGCCGGACTTGGCCAGCGAGTCGTTGGCGCTCTTGCGGAATGCTTCGAGGTCGGTAATGTCGGCATCTTCGAACTGCGTCACGTGCGGGATCATCACCCAGTTGCGATGCAGGTTGGGACCGCTGATCTTCTTGATGCGCGACAGCGGCTCGAGCGTAGTCTCGCCGAACTTCGAGAAGTCCAGCGACGGCCAGGGCAGCAGCCCCAGTGCAGCGCCACCGCCAGCGGCGGCGGTCGGTGCAGCAGCCGCGCCGGACATCACGCCCTTGACGAAGCCCTGCACGTCTTCCAGCAGGATGCGGCCCTTGGGGCCGGTGCCGCTGACGCGGGTCAGGTCGACGCCGAGTTCACGCGCGAACTTGCGCACGGACGGCGATGCATGCGAGCTCTGGCCGGGGGCGGCGACAGAAGCCGATGGTGCAGCGGCGACCGCTGCGGGCATGGCGGCGGGTGCAGGTGCTGCAACGGGGGCCGGTGCAGGTGCTGCCGCAGCAGGCGCCGGCGCCGGCGCAGGCGCAGCCGAGGTGGTGGCAGCAGCGTCGCTGGCTTCCAGCAGCAGGATCACCGAACCTTCGGCGACCTTGTCGCCGATCTTGATTTTCAGTTCTTTCACGACGCCGGCGGCCGACGACGGGATTTCCATGCTGGCCTTGTCAGATTCGACCGTGATCAGCGATTGCTCCGCCTTCACCGTGTCGCCCGGCTTCACCAGCAGTTCGATGACTTCCACTTCTTTGAAGTCGCCGATATCGGGCACCTTGATTTCGATTTGGCTCATTCTTTTTGCTCCGTTATTTCCGGCTGCCCGGGGGATATTGCCGGATTATGGATGACGGCAATGCCGTCAGGTTTCGATGCGCTTAAGACCGGCAGCGGCTGCGACAAAACAATTTGCCGCAGCCGCCGCACAGGCCTCGATCAGACGGTGACCGGGTTCGGCTTGTTCGGGTCGATGCCGTATTTCGCGACGGCCTTGGCCACCACGGCGGCATCGATGCTGCCTTCGTCGGCCAGTGCCTTCAACGCAGCCACAGTCACGAAGTAGCGGTTGACCTCGAAGAACTCGCGCAGCTTGGCGCGGGTGTCCGAACGGCCGAAGCCATCGGTGCCGAGCACGCGGTAGGTGCGGCCCTTGGGCATGAACGGACGGATCTGTTCGGCATAGGCGCGCATGTAGTCGGTCGATGCGACGATCGGGCCCTGGGTGCCTTGCAGCTGCTGGGTCACGTACGGAACCTTGGCCGTCTTCGCGGTCGGGTTCAGCAGGTTCCAGCGATCGGCGTCCTGACCATCGCGCGCCAGCAGCGTGAACGACGGTGCGGACCAGATGTCGGCGGCGACGCCCCAATCCTTCTCGAGCAGTTCGGCCGCAGCCATCACTTCACGCAGGATGGTGCCCGAGCCCATCAGCTGCACGCGCTGCTTGGCCTTCTTGTCGGCCGACGGCTGCAGCAGGTACATGCCCTTCAGGATGCCCTCTTCCTGGCCGGCTTTCAGGCCTGGATGGCTGTAGTTCTCGTTCATCAGGGTGATGTAATAGAACACATCTTCCTGCTTCTCGACCATGCGCTTCAAGCCATCGTGCATGATGACGGCGACTTCGTGGGCGAAGGTCGGGTCGTACGGCATGCAGTTCGGGATGGTCGACGCGAGGATGTGGCTGTGGCCATCTTCGTGCTGCAGGCCTTCGCCGTTCAGCGTGGTACGGCCCGAGGTGCCGCCCAGCAGGAAGCCGCGCGCGCGCATGTCGCCGGCGGCCCACGCGAGGTCGCCGATACGCTGGAGCCCGAACATCGAGTAGAAGATGTAGAACGGGATCATCACGCGGTTGTTCGTCGAGTACGAAGTCGCCGCAGCGATCCACGAGCTCATCGCGCCCGCTTCGTTGATACCTTCCTGCAGGATCTGGCCGGCCTTGTCTTCGCGGTAGTAGCTGACCTGGTCCTTGTCGACCGGCTCGTACAACTGACCGCGCTGGCTGAAGATGCCGATCTGGCGGAAGAAGCCTTCCATACCGAAGGTACGGGCTTCATCCACGAGGATGGGCACCACGCGCGGGCCGAGGTTCTGGTCGCGCAGCAGCGTGGTCAGCACGCGCACATAGGCTTGCGTGGTCGAGATTTCGCGGCCTTCGGCCGTCGCGTCGAGCACGGCCTGGAAGGCGGACAGTTCCGGCACCGGCAGCGTTTCTTCTGCCGTACGGCGGCGCTGCGGCAGGTAACCGCCGAGGGCCTTGCGGCGCTCATGCAGGTACTTGATCTCGGGCGCGTCATCGGACGGCTTGTAGAACGGCACTTCGTGCAGCTTGTCGTCAGGAATAGGAATGCCGAAGCGGTCGCGCATTTCGCGGATCGCGTCGTCGTCGAGCTTCTTGGTCTGGTGCGCGGTGTTGCGCGCCTCGCCCGACTTGCCCATGCCATAGCCCTTGACGGTCTTCACCAGCAGCACGGTCGGCTGGCCGGTATGTTCCTGCGCTGCCTTGTAGGCCGCGAAGATCTTGTGCGGGTCGTGGCCACCACGGGTCAGGCGCCAGATGTCGTCGTCCGACATGTTGGCCACCAGTTCCAGTGCGCGCGGGTCCTTGCCGAAGAAATGCTTGCGCACATAGGCGCCATCCTTGGCCTTGTAGTTCTGGTACTCGCCATCGACGGTTTCCATCATGATCCGCTGCAGCACGCCATCCTTGTCGCGTGCCAGCAGGTCGTCCCATGGCGAACCCCAGATGACCTTGATCACGTTCCAGCCGGCGCCGCGGAAGTCGGCTTCCAGTTCCTGGATAATCTTGCCATTGCCGCGCACCGGACCATCCAGACGCTGCAGGTTGCAGTTGATGACGAAGACGAGGTTGTCCAGCATTTCGCGGCCGGCCATGCCGATCGCACCCATCGATTCCGGCTCGTCCATCTCGCCGTCGCCGCAGAAGGCCCAGACCTTGCGGTTCGCGGTGTTGGCGATTTCGCGTGCGTGCAGGTACTTCAGGAAGCGCGCCTGATAGATCGCCATCAGCGGGCCCAGGCCCATCGACACGGTCGGGAATTGCCAGAAGTCCGGCATCAGTTTCGGGTGCGGGTAGGACGACAGGCCCTTGCCTTCGACTTCACGGCGGAAGTTCAGCATCTGATCATCGCTGATGCGGCCTTCCAGATACGCCCGTGCATACACGCCCGGCGATGAATGGCCCTGGATGTACAGCAGGTCGCCGCCATGGTCTTCGGTCGGCGCATGCCAGAAGTGGTTGAAGCCGATGCCGAGCATGTTCGCCAGCGATGCGAACGACGAGATATGGCCGCCAAGGTCGCCATCGGCGCGGTTGGCCTTGACCACCATCGCCATCGCGTTCCAGCGCATCCACGAGCGCAGGCGCTCTTCATATTCGAGGTTGCCCGGGCAGTGCTGGCCGAGGTGCGCGGGGATGGTATTGACGTAAGCGGTATTACTGGAGAACGGGATATGGGCACCGCGACGGCGGGCCAGGTCAACCATGCGCTCCAGCAGGTAATGGGCGCGCTCGGCGCCCTCGTGTTCGATCACGGATTCGAGCGCGTCCAGCCACTCTTTGGTCTCCATGACGTCGGGATCATTGGCGGCTTGCGCCAGGATGTTGTCAATTTGCGCTGCCATGATGCATGTCTCCTGGAGTTTTATCTTGGCCGGTTACTGGGGAGCCGACGATTCCACCTTACAGCGAAATCCGGCCGAGTTTCAATTGCGACGGAGTGTAGCAGGACTTCTGCTGATTTTCAAAATACGATACAGCGTTTCATATTATGATAAATAACCAATTTGAAAAGTCGTGATCCCACCTACTCTAAAGCGGCGAAATTTGACGAAAAGCACTGAACGCGCAGGCTTTGGCGCGCATCAAAACCGGAAACCAACTTGCGCCGGCACCTGCCATCGCAGCTTGCGGTAATGCCCGCAGGCTCCGGAGTTCAGGCGGCCGGACAGTGGCACTCTTATAATTCCGGTTTACCTTCCTGAAGAGCGTTTTCCCATGCCTGCACAGATCATCGACGGCGTCCTCCTGTCGAAACAACTGCGCGCGGATGTCGCGCAGCGCGCCGCCGCCCTGACCGCCCTCGGCCGCCAGCCCGGTCTGGCCGTGATTCTCGTCGGCGATAGCCCGGCCTCGCAGGTCTATGTGCGCAACAAGGTGAAGGCTTGCGAGGAAAACGGCATCCATTCGGTGTTCGAGAAATACGAGGCCAGCCTGACCGAGGCTGACTTGCTGGCGCGCGTCGATGCGCTGAACAAGGACCCGAAAATCCACGGCATCCTGGTGCAACTGCCGCTGCCGGCGCATATCGATGCGCACAAGGTGATCGAGGCGATCGCGCCCGAAAAGGACGTCGACGGCTTCCATATCAGTAATGCCGGCCTGCTGATGACGGGCCAGCCGCTGTTCCGCCCCTGCACGCCGTATGGCGTGATGAAGATGCTGGAATCGATCAATTACCCGGTACGCGGTGCGCATGCGGTGGTGGTTGGTGCATCGAACATCGTCGGCAAGCCGCAGGCGATGCTGCTCTTGCAAGCCGGGGCTACCGTCACCATCTGCAATTCCAAGACGCGTGACCTCGGCCATCACACGCGCGATGCCGATATCCTCGTCGTGGCCACCGGCAAGCGGAACATTGTGACGGCAGATATGGTCAAGCCGGGCGCAGTGGTGATCGATGTCGGCATGAACCGTGACGACGCCGGCAAGCTGTGCGGCGATGTCGACTTCAAGCCTTCGTCCGAAGTCGCTGGCTGGATCACGCCGGTACCGGGTGGCGTCGGCCCGATGACGATCACGATGCTGCTGGTGAATACCATCGAGGCAGCCGAGCGCGGCTGAGCGCGTTTGAACATGGCAGCGGCTGTGCGCACGGCCGAATGCGGTCGGCCCCGGCCCCGGCGAAACACGAAGGCAAGCCATACGACGGCCCGCACAACGGCAACGCTTGTGCAGGCCCACTTTAGAGAATGAATGGAAACGACATGAGCATGAATGCCCTGCTGGACTTTACCGACCTGCCCCGCTTCGACCTCTTCAAGCCCGAGCATGTGACGCCGGCGATCGCGACGCTGCTGGACGAAGCTCGCGCCGTGGTGCAGAAGCTCGAAAATGCCACCGACACGCCAAGCTGGAATGATTTCGTCACGCCGCTGGAAGTCGCGACCGAGCGCCTCGGCCGTGCCTGGGGTGTGGTCGGCCACCTGAATGCAGTGGTCGATACGCCGGAGTTGCGCGCGGCCTACAACGAGAACCAGCCCAAGGTCACCGAATTCTGGACCGAACTCGGCACCAACCTGAAGCTGTTCGAGAAATACAAGGCGCTGCAAGCCAGTCCCGAATACCAGACGCTGGAGCCGGCCCGCAAGAAGATCATCGATAACGCGGTGCGCGACTTCCGCCTGGGCGGCGCCGAACTGGCGGATGACAAGAAGCCGCGCTTCGCCGAAATCCAGGAGCAGCAGGCTGCGCTGTCGACGCGCTTCTCGGAAAACGTGCTGGATGCGACCAATGCCTACGAGCTGATCGTCGATGACGAAGCGCGCCTGGCCGGCCTGCCGGAGGATGCGAAGCAGATGGCGCGCGCCTCGGCGGAAAAGGAAGGCAAGCAAGGCTGGCGCTTCACGCTGCATTTCCCGTCCTACTTCCCCATCCTGCAATACGCGGACGACCGCGCGCTGCGCGAGACCATCTACCGCGCCAGCGCCACCAAGGCTTCCGAGCTGGGCGCAAAACCGGAATGGGACAATACGCAGAACATCATCGACATCCTGAAACTGCGCGATGAAGAAGCCAAGCTGCTCGGTTACGCGAACTTCGCCGAAGTCTCGTTGGTGCCGAAGATGGCAACCTCGCCGTCGCAAGTGATCCAGTTCCTCGAAGACCTCGCGACCCGCGCGCGCCCGTTTGCCGAGAACGACCTGGCCGAGCTGCGTGCCTTCGCAAAGGCCGAGCTGGGCCTCGACCAGCTCCAAGCCTGGGACATGACCTATGCGTCGGAAAAGCTGCGTGAAAAGCGTTACGCGTTCTCCGAGCAGGAAGTGAAGCAGTACTTCCCGGAGCACAAGGTCGTCGGCGGCCTGTTCCGCCTGATCCAGAACATGTTCGGCGTCGAGATCAAGCCCGACACCAGCCCGCTGTGGCATGCGGACGTGAAGTTCTTCCGCATCGAAAAACAAGGCAAGCTGATCGGCCAGTTCTACACCGACCTGTATGCGCGCAATGGCAAGCGCGGCGGCGCATGGATGGACGACGCGCGCGGCCGCAAGAATCTCGCCGGTGACGTGCAGACCCCGATCGCCTACCTCACCTGCAACTTCACCGAGCCGCAAGTCATCGACGGCGTGAAGAAACCGGCGTATTTCACGCATGACGAAGTGATCACGCTGTTCCATGAGTTCGGCCACGGCCTGCACCACATGCTGACCGCCGTCGATGAACTGGGCGTGTCCGGCATCTCCGGCGTCGAATGGGATGCGGTCGAGCTGCCGTCGCAATTCATGGAGAACTTCTGCTGGGAATGGGACGTGCTGCAGCACATGACGGCACACGCCGAGACCGGCGAACCGCTGCCACGCGCGCTGTACGACAAGATGATCGCCGCCAAGAACTTCCAGTCCGGCTTGCAGATGCTGCGCCAGGTCGAGTTCTCGCTGTTCGACATGCACCTGCATTACGACTACGACCCGAATGGCAGCCAGACCGTCGCCGAGTTGCTGGCCGATGTGCGCCATCGTGTCGCCGTCATCATCCCGCCGGCGTTCAACCGCTTCCAGCATTCGTTCTCGCACATTTTCGCCGGCGGATATGCGGCGGGCTATTACAGCTACAAGTGGGCCGAAGTGCTGTCGGCCGATGCGTATGGCGCATTCGAAGAAGCGCAAGGCGATCCGAACCGGCTGGCCGAGACGGGCCTCGCCTTCCATCGCGAAATCCTGTCGGTGGGCGGTTCGCGTCCGGCGCTGGATTCGTTCACGGCCTTCCGCGGCCGCGAGCCGAGCATCGATGCGCTGCTGAGACACAACGGGATGGTACAGTCTGCCTGACGATGAACACCGGGGCCGCGACCGCGCGGCCCGCGACGGTGCGCCGCGGCAGCGCGGCGCTCGTCATTCCTGACGACACTAGATGACACGGATCGACTTCCACACCAACATCCCCGACAAGATCGGGTACACCTGCCGGCTGGTGCGCAAGGCGCGCGGCGCCGAACAGAAAGTGGTCATCTATGGCGACCACGCGCAGCTGGCAGCGCTGGATCAGGCCTTGTGGACGTTTTCCGAGCAGGACTTCCTGCCGCATGTGATGGCCGGCGATGAACTGGCTGCGCAGACGCCGGTGATCCTGACTGACAATGCCGATGCACCCTTGCCGCACCATCAGGTGCTGGTCAACCTCGCATCGGAAACGCCGGCGCATTTTGCGCGCTTTGACCGCATGTTCGAGATCGTGTCGACGACCGATGACGATGTGCAGTCAGGCCGTGAGCGTTACCGGCAATACCAGCAGCGCGGTTATCCGCTGACCCACTTCGTAGCAGACAAATCATGACCCACCACAGTGATAACGACTTCCCGGTACTGACCGATGTGATTGCCGAGCGCGCGCCGCACCAGCAAGCAGCCGATGCAGCGAATGTGCAAGTCACGCATGTCGAAGTCACGCATGCCTACGCCGACGAAGAAGCGTCCCTACCAAACCTGCAAGAGATACAGGACACGCTGTCCGAGCGCCTGATCGCCGAGTTGTCGGTGCAGGTGCCGGTGCTGGTCGAAGCCGCGCTGCGCGAGCATCTGCCGCAAGCGCTGGGCGCGCGCTTGCAAGCCGAGATCCTGACGGCATTGACGAATGCATTACCGGTGGCTGCGCAAGCTGCTGCAGGGGAACTTTCAGCCAAAGTTGCGTACGAAGTTGGCGGGCTGCTCGAGCAGCGATTGCAGGATGAAGTCCGGCGTGCGGTGGCAGATGAAGTCGCGCGTCTGACTGCGCAAGACTAAGTGCGTTGGCAGAGCGTCACTGAAAAGACCAGCGCAAACAACAAGCGCCGCGCAGCAGTGGCCGGCATCCTGACATACCCGAGCGAGACAGCGACCCGTCACCTGCAAAGTGAAGCCGAATGGCGTATGCTTTGCCCATACAAGGTCCAGCAATGAAAGTCATCGTCCTTGGCGCCGGCATCGTCGGCACCGCCTCCGCATGGTTCCTGCAAAAGGCAGGACATGAAGTCACTGTCATCGAGCGCCAGCCCGCGGCTGCCCTCGAGACCAGCTTCGCCAATGGCGGGCAGATCTCGGTCTCGCATGCCGAGCCCTGGGCCAATCCTGCCGCACCGAAAAAGCTGTTGAAATGGCTGGGCCGCGAAGACGCGCCGCTGCTGTTCCGGCTGCGCCTCGATTGGCTGCAATGGCGCTGGGGCCTGGCCTTCCTGCGCGAATGCACGCCGGCGCGCACCGCGCACAACATCCGTCAGATCGTCAACATCGCCGAGTTCAGCCGCCAGACGCTGCAAGCGGTACGCGCCGAGACCGGCATCAACTACGACTGCGAGACGCGCGGCATCCTGCACTTCTATACCGACGAGGACGAGTTCCGCCAGTCGCTGCCGGCGGCAGCGTTGATGCGCGACCTGGGCTGCCCGCGCGAGACGATCGATGCCGATGAAGTGGTGCGCATCGAACCGGCGCTGGCCGGCATCCGCAACAAAATCGTCGGTGGCGACTACACGGCCACCGATGAATCAGGCGACGTGCACAAGTTCACCTCCGGGCTAGCGGCCAAGTGCGTCGAGGCTGGCGTGAATTTTCGTTTCAACCATACCGTCACGCGACTGCTGCATGAAGGCACCGGACCGGCTGCGCGCATCACCGGCGTCGAAGTGATCGACGAGCATGGCCGCCATCAGGTACTGCGCGCAGACAGCTTCGTGCTGGCCACCGGCAGCTTCTCGGCGCCGCTGGTCAAGCCGCTGGGCATCGACCTGCTGCTGTACCCGGGCAAGGGCTATTCGGCCACCTATCAGGTCAAGGATGCGGAGCGCGCACCGCATGTGTCGCTGACCGACGATGGCTACAAGCTGGTGATCTCGCGCCTCGGCGACCGCCTGCGTGTGGCCGGCACCTGCGAGATCAATGGCTATACGCGCGAATTGAACCCGGTGCGCTGCGAAGCGATCACGCGCCGCACCCGCGAGCTGTTCCCCGACGCCTGCGACTATGACAATCCGGTCTACTGGACCGGCCTGCGCCCGCTGACGCCATCCAACGTGCCTTACATCGGCCGTACGCGTTATGCGAACCTGTTCCTGAATACCGGCCATGGCACCTTGGGCTGGACCATGGGCTGCGGTTCGGGCCGCGCAATCGCCGACATCGTGTCGGGCCACCGTCCCGATGTCGATTTTGCATTCACCGGCATGGCCCGGCGCGACAAGACGCCGACGATTGTCTCGGTCCCGATACGCAGCTGATCCTCTGATTGCGCGAACAGGCCGGTTTGTATTACCGTCGCGTTGTTCAACTATCAAGGAGTAAGTGCATGCGCATCCCGGGTCCCCTGCTCGCTGTCCCGTTCGCTGTCTCGTTCAACGCACCGCTGGCGGCATCGATCACGCTGGCCTTGCTGTCGACGGCATCGATCGCCAACGCCGAAGACCAGATCGTCAAGATCGGCCACGTCGCCCCGCTGTCCGGCCAGATCGCCCACCTCGGCAAGGACAACGAAAATGGCGCGCGCATGGCCATCGATACGTTGAATGCCAAGGGCGTGACCATCGGCGGCAAGAAAGTGAAGTTCGTGCTGCTTGGCGAGGATGACGCGGCCAACCCGCAGCAGGCCACCGCCGCTGCGCAGAAGCTGGTCGATGCGAAGGTCAATGGCGTGATCGGCCACCTGAACTCGGGCACCACCATTCCCGCTTCCAAGATCTACAACGACAACGGCATCCCGCAAATCTCGCCGTCGTCGACCAACCCGAAATACACACTGCAGGGTTACAAGGGCGCATTCCGCGTGGTGGCCAACGATGGCCAGCTCGGTGGCGCGCTCGGCCGCTATGCCGCCAGCACGCTGAAGGCAAAGAACGTCGCGATCATCGACGACCGTACCGCGTACGGCCAGGGCGTCGCCGATGAATTCATGAAGGCCGCCAAGGCGGCCGGCATCAATGTGGTCGGCCGTCAGTACACGAACGACAAGGCGACCGACTTCAACGCCATCCTTACCGCGATCAAGGGCAAGAACCCGGACCTGATCTTCTTTGGCGGCATGGACGCGGTCGGCGGCCCGATGCTGCGCCAGATGAAGCAGCTGGGCATCAACGCGAAGTACATGGGTGGCGACGGCATCTGCACCGAACAGTTACCTTCGCTGGCAGGCGACGGCATGGCCGATGGCCAGGTGGTGTGCGCGGAGGCTGGCGGCGTCGAGGAAGGCCAGAAGAAGGTGATGGACAAATTCCGCGACGACTACAAGAAGAAGTTCGGCACCGACGTGAAGCTGTATGCGCCGTATGTGTATGACGCGGTGATGACGATGGTCGATGCGATGCAGAAGGCCAATTCGGTCGAGCCGGCGAAGTACCTGCCGGAACTGGCAAAGATCCGCCACAAGGGTGTGACCGGCAACATCGAATTCGATGCGCACGGCGACATCAAGAATGGCACGCTGACGCTGTACACCTTCAAGGGCGGCAAGCGCGAGCAGATCGCCGTGACGAAATAAGCAGCGTCAGGCGGGCATAAAAAAAGCGCTCCATAAGGAGCGCTTTTTATTTCGGGACTGAAGATTACTTCAGGCCGAGGATCCAGTGAGCCAGGGTCTTGGCTTCTGCATCGGAGACTTGCGGGTTAGCCGGCATCGGGATCGCGCCCCAAACACCGCTGCCGCCCTTCTGGATCTTGGTAGCCAGCTTGGCTTCTGCGGACTTGTCGCCCTTGTACTTGGCAGCGACTTCCTTGTAGCCCGGGCCAACCAGCTTCTGGTCGACGGCGTGGCAGGCGAGGCAATTCTTTTCTTTTGCCAGCTGTTCGTTGGCGAATGCCACGTTCGAGAGCAGCGCGCCAGCGGCCACTGCAGCAACCAGGATGTGTTTCATGAGTCTCTCCATTAAATTGAGTGCGCGGGATTTTAACCTGATTTTGGTTTCCTGCTCACGTTCAACACTATCACCGCCCCGGGCGCGAGCCGCAGGGCGGTTACATTCCTTCACACAAGCACAGAAAACAAGCCTGTTCCGTCGGGCCGATGGCAAGGCGCGGCGACGCAGACCGTAGCTGGTACGGCAAGGAGGCGCAACGCCGCCAGCGGCCTTTCGGGACTGGCTCTTAGTCGGTGACGGCGCCGCGGCTGGCCGTCGATGCCAATTTGGCAAACTTGGCCAGCACGCCACGCATGTACTTCGGCGGCGGCGGGGTCCAGGCTGCGCGACGGCGTGCGATCTCTTCATCCGACACGTTCAGCTGGATCAGCAGCTTGTGCGCATCGATGGTGACCGAATCACCTTCCTGCACCAGGGCGATGGTGCCGCCCACGTAGGCTTCCGGCGACACGTGACCGACCACCATGCCCCAGGTCGCGCCCGAGAAGCGACCGTCGGTGATCAGGCCGACGGATTCGCCGAGGCCCTTGCCGATCAGTGCCGAGGTCGGCGACAGCATTTCCGGCATGCCCGGGCCGCCCTTCGGGCCGAGGTAACGCAGCACGACCACGTCGCCGGCCTTGATCTTGTCAGCCAGGATGGCTTCCATGGCCGACGGCTCATCGTCGAACACGCGGGCCGGGCCGGTGATGACCGGGTTCTTCAGACCGGTGATCTTGGCCACGCAGCCTTCCGGCGACAGGTTGCCCTTCAGGATGGCCAGGTGGCCCTGCTTGTACAGCGCGTTGTCGAGGGTCTTGATCACGTCCTGGTCGGCGCGCGGCTGGTCCGGCACGTTGGCCAGTTCTTCTGCCATGGTCTTGCCGGTGATGGTGATGCAATCGCCATGCAGCAGGCCGGCGTTCAGCAGCAGCTTCATCACTTGCGGCACGCCGCCTGCAGCGTGCAGGTCGGTCGCGACGTATTTGCCGGACGGCTTCAGGTCGCAGATGACCGGCACTTTCTGGCGCATGCGCTCGATGTCGTCGATGGTCCAGTCCACCTGCGCTGCATGGGCAATCGCCAGGTAGTGCAGCACGGCGTTGGTCGAACCGCCGGTGGCCATGATCACGGCGACCGCGTTTTCGATCGACTTCTTGGTGATGATGTCGCGCGGGCGCAGGTTCTTCTTCACGGCCTCGACCAGCACGCGTGCGGATTCGGCGGTGGAGACGGTCTTCTCTTCATCCGGGTTGGCCATGGTCGACGAGTACAGCAGCGACATGCCGAGTGCTTCGAACGACGAAGACATGGTGTTTGCGGTGTACATGCCGCCGCAGGAACCGGTCGACGGGCAGGCGTTTTTCTCGATGCCGTCGAAATCTTCTTGCGACATCTTGCCGGCAGTGAACTGGCCAACCGCTTCGAAGGCCGACACGATGGTCAGGTCGGTGCCCTTCCACTTGCCCGGCTTGATGGTGCCGCCGTACACATAGATGCCCGGCACGTTGGTGCGCGCCATCGCGATCATGCCACCCGGCATATTCTTGTCGCAGCCGCCGATGACGACCACGCCGTCCATCCACTGGCCCTGAACGCAGGTTTCGATACAGTCGGCGATGACTTCGCGCGAAATCAGCGAATACTTCATGCCCTCGGTACCCATCGACATGCCGTCCGAAATGGTCGGGGTGCCGAACACTTGCGGGTTGGCGCCGGCGGCCCTGGTCGCGGCGATCGCGGCATCGGCCAGCTTCTGCAGACCCGAGTTGCAGGGGGTGATGGTCGAATGGCCATTCGCAATACCGATCATCGGATTGCTGAAATCTTCCTTCTGGTAGCCCATCGCGTAATACATCGCGCGGTTGGGGCTGCGGGCTACGCCCTCGGTAATGTGCTTCGAACGGTCATTGCCGGCCATGATGAGTCTCCCGTGAATGGCGGTGTTATCAAAGAGGCTCTATCAAAATGAGCACCGCGAAGCGGTGCGTTCGGTGGCAACACACCACCAACGCAGCCAGCGGCATTTTGATAGAGCCTCTGAAAGACCGTAACCATGCCTTGTCGCATAATGGCTGTCAAATATATGATTTGACGTTTACTGATACTTTTAAAATATCAAAGACAGGTCGATGAACATAGAACTGCGCCAGCTCCGCTATTTCATCGCGGTGGCCGAAGAAATGCACTTCGGCCGCGCCGCGCGCCGGCTGCACATGACCCAGCCGCCGCTGTCGCAATCGATACAGGCGCTGGAGACGCGGCTGGGTGCGGAGCTTTTCCATCGCACACGACGCAGCGTGACCCTGAGCGCCGCCGGCCGCGCGCTGCTGCCGGAAGCACGACGCCTGCTGCAGCAAGCCGACGCCTTGCCCTTGCTTGCACAGCGTGCGGCCGCCGGCGAATCGGGCAGTCTGTCGATTGCCTTCGTGTCGATGGCCGACTACAGCGTCATGCCGCAAGCCTTGCGCGAATTCCGCGCGGCTTATCCATCGGTACAGATACAGCTGCATGAAGCGACAACCGACCTTCAGCTCGACATGCTGTCCTCCGGCGACATCGATCTCGGCCTGCTGGTGATGCCGCTGCCCGACAAGCTGAAGACCGAGTTCGATGCCATGCCGGTGCTGTCTGAGCCGCTGGTGCTGGCGCTGCCCGAAGGCCTGGTGCGCAAGCGCGGCCCGGTATCGCTGACGCAGCTGACTGATCAACCGCTGATCGTCTTCCCGCGCCGTCTGGCGCCGGCCTTCCATGACAAGATCCTCGGCCGCTTTCATGATGCCGGCCTGTCACCGCGCATCGGCCAGGAAGCGATCCAGATGCAGACCATCATCGCGCTGGTTTCTGCGGGCATGGGCATCGCGCTTGTGCCACAATCCGTGTCGAATTTGCAGCGCCCCGGGGTGGAGTACCGCCCCCTGAAAGAAGCGGGCGCGCCGATCGACATGGGCCTGGCATGGCGGCGAGACAATGATTCGCCGGTGCTGGCTGCCTTCGTCGAACTGATGCGAAAAACAAGCTGAAAGACGCGCTGAATGCTGATCCACCCCCTGCCCGATCCGATCGCCATTGCACTGGGACCGTTCGCGGTGCGCTGGTACGGCCTGATGTACCTGCTGGCTTTCGTGTCCTTCATGGCGCTGGGCCGCGTGCGCGTGAAGCAGCCGCACATCGCCGCGGCCGGCTGGCGCAATGAAGATGTGGACGACATGCTGTTCTATGGCGTGCTCGGCGTCGTGATCGGCGGGCGTCTGGGCGAAGTGCTGTTCTACCACCCGGCGTATTACCTCGCGAATCCGACCGAAATCATCGCCGTCTGGAAAGGTGGCATGTCCTTCCATGGCGGCTTCCTCGGTGTGCTGGCCGCCATGTGGCTGTGGAGCCGGCAGCGTGGTCGGCGTCTCATGGAAACGATGGACTTCATCGCGCCGCTGGTGCCGCTCGGTTATGCCGCGGGCCGCATCGGCAATTTCATCAATGCCGAATTGCCGGGCCGCGTCGCCGATGCCTCGCTGCCGTGGGCCATGATCTGGCCCAATGTCGACCAGCTGCCGCGCCATCCGTCACCGCTGTACCAGGCGCTGGTCGACGGCGTGCTGCTGTTCATCGTGCTGTGGCTGTATGCACGCAAGCAGCGGCCGATGATGGCCGTCAGTGGCGTGTTCGCCGCCGGTTATGGTTGCGCGCGCTTCTTCACCGAATATTTCCGTACGCCTGACTATGAAGTGCAGTTCGGCAGCCTGACGCTGTCGGCCGGCCAGATGCTGTCGCTGCCGATGATCGTGCTGGGACTGGGCTTGCTGATGCTTGCGTATCGCAGCCGCGGCAACACCGCTGATTAGAGCGCGTAGCGGGCCGACACGGAAACGACACTGCACACCGCGCCTTCGGCACCGCTTGATCCACGCTCGATTTCAACACTCGATTTCAACGCTCGATCTCACCGCCTCCCTCGCCCCCACCAACAACGACACCTCGAGAGCCCTGCATGACGACGAATGCGAACCTGTATGCCCTGTTCCGCGCGCGCTTCCCGCAAGACCTGGATGATTGCTGGCTGGAGACCGCCGATGGCCCGCAGGGCCACCAATACTACAGCTGGCGCGACCTCGACCGCGGCAGCGCGAAGATCGCCAACCTGCTGGCCAGCCTGAAGCTGCCGGCCGGCTCGCGCATCGCCGCGCAGGTCGAAAAGTCGGCCGAGGCCCTGATGCTGTACCTCGCGACCATTCGCGCCGGCTTCGTCTACCTGCCGCTGAACACGGCCTATCGCTCGGACGAGATGGCCTACTTCATCGAAAATGCCGCGCCCGCTGTCGTGGTCTGCACGCCGCAAAACTTTGGCTGGATCACGCAGATCGCCTTCAGCCGCGGGGTGTCGCAGGTGTTCACGCTGGACGAGCCGAACGCGGCCAGTGCCGATTCGAACGGCGGCCGCAACAGCGGCTCGCTGCTGTCGCGCGCGGTGCACTTCGCCGACACCTTCGACACCGTGCAGCGCGATGCCGACGACCTTGCCGCCATCCTGTACACGTCGGGCACCACCGGCCGCAGCAAGGGCGCCATGCTCACGCATGGCAACCTCGCTTCCAACATCGCGACGCTGCATGAATGTTGGCAATGGCAAGCCGGCGACGTGCTGCTGCATGCGCTGCCGCTGTTCCATATCCACGGGCTGTTCGTAGCCGCGCATGGCGCGCTGTGGAATGGCGGCAAGATGATCTTCCTGTCGAAGTTCGACAGCGCGGCCGTGATTCGCCAGCTGCCGCGCGCCACCGTCTTCATGGGCGTGCCGACGTATTACGTGCGCCTGCTGTCCGACCCGTCATTCACGCGCGACACCTGCGCGAACATGCGGCTGTTCGTGTCGGGTTCGGCACCGCTGCTGAGCGAGACCTTCACGCAATTTGCCGAGCGCACCGGCCACACCATCCTCGAGCGCTATGGCATGAGCGAGACGGCGATGCTGACCTCCAATCCGTATGACGGCGAGCGTCGTGCCGGCACCGTCGGCCCGGCCCTGCCCGGGGTATCGGTACGGGTAGTGAATGCTGAAGGCCGGGATTGCGCCAGCGGCGAGATAGGCGACATTCAGGTCAAGGGCCCGAACGTGTTCAAGGGCTACTGGCAGATGCCGGAAAAGACGGCCGAGGAATTTACCGCCGATGGCTATTTCAAGACCGGCGACGTCGGCAAGTTCGACGCCGATGGCTACCTGTCCATCGTCGGCCGCAGCAAGGACTTGATCATCTCCGGCGGCTACAACGTCTATCCGAAAGAAATCGAAAGCGTGATCGACGATATGCCGGGTGTGCAGGAATCGGCCGTGGTCGGTGTGCCGCACCCGGATTTTGGCGAAGCCGTGACTGCGATTGTCGTGCCGCGCAAGGACAGCACGCTGTCGGCAGCAGCCATCATCGCGGAACTCAAATCGAAGATCGCGAACTTCAAGGTGCCGAAGCAGGTGCACTTTGTCGATGAACTGCCGCGCAATACCATGGGCAAGGTGCAGAAAAACCTGCTGCGCGAGCGCTTCGGCAGCTGACGCAGATTCGCTGCGGAAGCCAGCCTTACCAGTGCGGCTTCAGCCCCTTGTACAGCATGTAAGCGGCCAGCGCATACAGCACCAGCGCAAAGATTTTCTTCAATCGCGCGACCGGCAAGGCATGCGCGGCTTTCGCGCCAAACGGTGCCGTGATCACGCTGGCCAGCACGATAGGCAGCAGCGCCGGCAAATAGATGAAGCCGAGCGAACCCGGCGGCAATGCCGGTTCCTTCAATCCGAACCAGATATTCGACAAGGTGCCGGCCAGCGCAATCGGGAAACCGAGCGCTGCGCTGGTGGCAACCGCATTGTGGATGCGAACGTTACACCAGGTCATGAAGGGCACGGAGATGAAACCGCCGCCGGCGCCGACCAGTCCCGACAAAGTCCCCGTCAGCAGTCCCACGCCCAGCATGCCCGTCGCCTGCGGCAGCTCGCGCGTGGGCAAGGGCTTTTTATCGCGCAGCATTTGCGTTGCCGAGAAGCCGACGAACAGTGCAAAGAACAAGGCCAGGCTGGCCGAAGGAATCTGCGATCCTATCCACGGCCCTATCCATGATCCGACCAGGATGCCGGGTGCCAGCAGTTTCACCACCGGCCACATGACGGCGCCCCGTTGATGATGCGCGCGCACCGATGACAGCGATGTGAACAGGATGGTCGACAGCGATGTCGCGATCGCCGCATGCACCACCAGCTCCGGCGGGAAGGTCGAGGCCGACAGCATCATCGTCACGAAGGGCACGGTCAGCATGCCGCCGCCGACGCCCAGCAGCCCGGCCGCAAAACCGGTGAAGCTGCCGAGCAGGACGAAACTCAGTATCGACGACCAATCCATGCGCGCTTCAGCCTGGCCCTGCCGAGCTCAGTGACCCTTGAGCAGCGACTGCGTGATGAAGCGCCATTCATCCGCTGTCACCGGCGTGATCGACAGGCGGTTGCCCTTCTTCAGTACGATCATCTCGGCCAGCTGCGGATGCTCGCGCAATTCCGGCAGGCTGATCAGGCGCGTCTTTTTGGTCGCGCGCACATCAACCAGTAACCAGCGCGGATTTTCCTGATCCGATTTCGGGTCGTAATACGGACTGGCCGGATCGAATTGCGTGGGATCGGGGTAAGGGGTGCTGGCGACTTCGGCGAGGCCGGCAATGCCGGGCTCGGCGCAGCTCGAGTGATAGAACAGTACGCCATCGCCAATGCGCATCGCATCGCGCATGAAATTGCGGGCCTGGTAGTTGCGCACGCCGGTCCATGGCAAGGTGTGGTCCTTCGCGGCGAGTGCATCGTCGATGCTCGCCTCGTCAGGCTCGGATTTCATCAGCCAGTAGCGCATGGTTTTTTCTTTTTATCGCGGCGGTGAGCTTGCAGGTCCGGTGCGCATCACTTCGCAAGCACGCATGAAAAAAGCGGTTGCACCGTCGATGCAACCGCCCGAATTAAGACCCGCCTGTGCCGCTGTGCCGGCATCCCGAACCAAAGCGGTTCAAGGTGGCCACAGTAGTTCAATATTGGGATCGTCGGACGAGCGACGTTCACGCCTACTAAACGAATCCCGCAGCCGATGCTCAAAAATGGTTCAAGGAATATATGGCAAACGCGAACACGGCAGGAGGGCTCAGTCTACCGCAAACGAGATGGCTGTCAACGGGTTTGATGCACTTCGTTGAAGACGAAGCGTTCGATCAGAACAGTCGCTCTTGCGGCGCGAGTGCGCCGTCGAGCAGCGTGTGCATCGCATTGATCTTTTCGCGCACGTCGGACATGGCCATCGCAGAAAAAGGCCCGTCGGATGAACGCGCAGCGAGGAAGTCGGCGGCGATGCCCAGCGCCGCCATCACTGCAATGCGGTCAGTGCCTTTGACCTTGCCTGCATCGCGAATGGCGAGCATGCGTTCGTCCAGGTAAGCAACTGCTTGCTTCAGCGCGAGTTCTTCGCCTTCCTTGCAGACGAGCCGATACGGCTGGCCCATGATGCTGACGTCGATGGTCGTCATGCGGCTTCCTCCTCATCGCTGATGTCGACGGGCAGTGCGCCGAGCAAGGTCTCGACACGGTCGTGCGCTTCCTTCATGCGCGCAGCCAGCCGCGCATTTTCATCGGACAGGGTAGCGAGCTCGCCGCGCAGGGCGGCATTCTCGCTGCGCAGCGCTTGCGACAGCTCGGCCAGTTGCGTGACCTTGTCGAGCAGGGAGGTGAAATCGGAAACCATGCGGCACTATAGTCGGCCGCGAGAATTTCCGTCAATACATTCAGGGACTTGTCATCGTTTCTTCATCAACGGTGACAGCTTGCGCGTGGCTTCTGTTGTCAGCTTTCTACGCCTTTCCCTGCCTGCAGGATTGAAACTTTCCCATGCGACTCTGCAGCCAGCATCCCTCGGTCAGCGGCTGGCGATCGCGCAAGGCTCGCTCGACCAGACCTTGCGCATGGCGCAGGTTGCCGGCCCGTTGCACATCGGCAGGATGCAGGCCGATACGCAGCAGCGGCGCACCGGCCATCAAGCCGGCAACGCTGCCGACCACGGCACGTGTCAGCGCATCGGTGATTCGCCAGCGTGCGCTGTACACCAGTGCCGGCGCGCGCAGCATGCGGCCCTGCTGCAAATCCAGCAGCCCGGTGAACAGGCTCGCATAGCGCAAGCCGAGGCGGCTTCCTTCGGCCAGCAAAGCGCTGCGCGCGCTGTGCGCCAGCAACCAGGCCGGCGGCACAAAACCTGCGACCTGCACACCGCGCAAGCCGCTGGCCTGGAGGTCAGCCAGCCCTGCCCTGATCCGGGCCATCGCATCGGCGGCCCCCAGCGCCGCGAACTCCCCTTCACCACGTGTGAGCACGCGCCTTTGCAGGCAAGCACCCAGCCGGGTCGGTGCGTGCGCATCGTCGACGTGGTACAGCCCGTGCAGCAGCACTTCATGGCCACGGCATTCATCCAGCATGGCTTGCAGCGCGGCGATGAAACCGGCCTCGCCATCGAGGCCGCGGCCATGCCAGCGCGGCACCAGCAGCAAGCCGAGCGGCAGGTCGGCCACCTCGCGCAATGCGGCGATCAATTGCCGGCACTGGGGCCAGGTCGCCGGTGCAACATCATGAATGCTGATGCAGAGCGCGGGCCGGGTTGCCACGTGCATCATCCGGCCGCCAGCGTGGTCGGCGCCTGCAGTGCGCCGTCGCCCGCCAGCTGCCGGTAATGCGCGACCAGTTGCGGCAGCACGCAATGCCAGTCGTGCCGCCGGCATGCGCGCAGACGTGCCTGTTTGCCCAGCCGCCTGAGGTCCGTCGCGGCGAGCCGTTGCAGGCCTTCGCACAAGGCGTCGGCGCTGTCGTCATCGACCAGCAGGCCGATATCGTCATCCACCAGTTCACCCACGCCGCCGGCGCGCACGCCCAGCACCGGCAAGCCGCAGGCCATGGCTTCCAGCACCACCAGGCCGAAGGTTTCATGCGCGCCCGGATGCACAAACAAATCGCAGGCCGCCAGCAAAGCGGCCAGCCCCGCTTCGCTGCGCTCATGACGCAGCACCGATACCTGCGGCCCCGTGTCGCCCAAGTCGCCGGCACCGATCAGCAGCAAATGAAACGCCGACCCCAGGCGCCTTGCCGCCCGGATCAGCGCAGCGATATTCTTCTCGCGCGAGAAGCGTCCTGCGTAGACCAGCAGGCAAGTGTCGGGCGCAATGCCGAGCCGCCCACGCAGGCCGGGGTCGCGCCGCAGTGGCGAAAACAGGCGCGTATCCACGCCCAGTGGCTGCTGCCGGACGCGCTTGATGCCAAGCGCGCGCAAGCCCGCAGCCATGCTTGCGCTCGGCGCCAGCACGCTGTCAAACTCGCGATACAGCCGTTGCAGGTAACGCTCGGCGGCGATGCGCGCGAAGGCGCCGAAGCGTTCTTCAGCCAGATGCGGCAAATCGGAATGATGAAAGATCAGCGCATGGTTGTGCAGGCGATCGCGCGCCTGCAATGCACTCCAGGCGCACTGATAGGGATCGCCCGCTTCGATCAATGCTGGAGCCAGCTGTATCAGGCAGCGAGTGGCGGCCGCCGTTGACAAGGGCCAGCGAAAGCCGCTGTCCCATGGCACAGGCAGGCTCGGCAGGGCAATCAGTTCCGGCTCCGGTTCCAGCACCGGCACCGCTGAATATGCCGATGATTCCGCGTCCTGCGCCGGGCCTTGCGCCGATTGCCGTGCACGTGGCGCGATCACGCTGTGGCGCAAGCGTGTGTGCATTTGCAACCAGCGCGATTTCGCACGCAGGTAAGTCCGTGCGCCGCCCGATTGCGGCGGATAGAACATCGTGATGTCGACGAGATGCACGGGCCCGTGATCGACCGGCTGACTGCACCAGCATGTTGAAAACGCTAAGGTATGCCGTCGCCGATTGCGGCCGTTGACGCGCGTCAGTCAGTTGCACACTCTGCCGGGCCGATGGCGATGCCAGGTGATGCCTCTTGATTGCCGGTGATGATGGGTGGCCATCGGCAATTCCTTGGTGACGCCTTGGTGAGGTCTGGTCGCGCTTGCCTGCAGTTCAGTCCGCCGCCACCGCCGCACCGGCATCGGCCAGCCCGTCGCTGTCGAATTGCCGCAATTGACCATCGCTGGTAATCAGCGCCGTAACAACGGGCATGCCCGGGAACAGCTGCTCGCAGGCCGCGCGATACTCCTGCAGCTGCTGCCGGTAAGACGCGTGCTGGAAGTCGTACAGGTTGCGCTTGTAATCGAGGATCCACAAGCTGCCATCGACGATCACGACACGGTCCATGCGCTTCACCACGCCTTCGTGCACGACTTCCATTTCATTGCGCGCAAAGCGGTAGCGCGCCGGATCGAAGAAGCACTCGAGCGCCGGCTGCGACAGGATGCATTGCGCCTGCTCACACACCGCCAGCGCCTCGTCAAAGCTGCAGCCCAGCCAGCGCGCCACGGCCGCCGCTGCCGGCACCGTGACCGGCCATTGCCCGGTGTTGGTCAGCCGTTCCATCAACGCGTGCAGCAAGCTGCCTTCGCGGGTGGCCTCGTTGTCGTCGCTGCCCTTGCCCTCCACCGGCGGCGCCGGCAGCGATGGCGGATCGAAATGCGTCAATGCGAATTGACCTTCGTCATCGATTGCTGCATGCGTCTTCTCTTCGGGAACGAATTCCTCGACAAACTGCAGCCGCTCATACCAGCTGCCCGACACGAGGCCGGAAGAGCTCGCCTTGCCAGCATGCACGCCGCTGATGATCAGCGCATGCTTGGCACGGGTCGCGGCCACGTACAGCAGGTTCAGGTTTTCCTGCGCGCTGAAACCCGCTTCATCGTCGAACAGCTGCTTGCGCGCATGGCCACGCTCGGCCTTGCGGCCATAGACGGTAAAGTGCGTAGGCGCCTTTTCCTTTTCCGGCCATTCACACAGCACGCCGGCGCTGTCGCGACCGCCGCCACTGGGATTGCAATCCATGATCGCCACCACGTCCGCTTCCAGGCCCTTGGCGCCGTGGATGGTCATGATGCGCACGGCATCAAGGGCCGCATCGACATCGGCCTCATCCGGCGCTTCCTGTTCCTTGCCGCGGCGCAGCCGATTCACCTGATCGAGGAAGCGCGCAATGCTCGGATAACGTCCGGCATCCAGTTGCAGCGACAGCGCCACAAAGGCTTCGAGGTTGCCCAGCACTTGCGCGCGGATCTCGGCCGGAGTCGCGATCGCATAGGCCTGCAGCAGCCCGCCTTCGTGCAATACCAGATCGAGCAGGTCATGCACCGGCAAATGCTGTGCTGCCTGCTGCCAGACTTGCAGCTTGCCAAGGATGCCGGCCAGCGCATTCGATGCCTGGCCGCTGTCGACATGGCGCTGCAGCCGCTGCCACCAGCTGCCCTCCTTGTCGGCCGCCAGCGCGACGAGCTCGTCATCACTGGCCCCGGTGATCGGCGACTTCAGGACTTGCGCCAGCGCCAGGTCGTCGGCGGGCATGGTCATCCAGCGCAACAAGGCCACCAGGTCGCCCACTTCCAGCGCATCGAGCAAGCCGCCGGCGCGGCTGGACGTGAACGGGATGTGCATCGCACGCAAGCCGGCTTCGTACGCGCGCAGGTGGGTGCGGCTACGCACGAGGATCATCATGTCCGACCACTTGAGCGCCTTATCTCGCGCTGGCACCAGCTGCTGCCAGCGTTCGCGCGCAGCCCACAGCGCCGCACCGACCTGGCGCGCCTCGCGTTCGCGGCGCGAGTCTTCGTCCTCGGGCGGATCTTCGGTCAGCGGGTTGCGCAGCGCGAACGACGCTTCGTCATTGCCGCCGGAAGCGGCCGCTGCCGCGTCGTCGACCCCGGCAGCCTGCTTGTCGTCACCCTTGCCTTCGCCCTTGCCATCGCGCGCATCCTCGTCAGCGGTGCCCTCCGCGGCCTCGCCGTCGTCACCGTCCGCAGCAGCCGCGCCGGCTTCCGGCCGCACCAGCGGCAGGCGCCAGACCACGCTGTCCGGATCGTCCGACAAGGTGTCCTGCGGCTGGTACAAGTCATTGATGCCTGCCATCGCCTGATTCAGCACCTCGACGATGGCCGGGCCGTTACGGCGCGTCTGCCGGGTGCTCAGGTCAGCGGCGCCCAGCGCGCACAGCATCTCGCGCGCGGCCTTGAACACACGCGGCTCGGCGCGGCGGAAACGGTAAATCGACTGCTTCGGGTCGCCGACAATGAATACGCTGGGACGATCGCCATCCTCGCCATACGCATCCAGCCACGCGCGCACGATGTGCCATTGCAGCGGGTTGGTATCCTGGAATTCGTCGATGAGTACATGGCGGTAACGGGCATCGATGCGCGCATGCAGGTAGGCGGCGTTGTCGCCGCTGGTCAGCAGGTTCCACGCATGCAGCTCCAGGTCGGCGAAATCGAGCTTGCGACGATCGTCCTTGATCTTCTGGTAGTGGCCTATGCAGGCCTCGCCAATCTGGAACATCGCTTCGTTCAGCCGGCGCACCTGCAGGTCATGCGCGCGCTCGCGGCATTCGAGCAGGATCGCGCACAGCGCCAGCCATTCATCGACGAGGGCCTGTGCCGCGTCGGGTCCGAGGTTTTTTTTCAGCTCGTTGTTCGCCTTGACGGAGCTGGGCTTGCCGCCCTTGGTCAGGCAGACCTCGCACAAGGCGTCGAAATCTTCAAGAGTGCGGCCGTCGGTGACTCTCTGCTCGACAGCGCTGGCCTTGTTCTTCTGGGGACCCGTGCCCTGAGCGAGCGCGCGTGTGAACGCATGGAAGCGATCGCGCAGTTCGGTGTCTTCCCAGAACGCGAGCCGCGCATCGCGCTCGCCATCGGCACCGCAGGTTTCCCTGAGCGCGGCCAGCGGATCGGATTCCTTCTTGAAGATCTGCCATTCGGCGCGCTTGGCGACAAAGGCTTCGATCATTTCGCGTCCGCTCCAGTCGCCGGCGATGGCGTAGACCGTCATCAGCGCGTCACGCAGTGCACGATGCTCGGCGCGATTGAGCGACTGCATGAATTTCAGCCAGGCCTGCTCGCGCAGCTCGGCCGTATTTTCTTCCAGGCCGTACCCATGCGGCACGCCCGAGGACAACGGCGCAATCTGCAACAAGCGGATGAACCAGCTGTGGAAGGTATCGACCGACAAGCCGTGCGGGCTGGCCAGCACGCGCGCATACAGCGTGCGCGCCGAAGGCAGCGCGGCACGCGCCTCGGCCTCGGACAGCCCGCGCAGGGTCAGCGCTTGCAGCAGCTTGTTCTCGTCAGTCTCGAGCGCGAGCTCGCTCAGCAGCCCGATCAGGCGCTCGCGCATTTCCTGCGCGGCCTTGCGCGTGAAGGTGATGGCCAGCATTTCGCCCGGCTCGGCGCCGGCCAGCAGCAGGCGCAGCATGCGCGACACCAGCAGCCAGGTCTTGCCGCTGCCCGCGCAAGCTTCAACGATCACCGAGCGCGACGGATCGCAGGCGGTGCGGATGAAGTCTTCGCGCGCGATTGCGCGCCCGCCATCGAAGAAAGCCGGAATGTCGTCGCTCACCAGTAACCCTTCCGGCACAGGCCTTTCACGTCGCAATAAGTGCAGCTGTCGCCGCTGCCATTGGCGACCAGGCTGGCGCCGTCGGCAATGGCCGCGAAGTTGTCCTGCAACTGCGCACGCAGCAAGTCACGCCACGCATCGAGGTCTGGCACCGGCAACAGCGCCGGCTTCTCGTCGTCGATGGCCACATAAGCGGCTTCCCTCGCCTGCGGTTCGAGCAGCAGGCCGTAGAAGGGCAGCTGCTGGTCGCTGTGTTGCTTGAGCCGCCGGTTCAGCGTTTCCTTGGCCGTAGTTTTGTAGTCGAGCACGCGCTGCTCGCCGTCGGCATGGGCGTCAATGCGATCGATGGTGCCGAACAGGCGGATGCTGCCTGCGCCATAGGCCAGCGGCATACCGGCCTCATGTTCGCCATGCATGTACTTCCAGCCTTCGGCTTCCTGATCGTTGGCCCAGTCGACATAGGCATCGCGCCGTGCCTGCCAGCGCGCCTGCCAGGACAGCGCGGCCGGGTTGTGCAGCAGCACTTCGCTGAAGATGGCATCGCTGATCGTGGCCATCAGCGCGTGGCGCTCGTCGCGCGGCACCGGTTTCTCACTTAGCGTGTCGTGATACTGCTTCAGGATCGCATGCAGCCAGTCGCCGTAATCGCGCTTCTCGGGCAGTTCGCGCAAGAGCTCGTTGGCACGCAGGCCGAGCATGCGCGAAGCAAAGAACTGGTAAGGGCAATTGACCAACGCGTTGTAGCCGCTTGCCGACAAGGTCGCGGGGATCAGCTGCGGCGCCGAGGGTTGCGGTTGCTGCGCCAGCGCCGCGGCCAGCTTGCTGGTAGCGCGCACCGGCACATGCGCTGGCAGTTCGTCGAGCCCGGCGCGCCTGAGGGTCAGTTGCAGGCGCTGTATCCACGGGCTGGGAGCGACGGCTTCGCCATCCTGTATGTGCTGCCAGGACAGCACGACCTCGGGGCAGGTGCTCAGCAGCGCTGAGAATTCGCGCAACTGCTGGCGCTGCTTGTCTTCGCGAGTCGCCAGACCCAGTTCACGGCGCACTGCATTGGCAAAGAACAGCGCCTCGGCCGGACGCGACGGCAGGTGCTCGCTGTCGGCGCCGACCACGATGGCCGCATCGAATTCGCGCAGCATGGTGCCGTTCAGGGGCACCATCATCACGCGTCGGTCCTCGCGCGGCGCGACAAAGACAGTCTGTTCCAGTTCCAGGTCCAGCAGCACGCGCCATTCGGCCAGCGAGAATTCCTCGCTCAGGCTTGCGCAATCGGTTTCGAGCCGGGCCAGCATCTCGAGCAGTTGCTCGCCGGCCTTGTCGGCGGCCAGCGTCGCGCTGCAGCCGAGCGCATCAAAGACCTGCAGGGTGGCTGCGACCCAGTCGGCCACGCCTTTTTTCGCGCGGTAGGTTTGCGCCTCACGCGCGATCGCGCCGACCAGCGCCTTCACCTCAGGCAGCGCGGCGACGGCCTCGGCCACCGACGACCAGTTGCCGGAATGGCCGAGCTTGACCAGCGCGCGCTCGAGCGCATGGCGCGAGCCGGGCTCGTCGAGGGCGGGATGACGGACGAAGGGTGATTTCAGGAAGTCGAGCAAGGGCGCGATCTCGCCACCGGCCGATACCAGCTCCATCCATGCATGGATGACGGCTGCGGCGCGCGTGGTCGACAGCTTCCAGCCGGTTTCGTCGGAGACCACGATGTCGGCGCGCTCGAGCAGCGCGCGCAGGCGGCGCGCCACCACACGGTCTTGCGGCACCAGTGCGATGCGCTTCTTGCCGGCGGCGATCCAGTCGACAATGGTCTGGGCCGCGGCCTGGGCCTCGTCTTCCATGCTGCGTGCGGGGTAGAGCTTGAGTCCCACCGGCGGCACGGGGTCGGCTGCCTCGGCCAGTCCTTCGTCGAGAATCTCTGGCCAGCTTTGCGCCTGCAAGGCAGGCAGCGCATCGGCCGACCAGTCGACCCGCACGCGCAGCACCGGCTGGCGCTGCGACCATGCTTCGAGGAAGGCGGCCTCGAGCGCATCCGGCTCCCACGGCGCGCACCACAGCAGCGGGAATTCGGCCGCGTCGGCCGCACGCTGCATTGCGGCGTGCCGCATCAGGCCCGGGTCGCGCGCGTCGCGCTCGGCCTGCCAAAGCCCCCAAACCAAATGCGCCTCGTTCGACAGCAAGGCGGCTGCGCGCGGCGACAGCTGCGCCAGCGCCGCCTTCCAGCGATCCTCGACCTCGTCGGGCTGGGCCAGCGCCGACGGCAGCAGCGCGGCGCTGAGTTCATCGTTGAGCGACAGCAGGGTCTGCGCCAGCGGCAGCAGGTCGGCATTGCGGCGGGTGGCCAGCAGGGTCTTGAGCCACGGGATCTCGCGCAGCTTTGCGTACAGCACCATCAGTCGTTCGCTGGGGGTGGCGGGCGCAGCACCGCCCGGCTCGGGCAGCTGCTGCTCCAGCCAGGACGACAGCGTGCGTATCTGCGGCGGTATGAAGTTCGGGCCCAGTTCTCTGGCCAGCGCGGCGCGCAGCGCGCCGATGTGCGTGAAGGTCGGCACCATCACCAGCCATTCCGACAGCGGCGGCGCCGAGGCATTGGCCTCGGTGTCCGCGGCGCCCAGCAGCACGCGCGCGAGCTGCGGCCAGAAGCCGGGGCCGGGAGCGATTGCGCGGGCAGAGACGGGCATGGGTCAGGAGCGGGAGGTGTTCTTGTCGGTTCTTGTTGGTCCTGGTTAGCCAGGGGTGCTGACCGGCATTTTATGCGACCGCGCAAGGGTCGCGCGGACTGCGACCGCGTCGGGCACACTTTTCTTGAAAATGCGTTATGATTTGCCCCATTCCCGCCGCGCCACCTCCTGTTTCGATCCCACTCCTTGAAGTTCCAGCGCGCTGTCCCAATGTGCGCATAGCAGGATCGCTACAGGTCCGGTGCGATTCAAATCCGATATCAGATGCCAGGGCGGGCCGATTTCCACCTCAGTTGAGGATTACATGAGCGACAACATCAAACACATTTCCGACAGTTCTTTCGAAACCGACGTGCTCAAGTCCGACAAGCCTGTGCTGGTCGACTTCTGGGCCGAATGGTGCGGCCCCTGCAAGATGATCGCTCCCATCCTCGAAGAAGTCGCCAAGGAATACGACGGCAAGCTGCAGATCGCGAAGATGGACGTCGATGCCAACCAGGCCGTGCCGGCCAAGTTCGGCATCCGCGGCATCCCGACGCTGATCCTGTTCAAGAACGGCGTGCCGGCAGCACAGAAGGTCGGCGCACTGGCCAAGGGCCAGCTGACCTCCTTCATTGATAGCAATATCTGATGCTTCGGCGGCAGCGCGCTCGCGCTGCCGCTTCTTCCCTTTTCCAGCGCAGTTCCCTCCCCCACCTTTGTTTGCCCGCCACGGGCCCTGACCATGCATCTTTCTGAACTCAAGGCACTCCACGTGTCCGCCCTGCTCGAGATGGCCATTGGCCTCGAGATCGACAATGCCGCACGCCTGCGCAAGCAGGAACTGATGTTCGCGATCCTGAAGAGGCGCGCCAAGTCCGGCGAGCAGATCTTCGGCGATGGCGTACTCGAAGTGCTGCCGGATGGCTTCGGCTTCCTGCGCTCGCCGGATGCGAGCTACATGGCGTCGACCGATGACATCTATATCTCGCCGTCCCAGATCCGCCGCTTCAACCTGCATACCGGCGACTCGATCGAAGGCGAAGTCAGGACCCCGAAAGATGGCGAGCGTTACTTCGCGCTGGTCAAGGTCGACAAGGTCAACGGCGAACCGCCGGAAGCGTCGAAGCACAAGATCCTGTTCGAGAACCTGACGCCGCTGCACCCGAACAAGCCGCTGCTGCTTGAGCGCGAGATGCGCGGCGAAGAGAACATCACCGGCCGCATCATCGACATGATCGCGCCGATCGGCAAAGGCCAGCGCGGCCTGCTGGTGGCATCGCCGAAGTCGGGCAAGACCGTGATGCTGCAGCACCTTGCGCATGCGATCACCGCCAACCATCCCGACGTGACCCTGATCGTGCTGCTGATCGACGAACGTCCGGAAGAAGTGACCGAGATGCAGCGCTCGGTGCGCGGCGAAGTGGTCGCCTCGACCTTCGACGAACCGGCGACCCGCCACGTGCAAGTGGCCGAGATGGTGCTGGAAAAGGCCAAGCGCCTGGTCGAGATGAAGAAGGATGTCGTGATCCTGCTGGACTCGATCACCCGCCTCGCCCGTGCGTACAACACCGTGATCCCGGCCTCGGGCAAGGTGCTGACCGGCGGTGTGGACGCCAACGCGCTGCAGCGCCCGAAGCGCTTCTTCGGCGCGGCGCGCAACATCGAGGAAGGCGGCTCGCTGACCATCATCGCTTCCGCGCTGATCGAGACCGGCAGCCGCATGGATGACGTGATCTACGAAGAATTCAAGGGCACCGGCAACATGGAAGTGCACCTCGAGCGCCGCCTGGCCGAGAAGCGCGTCTACCCGGCGATCAACCTCAGCAAGTCCGGCACCCGCCGCGAAGAGCTGCTGATCAAGCCGGACGTGCTGCAGAAGGTCTGGATCCTGCGCAAGCTGCTGTACGGGATGGACGAGATCGAAGCGATGGAGTTCATGCTCGACAAGATGAAGGCCACCAAGACCAATGCGGAATTCTTCGACCTGATGCGTCGCGGCGGTTCCTGATACCGCTGAATCGCGGTTCTTGTTCTGGCAACATCGGCGGCGCCTGCGGGCGCCGCTTGTCTTTTGGGGCTTGGCCGTTGGCGGATCCCTGCGACCACCACAGCCCAGGCTCTCCCCCAGTCCACGCCCGCTCTGCCGTGACTTGTCCAAGCCATTGATTTTCCACTATAATCGCGGGTTCCTTTAACAGGGCAAGTGGTCATCGACCGGGTCAAGAAGCAATACGGACCGACGAAGCGACGATTGGCTACCCAACGATAGTGAGAAAACCATGAAAGAAGGCATCCACCCGGATTACCGCGAGATCGTCGTTCACGACCTCTCCTGCGATTTCAAATTCATCACCCGCTCGACGGTCCAGACCCGCGAGACCATCAACTTCGAAGGCAAGGACTACCCGCTGCTGAAGGTTGAAGTGTCGTCGGAATCGCACCCGTTCTTCACTGGCAAGCACAAGATCGTCGATACCGCCGGTCGCGTCGACAAGTTCCGCCAGAAGTTCGGCAAGGTCGGTTCGAAGACCCAGGCAGCCGGCCAGTAAGCCAGCCCTGCCCCGAAAGCAAATGCCGCCTTGTGCGGCATTTGCTTTTCTTGGGGCACGATTCATGCGGCACAATATCGCCAAACCAACCACAACGATCCACATCGCCCTCCCCCGGATGAAACCCGTACGCCTACCTGCTGCCGCCACGCACGCCTTGCCGCGCTGGTGGCTGGTTGCGATGTGCCTGTTGTACATCCTGCCCGGCATCATCCGCCGCGACCCGTGGAAGGTCGACGATGCGGCCGGCTTCGGCATCATGTGGACGATGGCGCACGGCACGATTGCCGACTGGCTCGCGCCCAATATCGCCGGCCTGGCTATGCCGGACGAAGCACCGCTGGCCTTCTGGACCGGGGCGCTGCTGATCAAATTGTTTGGCTGGCTGACCGGCGACGCGCTCGCCGCCCGCATCTCCATCGTCGTCTTCTTCGCGATCGGCGCGCTCAGCGTCTGGCGCACGGCCTTCGTGCTCGGCCGCCGCGCCGAAGCGCAGCCGCTGAAGCTGGCGTTCGGCGGCCAGCCGGCCGCGATCGACTACGGCCGCACGCTGGCCGATGGCGCACTGCTGATCTTCGTCGCCAGCCTCGGCCTGCTGCTGCGCAGCCACGAGACGGCCGCGCCGGCGCTGTTCGTCGCGCTGGTGGCCGCCACCTTCTATGGCGCAGCCTGCGTGTTCGACCAACCCACGCCGCGTGCCGGCGCCGGCCTCGGCCTGACGCTTGGCGCGCTGGTATTGACGCATGGCTGGACCGCGCCGCTGGCGTTGATGATTGCCTTCGCCGCACTGGCCGCGATCCACTACCGACAGGCGCTGCGCCCGGTACTGCTGAGCGCGCTGCCGCTGGCGCTGCTGCTGCCCGCGCTGTGGCTGATCGCGCGCCAGCAGGTCGTGCCCGAAGGCCTGGCCGCCACCTGGCTGGCCGGCGACCTGAAGGAACTGGGGATGCCGACAGCGAAGTCCCTGTCCGAACTGCCGAAGGTGCTGGTCTGGTACGCATGGCCGGCATGGCCGATCGCGGCCTGGACTGTGTATGCATGGCGCACGCAAGTCTCGCTGCACGTGCTGCTGCCAGCGGCCGGCATCGTGATGCTGCTGGCTCTGGCCGTGTTCTCGCCCCGCCTGCACGACTATGAATTGCTGGCACTGCTGCCGCCGCTGGCCATCCTCGCGACCTTCGGCCTGCCGACGCTGAAACGCGGCGCCATCAATGCGATCGACTGGTTCTCGGTGATGACGCTGACCGCGCTGGGCGCCTTCCTGTGGCTGGGCTGGATCGCGAAGCAGACCGGCTGGCCTGCGCAGCTGGCGAAAAATGTCTTCAAGCTCGCGCCCGGTTTCCAGCCCGAATTCAACCTGCTGGCAATGCTGGTCGCGCTCGCCACCACGGTCGGCTGGGTCTTGCTGCTGCAATGGCGTCTCGGCCGCCGCCCGCCGGTGCTGTGGCGCGCCGTCGTGCTGTCGACCGGCGGCCTGGTGCTGTGCTGGGTGCTGCTGATGACGCTGTGGCTGCCGTGGCTGAACTACAGCCAGAGCTATGCCGGCGTGGCCGCGAGCATCGAGTCCAACCTGCCTGCAGACTATCGCTGCGTGAATGCCGATGGCCTGGGTCCGGCGCAGCGCGCGTCGTTTGCCTACCTCGGCAATGTGCGCTTTGCCAAGCCGGGCGGCCGCGATTGCGAATTCCTGCTGGTGCAGGACGATGGCCTGCGCCGCCGCGGCGCCGAGATGAAGAAGGTCGATGGCGACCTGACCTTACTCTGGCAAGGCCGCCGTGCCGCCGACCGGCATGAATTCTTCCGACTGTTCCGACGCAAGCTTCCATGACTGACACCGGACACGCCAGCCCACCGGCGTCGTTCACCCGTCGCGTCGCATCTCTGGCCTGGCCCATCCTGGTGGGCCAGCTGGCAGTGATCAGCAACGGCGTGATCGACACCGTGATGACCGCCCGTTACTCGGCGACCGACCTCGCGGCGCTCGGGCTGGGCGCGTCCATCTACGTGAGCTTCTTCGTCGGCCTGTCGGGCGTGATGCAGGCGCTGTCGCCCGTGATCGGCCAGCTGTATGGCGCGAAGAAGCATGAGGCGATCGGCGACGAAGTCCGGCAAGGCGTGTGGCTGGCCTTGTTCCTGTCCGTGATCGGTTGCCTGCTGCTGCTGTTCCCGCAAATCCTGCTCGACATCGCGAAGGCGCCGCCGGCGCTCGAAGACCGCGTGCGCGAGTACCTGCGCCTGCTGGCGCTGGCGCTGCCGGCCACGCTGGGCTTTCGCATCTATGCGTCGCTGAACACGGCGACCTCACGGCCGCGGATGGTGATGCTGATCCAGGTCGCCGGCCTGCTGGCCAAGATCCCGCTGAATGCGCTGTTCATCTTCGGCGCGCCCGACCTGCTGGGCATACCCGCGCTCGGCACGCCAGGTTGTGCGATCGCAACCACGATCACGGCGTGGCTGGCGGTCGGCATCGCGTGGATGATCGTGCGTCGCGGCGCGCATTACCAGCAATTCAATTTGTTCGGCCGCGGCCTCGGGCGTCCGGTGTGGCGCGCGCAGTCGGAGCTGCTGAAGCTGGGCGTACCGATGGGCTTGTCCTACCTGATCGAGGTGACAGCCTTCACCTTCATGGCCTTGTTCATCGCGCGCCTCGGCAACGAGACCCTGGCCGCGCACCAGATCACTGCCAACTTCGGCACTGTGCTGTACATGCTGCCGCTGTCGATTGCGAATGCGACCGGCACGCTGGTCGCGCAGGAAATCGGCGCCGGCCGTCTGGCTGCTGCACGGCATGCGGGCCGGGCTGGTGTGCGTCTCGGTGCGCTGCTGGCGGTGGGCATCGGCGTACTGGTGTGGCTGACACGCGAGTTCATCATCGGCGCGTACACGCCGGACGCACAGGTCGCGGCCGCCGCCATGCCGCTGTTCTTCTTCATCGCCTTCTACCAGCTGTTTGATTCCTGGCAGGTCGGCACCGCCTATGTGCTGCGCGCGTACAAGGTCGCGACCGTGCCAACGATCATGTACGCCTTCGCGCTGTGGGGCATGGGGCTGGGTGGCGGCTACCTGATGGGCTTCGACGTGCTCGGCGGCACGCCGGCCATACTGCAGGGCGCGGCCGGCTTCTGGCTCGGGAACAGCCTGAGCCTGGCGATCGTCGCGGTGGCGCTGTCCTGGTACTTGCGGCACATACAGCACATGCAGGAAGCGGAAGAGCGCGCGCTGCGCAGCCAAGGCTGATGCCGGGGCGTCCGCGCTCGGCGTGCGCCCTTCCCTGCGCTTCGATGCGCATACGCCCGACGACGAGCGCTTCTTGCTTGTCGCTTATTGCTTGTTGCTTATTCCGGATTCGGGTCCGGTACCGGCTCTTCTGGCGGGATCGGCTGCGGCACGTCTTCCTCGAAAGGTTCGTCGTCCGGCAAAGGGGTGGGTGCGCGGTGCATTTCCATCAGGGTCCTCCGACTGCAAGGCTGTCACCCGTGAAGATAGCATGCAAGCGGCGCTGCGCCACCCGCTGCGTGGGGCCCTCCTGGGGCCGTGTCGGCACGGCGCATCAGGTTCGGCGGCGCGGCTCGCCGCGGCGGAACGAACGCCGCTCGGTCGGGTGCGAGAACGCACGGAACTCCATGTTGACCACCCCGATCGAACCCGGCGGCCCCAGCACGAAATCAAATCCGCTTTTCACCGGAAACAGCACGTTGTCGAGCAAGACCACGTCGGTGCGGCAGGTCGGGTTCGGGTTGGACAAGTGCGATCGCATCTCCTGCCACACGCCCGGCGTCACCCAGCCTTCGAGATACAACTGGTTCGGGTAGGTGGTGTGGTCGGCATCAAGATAGGCCTTCTGTCCGTCCTGCACGCTCAGGTAGGCCGGTGACTCGTCTGCAATCACCAGGTTGACCCAGCCATCGCCGAGGCCGTGGCTGATCTCGTCCGGGAAGCCGGGATAACTCAGCTCCAGCGTCCACTTGCACGCAAGGTCCAGCCGTTTCTCCATCGAGCCGTCGCCGGTCAGTGTCGATCCGTCGAGCACCGTGAACTGCATGCTGGTCACGCGCGCCTGCAGCGAAGGCTCCATGCGCCGGATCTCGTCGAGGTTCTCGTGCAGGTTCCAGAACAGCCATTTGCAGCGCTCGGCTTCGGACATCTCCGACAGCTCGGCCACCGGGCGGCTGCCGCAGTTGGACAGCATTTGCATCAGTTCGCGCCGCTGGCGCTCATGCAGGCTGATCTCGACGTCGGCGGGGGATGATTGCGGGTACAGAGGATCCATGTGCGCTCCGGTAAAAGCTGTGCGACGACACCGCCCGCGATGGCGAGCGGCAAGCTTTCGGATTGGAGTAATGGATCGCGATTAAATTCCGCGCATCGTGACGACGGTGGTGTCGTCACGCAAAGGGCAAGAGACAGGCCCTGCTTACCCGTGGGTTCGGGCAAACTCTTTCATGTAATCGACCAGCGCCTGCACGCCCTCGATCGGCATCGCGTTGTAGATCGACGCCCGCATGCCGCCGACCACGCGGTGACCCTTCAGCTGCACCAGGCCGTTTGCATCGGCGCCTTTCAGGAAGGCATCGTTGAGCTTGTCGTCGTTCAGGAAGAACGGCACGTTCATCCGCGAACGGCAGTCGCGCTCGACCGGGCTCACATAGAAGCCGCTGGCATCGAGGTAGTCATACAGCAGCCCGGCCTTGGCGATGTTGCGCGCCTCGATCGCCTGCATGCCGCCTTGCTCGAGCAGCCACTCGAACACCAGACCGGCGATGTAGATGCCATAGGTGGGCGGCGTGTTGAGCATCGAATCGGCCGCGGCCTGCTCCTTCCAGTGGAATACCGACGGCGTGATCGGCAGCGCGCGATCGAGCAAGTCTTCGCGCACGATCACGAAGGTGACGCCGGCCGGGCCGATGTTCTTCTGTGCGCCACCATAGATGACGCCGTACTTCGTCACGTCGATCTCGCGCGACAGGATGTGCGAGGACATGTCGGCCACCAGCGGCACATCGCCGACTTCGGGCACCCAGAAATACTCGACACCGCCGATGGTCTCGTTGGTGCACACATGGACATAAGCGGCATTCGGGTCGAGCTGCCAGCTTGATTGCGGCGGCACATAGGTGAACTTGCGGTCCTCGGCAGACGCGACCACGTTCGCGCGGCAGTACTTCTTCGCCTCGCTGATGGACTTCTTCGACCATTCGCCGGTGTTCACGTAATCGGCCGAGGTCTTCGTGCCGAGCAGGTTCATCGGGATGATCGCGTTCATCGCCAGCGCGCCGCCCTGCAGGAACAGCACCTTGTAGTTGGACGGGATGCCCAGCAGGCGACGGAAATCGGCTTCGGCCTTGTCGGCGATGCTGATGAATTCCTTGCCGCGGTGGCTCATCTCCATCACCGACATGCCGCTGCCATGCCAGTCGAGCATCTCTTCGGCGGCGCGACGGAGCACGGGCTCCGGCAATGCGGCAGGACCAGCGCTGAAATTGAAGACTCGCATGGGTTCGGTTCCGGGACGGCAGGTGGTTTGGTGAAGCCTGTGATTATATTTCATGAACCTTGGCCGGCAGGCGCTTCCGCTACAATCGACGCGCATCTGCAACCGATAAAAACATCATGAGGAAGACCATGAAGCAGACGACCCTCGGCGTGACCCGACTTGCCCGCCATGCCCGCCTTGCCGGCCATGTCCGACGCGTCCTTCTTGCGCTCGCCTGTGCCGCGCCCGCAGTCGCTGCCGCAGCCCCGCAGGACGACACCCCGGTCGAAGCCGCTGCGCTGCGCTGCTCGGCGATCTCGCAGCTGCACTCGACACTGACCGTGCCTTCGCCGCAGTTCGGCTCCCTGATGGGCGATATCGCCGGACTGTTCACCCAGGTTCATACAACGAACAAGCAAGCGCGCACCAAGGCGAAGCTGACTCCGGCCGAGCTCAAGGGTCGGCGCGAAGCGGTGCTCACCGATATCATCAAGGGCTGGCCGGGCAACAAGGCCGCGGTCGTGCATGATGCCGCGACCTGCAATGCGTGGCGCATCGCCTTCTTCAGCAAGCTGCCCGAGAAGCCGAGCGAGAAGGAATTCCAGTCGGCGATGCTGAACGTCGGCACGCCGCCGGCCGACGTGCCCAAGGCCGACCTCGACAAATGGGCAGCGCTGACGCCGCAGGCGATGGGCGCATGGACCGCGATCAAGGCGCCTGCGAAGTAAAGATCTGCTCCGGGCAGCACCACCTGCCCTCTTGAACACCAGCGCGCCGACGGCCGGCGCGATCGTGTCTGCGACCATGATCCCGACGCATCAGGACTGGTCGATCGCCTTCGCCGAGCCAGCCTCTTCGCGCAGCACGAATTTCTGGATCTTGCCGGTCGAGGTTTTCGGCAGCTCCTTGAACACCACGATCTTCGGCACCTTGAAGCCGGCCAGCAGCGCCTTGCAGTGCGCGACCACCTCATCCTTGCTCAGCTCCACGCCGGGACGGGTCTCGATGAAGGCGCACGGCACCTCGCCCCACTTCGGGTCGGGCGCGGCCACCACGGCGGCCGCGACGATGGCCGGGTGCTGGTACAGCGCATCCTCGACCTCGATGCTGGAGATGTTCTCGCCACCGGAGATGATGATGTCCTTGCTGCGGTCCTTGATGCGCAGGTAGCCGTCCGGGTACATCACGGCCAGGTCGCCGGTATGGAACCAGCCACCCTTGAAGGACTCTTCGGTTGAACGTGGATTCTTCAGATAGCCCTTCATGCAGATATTCCCGCGGAACATGATCTCGCCCATGGTCTCGCCATCGGCTGGCACCGGCTGCATGGTCTCCGGGTCCATCACCGTCACGCCAGCCTGCAAGTGATAGCGCACGCCCTGCCGCGCATTCATTTGCGCCTGTTCGCCGAGGCTCAGCTCATTCCAGTCTTCCTGCTTCGCGCAGACCGTGGCCGGGCCATAGACTTCGGTGAGTCCGTACACGTGCGTGATGTCGAAGCCCATCTCGGCCATTTGCGCGAGCATTGCCGATGACGGCGGCGCCGCGGCCACCATGGTCGATACGCGATGCTTGATACGATGGCGGTATTCCTCGGGCGCGGCCACCAGCGCGCTCTGCACGATGGGCGCGCCACAGTAATGGGTGACGCGTTCCTTCGCGATCAGGTCGAGCACGCCCTGCGCATCGAACTTGCGCAGGCAGACATTGACGCCGGCACGCGCAGCCAGCGTCCACGGGAAGCACCAGCCATTACAGTGGAACATGGGCAGCGTCCACAGGTAAACCGCATGCTTGGGCATGTCCCATTCGAGGATATTGGAGATCGCATTGATGGTTGCCCCGCGATGATGGTAGACCACGCCCTTCGGATCACCGGTGGTGCCTGAGGTGTAGTTGAGCGCGATCGCATCCCACTCGTCGGCCGGCGGCTGCCACGCGAAATCCGGATCGCCTTCGGCCAGCAGCGCTTCGTAATCGAGCCAGCCGGACGGCATGGCCGGCGTATCGACCGTGGGGTCCTTCACGCCGATGATCAGCAGCTCAGGCATCGCCTTGCGAATGTCGTCGACCAGCGGCAGGTATTCGGTATCGGTGATCAGGGCCTTCGCTTCGCCGTGCTTCAGCATGTACTGCAGCGTCGCCAGGTCGAGCCGCGTGTTCAGCGTGTTGAGCACGGCGCCCGCCATCGGCACGCCGAAGTGGGCCTCGACCATCTCGGGGATGTTCGGCAGCAGAACGGCCACCACGTCGTCTTTCGCGATGCTGCGCTGTTGCAGCGCCGAGCCCAGGCGACGGGTGCGTGCATAAGTCTCGCGCCAGGTACGCCGCACCCCGCCGTGCACTACGGCCAGCCGGTCGCCATAGACGGCTGCGGCGCGGTCGATGAAATCGATCGGTGTCAGCGGTGCAAAGTTGACGGGGCGGCGTTCCAGGCCAGTAGTGAAGTCGGTCATCAGGCGTCTCCAGGCAATTTCAGGCTATTCCAGCCAATTGCGGCGTCTTGAACCCACGCCGCCGGCAGGTGGTTGAAAGCCTTCAATTGTATGGGGTTTTTCCGGCGGCACCGTCAGACCGGGGCCAAAGACCAAGGCGGTCGGCGGCCATATCCGGAATCTGCATAAGGAAGTGCAAACTTATTCGTTCCCTCAAGCCTTGGCCAAAAACTAAGCTTCGTCCTGTCGCATGCATACAGCAATCCGTTGCATGCCCATCGACTTCGCAATACGGACCACGTCTCAGAAAGGACACCATGAAAACAAGACTGATCGCCGCAGCCCTGCTGACGCTGGCGGCCACATTGGCAACCGCGACCGCGCACGCTAACGAACTCTCGCTGCTCAACGTGTCGTATGACCCGACGCGCGAGCTCTACCAGGACGTCAACAAGAACTTCGCCGCGCAGTGGAAGACGCAGTCCGGCAGCGAACTGAAGATCAAGCAGTCGCATGGCGGCTCGGGCAAGCAGGCGCGCGCTGTCATCGACGGCCTCGCAGCCGACGTGGTGACACTGGCGCTGGCCTATGACATCGACGAGATCGCGCAACGCGGCCTGATCGCGAAAGACTGGCAAAAGCGCCTGCCGCACAACAGCGCCCCGTACACGTCGACCATCGTCTTCCTGGTCCGCAAGGGCAATCCGAAAGGCATCAAGGATTGGGGCGACATCGCCAAACCCGGCGTATCGGTGGTGACGCCGAACCCGAAGACCTCGGGCGGCGCACGCTGGAACCATCTGGCAGCCTGGGGCTATGCATTGAAGCAGCCGGGCGGCAATGAAAAGACTGCGCAGGAATTCCTCGCCAAGGTCTACAAGAACGTGCCGGTGCTCGACTCGGGCGCGCGCGGCGCAACGACCACCTTTGTCGAGCGCGGCATCGGCGACGTGCTGCTGGCTTGGGAAAATGAAGCGCTGCTGGCGATCAAGGAACTGGGTCCGGACAAGGTCGAGATCGTCGTGCCTTCGGTCAGCATCCTGGCCGAGCCGCCGGTGGCCGTGGTCGACAAGGTCGTCGACCGTCGCGGTACCCGCAAGGCGGCCGAAGCCTACCTGAACTACCTGTACTCCGACGAAGGGCAGGAACTCGCAGCGAAGCATTACTACCGCCCGACCGCGGACAAGATCGCGAAGAAGTACGCGTCGCAATTCCCGAAGGTGAAGCTGCTGACCGTCGATGAAGTCGCCGGCGGCTGGACCAAGGCACAAAAGGCGCACTTCGCCGATGGCGGCGTCTTCGACCAGATCTACCAGGCGAAGTAATCCTTCATTCACACCATCACTGACAGGGCCGGCATCACGCCACACACCTGACATTTTGATCTCGGAAGACCGGCAAGGCCCGCCGGTCGCCACCCAACGCACAATAAGGAAAACACCATGAACTCAGTGAAAAATTCACTGGGCAGGCCCTTCTCACGCCTGCTCATCGCCACCGCAGTCAGCGCAGTTTTCACTTCGATCCCGGCCCATGCGGATGACAAGGCCGACATCGAAAAACTGAAGGCGCAAATCCAGGAACTGGACCAGAAGCTGCGCGTGCTGGATCGCAAGCAGGAGCTGGCTTCAGAAGAACTGGCAGCAAAGCAGAAGTCGACGCCCGTCGTCAACGCCAGCGAGAAGGGCTTCGGCTTCAAATCCGCCGACGGTCAGTTTGAGTACCGCCTCCGTGGCCTGGTCCATTTCGACTACCGCGATTTCACTGGCGACGCCTTCCCGACGGCCGTTGATGGCTTCCTCGCACGCCGCATCCGACCGACCTTCGAGGGTACGGTGTTTGGCAAATACGGCTTCCGCTTCACGCCCGAATTCGGCGAAAACAAGAGCGCCGTCGTCGATGCCTACCTCGACCTGAAACACAACCCGGCCGCTCAGGTTCGCGTCGGCAAATTCAAGCCTTTCGTCGGCCTTGAACGCCTGCAAGGCGGTGCGGACATCAAGTTCATCGAACGCAGCTATGTGAGCAACAACATCCTGCCCAACCGCGACCTCGGTGTGTCGGTGTTTGGTGATGTGCTCGACAACAAGCTGAGCTATGCAGTCGGCGTATTCAACGGCACCATTGATGGTGGAGAGAACACGACGGCACAAGACGTGAACGCCGACAAGGAATTCGCGGCGCGCATCTTCACGACACCGTTCGCGGGCACCGACAGCCCCTTGCAAGGCCTGGGCTTTGGCGTGGCCGGCACCACCGGTACTTCATCGCTGGCGACCAGCACCAGCGCACAGGGCGTGCCGAGCTACAAGACGCCCGGCCAGGCGAATAACTTCTTTGCCTACAACACGAACGTCGCCAGCAATGGCACGCGCACTCGCTGGTCGCCGCAGGCTTACTTCTACAAGGGGCCGTTTGGTCTGATCGCCGAGTATGCGGAAGTGTCGCAAGACCTGATCAATGCCAGCAACACCCGGGCGACTGCGCACAACAACGCGTGGCAACTGGCCGGCAGTTGGCTGCTGACTGGCGAAGACGCATCGTTCAAAGGGGTCAAGCCCTACAGCCCGTTCAAGCCCGGCGCGGAAGGCGGCTGGGGTGCCTTCGAACTGCTGGCCCGCTATCAGGAAAACCGCATCGATGCCTCGCTGCCGACGGCGTTCCGCACCACCGGCAACTATGCATTGACCGCGAAGTCGACTGCCGTGGGCGCCAACTGGTACCTGAATGAAAGCTCGAAGCTGGCGCTGAACTACGAGATCACGAACTTCGAAGGCGGCTCGCTGAATGGCAAGAGCGAGAAGCTGCTGGTGGCCCGCTACCAGCTGGCCTTCTGATCGGACGATTCTCGCGGGCCCGCCGGAGCCCTGATCCGGCGTCATTTCCCTGTCTTTTTCATCTCCTCTCCTGCTCTTTTCCTTCTTCGGCCCCGCAGCGCCAGCTGCCGGGCCGGTCTTTTATTCGGAAATCTTCTAAGGAAATGCCAAAAAATTCGTTCTTTTTATAACCGGGCGATGCAAACATCACGATTCTTTAGACCTAAAACTTATAAAACCCAATGTCAGCCCAGACTTTCCCCACCCCCCGCGCCCGCGGCAGCAAGCGTGTGCTACCCGGGTTCACGCTGTCGCTGGGCTTCACGGTGGCCTACCTGTCGCTGGTCGTACTGATCCCGCTGTCGGCGCTGGTGCTCAATACGCTTTCCATGGACTGGGACAAGTTCTGGACCACCGTCACCGCACCGCGCGTGCTGGCGGCATACCGGCTGAGCTTTGGCGCGTCGCTGGTGGCGGCCGCCATCAATGCGGTGTTCGGCACCATCCTCGCGTGGGTGCTGGTGCGCTACCGCTTCCCCGGCAAGAAGCTGCTGGATGCCTTCGTCGACCTGCCGTTCGCGCTGCCGACCGCTGTCGCCGGTATTGCGCTGACCGCGCTGTATGCCGGCAATGGCTGGATAGGCAGCCGGCTGGCCGCCTTCGACATCAAGGTCGCGTTCACGCCGCTGGGCGTGGGCGTGGCGCTGGTCTTCATCGGCCTGCCCTTTGTCGTGCGCACCGTGCAGCCGGTGCTGGAAGAAGCCGAGCGCGAACTCGAGGAAGCCGCCGCCTGCCTCGGCGCGACGCGACTGCAGACCTTCCAGCATGTGATCTTCCCTTCGATCCTGCCAGCGCTGCTCACTGGTTTCGCCTTGTCCTTTGCGCGTGCACTCGGCGAATACGGCTCGGTGATTTTCATTGCCGGCAACATGCCGATGATTTCCGAGATCGTCCCGCTGCTGATCATTACCAAACTCGAGCAATACGACTATGCAGGCGCGACCGCGATTGCCGTCGTGATGCTGGCCGCATCCTTCGTGCTGCTGCTGGCGATTAACCTGCTGCAGGCGTGGATGCGCAAGCGCGGCAGCAAGGAAAGGACCTGAGATGAGCGCCACTGCTTCCACTCTGGGCGCTGCGCACGCCGCTCATGGAGCGCATGGATCCCATGCGCGCGCCGAGCCGCCGTATGTGCCGGCCGCTACACAAGAACCGACTTGGGTGCGCCTGCTGCTGATCGCCATTGCGCTAGCCTTTGCCTTCCTGTTCCTGCTGGTGCCGCTGGCGGTCGTCTTCACCGAGGCCCTGAAAAAAGGCTGGGACACCTACCTGCTCGCGATCACCGAAGAAGACGCCTGGCATGCGATCAAACTGACGCTGCTCACCGCGGCGATTGCGGTGCCGGCCAACCTGGTATTCGGCGTGGCTGCATCGTGGGCGATCGCGAAGTTCGAATTCCGCGGCAAGAGCCTGCTGCTGACACTGATCGACTTGCCGTTCTCGGTGTCGCCGGTGATCTCGGGCCTGATCTATGTGCTGCTGTTTGGCGCGCATGGCTGGTTCGGCGCCTGGCTGATGGAACATGACGTGCAGATCCTGTTCGCGGTGCCCGGCATCGTGATGGCGACGGTGTTCGTCACCTTCCCGTTCGTCGCGCGCGAACTGATCCCGCTGATGCAATCGCAGGGCACCGAGGAAGAAGAAGCGGCGCTGGTACTGGGCGCTTCCGGCTGGCGCACCTTCTGGCACGTGACGCTGCCGAACATTCGCTGGGGCCTGCTGTACGGCGTCATCCTGTGCAATGCGCGCGCGATGGGCGAGTTCGGCGCGGTGTCGGTGGTGTCCGGCCACATCCGCGGCGAGACCAACACGATGCCGCTGCAGGTCGAGATCCTTTACAACGAATACAACTTTGCCGCTGCGTTCGCCGTCGCATCGCTGCTGGCCCTGCTGGCGCTGGTGACGCTGGCACTGAAAACGATCATTGAATGGCGCGTCCGTCACGAGACGGAGGTGAGTACCGTGGAGCTGAATCATGAGCATTGAAGTACGCAACATCGGCAAGCGCTTCGGCGATTTCGTCGCACTCGACAACGTCTCGCTGGATTTCGCCAGCGGCGAACTGACCGCGCTGCTGGGGCCGTCCGGCTGCGGCAAGACCACGCTGCTGCGCGTGATCGCCGGCCTCGAGCAACCCGACCACGGGCAAGTAATCCTGGATGGCGAAGACGCATCGGTCCAGCATGTGCGCGAGCGCCAGGTCGGCTTCGTGTTCCAGCACTATGCGCTGTTCAGGCACATGAGCGTGTTCGAGAACATCGCCTTCGGCCTGCGCGTGAAGCCGCGCCACCAGCGCCCTTCGGAGCGCGAGATCCGCGAGAAGGTGATGCAACTGCTGTCGCTGGTGCAGCTGGACTGGCTGGCCGACCGCTATCCGTCGCAGCTGTCGGGCGGCCAGCGCCAGCGTATCGCGCTGGCGCGCGCACTGGCCGTCGAGCCGCGCGTGCTGCTGCTGGACGAGCCGTTCGGCGCGCTCGATGCGAAGGTCAGGAAGGAGTTGCGCCGCTGGCTGCGTCGCCTGCATGACGAACTGCACGTGACCAGCATCTTCGTCACGCATGACCAGGAAGAGGCGCTCGAAGTCGCCGACCGTGTGGTGCTGATGAACCGTGGCAAGGTGGAACAGATCGGCGCGCCGGACGAGGTGTACAACCACCCAGCCTCGCCTTTCGTGTACAGCTTCCTCGGCAACGTGAACCTGTTCCATGGCCGCGTGCACGAGGGGGTGCTGGAATCGGGCGGCACGCCGCTGCAGGTGCCCGACCATAGCCATGCCCGCGACGCCGCCGGCGTCGGCTATGTGCGCCCGCATGAACTGGATGTGGAGCCCTATGTAGCCGGCGGCGAAGGCATCGTCGCGCGTCTCACGCGCGCCCATGCGATCGGCCCGCTGGCGCAGCTGGAGCTGGAGCGCGACGACGATCACGGCCTGATCGAAGCCGTGCTGCCCAGCGAGCGCTTTGCGCAGCTGAACCTGCAGCTGGGCGCCACCGTGCTGGTGAAACCGAAACGCGTGCGCGTCTTCCTCGACGAGGCGGTCTGACATGAATTTCCAGCAATTGCGTTCTGTGCGCGAGACAGCGCGCCGCGGCTTCAACCTGACCGAAGTTGCGAATGCGCTGTTCACATCGCAGCCGGGCGTGAGCCGCCAGATCCGCGAGCTCGAGGAAGAGCTGGGCGTCGATATCTTCGAGCGCAACGGCAAGCGCCTGACCGGCCTCACGGAGCCTGGCAAGGAAGTTCTGCAGATCGTCGAAAAGCTGTTGCTCGAAGCGGAGAACCTGCAGCGCGTAGGGGCTTCGTTCTCCGGCAAGACCACCGGCACGCTGTCGATTGCGGCCACCCACACGCAGACACGCTATGTGCTGCCGAAGGCGGTGCAGCATTTTCGCTCGGCCTTCCCCGATGTGCGGATCGCGCTGCAGCAAAGCGCCCCCGAGCACATCGCCGAATGGGTATTGTCCGGCAAGGCCGATATCGGCATCGCGACCGAAGGCCTGACGCAGTTCGATGAGCTGGTGTCCTTCCCCTGCTACGAGTGGCACCATGTAATCGTGGTACCCGACGGCCATGCGCTGCTGGGCCAGAGGGAAGTCAGCTTGCAAGACCTGGCTGAGTATCCGCTGATTACTTATGACCAGGGCTTCACCGGCCGCAGCCATATCGACGAAGCATTCGAAACGCACAGCCTGTCGCCCGACATCGTGTTGACAGCAATGGATTCGGACGTGATCCAGCAGTATGTTTCGCTGGGCATGGGCGTCGGACTGGTGGCGTCGATGGCAGTCGCCAGCAACCTTGGCAACGGCCTGAAGGCGATCTCGGCCAGCCATCTGTTTGCGCCGAACGTCACGCGCGTGGCGGTGCGCCGCGGCGCCTTCCTGCGTGAATATGCGGTGGACTTCATCCTGCAACTGGCTCCGAAGCTGACAGCCGCCGAACTGGCTTCTGTCGTCAGCTGGCGAAAGTGAGTGCTGCGAAGGTCACGAATGTCGTAAAAAAAATGCGCCGACATGTCGGCGCATTTTTTGTCTGGCGAATCCCTGCGTGCAGTGACGCGTCGTGATCAGCGCCCCAGGTTTTTCAACAGGCTGGGCTGCACGATCTCGATCCAGTAGCCGTCCGGATCCTTGATGAAGGCGACGTCGCGCATCTTGCCCTGCTCGGGGCGCTTCACGTAGGTGACGCCATTCTCGTCGAACCACTGCACGGCAGCTGCCAGGTCCGGCACCGAGAAGCAGATGTGGCCGAAGCCTTGCGGCTGCGCATTGCCGTCGTGGTATTTGAATTCCGGGTCGTTCTCGGTACCCCAGTTGTGGGTCAGCTCGAGGATGCCGTGCTGGCTGAAGGTCCACGCGGTACGCTCGCCCACTTCTTCCGGCACGCTGGTGCCTTCCTCGACCTTGGCGAGGAAGTACAGCGAGAATTTCATCTCGGGGAAGTCCAGCTTGCGCAGCACGCGCATGCCCATGATGCGGGTGTAGAAGTCCAGCGCCACGGCCGGATCTTTCACGCGCAGCATCGAATGGTTGAGCACGAAGCCGCGCGATTGCGCGGGTATGTCGGCGCTGACGCCAGGATGGTTTTCGGTAGTGAATGCCATGATGGATGAAGCTTCCGATAGTTTCGTTGGGTTTACGGATGTTAGCACGCAGCCGTGTTGCAGATCGGGCTGCAAGGCCTGAAAGATTTTGAAGGATTTCAGCTGCCGCACCGACAGGTGCGCCGCAAAAGGGTGGCCGAAACTCACCTGGATTACATACAGGTCAGCAAGGGATGTGGCACACTAAGTCTTGTTCACAAGAACTTCATGGCTCATTCCGAATTCGACCCGGTTTGCTTTGGAAAAAAATATATGACTCAAACGCTTTTCGACAAATATGGCGGATTCCCCGCGATCACCACGATCGTCAGGGATTTCTACAAGCGCGTAATGCTTGATCCCCAGCTCAGCCCTTATTTTGCCAACGTATCGTTGGGAGAACTGATTCAGCACCAGATCGCCTTCGTCGCCATGGCGATGGGCAGCACCTCGCAGGATTACACTGGTCGCAGCATGAAGGAAGCTCACCAAGGTGCAGGCATCACCCAGGCCTCGTTCGAACTCACGGTCAAACTGTTGTCGGATGCGTTGACGGCAGGCGGCATCGAAGCGGCCGACGTGGATGCCATCATCGCCAGCGTCAAGACCTTGCGCGCCGACGTCGTCGAGCACTGAGCTGCGGATCGGAAATCGGCTTTCTGTCGGATACGCAGAGAGGGTGCGACCAGACCAATCGGCGAAGGTCCGGGCAGCATTGCAGAAATCGGGGCGGGATGTAGAAATGCGGATAAGCGGCCAAGGGCCACTTACCCGCATGTTTTGGTGCTGATGGGCGGAATCGAACCGTCGACCTACTGATTACGAATCAGTTGCTCTACCAACTGAGCTACATCAGCGAAGCGCCGTATTCTAGCAAAATTCAATACCCTTCTGGCAAATTCGCTTCGCCCCGTTGCTTTCGGGGCGAATTCGACCGCGAAGGGATTGCTTAGCGCTTATTGTTCGTTATGGTAGCCAGTCACGCGCTCGACCTCATTCTTCGAACCGAGGAAGACTGCAACGCGCTGGTGCAATTCGGTGGGCTGGATATCGAGGATGCGCTGGCGGCCATCGGTGGCAGCGCCGCCGGCCTGCTCGATGAGGAAAGACATCGGGTTGGCCTCATACATCAGGCGCAGCTTGCCCGGCTTGTCCGGATCACGCGCATCGGCCGGGTACATGAAGATGCCGCCGCGGTTCAGGATGCGATGCACGTCGGCGACCATCGATGCGATCCAGCGCATGTTGAAGTTCTTGCCGCGCGGGCCGGTCTTGCCGGCTTCAAGTTCGCTGATGTACTTCTTCACCGGCGGGAACCAGTGGCGCGAGTTCGATGCATTGATCGCGTATTCGGCGGTGTCCGCGGGAATCTGGATGTCGCGCTGGGTCATCACCCACGAACCCATCTCACGGTCGAGCGTGAAGCAATGCACGCCATTGCCGGTGGTAAGCACCAGTATAGTCTGCGGGCCGTACACCGCATAACCTGCGGCGACCTGCCGGGTGCCCGGCTGCAGGAAGTCCTGCTCGGTCGGTTCGGCCATGCCTTCCGGCGCCTTCAGCACGGAGAAGATGGTGCCGATGGTGACGTTGACATCGATGTTGGACGAGCCATCAAGCGGATCGAACAACAGCATGTACTCGCCCTTCGGATAACGATTCGGGATCGGATGGAAGGATTCCATCTCTTCCGATGCCATCGCCGCAAGATGGCCGCCCCACTCATTGGCCTCCAGCAGGATCTCGTTGGACAGAATGTCGAGCTTCTTCTGCACCTCGCCCTGCACATTCTCGCTGCCGGCCGAGCCCAGCACATCACCCAGCGCGCCCTTGCCGACCGAATGGCTGATGGTCTTGCACGCACGCGCAACGACTTCGATCAGCAAGCGCAGTTCGGCGGGAATGGTGTTGTGCAGTCGCTGCTGCTCGATCAGGTGCTGCGTGAGGCTGATGCGTTTCATCGGGGTTCCTGGTTGGTATGGTTTGAAATCGTTATCTTGCGTATACGGGGCAGCGGCAGGGTCAGTCTCAGCTCAAGGCCTTGCCGACCACTTCGGCGACGTCGTTCGACAAGCTGGTCGATGCCGACACTTTCTCCAGCGCGACCTTCATGCTCGCTTGCAGCACCGGCGTGTACTTGCGCCAGCGATCAAGTGCGCGCGCCAGTCGTGCGGCGACCTGCGGGTTGATTGCATCGAGTGCGACCACCTGCTCGGCCCAGAACGCATGGCCACTGCCATCGGCCGCGTGGAATTGCGCCGGGTTGCTGTTGCAGAACGCGAACAGCAGGCTGCGCGCACGGTTCGGGTTCTTCAGCGTGAAGGCCGGATGCTGCATCAGCTTGCGCACGCCAGCCACGGTCATCGTCGGCGACGTTGCTTGCAGGCTGAACCATTTGTCGATCACCAAAGCCTCGTCGTCGAAGTCTTCGTAGAAAGCTTGCAGCGCCGCGTCTGCGCCGGGCACGACAGTGTGGACCATCGCGGCCAGCGCCGAGATGCGATCGGTCATGTTGCCAGCCGTGTCGAGCTGTTCGCGAATCAGTTGCTGCGGCAGGTCCTCATGCAGTTCGGCCAGGTAGGCAAGCGCCGTATTGCGCAATGCGCGGCGGCCGGACTGTTCAGGATCGGGACGGTAGGTGCCGCCCACCTGATGCTGGTGGTAGATGGCGAGCAGGTCATCCTTCAGGTGGCGCGCCAGATAGCGACGCAATGCGCGGCGCGCACGATGGATGGCTTGCGGGTCGATCAGGTCGACTTCTTCGGACAGCGTGGCTTCGGACGGCAGGGTCAGCGCCAGATCACGGAAGGCCGGATCAAGCGTGCTGTCGCGCAGCAGCTTGCGCAGCGCATCGGCGATCAGTTTGTCCTGCGCCGTTGCGGGATAGGTAAAGTCGGCCGACACGCCGGACGCCGCCAGCGCCAGCAGGCGGCGCGTGGCCAGTCGCTGGCCGGCTTCCCAGCGGTTGAACGGATCGCTGTCGTGCGCGAGCAGGAAGGCGAGCTCGTTGTCGCTGTAGTCGTACTCGAGCACGACCGGCGCCGAGAAATTGCGCAGCAGCGAAGGCACGGGCTTGCTCTCGATGCCGCTGAAGGTAAAGCTCTGCTTCGCTTCGGTCAGTTCCAGCACCAGCGTGGTCGGCGCGGGATGCACTTCGACTTCATCGAAGGCGATGGTGCTGGCCAGTGTCAGTGGCAGGTCGTTGCCATGGCTGTCGAGCAGGCCGACGGCGACCGGAATGTGCATCGGCTGCTTGACGGCCTGGCCCGGCGTGGGCGGGCAGAACTGCTCCATCGTCAGCGTGCAGGTACCTTCGTCGGCGTCGTAGCTGGCGCTGACCTTCACGCGCGGCGTGCCGGCCTGGCTGTACCAGCGCTCGAACTGCGACAGGTCGCGCTGGCCGGCATCGGCCATTGCGGCGCGGAAGTCGTCGCAGGTGACGGCCTGGCCATCATGCCGTGCGAAGTACAGGTCCATGCCCTTGCGGAAGGCGTCGCGGCCGAGCAGGGTCTGGTACATGCGCACGACCTCGGCGCCCTTCTCGTAGATGGTCAGCGTATAAAAGTTGTTGATCTCGACGTAGGACTCGGGGCGCACCGGGTGCGACATCGGGCCGCCGTCTTCCGGGAATTGCGCAGCACGCAGCACGCGCACATCTTCGATGCGCTTGACGGCACGACCGCTGTCGCTGCCCATCATGTCGGCCGAGAATTCCTGGTCGCGGAACACGGTCAGGCCTTCCTTCAGCGACAGCTGGAACCAGTCGCGGCAGGTGACGCGGTTGCCGGTCCAGTTGTGGAAGTATTCGTGCGCGACCACCGATTCGATGCCGGCGTAATCGGCATCGGTGGCGATGCGCGGATTGGCCAGCACGTACTTGGTGTTGAAGATGTTGAGTCCCTTGTTCTCCATCGCGCCCATGTTGAAGTCGCCGACGGCGACGATCATGAAGCGGTCGAGGTCGAGCTCGAGGCCGAAGCGCTCTTCATCCCAGCGGATGCTCTTGATCAGCGACTCCATCGCATGCGACGTCTTGTCGAGGTTGCCGTCTTCGACCCAGACCTGCAGCAGTGCCTCGCGGCCGGACGCCAGCCGCAGGTTCTGTTCCTCGCAGACCAGCTTGCCAGCCACCAGCGCGAACAGGTACGAAGGCTTGCGGAACGGGTCTTCCCACAGCGCATAGTGACGGCCGTCGCCAATGTCGCCTTCTTCGATCAGGTTGCCGTTCGACAGCAGTACCGGGAATTGCTCCTTGTCGGCGCGCAGCATCACGCGGTACTTCGCCATCACGTCGGGACGGTCAGGGAAGTACGTGATCTTGCGGAAGCCTTCGGCCTCGCATTGCGTGAAGAAGTTGCCGTTGGAAACGTACAGCCCCATCAGCGAGGTGTTCTCTTGCGGATGGATCAGGGTCTCGACTTCCAGCGTGACCTTGGCGGGCGCGTTCGGGATCACCAGCCGGCCGGCTTCCCGGCGGTACTGGCGCTGGGTCAGCGCCTTGCCGTTCATGCGCAGCGCGACCAGTTCCAGTTCTTCACCGTGCAGGACCAGGTCGGTCGACTCGCTCTTCGGGTTGTGGCGCAGCACCGTACGTGCCGCGACCCGGGTCTCGGCGGGGTCGAGGTCGAAGCCTATGTCGATGGTGTCGACCAGAAAGGCAGGCGGGGCATAGTCCTGGCGATGGATCGCCGCAGCATTGTCGGTACGCATGGGAGGTTGGGCTCGGATGAGGGCTCGAAAGGGTTTCGGGGATACGTGGCCTAAGACGGGATTTTACCAAGGCGACAGCCGGATTTCGCCTTGCGGGCGCGCTGCACGTAAGGCGCAGCAGCGTTAAGATCCCGATAACGAACCTGCAACGGGAATTGCCATGCGAGCCTTAGTCCGCGCCTTCGCTCTTGTGATTGCCACCGCATTGCTGCTGTCGGGCTGCGCGACAACGATACGTAGCGAAGTCACCGCCTTCCACCAATGGCCGGCCGCGCTGCCGGGCAAGACCTATGTCTTCATGCGACCGGCGTCGGCCGATCTGGAGCGGCAGAACTACGAGACATTGCTGCGCGAGCGACTGGCCAAGCTGGGACTGCAGGAAGCAAGCACTGGCGAACCGGCGGCACTGGCGGTGACGATGAATTACGCCGTCAATGGCCGCGATGTGCGCGTGATCGAAACGGTGCTGGTCGACCCCTGGTATGGCACGCCGTGGTACGGGCCCGGCTACTACAACCCGTACTGGGGCTGGCCCGGTTATGGCAGTCCGTTCTACGGGCCGATGTGGCCGGCGATGCCGGTGGCGCGCGAACAGCAGCGTCGCTACACGGTATTCCACCGCGAGCTGAAGCTGCGCATCGATGATGTGGCGAAGAAGCAGCCGCTGTATGACGTGACGGTGAAGAGCGATGGCGAGGAAGGTAATCTCGCGAAGCTGATGCCCTACCTGATCGATAGCGCCTTCAAGGACTTCCCCGGCAAGAGCGGAGTCCCGCGTGTGGTCGAGCTGAAGATGGAGCGCTGAAGGATCGCTTCCCCGGCGTTCAGGGAAGCAGCCGACCGGCGCGGCAGTGCCTGCCGCGCCGTCCGTACATGCTTCAGCCAGTTACGTACTCGACCGATGCCCAGGTAATCAGCCCGAGCAACGCCACCGTCAGCACCAATACCACCAGCAGCCGGCCAAACCTCGGGGTCTGTCCGGACGGGTTGACGGGTTGCTCTTCAGGATGCTGCATCGGGTTGTCGTCAAGGTCGTGCATCAGGCCGGGCCCTCCGTTCAGGGCAGCAGAATTGTCGAACCGGTGGTCTTGCGCGATTCGAGGTCACGGTGCGCCTGCTGCACGTCCTTCAGTGCATAGCGCTGGTTGATCTCGATCTTGACCTTGCCGCTCTCGACCATGCCGAACAGGTCGGCGGCCATCGCCTCGAGGTCGCCGCGCTTGGCGGTGTAGGCAAACAGCGTCGGACGGGTGATGAACAGCGAACCGCGCGAGGCCAGTTCCTGCAGCGAGAACGGCGGCACCGGGCCCGAAGCCGAACCGAAGCTGACCATGGTGCCCAGCGGCGACAGGCAGTCGAGCGACTTGATGAAGGTGTCGGCACCGATCGAGTCGTACACGACCGGCACGCCCTCGCCATTGGTGATTTCCTTCACGCGGGCGAGGAAGTCTTCCTTGTTGTAGTTGATGGTGTGGGTGCAGCCATGCGCCTTGGCCAGCTCGGCCTTTTCGTCGGAGCCGACGGTACCGATCATGTTCACGCCCATCGCCTTGGCCCACTGGCAGGCGATCAGGCCCACGCCACCGGCAGCGGCGTGGAACAGGATGGTTTCGCCGCCTTTCAACGGGAAGGTGCGGCGGAACAGGTACTGCACGGTCAGGCCCTGCAGCATCATCGCGGCTGCGGTCTCGAAGTCGATGGCATCCGGCAGCTTGACGAGGCTGGCCGCCGGCATCACGCGCGCTTCAGCGTAAGCACCCGGCGGGCGGCAGGCATAGGCGACGCGGTCGCCGACCTTCACTTCGGTCACGCCGGGGCCGATGGCCTCGACTACGCCCGCGCCTTCCATGCCGAGGCCGGCCGGCAGCGGCTGCGGATACAGGCCGGTGCGGAAGTAGACGTCGATGTAGTTCAGGCCGATCGCATGGTGGCGCACGCGCGCCTCGCCGGCGCCGGGTTCCCCGACCTCGACGTCCACATATTCCATGACCTCAGGGCCGCCATTGGAGAAACACCGGATTGCTTTTGTCATTGTTAAGCCTGCTTGTTAAAGGGTGATGAGTAGGGGGTGATGAATGAGGGTGAAAAAACGAAGAAAGAATGATAACGCCGTTCGCACCATTCGCGTCAGAACGTACCCGGGTAGGCACCACCATCGAGCAGGATGTTCTGCCCGGTCATGAAGCCGGCATGCATGCTGCAAATGAAGGCGCAGAACGCGCCGAATTCTTCCGGCGTGCCAAAACGGCCGGCCGGCAATTGCTCGCGGCCCTGCTGCAGCGCCTGTTCCAGCGTTGCGCCCGAGGCGAAGGCACCGGCGCGAAAACCGTTGCGCAGGCGGTCGGTATCGTGGAAGCCCGGCAACAGGTTGTTGATGGTCACGTTGTGGCCGATGGTTTCGCGCGCGATGCCGGCCACGAAGCCGGTCAGGCCGGAGCGCGCGCCGTTCGACAGCCCGAGCGAGGGATACGGCGCCTTCACTGCCGCCGACGTGATGTTGACGATGCGCCCGAAGCCGCGCGCCATCATGCCGTCGACGGTGGCCTTGATCAGTTCGATCGGGGTCAGCATGTTGGCATCGATGGCCGCAATCCAGTCGTCGCGCTCCCAGTCGCGGAAATTGCCGGGTGGCGGGCCGCCGGCGTTGTTGACGAGGATGTCGGGCGCGGGACAGGCGTCGAGCGCCATGGCCCGCCCTTCGGGCGTGGTGATGTCAGCTGCGACGGTACGCACCTGGACCTTGCTGCCAACGGCAGCCTGCAGTTCGGCCGCGGTCGCCGCCAGCGTCGCGGCAGTGCGCGCCACCAGCGTCACGTGCACGCCTTCCCGGGCCAGCGCTTGCGCGCAGCCGCGCCCCAGTCCCTTGCTGGCGGCGCAGACCAGCGCCGTCTTTCCTGCTATGCCCAGATCCATCCTGTCTCCTCGCGGGGATTCTTTGCGACGATTGTAAAGGCCGCCAGCCGCGACGGTTTCGTGAATGTGGAAGCCGTGTTTCGCCTGCCCCCGCCGCTGCCGGCTGCGGCGGGCAACAGGGGGCGCTGTGGTAGAATCCGCACCCTGTTCACCCGCCTGCAGCAGGGCCCAAACCCCGCCCAAGCGACTGATTCCTAAAGAGTTTTTCGATCAGGCCGCGCCGGACAGCCAGGCAATCAACCCACCGGAAAGAACGCACGACATGGCAGGACATAGCAAATGGGCCAATATCAAGCACAAGAAAGCCGCCACTGACGCCAAGCGCGGCAAGATCTGGACCCGGCTGATCAAGGAAATCACGGTCGCAGCCCGCATGGGCGGCGGCGACATCGCCACCAACCCGCGACTGCGACTCGCGGTGGAAAAGGCGGCCGATGCGAATATGCCGAAGGACAACGTGACCCGCGCGATCCAGCGCGGCACCGGCGGCCTCGAAGGCGTGAACTACGAAGAAATCCGCTATGAAGGCTATGGCATCAATGGCGCAGCCATCATTGTCGACTGCATGACGGACAACCGCGTGCGTACGGTGGCTGAAGTGCGCCACGCATTCAGCAAGTTCGGCGGCAACATGGGTACCGAAGGCTCGGTGGCCTTCCTGTTCAAGCATTGCGGCCAGCTGCTGTTCGCGCCCGGCACCAACGAAGACGCGCTGATGGAAGCGGCGCTTGAAGCCGGCGCAGAAGACGTGATCGCCGATGACGAAGGCGGTTTCGAAGTGATCTGCGACCCGTACCAGATGTCGGCGATCCGCGAGACGCTGGAAAAGGCGGGCTTCAAGCCGGAAGTGGCCGAAGTGACGATGAAGCCGTCGACCTCGACCGAATTCGAAGGCGACGATGCGATCAAGATGCAGAAACTGCTCGATGCGCTGGAAAACCTCGACGATGTGCAAGAGGTCTATACCAACGCCGTGATCAACGAGTAAAGCCCAAAGAATGATCCTGCGCCGGGTGAGCCCGGCGCGAACCTGATTCCTCCAGATTTACCCTCTTCGCTCCCATGAAAATTCTTGTCGTAGGCTCCGGTGGCCGTGAACACGCGCTGGCCTGGAAGCTGGCCCAATCGAAACGCATCCAGATCGTGATGGTCGCTCCCGGCAACGGCGGCACGGCGCTCGACTCGCGCCTGAAGAACATCGCCATCAGCGATCCGGCCGCGCTGGCCGAGTTCGCGCAGAAGGAGCAGATTGCGCTGACCGTGGTCGGCCCCGAGGCGCCGCTGGCCGCCGGTATCGTCGACCTGTTCCGCGAGCGGGGCCTGAAGGTATTCGGCCCGACCAAGCAGGCAGCGCAACTGGAAAGCTCGAAGGATTTCGCGAAGGCCTTCATGGAGCGCCATGGCATCCCGACCGCGAAATACCAGACCTTCAGCGATGCCGCCGCCGCACACCGTTACATCGATGAGCAGGGCGCACCGATCGTGATCAAGGCCGATGGGCTGGCCGCCGGCAAGGGCGTGGTGGTTGCGATGTCGCTGGAAGAAGCGCACGGCGCGATCGACATGATGTTGTCGGACAACCGCTTCGGCGATGCCGGCGCGCGTGTCGTGATCGAAGAATTCCTCGACGGCGAAGAAGCGAGCTTCATCGTCATGGTCGATGGCAAGAACATCCTGCCGCTGGCCACCAGCCAGGACCACAAGCGCCTGCTCGACCAGGACCAGGGCCCGAACACCGGCGGCATGGGTGCGTACTCCCCTGCCCCGATCGTGACCCCCGAGCTGCATGCACGCGTGATGCGCGAAATCATCCAGCCGACCGTGCAAGGCATGGCCAAGGATGGCATCCCGTACACCGGCTTCCTGTATGCCGGCCTGATGATCGATGCGCAGGGCAACCCGAAGACGCTGGAATTCAACTGCCGCATGGGCGACCCGGAAACGCAGCCGATCATGGCGCGCCTGAAGACCGACCTCGTGACCGTGATGGAGCATGCCGTCAATGGCACGCTGGACACGATCGAACTGGACTGGGACCGTCGCACCGCGCTGGGCGTGGTGATGGCGGCGGGCGGCTACCCGGACGCGCCGAAGAAAGGCGATGTAATCACCGGCATCCCGGCCGAGACTGCGGACAGCATGACTTTCCATGCCGGCAGCGTGCTGGAGAATGGCGAGCTGAAGACCTCGGGCGGTCGCGTGCTGTGCGTGGTGGGTCTTGGCGACAGCGTCAAGGTCGCGCAGAAGCATGCGTATGACGCCGTAGACCAGATCCGCTTCGACGGCATGCAATTCCGCCGCGATATCGGCTGGCGCGCGCTGAAGCGATAAGACAGATCACCCCGGCAGATCATCCCGGCCCTGATCGGGATGAGGCATAAAGACAGTTTGCACAAACAGAACACATGAGCGCCAATACCCCGGACACCGCCGCCGTCAAAGCCTGGCTGATGGGCCTGCAGGAACGCATCGTTTCCGCGGTCGAGGAAATCGACGGCAAGCCTTTCATCCGCGATGCATGGACGCGCCCCGAGGGTGCGCTCGGTGGCGGCGGCATTTCGCGCCTGATCGAGGAAGGCAATGTGCTGGAGCGTGGCGGCGTCGGCTTCTCGCACGTGACGGGCAGCAAGCTGCCGCCGTCGGCCGTGGCCAACCGCCCGGAACTGGCGGGCCGTCCGTGGGAGGCGATGGGCGTGTCGCTGGTCTTCCATCCGCGCAATCCGTATGCGCCGACCGTGCACATGAACGTGCGCTGCTTCTCGACGGCCGGCGACGGCAAGGAACCGGTCTGGTGGTTCGGCGGCGGCATGGACCTGACCCCGTATTACGGCTTTGCCGAAGACGCGAAGCACTTCCATCAGACTTGCCATGATGCGCTGGCGCCGTTCGGCGACGAGCTGCACCCGCGCTTCAAGCAATGGTGCGACGATTACTTCTTCCTCAAGCATCGCAACGAGGCGCGCGGCGTCGGCGGCATCTTCTTCGACGATTTCAACGCGACCGGCTTCGAGCAGAGCTTCGCGATGACGCAAAGCGTCGGCGACCACTTCCTGGACGCCTACCTGCCCATCCTGAAGGCCCGCAAGGACCTGCCGTATGGCGAGCGCGAGCGCGACTTCCAGGCTTATCGCCGCGGCCGCTATGTGGAATTCAACCTGGTGTTCGACCGCGGCACGCTGTTTGGCCTGCAGTCGGGCGGTCGCACCGAATCGATCCTGATGTCGATGCCGCCGATCGTGAAATGGCGCTACGACTGGAAGCCGGAAGCCGGCTCGCCGGAAGCGAAGCTGTACACCGACTTCCTGCCGCACCGGGACTGGCTGGCCGCGTGAGATTGGCCTTATGACCCGGCGCTGCGTGCTGCTGCTGGGCGGCAGCTTCGATCCGGTCCATGCGGGGCACGTGGGCCTGGCGCATTACTTCGGCACGCTGCTGCACCCGGATGAATTGCGGTTGATACCCGCCGGCCAGCCATGGCAAAAGCCCGGCATGAAGACCGCGGCTGCCGACCGCATCGCCATGCTGGCACTGGCCTTTCCGCACTGGCCGATGCCGGTCGTGATCGATGAGCAGGAAGTAAGGCGCGACGGCGCCAGTTATGCCGTCGACACCCTGCGCGCGCTGCGCGAAGAATTCGGACCTGAAGTTTCGCTGGTGCTGGCGCTGGGCGCCGACCAGCTGGCCAACCTGCATACCTGGCGCGACTGGCGGCAGCTGTTTGAACTGGCCCACCTGTGCTTCGCGGCCCGGCCGGGCTTTTCGATGACGCGCGACGTCCTCGATGCCGATGTGGCCAGGGAAGTGGCGCGTCGGCTGGCCAGCCCGCCGCAATTGCGCAGTACGCCAGCCGGACTGGCTTTCATTGCGCCCAACCTGGCGCTGGACGTGTCATCGACCGCGATCCGGGCCGCGCTGGCCGCCGGTGGCGATGCCGGAGGGCAGCTGCCGGCTCCGGTGCTAGACTATATTCGACAACATCATCTCTACCAGACTCATTAATGGACATCAAAAAACTGCAGGCACTGGTCATCGACGCCCTTGAGGACGTGAAGGCGCAGGAAATCCGCGTGTACGACACGACCCACCTGACCAGCATGTTCGACCGCATCGCGATCGCGTCCGGTACCTCCAACCGCCAGACCAAGGCACTGGCCTCGTCGGTACGCGACAAGGTCAAGGCCGCCGGCGGCGACATCGTGAACATGGAGGGCGAAGGCACCGGCGAGTGGGTGCTGGTCGACCTCGGCGACATGGTGGTCCACATCATGCAGCCCGCGATCCGCGCTTACTACCGCCTGGAAGAGATCTGGGGCGACAAGGAAGTGAAGTTCGGCGCAGCCAAGCGCACCGGCGCCCGCAAGGCCACGGCCGCCGACGAGGATGACGACGAAGCCAAGCCGGCGCGCAAGGCACCGGCGAAGAAGGCTGCTGCAAAGACCGCCTCCAAGACGGCGACCAAGACCGCGTCGAAGTCTGCTGCTGGCAAGACCGCTGGCAAGACCGCTGCTAAGTCGGCAACCAAGTCTGCGTCGAAGACGACCGCTGCCAAAACGCCGCGCAAGACCGCCACCAAAGTCGTCGTGAAGACCGCTGCCGCCAAGACGCCGGCGAAGAAAGCCGCAGCGAAAAAGACTGCTGCAAAGAAGGCAGCGCCGAAGAAAACGGCCGCCAAATCGGCTGCGCGCAAGACCGTCTGAGCGGTCGAGTCCTTGCCCCATGCGAGCCCTTGACCGTTGAACTGTCGCCCTGAGCTTCTGAATCCATGCAGCTGATCATCGCGGCCGTCGGCCACAAGATGCCCGCATGGATCGAGGATGGCTATCAGGAATATGCGAAGCGCATGCCGGCCGAGTGCCGGCTGGTGCTGAAAGAGATCAAGCCGGTCGAACGCTCGGGCGGGCGTAGTGCCGAAACGGTGATGGCGCAGGAACGCACCCGCATCGAAGGCGTGTTGCCCAAGGGCGGACGTGTGGTGGCGCTGGATGAGCACGGCCGTGACCTGACCACGCTGCAACTGGCGCAGCAACTGACGAATTGGCAACAGCAAGGCGGGGATGTTACATTCGTCATCGGGGGCGCAGACGGCCTGGACGCCGACTTCAAGAAGAATGCCGACATGCTGATCCGAGTCTCGAGCCTGACCCTACCGCATGGCATGGTGAGGGTTCTGCTGGCAGAGCAGTTGTACCGCGCGTGGTCGATCACTCGCAACCACCCCTACCACCGGCCCACGCTCTGAAGCCGGCGACCGGCGGATGTACCGTCCGCAAGTATTGGAAAGCTTCAGATGATCTTCTCGGACCAGAAAATCTATCTCGCTTCGAAGAGCCCGCGCCGGCGTGAGCTGCTGCGCCAGATCGGCGTCGAGTTCGAGATCCTGATGCTGCGTGAAGAGCCTGGCCGTCACGGCGCCGTGTCCGAGGACGTGCTGCCCGGCGAAGCGCCGGACGTGTATGTGCAGCGCGTCGCGCGCGAGAAGGCCGAGCATGGCTGGAACGCGGTGCTTTGGCGCAGGCTGCCGCAGCGCCCGGTATTGGCGGCTGACACCACCGTCACCGTCGACGGCAAGATTCTGGGCAAACCTGCCGATGCGACCGAAGCGATGGACATGCTGCGTTCGCTGTCGGGCCGCACGCATGAAGTGCTGACGGCGATTGCCGTGATCGCCAATGACGAACTGAAAGAAGCGATCAATCGCTCGCAAGTCAAATTCGCGAAGGTCAGCGAACAGATGCTGCGCGCCTACTGCAACACCGCAGAACCGTATGACAAGGCTGGCGCCTATGGCGTGCAGGGTCATGCAGCGCAATTCATCGAACACATCAGCGGCAGCTATACCGGCATCATGGGGCTGCCCCTATTCGAAACCGCACAATTACTCAATCAAGCGGGCATCAAGACCCTATGACAGAAGATCTGCTCGTCAACATCACTCCCCAGGAAACCCGCGTCGCATTGATACAGCAAGGCTCGGTGCAGGAACTGCACATCGAGCGCAGCGCATCGCGTGGACGCACCGGGAACATTTATCTGGGCAAGGTAGCGCGGGTACTGCCCGGCATGCAATCGGCTTTCATCGACATCGGCCTCGAGCGCGCCGCTTTCCTGCATGTGGCCGATATCTGGGAAGCGCGCCAGCAGTCGGGATCGGGGCCCGCGTCGAACCCGCTGCCGATCGAAAAACTGCTGTTCGACGGGCAGGCGGTGATGGTGCAGGTGATCAAGGACCCGATAGGCACCAAGGGCGCACGCCTGTCGACACAGATTTCCATTGCCGGCCGCATGCTGGTCTACCTGCCGCAGGATCCGCACATCGGCATCTCGCAGCGCATCGAGAGCGAAGCCGAGCGCGAGGCGCTGAAGGCCAAGCTGCAGTCGCTGGTACCGGCCGATGAAAAAGGCGGCTACATCATCCGCACCATGGCCGAGGATGCCAGCGATGCCGACCTCGGCATGGATGTCGCCTACCTGCGCAAGACCTGGGCCCACATCGTCCAGCAATCCAAGAGCGTGCCGGCGCCGGCGCTGCTGTACCAGGACCTGAACCTCGCGCAGCGCGTGCTGCGCGACTTCGTCGGCGAGCATACCGCGAGCATACAGATCGACTCACGCGAGAATTTCGCGAAGCTGACCGAGTTCGGCAGCAGCTATACGCCGTCGGTACTGCCCAAGTTGCAACACTACACCGGCGAGCGTCCCCTGTTCGACCTGTACGGGGTGGAGGAGGAAATCGAGAAGGCGCTGGGCCGTCGTGTGGATCTGAAGTCGGGCGGCTACCTGATCATCGAGCAGACCGAAGCGATGACGACGATCGACGTCAACACCGGCAGCTATGTCAACGGACGCAACTTCGATGACACGATCTTCAAGACGAATCTCGAGGCCGCACATGCGATTGCGCGCCAGCTGCGCTTGCGCAACCTCGGCGGCATCATCATCCTCGACTTCATCGACATGGAGAATGCCGAGCACCGGATGGCGGTGCTGGCCGAGCTGCACAAGGCGCTGGCGAAGGACCGCACCAAGGCCACGGTGTCCGAATTCTCTGCATTGGGACTGGTGGAGATGACGCGCAAGCGCACCCGCGAATCGCTGGCCCATGTGCTGTGCGAGCCCTGCCCGGCCTGTCAGGGCAAGGGACAGGTGAAGACGCCGCGCACGATTGCCTACGAAATCCTGCGCGAACTGCTGCGCGAAGCCAAGCAGTTCAACCCGCGCGAGTTCCGCATCCTTGGTTCGCAGGTGGTGATCGACATGTTCCTGGAAGAAGAATCGCAGCATCTGGCGATGCTGGGGGATTTCATCGGCAAGCCGATCTCGCTGCAGGTCGAGAACACCTACCATCAGGAACAGTACGACATCATCCTGATGTAAGCCGAGGGAGTCGCTCAACGCCGTACCGGGCATTGGGCGTACCGTGGCCTGACCTGGGTCGGACTACGGTCGGGTCTTGGTCGGGTCTTGGTCGGGTCGAGACCAGGTCTTGAATCGGCCTTTGAATCCGCGCTTGATTCGCCCCTTGATTCGGGACTGCATGAAGCGCCAGAGCGCTTTGCCTTCCGGTTTTCCGCATGCCGTCACTGCGCTGGCCTTCCCCGCCGCGCTGTTCGTGTCGGCTGGTCCGACGGCAAACTCTGGCGGCTTCGGACAGTAACCATAATAAAATACTGAACCAATGAATCCCGAAGTCATCATCACCAACCTGCACCGGCGCTATACCGGTGTTTCCGGCACGATCAATGCGCTGCTGCCGGTGCAATCGCGCACCATGGCGGTCGGCTTCGTCGGCACGCCAGTACCCGGCGCCGCGCTGGCGCAGGCACAGAATCCCGAGCGATTTGCGCACCTGAGCGTATGGCAGGCGATCGCGCTGAGCCGCAAGCCGCCGCCCGGTGGCAGCAAGCGCATCTGGCATGTGCGGCGCGACCCGGAAATGATGCTGGGGATTTTCCTGCGCGATGTGCTGCGTTTCCCGATCAAGCTGGTATTCACGTCGGCAGCCAAGCACCGTCATTCATGGTTCCCACGCTGGATGATCAGCAAGATGGACGGCGTGGTCGCGACCACGCCCGAAGCCGCCAGCTTCGTGCCGAACACGACCCGGGTCGTTTTCCACGGCGCGAGCCTCGAGCGCTTTGCGCCGCCGGAAGACAAGCGCACCGTGTGGCAGCGCACCGGCCTGCCGGGCAAATATGGCGTCGGCGTATTTGGACGCATCCGCCCGACCAAGGGCACTGACATCTATGTCGATGCGATGCTCGAGGTGCTGCCACGCTTCCCCGATTTCACTGCCGTGATCACCGGCCTGTGCCAGCCCGAGGAAGCCGCATTCAAGCAAGCGATGGTCGACAAGATTCGCGCCGCCGGCCTGAGGGACCGCATTCTCTTCCTTGGCGACCTGCCGCTGGACGACATACCGTCGTGGTACCAGAACGTGAGCATCATGGTCGCCTGCCCGCGCTACGAACCCTTCGGCATCACGCCGCTGGAGGCGATGGCTTCGGGCTGCGCGGTGGTGGCCAGCCGTACGGGCGCGTTCGAGCATATTGTCGAGGAAGGCAAAACGGGCTTGATGGTACCGACCGGAGATGCACCCGCGCTGGCCGAGGCGCTTTCGCGGTTGATGGCTGATCCTGAACAGGCAATTGCGATGGGCGAGAAAGGGCGTGTGCGCGTGGCGGCCCAATTCTCGATCGAGCGTGAGGCGGCTGGCATTCAGTCGGTTTACGAGCAGGTCAGGGGCTGAGCCGGCATGAGGCCTGACACTGCCAAGCCCGTGAAGCTGAGCATCGGCATCCTCGCCATGAATGAGGAGAAGCGCATTGCAGATTGCATTCGCAGTGCAGCGTTTGCCGACCAGATCATCGTCATCGACAGTGGCAGCACCGATCGGACGCGCGAAATCGCCGCATCGCTGGGCGCAGAAGTGCACGAGTACCCGGACTGGAAGGGCTTTGCGGAACAGCGCAATCGCCTGCTGCGCCATGTGAATGGCGAGTACATTTTCTTCCTCGATGCCGATGAAGTCATCCCGCCTGTGCTGCAGCAGGAAATCCGAGCGGCCGCCGACAGCGGACGAGATGCGATCTGGGAAATCCGCTGGTGTGAGGTGGCATTCGGGCGCGAACTGACGCGCATGAAGAGCACGGGTGGCGTCAAACGGATGTTCAGGCGCGACTCGCTGCGCGGGTTTCAGGGCTTGGTACATGAAACACCGGACCTCGTGAATCCAGCGATTCCGACGATTGGATTCCAGACCCGGCTACTTCATTATTCGCGCACGTCGGTTTATGGCTGCCTGAAAAAGCTGGCGCAATACGTTCAATTAGGGGCCGCCAAGCGCGCGCAAGCTGGCAAGCGGGGGGGCGTGCTGCGTGGGCTCGGCTCAGGCTTGACCAGTTTCCTGAAACTGTATGTATTCGGGCGCGGTTTCCTGTACGGCGCCGAAGGCTTCCTGTTTTGCCTGTTCATCAGCCTTGAGTGTTTCTTCCGCTATGCGGCGTTGGGCTACGACCAGGATCATTTCGATAGCACCGCATCTCGGGGATAAGAAAAATGAACACCATGACCATGCGATCTTACTTTGACCAGCCGCAGGAACAGATTGACCAGGCTGCCAAGGTGCTGCTGCTGCTGAGCTTGTTCTGGATGCCGATCAGTACTGCGGCGACGAATGTCTTCATGGGACTGACATTGATCGCGTGGCTATTGTCGGGTGGATTCCGCGCACGTTGGGATGCTTTGCGCGGCAACTGGTTCGCTTATGCGACGGTCGGCATGTTCGCGATGATATGCGTGGGAAGCCTCTGGTCGACCGGGAATCGCGAAGACATCCTGTACCAAGTGCACAAATACGCGAAGCTGCTGTTCATGCTGCCGGCGATAACGTTGATGCAGGAAGAGAAGTGGCGCAAACGGGGATTGGCTGCCTTCGGGCTGGCAATGCTGATCACACTAGCATTGTCATTGGCTAGCGTTGCCTGGCCGCTATCGATCGTCAGAGGGACGGCGGCGGGGCCCAGCAATAATCATTACGTATTCAGAGATTACCTTGCGCAAAATTTGATGATGTCATTTTTCGCGTTGGTGATGGCAGTCCAATGGCAGTTCGAAAGCATCAAGTCCAGACGCATGATCTGGTTGGCATTCGCCATCCTGAGCGTCATTGATATCCTGTTTTTTGTTCAAGGACGTACGGGCTACGTTTCTCTGGCATTCAATGTCCTCATATTCTTCATATTCTTGGGTAGCACCCGGCTTCGCGTCATGGCCGCAATGACCATCATTGTGCTTACGGTATCGGCCTTTCAGTATTCAAGCCACCTCAAGAGCAGAATCGACAGTGCAATTACCGAATATCAGGAGCAGGACGAGAAGAAGCTCTCCTCAGTCGGACAACGCCTCGAATTCATGAAAAAAGGGGTGCAACTGATCAAGGAACGTCCGGTTTTCGGATTTGGCACTGGCTCGTACCAGAAGGAATTCTGTCGTGTCGCCGATACCCGCGAGTGGTGTATCGCCGGCGGCTTCCATCCGCATAACCAGTTCATTGCCTTTGGTGTTCAGCTGGGCGTGGTCGGCATACTGGCTTACCTGGCGTTCCTGGCGATCGCTGCATGGCAGGCGATGAAACTGGATAACGGCTCGAAAATCCTCGGTGTCGGCCTGGTGGCGACGTTGGTTGCCGATTCCATCTTCCATGCGCCGCTGTTCCTGGTTGCCGAGGCTTCTTTCTTCATTCTGGCATTGCCTCTGGTTAATGCGATTGGCCCAAGCTCAAGCCAAACTGAACAGCGTGCCTCCATCGCTTGATCTTGCCTTGATCCTCTCAACAGCCATACGAAAGCCCGTCAGAATCAGCCGTTTCGCACCTTGAGGTTGGCGGGCACTGACGTGGTATCGCCCCCATCGAGCACTGGCACCGCCAGAGCGTGCTATCGCAGCTCAACAAAAGCCGACCGATGAAAGCGGGAATTCTGATTCTTGGGCACGCCAAAATGAAAATTCAGGCCTAGCGCAATTCGAAGATCGCAGTCGGTCCGACCCGGCAAATCATCACATAGCCGAATCCTTCGAGCAGCGCGCATGCCGGGGAGCCCAGCACTTCGCGCACACTGTTTTCATAGATCTCGATGCAAATGACTTTGGGCTTGATAACCCATTCCGCCATGTCCGCGATTGCCGCCTGATCAAAACCCTCGATGTCGATATTCATCACCTCGATGGATTGCGTCAGCTTCGCCGCACGATCGTTGATGATGGATTTCAGCGAGGTGCAAGGCACCACCGTCGAACGAGAAGCGCCGCGTTCCCTGGCCAGTGCTGGATCGCAAGTCGCGCACAAATCAAATTCCTGGCTGGAGAACAGTTCGATCTCGGATTTGGCTGCGGCCGTCGCCGGATCGACCACGGCCGACCAGATGTTCAAATCATCCGATCGCGTCTTGTTGAAAGCGGCGATCGACGTCTGGCTCGCATCGACATTGATGCCGCGCCAGCCCATCATCCAAAGATAGGCAGTATTCGACTGTCGAAAAGGATGGTGCGCACCAATATCGACGTAAAATCCGGTCGAGAATTTTCTTCCGAAGAGTTTGTGCAGGATGACGTCTTCGCCATACTGGGAAAAGTGCAGGCGAAACACGCCGGCACCCAACATCTTCAGAACCCGGGGAAATTTCATATTAATATAATAATCAAGCAATCGATGGGCAGACCGCGCATCTTACATCCCAAGCAGCCTTGATGATAGCCAACCTCGCCGACTGCACCGTCATCGTCGTCACCTACAACAGCGCCCATTGCCTGCCATCGCTGGCCGCTGCGTTGCAATCCGTGCCGAACGTGACCCTGGTCGATAATGGCAGTTCGGATGCCACCCTCGAGCAGGCCGCGGCCCTGCTCCCGCATGCACGATTGCTCGCCAATGGTCGCAATCTCGGCTTCGGTACCGCCAACAACCGCGGGCTGGCCGAGGTGGCTACGCCTTACGCACTGCTGCTCAATCCCGATTGCGTCGTCGCGCCGGACGACATTGCACGACTGGTGCACATCGCCCGCGACTACCCCGACGCTGCCATCTTCGCGCCGCAACTGATCAGGCGCGACGACTCGCTCGAGGTCAGCTACCGCTGGCCGGACAATCACTGGCGCTCGCGCGGCCCCGAAGCCAGCGGGCCTTGCTGCGTAGGATTCGCCACCGGCGCGGCGCTGCTGCTGAACATGGCCGTCATGCGCGAGCAAGTTGGCTTCTTCGATGAAAGCTTCTTCCTCTATTACGAAGATGAAGACCTGTGCCAGCGGGTGTTCGATCACGGCCTGCAGATCATTGTCTTGCCGGAAGTCCGGCTGACCCACCTGTCGCGCGGCTCGGTCAAGGGGCGCCATCCACTGCGGTCGGAATTCATTCGCGGCTATCACCACGCGCAATCCAAGCTGCTGTTCGAGCACAAGCATGTCAGCACCGACAGCGCGCGCCGGCTACGCTGGAAAACGCTGGGGCTGGCGCTGATGACGCTGGTGCCGCGCCTGCTGCTGCCGCAGCCGAAGTACCTGGCGAGGCTGGTCGGACGTATCGTCGGCCTGTGCCGCGGCTATCCGCTTCCACATTCATGAAGATCAGCATGTCACTGGCTGAATCCCTTAGTATGCTTGCCTGACTGTCCGTGGCTATGAGCAACCGTATCGCGCTCATACCGCTTGCCTTAATGAAAATAGCTCTGGCTCACTCATGATCCCTGTCATCCTCTCCGGCGGTTCCGGCTCTCGCCTGTGGCCCTTGTCGCGCTCACTGCGACCGAAGCAATTTCTCGGCATCACCGAAGATCAGTCCCTGTTCCAGCTGACACTGCGGCGACTGCAAGGCATCTCGGGTGTGCAGGCACCGATCATCGTGTCGAACCATGAGCATCGTTTCCTGGCCGCCGAACAGGCGCGCGAAGCCGACGTCTCGCCTGCCGCGATCCTGCTGGAACCCTTCGGCCGCAATACCGCTCCGGCGATTGCCGCGGCCGCACTCCAAGCGCGTCAGGGCGGCGAAGACCCTGTGTTGCTGGTGCTGCCGTCGGATCACATCTTCATGAACGCGAAAGCCTTCCACGCTGCCGCTGAGCTTGGTCAGAAGGCGGCCGCGCAAGGCATGCTGGTGACCTTCGGCATTGTCCCGGATCGCGCCGAGACCGGTTACGGTTACCTGAAATCGGGCAGCGCGGTGCCGGGCGTGGACGGCGTTCAATCGGTTGCGCAGTTCGTCGAAAAGCCGGACGCCAAGACCGCTGCCGCCTATCTGGCCTCCGGCGACTTTTACTGGAACAGTGGCATGTTCATGTTCCGCGCCTCGGTCTATCTCGAAGAACTCGGCCGCCACCGGCCGGACATCCTCGAGCACTGCCAGCGCGCATGGAAGGAAGCGCGTCGCGACCTCGATTTCATCCGGCTGGATGAAGCGCACTTCAAGGCTTGCCCATCCGATTCGGTCGACTATGCGGTGATGGAAAAAACCACCAAGGCCGCGATGGTGCCGCTGGACGCCGGCTGGAACGACGTCGGCGCCTGGCCATCGGTCTGGCAGTCGCAGGACAAGGATGGCAACGGCAATGCCGGACGCGGCGACGTGATTTTCGAGAATGCGAAGGATTGCTATGTGCACGCCGACAGCCGGCTGGTCAGCCTGCTGGGCGTCAGCGATCTGTTCGTCATCGAGACCGCTGATGCGGTGATGGTTGGCCACAAGGACCATGCGCAAGACGTGAAGAAGATCGTCGAGCGCCTGAACAAGGATGGCCGCAGCGAGACCGAGCAGCACCGCGAAGTATTCCGGCCCTGGGGTTCGTTCGATTCGATCGGCCGTGGCGACAAGTATCAGGTCAAGCGCATCATGGTGAACCCGGGCAGCAAGCTGTCGCTGCAGTACCACCACCACCGCGCCGAACACTGGATCGTGGTCAGCGGCTGCGCGAAGGTGACGATAGGCCAGGCCACGAAGCTGGTCGCCGAGAATCAGTCGGTCTTCATCCCTATCGGCGAGACGCATTGCCTCGAAAACCCGGGCACGATCCCGCTGGAGCTGATCGAAGTCCAGTCGGGCAGCTATCTCGGCGAAGACGATATCGTCCGACTGGAAGACCTGTACGGCCGCGCCTGAGCGGCGCGACCCAGCGCGCCCCGAGATGACCCGGGGCAGCCTGAAGGCGACTGCTTATTTTTTAGGCAGACGCCCCATCAGGTAAAACTCATCGTTCGGCCGCATCGCGATCGAATTGGCGATGCGGTTCGACATGCCAAAGAACGCGGTGATCGAGGCAATATCCCAGATGTCTTCGTCATCGAAGCCATGCACATGCAGCGCCGCATAGTCGGCATCGCCGACAGATCCCGAATCCAGGCAAACCTTCACCGCGAAGTCCAGCATCGCGCGCTGGCGTGGCGTGATATCGGCCTTCAGGTGGTTGACGGCCACCTGGTCGGCCAGCAGCGGATTTTTGGCGTAGATGCGCAGCAGCGCGCCATGCGCGACCACGCAGTACAGGCAGTTATTCTTCGCACTAGTGGCGGTCACGATCATCTCGCGGTCTGCCTTGGACAGGCTGCCGGTTTCCTTCAGCATCAGCGCATCGTGATACAGGAAGAACGCGCGAAACTCGTCCGGCCGGTGCGCCAGCGTCAGGAAGACGTTCGGCACGAAGCCGGCCTTCTCCTGCACCGCGAGAATCTTCTCGCGGATGTCATCCGGCAGGTCTTTCAACTCCGGTACCGGGAAACGCGAGATTGGCTTGTGTTGCGGCTTATGTTGCGGATTGCCTTGTGATTGCTCTGCCATCAGTGCTCCTTTGCAAACTGAAGGTGGTAAAGATGTGCATAGACGCCCCCCATCGCCAGCAGTTCGGCATGGCTGCCGACTTCGGCAATCCTGCCCTGCTCCAGCACGACAATACGATCGGCATGCTCAATGGTAGACAGGCGGTGCGCGATGACCAGCGTGGTGCGGCCCTTCATCAATTCATCCAGCGCATCCTGCACCGCGCGCTCGGATTCGGTGTCCAGCGCCGACGTCGCCTCGTCGAGGATCAGGATAGGCGCGTCCTTGTAGATGGCGCGTGCAATCGCCAGCCGCTGGCGCTGGCCGCCGGACAGGCGCATGCCATTGTCGCCAATAACAGTCTCCAGACCTTCGGGCAGCGCCGCGATCACGTCGCTCAGGTGCGCAGCTTTTGCGGCAGCTTCGATGCGCGCACGATCCGGCTGCTCGTCACCATACGCGATATTGGCGGCGACCGTGTCATCGAACAGCACCACGTTCTGGCTGACCATGGCCATCTGCGCGCGCAGGCTGGCCAGTTCGATGCCGGCGATCGCCGTGCCATCCAGCAGGATCTGTCCTTGCGTCAGCGGATAGAACTCGGGCACGAGGTTCACCAACGTCGACTTGCCGCCGCCGGACATGCCCACCAGCGCGATCGTTTCTCCCGGTGCGACTTTCAGGTTTACGCCAGACAAGGCTGCCTGCGCCTGCCCCGGGTAATGGAAGCTCACATCCACGAACTCGAGCTGGCCCTGCGCACGTTGCGCGAGCTTCGTGCCACCGGTGCGCTCGGGTTCGGCATCGATCAGGCCGAACACCATATCTGCTGCTGCGAGGCCCCGCTGAAGTGGCCCATTGACGCCCGCCAGGTGTTTCAACGGCGTCAGCGTCATCAGCATCGCGGTGATGAACGATGCAAAACCACCGACCGTCATGTGGCCGTCGCCCGCCTGCGCGAGCGCAATCATGATGATGACCGACACCGAGAACGAGTTGATGAATTGCGTGATCGGCTCGGTGGTCGCCATCGTCGCGGCCATGCGGATCATGAAGCCGCGCAAGCGCAGCGAACGCTGCTCGAAACGGCGCGCCTCATAAGCCTGTCCGCCAAAAATCTTGATCACTTGCCGCGCGCGCGTGGTTTCTTCAATCGTTTGCGTGATCTCGCCATTGATCAGCTGGTTCTGCGCGATCAGGCGCTTGAGTCGTTTTGCAGTCAGGCGCACGACGAAAGCAATCACCGGCACCAGCGCCAGCGTCACGAGGGTCAGTTTCCAGTTCAGCCAGAACAGGTAGCCGAGCAATCCGACGATGGTCAGCGAATCGCGCACCAGCACCACCAGCACGCCGCGCAACATGTCGAGGATCTGCTGCACCTCCTGCATCATGGTGTTGATCACCTGCCCGGTGGACTGCTTGTCGTAGAAGCCCAGCGGCACGTCGAGCAAGCGCGTGAACATCTGCTGGCGCAGCAGCGTCATCAGCCGCCCGGTCACCCAGGCCATCATGTAATTGGTGGTGAAGGTCGAGAAGCCGCGAATCACGAAGATGCCGACCACGATCAGCGGCACGTACCACAGCGGGAAAGTGCCGGCCTTGGAAAAGCCCTCGTCGAGCAACAGCTTCATCAGGCCGGCCACGGCCGGCTCGGTGGCCGCGGTCACCAGCATACCGGCAATGCCGAGCGCCAGATGGGCTTTATAGGGAGCGAGCATCCGCAGGATGCGCGTGAAGGTGCGGGACATGCTCACCGGTGCGTTCTCTTCAAATGGCCGTCATGACGGCCTGGGGGATGTTCAATATTCAAAGCGGACATTGTCCGGGCTCAGCCACTCGGACAGCTTGGCACGCAAATTATCGTCGGCGCGCACGCGCCAGTCGTCGGACAACAGCAACTCGCCGAGCGCGCCATTCTTCGTGTACTCGACAACGATGGGGCAAGAGCCCTCGCGCTGCTGGAAGGGCTGGATCAATTCGCGCAGCTTCGCCGCATCGGCTTGTCCATTCATCGACAGCCGCAGCGCTTTCACGAAATTCGCGCGCGCGCCGGCAATGTCCATCACCTTCTCGGCCGTGATGCGCAAGCCGCCGGAGAAGCGGTCTTCCGACACCTTGCCCTGCACGGCGAGGAATTCGTCTTCCTTGAACAGCGCGCGGTTGGCGTCATAGACCTCGTTGTAGACCGTCACCTCGACTTGCGCAGTGCCATCGTCCAGCGTCGCGATCACCATGCGGCCGCGCTGCGTCATCTGCACGCGCAGGCCGGAGATGATGCCGGCCATCAGACGCGGCTCGCGCGCCGGCTGCAGGTCGGCCAGCTTGGTCTTGACGAACTTGCGCGCCTCGGGCGCGTACGCATTGAACAGGTGGCCGGACAGGTAGAAGCCGAGCGCGGTCTTTTCTTCGGTCAGCCGCTGCTTCTCGCTCCACGGCGGCACGTTCACGTACTCGGGGCTGTCATCGAAGCCGCTGTCATCCATCTCGAACAGGCTGACCTGGTTGGCCGAGGCTTCAGCCTGCTCGGCGCTGTCCATGGCCAGGCCGACCGACGCCATCAGGATGCCGCGGTCGGTGCCGAAGCAATCGAAGGCACCGGCCTTGATGAGGGATTCGATCGTGCGGCGGTTGATCTGGCGCTTGTCGACGCGCTTGACGAAGTCGAACAGGTCCGTGAATGGGCCATCCTGGCGCGCGGCGATGATGGCTTCGATCGCGTTCTGGCCGGTGCCCTTGACGGCACCGAGGCCGTAGCGGATGCGGTCGGCCTTCTTGCCCGGATCGGCCACCGGAGTGAAGCGGTACACCGACAGATTGATGTCCGGCGGCAGCAGCTTCAGCTTGCAGGTGTCGAGCGCATCCTCGACCAGGATCTTGATCTTGTCGGTGTCGTCCATCGCCAGCGACAAGTTGGCTGCCATGAACGCGGCCGGATGGTGTTCCTTCAGGTATGCCGTGTAATACGACAGCAGCGCATAGGCAGCCGCGTGCGACTTGTTGAAGCCGTAGCCGGCGAACTTCTCCATCAAGTCGAAGATCTCGTCAGCCTTCTGCTCGGACAGGCCGTTCTTGGCCGCACCCTCGCGGAAGATCAGGCGATGCTCCGCCATCTCCTCGGGCTTCTTCTTGCCCATCGCACGGCGCAGCAAGTCCGCGCCGCCGAGCGAGTAGCCGCCGATGACCTGCGCCATCTGCATCACCTGCTCCTGATAGACCATGATGCCGTAGGTCTCGGACAGGATGCCCTCGGTACGCGGATCGGGGTAGTCGAACTTCTCGCCGTGCTTGCGTCGGCAGAAATCCGGAATCAGGTCCATCGGACCCGGTCGGTACAGCGCCACCAGCGCGATGATGTCCTCGAAGCGGTCGGGACGCGCATCCTTCAGCATGCCCTGCATGCCGCGGCTTTCAAGCTGGAACACGGCGACCGTACGGGCCTGGGTCAGCAGCTGGTACGTGGCCCTGTCATTCAACGGCAGCTTCTCGAGGCTGAAATCGGCCATCGCCGGGTCGAGCGCGCGGATGTATTTGACGGCGCGGTCGAGGATGGTCAGCGTGGTCAGGCCCAGGAAGTCGAACTTCACCAGGCCCATCGCTTCGACGTCATCCTTATCGTACTGCGACACCACGCCGCTGTCGGCGCCCTGCGTGTACAGCGGACAGAAGTCAGTCAGCTTGCCGGGCGCGATCAGCACGCCACCGGCGTGCATGCCGACGTTACGCGCAATGCCTTCGACCTGCTGCGCCAGATCCAGCAGCTGTTTGACTTCTTCTTCGTTGTCGAGCCGCTCTTTGAGCAGCGGCTCTTCGACCAGCGCATCGGCAATCGTTACCAGCTTGCCCGGCTTGAACGGAATCAGCTTGGAAATGCCGTCGCAGAAGTTGTAGCTCATGTCGAGCACGCGGCCGACGTCACGCACCGCGCCCTTCGCGGCCATCGTACCGAAGGTGGCGATCTGCGACACCGCGTCCTTGCCGTAGCGCTCCTTCACGTACTGGATCACGCGGTCGCGGCCTTCCTGGCAGAAGTCGATATCGAAGTCAGGCATCGACACCCGCTCCGGGTTCAGGAAGCGCTCGAACAGCAGGTTGTATTCCAGCGGATCGAGGTCCGTGATCTTCAGCGCATACGCCACCAGCGAGCCGGCACCCGAGCCACGGCCCGGGCCGACCGGCACGCCATTGTTCTTGGCCCACTGGATGAAGTCGGCCACGATCAGGAAGTAGCCGGGGAAGCCCATCTTGATGATGGTGTCGGTCTCGAACTTCAGCCGTGCCTCATAGCGTTCGCGCACAGCGGCGCGCTTGGCCTCGTCCGGGAACAATTGCAGCAGGCGCTCTTCCAGACCTTCCTTCGCTTGCTGGATCAGGAAGTCGCCGATCGACATGCCATCCGGCGTCGGGAAGTCCGGCAACTGCGGCTTGCCGAGCACGAGCTTGAGGTTGCAGCGCTGCGCGATCAGCACGCTGTTCTGCAGCGCCGCCGGGATATCGGCAAACAGCGCGGCCATTTCGGCCTGCGTCTTGAAATACTGCTCTTGCGTGAAGCGCTTCACACGACGGCCGTTGGCGAGGATCTCGCCATCGGCGATACAGACGCGCGCTTCATGCGCGGTGAATTCTTCCTTGCTCAGGAATTGCACTGGATGGGTGGCGACCACCGGCAGCCCGACCTTGGCGGCGAGCTGAGTGGACTGGCGCAGCAGGTTCTCGAGCTTGGGATTACCGTTACGCTGGATTTCGACATAAAAGTGGCCGGGGAAGATCTTGGCCCAGCGGCGCGCGCATTTCTCGGCCAGCGCCTCGTTGCCGTTCTCCAGTGCCGCGCCGATATCGCCCAGCGCGAAGCCGGACAAGGCAATCAGGCCACCCGGCGCCAGCGCTTCCAGCCACTCAGAGCGGATTTCGGCGCGACCGCGGTGCTGGTTGGACAGCCAGGCACGGGCCAGCAATTCGCACAATTGCAGGTAGCCGTCGCGGTTCTTGACCAGCAACAGCAGCCGCGATGGCTTGTCGCGGTCGTCATCATTGGTGATCCAGACATCGCAACCAACGATGGGCTGCACGCCCTTGCCGCGCGCGGCCTTGTAGAACTTGACCATGCCAAACAGGTTGGACAGGTCGGTCACGGCCAGCGCCGGCTGGCTGTCGGCGGCGGCAGCTTTGACGAGGTCGTCGATCCGCACCAATCCGTCGGCGATGGAGTACTCGGAATGCAGGCGGAGATGGATGAATTGCGGTGCGGTCATCCCGCTATTTTAACCGGCGGGAACCCGGTGCTGGCCGCTAGTTGCAGGCTTGCGAACCGTCCGGGCACGGCTTGACTTCCGGTCGCCTTACCCGACTCCCCCGCTAAGTTTTGTGCATTGCGGCGAGCCTTATAATGACGGCTTTCCCAGGTATTCACCTTCGTCACCGCCATGCAGTCCACGCACACTATCGTCAACATCTCAGCTTATAAATTTATTACGTTTGACGACACCGTCGAGCAGCGTCCGCGCTTTCTGCAGAAATGCCAGAACCTGGGGCTGAAGGGCACGATCCTGCTGTCGCCGGAAGGCATCAACATGTTCCTCGCCGGCTCGCGCGAAGCGATCGACGCCTACATGGACTGGCTGCACGAAGATCCGCGCTTTGCCGATATCGTCGCGAAAGAAAGTTTCTCCGAGAAGCAGCCGTTCAACCGGATGCTGGTGCGCCTGAAACGCGAAATCATCACAATGAAGCACCCGCTGATCAAGCCCGAGCTGGGCCGCGCGCCAAGCGTCAGCGCGCATGACCTGAAGCGCTGGCTGGACCAGGGCCATGATGATGACGGCCGCCCGGTGGTGATGGTGGATACCCGCAATGACTTCGAAGTCGATGTTGGCACCTTCGACCACACTATCGACTACCGTATCCGCAAGTTCAGCGAATTCCCCGAGGTGATCGAGAAGCACCGCGACGAACTGAACGACAAGACCGTGGTCACGTTCTGCACCGGTGGCATCCGCTGCGAAAAAGCCGGCATCTACATGCAGAACATCGGCTATGAACATGTGTACCAGCTCGAAGGCGGCATCCTGAAGTACTTCGAGGAGGTCGGCGGCGCGCACTACCATGGCGATTGCTTCGTCTTTGACCATCGCACTGCGCTCAACCCGCAACTCGAAGAAACCGAAACCCGCCAGTGCTTCGCCTGTCGCGCCATCGTCACGCCGCGCGAGCAGTTGTCGCCGCTGTACGTCGAAGGCAAGTCCTGCCCGCATTGCGCAAAGGCCGCGAGCGAGGCGGTCGCCGCCTGAATGGCGTCGGACCGCTGCCTGCCCTTCCCAGCGCCCACCGTTCGCTGACCACCGCCCCGGGTGTAACGCATGTCCGCACCCGAGCGCCGCATCGCCCACCTTGACATGGATGCGTTCTATGCATCGGTCGAGCTGCTGCGCTACCCCGAACTGAAAGGCCAGCCGGTCGTCATCGGCGGCCGCTCCGCCCACCAGCCGACGACCGAGGCCGATGGCACGCGCCGCTTCGCGCTGTTGCGCGACTATGTCGGCCGCGGCGTCGTCACCACCTCCACCTATGAAGCGCGCAAGCTCGGCGTGTTCTCGGCGATGGGCATGATGAAGGCGGCCAAGCTGGCACCGGATGCAGTGCTGCTTCCGGCAGACTTCGACGCCTACCGTCATTACTCGCGCCTGTTCAAGCAAGCGGTCGCCGGTATCGCGCCCGATATCGAGGATCGCGGCATCGATGAAATCTACTTCGACCTCAGCCAGCACAGCGAAGCCTCGCGTCCGCTCGCGCAGCGGATCAAGGATGCAGTCAAGGCGGCCACCGGACTGACCTGCTCGATTGGCATCGCGCCCAACAAGCTGCTGGCAAAAATCTGCTCCGAACTCGACAAGCCGGATGGCATCACGCTGCTGACGATGGCCGATCTCGAATCGCGGATCTGGCCCATGGGTGTTCGCAAGATCAATGGCATCGGCCCGAAGGCGGGCGAAAAGCTGGCCAGTCTTGGCATCGCCACCATCGGCGACCTCGCGCAGCAATCCATGGTGCAGCTTCAGTCGCAGTTCGGCCGCAGTTATGGGGAGTGGCTGTACCGGGCCGCGCGCGGACAGGATGAGCGACCGGTCGTGACCTCATCGGAGCCAAAGTCGATCAGTCGCGAAACCACCTTCGAGCATGACCTGCATGCGAAACGCGACCGGGAACAATTGTCGGGAATTTTCACGCGCCTGTGCGAACGCGTCGCCAGCGACTTGCAGCGCAAGGGCTATGTCGGCCGCACGATAGGCATCAAGCTGCGCTATGAGGATTTCAAGACCGTCACACGGGATGTGTCGCTGACGTCGCCGACCGATCAGGCGGCGGCGATACGACGTGCGGCCGGCGAATGCCTGCGCCGCGTGCCGCTCGAGCAGCGCATACGCCTGCTGGGCGTGCGCGTGTCGGCACTGTCAAAAAAATCGGAAATGCAGGACGACCCGCTGCCGCCGCAAGCCGAGCTGAGGCTCGACTAGGCAGCGGCAATTGGGCAAAGGGGCCAGAGATCAGGCCAGCGACAGGTCAACGACGATGTTACCGCGGGTCGCGTTCGAGTACGGGCACACCTGGTGTGCCGCGTCGATCAGGTCTTTCGCGACGTCATGCTCCAGGCCCGGCAAGCTCACCACCAGCTTGGCGGAGATGCCGAAACCGGCCGGGATCGGGCCGATCGACACGCTTGCATCGATGGCGGCATCGGCCGGCACTTTCACTTTCTTCTGTGCAGCCACGTGCTTGACTGCGCCCATGAAGCAAGCCGAATAGCCAGCAGCAAACAGTTGCTCGGGGTTGGTGCCCTTGCCGTCACCGCCCAGTGCCGGCGGCAACGCGAGTTTCACATCCAGCAGGCCATCGTCAGTAACGGAACGGCCGTCGCGGCCGCCGGTGGTGTGTGCGTGTGCGGTGTAGATGACTTTGTCGAGTACGGTAGGCATGTCTTTTCCTTGCTTTCAGAGTTGTATGTCGCCGTCAGGCGGTGAGGTTGGCGCGTAACGCCTGTAATTCCTTGGTCAGCGCCTGAATGTCCGACAGAGAACACTGCGACGCCGACAATATGCATTCCGGCAGTTTCGTGGCTTGCGACCTCAACTTGCGACCGGCGGCCGTCAGCCGGACCAGCACGCGACGCTCGTCGCTGGCATCACGCATCCGCTTCACCAGTTCCGCCGCCTCGAGCCGCTTGAGCAGCGGGGTCAGGGTGCCGGAATCCAGGTACAGGCGTTCGCCGATATCCGAAACCGTCAGTCCATCGCCCTCCCACAGCACGAGCATCACCAGGTATTGCGGATAGGTGAGCCCGAGCTCGTCGAGCAGCGGTTTGTACACCTTGCTCATCGCAAGCGAGGTTGAATACAGCGCAAAGCACAGCTGGTTGTCGAGCAGCAATGCTTCGTTGACGGGGAGAGGTTTGGCTGGCATGGGAGGAACTATATCGCACAATTCAATTGCGTACAATTTAATTTGTGGATCAGGCTGATAGGCGGTGGCGCCCCCTTGCACGGTACGAACGCCCCTCCCTGCCGACACGCCGATACAATGTCGCCCCATGACTTACGTCGGTCGCTTTGCCCCCTCTCCCACTGGTCCGCTGCATGCAGGCTCGCTGGTGGCCGCACTGGCCAGCTATCTGGATGCCCGGGCACACCACGGCCACTGGCTGCTGCGCATCGAAGACATCGATGAGGCACGCACCGTCCCCGGCGCTGCCGAGGACATCATCGCCACCCTGGCCGCCTTCGGCATGCGGCCGGATGGCGAGATTGTCTGGCAAAGCCGGCGCAAATCGCTGTACGAAGCCGCCTTCAGGCAGCTGGGTCATGCGGTGTTCGCCTGCGGTTGCACGCGCAAGGAAATCGCCGATTCACGGGTCGCGCTGGCCGCCGATGGCGCTGCCATCTATCCGGGCACATGCCGCACCGGTCTCGCCGCCGGCAAGCCCGCGCGCGCCTGGCGGCTACGGGTGCCGGAGGCGGGCGACCCGGCCGGCCTGATCCACTTTCATGACCGCTGGCAGGGTGACATCAGCGAAGAACTGGCGAGCGCGGTCGGCGATTTCGTGTTGCGCCGGGCGGATGGCTTCTGGGCCTACCAGCTGGCTGTGGTGGTCGATGACGCCGACCAGCAAGTGACCGATGTCGTGCGTGGCGCCGACTTGCTCGAATCGACCGCGCGGCAGATCTACCTTCAAGGCCTGCTACACGTGCCAACCCCACGCTACCTGCACGTGCCGGTGGTGGCCAATGAACTCGGGGAAAAACTGTCGAAGCAGACCGGCGCTACCGCACTCGACCTGCAGCGTCCCGTGGACGAATTGCGACTGGCTGCCAGCAGGCTGGGCTTGCCGATCGCGGGCGCAACATCGACGGTGGAAGAATTCTGGCGAGCGGCGTTGCCGCTGTGGAGTGCACGCTTCGGCCAGCGCTGAATGAGCTTCGACGCCATGAAAAACGGCGCCCCGAGAGGCGCCGTTTGCTTTCTGCAGCCCAGATCAGATTGCGATCAGGCTGAAGGCCGGGTTCAGCTCTTCGAGCCACCACCCAGCAGCGCCGCGCGGCGCGGCTGCGCCTTGCCCGAACGAGATTCGACCGGCTGCGGTGCAGCTTCGGGGGCCGGTGCGGCAGGCTCGTAAGGCTTGAAGAACCAGGGATCGACCTTTTCCTTGCGCGGCGGCGGGCCGCTGCGATGCGGACGTTCGCTGCGCTGGTCGTCGTCGCGCGCGCTGCGGCTGCCACGGTCATGACTGCGGTCGTGACTACGATCATGGCTGCGCTCGCCATGCCGATCCGCCCCGCGCTCGGGACGATCGCCGCCACGCGCGCTGCGTGGCGAGAAGCCGTCGATGGCCTTCGGCGTCAGCTTCTGCTTGATCAGCTTTTCGATGTCGGCCAGGTTGCGCGCATCCTTGTCCGAGTACAGCGAGATCGCCTCGCCCGATGCGCCGGCACGGCCGGTACGGCCAATGCGGTGCACGTAGTCTTCGGCGTTGTACGGCAGGTCGTAGTTGATCACGCACGGCAGTTCGGCGATATCGAGGCCGCGTGCCGCGACATCGGTCGCGACCAGCACGTCGATGCCACCGTTCTTGAAGGCTTCCAGCGCTGCCATGCGCTCGTTCTGGGTCTTGTCGCCGTGGATGGCAGAGGCCTTGATGCCCTGCTTTTCCAGCTCGCGCGCCAGACGGGATGCACCGATCTTGGTGTTCGAGAACACGATCACCTGACGGATCTCGCGCTCGCGCAGCAGGTGCACCACCGCATCGCGCTTGGCTTCTTCATCGACCTTGAACACTTCCTGCGTCACGCGCTCGGCGGTCGCATTGCTGCGGGCGACTTCGACCAGCACCGGGTCCTTCAGGAAGCTGCCGGCCAGTTTCTTGATCTCGGGCGAGAAAGTCGCCGAGAACATCAGGTTCTGCCGCTGCTTGGGCAGCAGGTTGATGATGCGCTGCAGGTCGGGCAGGAAGCCCATGTCCAGCATGCGATCGGCCTCGTCCATCACGAAGATCTCGGTCTGCGACAGGTTAAGCACCTTTTGCTGCACATGGTCAAGCAGGCGGCCCGGGGTCGCAATCAGGATCTCGACACCGGCGCGCAAGGCGGCCGTCTGCGGCGCCATGTCGACACCACCAAACACGACGGTGGAACGCAGCGGCGTATGACGCGAGTAGGCCTTCACATTGTCGGCCACCTGGTCGGCCAGTTCGCGGGTCGGCGTCAGGATCAGCGCGCGCACCGGATGGCGCGCGGGCGAGGCACTGCTGTTCGCCTGAGGCAGCAGCTGCTGGATGATCGGCAGTGAGAAGCCCGCGGTCTTGCCGGTACCGGTCTGCGCGGCACCCATCACGTCCTTGCCCTTCAGCACGACCGGAATCGCCTGCGCCTGGATAGGCGTCGGGGTCGTGTAGCCCTGCTCGGCCAGCGCCTTCAGGATGGGCGGGGCCAGGCCGAAGTCCTCGAAGCGGGGAAGCGGTGCAGCAGGCGTAGCGGGTTCAGCAGGTGCGACGGAAGCGTCGGGCACGGAGGTGGGGGTATTGAGATCGGACATTCGCTTGACTAGGTTTAGCTCAGCAGTATAGCACTCGCGCTCCCTTGGATCACGCGCCAAGTATTTGATTGCAAAAGGAAACGGCATCGCCAATTCGTACGGCTTACGGGGGAATTGTGGATTGCCGCAACTTCCATGCTTAAATGCCGCCTTCCCCCACCGTGCAAAGGCGCACGGCATGGATACGCACCATCAATGGCGATGGTCGCGGCGAACACGCAACGGGAGTCATCGATTCAAACGAACAAAGTACCCTTCGCGCAGCGATTGCGCGGCTTGCTGCTGGCCGACACGCCAGCACTGTCAGCGACAGAACGACGCCATGCGGCGTTAGGCGCCCTGGTTGGCATCGGCATTTGCATGTGGCTGCTGGACGGCTTGCCTGCGCATAGCTACTGGCTGCTGGCGCCGATGGGCGCCACGGCCATCATCCTGTTCGGCATGTCCACCAGCCCGGTCGCCCAGCCTTGGCCCGTCGCCGGCGGCTACCTGGTGTCTTGCTGCGCGGGCCTCGCAAGTGCCGCGCTGGTCAACTCGCCCTGGATGGCCGGTGCGATCGCGGTGGGGGCCACGCTGTGGCTAATGGCAAGGCTGAATTGTGTCCACCCGCCCGGGGGCGCGCTGGCGCTGTTGATGGTGCTCGACCAGAAAACCTTCACCACTTCGACCGCCCACACCATCGCGCTGGTCTGCGCCAATGTCGGGCTGTTGCTGCTGTCGGCCGCGATCCTCAACAACCTGATCCCGGGGCGCCGCTATCCCTGGCGCATGCCGGCGGCGGAAGCCAATCCGCACGGAACGCAGGACAAGCTCCCTCTTCAGCGCGGCGAACTCACACGTGACGATCTCAACAGCGCCATCCGCAAACTGGATGGTTTCGTCGACGTGCAGGAAGAGCAGCTGCGGACACTCTACGACCTTGCCATCGACCAGGCCTTCAGCCGCCATGTCGGACTGAGCTGTGCCGATGCGATGTCGCATGATGTGGTGTTTGCCAGCGTGGACACGCCATTGGCCGACGCATGGCAGATGATGCATGCGCATCGCATCAAGGCACTACCGGTGCTCGATGCGGAGCGCAAGCTGGCCGGCATCATCACCTTGTCGGATTTCTTCAGGGCGTTGGGCGAGCGCAGAGAGGTGTCGGCCAGCGACTGGCGCAGCTGGTTGCAGCGCCCCGTGGCTGATGCGATGACGACGACGGTCTGGTCCGTACAGGCGCAGACGCCGATGGCCGAGCTAGTGCGCGAAGTCGAGGCCAATGGCCACCACCATGTGCCCGTCACGGATGCCGATGGAAACCTGGTCGGCATGCTGACGCAATCGGACATGATTGCGGCACTTTACCGACGATTGGCGCTGGAGCGCTGACGCGCTTTCCAGCGTTCGTCCTCAGATCATTTCGCGCAGGCAGCCGCCACCAGCGCGGCCTCGTTGCTGCCTGCCTGCGGCTGCAGCCAGCTCGCCGGGTCGTGCGTCAGCGACCAGAGGCCGTGGGTCCAGTACACGGTCTGGCCATTACCCATCGCTTCCTTGTGCATGATCAGGATGATTTCGCGGAAGCGTCCCTGGCGACAATCGTATTCGTAATTCGCCTTGATCGACCGGTAGGGCTTGCCTTCGTGCTGCTGCATGCCGGCGTAATCGGCGATGTGCCAGAGCTTGATCATATCCGCACCTGACATCTCGGCAGCGGACTTGTCCATGTAGAGCGCAGGATCCTGCGCCGGCCCATCAATTTTTACCCAGTCAGCATGGGCAGTCGTGGCGGCAGCGAACAAGAAGGTCGCCAGAATTTTTTTCATCGTGAGGCTCGGGGACAAGCGTCCGCTTTGTTTGATCAATCGCCGCGAAGTATAGCAACGCGAATTCGGCCTTGCCCAGTACACAAAACCCTAAAACAAAAGGGTTAGATGATTTCTCATCTAACCCTTCGCGTCTTTGGTGGGCCCCCCGAGAGTCGAACTCGGCACCAACGGATTATGAGTCCGCTGCTCTAACCAGGCATGAGCTAGAGGCCCGTAAAGCCTTTAGTTGCCTTCGAGGAAGCTCTTCAGCTTGTCCGAACGGGACGGATGACGCAGCTTGCGCAGTGCCTTGGCCTCGATCTGACGGATACGCTCGCGGGTGACGTCAAACTGCTTGCCCACTTCTTCCAGCGTGTGGTCGGTCGACATCTCGATACCGAAGCGCATGCGCAGCACTTTGGCTTCGCGCGGCGTCAGCGAGTCGAGGATGTCCTTGACCACGCCACGCATCGACGCATGCAGCGCTGCATCGGCCGGGGCCAGCGTGTTGTTGTCCTCGATGAAGTCGCCCAGATGCGAATCGTCGTCGTCACCGATCGGCGTTTCCATCGAGATCGGCTCCTTCGCGATCTTCATGATCTTGCGGATCTTGTCCTCGGGCATTTCCATCTTCAATGCCAGCGTTGCCGGATCCGGCTCGGCACCGGTCTCCTGCAGGATCTGGCGCGAGATGCGGTTCATCTTGTTGATCGTTTCGATCATGTGAACCGGAATACGGATCGTGCGCGCCTGGTCAGCGATGGAGCGCGTGATGGCCTGGCGAATCCACCAGGTCGCATAGGTCGAGAACTTGTAGCCGCGGCGGTATTCGAATTTGTCCACCGCCTTCATCAGGCCGATATTGCCTTCCTGGATCAGGTCGAGGAATTGCAGGCCACGGTTGGTGTACTTCTTCGCGATCGAGATCACCAGACGCAGGTTGGCCTCGGTCATTTCGCGCTTGGCCTTGCGAGCCTTGGTCTCGCCGGCTGCCATCTTCTTGTTGATTTCGCGCAGGTCCGGCAGCGGCAGCACGACGCGCGATTGCAGGTCGATCAGCTTCTGCTGCAGTTCCTTCACGGCCGGCACGTTACGCGCCAGCACAACGCTGTACGGATGGTTGCCGTTGACTTCGCCATCGACCCAGTCGAGGTTGGTCTCATTGCCCGGGAATACCTTGATGAAATGGGTGCGCGGCATGCCGCACTTGTTGACCACCACATCGAGGATCTGGCGTTCGATCTGGCGTACCTCATCGACCTGGCCGCGCAGGGTGTCGCACAGCTTCTCGACGACCTTGGCGGTGAAGCGGATGCCCATCAGTTCGTTGGTGATGGCTTCCTGCGCCTTCACGTAGGACTTGGAGTTGTAGCCTTCCTTCTCGTAGGCCTTGCGCATCTTGTCGAACTGCGACGAGATGGTGGCGAACTTGGCCAGCGAATCGCGCTTGAGCTGCTCGAGCTGTTCGGCCGAGAAGCCGGCGGCGCCGCCGTTGGAATTGTCTTCCTCTTCGTCCTCTTCGTCTTCTTCGTCCTCGTCCTCGTCCTCTTCATCGTCGGACGCGGCCTTGACCGGCCCCGGGGTCACCGGTGCGTCATCGGGCGCGTTCGGATCGACCAGGCCATCGACGACTTCATCGACCTTGCTCTCGTCTTTCTCGATGCGCTCGGCCAGCGCGAGGATTTCGGAAATCGTCATCGGGCAGGCAGAGATGGCCTGCACCATGTCCTTGAGGCCGCCTTCGATGCGCTTGGCGATTTCGATCTCGCCTTCGCGCGTCAGCAGCTCGACCGAACCCATTTCGCGCATGTACATGCGGACCGGGTCGGTGGTGCGACCGAAGTCGGAATCCACCGTCTGCAGCGCGGCTTCGGCAGCTGCGTCAGCGTCGTCGTCGTTGGCCACGTTGGCCACGTTATCCGACAGCAGCAGCGCTTCGGCATCGGGCGCGTGCTCGTACACGGCGATGCCCATGTCATTGAAGGTGCCGATGATGCCTTCGATCGCTTCCGGATCGACGATGTTTTCCGGCAGGTGATCGTTGATCTCCGCATGCGTCAGGAAGCCGCGATCCTTGCCCAGCTTGATCAGGGTCTTCAGCTTCAGGCGACGGCGCTCGAGTTCTTCCTCGCTCGCTTCGGAGTCGGACGAGAACGCATCCTTCAGGAATTGCTTTTCCTTGTTCTTGCGGTCACGCGCGCGGGCCTTGTCGGCTGCCTTCAGTTCGGCACGTTCGACGGCGTTGAGTTGCGCGATCTCTTCGTTCTCGGGCTGGAAGTCGCGCGGCTTGCGGCCGCGGCGGCCCGGCACCTTGATGCCAGGCAGGACATAACCGGAGGTATCGATGGCTGCCAGTGCAGCGGCATCTGTGGTCTGCTTGACCGACAGGATCTTGTGATCCGTCTTCGATTCGACGATTTTCGGCTCGATAGCCTTGGCCACCTTGACGACTTTTGAAGGGGCTTTCGGCGCCTTCACAGCCTCGACGACGGCGACCTTCTCAGGCGCGGCCTTCACGACACGGGCTTTTTTTACGACGACTTTGGGTTCGGCTTTCTTGGATGTCACGGATTTCTTTGCGGGTGCTTTGGGCGTGACGACAGGCTTGGCTGCCTTGCCTGTGGTCTTCGCCGCGGATTTGCTTGGAGCGGCAGCGGCCTTGACCGGCTTCTTCTGCGCCGTCTTGGCAGCGGTACCGGCCTTTGAGACAGCTTTGCTGGTGCCTTTGTTCGCCGCCTTGGTAGCAGCAGCAACTTTCGGCTTTGCCGCCGGTTTCGCTGCTGCCGTCGTTTTCACCGCCGTCTTGGCCGCTGTCTTTACGGGCTTGGCCGCGGTCTTTGCGCTTGCTGCAGCAGAGCGCGCCGGGGCTGCCTTGACAGTCTTGGCCTTGGTTTCGGTCTTTTTAACTGGTTTTTTTGTCGCCATGGGTCGATCCACCATTGGGTATTTGCGGATGCTGCACAGGGAACCAGAGGGGCGGGCCGGGCTGTATCTCAGCGTAGCGGCAGGACGGTGACATTGACCGGTTTATCTGCCTTGCATGGGTGGGCCGCCTGTCCGGCAGGGTCAACTCAGTAAAACTGTGGGTGAAACTCTGTAAGACATTGAATGAAAAGCCTTTAATTATAGCATAGGGAAACTGCTTCCTCCCCGGGAAGACCCCCCGTTACGACACCCATTCGTGCCGGAACGGCAATTCTGAACTGCACGAATCTGAGATGGGGGCAGACCGGGCGGTTTCTAGATCCCGGTCAGGCCCTCATGCATCCGCATCCTCACCGCTCAGTGTCTTTTTCGGCGGCAATGCGCAGTTTCTCCAGTTGCGCGGCAATCTCGCGATAGCGCTGACGCGCCGCATCGTCGGGCAGGCCGGCAGCGGCAAGCTGGTCTTGTTCAGCCTTCAGGATTTTCATTCTAGTCTGCCTGATCGCACCGGCAAGCTCGCGGCGAGCGAGGTCCAGTTCGGACGGGGTTTCAGCCGCCACTTCGCCCAGCAGCCGGTCGAGCTCTTCACCATGGCCGCGCAAGGCTTCCGCCAGCCCCGCAAAACCGGATTCGCCGCTAACCTGACGTGCCGCCATCGCGACCGCGCGCAGCATCTCGCCTTGGTCGGGAGCGGTGCCGGCAATCAGGTCGAGCGCGGCATCATTGAGTTCTTGCGCCAGCGTCGGATGGGCCAGCAGGATGCGCAACACCTGGCGCTCCAGTTCGACCGGCGGCTTGCGGCGTACGGCGGGCTGCGCAGGCTTGCCGCGCGGCGCGACCGGCCGCGCCAGCTCGAACAGCGATTCCAGTTCCTGCACCGTGCTTTCGGTGATTTGCGCGAGTTGCCGCAGAACTTGCAGGCGCAAGGCAGAAGCTGGCATCTGCACGATCATCGCCTTGGCATCGAACTGCGCGCGCGCACGGCCTTCGGCCGTACTCAGCTCCTTGCCTTCCGTGACTTCGGCAATCAGGAATTGCGACAAGGGCGTGGCTTCATGCACCACGCGCTCGAAGGCATCGTTGCCGTATTCGCGAATGTAGCTGTCGGGATCGTGCTCGGTCGGCAGGAACAGGAATTTGATGGTGCGGTTATCTGTTGCATGCTGCAGGCACGCTTCGAGCGCGCGCCGCGCCGCGCGCCGTCCGGCCGCATCGCCATCAAAACTGAAGATCACCTGGTCGGTCTGGCGCAGCAGCTTTTGCACATGGACCGGCGTGCAGGCGGTGCCCAGCGTGGCGACGGCCTGCTCGAAACCGAATTGCGCGAGCGCGACCACATCCATGTAGCCTTCGGTCACCAGCACATAGCCCTTGTCGCGAATCGCTTGCCGCGCTTCGAACAAGCCATACAGCTCGCTGCCTTTCTGGAACAGCGGCGTTTCCGGAGAGTTCAGGTATTTCGGCTCGCCGGCTCCCATCACGCGGCCGCCAAAACCGATGACCTGGCCCTTGGCATTCCGGATCGGGAACATGATGCGGTCGCGGAAGCGGTCGTAGCGCTTGCGCGAGCTGCCCTCTTCCTCGCTCTTGTCGATCACGAGGCCGGCTTCGACCAGCGCTTCGTTGTCATAGTCGGGGAACACCTGGCGCAGGTTGTCCCAGCCATCGGGCGCATAACCGATCCAGAAGCGGCCGGCGACTTCGCCGGTGAGTCCGCGCCCTTTCAGGTAATCGACCGCATGGCGTGCGCCGCGCAATTGCTGGCGGTAGAAATTGCAGGCCTGCGTCATCGCATCCGACAGCGCCAGACTCTTTGCTTGCTGCTCGGCGCGCTGCGCCGGCGGCAGGCGATCTTCCTGCTCGGGCACGACCATGCCGACATTTTGCGCGAGGTCTTTCACGGCCTCGACAAAGCCCATGCCCGAAAACTCCATCAGGAAACCAACGGCCGTGCCATGCGCCCCGCAACCGAAGCAGTGATAGAACTGCTTGGTCGGACTGACCGTGAAGCTGGGCGACTTCTCGTTATGGAAAGGGCACAGGCCGCTGAAATTCGCGCCGCCTTTTTTCAGCTGCACATAGCGGCCCACCACGTCGACGATGTCGACGCGGTTCAGCAGGTCCTGTATGAAGCTTTGCGGGATCATGACTGCGCTGTAAGGCTTATTTCGACAGCGCAGCCTTCACCATCGCCGACACGGCGGTCATGTCGGCACGGCCGGCGAGCTTGGGCTTGAGCACGCCCATCACCTTGCCCATGTCCTGCGGACCGGCAGCGCCGACGGCAGCCACTGCCGCAGCGACTTCGGCCTGCACTTCGGCATCCGACAGCGCAGCCGGCATGTAGGCCGACAGCACGACGAGTTCGGCCTTCTCGATATCAGCCAAGTCCTGACGGCCACCGGCCTCGAACTGGGTGATCGAATCCTTGCGCTGCTTGACCATCTTGTCGATCACGGCCAGCACCTGGTCGTCGGTCAGCTCGATGCGCTCGTCGACTTCCTTCTGCTTGATCGCGGCCTGCAGCAGGCGGATCGTCGCAAGGCGTTCGCTTTCCTTGGCGCGCATCGCGGCCTTCATGTCATCGCTGATTGTTGTTTTCAGGCTCATGTTTTCTCCTCAAATCATGATGGTCGAGCCAACGGCATGGGTAGCGTGCTCAAGAAACAGCAAAACCCGCTGCGGATGCATCCGGAGCGGGTTCTCGACCAGTCGCCTCGCACATCGGCGAGGCCGGGAATCAGTACAGCTTCTTCGGCAGTTGCTGGCTGCGGATGCGCTTGTAGTGGCGCTTCACGGCAGCGGCGAGCTTGCGCTTGCGCTCGGCGGTCGGCTTCTCGTAGAACTCACGGGCACGCAGCTCGGTCAGCAGACCGGTTTTTTCAATGCTGCGCTTGAAGCGACGCATGGCGACTTCGAACGGCTCGTTTTCTTTAACGCGAATGGTGGTCATGGATAAAAAAAGTATCTGTTTAAACTGCTGAGCCGGCGAGTATACCAGTCAATGGCGCCAAAAGGAAGTGACTTGATGATTTGACCGAAAACCCGCAGCCCGCCTGCATTGCATGCCAAACAGGCATCGGGGTCGGGCCATCAGGAGGCCGGCCAAGCAGGTAAGGCCATTCAAGCCGGTGAAACCGGACAAGCCGACAACTCAGACCGCCTGCCCCGCGGCCACGCCCGACGCCCAGGCCCACTGGAAGTTGTAGCCACCCAGCCAGCCCGTCACATCGACGGCCTCGCCAATGAAATACAGGCCCGGCACCTTCTGCACCATCATGCTCTGCTGCGACAGCGCCTTGGTATCGACGCCGCCCAGCGTAACCTCCGCCTTGCGATATCCCTCGGAACCATCCGGCGTGATGGACCAGCGATTGATGGCGTCGCCCAGCCGGCGCAATGCCTTGTCCGGCAGGTCGGGGACGCGCGCATCGGTCGCAAAACCGTTCGCCTGCAACAGGCCCTCGGCCAGCCGCGTCGGCAGATACTGCGACAACCAGTTGCCCAGCGCCTTCTTGATCTGGGTCTTGCCCTCGGTGAGCGCCTGCCCGATGTCTTGCCCGGGCAGCAAATCCAGCGTCAATGCCGCCCCGTCGCGCCAGAAGCTCGAAATCTGCAGTACGGCCGGGCCGGACAGGCCGCGGTGCGTGAACAGCAGGTCTTCGCGGAAATAACCGCGCGCCTTCTTGTCTTTCCGGTCGCCGGTCTCGATATCGATTTCCAGCGAAATGCCCGCCATCGCGACGAAAGGCTGCCAGGCCCCCATGTCGAAAGTCAGCGGCACCAGTCCCGGCCGTGGCTCGATCAGCGGCACATCGAATTGCTTCGCGATTCGGTAAGCGAAATCGGTAGCGCCGATTTTCGGGATCGACAGCCCGCCGGTCGCAATCACTAGCTGCTGCGCCAGTACCTCACCCTGGCTGGTGCGGATGCGGAAGGCTTCGCCCTCTTTCGCAACACCCATCACCTTGGCCGGCATCATCCACTGCACGCCGCCGGCATCGCATTCGGCTTTCAGCATTGCGATGATGTCTTCGGCCGAGCGGTCGCAGAACAACTGGCCCTTGTGCTTTTCATGGAAGGGAATGCGGTAACGCTTCACCAGATCGATGAAATCCTGCGCGGTATAGCGCGACAGCGCGCTGCGGCAGAAATGCGGGTTCTGCGACAGATAGTTGGCCGGCCCGGCATCGACATTGGTGAAGTTGCAGCGCCCGCCGCCGGAGATGCGAATCTTCTCGGCCAGCTTTTCGGCATGGTCGATCAGCACGACGCAGCGGCCGCGCTGCCCCGCCACCGACGCGCACATCATGCCGGCCGCACCGGCGCCGATCACGGCGACATCCACGGCGCGCGTCATGCGGCGCTCGATGGGTTGAGGGTGGCGTTGAGGGTGGCCTTGCGGGTGGCGCTGAGCGGATTGGCCCTGATGGACTTCGCTACCTGCAGGCATTGCGCGACCTGATCGACGATCGGGGCCGGCACCGGCTGCCTGCCTGCCAGTGCCTCGGCGATCCACGCCGCCGTGGTGACGGCATCGCTGGCTGCCGGCAAGGGCGGCATCTCATCCACCGGTTGCTGGCGCTCGATCAGTTCGGTCGCCTTGTTGTCATGGAACCAGGTCACGGCATTCGCGCGCTTGGCATTAGCGACAGTCTCGCCTTCGGTGCCGCGCATCAGGAATACATCGCCGCGTTCGGCCGGCGCTTGCGTGCTGAAGTAATCGGTCAGCATGGTCAGGTATTCGGGATGCGTGTACGACACCAGCCGCAACGCCGGTTGCGCGAACGGCTGCATGATCTTGACCAGCGTATGCGTGGAATTGCGCAGGCCGAGTACGCGCCGCAGTTGCAGCAAGCCATGCAATTTGGGCGCGAGCGCGTCGATCGTGATGAAAGCTGGTGCGCGTCGTGCAAAGGCGGCGGCAACAGCGTCACGGCTGGCGGCCGGCGCATGCCCCATCGCTTGCAGGATTTCTGCCGTGGTCACGCGACCCGGATCGGTGCTAACGCCATGAATGAGCACGGGCACGCCTTCGCGCGCCAGCAGCAGCGCGAGCAAGGGCGTGAGGTTGGGCATCTGGCGCGAGCCGTTGTAGCTGGGGATGACCACCGGCGCATAGTCACCGGCGGGAGCGTCAATGCGCTCGAAACTGGCTTCGGCCGCATCGAGGAAGCCCGCGATCTCGCCGACAGACTCGCCCTTGATGCGCATGCCGATCAGGAAGGCGCCCAGTTCGAGGTCGGACACGCGTCCGTCCAGCATGGCTTCATAGATGGCGCGCGCATCGTCGCGCGGCATGTCGCGCGCACCTTTTTTTCCGCGCCCGACTTCACGAATGAAGGGCGCAGCAACGAACCGATTTTCAATTTGGCGATTTTCTGCATTCATCGCGCAAGGGTACTACGAAGCGCGCGGACGCCGCTTGGCGGCCTCCGCCAGTTCAGGCCTTGACTGCGCCTGCGTTCGCGATGCGCTTCAGCTCCGGCACACAGGAACCGCAATTGGTGCCGCACTTGAGCTTTTGCTGCAGCATCGCCAGCCGATCGGCGCCGCCACCGGCTTCGTCCGCCAGCGCAAGTACGGCAGCGATATCGCCTTCGGCCACGTTGAAGCAATTGCAAACGATCTTGCCGCGTTCCTTGAAGCCTTGCGGCGCCGTGGCGGTCGGCTGCAACAGCTGGCGTCCCAGCTCGGCGACCGGGTGGCCATCCTCGAGGAAAGCCCGCAGCCAGCGCTCGGCAGCGACATCGCCAGCCAGCGCGACGGCAGCCAGCTTGCCATCGGCCACGCGCACGCGGCGCGACACGCCGCGGCGTGCGTCGTCATAGCGCAGCACTTCGACGCCGTCGAGCGCGAAGGACTGCAAGATGTCGTCGATCGCCAGCGCCGTCTCATTGGCCGCGCGCAGCAGCACGCCGACCTTGTCGCGGCCGAACAGGGTAACGGAGGCGAATGCGAAATCCTTCATCCGCGCGCGCAGCGACTGCTGCAGCGCCAGTGCCATTTCCTGCGCGACCCAGCCGAAGGCCAGGAAGCGCCAGGGCAACTCCATTTTCCTGATCGCGACCGCGGCATATTTCAGTTCTGGCTGCTTCGACACGGGGTCGAAGGCCGGCGAGGTCAGGCCGTTGACGCCGAAACTGTCGCGGCCGGACAGGTATTCCTCGCCCCAGTGCATCGGGATATAGGCTTGCCCGCCGCGCAGCTCGTCACTGGCCTGCACCGGCAAGACCTGCTTGCCGCGGCGGCTCCTGACTTCGACCAGGTCGCCATCGGCCAGCAGGCGGCGCTGCATGTCGTCGCCGCACATGAAGACCACCGGCTCCGGCGCATGCGAGAACAGTTGCGCGACGGTGCCGGTACGGCTCATGCCATGCCACTGGTCGCGCAGGCGACCGGTATTGAGCTTGAACGGGAAACGCGGATCGACCTTGTCGACCGGCGGCTGGTAGCGGGTATTGGCAAACTTCGCGCGGCCGCTCGCGGTCGGGAACTGCCCATCCTCATACAGGCGCTTGCGGCCCTGTGCCGAACCTTCCGGGTAAGGCCATTGTTGCGGGCCCTGCGCCTGCAGCAGTGCATAGGACAAACCGGTGATGTCGAGGTCGCGTCCGCGGGTTGATTCGCGGTGCTCGTTCCACACCTGTTCGGGCGTATCGTAGGGAAACAGCGTGCGCTCGCGGCCCAGCAGGGTCTCCACCTTGCGCGCGATGCCGACCACAATCTCCCAGTCATGCCGGGTCTGTCCCGGCTTGTCGAGCACCGGCTGGATGCGCGTAATGCGGCGTTCGGAATTGGTGACCGTGCCTTCCTTCTCGCCCCAGCTGGTTGCCGGCAGCAGCACATCGGCATAGGCCGCGGTGGCCGTGGTCGCATAGGCTTCCTGCACGATCACGAGCTCGGCCTTTTCCAGCGCTTCGCGCACCAGCGCCTGCTCGGGCAAGGACTGCGCGGGATTGGTACAGGCGATCCACAGCACCTTGACCTGTCCGCTGCGCACGGCCTCGAACATTTCGATCGCGGTCTTGCCCGGCGTTGCGGGCACATCGTCGACACCCCACAGCGCAGCCACTTCGGCGCGGTGTTCCGGATTGGCGAGGTCACGGTGCGCCGACAGCAGGTTGGCGAGGCCGCCGACTTCGCGACCGCCCATCGCATTCGGCTGCCCCGTCAGCGAAAACGGGCCGGCGCCGGGCTTGCCGATCTGGCGCGTGGCCAGGTGCAGGTTGATCAGTGCCGCATTTTTCGCGGTGCCGGCCGAGCTCTGGTTCAGGCCTTGGCAGTACAGCGACAGCGCGGCCTTGGCCTTGCCGAACCAGCGCGCGGCAGTCATTAGGTCTTCCTCGCGGATGCCGCAGGTCTGCGCGACAAAGGCCGGCGTGTAGTCGCGCACCGTGGCCTTCAGCTCCGCAAAGCCTTCGGTGTGGTTCGCGATGAAATCGGTGTCGATCAGGTCTTCCCACAGGCACAGGTGCAGCATGCCGTTGAACAGCGCGACATCGGTGCCCGGCAGGATGGGCAGGAACAGATCGGCCTCGCGCGCGGTATCGGTACGACGCGGATCGGCAACGATCACTTTCAGGTTCGGGTTGTTAGTGCGCGCATCCTCGATGCGGCGGTACAGGATGGGATGCGCATACGCGGTATTGGAGCCGGCGATGAAGATCAGGTCCGCATGGTCGAAATCTTCATAGCAGGCCGGCGGCGCGTCGGCGCCCAGCGTCTGCTTGTAGCCGGCGACGGCGCTGGACATGCACAGCCGCGAATTGGTGTCGATGTTGTTTGTGCCCAGCAAGCCCTTGGTGAACTTGTTGAACACGTAGTAATCCTCGGTAAGCAACTGGCCGGACACATAGACACCGATGGCGTCCGGTCCGTGCTCGCGCAGCGTGGACGCGATCTTTTCGGCGACGTGGCTTTCGACTTCGTCCCAGCCGGCTGGCTGGCGTGCTTCGCTGCGCGTGCGGCGCAATTGCGGCACCAGCAGGCGCGCCTGCTGCTGCAGCGCCGGCTGCATGGTCAGGTGCAGCGTGCTGCCCTTGGTGCACAGACGGCCGAAGTTGGCCGGATGGTCGGGATCGCCGCGCACCGCCGTCACCTGCGTGCCGTCGGTGGTCGCGATCACCCCGCAACCCGTGCCGCAATAGCAGCAGGTGGTCTTGATGTTGCGGGCCTTGATATCGCGAGTCTTGATATCGCCCTTGTTGCTGACCTCGATTGCGTTCATGCCGGGTCGCTGGCTCCGGCCATCAGTTCATTGGCGTCGAGCCAGACTTTGCCGTCCTCGATCTTGACGCTGAATTTTTGCGTGCAGCCTTCATCGGGCGTGACAGCGCAGCCGGTCGGCAGTTCGATGTTCCAGTTGTGCAGCGGGCACGCGACGCGCTCGCCGAAAACGATGCCTTGCGACAGCGGGCCGCCCTTGTGCGGGCATTTGTCGAGCAGCGCGAAGACCTTGTCCTCGCTGTTGCGGAAGATTGCGACATCGTCCGCATGCGCGCGGTTGACGACGCGCGCGCCGAGCACCGGGATGTCAGCCACGGCGCAGATGGATTTCCATTGTTGGGTCATGTGGTTTCCTGCAAATTCTGGTCTGGTTTCAGTTCACGCCGCCGGCTCCCGCAAGGAAGCCGGCCGGCGCTCAGGCGTTGGCCTCGCGGCCAGGCGTCAGCGCGAGGCGCTCAGGCCGTCAGCGGCTGGAACTGGCGCGCGTCGACGTGGGCCTCGACCTGCTGGTGCCACGGGTCCGGCTCGCCGTCGAGCGAGAACAGCAGGCGCTCGTACAGGGCCTTGCGGCGCTCGTGGTCCTCGAGGATGGCTTTCTTCACATGCTCGAGGCCGACACGTGCAATGTAATGCACGGTGCGCTCAAGATACCAGCCCTCTTCACGGTACAGCTGCAGGAAGGCACCCGAATATTCCAGCACTTCTTCATGCGTCTTCAGCTTGCAGAAGAAATGCGCGACTTCGGTCTTGATGCCGCCGTTGCCGCCGACATAAATTTCCCAGCCCGAATCGACGCCGATCACGCCCACGTCCTTGATGCCGGACTCGGCGCAGTTACGCGGGCAACCGGAGACTGCCAGCTTCACCTTGTGCGGCGAGTACATGCGTGCCAGCGCGCGCTCGAGCTGCTGCCCCATCAGGGTCGAGTTCTGGGTACCGAAGCGGCACCATTCGGAACCGACGCAAGTCTTCACGGTGCGCAGGCCCTTCGCATACGCGAGGCCGGATGGCATGCCGAGGTCTTGCCAGACGGCCGGCAGGTCGGCCTTCTTCACGCCCAGCAAGTCGATGCGCTGGCCACCGGTGACCTTGACGGTCGGGATCTTGTACTTGTCGACCACATCGGCAATGCGGCGCAGTTCGGTGGCATTGGTCTCGCCGCCCCACATGCGCGGGATCACCGAGTAAGTGCCATCCTTCTGAATGTTGGCATGGGCGCGTTCGTTGATGAAGCGCGACTGCGGATCATCCCTGGCTTCATGCGGCCAGGTCGAGATCAGGTAATAGTTCAGCGCCGGGCGGCAGCTGGCGCAACCGTTGGGCGTGCGCCATTCCATGAACTTCATGACGTCCGGGATGGTCAGCAGCTTTTGCTCGCGGATGGTGTCGCGCACTTGCTGGTGCGTGTGGTCCGTGCAAGCGCACATGGACTTGGTCTTCGGCGATGCCGAATAATCGCCGCCTGCCGTCGACGCGAGAATCTGTTCGACCAGACCCGTGCAGGAGCCGCACGAGGCCGAAGCCTTGGTGTGCTTCTTCACGTCGTCCAGCGTGAACAGGCCTTTTTCCTTGATGGCCTTGACGATGGTGCCCTTGCAGACGCCGTTGCAGCCGCAGACTTCGGCAGTGTCCGGCATGTTGGCGGCCTGGCTGAAGCCTTCGTGGCCGGTATCGCCGGGGCGGCTCAGGTTGGCTTCGCCGAACATCAGCGAATCACGAATCTCGCCGATGTCCTTGCCTTCGCGCAGCAGGCGGAAATACCAGCTGCCATCGACGGTATCACCGTACAGGCAGGCGCCGACCAGCTTGTCATCCTTGATGACCAGCTTCTTGTACACGCCGCCGATAGGATCGGACAGCACGATTTCCTCGGTGCCTTCGCCGCCCATGAACTGACCGGCCGAGAACAAATCAATGCCAGTGACTTTCAGCTTGGTCGACGTGACCGAGCCCTGGTAACGGCCAATACCGAAGTTGGCGAGGTGGTTCGCGCAGACCTTTGCCATCTCGAACAGCGGCGCCACCAGGCCATACGCGATGCCGCGATGGTTGACGCATTCGCCGACGGCGTAAATGCGCGGGTCGTAAGTCTGCATCGTGTCATTGACGACGATGCCGCGGTTGCAGTGCAGGCCAGCCGATTCAGCCAGCGTGGTATTGGGGCGAATGCCGACGGCCATCACGACCAGATCGGCCGGACGCTCGCTGCCATCGGTGAAGCGAATGGCTTTCACATGGCCGTTGTCGTCGCTGACCAGTTCCTGCGTGTTTTTCTCGAGCAGGAAATCAAGGCCACGATCTTCCAGCGATTTCTGCAGCATCTTGCCGGCGACCGGATCGAGCTGGCGCTCCATCAGCCAGCCCGGCAGGTGTACGACGGTTACGTCCATGCCGCGCAATTTCAGGCCATTGGCCGCTTCCAGGCCCAACAGGCCGCCGCCAATCACGATGGCATGCTGCTTGGTCTTGGCTGCCTCGATCATCGCATTGGTATCGGCGATGTCGCGATAACCGATGACGCCCTTCAGGTCTTTGCCGGACACCGGCAAGATGAAAGGATTCGAACCGGTCGCCAGCAGCAGGCGGTCATATTCCGCGGTCGTGCCATCGTCGGCGATCACAACGCGCTTGGCGCGGTCGATCTGCGTGATCTTCTTGCCGGTGTGCAACGTGATGTTGTTCTCCGCATACCAGTCCAGGTCATTCAGGATGATGTCCTGCACCGTCTGCTCGCCCGCGAGCACCGGCGACAACAGGATGCGGTTGTAATTCGGATGAGGTTCGGCGCCGAATACCGTGATGTCATAGATATCAGGCGCGATCTTGATGAGTTCTTCGAGTGTACGCACTCCGGCCATGCCATTGCCGACCATGACCAACTTCAGCTTCTTCATTAAAGCTCCTACGATTTGTCAGCCCCGCCATTGGAGCCATGTAAAACAGGTTCGAACCTGTAATAGCAAGAGCAGTGCCAGTCGATAAATGAAGTATTTGGCAGGATTCAGCATGAATCCACCAATAAGCCGCACCGAAAGCAGGACGATCAGCAGCACCTCGCACTTTTTCGGTGCGATGCCCAATGATGAATAGCGAGGTACTGTGCATCGCTTCGATTCGCGCACACCGAGCGCGCAAAAACTGGTGTGGAATGCATGGCACAAGGCTTGCGTTAGCGAGGGCTGGTATCAACCTCAAGGCAATGGAGCCATGAACAAAACATCATTCTGGAAAGCCGGGCATGTGCCGACGCTGCTCGCATCGTTCTTCTATTTCGACCTGAGTTTCATGGTGTGGGTGCTGCTCGGCCCGCTCGCTGTGCAAATCTCTACTGACCTGCACCTGACGCCTGCACAAAAAGGCCTGATGGTCGCCACTCCTTTGCTGGCCGGTGCGCTGCTGCGCATCGTGATGGGCGTGCTGGTCGATCACCTGAAACCGAAAAAGGCCGGCCTGATCGGCCAGTTGGTTGTCATCGCCGGCCTGTTCTGGGCATGGCGCGGTGACTTGTCGCAATTCAATCACCTGCTGACACTGGGCGTGCTGCTCGGCGTCGCCGGTTCGGCCTTTGCGGTGGCACTGCCGCTGGCCTCGCGCTGGTATCCGCCGGAGCATCAGGGCACGGCGCTGGGCATTGCCGGCGCCGGCAACTCGGGCACTGCGTTCGCTGCGCTGTTCGCGCCCGGCCTCGCGATTGCCTTTGGCTGGCAGAACGTGTTCGGTCTGGCGCTGATTCCGCTGGCCGTCGCACTCGCGGTCTACCTGATCTTCGCGAAGGACGCGCCGTCCTCACCGCCGCCGAAATCGCTGAGCGAGTACCTGCATGTATTGAAGGACAAGGACGCCTGGTGGTTCATGTTCTTCTATGCAGTCACCTTCGGCGGCTTCTCGGGCCTGGCATCGTCGCTGACCATTTACTTCAACACCCAGTACGGACTGACGCCTGTCATGGCCGGTTATTTCACCGCCGCCTGCGTGTTCGCCGGTTCGCTGGTGCGCCCGCTGGGTGGCCGCATGGCTGACCGTGTCGGTGGCATCAAGACCTTGTCGATCATGTATACGCTGGCCGCAGTCTTCCTGTTCATCGCCAGCTTCGGCTTGCAGTCGGCAGTCCGCGCCGTGGTGGTGTTCGTGCTGGCGATGCTGGCACTGGGCACCGGCAATGGCGCAGTGTTCCAGCTGGTGCCACAACGCTTCCGCAAGGAAATGGGCACCATGACCGGCCTGGTCGGCATGGCCGGCGGTATCGGCGGCTTCTACCTCGCGTCGAGCATGGGCTATTCGAAGCAGATCACCGGCAGCTACCAGATGGGCCTGACGATCTTCGCCGGACTGGCCGTGCTGGCGTTGCTGGGCCTGTCGTCGGTCAAGGGCCGCTGGCGCACCACCTGGGGCAGCGCGGCGATGACGACGGCGAAGATCTGATCGCCTGAGCTTGCGCCTCCCCTGACGGGCAGCCCAGGTGGCTGCCCGTTTCTTCTCTGCGGCTTCACCCCTTCGACTTTGTCATAGCCGATTCGTCTCATTCACCTCGTCGCTCTCACCTTCACTCGCCCGCAAGGGCCAGACTACCGGCTACCATAGCGGCCATTCCTTACCCCAGCCCGTCATGCCCCTCGTCCTTACCGCCGCCCATCACACGCAGACCGGACTGCGCGACCACAACGAAGATTTCGTTGGCATGGTCACGCCGTCCGAGCCGGAGATTTCGACCAAAGGCATGATCGCGGCCGTCGGTGATGGCGTCTCCGGCAGCGCCGGCGGGCGCGAAGCGGCCGAGTACACGGTGCGCGGCCTGCTGACCGATTACTACGCCACACCCGATACCTGGCCGGTCACGCAGGCGCTGGATCGCGTGATCAAGGCGATCAACAGCTGGGTGCAGAAACAAGGCACGGTACGCGCCGAAGCCGGCGGCATGGCGACCACGCTGACGGCACTGGTCGTGCGTGGCAGCTTTTATTACTTCGCGCATGTCGGCGATACCCGCCTCTACCTGCTGCGCAATGGCACGCTCAAGCGCCTGACCACCGATCATGTGTGGGACCGCCCCGAGATGCGGCACGTGCTGACGCGTGCCATCGGTCTCGATTCCCAACTGGCCATCGACCATGGCATGGGCGACCTGCAGGCAGGCGACATCTTCCTGCTCGCATCTGACGGCGTCTGGGGTGCGCTGCCTGAATACGACCTGAGCTGGCATCTGGCGACGCTGGCCGACAAGCCGGACCAACCTGAAGCGACCGCCAAGCTGCTGGTCGATGCGGCGCTGGCTGCGGGCTCGAAAGACAATGCCAGCGCCATCGTCGTGCGCGTCGCGCAACTGCCGGAAGAAAACCTGCGCGATGCACTGTCCGGTTCGCAGCAATTGCCGGTGCCGCCACGGCTCAAGCCCGGACAGACGCTGGATGGCTATGTGGTCGAAGAGCTCATCCATGAATCACAGACCACGCTGCTGTATCGCGTGCTGGATCCGCGCACGCAACGCAAGCTGGTGCTGAAGACCCTGCACCCGGACCGCGCGAATGATCCGCAGGAGATCAGCGCATTCGCGCATGAAGAATGGCTGGCCAAGCGCGTGGTGGCGCGCTTCTTCCCGCAGGTGATCGCGCCGGAAGAACGCAACTTCCTGTACTTCCTGTCGACCTGGCATGCCGGCCATACGCTGCAAGAGCTGCTCGACGCTGGCGGCCACCTGACGGTGCCGGATCTGGTCACGCATGCGACGAAAATCACGCGCGCCATCGGCGCGCTGCACCGGCGCAGCATCCTGCATCGCGATATCAAGCCGGCCAATATTCATCTCGGCGACGATGGCGAGCTGCGCGTGCTGGACCTCGGCGTTGCGCAATCGGGCATGGAAGCCGAGCAGCAGGATCTGGCGCCGCAGGCCGGCACGCCCTCCTTCCTCGCACCCGAGCAATTCGATGGCCAGCCAGCATCTCCGCAAACCGATTTGTATGCGACCGGCGTCACGCTGTATTACGCACTGACGCGCCATTATCCGTATGGCGAAGTCGAGCCCTTCCAGCGGCCGCGCTTCGGCGACCCGGTCGCGCCCAGCCGTTACCGGCCCGACCTGCCACCGTGGCTGGAAAACCTGCTGCTGAAAGCGGTGGCAAAGAATCCGGCAGACCGCTTCGAAACTGCGGAAGAAATGCTGCTGGCGCTGGAGCGCGGCGCGTCGCGCCCCTTGCAGGCGCCGGTCCCGCAACCGCTGATGAAGCGCGATCCGCTGGCGCTATGGAAAATCGTCGGCGCGATTTCGCTGGTGGTGAATCTGTTGCTGCTGTATTTGCTGGTGGTCGGCTGAGAAGCGCCGCCGCCATCGGCGAATTCGATCGGTGAAATCATGACGCGAGCGGGCCGGCATTCAGGGAAGGAACGCAGCCCGCAGGTGTCATCGCAGCGCAAGCACCATCAGGCGGGCCTTGCCCCAAGACGGGGCTGACCCACACCGCGCGCACCAAGGCGGCACGCACGACGAAAAATCGCACCGTTGCGGAGCGACTGAGGTTCAGCCCAGCAGTTCGGCCACGTCCAGCATGCGCTGCGCGACCTCGACCAGCTTCAGGTTCTTGTCCATCGCCAGTCGGCGCAGTTTCGAATAAGCCTCATCTTCGCTGCACTGCTGGCGTTCCATCAGCAAGCCCTTTGCGCGTTCGACGATCTTGCGCTCGGCGAGCTTGTTGCGGGTTTCTTCGAGCTCCGAACGCAGTTCTTCCTCGACCTTGAAGCGGGTCACCGCCACGTCCAGCACCGCTTTCACGCGGTCAGCCGACAGGCCGGCCACCACATACGCGGACACCCCCGCCTTGATGGCCTCATGCATCTTCGCGCGGTCGTCGTCTTCGGTGAAGCAGACGATCGGCCGGCGGGCCGTCGCAGTGGCTGCCACCACGCGCTGCAGCGCTGCGTCGGATTGCTCGTCGACGATGATCAGGTCGGGCTGCAGCTTGGCGATCTCGGATTCCAGGTCATCTGACGGCGGCAAGGCCGCGAGGATGTTGTAACCGTTTTCCAGCAGGCCGATGCGCAAGGCGCGTGCGCGGTCTGCCTGCTCGATCGCCGCTTCGTCGGCGCCATCGGGAGCGACCAGCGAGTTCACCACGACGATCTTCAGTCTTCTTGAATCATTCATAATTTGATAATCAAAATAGAAGCGACATTGCCCAGGCAGGCCGTACTTTACAATACGCATTTGCAAGAACCTTGCCATCCCCTACGCCCCCTCCGAAGCTCCAGAATGTTAGTCCTTGGCGTCGAATCCTCCTGCGATGAAACCGGCCTCGCTCTGTATGACACCGAGCGCGGATTGCGCGCGCATGCGCTGCATTCGCAGATAGCGATGCATGAAGAATATGGCGGCGTGGTGCCGGAACTGGCCTCGCGCGACCATGTGCGGCGTGCGCTGCCGCTGCTGGAACAGGTCATGGCCGACAGCGGCGCCGCGCTGGCTGATATCGATGCCATCGCCTACACACAGGGGCCCGGTCTGGCCGGCGCCTTGCTGGTCGGCGCATCGGTGGCCAACGGACTGGCGCTGGCGCTCGACAAGCCGGTGCTGGGCGTGCACCACCTCGAAGGCCACCTGCTGTCGCCGCTGCTGTCGGCCAAGCCGCCGGCCTTCCCTTTCATTGCTTTGCTGGTATCGGGCGGACACACGCAATTGATGCGTGTGGATGGCGTGGGCCAATATGAAATGCTGGGCGAGACGCTCGATGATGCGGCCGGCGAGGCTTTTGACAAATCAGCCAAGCTGCTCGGGCTCGGCTATCCGGGCGGGCCGGCGATTTCGCGCATGGCCGAGTTCGGCGATCCGAATGCGTACAAGCTGCCGCGCCCGATGCTGCACTCGGGGAATCTGGAATTCAGTTTCTCGGGCTTGAAAACGGCGGTCCTGACGCTGGTGAAGCAACACCCGGCCAACCTGTGCGAGCAGGACAAGGCCAATATCGCGCGTGCCTTCGTCGATGCGATCGTCGAGGTGCTGGTCGCGAAATGCCTGAAAGCCTTGAAGGACACCGGCATGAAACGGCTGGTGATTGCGGGGGGCGTCGGCGCGAACAAGCAATTGCGTGCCGCGCTCGATGCAGCCGCCGCGCGCAAGCGCTTCGAGGTGTTTTATCCGGAGCTGGAACTGTGCACCGACAATGGCGCGATGATTGCGTTTGCCGGTGCTTTGCGGATGCAGGCCAATCCTGCGGCGGCCAAGCGCGATTACGGCTTCAACGTGAAGCCGCGCTGGCCGCTGGATGCGATCGACGCTTGATAAAACCAGCTTAGCTGGCTTTCTTTCCGATCCGGCTTTCCTTGCCACTCAACAGGTTCGCAATGTTCTTGCGGTGGCGGTAGATCAGCAGCATGCTCATCAGGCCCACGGCGGCCAGTCTCACATCCGGCCCGAACAGCAGCGCGTAGTAGAACGGCGCGAATACTGAAGCGATCAGCGCCGCCAGCGATGAATAGCGAAATGCATACGCGACCACGACCCAGGTCACCAGCGTTGCCAGCCCGAGTATCGGGTTCAAACCCAGCAGCACACCCAGCGCCGTCGCCACGCCCTTGCCGCCCTTGAAGCGGAAGAACACGGGCCACAGGTGACCGGCAAACACCGCGACCGCAATCAGTGCAATGCCGGCGTCGCCCAGCGCGAACCTCTCATCGAACTGCACGGCGAGCCCCACCGGTATCCAGCCCTTCACGCAATCACCGATCAGTGTCAGCACTGCGGCCAGCTTGTTGCCGGTGCGGAGCACGTTCGTCGCGCCCGGATTGCCGGAACCGAAGGTGCGCGGATCTTCCAGCCTGAACAGCTTGCTGACGACGATCGCGAACGAGATCGAGCCGAGCAGATAGGCAGCGATGGCAAACAGCACAGCGTTCATGTCCATTCCTTGTTTTTGAGCCGCCAATTATGCAACAGGAAAGCAGTGCGTCGATGAAATCGACACCGAACCTGGTGCAACAGCATCCGACATCAACGAATTTTCCTTTTTGACATGCGAAGTTGCGACCGCGACTGCGCATGGCTGATGCGTCACTCGCACCAGTCTTCGCTCCATGTCAAATTCGGGATGATTCGTTGCGCTATAGTTTTGATGCCCCCAAGCTGGCCAGCAATCTGCGCAAGCATCTTGTGTGGTTCGAAGAAGCCAATCTCTTCAAGTGGGAATATGCGATCATCATCCATGACTGGCGAAGGCGTTATCCGGAAACGCGATTCCAGGCGTCGAGTTTGATTCGTGATCGAATTCATGTGATGGTTTTCTGCTTTCGAGAAACTTCGATTCGATTGATCAGCTTGCGCAAGGCCAACCAGAGAGAGGTGAAACGATATGCCAAAGCCAGAGCCTTATTTCGTGCTTCCGACACCTGAAGAAGAGGCGCGCATCAACGAAGGCATCGCCCAGGATCCGGACTCTCCCGAGCTCGATGACGAATGGTTCGCGCGGGCTCGTCCGGCAATCGAAGTGATGGGCGAGGAATTTATCCGGGGCATGAAGAACGCAAGATTCATCGAAGTGCCCGATGAGATCTGGAACGATCCGAAATTGTGGAAAGAATTTTCGGAAAATCTCGATAAGCAAACAGCACCATCGGAATGAACGTCGCTCGCGCGCGCTTGCTCACCCGCGCGGGTGATGTTGTGCATGAATCTGTTTCAGGCGCTCGCGCGCAACGTGCGTATAGATCTGTGTCGTCGATATGTCTGCGTGCCCCAGCAACAGCTGCACTACGCGCAAGTCCGCACCATGGTTCAGCAAATGCGTCGCAAACGCATGGCGCAGCGTATGCGGCGACAGCGGCGCGTTGATGCCGGCCCTGATCGCATACTTCTTGATCAGGGTCCAGAACATCTGGCGCGTCATCGGGCCGCCGAGGCCGGTGACAAACAAGGCATCCGATGATTTTCCGTCCAGGATGGCTGAGCGCGCTTCCGCCAGATAGCGCTCCATCCAGCGCCGCGCCTCTTCACCGAACGGCACCAGCCGCGTCTTGCTACCCTTGCCGGTCACGCGCAACACGCCTTCATTCATGCCGACCTCGACGCCCTTGATCAGCACCAGTTCCGACACGCGCAAACCGCTGGCATACATCAGCTCCAGCATCGTGCGGTCGCGCAGGCCGAGGGCCGTGTTCACGTCAGGCGCACCCAGCAGGGATTCGATATGCTGCTCGGACAGGGTCTTGGGGAAACGCGGTGCTTGTTTGGCGGATTTGAGCTTCAGGCAGGGATCGACGGCGATGCGATGCAGGCGCAGCGCATACTGGTAGAAACGCTTGAGCACCGCCAGCCGGCGGTTGGATGAACTGGCCTTGCTGCTCGCGTGCCTGTACGCGAAATAAGCGTTCAGGTCGATATCGGTCGCGTCATACAGGGTCTTGCGCCGTTCCTTGTGCAGCCACTCGGCAAACAGCAACAGGTCGCGGCTGTACGCATCGCGGGTGTTTTGCGACAGGCCGTCTTCCAGCCACAGCATGTCGCAGAACTCATCGACGATATCCTGCCCCGGCCGCCGGTCTTCGACGGCACTGTCGCCTGTTCCGGGCGCTGTCGCTTTCCTGCGCGTTGCCGCCATCAATAGCCCGGCACCTGCTCATGTTGCAGCAACCAGCGCTTGACCTCGTGATGGAAACCACCATCATGCAGCGCATAACCACCGAAGCCGCCGATGCCGCTGGCCGCGGTCACCCGGTGGCAGGGAATCGCAACCGGGAACCAGTTCGCGCCGCAAGCCTGGCCGACCGCGCGTGGCGCAGAGCGGATCATTTTGGCGACCTGCCCATAGGTCAGTACTTCGCCGCGCGGAATGGCGCTGATCACCTTCCACACCTTGCGCTGGTGCGCGGTGCCGACTTCGGGCAGGTTGAGCGTGAAGACGAAGTCGGGGTCTTTCAGGTAGGCGCGTATCTGCGCGGCCGCTTCCCTGGAAACGGGATCGCGCGCCGGCTTGGCATCGTAAGTGCGCGGCAGGTAGGTCAGTTCCTTCAGCTGTCCCTCATCGACACGGATGCCGACGCCGCCAAACGGCGCCGTCACGATCGCGGTAAACAGCTGTTCGGTTTCCTTGCTCATGGTGCCTCCTGCACGCGCAGCGCTGCCGTACTTACCCAAAGACCAGCCGCGGCAGCCAGAGCGAAATCTGCGGCAGGTAGGTAATCATCAGCAGGAAGGCGATCATCGTCAACAGCCAGGGCATCACGGCCACGGTCAGTTCGCTGATGCCCATGCGCGCGATGCCGGATGCCACATACAGGTTCAGGCCGACCGGCGGGTGGCACATGCCGATTTCCATGTTGACCACCATGATGATGCCGAAATGCACGGGATCGACGCCCAGCGCCGTCGCCACCGGGAACAGGATGGGCGCCATGATCAGCACGATCGACGAAGGCTCCATCACATTACCGGCCAACAGCAGCAACAGGTTCACCACCAGCAGGAAGCTGACCTGGCCGAGCCCCTTGTCCATGATCCAGCCCGCCATCGCCTGCGGTATGCCTTCGCTGGTCATCAGGAAGGAGAACAGCACCGCATTGGTGATGATGTAGAGCAGCATCGCCGACATCGATGCCGAGTCCAGCAAGACCTTGGGCACTTGCTTCAGGCTCAGGTCCTTGTACACGAAGACGGCGATCGCGAATGCATATACGGCCGCCATCGCCGCCGCCTCGGTCGGCGTGAACGCGCCGCTGTAGATGCCGCCAATCACCACCACGATCAGCAGCAAGCCCCACAGGCTGTCGCGGAGAGCCTTCCAGCGTTCGGCGAAGGTGGCGCGCGGCAGCCGGGGGTAGTCTTTTTTCTTGGCCAGCACCCAGGTCGTCACGCCCAACAGGAAGGCCAGCAGCAGGCCCGGCACGACGCCGGCCATGAACAGCTTGCCGACCGAGGTATTGGTCGATACCGAGTACATCACCATCACGATCGACGGCGGGATCAGGATGCCGAGTGCGCCCGAGGTCGTGATCACGCCGGCACCGAAACGCTTCGGATAGCCCTGTTTCACCATCGCCGGCAGCAGGATGGAGCCGATCGCGACCACGGTTGCCGGCGACGAACCGGATACGGCCGCAAACAGTGCGCAGGCCACGACACCAGATAAAGCCAGGCCACCATGCCAGTGCCCGACCATCGAGGTCGCGAAATTGATCATCCGACGCGCGACGCCGCCATGCGTGAGGAAATTGCCCGCCAGGATGAAGAACGGGATCGCCATGATCTCGAACTTCTCGATGCCGGTGAACAGCTTCAGCGCCACTGCCTGCACTGGCACGTCCGTCATCGTGAACAGGAAGGTCAGTACCGTGAGGCCGAGCGCAATCGAGATGGGCATGCCGGTCAGCATCAGCACGACCAGCAGACCGAAGATGAACAGGCTGTTCATTGGCGGCCCTCCGCAGCATCAGCCACCAGGCCTTCGACATGCGCATGGTCATGCACCGGCAAATCGCCGCCGTGCGCGAAATGCCACGCCACCTGCAGGAAGCGGAAGCACATCAGCGAGGAACCGAGCGGGATTGCGAGATAGACGATCCAGATCGGCAGCTCCAGCACTTCGGAGGTGCTGGACGTGGACGACAGTTCGAACACGAAGTCGGCGCCAAAGGCGGCGATCAAGCCGGTGAACAGTGCGCCGGCCATCAGCCCGAACAGCACCATCGCGCGTCGCCTGCCTTCGGGCAGGCGGTTCACGATCACATCGACGCCGACGTGAATGCCGGTGCGCACGCCGTAAGCGGCGCCGAACTTGGCCATCCAGACGAACAAGTAGATCGTCAGTTCCTGCGCCCAGCTGGTATTGAGGCGCAGCAGCCAGTCCTGCACGCCCGGTATCGGCAGGCTCGATGCATAGCGATGCAGCACGGCGATGAAAATGATGATGGTCGCGACGCCCATCAGCGTCGCGATCAGCCATTCCTCGAGATGGTCCAGAATTTTAGTCATTGTTGTTCTCGTCTCCTGCCGGGCCATCCTGCTGCGAGGACTGCCTTTTCTCCCAAAGGCTTATTTGCCGGCGACCGTCTTGTTGACGGCTTCGATCAGGTCTTTGCCGATGCGGCCTTCCATGGTTTTCTGCACCGGCAGCAGCGCGCGGCGCCACTCGGCCTTTTCATCGGCGGTCGGCATGTAGATCGTGGTCTTGCCCGACTTGCGCACCGCTTCCAGCGCCTTGTCGTTTTCTTCCTGCGCGATCTTGTCGGCGTAGACGGTGGCCTCCTTCATCGCGCCTTCGAGCTGGGTGCGGATATCCGCCGGCAGCTTGTCCCAGAATTTCTTGTTCACGATGACGGCATAGCCGATGTAGCCGTGGTTGGTCACGGTGAGGTGCTTCTGCACTTCATGCATCTTCTGCGTGTACAGGTTCGACGGCGGATTTTCGGTGCCGTCGACCACGCCGGTCTGCAGGGCCTGGTAGACCTCGGAGAAAGCCATCACCTGCGGGTTGGCACCCAGCGTGCGCATTTCTTCGTCCAGCACCTTGGATGCCTGGATGCGCATCTTCAGGCCCTTCATGTCCGCCGGCACCCGCATGGGCCGGTTCGACGACATCACCTTGAAGCCATTGTCCCAGTACGCAAGACCGAGGATGCTCTTGGACTCGAGCTTCTTCAGCAGGTCGCGGCCGATCGGGCCATTGGTGACGCGATTGAGCGAAGCTTTGTCGTTGAAGATGTAGGGCAGGTCGAACAGCTCGAACTCCTTCACGCCCAGCGGGCCGAACTTGGCCAGCGACGGCGCCAGCATCTGCACCGCGCCCAGTTGCAGCGCTTCGAGCTCTTCCTTGTCCTTGTACAGCGTGCTGTTCGGGTAGACCTCGACCTTCACGCGGCCCTTGGTCGCGGCTTCGGCCAGTTCACGGAATTTGTCGGCCGCCTTGCCCTTGGGCGTGTCCTTGGCCACCACATGGCTGAACTTGATGACGATGGGGGCGTCGGCCTGCGCCGGCAGCTGGAAGGCGACGAGCGCGCAGGCAAGCAGCGCCGCGGCAAGCGGGAATCGGGATTTCATAGGGTCTCCGGGAAAGGGGGATATTTTTGTTCTTGTCTCGCCGCGTATTGTCTCTGCTCACTGACAGGCTGACAACCTGTTGTCGACACCCATTGTCGCCTCCCGTTGTCGCCACCCATCAGATTGGCGCGTCATTGTCAGGCCGGCAGCCCGTGCCGGGCCAAGGCCCACTGCACATGCTCGCGAACCAGGGCCGACGGATGCGCGGCACGCGCACGCAGCACCGCCACCAGCGCCGGTTCGCCGCGCATGCCGGGATGGCCGGCCGCATTGCCGAGGGCGACGGCGATATTGCGCAACCAGCGCTCATGGCCGATGCGGCGGATGGCGCTGCCTTCCAGCCGGGTGCTGAAGTCTTCTTCGGTCCAGGCAAACAGGTCGACCAGCGATGCCGAGTCCAGCCCGTTGCGCACATCGAAGTCGGGCAAGACGCCGCGCTGCGCGAATTTGTTCCACGGGCAGGCCAGCTGGCAATCGTCGCAGCCAAGCACGCGGTTGCCTATCAGCGGACGCAGTTCTTCCGGGATGCTGTCCTTGAGCTCGATGGTGAGATAGGAGATGCACCGCCGCGCATCGAGGCGGTAAGGCCCGACGATGGCCTGCGTCGGGCACACATCGATGCAGGCCCGGCATTCACCGCAGTGCGCCGTGGTCGCTTCGTCAACCGGCAGCGGCAAGTCGGTGTAGATCTCGCCGAGGAAGTACATCGAGCCCGCATCACGGTTCAGCAGCAAAGTGTGCTTGCCGCGCCAGCCGAGCCCGGAACGCTGCGCGAGTTCGACTTCCATCACCGGCGCCGAGTCGGTGAAGACGCGATAACCGAAGGGCCCGACTTCCTGCGCGATGCGGTCGGCCAGCTGCTGCAGCCGCGCGCGCAGCACCTTGTGATAATCGCGGCCGCGCGCATAGACCGATATCACCGCGGCCGCCGGGTCAGCATGGCGGCGCTCCTCGACGGCGCGCCAGTCGGAAGCCTCGTTGGATGCCTCGTTGGAAGCCTCTTTGGAAGCCTCTTTGGAAGCCTCTTTGGACGCTTCGTTGGGTGCCTCATCAGACCCGGCATCCCCGGCGTCGCGCGGCAGGTAATTCATCCGCGCGCAGATCACGCGCAAGGTGCCCGGCACCAGTTCTGCCGGACGCGCGCGCCGGCTGCCGTGGGCCGCCATATAATCCATTTGCCCATGAAAGCCCGCATCCAGCCAGGCTTGCAGCTGCGCCTCCGCATCGCCAAGATCAATGTCGGCGATGCGCACCTCGGCAAAGCCGAGTTCGCGGCCCCAGTCGCGCAGCGACTGCGCCAGCGTGGCAAGTTGGTCGGGAGTGGCAGGCACGGTATGTGGCAGGATGGCGATCGGAGCGGTGGTGGCTGCGCCGGCAGAAAACACCGGGCGCCCTAAAATCATTGAAAGCACGGACATTGTAAGCAATGCGCACCTGGAAGGATTTTCTGAAGGATGAAGCCGGCACGGCCGCACTCGGCCATGCGCTGTCGCGCGTGCTGAAACCGGGCCTGTCATTGCACCTGCACGGCGATCTCGGCGCCGGCAAGACCTTCGTCACCCGCGCCTTGCTGCATGCGGCCGGCTATGAAGGACGCGTCAAGAGCCCGACCTACACGCTGGTCGAGCCCTACCTCGTCACACTCGGTGGCAAAGCCATTGAACTGATGCATTTCGACCTGTACCGGATGGGCAGCGCCGAAGAATTCATTGACGCCGGATTCCGCGAACATTTTGGGAGTGACAAGGTTTGCGTGGTCGAATGGCCTGAGCGCGCTGCCGGACTGATACCCACCGCCGATATCGATCTTTTTCTTGCACCCAAAGGTGAAGGGCGTGCGGTAGAATTGCGCGCGAACACTGATCTGGGCGCAACATGTCTGGAAAATCTGCACCTGAGCCCCAACCTGTAGCATCCCGAGCCCGCCGCACCGTACTGAAGGCGGGCGCCACCCTGCTGCTGTCCCTCGTTTCCACCCGCATCGCCCATGCTGCGCAAATCGTCGCGGTACGCGTGTGGCCGGCCGCCGATTACACGCGCGTGACGCTGGAGAGCGACAGCAAGCTCAAGGCGACCCATTTCCTCGTACAGAACCCGAACCGGGTCGTGATCGACATCGAGGGCCTCGACCTCGACCCCAAACTCAAGAGCCTGGTCGCGAAAGTGCAGGCGAATGACCCGTATATCGCGCAGGTGCGCGTCGGCCAGAACCGGCCCGGCGTGGTGCGCCTGGTGTTCGACCTGAAGGAAGAAATCCAGCCGCAAGTCTTCACGCTCGACCCGGTCGGCGAGTACCGGCACCGGTTGGTGTTCGACCTGTACCCGAACAAGGAAGTCGACCCGATTGCGGATCTGCTGAAAAAGGGGCCGGCCGCCCCCGGCAATCCGCCCGTGGCAGCGCAGCCGGCCGAGCCGGCAAAGGCGGCGAAGAACGCCGACGACGACAAGCTGCCCGAAATGACGCGCATGGTCACCATCGCGCTCGACCCCGGCCATGGTGGCGAAGACCCGGGCGCGGTGGGCCGCGGCGGCAATTATGAAAAGAATGTGGTGCTGGCGATTGCGCACCGACTGAAGGCCAAGCTCGAGCAGCAGCCCAACGTGCGTGTGATGCTGACGCGCGATGGCGATTACTTCGTGCCACTGAACGTGCGCGTGCAAAAGGCGCGCAAGGTACAGGCCGACCTGTTCGTGTCCATCCATGCGGATGCCTTCATCGAACCGACCGCGCGCGGTTCATCGGTATTCGCGCTATCGGAAAAAGGCGCCAGCTCTACTGCTGCGCGCTGGCTGGCCAACAAGGAAAACGCGGCCGACCTGATCGGCGGCATCAATATCCGCAGCAAGAACCAGCAACTGGCCAGCGTGCTGCTCGATCTGTCGACCACGGCGCAGATCAATGACAGCCTGAAGTTGGCCAAGTCGGTGCTCGGCGAAATCGGCTCGATCAACAAGCTGCACAAAGGGCAAGTCGAACAGGCGGGCTTTGCGGTGCTGAAGGCGCCGGACATCCCGAGCATCCTGGTCGAGACGGCGTTCATCTCGAACCCGGAAGAAGAAGCGAAGCTGACCGACGAGAGTTACCAGGATCAGATGGCGGATGCGCTGATGCGCGGCATCCGCAAATACGTGCAGAAGCACCCTACGCTCAACCGCGGCCGCATGACCTGAGCTTGCAACCTCAGGCTGCGACTCGGGCCGGCCTCACTTCAGGCAGCGTCGTTGCCCGCGCGGCCGCGCGCAAGGATCTTCTTCGCGAAACGCCATGCTGCGGCTGCAGCGACCGGGCCGGCTGCTGCCGCAAAGCCCACGAGCACTATGGTGTTCAGGTGGTCGCGGATCACCGGCATGTTGCCGAAGAAGTAGCCCGCCATCACCAGGCCCACCACCCAGCCCAGCGCACCAGTGATGTTGTACAACTGGAAGCGCGCCATGCCCATGTCGGACACGCCGGCGACAAAGGGCGCGAAGGTACGGATCACCGGCAACCAGCGCGCCAGCACCACGGTTTTTCCGCCATGCTTTTCGAAGAAGGCATGCGTCTTTTCCAGGGCCGCACGGTCAAGCCAGCGGTAGTTGTGCGTGAAGGCGCGCGATCCAATCGCACGTCCCACCAGATAGTTCACGGTATTGCCGCTGACGGCTGCCACCACCAGCACGGTCATCAGCAGCGGTGCGCTCATGGCGCCGTTCGCGCAAACTGCACCGCCCATGAACAGTAGCGTGTCGCCCGGCAGGAAGGGGAATATGACGAGGCCGGTTTCGGCGAAAACGATGGCAAACAACACCACGTAAACCAGCGAGCCGTGCATGGCCAGCAAGCTGTCCAGCGATTTGTCGACGTGGAGGATGAGGTCCAGCAGTTGCGAGAAGTCCATGGCGGAATACAGGAAGTTGGCCTAGTTTGCAGACACACCCCTGCGGCTGGATAGGCCTTGCTCGGGTGACGGCTGCGAAAGCCCGGATGATACACGCAGGCCGCGTCCGCCCCGAGCGGAAAAGATGGATCTTTCGCTCGGTATAATCGCGTGATGAATACCGCGACCCGCGCCGAGCGCATCATCCGCCAGCTTCCCGACCAGCTGATTTCGCAAATCGCGGCCGGCGAAGTGATCGAACGGCCCTCTGCCGTCGTCAAGGAATTGCTCGAAAATGCACTGGATGCCGGCGCGACGCAGCTGACGATACGGCTGGAGGCCGGCGGCATAAAGCGCATCGCGATCAGCGATAACGGTTGCGGCATACCGCCGGCGCAAATGCCGCTGGCGCTCGCGCGCCATGCGACATCCAAGATCGCCAACCTGCACGACCTCGAAAACGTGACCACGCTGGGCTTTCGCGGCGAAGCGCTGGCGTCGATCGCATCGGTCGCGCAGCTGACTTTGACTTCCCGCACCGCCAGCGAGCCACATGCCTGGCAAGTCGATGGTCAGCGGCCGGACGCCATCAGCCCGGCCTCCGGTGGCCAGGGCACCATCATCGATGTGCAGGACCTGTACTTCAACACGCCGGCGCGCCGCAAATTCCTGAAATCCGAACAGACCGAATACGGCCACTGCGTCGAAATCGTGCGACGCCTTGCGTTGGCGCGCCCCGATGTGCGCTTCACCGTCACCCACAACGGCAAGACCACCGAACATTGGCAGGAGGCCGAGCTGGAACAGCGCAGCGCGCACATCCTTGGCGACGAGTTCGCGCAGGCACGGCTGCCGCTGCAGGAGGCGGCTGGCCCGCTGACGCTGCAGGGCTTCGTCGGCTTGCCCACCGCAGCGCGCGGCCGCGCCGATTCGCAGTACTTCTATGTCAACGGCCGCTTCGTGCGCGACAAGCTGCTCACGCATGCGGTGCGGGCGGCCTATCAGGATGTGCTGCATGGCGACCGCTTCCCGTCTTACGTGCTGCAAATGGACCTCGACCCGGCGCTGGTCGATGTGAACGTGCATCCATCGAAGATCGAGGTGCGCTTCCGCGACAGCCGCGCGGTGCACCAATTCGTGTTCCATGCCGTCAGTCGTGCGCTGGCCAAGACTTCGGCCAGTGCGCAAGGCAGTTCGCCGGCGCAGCTGCCGGGTGCCTCGCCGTCATCCGGCGGTCCGCTACCGTGGATGGCGATGCCGCAGCGGCAGGCCTCGCTGATGGTCGCGCAAGACCCGGTCTTGTACGGCACGATGTTCGCCGATTCGCTGGGACGCGCGTCAGGCGATGCCAACCAGGCACCGGGCCAGCTATCGGCCTTGTTCGGCACGGGCACTGACAGCGCTGGCATGTCCGGTGCAGCGGGCCGGGTGGGCCCGATGGGCAACGCTTCTGCACTTTCCAGCTTGGGTGCTGCAGGCGCCGGCACCATGGACGCCAACGAAGAATTCCCGCTCGGTTTCGCGCTCGCGCAGCTGCATGGCATCTACGTGCTTGCGCAAAACCGCGCCGGGCTGGTGCTGGTGGACATGCATGCCGCGCACGAGCGCATCCTGTATGAACAGTTCAAGCAGGCGCTGGAATCGGAATCGGTGCAGCTGCAGCCGCTGCTGATCCCGGTCACCTTCCACGCAGACCCGGTCGAGGTCGGCACGGTGGAAGAGAATGCGTCTGTGCTGGCTGCGCTGGGCTTCGACATCGCGGTGATGTCGCCGACCACGCTTGCGGTGCGCGCCATTCCAGCCCTGCTCAGGAACAGCGATGCGCAGGCGCTGGCGCGTGATGTGCTGCGTGATGTGCGCGAATTCGGCGGCTCGCATGTGCTGGTCGAGCGCCGCAATGAAATGCTGGGCACGCTGGCCTGCCACACGGCCGTGCGCGCGAACCGGCTGCTGACCCTGCCCGAGATGAATGCGCTGCTGCGCCAGATGGAAGCCACCGAGCGCTCGGACCAGTGCAACCATGGCCGGCCGACCTGGGTGCAGCTGGCCCTTGGCGATCTCGACAAACTGTTCCTGCGTGGCCAGTAAGCACTGTCTGCCTGCCCTGCCCCCCCCCACAAACAATCAACGCGACGCGACTTCCCTGATGAGCCATCCTCCGCATTCGCAATTCGCCCATGCACCCATCCTGGTCCTGGTCACCGCGATGCTGATGATGCAGCCGCTGTCCACCGATCTCTATCTGGCTTCGCTGCCAAGCCTGGCCAGCGTGTTCAACGTGCCGGTCGCGACGGTGCAGCTGACCCTGAGCCTGTTCGTGATCGGCTTCGGCAGCGCGCAACTGCTGGTCGGCCCCTTGTCAGACCGCTTCGGACGCCGCCCGGTGCTGTTGACCGGCCTCGGACTGTACGTGGCCGCCAGCGCCTTGTGCGCGCTGTCGCAATCGATTGAACTGCTGATTGCTGCCCGCTTCCTGCAGGCGCTGGGCTGCTGCGCAGCCGTGATGATCGCGCGTGCCATCGTGCGCGATGCCTACGCGCCCGAACACAGCGCGCGCGTGATCGCCCGTGCCAGCACCTGGATTTCGCTGGCGCCCATCATCGGGCCGATACTGGGCTCGTGGCTGCAAGTCACGTTCGGCTGGCGCTCGGCCTTCGTCGCACTCGGCATTTTCTCGGCGGTAGTGATGGCGGCCTGCCTGCTGCGACTGCCCGAGACCAATGAACACAAGAACCCGGATGCGACCAACCTGCGCGGGCTGCTCGCCAACTACAAGCTGGTGCTGGGCTCGCGCGAGTTCTGGCTGCATGTGATGCCGGCATCGCTGTCCTATGGCGGCATCTTCCTGTTCATTTCCGGATCGAGCTTTGTGCTGATCAAGGTGCTGGGGGTGCCGACCCAATGGTTCGGCTTCTGCTTCGGCGCCGGCGTATCAGGCTACATGACAGGCACGCTGGTTTGCCGCCGGCTGTTGAAGAGCATCAGCAGCGAACAGGCGCTGCGCATTGGCACCACGGTGTCGCTGGTGGCCGGCGTCTATTTCCTCGCTGCGACCCTGCTCGGGCTCTGGCACTGGGCGATGGTGGTGCTGGCGATGTTCCTGGCGATGGTCTCGCACGGCATCAACTTCCCGGTCACGCAGTCCGGCGCGGTGGCGCCTTTTGCGAAGCAGGCAGGTACCGCTGCCGGTTTGATGGGGGCGGTGATGATGGCGTTTGCCTTCACTGTGGGCAGCATCGTTGGCGCCACCCACAATGGCACGCTGTATCCGCTGGCCATTCTGGCTTGCGTGCTCGGCAGCCTGAATTTCCTGTCGGTGCGACTAATTGCCAAGCGTCCCGAATTCGCCTGAGCGTCACCCGCGATGAGTCATACAAAACCACTCGCCGTGGCCATCATGGGCCCGACCGCCTCCGGCAAGACTGCGGCCGCGCTCGAAATCGCCAGGCATCTGCCCTGCGAGATCATTTCCGTCGATTCCGCGCTCATCTATCGCGGCATGGACATCGGCAGCGCCAAGCCGACAGCAGAAGAACGCGCATCGGTACCGCATCACCTGATCGACACGCTGGACCCGACCGCGTCGTATTCGGTGATGCAGTTCCGCGAAGACGCGATCCGCCTTGCCGATGACATCATCGCGCGCGGCAAGCTGCCGCTGCTGGTCGGCGGCACGATGCTGTATTTCAAAGGGCTGCGCGACGGGCTCGACGACCTGCCGCAAGCCGATGCGGCCTTGCGCGCGCAGATCGACATGGAGATCGCGCGTCATGGCGTGCCGGCACTGCACCAACGGCTGGCCGAGGTCGACCCGCCTACTGCGGCCCGACTCAAACCTACCGATACGCAGCGCATACAGCGCGCGATGGAAATCTACCTGCTGACCGGCCAGCCCATGTCGTCCTTGCTGGCCAAGGCACCACGGCCCGAGCTTCCGTTCGAACTGCTGCCGATCGCGCTTGTACCTTCGGATCGCAGCGTGCTCCACCGCCGCATCGAACAACGCTTCGATGCGATGCTGTCAGGCAGCCCCGGCCTGATGGACGAGGTCAAAACCCTGCGCGCGCGCGGCGACCTGCACCTCGGGCTGCCGTCGATGCGCTGCGTGGGTTACCGGCAAGCGTGGGAACATCTGGATGGTGACTATGATTTCGCCACCATGCGCGACAAGGGCATCGCGGCCACCCGCCAACTGGCCAAGCGCCAGCTGACCTGGTTGCGCGGCATGGATGACCGAATCGTGATTGATTGCCTGTCGTCGGATGCGACGACGCAGGTACTGGCAAAACTGCAAGAAAAGATGGGCAGGCAACTCAGTTGACAGAGCGCACCGGGATCGTCATAATTTCGGGCTTCGTGGTGATATAGCTCAGTTGGTTAGAGCACAGCACTCATAATGCTGGGGTCGGTGGTTCAAATCCACCTATCACCACCAAAACACTGTTTCCTGAGGTTTCAGGAAGCCCCAAAACCCGCAGAATTCCTAGAGAATCTGCGGGTTTTTTGTTGCCTGACGTACCTCACCGTGCCTTGGCAGCCCAGAATTTTGACGGTATTTTTGACGGTATCTGGCCTGTCCGGCCGAGGAGATACCGTCAAAATGCCTAAAATCGTCCCTCCACTCACTGATACCCAGCCGCGCAATGCCAAGGGCAAGGACAAGCCGTACAAGCTCGCCGACGGCGGTGGTCTCTACCTGCTGGTGAACCCGGACGGCGTGCGCTACTGGCGCATGGACTACCGCTTCGGCGACGCAAGACGTACGCTCGCCTTCGGCAAGTACCCGGAAGTCTCGCTCGGCGAGGCCCGCGCCAAGCGCACTGAGGCCAAGCGTCTCATTGATCAGGGCATCGATCCTGGCGAGATGCGCAAGGCACAAAAGGCATCGCGCACCGAGCGAGCGGCCAACAGTTTCGAAGCCGTCGCCCGCGAATGGCTGCTCAAGCGCGAGGAGGGGTGGGCCGAGTCGCATACCTCGAAGATTGTCGGCCGAATGGAGAGGGACGTCTTTCCCTGGCTGGGTGCGCGGCCGATTGCCGAGATCACCGCCCCCGAGCTGCTGGCCACCGTGCGACGCATCGAGAGCCGAGGGGCGCTCGAGACCGCGCACCGCGTCCTGGCAAACTGCGGTCAGGTCTTTCGTTATGCCGTGGCGACAGGACGCGCTGAGCGCGATCCTTCGGGCGACCTGCGCGGTGCACTGCCCTCAGCACGCGCGCGTCGAAAACACTTCGCAGCCGTCACCGAGTCCAAGCAGGTGGGGACACTGCTGCGCGCGCTCGACGGGTACCGGGGCAGCCACACCGTGCGGTGCGCCCTCCGGCTTGCACCACTGGTCTTCGTGCGTCCGGGTGAACTGCGCTTTGCGCGCTGGGCCGAGATCGACCTCGAGGCTGCCGAATGGCGCTACATGGTCTCCAAGACGAAGACCCCGCACATTGTTCCGCTGGCGACGCAGGCCGTGGCCCTACTGCGCGAGCTGCAACCGCTGACCGGCGGCGGGGAGTACGTATTCCCCAGCCCGCGCACGCGCACGCGCCCGATGAGCGACAACGCGGTGCTCTCGGCACTGAGGCGCATGGGCATCTCGAAGGAAGAGATGAGCGGACATGGCTTTCGTGCGATGGCCCGGACCATCCTCGACGAAGAGCTGAAGATCCCGCCACACATCATCGAGCACCAGCTCGCGCATGCGGTGCGCGATCCGCTGGGCCGCGCCTACAACCGCACGACCCATCTGGAAGACCGGCGCGCGATGATGCAAGCGTGGGCGGATCACCTGGATCGCCTGAAATCCGGGGCTGACGTCATCGCGTTCAAGCCCTCCGCAGCGTAAACGGCATTTTGCCGGACGGATTTTTCGTTGGGGGCATGGGGGCAGGCAGAAAAACGCCTGAAAACCCGCATAAATCCTCGTTTTTCTTGTCCCCAAAAATATATTTATTTGTGGGGGCAAAGTGGGGGCAGCCGACAGTCGCTGCCTGTCGAACTGACGGTCCGCTGGCAAATCGCTGCTCGGCCACCCTCGGCAATCCGCCCCACCGGTGCACAAGCCCCTGCCCCGCTCTTTTCCAGCGTTATCATTCGGTTGCCCCTGCGCTGGAAACTGCAGGGCACATAAAGAAACGCGCGCGCAAGAAATTGCTGCGCACCGCCCGGTGCCGGCTGCCCGCAGATCGACCCTAAGTGTTTGGCCTTAAGCGCCTCTAGAATTGACGATGAAAGCTGATAACCGTTGGCGAGAGAAGCTCGTCGAAGATGTACGTCGGGTGGGCGAACAGTTCGGCGGTCTGGGGCGCTTGTCAGAGGCTATCCGGGTGAGGAATCAACTGGATGAGATTGCCGGCCCTCTGGCGAACGTCACGGGTCTGTGGGACCGCCTCGCCTCTTTCGCGCCAGTCGCCCACCAATTAGAGACACAGCTCGGCCAGTCGCTGGAGACGCTACGCAGATTACAAGAGCAGGCCCGGGCGCTCGAGCTCGTCCAGCTCGTGGCCAGTGCCCGCGAGGAGACTCGCCCCGCCGAGATCGCCTTTGCTGGCTATATCCGTCGGCACGTTGCGTGCTGGATGGCCACCGCCCTGCGGGAAGGCGACCGTGACCGGGTTGACGCATTGCTGGAAGAGTTCCTAGTCGATTATGACTTCCTGCATGACCTAATCGGGTTTTCCACCTTGACCGAGCAGCAGGCAGCACAACAGCTCTCCGAGGAGAACGACAAGCTCCAACAGCTATTCAAGCAGACCGACGAAAAGCTGGAAAGAAGTACGGTCGGCACCACCAACCGGGCTGATGCTGAAGCCAAGGCGCGCTTCAAACACACGTTCCTAGAGCTGGAAGGCGCATTCAAGAACATTCCGGAGCTGCGGCGACATCCGGAGATGGCATGGCTCCCGAAAGACAAATACAACGACGAGACGCTGAGACAGTGGGCGAAGGAAGCCATCCCCGGCTTTAAATTCAGCGGCGGCCGCGAGCGCAAACAAAAATAGTTCGCCAAAACCTCCCCCTGACGGGGTCAGCCCCAATTTTTCTTTCACGCTGAGTTTTATACGGTTCTGCCTGTGCCGCCCGGTTCCTTCGGTGCGGCTCCCAACACAGGAGAACCCGATGAAACGACCGTCCGCCGAAGTGTCCGACCCGCTGCTGCGCCAGCAGTCAGTCTCGATCAAAACGACCCTTTCCCGCACCGAGATCTACCGCCGAGTGAAGCGGGGCGACTTCCCGCAGCCGATCCGCCTCGGGCGCACCATTGCCTGGAAGACCAGCGAGGTCGATGCCTGGATCGATGCCCAGCCGCGCGGGGTAGCGAAATGAGCTGCAGACTTCCGGCCCCCATCGGCATGCTGGTACTCGATGCCACCGAAATCGACCCCAACCATCCGGAGCACGAACCGCCTCGCCGTAGCGTGCTGGGTTTCGAATTCCAGTCGCCGTACCTTTTCCCAAGCCCGATTACGGTGGGCGGTATCGTCGAAAACGGATTCTGCCTGATCCATCCCGACGGCAAACTCGAAGGCAGCGATGGGCTCATCCATGCCTCCGTCAGGGAATGGATCGAGTCGGCCATCGCGGACGGTGCGTACGTCAAAAAACAATCGGCAGGCGCATGAGCGCGGCGCTCGACGGCCGCGCCGGCAAGGCGCTTGCCACTCCCCTTCCTGCGCGCTATGCTCCGACCATCGCTAAAAAAGAAGCGATACGGGATTGGCGTCCCGGACATCTGGCGCTGCAAGCCGCGCCCACCTTTGGTTCCGCGGCTTTTGTTTTTGCGTGCAGCGCGCATGGCTTTGCTTATGGCAGGCCGTGTGGGGAGGGGCGCGAGCCCCTGCCGGTACCAGATGCCGGTACGCCAACCCCGCACGGTTCTGCCGCCCTTCATTGGCGTGGAGGGCGGCAGGTTCAAAACCTGTCCATCTGGAGTCATCATGGCTGACACCCCACCGCGCGCGACCTTGCGCGCGCCTGTGCCGCAGCACGCGGCCGTATCCCCTTCCTTTATCAATGAATTTCTCGATGAGCCCGTACTGTTCATCGATTGTGCATTCGGCTCGACCGAGTTCTACGGCACGCGCACGCAGCTCGAGGTCGACGGGCTCATTCCTGGTGAAGCGCCGTGGCCCGAGCCCGGGCAATTTGCGGGCTGGATGGACGGCCCCTGGCACTGGACCCTGCGCCGAGCGCTGCGCAAGGACTGTCGCGGCAAGCGGTTGCCCATAACCGGAAAGGCCGACTACTGGCGTCTGCGCCGGCACCGGATGGGCGAAGCCCTTGAGGCCTGCGAGATCCGCCTGAAAACCCGCGAGCTGGCCGAGATGATGTTCCGCAGCACCGCCGAGGGCAAGGCCTATGCCGCGCGCGAGAGCCGGCGTTGGTGGGAGGCGCAAAAGGATCGGGCCTTTGCCCGCTTCATGTGCCATGTACTGGCCTTCACCGCCCGCAGCACGCGCCATGCGCGTAACTTCAAAGCGCACGGAGGCGGCCATGCGTGAATCTCGCTTGCAGCCTGCGCCATCCGATTTTTTCGATGAGCCGGTTTTCATGCTCGATCCTGAGGCAGGCCGATCAACCTGCTATGGCTCACGCCTCCAGCTCGAGTCCTTGGGGCTGATCCCCGCTGACATACGGTGGCCCAGCGGTCGACAGACCGCGCACTGGATGGCCGGACGATGGCAGTGGACACTTTCCTCGATCCATCGCACGCGAGGCGAGTGCAAGAAATTCAAGGATCTGCCGATGGCGCGCTCGGCCGACTGCTGGTGCTTGAGCTGGTATCAGGTGCGTCAATCATGGGACTGCCCCGATGAGCGTCGTCTGAAAGAACGGGATCGGGCCAAAGTGGCTTTCCTGAGTAGCAAGGAAGGCTACGCCCGTGCCGCGGCTGAGCACCGCCGGTGGTGGGCTGCCCAGCAGGATCAGCAATTCGCCCAGTTCATGCGCGGTGTCGTGGCTTTTTCCTCACACGGTGAACAGCAGGCAGGAAGTTTCCAGCTACACGGAGGCCGCCATGCGTAATCCACCCGCACGCGCGCGTCATCTTGAGCTGGTATCCAACGATTCTGCAGCACCGGCCGGCGAAGAAGCGGAGCGCGCTTTAAGGCTGCTCGGTCTGGTCGAAGGCGAGATTGACGCCTTCACACGAATTTTCCCGTGCCTTTCCGAGGAGGCTCGCCGCTTTTGCGTGCTCATCATGCGTTCGGAATTCAACGCTGAAGCGAAAAAGCGTCAAGAGCGCATCCCGGCCGTACTGCCGGTGCGATTGGCTGAGGTGCGCAGTCCTGAGGCATCTGCGACAAAAAGCCGAAAGCCAAGCGCCAAAAATGTCACCGGCGTTGACATTCACCGGACGCGAAGCATGCAGGGAGACGGCCAAGGATGTGAGTTCAGCTCACAACCCTTAGCGTCGACAGGGAGGCGGCCATGAGTAACGCGACCGGCAAACAACCTGCTCACCTCTTCAAGGAATTCACAAACTTTAAAGAGGGAAGCGACCACCCCTCACATGGGCTGATTAGCCGAACACTGGATATCACCTTAGGGGCAAAGCTCACGCTCGAGATGATTGAACGCGACGAGATGACCGCTGAAGACGGGGACGCTCCGATGCTAGGGGTGTTTCACCGTGCGGTGCTGCTGCGGATGGTCATCGGCTCGCTGGATGCCCTGTCCACAGAAGCTGACAACTTTATTTTCAGCAGTAACTGCCGCGCGTCCAAAGCCGCGATGCCCTCTGCCAAAAAGAATGACGAGGCCAAAGATGACTAAATCTCCCTTACCGCGTGCGCTGCTGCGCGCAAACGGCGAAGCGCACCTGCCGGTGCTCGAGCTCGAGATCAGCGAGCAATTCCAGTTCTGCGTCGACGCCGGCGTCAGCTCGGCTGCCGAGCTGCTCGCTCATCTGCCACGCGTGGCGCTGCACGACCATGTATCGCTGTCGCTGAGCGCTTTCCGTCAGTCGGTTGAGGTGGGCATGGCCGCCTCCGGCGACCATGATGCCGAGTTGCTGCGCGCCTGCATCGATGCTTTCACCGCCGGCTATCTGGGCCACCTGCAGCGTCACCTGATGCAGGCCCGTGGCATTGCCGGCCCCTCGGCCAGTGCGTTCGAGATCGCCGGTGCGCGGGGGCACGCATGAACCGCGTCGTGTCGGTCGATACGGCCCGCGCTGCACTGGCCTACATTCCGTCCGACGAGCGCGACCTGTGGCTGCGTATCGGGATGGCCCTGAAATCCGAGTTCGGGCAAGAGGGCTTTGCGCTGTTCGACGAGTGGAGCAAGGGGGCTCCGAACTACAAGGCGCGCGCCGTGAACGATAGCTGGAAGAGCTTCAAGGCCGGCGGCGGCGTGACCATTGCCACGCTGATCGGCGAGGCCAAGCAGCGCGGCTTCGACAGCAAGCACCTCACCCCGCTGCCGGCTTTGTCAGACGCCGAGCTGGCCACGCGCCGGCAGCAGCGCGCCGAGCAGCAGCAGGCCGAGGAGGCCGCCAGAGCCGCCGAGCAGGCCGCTGCTGCCGTCAAAGCGGGCGAACTGTGGTCTGCAGCCTCGGCGGACGGATCGTCGCCCTATCTCACGAAAAAGGCCATTGCCGGGCATGGCGTGCGTTATCAGGGCGACACCCTGCTGCTGCCGCTGGTCGACGGGCAGGGCCAGCTGTGGAATGTGCAGCGGATCTTCGCCAATGGCGAGAAGCGTTTCCTACGCGGCGCTCGGGTATCGGGCTGCTGGCACCTATTGGGGACGGTCGACGAGGCCGGCTGGCTGCTGCTGGCCGAGGGCTATGCGACGGCTGCCACCCTGCATGAGGCAACCGGCCATCCGGTGGCCGTGGCGGTCAATGCGACGAACCTGCCGCATGTGGCGCGCGCGCTGCGCCAGCAGCACCCGGGCGTGCGCCTGCTGCTGTGCGCCGACGACGATACCGAAACCGAGAAGACCGCCGGGCGCAATCCCGGCGTGCAGGCGGCCGAGCGCGCGGCGCGCCTCGTGGGAAGCCACTGGTGCAAGCCGCAGGGGTTGCCGGCCGGTGCGACCGACTTCAATGACCTGCTGCTGGCCCAAGGGGCTGAGGTGGTGCGCGCGCAGATCGCCCAGGCCGTGGCGCAGTCCGAACAGAGCAAGTCACCTGCGCCCGCCAAGGACAAGCCTGCAGCCGATACCGGCAGCAGCAAAGCGAGCCGGGCGAGCGCCCGCGAAAAGGCAAGCGACGCGGCCAGCGTGAGCCGGCCTTTCTTCCGGGTCGACGAGCTGGGCGTCTGGTATCACGGCTTCAACCAGCAAGGCGACGCACTGCCGGCGCAGTGGATCTGCTCGCCGCTACAGGTGACGGCCAAGACGCGCGACGCGAGCAATGGGGAATGGGGCTACCTGCTCGAATTCTCCGATCCCGATGGCCAGCCCAAGCGCTGGGCGATGCCGGCCAGCCTGCTCTCCGGTGACGGTACCCAGTATCGATCGATCCTCTTGTCGATGGGGCTGCAGATCGGTGCCGGCACGGCTGCGAAGAACCAGCTCACGGTCTACATCCAGACGCGACAGACTGATGTGCGCGTGCGCTGCACCGATCGCATCGGCTGGCACGGCGACGTCTATGTGCTGCCGGATCGCACGCTCGGCGAGGGGGATGAGCTGGTGATGTTCCAATCGCCGTCCGGCGTGGTCTCGCAGTTCAAGCAGGCCGGCACGCTCGAGCAATGGCGCACCGATGTGGCCGCCCTGTGCGCGGGCAACTCGCGGCTGACGTTTTGCGTCAGCGCCGCCTTCGCAGCCCCCCTGCTTCACCATGCCGGCGTGCCTTCGGGTGGCTTTCACATCTGGGGCGACAGCTCGAGCGGCAAGTCGACCGCTTTCAAGGTGGCCGGCTCCGTCTACGGCGGGCGCGACTACCCGCGCAACTGGCGCATGACCGACAACGCGCTCGAGCTCGTGGCCGCCCAGCATTCGGACGCGCTACTGCTGCTCGACGAAATCGCCCAGGTGGACCCGAAGGTCGTCGGCGATACGGTCTACATGCTGGCCAACGAAAGCGGCAAGGGGCGCGCCACGCAGAATGCAACCTCCCGGCGCACGCACACCTGGCGGCTCCTGTTTCTCTCCGACGGCGAGGTGAGCCTCGCCAACCATATGTCCGAAGCCGGCAAGGGCACGCGCGGCGGCCATGACGTGCGCATGGCCCACATCCCGGCGGACGCCGGCCAAGGGCTCGGGGTGTACGAGACGCTGCACGGGTTTGCCGATGGGGCATCGCTGTCGAACCATCTGGTGAACCAGGCGAATCGCTGCCACGGCACGGCCGGCCTCGCGTTCATCGAGTGGGCCGTCGCCCATGCGGAAAAACTCTCCGGCACGCTGCGCGAAAAAGTGGCGCAGCTGGTGCAGCAGCTCTGCCCGGAAGGCGCGCACGGACAGGTGCAGCGGGTCGCATCCCGCTTTGCGCTGGTGGGCATTGCCGGCGAGCTGGCCACGCAAGCAGGCTTGACCGGCTGGGCCAATGGCGAGGCGGTCAAGGCGGCCCGCACCTGCTTTTCGGCCTATCTGGATGCGCGCGGCGGCATCGGCAACAGCGAGCATGATGCGATCCTGCGGCAGGTCAGCGGCTTCTTCCAGTTGCACGGCGATGCCCGCTTCACCTGGTGGCACCGGGCGATGGACGACCACAAGCCCAATACGATGAACCGTGCCGGCTTCAAGCGGCTACTCAGTCGCGATGGCGAGCCGATCAAGTCCGACAGCGACCATCACCGCGAGTACGGGGAAAAGATGCACCCGGTCGACGGCGAGGAGGCCCAGCTCGAGTACTTCGTGCTGCCGGCGGTGTTTCGCGAAGAGATCTGCAAGGGGTTCAACCCGAAGACGGTCGCGCACCTGCTGGTCGATCGGGGCATGCTGCTTCCGGAAGGAGCAGGCGAGCGGATGCGCGCCGACCGCAAGGAGCGCCTGCCGGGCATGGGAAACACCCGGTGCTACCGGTTCGGGGCGAGGATTCTTTCCGGAGAGATGGCCTAAGCTAGCCCTCGTGGGTAATTCTGATCAGGGGCGTGGGCGATGAGTGAGTGGCCATTCCTTCATGCTACGATTTTTCGATTACCTGGAGGGAATGCATGGGCACCTCGGATTTTCAGGAGCAGCACAAAGTTGAAACCTACAAGTCGCTGATCACCATTTCGACCGAAGTCTTCAAGTACCTGATTCTGCTGAATGGCGGTGCAGCCGCCGGCATGCTGGCCGGGATCGACAAAATCGTGCGGGTCATCGATTCGTCCTGCATTCGCGTTGCGATGATCTGCTTCGTCGTCGGCCTCGTCCTTGCGACATTGGCCACCTTCTGCGCTTACTTCACACAGCGCAGGCTGCATGAAGAAAACATTGGTGCTCAGCCTCATGGCGGTCATTCTTGGTGGGTGGGCATCGTCGTGATTCTTTGCCTAGGCAGCCTGGGGGCCTTCTCGGCTGGCGCGCTCGTGGCGGTAATGAACATCGGCTCTTGATGCACGAGTCAGTCTTTCCTTGCATTCGGTCCGATCGGAGACGCGGGCGATTTTAAACCTTAGGAGCCCTGACCATTCTTGCGCAGGTACCCAGACCGCACCCTTGTGAGCGAAACATCGCCCGTTGTGCGCCGATCAGTGTAGTACCGGCCTGTAATGGTTTGCAGGTCATTTGCGCCCATCTCCAGCATCCCCACGCCCTCATGTGGTGAACTCCGCTGACGATACTGAGCCTGCGGGTCGTTGCTATACGAGTACCAGACCCGAAAGCTGCCTCTTTCCGGGAAGCGCTCCAGCCAGCTCCGAGTCGAGTAAGACGTACTTTCTCGGGTCTGCATGGTGATGACTGTGTTCAGCAGGCCCTGCCGAATTTCCACTTCGACCTCAATGGGCGGCACCGCACGGCCCGTCTGCGGGTCCGGCGCAGGTTGCACCGTACCCTGCCACTTGCCATTGAGGTTCGGGAACGTCATGCGCTGCAGCGCTGGCGACAACGACCAAAGCCACGGCCATAGCATATCCACCAGCAGGGCCCCCACGCCGACAATGGCCGTCGCTACCAACGATACTGCGCCCCAAGTGCTGATCGGCTTACTGAGCAGTCCATAGAGCACCTGTAGGACGTGCACACCGGCGAACCCAGCACCCATAACCAGCAACACCTGGCACCTGCGCGTTAGCAGGGACCACATCAAGCGTTCCCCAAGTGGGCCAGCGCGGCTTCCAGAAATGCGATGGCGTCCTTGCGGACCCAAGCCTGCCCAGCCCCAAACAGCGGCTTTATTTCGTTCACCTCATTGAGGGACTGGACGGTGCATACCTTTTCCAACGCATTGGCCAAGACGCGGCGCACACGGTCATACCGGTCGTCGGTCGCCACCGTAAAACACCAGTCATCGGCGAGATAGATCAAGCACTCGACGAGGAAGGACGGGGCCTTACCGGTGTAGACACGGGCCGCTGCCATGTCCGCCCGCAGGCGCTTCGATATACGCACCACCCGCTTGAACTGGTGCCCGGTGCGCGAGCGCTTATCCCGCCCATTCGCAATGTGCTGATCCGGAAAATTGTTGGTCCAGGTTCCATCGCGACCGTGGATCGCGAAGCCGACGGTTGTGGTGTAACCGGTCAGCAGAGACCCATAGCTGATCTGGTGCAGCGTGAAGCCGGGTACCACGTCCACATCTCCCCGGCTTCCTTCGACTCCCCGCACGCGAATTGCCTTATTCCCTGTGACATCGACCGAGTGCCGCCCGAAAGACGCCACGAGCAGGCGTTCGATGGTGTCGCGCATGTCACGGTCTATGTCTGGAAGCCGACGCGCGCCGGTCGGAACCTCGTAACCGAGGGCAGAGCTCGCAGACCAGTAGTCCCCAACCGTGGTGTCAGTATCCACTCGCAGCCCGGGATGCTCCACGCGCAAGTCAATGTCAGCATCGTTCCGGGTATTGGTTCGATTCGTGTAGCTGCCCTGCTCAACGAGGCGCACGCCCTCCAGAGTCAGCGCGCTGCTGATCTGCAGTGCATCTCTCACCATGTCCCTGGCGCGCGTCATTCGGTCCGCTTCGGAGCCGCTTTCGGGTCGCTCCCAGTGCTCAAAGCGCGCGTTCCATTCGCTGCGACGGCGGTATTCCTGAGCGAGCCCAAGCAGGCCTGGCGGGCGCGGTGCAAATGCGGTCATTGGTCAACCCGTAAGTTTTCGATATGGATAAGATATCGCATGTGACGGCTGAGGCTTTCGTCCGATGGCCAGGCGAGTCTCGCGAATCACATGTCCGCGGCCAGCAAGGGCACGCGAGGCGTCCATGATGTGCGCATGTCCCACACCCCCGCAGATGCCAACCACGAGCTGGGCGCGTACGAGACGCTGCACGGGTTGGCCGATGAGGCGTCGCCGGCGAGCTGGCCACGTAGGCCGGGCCGGCCGGCTGGGCCAATGGCGAGGCGGTCAAGGCAGCCCGCACCTGCTTTGCGGCCTATCTGGATGCGCGCGGCGGGATTGGCAACAGCGAGCACGATGCGATCCTGCGGCAGGTCAGCGGCTTCTTCCAGCTGCACGGCGATGCCCGCTTCACCTGGTGGCACCGGGCGATGGACGACCACAAGCCCAATACGATGAACCGTGCCGGCTTCAAGCGGCTACTCAGTCGCGATGGCGAGCCGATCAAGTCCGACAGCGACCATCACCGCGAGTACGGGGAAAAGATGCACCCGGTCGACGGCGAGGAGGCCCAGCTCGAGTACTTCGTGCTGCCGGCGGTGTTTCGCGAAGAGATCTGCAAGGGGTTCAACCCGAAGACCGTCGCGCACCTGCTGGTCGAGCGCGGCATGCTGCTGCCCGAGGGGGCCGGCGAGCGGATGCGCGCCGACCGCAAGGAGCGCCTGCCGGGCATGGGAAATATGCGTTGCTATGATTCAGTCCGAAAGTTGCAATTAGTCAACAACCTTGCCGACTTTCCCAAAAAGAGAATGTTGTTGACGAACGCAAAAAGGGAACTTAGAATTCCATCATGATGAACAGCCCATCTTGTATCTATGCAGCTGGTCGGCCTGATAAAGCTGGACGATTTCAAGCGCGCGCACGCCGATGCGCGCGGCCCATTAAATCAATGGCAGATCGAAGTTACAGCGGCGCAATGGAAAAATTCGCACGACATTAAGAGCCAATACTCCAATGCAAGCTTCCTTGCAGATAACGTGGTTATTTTTAACATCAAGGGCAACGGCTACCGCTTGGCGGTCAAGGTCGAATATAAAAACGGGATTGTCCTCATAGATTGGGTCGGTACACACGCCGAATATGACAAGAAGAAATTTTAATGAGGCGATCCGGAGAGCGAAGAGCAAGGAGTGAAAATGGAACGGTCGATACGAGTAATCAAAACGCGGCAGGAATATGACGCGGCACTCGCGCGCCTGTCCTCCTTGATGGATGGAGAGATTGCGCCGAATTCTGCTGAAGAATCAGACCTCGAACTCTTGACGCTGGTAATCCAAGCATACGAACGCGACAAAGTTGAGCAGGTCGTATCGGATCCTATTGAGGCCATCCTATTTCGCATGGATCAGCAAAATCTACAGAAAAAGGATTTGGTGCCATATCTCGGCTCGCTTTCGAAAGTATCCGAAGTACTGGCACGCAAGCGCCCGCTGAGCGTTTCGATGATGCGCAAGCTGCACAAAGGGTTGGGCATCCCGGCCGAAGCTTTGCTGAATGAACCTGAGAGGCACGATATTGATTTATCGAAAGACCTTGTAGGCGAATACCTAAAATTTCCACTTAGTGAAATGCGTGAGCGTGGGTGCTTCAAAGGTTTCACAGGCTCTCTGAAAGATGCGAAAGAGCGTGCCGAAGAATTGATCCGGGAGTTCATGCGCGGAATCACGAGCGAATCGCTGTCAACCTCGAGATTGCGCGCGCCGCTTCATCAAGACGGTTCTCGGGTAATGGATGAATATGCGCTGCTCATATGGCAGGTTGCAGTCCTGAAAAAAGTCCGGTTACACCCTCCTCGTAACGAATATAAAAAAGAGGCCATAACAGAAGATTGGTTGCGTGATCTGGCTAAACTGTCGCGCTTTGAAAAGGGCCCGCGCTTGGCACAGGAGTTCTTAGGAGATGTGGGAATTCCCTTGGTCATCGAGCCACATTTTAAAAAGACATATCTCGATGGCGCAGCGATGCTTGATGAAGGACGGCCTATCGTTGCTTTGACGCTACGACATGATCGCGTCGACAATTTCTGGTTCGCGCTCATGCACGAACTGGTGCATGTGCAAAAGCATTTGCTGGAGGATCGCTTATTTATCGCAGATAACTTGGATGACAAAACCCGCAGCAGCAAAGAAGAGAGGGAAGCAGATCAGGGGGCGCTCGATGCATTGATACCGCCGGATGCGTGGAAAGCGGCGGCCGTCTGCGCTCGCCCGATAAAGGCGAATGCGCTGGCCCTCGCCGAGAGCTTGCGGATTCACCCGGCCATCGTGGCAGGCCGGGTGCGCTATGAAGCGAGCAACTGGCGACTGCTACCAACCATCCAGGCGACAGTGAGCGAACATTTTCAAGACCAGTTGATGCCAGGCTGCTGAACTGACGCCAATAAAGAAAAGAGCCCAAGGTGCGCTAACACCTTGGGCTCTTGGTGAGGTGCTCAGGGGACTACCAAACCACCTGCACACATCATGTCTTCACGAGACAGCGAATGATATCAGTTCGCGGTGTGTGGGCAAGCCAAATCCCCTCAATCCTTCGATAGGAGGAGGCGATGGCCTACATCCGACTGAAGAGCGTCTTCGTGCGCGCCTATACCCGGTTCCGCTTTGGCCGCCGGGAACGCGTGTGCGAGCACTGGCGCTCGCATCCGGGTCAGCTCGAACTTTTCGTCTGACCCGTGACCGCCTGGCCCGCTTGCGCGGGCTAGGTTTTCATCACCGCGACCTGTATGAGGTAAACCATGGCATCAAAGAAACCCCCGAGTGAAACCACGTCCAAGCGTGTAGCGTCGACAGCTGGCAAGTTGTTGAACAATCCACGAACCTCACCTGCAGTCAAAAGCGTGGCGGCTTCGGCGCTGACGCAGCATGTGAAGCGCGGCACGCCAAAGGGCAAGTAACCGCACGTGACAGAAAAGCCCGCCATCCGGCGGGCTTTTTTTCGTCCCGCGCGCGGAGGGCGGGTGGGTGCGATCTTTTCGCGCTGCGTAGCGCTCGATTTCCAGAAAGAGCGGTATGCCGTTTTATGCCATTTGTGCACACCATGAGCCAAAGTGGTCTACTTCACACCACTTTGGTTAATTGTTGACCGCTCGCAGATGGTACTTACCTAGCAACATTTAACAATTGAAAGAGTGCTACAGAGCACTCAATCGTTGCATCTGCTTATCTCTAAAGAAAGCATTCACTTACGTTCTTCACTGCCCCCACGTGCCCCCAGCAAAAATCGTCGTTTGGGGACAGCTTTTGGGGGCAGCAAAACGCAGCACTGGTGCGGGTTCTCAGGCAATTTAACAATTTGCCCCCACTGCCCCCAAGAAAAAAAATGTCTCCGGACGGCGGCCTCCCCTCCCCCCCTGTCTGGGTCCTTCTGAACACTTGCCGGTACGGGTAATTCGAACCCCGGTGATAAGCTAGTGGGTGAGTTTCCAAATTGGTGAACGCATTGGTGAACACTTCCAGAGACAGGGATTCCGAATTGATGACGCAAGCGCAATACGCGCGTCATCGCCAGTGCGCGCGCAGTGCCATTCACAAAGCGATCAAGGCGGGACGGATTTCTCTCATCGACGGCAAGATCGATGCGGCCGCGGCAGACATCCAGTGGCTGCGAAACACCCGGCCGCGGATGCTGACCTATCGCTCCCCTGGTGCCGATGTTCCTGTGGCCGGCAACCCGAGTTTCACGGCAAGCACAAGAGCAGGCGAGGCCGAGCCGGTCTCGACCGGCGATGACTATTCGATAGCGCGGGCGCGGCGCGAAGCGGCTGAGGCCCGCATTGCGGAAATGAGGTGTGCCGAGCTCGAGAGCAAGTTGATCCGCGTCGACGTGCTGCAGCACGCGTGGTCTTGCAAGATCGCCAGCGTTCGCGATGCGCTGCTGCAGATCCCGCCACGCCTGGCACCGGTGCTGGCCGCCGAGGACGACATGGAACGGGTGGCAGGACTGCTCGAGGACGAGTTACGGGCCGCCTTGGCCGAAATCAGCCGCGTGGGGTCGGCGTGATCGCGGGCACGGCCAACATGCGTGAGCGGCGCTAAAAGCGTGGTGGATTGACCAGAATCGGTGAGGAGAAAAATTTTTTGACGGTATTTTTGACGGTATTTTTCTGAATCACCCAGAGGAAACCCAGCATTCATAAGGCTTATGACGGCATCTTAAAGGGAACCTATCCCACCAAAGAATTACTAAGCCGTTGATTCCATTGGGATCTGCGGCTTTTTTATTGGCTTTTTTTGCCGGGTGATGGACGAAGGTGCTGCACATCGCTGGCAAGGTCCTGAGCCAAGGCGCCCCATTGTCACGAAGCTGTCATCAACATTTCGATATACTTGGAAATATGAACAATGCTGATGCCATCGCTGCTTTCCTGGCGCTGGGGCAGGAGACGCGCCTCAACATCTTCCGCCTCGTCGTCCAGAAGGGAGATACCGGCCTGACCCCGTCAGAGCTGGTCGAACGCCTCGGCGTGCCAAACGCCACCCTGAGCTTCCACTTGAAGGAACTGACGCGGGCCGGCTTGCTGCTGGTCGAGCGCCAGAGTCGCAACCTGATCTACAGACCCAATGCCGCCCTGGTGGAGTCGCTGTCTGGCTTCCTGCTGGAGAACTGCTGCGGCGGCCAACCTTGCATCCCCGTCCCCCTGAAAAAGAAAACGCGATGAAAACTTACAACCTGCTGTTCCTCTGCACGCACAACTCGGCGCGCTCCGTCCTCGGCGAGGCTTTGGCATCGACCCATCACAGCGGACGTTTCGTCGGTTACTCGGCCGGCTCGACACCCGGTGGCAAGGTGAACCCGTTTGCCGCCGAGCTGGCACTCAAGATGGGCTATCCGGCTGACAAGCTGCGCTCGAAGAGCTGGGACGAATTTGCGGCGCCTGACGCCCCCAACATGGATTTCATCATCACCGTCTGCGATAACGCGGCCGGCGAGGTCTGCCCCATCTGGCCGGGCAAGCCGGCCACGGCGCACTGGGGCTTTCCCGATCCGTCCCAGGTTGTCGGCGACGACGACGCCAAGCGCCAAGCCTTCAGGGACGTGATGGCCGGGCTGCAGAAGCGCATCGATCTGCTGGCCGCGCTGCCGCTCGACAAGCTCGATGCGTTGAGCCTGCAGTCCGAACTGAAAAGACTGGAACGCGCATGAGCCTGTTCGAACGCTACCTGACCCTCTGGGTCTTCCTCTGCATCGTCGCCGGCATTGCACTCGGCCAGTTCTTCCCCGCCCCCTTCCATGCGATTGGCGAGATTGAAGTCGCGCGCGTGAACCTGCCGGTCGGGCTGCTGATCTGGGTGATGATCATCCCCATGCTGGTGAAGGTCGATTTCGGCGCGCTGCACGAGGTTCGCCGTCACATCAAGGGCATTGGTGTCACGCTGTTCGTGAACTGGCTGGTGAAGCCCTTCTCGATGGCGCTGCTGGGATGGATCTTCATACGCCAGTTGTTCGCGCCGCTGCTGCCGGCCGATCAGCTGGACAGCTACATCGCCGGCCTGATCCTGCTGGCCGCCGCTCCCTGCACGGCGATGGTGTTCGTCTGGAGCCGGCTAACCAACGGTGATCCGCTATTCACGCTATCGCAGGTGGCGCTGAACGACACCATCATGGTGTTTGCGTTCGCCCCCATCGTCGCGCTGCTGCTCGGCATCTCGTCGATCACGGTACCCTGGGATACGCTGGTGACATCCGTCGTGCTGTACATCGTGATCCCGGTGATCCTCGCGCAGTTGTGGCGCCGCCACCTGATGGCACGGGGCCAGCTGGCGTTCGACGCGATGATGCAGCGTATCGGCTCATGGTCGATCGCGGCACTGCTGGCGACACTGGTGCTGCTGTTCGCATTTCAGGGGGAAGCGATTCTTCGCCAGCCGCTGGTCATCGCGCTGCTGGCGGTCCCCATCCTGATCCAGGTGTTCTTCAATTCGGCGCTGGCCTACTGGCTCAACCGCCGGCTCGGCGAATCGCATAATGTCGCCTGCCCGTCGGCACTGATTGGCGCGTCGAACTTTTTCGAGCTGGCGGTCGCAGCTGCGATCAGCCTGTTTGGTTTCGAATCCGGCGCTGCCCTGGCAACCGTCGTCGGCGTGCTGATCGAAGTACCGGTCATGCTGCTGGTAGTGCGCGTCGTGAACCGCACGCGCGACTGGTATGAGTGCACACCACGGGAGGCTGGCAATCATGCGTGATGACACGCTTCCCAACATCGACGATGCCTGCTTCAGCAGCATTGACGAAACCGCGCTGTTCCCTACCCAACGCTCGATGCACCCGCCGCGGATACTGCTGCTCTACGGCTCGCTGCGGCAGCGCTCATTCAGCCGGCTGCTGGCCGAGGAAGCGGCCAGGCTGCTGCAGCGCTTCGGTGCTGAAACGAAGTTTTTCAACCCGTCAGGATTACCGCTGCCGGACGACGCCGCTGACACGCATCCGAAGGTGGCCGAGCTGCGTGAGCTGTGCCAGTGGGCAGAAGGCATGGTTTGGTCGTCGCCGGAGCGTCACGGCGCCATGACGGGCATCATGAAGGCGCAGATCGACTGGATACCGCTGGCGCTGGGGGCGATCCGCCCGACGCAGGGCAAGACACTGGCGGTAATGCAAGTCTGCGGCGGTTCGCAGTCGTTCAATGCAGTCAACCAGATGCGCGTGCTGGGGCGCTGGATGCGCATGCTGACGATTCCGAACCAGTCGTCGGTCGCGAAAGCCTACGAGGAATTCGACGAGGCCGGCCGCATGAAGCCATCGGCCTATTACGATCGTGTGGTCGACGTGATGGAGGAGCTGGTGAAGTTCACGCTGCTGACGCGCGACATTTCGCCCTACCTGGTCGATCGCTACAGCGAGCGCCGCGAAGCTCATGCTGTGCTTTCCCAACGGATGGCGCAGTCAAAGCTCTGAGCGTCATGGCGACGTTCTGAAGCACGACATCCGCTTCTCAAGTCCGGACGGTTTCAGCATCCGCAAGGATGCTGGCTTTTGGATTGCCACGCTGGCCGCCGAACAGCAGGCCATCGCCGCTGGTCAGGTCGGGGCTGCCAGCCCTGCCTATCCCGATGACCGGCAGGCCGCTGCCAGCGTACGCACGGCCTGCACCAGCGCCTCCTGCTCGGCGACGGTTTCGGCGTACAACTCGAAGCCTGGCTCATCGACGAAGGAGCGCGCCAGACGGAAGGGATTAGGGTCGAACCAGGTCTCGGTGTGCACGACAACCGCTGCATTGCGGCTGCCGAAGAAGACAGCATACGGCCGGTGCCTGGCGATTTCGCGGTAGGTGTCGTCATTGCGCTTCGGTCCCAGGGTCATCCCCGGGTCGGCATAGGTGACGGTGTCCAGATGTAGGGTCACTTGCTGGTGTGTCGCCAGTTCGCCGGAAAACGCGCGGTCGATTTGCAATTGGCAGCGAGCGCTGCGGGTGACGTTGACGTTGCCGTGGATAGGCTTGAGGCTGCGGATGATGCGCTCGGCCGCCTGCTCAAGTTCAGGCTCAAGCTCAGGCGCATCGGAGGCAACAGCGACAGGGCTCGCGGGCAGCAGCGTCACTGCCATCAGGACCGACAGCGCCATAGCCCGGAATCGCCTGCCGCTGGCACAGGCCGGAGGGCACTGCGATGGGATCTGCAAGTTGTTCTCGCTTATTTGCCCGAGGGCCGCTTGAGCAGGAAGGCGGGAATCATCACCTCGCGCTCGACCGCGGGCTGGGCAGTTTCGGGGAAAGGCATCAAGCGGCTGAGGTCGGGATCGCCCAGGTCAATATCGAGCTTCTTGGCATACAGCTTCAGCAGGCGCGAAAGTTCCTGTTCGCTGTTGAAGTGCTGGAATTCGGAGCGTTCGATGGCCGTGATCTGGCGAGGCGTCATCCCGGACAGGCGGGAGACGTCCGCGATTTCCAGCCCGAGGGCCATCCTGCGATCACTGAGCTTTTTGCCAATCATCGACGCATTTGTTCTGCTGAACCTGCGGCGATCATAGCGATAAACAGTTGATTCCGTGCAAGTTTTTTGCAGGTTGCGCACGCTTTCTGGCGGAATCCGGGCTTTTTTCGAAAACTGATTTCGGAGATGAAACTGACTGTCACCGGCTCAAGCGCTGGCTGCCACCGCCGGCACCGGCAAACCCACCACGAAGCGGGCGCCGCCGCCCGGTCGCAGCCCAGCCCGGATGAATCCGCCATGCAGGGCCATCACTTCCCGGCACAGCCATAGCCCGAGGCCGATGCCTTCGACCTTGGTGGTCTGGAACACATCGAATACCGACTCCAGTTGCGTGGGATCGATGCCCGCGCCATTGTCCTCGACCACCAGCTCGGTCAGCGGTCCGGCATGGCCCGCCGAGATCCAGATGCAACGTCCTTCATCCCTGTCCATCACTGCATCGATCGCATTGTTGACGAGGTTCAGCAAGACCATCTGCAACTGCGATTCATCGGCGAAGACCTGCACATGGGGTGCAACCGACAGCTTCACACGTATGCCACCGGCCTCCAGACGGGGTTGCACCAGCCCCAGCACTTCGTCGACCGCGCCCCGCAGCGGGTAGCTGGCCGGACTTTTCTCTCGGTTGTTGATGAAGCGCTTCAGACGCTGCACGATGGAGGATGCGCGACGGCTGCCCTCGACGATGTTCAACAACCGCTGCTGGCGCTGCTCGACGGGCAGCTTGTCGAGGTCGTCGCGCATCAGGATCTGCGCGTTCAACTGGATGGCCGCCAGCGGCTGGCTGACTTCATGTGCCAGCGCCGCGGAAAACATGCTCAGATTGCGCGTCTTGTTCGACACGGTCAGCGCCTGCAGCAGCTGCTGCTTCTCGTCGATGCTCTGCTGCAGCGACTGGTTCAGCTGACGGATCAGCTGGTTCTCGCCTTCGGCCTGGTTCAGGCTGGCCATCGTCGATTGCAGCGAGCGACTGGCCGCGTCTTCCAGTTGCAGCACCCGCTCGAAGAAGAAGTTATTGATCGAGAACACCAGCAGGAAAGTGGCCAGCGTCGGCAACAGGCGCGACAAGGTCAGCAACAGGTTCTCCTGGTGCACATGCTCGAGACTGCCGATGCCGGACGTCGACAGCAGCACGGCGCGCAGGCACAGCATCAGGAAGATCAGCGAGGCGATCACTAGCGTGATGCGCAACTGGCTGGACTTGTGTATGCGGCGGATGTAATTGGTCTCGAGGATCATCCACAGCGATGCCGCGGCGAAGATGCAGGTCGAATACGTGGCCCGGATCACGTAGTAGCTGCTGCCGAGCTGGCGGATGATGTCGAAGCCTATCGCCGCCACGATGACGCCCAGCACCAGCCCGCGCTTGAGGCGCGTGGTCAGCGGCGCACGGAAGGAGCGCAGCGCCGCACACATCATCAGGCTGGCGCACCAGCCAAAGACGTTCATCACCGTCACCACATAGCCGGGCGCATTCGGCACCAGGCCGGCCAGCACGAAATTGATCGTCAGGCAGGCGATCGCCGCCGGCCAATAGACGCTGATGTGCTTGAGCAGGCGATCGCGCGAACGCGGCACGAACTCCAGCAGCAGGCCGAGGTACAAGAAAGCGAGGACGAAGCCCAGGAGTTCGGTCGACATACGGGACTCTTACCAAATCGCAATACTTTACCAGTGCCGCGTATGTTTTCCGGCACACCGGGCGCTGAAGCGTCCCATGTGAGCCTGCTATACTTTTCAGCATTCCACCCGATCCCGGCGACTAGCCGTCGTTTTTCCCCTGCTTATCCCGCGGAAAACCGGCCGCCGCGCTCCACCCCAGATGCAAAAAAAGCTATTCATCAAGACCTTCGGCTGCCAGATGAACGAGTATGACTCGGACAAAATGGCGGATGTGCTCAACGTCGCCGAAGGCCTGGTCCGAACCGATACCCCGGAAGATGCGGACATCATCCTGTTCAACACTTGCTCGGTGCGCGAAAAGGCGCAGGAAAAAGTGTTTTCCGACCTCGGCCGCGCGCGCGACCTGAAGAAGAAAAAACCCGACCTCGTGATCGGCGTCGGCGGTTGCGTCGCCTCGCAAGAGGGCAAGGCCATCGTCCACCGCGCACCCTATGTCGACGTGGTGTTCGGCCCGCAGACCCTGCACCGGCTGCCCGACCTGCTCAAGCAGCGCCGCGCCAGCGGCCGTCCGCAGATCGACATCAGCTTCCCCGAGATCGAGAAGTTCGACCACCTGCCGCCGGCGCGGGTCGAAGGCGCCAGCGCCTATGTGTCGATCATGGAAGGTTGCAGCAAGTACTGCAGCTATTGCGTAGTGCCCTACACGCGCGGCGAGGAAGTATCGCGCCGCTTCGATGACGTGCTGGCCGAAGTGGCTACGCTGGCCGATCAGGGCGTGCGCGACCTCACGCTGCTGGGACAGAACGTCAATGCCTATCGCGGCGCGATGGCCGATGGCGAAATCGCCGACTTCGCGCTGCTGATCGAGTACATCGCCGAATTCGATGGCATCGAGCGCATCCGATACGTGACCAGCCATCCGAAGGAAATGACGCAGCGGCTGATCGATACCTACGCCAAGGTGCCCAAGCTGGTGAACCAGCTCTACCTGCCGGCCCAGCACGGCTCGGACAAGATCCTGGCGGCGATGAAGCGCGGCTACACGGCGCTCGAATACAAGTCCGTCATCCGCCGGCTGCGCGAAGTGCGTCCCGACATCCCGGTGTCCTCCGACTTCATCGTCGGCTTCCCCGGCGAGACCGATGCCGATTTCGATGCGCTGATGAAGCTGGTCGATGACGTCGGTTTCGACAACAGCTTCTCGTTCATCTTCAGCCCGCGCCCCGGCACGCCGGCAGCCAACCTGACGGACGACACACCGCATGAGGTGAAACTGGCGCGCCTGCAACAACTGCAGAAAGTCATTGCCGACAATACGCGCCGCTATTCCGATGCGATGGTTGGCAGCGTGCAGCGCGTGCTGGTCGAAGGACCGTCGAAGCGCAATGAATTGCATTTGCAGGGCCGCAGCGAAAATAACCGCGTCATCAATTTCGACGGCGGGCCGCAGGCGAAACGTTTGATCGGCCAGTTTGTCGATGTGAAGATCACCGACAGCCACCCGTTCTCGCTGCGTGGCGAGATCGTGATCCGTTCGTGATCCCTCCTTGATCACGACTTGAACCAGAGCGAACATTCTTGAAAACATCCACCTCCGCGAACCGCGCCGGCCACGCGACCCAACATTTCGCGCCCGACCCGATCGACAACACCCGGCTCGCCAACCTGTGCGGCCCGCTGGATGAAAACCTGCGCCAGATCGCAGCGGCCCTCGACGTCACCATCTTCCGCCGTGGCGAGCGCTTCATTGCCGATGGCGCCAATGCCGCGCGCGCCGTGGAAATGCTGGCCCGCTTCTATGACCAGGCCGACAAGCCGATCTCGGTCGAAGACATACAGCTGGCCCTGGTCGAGCAGCGCGCCACGCAGGGCAGCAATGCCGAGAAGCCGGCCATCCTGGCGAAAAAGAGCGACGAGGAATCGCCGGCCGAGAGCCCGGTGCTGAAGACGCGCCGCAGCGACCTGCGCGGACGCACGCCGCACCAGAGCCAGTACCTGAAGCACATCCTCGAACATGACGTGACCTTCGGTATCGGCCCGGCCGGCACCGGCAAGACCTATCTCGCCGTCGCCTGCGCCGTCGATGCGCTCGAGCGCGACGCGGTGCGCCGCATCGTGCTGACCCGTCCGGCCGTCGAAGCGGGCGAGCGCCTGGGCTTCCTGCCCGGCGACCTCGCGCAAAAGGTCGACCCTTACCTGCGCCCGCTGTATGACGCGCTGTACGACCTGCTCGGCTTCGACCGCACGCAAAAGATGTTCGAGAAGCAGGCGATCGAGATCGCACCGCTGGCCTACATGCGCGGCCGTACGCTGAACCATGCGTTCATCATCCTCGACGAGGCGCAGAACACCACGCCCGAGCAGATGAAGATGTTCCTGACCCGCATAGGCTTTGGCAGCAAGGCCGTCGTCACCGGTGACGTCACGCAGATCGACTTGCAGCGCGGCCAGAAGAGCGGCCTGGTCGATGCGCTGAACGTGCTGGAATCGGTGCGCGGCATTGCCTTCACGCGCTTCACCTCGGCCGACGTCGTGCGTCACCCGCTGGTGGGCCGCATCGTCGATGCCTACGACGCGGCCACCGCCGCCACCAATGCCGCCGCTGCCCTTCGCGATGCCAACAAAAAATAAACTATCCCTGTCCGTGCAATTTGCCGATCGCCGTCTGGCCGACGATTTGCCGCGTCCACAGATCCGCCGCTGGGTACAGGCTGCACTGCTGGCGCCGGCCGAACTGACGATACGCTTCGTCGATGCCGACGAAGGCCGCACGCTGAACCGCGACTACCGCGGCAAGGACTATGCGACCAATGTGCTGACCTTTGCGTACGCCGATGGCGAAGTCCTGAACGACGATGACCCGGTGCAGGCCGACATCGTGCTCTGCACCGATGTGCTGCTGGCCGAGGCCGCCGAGCGCAAGCTGCCGCTGCCACAGCATGCGGCGCACCTGATCGTGCATGGCGTGCTGCATGCGCAGGGCTATGACCATGAAGATGATGAAGAAGCTGTCGAGATGGAACAGCTGGAGACCGAGATCCTGGCCGGGCTCGGCATGCCCGATCCTTACGGGGATCGCTGAATAGCTACCGTTCCCGCTGCCGCGCCGCCAACGCGCGATGGCTTGCCGGCTGAGCCCGCCGGGCCAAAAAGGGCAAAACGGCGCTGCCGCGGCGTTCTCCCCACCGGCAATACCCCTCTGGAAATGAGGGTCTGGTGGCGAAATTGCGGTATGCTGTCCGTTCCGTGACTCTGGCTCTGCGCCAAATGCAAGACTACCCCCCAGGCAGCCGCTCCGCCGACGCCAAGGCGCTGCACAAAGCGCCCATCAAGCCGCACCGCTCGCTGTTCGAGCGCCTGAGTGCGCTGATCTCCCCGGAACCTGAAAACCGCAGCGAGCTGCTCGAGCTGCTGCATGATGCGCATGAGCGCAACCTGATCGACGCCGATGCGATGTCGATGATCGAGGGCGTTTTCCAGGTGTCCGACCTTGCCGCGCGCGACATCATGATCCCGCGCTCGCAGATGGATGTGGTCGACATTGCCAAGCCCATCGAAGAGTGGTTGCCGATGGTACTGGCCACCGCGCATTCGCGCTTCCCGGCCGTCGATGGCGACCGCGACAAGGTGATCGGCATCCTGCTGGCGAAAGACTTGTTGCGCTACTACGCCGAAGAATCCTTCGACGTGCGCGACATGCTGCGCCCGGCCGTCTTCATTCCCGAATCCAAGCGTCTGAACGTGCTGCTGCGCGACTTCCGGGCCAATCGCAACCACATTGCGATTGTCGTCGATGAGTATGGCGGCGTGGCCGGCCTGATCACCATCGAAGACGTACTCGAACAGATCGTCGGCGACATCGAAGATGAATATGATTTCGATGAAGAAGAAGACAACGTGCTGGCGGTGAAGGATGGCGACATCGGCCCGCGCTGGCGCGTGAAGGCACTGACCGAGATCGAGCAATTCAATGAAACGCTGGACACGCAGCTGACCAGCGACGATGTCGACACCATAGGCGGCATGGTCGCCAACCACCTGGGCCGCATGCCGCGCAAGGGTGAGAAGTTCGACATGCACGGGCTGCGCTTCGAAGTGCTGCGCGCCGATGCACGGCAGGTACATGTGCTGCTGGTCGAGAAGCTGCCTCCCAATCCCGAAGGCGACGCCGGCTGATGCCAGCCGGCCTGCGCCTGCCCTCCCTGATGCGTGTGCCCGCGCTGGCGTTGCTGCTGGCGATGCTGGCCGGCACATCGACCGTGTTCGCATTCGCGCCGTACGGCTGGTGGGTGCTGCAGGTATTCGCGCTGGCGCTGCTGTTCCTGCTGGCGCTGCATGCCGCCGCGCCTCGCCATGCCTTCCTGCTCGGCTGGGGCTTCGCGCTGGCGGCGCTCGCGGCCGGCACGCACTGGCTGTACGTCAGCATGCACGACTACGGGCACATGCCGGGCTGGATTGCGGCACTGGCCGTCTTGCTGCTGTCGGCGGGCCTTGCGTTGCTGTACGGCGGCGCGCTGGCGCTCGCCCACCGGCTGTCGCGCGGCCACAGCGCCGACCTCGCTGCCTTGCTGTTGCTGCCCGCGTGCTGGATGCTGGCCGACTGGCTGCGCGCGTGGATCTTCACCGGCTTCCCTTGGCTGGCCACCGGCTATGCGCACAGCGACAGCCCGCTGGCCGGCTACGCGCCGCTGGTCGGCGTCTACGGGGTCGGCTGGCTGGCGGCCTTGCTGGCCGCGACCATCGCCTTGTCTTTCGCCGCGCGACGCCCGCACAAGCTCGCGCTCGCCTTGCTGGTGTTGATACCGGTCGGCGGCCAGGCCCTGAAAGGCATTGCCTGGACACAGCCGCAGGGCGAAGTGATCAGCGTGCGCCTCTTGCAGGGCAATGTGCCGCAGGACATGAAGTTCAGCCGCGAGCAGCTGGCCGCCTCGCTATCGTTGTACCAGCGCTTGATCAGCGCGCAGCCGGCCGACCTGATCGTCACGCCCGAGACCGCCCTGCCGATGCTGGCAACCCAGCTGCCGGACGGCTACCTCGCCGGCCTCGCGCAATTCGGCCAGCAAAGCGGCAGCAAGCTCTTGGTCGGTGTGCCCTGGAGCACGGGGCCCGGCATTTACCTCAACAGCGTGATCGGCATCGCCGATGGCAATCCGGTCGCCTACCGCTACGACAAGCACCATCTGGTGCCGTTTGGCGAATTCATCCCGCCCGGCGCGCGCTGGTTCGTCGACCTGATGCAGATGCCCCTGGGCGACTTCGGCCGCGGCGACCTGATCCAGCCACCATTCGCGGTGAAGGACCAGGCGGTGCTGCCCAACATCTGCTACGAAGACTTGTTCGGCGAAGAGATCGCTGCGCAGATCGCCGCTGCCGCCGACCGTGGCACGCCGGTGGCCAGCATGCTGCTCAACATTTCCAATATTGCATGGTTCGGCGACACGATTGCGCTACCTCAGCACCTGCAGGTGTCGCGCCTGCGCTCGCTGGAAACCGGCCGCCCGATGCTGCGCGCGACCAATACCGGCGCGACCGCCGTCATTGACGCTCGCGGACAGGTCACGGCGCTGCTGCCTCCCTTTACCGAAGGCACGCTCGAAGCAAAGGTGCAGGGCATGCAGGGGCTGACGCCGTATATCCGATTCGGCAACACCTTGCCGGTCGGTTTGGCGTTCGCGATCCTGCTCGCGGTCTGGCTGATTGGCCGCCGAAGAAGCTAAGAGCCTCCGCCAAAACGGTTAAAATCGCAGGCTTTATTTCATTCTGGCCAGCCACCCCCGTGGCACCCCCGACATGCTGACTTTTCAACAGGTGATCCTGAAGCTTCAGGAGTACTGGGACGCGCAAGGCTGCGCGCTGCTGCAACCCTATGACATGGAGGTCGGTGCGGGCACCTCGCACACCGGCACCTTCCTGCGCGCCATCGGCCCCGAGCCCTGGCGCGCTGCGTATGTGCAGCCGTCGCGTCGCCCGAAGGATGGTCGCTATGGCGAAAACCCGAACCGCATGCAGCACTACTACCAGTACCAGGTGGTGTTGAAGCCGGCGCCGGAAAACATCCTCGACCTCTACCTCGGCTCGCTCGAAGCACTGGGCTTGAAGCTGACGGAAAACGATGTGCGCTTCGTCGAGGACGACTGGGAAAACCCGACGCTGGGCGCCTGGGGCCTGGGCTGGGAAGTGTGGCTGAACGGCATGGAAGTGACGCAGTTCACGTACTTCCAGCAAGTCGGCGGCCTCGACTGCAAGCCGGTGCTGGGCGAGATCACCTATGGCATCGAGCGTCTCGCGATGTACCTGCAGGGTGTCGAGAACGTGTTCGACCTGGTCTGGACCGAGTGGGAAGAAAACGGCGTGAAGAAGAAGCTGACCTACGGCGACGTCTTCCACCAGAACGAAGTCGAGCAATCGACCTTCAACTTCGAGCACTCGAATACCGACTTCCTGTTCTCGCTGTTCACCAACTATGAATCCGAAGCCAAGCGCCTGCTGGAAGTGCCGCTGGCGCTGCCGGCTTACGAAATGATCCTGAAGGCGGCGCACACCTTCAACCTGCTGGATGCGCGCGGCGCGATCTCGGTCACCGAGCGTGCGGCCTACATCGGCCGCATCCGTAACCTGTCGCGCGCGGTCGCGCAAGGTTATTACGCATCGCGTGAAGCGCTGGGCTTCCCGATGTGCGGTGTGGACACTTCCCGTCAAGCCGCTTGATAAGCAGAACAGAATCCAAGAGCACAACATGAAGCAAACACTGCTGGTCGAACTGCTGACTGAAGAACTGCCGCCGAAGGCGCTGGCCAAACTGGGCGAGGCCTTCGCCACTGCGATGTTCAATGGCCTCAAGGGCCGCGCCTTCCTCGATGAAGATGCGACGGTGACTGCCTATGCGTCGCCGCGCCGCCTCGCTGTTTCCATCACCGGCGCGCGTGCCGTATCGCCGGACAAGCAGATCCGCGAAAAAGTCCTGCCGGTGACGGTCGCGCTCGACAAGGACGGCAACCCGGCTGCGCCGCTGGCCAAGAAGCTGGCAGCACTGGCCGCCACCGCCGGCCGCGACAACATCGCGCTGTCGGAACTCGAACGCGCCAGCGACGGCAAGGCAGAGAGCTTCTTCTTCACCTATACCGCGCCGGGCCAGGCACTGGCTGCCGGCCTGCAGGCGACGCTGGAAGAAGCGATCGCCAAGCTGCCGATCCCGAAGGTGATGAGCTACCAGCGCCCGGATGGCGAGACGGTGCAATTCGTGCGCCCGGTGCACGGCATCACCGCGCTGCTCGACGCCGAGATCGTACCGCTGTCCCTGCTGGGCCTGCAGTCGGGCCGCAGCACGCTCGGCCACCGTTTCCTCGGCAAGAAGGAAGCGCTGACAATCACCGATGCGAAAGCCTATGCCGCCACGTTGCAGGAAGAAGGCAAGGTCATCGCCAGCTTCGCCACCCGCAAGGAACAGATTCGCGCGGCGCTGCAAGCCAAGGCCGGTGCCGACCAGATCCTGATGCCGGAATCGCTGCTCGATGAAGTGACGGCGCTGGTCGAATGGCCGGTGGTCTACGAATGCAAGTTCGATGACGAATTCCTCGCGGTGCCGCAGGAATGCCTGATCCTGACGATGCAGACCAACCAGAAGTATTTCGCGCTGACTGACAAGGAAGGCAAGCTGCGCTCGCGCTTCCTGATCGTCTCCAACATCGAGACGGCCGATCCGCGCCACATCATCGGCGGCAATGAGCGCGTGGTTCGCCCGCGCCTGTCGGATGCGAAGTTCTTCTTCGAGCAGGACAAGAAAAAATCGCTGTTCGACCGCCTGCCGGGCCTCGAGAGCGTGGTCTATCACAACAAGCTGGGCTCGCAGGCACAGCGCAATGGCCGCGTGGTCGCACTGGCTGCGGCCATTGCCGAATCGCTGAACGCCGATGTGAAGCTGGCGCAGCGCGCCGCGCAATTGTCCAAGGCTGACCTGCTGACCGACATGGTGGGCGAGTTCCCCGAGCTGCAGGGCATCATGGGCACCTACTACGCGAAGCACGACGGCGAAGACGCCGAAGTGGCGACCGCGATCAGCGAGCATTATCAGCCGCGCTTCGCAGGCGATGCGCTGCCGTCGACCCGCACCGGCACCATCGTCGCGCTGGCTGACAAGCTGGAAACGCTGGTCGGCATCTGGGGCATTGGCCTGGCGCCGACTGGCGACAAGGACCCGTTCGCACTGCGCCGCCATGCGCTGGGCATCCTGCGCATGCTGGTCGAGCAGCGCCTGCCGCTGTCAATCGCGCACCTGCTGGCGCTGGCCGCCAGGCAGTTCGCCGGCAATGCGAACTTCAATGACCCGAGCGCCGACGTGCAAGCCTTCATCTATGACCGCCTGCGCGGCCTGCTGCGCGAGCGCGGCTTTGCGCAGGATGCGGTCGAGGCCGTGGTCGCACCGGCACCGGATCGCCTCGACGACATCGTCGAGCGCCTGGACGCCGTGAAGGCCTTCGCCGCGCTGCCGGAAGCCGAATCGCTGGCCGCTGCCAACAAGCGCATCACGAATATCCTGAAGAAGAACGAAGGCGCGGTCGGCGAGGTGCAGTCTGCGCTGCTGGCCGAAGCCGCCGAGCAACGCCTGTATGGCGCAATGACGGATACCCGTACCGCGGTCGACAAGGCCTTTGCCAGCGGGGACTTCGCGGCCACGCTGAAGGCGCTGGCAGCGCTGCGCGACGACGTCGATGCCTTCTTCAATGACGTGATGGTGATGGCCGAGGATGCGGCATTGCGCGCAAACCGCCTGGCACTGCTGGGCGCGTTGCACGCGATGATGAACCGCGTGGCCGACATCTCGAAGCTGGCGGCCTGACGGCTGCCGCTCCCCGGTCCGAACGACAGCAGGAACAAGTGCACCCATGGCGCAGATCGCGACAACGCCGACGAAACTGGTCATCCTCGATCGTGACGGGGTGATCAATCACGACTCGGACCAGTACATCAAATCGCCGGCCGAGTGGCGTCCGATCGCAGGCTCGCTGGAAGCGATCGCCAAGCTGAACCAGCATGGCTATACGGTGGCGGTCGCCACCAATCAGGCTGGCGTGTCGCGCGGCTTGTTCGACATGAAGACGCTCAATGCCATCCACCAGAAGCTGCACACCAGTGCGCTGGCGGCGGGCGCGCATATCGATGCCATCTTCTTCTGCCCGCACGCGGCCGAGGAATACTGCGATTGCCGCAAGCCGCGGCCCGGCATGCTGAAGTCCATCGGCCGGCGCTTCGAGGTCGATTTGCGCGGCGTGCCGATGGTGGGCGACTCGCTGCGCGACCTGCAGGCCGGTTTCGAAGTCGGTTGCGCGCCTTATCTGGTACTGACTGGCAAGGGCGAGCGAACGATGGAAAAAGGTGGCCTGCCGCCCGGCACGCAAGTGTTCGACAATCTCGCGGCCGTGGTCGACCGGCTGCTGCACCTCGAAGCGGTTGCCCTCGAAACCGCCGAATTGGCGCGCGCCGCCCTGGGCCGCAAGAAATGACGCCCTCCCAACCTGATACCGGCATGAGCAAGCAAACCTCGAAGGCAGTCGCCTCTGAAACAGGCAAGCCCGGCTCGCTGCTGCGCTCGATGCTGTTTGCGCTGCTGATCGTGATCGCCACGGTGGTGTGGGCGATCGCCTGCTTCGGCTTCATGCTGCTGCCCTATCGCCAGCGCTACTACATGATCACGCGCTGGAATGTGTTCATCACGCTGGCCGCACGTTACGTATGCGGCATCGAATACGAAGTGCGCGGCATGGACAACCTGCCGGATGCGCCGGTGATCCTGCTGTCGAAGCACCAGTCGGCGTGGGAAACGATTTTCTATTGCTGGCTGATGCCGCGCCCGCTGATCTTCGTGTTCAAGAAATCCCTGCTCTACATCCCGTTCTTCGGCTGGGGGCTGGCGATGCTGCGCATGATCGCGATCGACCGCAGCAAGGGCCGCGATGCGATGGCGCAGGTGATCGCCACCGGCAAGCGGCGCCTCGACGATGGCCAATGGGTAATCATGTTCCCCGAAGGCACCCGCACACCGGTCGGCAGCCAGGGCAAGTACAAGGCCGGCGGCACGATACTGGCCGTCGGCACCGGCGTGCCCGTGGTGCCGATTGCGATGAATTCCGGCGACTGCTGGCCGCGCAATGCCTTCGTCAAGAAGCCGGGCAAGATCATCGTTTCCATCGGCAAGCCGATACCGTCCGCGGGCCGCACGCCCGGCGAATTGATGGCTGACGTGGAAAAGTGGATAGAATCCGAAATGCGCGTGATCACGCCCGGTGCCTATGCACACGAAGGCGCGACCGCTGCTGCAGCCACCCCCGTCACCCACGAACAGTGAAGCGATGTCGCTGAAGCAATTCCTGCGCAAGAAGTTCGTCGATCCCAACCAGCTATCGCTGGAGGACTTGTTCGGTGAAACCCCGAGCGCCGACGCGCCGCCGCCGTCCACCGTTCCCGATACGCCCATCCCCGCCGGCCACCGCCGGTTGCGCCTCGATGGCCTGGCCCTCGATTACCGTTTGCTGCGCTCCAAGCGCAAGACCATTGGCTTCCTGATCGATGACGATGGCTTGCGGGTCACGGCACCGCGCTGGGTGACGGTGGCCGAAATCGAAGCGGCGATCGCCTCCAAGCAGCAGTGGATCTTCAAGAAGATGAACGAGCAGCGCGAGCGCTCGGTGCGCCGGCTGCAGCCGCCGATGGAATGGCGCGATGGCGCGACCCTGCCCTACCTGGGCACCGACATCACGGTACGCGTGGCCGAGCCCGGCTCCGCAACGACGGCCGGTACCGCCGGTATTCGCTTTGATGAAACCGCGCGTGAACTGCATGTGAGCCTGCCGGGCTCATCGACCGAACAGCAGTTGAAAGACCGCGTGCAAGGCTGGTTGCAGACGGAAGCGCGCCGCGTGTTTGCGGAGCGACTGGCGGTCTATGCAGAAAAACTGGGCGTGGGCTTCAAGAGCTTCTCGCTGTCGTCGGCATCCACCCAATGGGGCTCGTGCACGGCTGACGGCCGCATACGGCTGAACTGGCGACTGATGCATTTCGCGCTGCCCAATATCGATTACGTGGTCGCGCATGAACTGTCGCACCTGCGCGAGATGAATCACGGCCCGCAGTTCTGGGCCACCGTGCAATCGGTATTGCCGGAATTCGAAACGGCGCGCAAGGCACTGCGCGACCATGAGCCGGACAGCTTGCCGGCGTTCTGATGGTCCTTCCTACGCTTGCCGCTTTGCGCTTGACGTTCAAGCGACAACACCTGAAGCGATAAACATGCTACGCATGCGGTGATCGTCACCATGATGATCGCCGAGCGGCGCGCGTGAACCCGGCACCGGGTTCCACCACTGACGGTTTTCCTTTCTATTCGCCCGAGGATCCGTCGCATGCTCAACCCCACCACTACTTCCTCCTCCGCTGCGACGCTCGCGCGCGATAACCCGCCGAACACAAGCCATACGCCAACGGCCAACGATAGCAGCGCCAACGACAGCAACACATCCACCCAGGCCGCACGCTATGCGCAACTGCTGAAAAAATTTCCAACATCGCTGCATGACGAGATCAAACAAACCCTGCCCGACCCCGAGCAGCTGGCGGCCTTCCACGCGGGGTTCATCGAACGCGAATGTCCGCTGACGGAAAAGTCCGTGGCACACGAACTGAATGCTGTCCGCGACCATCGCATCGCCTTGCAGGAACAAGGCCGCATCCGGTACGTCACCGAGTATCAGCGCAACCATCACTTGAAGTCGCATGATCTGTATGGGGCAACACAGCTGCATCATGCGATCCTGAATGAAGATACGGGCCTTGCGCGCGCACTGCTGTCCAAGCCTGACGTTGACCATGGCGCGATCATCCAGCCTCGCATGCGCCTGAAGGAATGGACGCGGATCGGCTATGCCGTCAGCACCCTGCCGCCAGCATCGGAGGAAAAAGTCGTTCATCAGGCGATCCTGGGCGCGCTGAAGCGCCGTGACACGGCGCGCGGCCTGACGGGACCGGCATTTGCCAGTCATAACGGCGACAACCCGCTGACCTTCGCACTGACCCGCAGGGCATCGCAACCCATGATCGAGCTGCTGGTGGAGCACTATGCATCCCGTGCGCCGGCCATGCTGTCGGCGCCGGATGCGAATGGGGTGACACCGCTGATTGCTGCGGCAAGCAGCGGACGCGAAGTCATCGTGCACGCGCTGCTACAGCAGCCAGACGTGGACATCAATGGCATCAATCAACAGGGCCAGAACGCTGTGATGACCAGCATCATCGCTGGCGACAGCAAGATGCTCGACCTGCTGCTCGGCTTCCACCCTGACCTCGACATGCTCGATGCGGAGGGTCGCACCGCGCAAGAACTGGCGATGACCTGCGGCGCCAGCGATCTGTATGTAAAGCTGGTGCAGGCGCAATTGAAGGCGGCGCAAACCCCGGATGACCAATCGCGCATCCATGTGCAGATCGTGCGCGATTTCCGTTCGGCGGCGCTGGCCGGCAAACTGTCGATGGTGAAAGCGATGCTGGCCAGCTGCGGGGCGGCGCTCGATGCGAAGGCCATTGCATCGGTACTCGGCGATGCGGTGCGCGTACGCGGCAATGCCGACGTCGTTGCCTGCCTGATCGACCCAAGCCAGACCCATATCGCGCTAAGCGAAGTGGTATCCCACGGGCAGGAACTGGCCCCAGCCGATGCACGAATTTTCGATATCGTCGCGAGCGCCCTGTATCCGGCGAATCCGGGGGAGGTCAGCCCGGGAAAATTGCAAACGCTGATGCACGGTGCCGCCGCCCTGGGGCTGACTTACTGGGTCGTATACGGGATCGACGGCGGCATCGATATCGATGACTATGACATCGGCCAAACATCTTCAGGTGGCAGTTCGGTGCTGATGAAATCACTTGCGCATGGCCATGAGGCGTTGACCATTGAACTCTTGTCACGCAAAGCATCGCTGCTCAATCCTGACGGCGGCATTGATAACAGCGCACTGGCGATCGCAGGCGTGCTGATGCCTAACGCTGCGCAAACGGAAAAAGCCATGTCACTGATCATCAAACATCATCCGGATCTGTACAGCGCCCCCATCATCGCAAAGCAGCTGACCCGCATTGCGGTGAGCCGGGCCATGCCCATGCTGATCGACAAGCTGGTCGGCGATGGCAAGTTACAGCCCGAGGCTTTCGACGACGACCCGCAATCGCTGTTGATGCAAGTGATGCAGAGCGACTCAAAGCCGTTGCTGACTGCATTGCTGAAGCCGGGCGCCCCAGTCGAAGACTTGGTGTATGCGCCCAATGGCAACGTCGACGCGGCATTGGCATATGCCGCCGATCACGGCGACGCAGAGCGGTTCGAGCTGCTGCTGGAAGCCTGCCACGTGTCGCCCAGCGACAAGGCCAACCTGTCGCTGCGAAGGCTGGCGCTGGCAGCCAAGGTCGGCAGCGGCGCAGCGTGCCGGACATTGATCGACGGGGCAGGCATCGTGCAACCGAAGACCGCAGCTCGCCGCATGAATCCGCTGCTACAGGCGGTGATACAGAAACATCATGTCGTGCTGGCGTACTTACTGACGCGCGGCGGCCATGGCTGTCTCAAGTACAAAAATATCTACAAGAGCGCGATTGAAAAGGCGCTGACCATGCAAGATGACAAGGCAGTTGCCATCGTGCTTGCCTATGACCAGCACCTGATGATCGAGTTGCCGCCGGTGATGGACCATCTGATGAGCATTGCCATCACCAATGCTGATGTGCTCAGCTTCGAGCATCTGGCGAAGGCCATGATGAGCTATGAGCGTTCGCCGTTAAAAATCAGGCAGTGCGTCGAAAACGCGATCGACCTCGGCTGTACGGCGGCGGTAAAACTGATCATCGATCCGCGAATCCCGCGAACCCCGACAGCCAATGAGCGCGAGGACTTGTTCCGGCGCGCCCTCCGCAGCACCCAGCTCGCTCCGGACATCGTGCTGCATTTTCTGGCATCAGAAGGTCACCCGCTATCCGGCGCGGGCAGCCCCGACCCCTACGTCCATCTCCTGGACATCGATAGTTCCGGTGCCAAACGTCTGGTGAACGCATTGATCACCGCAGGCGCGCCCAAAGAACAAAAAATCTTCTGGATGGCCACCATTCTCTGCAACACCTATATGGATACCAGCTTTACATCGGCACGCGACATGTCGATCATCCAGTGGGGCAGGTTGGTGGCACCGCTGGCGAAGTCGATGAAAGGTGATGCGAGCTATGCGGCTGCGCTCGGCACCGCAGCCGCGATGGCCGTACTGTCAGGCAAACCGAAGGGGTTCTGTGACATCCTGATCAATTGCGCCTGCCGCGTGCTGGATGTGAATATCGACCTGATGCCAGTCGCCGAAGCCATCCTGTCATCGAAGCGGCTCGACCTGTTGAATCTGCTGCCGGTGGACATCCAATCCCGGCTGCAAGCAAAGTACAAGACCCAGCTCGGGGTGCCCTACTCGCATTGATCGCAGGTCGCGGAACGCAGCCATGCCACGGTGCGCCCTGCAGCCGTCAGCGGCGCTCGAGCATGCGCGCAAGCGCCACGTAATTTTCCAGAGGGATGGCTTCCGGCCTGAGCTGGGGATCGATGCCTGCTTCGCGCAGTTCGGACTCGTCGAACATGCCGGCGAGGCAATTGCGAATCACCTTGCGTCGCTGCGAGAAGCCCTTGGTCACCACTTGTCCCAACAGGTCGGCCCTGCACGCCAGCGGCTGCTCGATGGGCACCATGCGCACGATCGCCGACTCCACCTTGGGCGGCGGATCAAAGGCTTCCGGCGGCACGATGAACAGCAGCGACATCCGGTAACGCCATTGCAGCATCACCGACAAGCGGCCGTAGTCGCGGCTGCCCGGCTCGGCCACCATGCGCTCGACGACTTCCTTTTGCAGCATGAAGTGCTGGTCGATCACGACATCGGCGCAATCGGCCAGGTGGAACAGCAGCGGGCTGGAAATGTTGTAGGGCAGGTTGCCCACCACGCGCAGGCGGCGTGCATTGCCGCTGCCTGCAGTGTCTGGACCGTTCGCGGCCGCGCGCGCAATCGACGCGAAATCGAATTGCAAGGCATCGCCGGAATGGATCTGCAGCTTGTCGGCGCTGAACTGCTTTTTCAGCAGCACGACGAGATCACGGTCGAGCTCGACCACCTGCAAGTGCTTCAATTGCTCAAGCAGCAGTTTCGTCATCGCGCCCTGCCCCGGGCCAATTTCGACCATCAGGTCGTCAGCCTGCGGCGCGATCGCGCGGATGATCTCGTGCAGTACGTTCTGGTCGGTCAGGAAGTTCTGGCCGAAGCGTTTTTTGGGTATGTGTTTCATGCGTTGATATGTCAGCGGCGATTCAGCGTCCGCTGAGCGCCATCTCGGCAGCGACGCGGATGGCAACGGCCATGCTTTCGCAATCGGCTTCGCCCAGGCCAGCGGCGGCGAGGTCGAGCGCGGTGCCATGGTCGACCGAGGTGCGGACGATGGGCAGGCCAAGCGTGATGTTGACGCCATGCCCGAAGGTCGCGTACTTGAGCACCGGCAGCCCCTGATCGTGGTACATCGCCAAGACGCAATCGGCATGCTCGAGGTGACGCGGCTGGAACAGGGTATCGGCCGGATAGGGGCCGGAAACTTTCCAGCCACGCGCGACCGCGTCGGCAATCACGGGCATGATGACGTCGATCTCTTCCCGGCCGAGGTAACCGCCCTCGCCGGCGTGCGGATTGAGACCGGTTACCAGGATGCGCGGCTCGGCAATGCCGAAGCGGGTCACGAGGTCATGATGGATGATGGTCAGGGTCTCGGTCAGGCTGTCGGCCGTGATCGCTGCCGGCACATCTTTCAGCGGCAGGTGGGTGCTCGCGAGCGCAACGCGCAGCATGCCGGCACCGGTCTCGCCGGCCAGCATCATCACGACGCGCCGGGTGCCGGTCTGGTCGGCCAGGTATTCGGTATGGCCGGTGAAGGCGACGCCGGCATCGTTGATCGTGCTCTTTTGCACTGGCGCCGTGGCGATCGCATCGACGTGGCCGGCCTGTGCGGCGGCAATGGCCGCATCCAGCATCGCCAGCACCGCCTTGCCATTGCGCGGATCGGGCTGGCCGGGACGCGAGGGCACGGCCAGCGGGCAGTCGAGCACGCACAGCTCGTTCGGATGTTGCGCAAGGTCGGCGGCGGTGTGGATGGCGCGCAGCGGGCGCGCCGGCGCGATCAGCATGGCCAGTGCCTTCAATTGCGCGGCATCGCCAATCAGCAGGCAGTCGATGTGGGCTGCGTCGAGCGCTGCCCGCAGCGCGATCTCCGGGCCGATACCGGCCGGCTCGCCGCAGGTGATCGCGATGCGCGGGCGGGTGCTCATGGGGATGTCTTGCGTCCGTGGGTACCGGAGTAAGGCTGCAGGTCTGGCCAACGGATCATGGCGTCAGGCCGCCTCAGCGCTGGCCGAGTTCGTCGAGGCGATATTCGACGTAGGCTCGATCGCGCAGCTGGCGCAGCCAGTCTTCGTACGCCTCTTCGAGCTTTTGCTCGCGCAGCGCCTGGCGCGCCATCATGCGCTGGCGCTCGCGCGACACTTCTTCAGTCTTGCGCTCAAGGACTTCGATCAGGTGGTAGCCGAACGGCGATTCGACCGGCTGGCTGACCTGACCCGGCTGCAGTGCATTCATTGCGCGCTCGAACTCGGGCACGGTGTCGCCCGGATAGATCCAGCCCAGGTCACCGCCCTTGCTGGCCGAGCCGTCATTGGAATACATGCGTGCGAGCTCTTCAAACTTGGCCGCGTTGTTGTCGAGGCGCTCCTTGAGTTCGAGCATCTTGCGGCGTGCATCGGCGGACGACACGATCTGGTTCACCTTGATCAGGATGTGACGTGCATGAGTCTGCTGGACGACATTGCCGGTGCCCTGGCTGGACAGGTTGGCACTGCGGCGGCCGACCAGCTTGAGGATATGGAAGCCATTCGCGCTACGTACCAGCGGCGCGATTTCACCGTCGTTGAGCTTTTCGGTCGCATCGAGAAACAGCTGCGGCAGGCGCGATGCGCTGCGCCAGCCAAGGTCGCCGCCGGACAGCGCATCGCTGGCGTCGGAGAAGGTGGCCGCAACTTTGGCGAACGACGAGCCCGCCTTGAGCTGGTCATAAGCCTGCTCGGCGCGCTTGCGACGGTCGGCAATCTGCTGAGCCGACGCATTTTCAGGGACCCGTACCAGGATCTGCGCGAGGTTGATTTCCTGCTGTCCGGCATCGGCCTTGCCAGCCGACGCGGCGAGGAAGTTGTCGATCTCGGACTCGGAAATCTGCAGCTTGTTGTCGACTTCACGTTCGCGCAGGCGCTGGAGGGTAATCTCTTCACGCACTTCTTCGCGGAAGCGGGCAAAGGACACGCCATCCTTCTCCAACTGATCGCGGAAGGATTGCACGCTCAGTTTGTTCTGCTCGGCGATACGGGCCACGGCGCGGTCGAGCAGGATGTCGTCGATACGGATGCCGGTTTCACGCGCGAGTTGCATTTGCGCGCGGGTAACGATCATGCGCTCCAGCAATTGCTTTTGCAGCAGCTCGCGCGGTGGCATCTGCACGTTCTGGCGCTTCATACGCTGCTCGACGAGACGCATACGCTCTTCGAGTTCCTTCATCGTGATCACGTCGCTGTTGACGACGGCCACGATCGCATCGACCAGCACGGGCTGGCGCGAGTTCGCGGCCTTGTCTTGTGCGGCGGCAGGGCTGAGGCTGACCAGCGCAAAGCCAGTCACAAGAGCCAGGGCTGCCAGGAAGGACGCTTTTGCGCCGGGAAGTTTGTGTACGAATGTCTTCATGGTGTGCAATTCCGGTTCAGGGCCGGCGATGCCGGTCGTGAGCTTGCAGGTTACGCAAAATACTTGTGCATCAGGCACGGGTGTTATTGCGGCTGTCCGAGCCGCTGGTAGCCCGGTACATTACCGCGAATCGCGCGCATCGGGTTGGTGCCCAGCGACGACAGTCCATTGAATTCCAGCTGCAGGAATATCGAGGTATTGGTCACCCCGGTGGCCGTCGGCAAGCGCTGCGCGACGGTACGGAAAATCCAGCAGTCGGCCTGGTACTCGAGGCCGGCCAGCGACTGGCCGACGCGCTTCTCGTCCAGCAGGTAATTCAGGCGGCCCACGCCATACCAGCGGCCGCCCAGCGGCCATTGGCCGGAAACGTCGATCAGCTCGAAATTGGTATTCGGGATATTGGGCAGGTTACGCGAATCACGGCGGTACTGCGCATTGAGCACCTTCATCGGCTCCGGCGCCCAGTAGACGCCGAAATTCACCCGGTTGATTTCGCTATTAACCTGGTTGTACTGGAAGTTCGCATCCAGCCGCACGGTATTGGTCACGCGGCCCGAGGTCAGCAGCAGCACGTCGGAACGGGCTTCTGTCGCCTGCTGTTCGCTGCCGAGACCGACCTTGGGATCACTGATGTTGTAGCGCTGCGCAACCGCCAGACGCAAGCGCTCGGCGCCATTGGTTTCGAGGAAGCGCGAAATCATCGCCAGCGTCACCTGGTTGGAGTCGCCGATGCGGTCACTACCGACGAAGCGGTTCTCGCGGAAGATCTGCGCGTAGCTGAAATCGGCTTCCGAGGTATCGAAATTCGGGTACAGACTGTTCTGCGCCTTGTACGGCGTATAGGTGTAGAACAGTCGCGGCTCCAGTGTCTGCACTGCATCCCGGCCAAGGAAGCTCGCATCGCGCTCGAACACCAGGCCGCTGTCGACCGAGAAGGTCGGCAGCGTGCGCGACGGCGCCTTCATCAGCGGGTCGGTCACATGGTCGAGGTTGTAGGCCGTCGAATGGATCGAGAAGCTCGGACGCACGAAATAGCCCGGCCCCTGCAGGTAGTTGTAAGTCACGCGCGGGTTCAGCACGATGCGGTCGCCCTGCACCAGCGTCGCATGCGTGAATCGCGTGAACTGCGAATTCATCGTCAGGTCGAAGCCAGTGTCGGTGTAACGGAAGTTGTTGACCGTTATCTGCGGCAGTCGGCCGTAGGGTGCCGTGACCGGGGCCCGCGGATCCTGCAGCACCTGGAAGTCATACAACTGTGCGCTCACGTTCCAATCCGTGGTGCCATAGGCCAGCGTGGCCATCTGCGGCAGCAAGCGGCGGTTGACGCCGGGGCGATCCCACACATGGCTGAGCGGGAAATCACGGTAGTAGTTGTTGTCCGATGCAGCGTTCAGGTCCGTGCTGAAGCTAAAGCCCGGTGCCAGCAGCTGGTTATGGCGTGCGGAGATGCCATAACGCGTGATCGATTCCTTGTTGTCGTTGATGAATTCGACGCGCGTTTCGCCGGCGAATTCGCGCTCGAGATAACGTGCATCGGCACCCAGCATCAAGCCGCGCGTGCCCATGTAGGTCGGGAAAATCGTTACATCGCGATTGGGCGCGATATTCCAGTAGTACGGCGTGGTCAGTTGCAAACCGTTGCTGGTCGAGGTCGCAATCGTCGGTGCGAGGAAGCCCGACACCCGTTCGTCCGTCAGCGGGAAGGAAATCGCCGGTGTACCGGCCAGCGGTACGCCTTTGAACACCAGCACCGCATTGCGCGCATAGCCGATGCCGGCACCGTCATCCAGGGTCAGCTTGCCGGTACGCAGGTACCAGTCAGGCTCCGGGCCATTGCAGGTGGTGTAGACGCCCTGCTGCACGGTGGCGACGTCCTCGGATTCGAAATCGATGCGCTCGGCATGGCCTTGCGCATTCTTGCGCAGCAGCCGGTACACCGGGCTGTCCATGAAGCCGACGCCGGTATCGAGCTTGAGCCTGAGCTTGTCGCCATTGAAGCGGTTGCCTTCGCGGACCAGGCGCACATTGCCATCGGCGTCGACGCGATCGTCGACGATGTCGTAATGTACGGCGTCGGCATTGAGCACGGTGGGGCCGCGCGTGATCTCGACTTCGCGGTCCATCATCACTTCGCGGTCCGGGCGGCCGGACAGCTGTTCGCCGACAAACACCGTGGGGCCATCGCCACCCTCAACCGCAGTCGTGATCCAAGGCTGCTGCGCACAAGCCGGTCCGGCGATCGTCAGCGAGATCACGAGGGACAACAGGGACTTGCGTGGCAGTTGAGAAGCTTGCAGTGATGGCAATCGCCGCGTCATGAAAAAGTGAATTCGTAGGTGTGCTGCGCCGCGCCAAAGGGCGAATCCCTTATTATATGGGAACTCACTGCCTGCCCCGATCAAAGGCTGGCCTGTTTGCCAAGTTCCGGCCGCCGGAACCCGCATTTTTCGAACTTTTCATCCCCAATGTCCGATTCCCAATCCAACGATCCCCGTTTGACCCAGCTGGCTGCCTGGCTTGCCAAGCTTGAATCACCGAAGACCTTGCCCGAGACGCTGCGCGTGGCGTCGGCCGATGCCAGCTTCCGCCGCTACTTCCGCGTCGATGCGGAAGACGGCAGCACGCTGATCGTGATGGACGCGCCGCCGCCACAGGAAGACGTGCGCCCCTTCATCGAGGTCGCCGAGCTGTTCGGCGCCACCGGCGTGACGGTGCCCAAGATTCTGGCGCGGGATGTCGACAACGGCTTCCTGCTGCTGACCGACCTCGGCAACACCACCTACCTGAAGCAGCTGGGCCCGGACACGGCGCACAAGCTGTATCTGGATGCGATCGAAGCGCTGGTGCTGCTGCAGGTGCAAAGCCAGCCGGGCAAATTGCCCGAATATGATCGCGCGCTGCTGCACCGCGAGCTGATGCTGTTCCCGGACTGGTACGTGGGCAAGCACCTGAATGCGACGCTGAATGACACGCAGAAAAACGAGCTCGACAAGGTATTCGAGGTGCTGCTGGCGAATAACCTCGCGCAGCCGCAAGTCTATGTTCATCGCGACTACCATTCGCGCAACCTGATGGTGCTCGACAAGGGCAATCCCGGCATCCTCGACTTCCAGGATGCAGTCTATGGCCCGATCACCTATGACCTGGTATCACTGCTGCGCGACGCCTACGTGCAGTGGGATGAAGAGATGGTGCTCGACTGGGCGATCCGCTACTGGGAGCGCGCGCGCAAGGCCGGCCTGCCGGTGTCGCATGATGTCGATGACTTCTACCGCGACTTCGAATTCATGGGCTTGCAGCGCCACCTGAAGGTGCTGGGCATCTTCGCACGCCTGTTCCATCGCGACGGCAAGGATGGTTACCTGAACGACATGCCGCTGGTGATGGAATACACCCGCAAGTGCGCGTATCGCTACAAGGAGCTCGCCCCGCTGATCCGCCTGCTGGACACGCTGGAAGAGCCGAAGACCAGCGTCGGCTTCACCTTCTGACGCCAAACGGACATCAAGGAAGCACAGACCGATGAAGGCAATGATCTTTGCCGCCGGCCGCGGCGAGCGTATGCGGCCGCTGACGGACAGCTGCCCGAAGCCGCTGCTGAAGGTGCGCGGCCGCTCGCTGATCGTGTGGCACATCCTGAACCTGGTGCGCTCGGGCATTACCGAGATCGTGATCAACCATGCGCACCTCGGCCAGATGATCGAAGATGCGCTGGGCGATGGCAGCCAGTTCGGCGCGCAAATCGTCTATTCGCCCGAAGGCACGGCGCTCGAGACCGCCGGTGGCATTGCGAAAGCGCGCCACCTGCTGGGCGATGAGCCCTTCGTGGCCATTGCCGGCGACATCTATTGCCCGCACTTCGATTTCAGCAAGGTGACCAGCGTGCTCGAAAGCGAAGACCCGTGGGGGAGTCCCTACGCTGCCGACCAGCGCGACATGGGCTGGCTGTACCTGGTGAAGAACCCCGCGCACCATCCGGAAGGCGATTTCGCGCTGGCCAATTTCGCGATTGCCAACGAAGGCGAGCCGCGCTTCACCTTCTCCGGCATCGGCGTCTACCGCCCGGAGCTGTTCGACAGCGTCACGCCGGGCAGCAGCGCGAAGCTGGCGCCCATCCTGCGCGAATACGCGGACAAGGGCAAAATTGGCGGTGAGGTCTTCCGCGGCGACTGGACCGATGTCGGTACCGTCGAGCGACTGGAACAACTGAATGCACCGTTGAAGGGTTCTGCATGAACATGAGCGCGACGAACAATATTGCAGTGAACATGGCCGCCTATGCACGCCGGCGCGCCGCCGTGCTGCAGAAGATGCATGCACAAGGCGGCGGTGTCGCGATCATCCCGACGGCGCCGGAAGTGATGCGCAATGCCGATGCCGACTATCCGTACCGGCATGACAGCTATTTCTACTACCTGACCGGCTTTGGCGAACCCGAAGCGTTGCTGGTGCTGATCGCCGGCGAACGCGACCGGGCCATCCTGTTCTGCCGCGAAAAGAATGAAGAGCGCGAGATCTGGGATGGCTATCGTTTCGGCCCGGCGGCAGCGCGCGAAGCGTTTGGTTTCGATGCCGCCTTCCCGGTCGATACCATCGACAAGGAACTACCGCTGCTGATGGCAAATGCACCGGCGCTGTTCTATGCGCTGGGCAGCAGCGCGAAGCTCGACGCGCAGGTGCAGGGCTGGCTCAATGCGGTGCGCATGCAGGTGCGCGCCGGCGTCACCGCCCCGTCGGCTGCGTTTGATGTGCGCACCATCCTCAATGAAATGCGCCTGGTGAAGGATGCCGACGAGATCGCCATCATGCGCCGCGCCGCCGACATTACGTCCGAAGCGCATGCGCGCGCGATGCGCACCTCGCGTGCCGGCCTGCGCGAGTACCACCTCGAAGCCGAGCTGCTGCATGAATTCCGCCGCAACGGCTCGCAATTCCCTGCGTATGGCTCGATCGTTGCCACCGGCGCCAATGCCTGTGTGCTGCACTACCGCGCCGGCGATGCCGAGCTGCGCGATGGCGATCTGGTGCTGATCGATGCCGGCTGCGAACTCGACAGCTACGCATCCGATATCACGCGCACCTTCCCGGTCAATGGCAAGTTCAGCGGCCCGCAAAAGGAACTGTATGAACTGGTGCTGGCCTCGCAAGACGCCGCCATCGCCGCCACCGGCCCCGGCAAGCGCTTCACCGATGGCCACGAGGCGGCGCTGAAGGTGCTGGCGCAGGGCATGCTCGACACCGGCCTGCTGAACCGCGACAAGGTTGGCTCACTCGATGACGTGATCGCCAACGGCGACTACCGCCAGTTCTACATGCACCGCACCGGCCACTGGCTGGGCATGGACGTGCATGACGTCGGCGACTACCGCGACCCGGCCGTGTCGGCCACCGAAAAGCCATGGCGCACACTGGTGCCGGGCATGGTGCTGACCATCGAGCCGGGCATCTATGTGCGTCCGGCACCGGGCGTTCCCGAGCAATACTGGAACATCGGCATCCGCATCGAAGACGATGCGCTGGTCACCGAAGCCGGTTGCGACATCATCACGCACAAGGCGCCGAAGACGGTGTCCGAGATCGAAGCGGTGATGCGCGGTTGAGCCGCCTGATCCGCCTGATCCGCTGACCTTCCGACGCGAGCACCCGCTGTGACCCTGCGATCAACGATGACTCCCATGCAGCGAGCGATGAATGACTGAGCGCTTCGACATCGCCATCGTCGGCGGCGGCCCCGTGGGGCTGGCGCTGGCAGCCATGCTGGTGGATCGCGGCATGCGCGGCGAGCACATTGCCGTCATCGATGGCAAGCCGGCCGAGACCGCTGCAACCGACCCGCGCTCGATTGCGCTGTCCTGGGGCAGCCGGCAATTGCTGGCGCAGGTCGACGCATGGACAACACGTGCGACGCCGATCACTCAGATTCATGTATCCCGCCGCGGCAGCTTCGGCCGCACGCTGATCGAGGCTTCCGAGTACCAACTGCCTGCGCTGGGTTATGTGGCCCGCTATGGCGATGTCTGCCAGTCGCTGGCCAACGCATTGGCCCGCAGCGACGTACGCCAGCTGCGGCCGGTGCAAGTGACGGCCAGCGATGAACAGGGAGACGGCATGATGCTGTCGCTGTCGAACGGACAAACCCTGCATGCTCGCCTGCTGGTGCAAGCCGAAGGTGGCGTGTTTGGCGAACAGGCCGCGCGCAGCGTGCAGCGCGATTATGAACAGACCGCGATCGTGGCCACCGTGCACGCTGATGCGATGCTCGCCAGTCGCGCTTTCGAACGCTTTACCAGCGAAGGCCCGCTGGCCCTGCTGCCGCAGGACGATGGCTATTCGCTGGTCTGGTGCATGCGGCCTGACCATGCCGATGCGATGCTGGCCCTGAAGGACGATGCCTTCCTCGAAGCACTGCAGCAAGCCTTTGGCCAGCGCGTCGGTCGCTTCATCCGTACCGGCGTGCGTCATGCGTATGCGCTGGGACTGAATGCGCAACCCGTCGCAACGGCGCGCACGGTCGCCATCGGCAATGCTGCGCAAACCCTGCACCCGGTGGCCGGCCAGGGCCTGAACCTCGGCCTGCGCGATGCGGCCGTGCTGGCACGCCTGCTTGCGCGTGACGCCACGCCCGAGGCGCTGGCGCAATTCCAGCAGCAGCGCACGGCCGACCGCGGTGCCACCGTACGATTGACCGATCTGATGGCCCGCGTGTTTGCCAGCTCGGCCGACGGCACATTCACGCAAGACCTGCTGGGCGCCTCCCTCGGCTTGATCGATGTCTTCCCGCCGGCCAAGCGCGTATTGGCCGAGCAGATGATGTTTGGCACCCGCTGACATAGCGCTGGTCATCAGACGCCGCAGCTGCGTCATTGGTTAAGGCTGGATTCGGGGGTTGATTCGGGAGTCGATTCGGGGATCGACGCCTCGCCGGATGACGCGCGTGACGCGTTGCCCGCCTGGCCCCTGCCGGCCACCGTGGTGGTGCGCGGAATGCCCGTGGCCGGCTTGTAGTGCGCCTCGATCACCTCCAGCACTTTCGAAGAACCCTTCCTGACGGCCAGCATCTCCATCTCGGATAGCATCAGCAACGCGCATTCTTCGCGAGTCAGCAGGCAGTCATCGCGGGTACGCTGCAAGGCCGTGTCGAACACGAAGGTCGTCGAGGCTTGCCCGCCGAAAAAGGCGTGATAGGCCTCGGCCTCGCTGCGCCAGTCGCGCGGGATGATTTCTTCCACGTCCAACGCATTGTCCTGTGCCGGCGGTCTGCCGCCCGCACGGTAAATGCGCCGGAATGCGGACAGCATCTCGCCGACGACTGCCGGCCGCTTCGCCTCGATGGCCGCACGCAGCCCCATCCGGAAATAGGCGCGTCCGATGTTGGTCGTGACGAGTCGGGGCCAGGCATCGAGCATGGTGAGCACCAGCGACAGACTGCCGTTGCGGCAGGCCGCTTCGAGCGGTCCCTCGCCCTGCGTGCTGCAGAAATCGAATCCGGCACCGGCATCGATCAGCCTGCACGCGAGCTTGTCATGGCGGCGACCGGCAGCCCAGGTGAGCATCGTGTCACCGTCGACGGCATCCCGGGTGAGCAGCAGATCTTTGAGTATGACCTCAATCCCGAGGGTCCAGTCCCCGGACTGTTTCATCGCATCCCACGAAAAGAACTGCAGGATCATCTTGCATATCGGCGAGGCCAGATCGCTTGGCGCATCATGTACTCCGTCCAGCAGGTCCGGATCGGCGCCAAGCGACAGCAACTCGACGGCGATGTCCCATTCCCTCAGCGCCAGCGCCAGGGTCAGTGGCGAGCGTCCGGTCTGCTTGTCCTGCCAGTCAATGTGGATACCCCAGCTGCGCTGCGTCTTCTTCTGCTGCGGGAGTTGCTCGAAGAATCTTCGCTTGCCGCTGCGAATGCCGGTGAACAGTGCCTGGGTCTGTGGCGTGATGGCTTCCTTCTTGAGATCGCTGTTGACCGGCGCGGCACCGCCGCGGGCGGCTTCAGCAACAGCCGTGGCGCCGGCCGTGGTGACCGGCGGCGAAGCCAAGGATATGAGTTGCGGATCGGTGGACGAGACCCGCGCCATGGCCTGGGAAGGCTGCAGGCCGCCGGTGCCGGTAGGCAGCGCGCCCGCCTCGCCCGCGCTGTCGGTGCTGCCATCGGCGGTCGCCGAGGTGACCGACTCGTCCGAGTCGCTCAGGCTCAGGTAGTAGTCCAGCTGCTTGCGTACCGCATCCCGATCGCGCTGGTTGATGACGGGCCGCCGGGGCCCCTTCTCATCATTGCCGGTGAACGCACCCTCCTGCCGTGATGCATCATGGCCTTCCGTCCTGCCTGTGGTGTCCGTTGGCGACAAGATGAACGGGCGAGGGGAAACGCGGGGAGAATCGGACAAACTCACGGCAAGCACTCCTTCTGATAGCAATCCATAGCGAGCGCTGTTTGTATCGACCGACCGGCACGAGTTCAGGTACGCAGTGCGCCAACGGACGAAAAAAAACGGGCGCATCGCTGCGCCCGTTCTTCGTTGATGCGGTGTCGAATTATTCGACAGCCTTCACCATGTCTTCGATGACCTTCTTCGCGTCGCCGAACACCATCATGGTCTTGTCCATGTAGAAGAGTTCGTTGTCGAGGCCAGCGTAACCGGCAGCCATCGAGCGTTTGTTGACGATGATGGTCTTGGCCTTGTACGCCTCGAGAATCGGCATGCCGGCGATCGGGGACTTCGGATCCTTTGCTGCCGGGTTCACGACGTCGTTCGCGCCGAGCACCAGTACCACGTCGGCCTGGCCGAACTCGCTGTTGATGTCTTCCATCTCGAACACCTGGTCGTACGGCACTTCGGCTTCGGCCAGCAGCACGTTCATGTGACCCGGCATACGGCCGGCCACCGGGTGAATCGCGTACTTCACGGTCACGCCATTGTGGGTCAGCTTCTCGGTCAGTTCTTTCAGGGCGTGCTGTGCACGTGCCACGGCCAGACCATAACCCGGAACGATGATCACGGTCTCGGCGTTAGACATCAGGAACGATGCATCATCCGCCGAACCCGACTTCACGTTGCGCTGTTGCTGCGCACCGCCGCCGGCGGCCGCTGCTTCGCCACCGAAGCCGCCCAGGATCACGTTGAAGAACGAACGGTTCATCGCCTTGCACATGATGTACGACAGGATCGCACCCGACGAACCCACCAGCGAACCGGCGATGATCAGCATCGAGTTGTTCAGCGAGAAGCCGATACCTGCTGCCGCCCAGCCGGAGTAGCTGTTCAGCATCGACACCACCACCGGCATGTCAGCGCCGCCGATCGGGATGATGATCAGCACGCCCAGGATGAAGGCGATCGCGGTCATGACCAGGAACGGCTCCCATGCCGGTGCGGCGCCTTCGGCAGCGACGAACACCAGGCCGGCACCGACCATCACGACAGCCAGGATCAGGTTCAGCATGTGCTGGCCGGCGAACTGCACCGGCGCGCCCTGGAACAGGCGGAACTTGTATTTGCCGGCGAGCTTGCCGAACGCGATCACGGAACCGGAGAAGGTGATAGCACCGACGAAGGTACCGATGAAGAGTTCGATGCGGTTGCCCATCGGGATGGCGTCACCGGCCATCGCGACGATGCCGAAAGCCTTCGGCTCCGACACGGCGGCGACGGCGATACAGACAGCTGCCAGACCGATCAGCGAGTGCATCGCTGCGACCAGTTCCGGCATCTTGGTCATTTCGACGCGCTTGGCCAGGATGGCGCCAATACCGCCGCCCACGACGACGCCGGCGATCAGCAGGCCGAAGCCGCCGCTGACACCGCCCGCTGCGACAGCTTCACTTTGCAGCTTGGCGATCAGTGCGAGGGTGGTGAAGGCCGCGATGGCCATGCCGGTCATGCCGAAGGCATTGCCGCGACGTGCGGTAGCCGGATGGGACAAGCCCTTGAGCGCCTGAATGAAGCAGATCGAGGCGATCAGGTAGAGAAGGGTAACGACGTTCATGCTCATGGCTTTATGCTCCCTCTTTCTTGGCCTTCGGCTCTTTTTTCTTGAACATCTCGAGCATGCGTTGCGTGACCAGGAAGCCGCCGAACACGTTCACGGCGGCCAGCGCGACGGCCAGCGTACCCATGAACTGGCCGACCGGACCTTCGGTCAGGGCAGCTGCCAGCATCGCGCCAACGATAATGATGGCTGACACAGCGTTGGTGACTGCCATCAGCGGCGTATGCAGCGCCGGGGTGACGGTCCACACAACGTGGTAACCGACGTAAATCGCCAGCACGAAAATGATTAAATTAATGATGGTATGGCTGACTTCCATGATGTCCTCTGGTTGTTAGCTGTCTATGAGCGGTTTGTCTCTTGTCCGGGAACGGGTCTTATTTCTTGAGTCCGGTAATGCCGTTCTTGTCATCGACGAAGACGATCTTCGGCTTGTACGTCGCCACTTGCTCGTCGGTCATCGGCGCGTAAGTGCAGATGATCAACAGGTCGCCGAGGTGAGCGAGGCGTGCTGCTGCCCCGTTCAGCGAGATCTCGCCGCTGCCGCGCTTGCCCTTGATTGCATAGGTAGAGAAGCGCTCGCCATTGTTGACGTTGTACAGCTCGATCTTTTCAAATTCGCGGATGTCCGCGGCTTCCAGCAGGTCTTCGTCAATGCCGCACGACCCTTCGTAATTCAGGTCGCACTGCGTGACAGTCGCGCGATGGATCTTTGCGCGAAGCATGATACGGTTCATTACTACTCCAGACTTCTTGATTACTTGCGCAGCAGCTCGCCGCCGTGGGCAACGAGGGTTGCGGCGACGATTTCATCGCTACGATCGATGGCCAGGTTGCCGTCCTTGTCGATGATCAGCTTCATGAAGTCGATCACGTTACGGGCGTACAGGGCCGATGCATCAGCAGCACAGGTGGCGGGGATGTTGCCTTCGCCGATGATGTGCACACCATGCTTGATGACGGTCTTGCCCAGTTCGGACAACGGGCAGTTACCGCCCTGCTCGACCGCCATGTCAACGATCACCGAACCCGGCTTCATCGCCTTGACGGTTTCCTCGCTGATCAGGATCGGAGCCTTGCGACCCGGGATCAGTGCGGTGGTGATGATGATGTCAGCCTGCTTGGCGCGCTCGTGCACGAGGGCCGCCTGGCGCTTCATCCATGCTTCCGGCATCGGACGGGCATAGCCGCCGGAGCCTTGGGCGATTTCGCGCTCTTCATCGGTTTCGTAAGGAACGTCGATGAACTTCGCGCCCAGCGACTCGACCTGTTCCTTGACCGGCGGACGGACGTCAGACGCTTCGATCACGGCGCCCAGACGCTTCGCGGTCGCGATCGCCTGCAGGCCAGCCACGCCCACGCCCATGATCAGGACACGCGCGGCCTTGACGGTACCGGCAGCGGTCATCAGCATCGGCATGAAACGCTGGTAAGTGTTGGCGGCCATCAGCACGGCCTTGTAGCCGGCGATGTTCGCTTGCGACGACAGCACGTCCATCGACTGCGCGCGGGTGATACGCGGCGCGGCTTCGAGGGCAAAGGCCGACAGACCGGCCGATGCCAGTGCGTTCAGGCCTTCGGTGTCGAACGGGTTCAGCATGCCGATCAGCACGGCGCCCGATTTCATCAGGCCACGTTCTTCAGCCGAAGGAATGCGGACCTTGAGGACCATCTCGCAACCGAGGGCGTCTGCGGCCGAGCCGATCTGCGCACCAACCGCAGAGAACGCCTCATCAGGAATGCTTGCGGCCACACCTGCGCCGGACTGCACGATCACCCGGTGCTTGGCAGCGACCAGTTTCTTTACTGTCTCCGGGGTGGCGGCTACCCGCGTCTCCCCCTGACGCGTCTCGGCTGGAATGCCGATTCTCATGGCGTTCTCCAAAAAGAAAAAAATGCGCCCGAATCTTACACTCAAACCCCCGCGTTCCCATGTGAAAAGCCGGGGCTATTCCCATTTCGGCAAGGGTCAAAGTCGAGGGCGGCGCGGATTTGCCCTCTGGAAATTGCAAAGCCTCACATTGTCCACATTTTTGGCGCAACGCACAATTATTGGTTTCCGGCTATTCGCGTTTCTGGCTTGCGCTCTGCCAAACCCCGCCTTTGACGCATCCGGAGCCCCTGCGCGCCAAAGCGGTAAAATCGCGGGTCTTTGACCAGGCTCCGAGTGAGCAAAACCGCAAACACATGTGCTGTTTCAAAACTTTGACCCTGCATTTACCAAGCCGCAATCCTGCGTCGCACAGCTTCGCTGGCTCGCCATAAAACACGGTTTTTTTTAAGGCTCTACGCAAAGGAAACCATGTCTACCATCTGGAAACCCTCCGTCACGGTTGCAGCGATCATCGAAAAGGACGGCAAATTCCTGCTCGTCGAAGAAGAGACCAGCGACGGCATCCGTTTCAACCAGCCGGCCGGCCACCTGGATCCGCATGAATCGCTGGTCGAAGCGGTCAGCCGCGAGGCGCTCGAAGAGACCGCCCATGAATTCCACCCCGAAGCCCTGGTTGGCGTCTATATGTCGCGCTACCAGTCCAGCCGCACTGGCGAGGACGTAACTTACCTGCGCTTTGCCTTTGCCGGTACCGCCGGCGCGGTGCATGATCGCGCGCTCGACACCGGCATCCTGCGCGCCGTCTGGCTGGGTTACGAAGAGATCGTCGCCCTGCGCGACAAGCACCGCAGCCCGCTGGTCCTGCAGTGCATCGACGACTACCTGCGCGGCCGTCGTCTGCCGCTGTCCGCCATTTACACCCACCCCAGCGTCACCGAGCAAGATCATGCGTAAGGAAAAGGTGGTGCTGGGCATGTCCGGCGGCGTCGACTCCTCGGTCGCGGCCTGGCTATTGAAACAGCAGGGATATGAAGTCATCGGCCTGTTCATGAAGAACTGGGAAGACGACGACGACGACGAGTACTGCTCGACCCGGCAGGACTGGATCGACGCAGCCAGCGTGGCCGATGTGGTCGGCGTCGACATCGAGGCCGTCAACTTCGCCTCCGAATACAAGGACCGCGTGTTCGCCGAATTCCTGCGCGAGTACGAGGCCGGCCGCACGCCGAACCCGGACGTGCTGTGCAATGCCGAGATCAAGTTCAAGGCCTTCCTCGACCATGCGATGGCGCTAGGCGCCGACAAGATCGCGACCGGCCATTACGCCGGCGTGCGCGAGCGCGACGGCCGCTTCGAGCTGCTGAAGGCGATCGACGCCAGCAAGGACCAGAGCTACTTCCTGCACCGGCTGAACCAGGCGCAGCTGTCGCGCACGCTGTTTCCGCTCGGCGGACTGCACAAGACCGAAATTCGCCGCATTGCCGACGAGCTGAAGCTGCCGAACGCGCGCAAGAAGGACTCGACCGGCATCTGCTTCATCGGCGAGCGCCCGTTCCGTGAATTCCTGAACCGCTACCTGTCGTTCAAGCCGGGCCCGATGAAGACGCCGGATGGTGAAGTCGTCGGCGAGCATGTCGGCCTCTCGTTCTACACGCTGGGCCAGCGCAAGGGCATCGGCCTGGGCGGCTCGAAGAAGCATCGCGATGCCGACGGCAACCATGAAGCCTGGTACGTCGCCCGCAAAGATGTCGCCAACAACACGCTGTATGTGGTGCAGGGCCATGATCATCCATGGCTGCTGTCGGAAAGCCTGGCCGCCGGCCAGGTCAGCTGGGTCGCCGGCGAGCCGCCGAAGGATGGCCCGTTGTCGGCCAAGACCCGCTACCGGCAGCCGGACATGGCTTGCGTACACCACAATGCGGGCGCCGACCGCTTTGCCTTGCAATTCCCGCAGGCACAGTGGGCGGTCACTCCGGGGCAATCCGCGGTGCTGTATGACGGTGAGGTCTGCCTGGGCGGCGGCATCATCGATACTGCCGGCATCAGCCTCTGATCAGCGCCGGGCGAGCCCACACGCGGCCCGCCCGGCACCCATCCGCTCCCGCAGCCCATCCAACATCCTGTCCAGCGCCCTTCCGCGCCCCCTCCGCCCTTCCTTGCGCCCCTCAGCGCATCCGCTTGGCCATCCTGTTTCGGCCAGCGCTGCTTATTCCACCGCGCCGGCACCCGCCCAATCCCGGCTATACCTCGCTTTTGCCCCGCTTTTCCTCTTTCATCATTCCCTCGCCAAAAAAACGCTTGCCAGCGGCAGGCCAATCGTCAATAATCTAAACGCGAATTGTTCGCATTTACAGATTCAGAACAACATGAGCCACGACCAGACGCATAGCCACGACACCCTGCTCGCACCGGGCGGCGTGATCAAGGCGACGCAGCGGGTCAAGCTGGCCGATCTGATGAAGCAGATGCGGGAAATCGAGATCGACCACGAAGGAAAGATCTATCGCTTGCGGCTGACGCAGGCGAACAAGCTGATTCTCACCGCCTGACCTGACACGCACACCATCATGATCGTTTGCATCTGCCACAACGTCTCTGACAAAGCCATCCGCGCCGCCGTCGATGCCGGAGCCACGTCGCTCGCCGAGATCCGCGCACAGCTCAAGGTGGGCAGCTGCTGCGGCAAGTGCAATGCCTATGCAAAGACGGTGGTTCGCGACCAGCTAGAAGACAATGTGATCAAGGCCGTCGAAATCCGCCGCGAGGTCGCTGCGGCCTGAGTTGTCGCTGAATTGTCAATGCATTGTCGATGACTGCTGTGCTGACAACGATGGTCGCCCGGCGTTCGCTTCCGGCGCGGCAGATGCCCCTGACCGCAGGTTGACCGCCCGTTCCACCGCAAGCAGCGGCACAGCGTACCCCGATGACCGTCAGCAGCGTCGGAATACTCAACAACACCTGAACCCACCTTCATGAATACCAGCCCCTATGGCCTTGCCGCGCTTTGGCAACAAGGCGATCTCGTCACCAAACTCGTCGCACTGCTGTTGATCGCAATGTCGGTCGCCTCGTGGACAGTGATGATCGCCAAGGGCCTGCAGGCATGGCGTCATCGCCGTGCGGTGGATTCGGCGCGCCGCAGCTTCTGGGAAGCCGGCAGCCTTGAGGCTGGCATCAGCAGTCTCGGCGAGGACAATCCTTTCGCGCACCTGGCACAGGCTGGCGCTTCGGCAATGCGCCACCACCATGCGCATGCCGGCAGCCTGCAGGACCAATTGTCAGTCAGCGACTGGGTCACGCTGTCGCTGCGTCAGGCGATCGACGAATCGTCGTCGAAGCTGTCGTCGGGCATGGCGGTGCTGGCCTCTGTCGGCTCGACTGCGCCCTTCGTCGGCCTGTTCGGCACCGTCTGGGGCATCTATCACGCGCTGGTGTCGATCGGCAGCAGTGGACAGGCCAGCATCGACAAGGTGGCCGGCCCGGTCGGCGAGGCGCTGATCATGACCGCGCTCGGGCTGGCCGTCGCCATCCCCGCGACCTTTGGCTACAACGCGCTGGTCCGCAGCAACAAGACCATGCTCGCGCAACTGAACAAGTTCGGCTTCGACCTGCATGCGCTGTTCGTCACCGGCGCGCGTGCCGGCGACGCCAAGCACGGCGGCCCGAAACTGGCCGTGGTCGCGTAAGGCGGAGTCAAGATGGCCATGGGCACGCTGTCCGACAAGTCGGACGAAGACTTCAACCCCGAGATCAACACCACGCCGCTGGTCGACGTGATGCTGGTGCTGCTGATCATCTTCATCATCACCATCCCCGTCATCAACCACAGCGTGAAGCTCGACTTGCCACGGGCGACTACGCAGCCGAACGACGTCAAGCCTGAAACCGTCAATGTGACGATCGATGGCAGCGGCAAGCTGTACTGGAACAACCGCGAGACCAGCGACAGCGAGCTGGCAGAAAAAATCGCCCTCGCCGCCAAGGCAGATCCGCAACCGGAGCTGCACCTGCGAGCCGAGCGCACGACCCAATACGAAAAGGTCGCCCAGGTCATGGCCGCCGCTCAGAACGGCGGCCTGAGCAAAATCGGGTTCGTGACAGAACCGAAAAAATAAGCGCGTCCCGTACGCGCCAAGATGTAACACGACACACCAGCCAGCCACACCGCCCCGCCGGTCAGCCAGCCAAAACGATAAATGACCGCCCCTTGTGCAAGGGGCGAACGACAAGGCTTTACTGGCATGAACAACGCAATGAAACTCAAGCCACTGGGCGCACTGGTGGCGGGCCTGGCTTTTTGCGGCGGTACCGCGATCGCTGCAGACAAGAGCGACACAAAGAACAAGGATGACAGCACTCTGCCCGCAGTGGAAGTGAATGCGACGCGCGATGCGCCCGCTTACGTTGCCACCAAGACCCGCGTCGGCAAGATTGAACAAGACCCGCACGATATTCCGCAAGCGGTCACCACCGTGACCAGCACGATGCTGCAGGAGCAGCAGGCATCGTCACTGCAGGAAGCGATGCGCAACGTGGCCGGTATCAGCTTCAATGCCGCTGAAGGCGGCCGCTCGGGCGACAACATGAACCTGCGCGGCTTCTACACCTTCGGCGACATGTACCTCGATGGCATTCGCGATACCGCGCAGTACAACCGGGAAATCTTTAACCTGGAACAACTCGACGTGCTGCGCGGCGCCGGCGCGATGCTGTTCGGCCGCGGCCAGGCCGGTGGTGTGATCAACCAGGTCACCAAGACTCCGCTCGATGTCGACCAGTACCGACTGACGGCCAGCACCGGCTCTAACGGCTACCGCCAGTTCACGGCGGACCTGAACAAGTCCGTCAGCGAAGATACCGGCCTGCGCGTGAACCTGATGGACCGTGCCGAAGGCAGCTGGCGCAGCAACCCGGCCTCGGGCACGGAACCTGACATACACCGTACCGGTGCAGCGATCAGCCTGGCGCTGAACCAGTCCAGCAACCACAAGTTCTGGCTGAACCAGTACTACCTGCGCACGCGCGACAACCCGGACTACGGCATCTCGTTCGATTCGGCCACGCGTCGACCAACGAAGGCCTTCCCCTCCAGCTATTTCTGGGGCTTTGCCAAGACCTTCGATCACAGCGATACCTCGATGAGCACGCTGGTCCATCAATGGCAGATCGACGGCGATTCGCAGCTGCGCACTCAACTGCGCTACGCGAACTATGACCGCAGCTACTGGGCCAAGACACCTAGCGCAACCGAAGCGCCGAATGCAACTGGTAACCGCGCCAGCGGCGGCAACCAAACACGCATGGCCTTCTACGACACGATTACGCTGCAGTCCGATTACAGCAAGAACCTCGTCTGGCACGGCATGAAGCACCAGATGCTGGCCGGGGTCGAATACCTGTACGAAGACAGCTGGCGTAATTCGCTGCTCAATTACGGCACCAACACGGCACCTGACTTCCGCCCCTACCAGCGATCGACCTCCAACCCGGTCGCGTTCAACGGCAATTCGTATGCCGCGTATGCACAAGACACGGTGGAATTCATACCGAAGTGGAAAGTGACCGTCGGCGCACGTCGCGACCAGCTCGATGCCGTCTATTCCAGCGCAACGTCGCCCAAACTGAGCTTTGGCGAGTGGAGCTACCGCAGTGCACTGTCCTACCACCCGACCGATGAGTCGCACTATTACCTCGCCTGGAGCGACTCGTTCAGCCCGACGGCCGACCTGTACCAGCTGACGGTACGACCGCAGCCGCCAGAGCGCAGCGACACCGTCGAACTCGGCGCCAAGTACATCCTGTTCGAGGGCGATCTCACGCTGCGCGGAGCGCTGTATCGCGCCAACAAGTATTGGGAGCGCAACACCGACCTGGAAGCGACCGCGAGCATCCTGACCAAGAAACGCCGCACCGACGGTCTTGAGATCGAAGCCGCCGGTCGCCTGACCCGTGACTGGGAAGTGTTCGCCGGCGTAGCGCTGATGGATGCGCGCATCCTGGAAGTGGCCGAGAACATCAATGCGACCACGGGTGCCATCACCTATGGTAATGCCGGGTATATCGGCCAGCGCGCGCGCAACACGCCGCGTTACACCTTCAACCTGTGGACGACCTACCGAATCACGCCGGACTGGCGCATTGGCGGCGGGGTCGAGGCCAAAGGCGATCGCCAGGCGTTCAACCCGTCCAGCTCCGCGGCCGTGCCGACCCTGAACGGCGCCTATCAGCCGAATACTGCGCCGGCGTTCCATCGCGTCGATGCGCTGGTGTCTTATGACCAGCCGCGCTGGGGTGTGAAGCTGAACGTGAAAAACGTCTTTGACAAGCTGTACTATGACGCAATTTACGACAACGGCGGCTTCACGGTACCGGGCCTGCGCCGCACCGTGATCGTGACGGCCGAGTTCAAGTATTGACCCCCAACGACTGATGCCATGATCATCACCATCGACCCACTGCTATCTCCTGAGGAGCTGGCTGAAGCGCAGCGCCTGCTGAAGGAAGCAACATGGGCCGATGGTCGCATCACGGCGGGCACTCAGGCTGCGCTGGTGAAGAACAACCAGCAACTGGCCGAGGACGAAAAGCACTTGCCCGCGCTGCGCCGGCTGGTGATGCAGGCGTTGTCGCGCAATGCGACCTTCTTTGCCGCCGCACTGCCGCTGAAGGTGCTGCCGCCCTTCTTCAATCGCTATTGCGGCGCGACCAATGCCTATGGCGCCCACGTCGACGGCGCCATGCGGCAAGCGCCGGATGGCAGCTATGTGCGCACCGACCTGTCGGCCACGCTGTTCCTTTCCGACCCCGCGTCTTACGACGGCGGCGAACTGCAGATCGAAGACACCTTTGGCATGCATGCATTCAAGCCGCCGGCCGGCAGCCTGGTGCTCTATCCCTCTTCATCGGTGCATCGCGTGACGCCCGTCACGCGCGGCGAGCGGGTGGCCAGCTTCATGTTCATGCAGAGCATGGTGCGCGACGATGGCCAGCGTCGCCTGCTGTATGAGATGGACATGGCACTGCTGCAGCTGCGCGAAACCGTGGGCGAGACCGACGCCGTCGTGAAGCTGACCGGCACCTATCACAACCTGTTGCGCCAATGGGCCGACAGCTGATGCAGCCAAGCTGCGATTCGATCGCCGCCTATGCGGCACAGGCACAGGCAACGCTGCCGCCGGAGATCTGGCATTACCTGGAAGCTGGTCATGGGGCCGGCCGCACCCTGCACGCCAATATCGCCGCGCTCGAAGGCCTGCCGCTGATGCCGCGGCCGCTGGCTGACGTGCGCGGCGGGCACACGCGCATCGAACTGTTCGGCCGCAACTACGTACATCCCTTGATGCTGGCGCCGATCGCGTACCAGCGACTGTTCCATGCACAAGGCGAAGTCGGAACGGCGATGGCCGCGCAGGCGCAACAGGCCGTGATGATGGTCAGCAGCCTTGCCAGCCAGCCGCTGGCCGACATTGCGGCCACCGGTGTTGATGCCTGGTTCCAGCTGTACTGGCAGTCGGGGCGCAATGCGACGCTTCGCTTGCTGCGCAAGGCCGAGGAGGCGGGTGCGCAGGCGATCGTGTTCACGGTCGATGCCCCTGTCAAACAGGCAACGCTGAACCTGCCCGCGGGCATGCGCGCAGTGAACCTCGAGCCCGAGCCGGCCTTGCCTGCCATCGGGCCCGGGCAGAGCGTGGTGTTCGACCAGTGGATGCAACTGGCGCCGTGCTGGGACGACCTCGCCTGGCTGCGCCAGCAGACGCGGCTGCCGCTGCTGGTGAAGGGCTTGCTGCACGAGGACGACGCGCAACAGGCATTGGACCTCGGCTGTGACGGACTGGTGGTATCCAACCACGGCGGCCGGGTGATCGATGGCACACCGGCGGCGCTGACCGTGCTGAAGCGATTCCATGCGCGCCTGGGCGCGGATAGCGTATTGCTGTTCGACAGTGGCATCCGCAGTGGCGCCGATGCCTGCAAGGCCCTCGCCTGCGGCGCGCGCGCGGTCCTGGTCGGCCGCCCCTATGTCTGGGGCCTGGCAGCGGCCGGGCCGATGGGCGTCGCACATGTGATCCGCCTGCTGCGCGATGAACTGGAAATGACCATGGCCCTGACCGGACAGGCCAGCGTCGCCAGCGTGCGAGCAGCCGGCGTGTCGCCGGCCAGCGGGAATGATTCGCACTAACGAAATACGGTGCCCGCGCTCACAGCCGCAGATGGCTGGAGTAACATCGGGGGCAAATCACAACCCGCAAAGAGGTGCACATGAAAGGCGATCCGAACATCATCAAGCTGCTCAATGACCAGCTGACCAATGAGCTGACGGCCATCAACCAGTACTTCCTGCATGCGCGCATGTACAAGCACTGGGGCTTTGGCAAGCTCGCAAAGAAAGAGTACGAAGAATCAATCGGCGAGATGAAACATGCCGACAAGCTGATCGACCGCATCCTGATGCTTGATGGCCTGCCCAACCTGCAAGCACTGCACAAGCTGATGATCGGCGAAAACACCCCCGAGATGCTTGACTGCGATTTGCAACTCGAAAAGATGGCCCAACTGACCGTCAAGGATGGCATCGCCGCCTGCGAAGCGGCACGTGACTTCGTGTCGCGCGAGCTGTTCCAGCACATTCTCGACGATACCGAAGAGCACATCGACTGGCTGGAAACGCAGAAAGACCTGATCGACAAGGTCGGCCTGCAGAATTACCTGCAATCGCAGATGGAAGAAGAGTAAGCAAGCCGCATCGGGCGCGGCCTGCGCTCCCGATGCCACCGCTGAAAAACAAAAAGGAGCCCGCGGGCTCCTTTTTCATGCACGCTGCCGTCAACTCAGGCCGTCGGCACGGTCTCGCGGAACGACGGGCGCTCGGACAGCTTGTCGAACAGGCGCGCCAGGTTCGGATGGTCTTCACGCCAGTTGATTTCCGGGAAGCGGAAAGCCAGCCAGCCAAGCGTGCAGCCGACGGCAACATCGGCCAGCGTGAAATGACCGCCGGCACAGAAGGCCGACTCGCCCAGTCCGTTGGCCATCGCCTTGAGGCCATTGCGCACCTTGCCGAGCTGGCGCTCAACCCATTCCTCGCTCTGCTTTTCGGCAGGACGCAGGATGCGCTCGAGGCGCATGTTGATGGCTGCATCCAGTACGCCATCGGCCAGCGCTTCCCAGCACTTGATGCTGGCGCGCTCGCGGCCCGAATTAGGCAACAACTTGCCGACCGGCGACATCGTATCGAGATACTCGACGATCACACGCGAATCGAACATGGCGCCGCCATCTTCCATGACGAGGCAAGGCACCTTGCCCAGGGGATTCGATTCGCTGATTGTGGTAGCCGGCGACCATACGTCTTCAACCACGAAGCTGAAGTCGAGTTTCTTCTCGGCCATCACGATCCTGACCTTACGGACATAGGGGCTGGCGAGCGATCCAATCAGTTTCATGGCGAAATGGGAGATGTGTATGGTTTTACGGGGACGCGATTATATCATTGGCAAAACTTGTTGAATTGCCCATTCGCAGCTTGTCGCCGTACTGAACGTGACCGGTTGTGGTTGCTTGCAACGCCGCCTGCCACGCTTGCGCCGCCAGCCGGCCCGCCCCGGTTTGCCTGCCGCAGCAAGCGGGAATCCCGACCGGCGGGGGTGTGGGCGGATGGTAAAATCCCAGACTTTCCGAATTCTCCTGCGCGGCTGCGCCGCGCTTCATCATCATGTCGCTTTCCCCGCTGTCCGCCCTGTCGCCGCTCGACGGCCGTTACGCCTCCAAGACTGACAAGCTGCGTCCCATCCTGTCCGAAGCCGGCTTCATGCACCACCGCGTGAAAGTCGAGATTGCATGGCTGCTGGCGCTGTCCGAAGCCGGTTTCGCGGAACTCCAACCCTTCTCCACCGAAGCGCGCACCTTGCTGGAAAAGCTGGCCGCCGATTTCAGCGAGGCTGATGCTGCCCGCATCAAGGAAATCGAGGCGGTCACCAACCACGACGTGAAAGCTGTCGAATATTGGCTGAAGGAGAAAGTTCAGCACCTGCCGGAGCTGGTGAAGGCATCCGAATTCATTCACTTCGCTTGCACGTCGGAAGACATCAACAACACCTCGCACGGCATGATGCTCAAAGCCGCGCGTGACCAGGTGCTGCTGCCGTCGCTGTCGACCGTGATCGCGAAGCTGACCGAGATCGCGCACGCAAACGCGGAGCTGCCGATGATGTCGCGCACCCACGGCCAGCCGGCCAGCCCGACCACGCTGGGCAAGGAAATGGCGAACGTCGTCGCGCGTCTGCAGCGCGCGGCCAAGCGCATCGCCGGCGTCGAGATCCTCGGCAAGATGAATGGCGCGGTCGGCAACTACAACGCCCACCTGTCGGCCTATCCAGCAGTCGACTGGCCGGCGTTCTCCAAGAATGTGATCGAGCAGCGCCTCGGCCTGACCTTCAACCCGTACACGATCCAGATCGAGCCACACGATTACATCGCCGAGCTGTTCGATGCGATTGCCCGCGTCAACACCATCCTGCTGGACCTGAACCGCGACATCTGGGGCTATATCGCGCTCGGCTACTTCAAGCAGAAGACCAAGGCCGGCGAGATCGGCTCGTCGACCATGCCGCACAAGGTCAATCCTATCGACTTCGAGAACTCGGAAGGCAACCTCGGCATGGCCAATGCCGTGCTCAAGCACATGGCCGAGAAACTGCCGGTATCGCGCTGGCAGCGTGACCTGACCGACTCGACCGTGCTGCGCAATATCGGCGTCGGCTTCGGTTACAGCCTGCTGGCTTACGACAGCTGCCTGCGCGGCCTGAACAAGCTGGAAGTCAACCCGTCGCGCCTGGCCGAAGACCTCGACAACAGCTGGGAAGTGCTGGCCGAGCCGGTGCAGACGGTGATGCGCCGCCACGGCATCGAGAATCCGTACGAACAGTTGAAAGAACTGACCCGCGGCAAGGGCATCTCCAAGGATGCGCTGCGCGAATTCATCGGCGGCCTCGCCATCCCGCAGGAAGACAAAGACCGCTTGCTGGCAATGACGCCGGGCAGCTACATCGGTATCGCCGACCAGCTGGCCAAAGACATCTGAGTCGCAACGGTCTTGCAAGGAGCCGCCTTCGGGCGGCTTTTTTGTTGTCTGATTATTCGTTGCATGAGTAAAGCAGAAAAAACAAAGCCGCCCGAAGGCGGCTTTGTTTTTGTGCTGCCGTTGTGCGGCAGCCTCAGACAGCGGGATCAGACCACTGCGCCATCCGTCTCGTCCTTGGCCTTGACCGGCTTCAGCAGGTCTTCGCGCTTCACGCCCAGCCACATCGCCACGGCGGCGGCAACGAACACCGACGAATAGATGCCGAACAGGATGCCGATGGTCAGCGCCACCGCGAAGTAATGCAGCGTCGGGCCACCGAACAGCAGCATCGACAGCACCATCAGCTGCGTGCAGCCGTGGGTGATGACGGTACGGGAGATGGTGCTGGTGATTGCGTGGTTCATCACGTCGGCCGTGGCCAGCTTGCCGAAACGGCGGTCACGGAAGGTTTCACGCACGCGGTCGAACACGACCACCGACTCGTTCACCGAGTAACCCAGCACCGCCAACACCGCGGCCAGCACGGTCAGCGAGAATTCCCACTGGAAGGCCGCGAAGAAGCCGAGAATGATCACCACGTCGTGCAGGTTCGCGATGATGGCCGCGACCGCGAACTTCCATTCGAAGCGGAACGCGAGGTAGATCATGATGCCGACCACCACGAAAGCCAGCGCCGTCAGGCCGTCGTGCGCAAGTTCTTCACCCACCTGCGGGCCGACGAATTCCACCCGCTTCAGGGAGACGCTCGCATCCTGCGCCTTCAGCGCATCGATCACTTGCGTGCTGACCTGCGCCGAGTTCGAGCCCTTCTGCACCGGCAGGCGGATCAGCACGTCTTGCGCGGTGCCGAAGCTCTGCACCTGGCTGTCGCTGAAGCCCAGACCACCGACCGTGTTACGAATGCCTTCGAGGTCCGCCGGCTTGGTGTAGGCGACTTCCATCACCGTACCGCCGGTGAATTCGATCGACAGGTGCAGGCCCTTGGCCACGAGGAAGAACACCGCTGCGGCAAAGGTCAACGCGGAAATCACGTTGAACACCAGCGCATGCCGCATGAACGGGATGTCTTTCTTGATTCGGAATAATTCCATTTCTAATCCTTTCTTGAACCGTCGGCCTCAGGCCATCAAACGGTCGGCTTCCAGACCTGGCCGATGGAAACGCTAGCGAGCTTCTTGCGGCGGCCATACCAGAGGTTGGTCAGTGCGCGCGACACGATCACGGCGGAGAACATCGACGTCAGGATGCCCAGGCAGTGCACGACCGCAAATCCGCGGATCGGGCCCGAACCGAAGATCAGCAGCGCGAGGCCGGCGATCAGGGTCGTCACGTTCGAGTCGAGAATGGTGGCCCATGCGCGTTCGAAACCGGCCGCAATCGCTGCCTGCGGCGAGTTGCCATTGCGGAGTTCTTCGCGGATGCGCTCATTGATCAGCACGTTGGCGTCGATCGCCATACCCAGCGTCAGCGCGATAGCGGCGATACCCGGCAGCGTCAGCGTCGCCTGCAGCATCGACAACAGCGCGATCAGCAGCATCACGTTCACGCCCAGCGCAAACACGCTGAAGGCGCCGAAGATCATGTAGTAGGCGACCATGAAGAGCGTGATCGCCGCAAAACCGTACAGCGTCGAATGGAAGCCCTTGCTGATGTTCTCGGCGCCGAGTTGCGGGCCGATAGTGCGTTCCTCGATGATTTCCATCGGCGCTGCCAGCGAGCCGGCGCGCAGCAGCAGCGCCAGGTCCGAAGCCGCTGCCGGCGATTCCATGCCGGTGATCTGGAAGCGCGAACCGAGTTCGTCGCGGATCGTGGCCACGGTCAGCACTTCGCCCTTGCCTTTTTCGAACAGCACGATGGCCATCAGCTTGCCAACCTTGGCACGCGTGGCTTCACGCATCTTGCGGCCACCGTCACCGTTGAGGTCGATGCCGACCGCCGGCTGCTGGTTCTGGTCGAAGCTCGCACCTGCATTCGAGATGTAGTCGCCAGTGATGACCGGGTCCTTGTACAGCACGACCGGCGCTCCTTTGCCGACCTTGAACAGCTCCGAGCCCAGCGGCACGGCCGCGGTTTCTTCGGTACCGCGGCGAACGCTCTCGTCGACCATGCGCACTTCCAGCGTGGCGGTGCGGCCGATGATGTCCTTGGCGCGCGACACGTCCTGCACGCCGGGCAGTTGCACGACGATGCGGTCCGCGCCCTGGCGCTGGATCACGGGTTCGGCCACGCCGAGCTCGTTGACGCGCTTGGACAGCGTCGAGATGTTCTGCTGCACCGCTTCTTCCAGCGTCTTCTTCAGCGCTGCCGGGTTCAGCGTGGCGCGCAGCTTCACGCCTTCGGCATCGGTCGACTCGACCAGTGTCAGTTCCGGCAACTGATTGCCCAGCATGTCCTTCGCGGCAGCCAGCGTCTCCTGGTCACGGAAGCGGATGTCGACGGCATCGCCGTCGCGCGAGATGCCGGCAAAGCGCAGCTTCTTCTCGACCAGCAGTGAGCGTACGCCCATCTGGACGGCCTGAACACGCTTGGCCATCACCGCCTTGGTATCGACCTGCATCAGGAAGTGCACGCCACCGCGCAAGTCCAGGCCAAGGTACATCGGCAGCGCATGCAGCGATTGCAGCCATGCCGGCGTATTCGGCAGCAGGTTGAAGGCGACCAGATAGCTGGGGTCGGCGGCGTCCTTGTTGAGCGCCTGCTCGATCACGGTCTTGGCCTTGAACTGCAGGTCGGTATTGGCAAAGCGCACACGCACCGTGCCATTGTTGCCGAGGTCTTCGAAGAAGACATTCTCGGCGTGCACGTTCGCGGTCGCCAGCGCCTGCTGCACGCGGTCGACAGCGTCCGGACCCAGCTTCAGCGTGGCCTTGGCGCTGCTGACCTGCACGGCCGGCGATTCGCCGAAGAAGTTCGGGATCGTGTACAGCGCGCCCAGTGCGAGCACCAGCACGACCAGCACATATTTCCAGAGGGGATAGCGGTTCATGGCAGCTTGCCTTGAATGTAAAAAGTCCGGCAACGAGGCCGGACGTGGATCAAACGTGAAACGGGATCAGAGCGACTTGACCGTGCCCTTGGGCAGCAGCATCGTGACCGATGCTTTCTGCATCACGACCTCGGTGCCCTCGGCGACTTCCAGCGTGATGTAAGCGTCAGCCACCTTGGTGACCTTGCCGACCATGCCGCCGGCGGTGATGACTTCATCGCCCTTGGCGATCGCCTCGATCATGGCCTTCTGCTCTTTCTGGCGCTTCATCTGCGGACGAATCATCAGGAAGTACAGCACGACGAACATCAGGATGATGGGCAGGAAGCTCATCAGGCCACCAGCGCTGCCGCCGGCCGGCGCTGCCGCCTGTGCATAGGCATTGGAAATAAACATGGACTGCTCCGGGTTTGTTTTTCTGAGAACCGGTGATTCTATCATTGCAAGGGGCATTCGCCCCTGACCGGAACGGCAAACCGGCCCTTTGTCGCGACCCCGACAAGCCCTTGCCGCCTTGCCAACAACTTCCCAACGAATGCCAACGTCTGCGCCCGCAACAACCCGGCCTGCCCGCAGGCAAACTGGCGGGAGTCAGTCCGCCGTCAAACCCCGCGCTGGCGGTCTTCGGCAAAGCGCTGGCGGAATTCGCTGAAGCGCCCTGCATCGATCGCGGCACGCATTTCGCGCATCAGCTGCAGGTAGTAATGCAGGTTGTGGATGGTGTTGAGGCGTGCGCCGAGGATTTCGCCGGCACGATGCAAATGGTGCAAGTAGGCACGCGAGAAATTCTTGCAGGCATAGCAATCGCAGCTTTCATCGATCGGCCGGTCTTCATCCTTGTGGCGCGCATTGCGCAGCTTCAGGTCGCCGTAACGGGTGAACAGCCAGCCATTGCGCGCATTCCGGGTCGGCATCACGCAATCGAACATGTCGACGCCATTGGCCACGCCGTCGACCAGGTCTTCCGGCGTGCCGACACCCATCAGGTAATGCGGCTTGTCGGCCGGCAGCTTCGGGCCGACATGCTTGAGGATGCGCTGCATGTCTTCCTTCGGCTCGCCGACCGACAGGCCGCCGATTGCAATGCCATGGAAGCCCAGCTCATTGAGGCCGGCCAGCGATTCATCGCGCAATTCCTCGAACATGCCGCCCTGCACGATGCCGAACAAGGCATTCGGGTTCTCTTCGCGCCTGAATTCATCCAGCGAGCGCTTGGCCCAGCGCAGGGACATGCGCATCGACTGGCCGGCTTCATCGCGCGTGGCCGGACGGCCATTGATTTCATACGGCGTACATTCGTCGAACTGCATCACGACGTCCGAATTCAGCACGCGCTGGATCTGCATGGAAATCTCGGGCGACAGGAACAACTTGTCGCCATTCACCGGCGACTGGAATTTCACGCCCTCTTCGGTGATCTTGCGCATCGCGCCCAGCGAAAACACCTGAAAGCCCCCTGAGTCGGTCAGGATGGGCTTGTCCCAGCCAATGAAACGGTGCAGGCCGCCAAACTTGCGGACGATATCGAGGCCGGGCCGCAGCCACAGGTGGAAGGTATTGCCCAGGATGATCTGCGCATCGATGTCCTTCAACTCGGTCGGCGACATCGCCTTCACCGAACCATAGGTCCCGACCGGCATGAAGATCGGCGTCTCGATGGTGCCGTGGTTCAGTTCCAGCCGGCCGCGGCGCGCATGGCCATCCGTCTTCAGCAGCGTAAATTTCATGCTTGTCCTTCCTGTGATTCCGATGCCGTACGTTGCAGCAGCATCGCGTCGCCGTAGCTGAAGAAGCGATAACGCTGCTCGATCGCATGCGCATAAGCCGCGCGTATGCGCTCATAGCCGGCAAAGGCCGACACCAGCATCAGCAGCGTGGACTTCGGCAAATGAAAATTCGTGACCAGCCGCGTCACGGTATGGAATGTGTAGCCCGGCGTGATGAACAAATCGGTCTGTCCGCCACCGGCAACCAGCTTCCCGCTGCGCGACGCCGACTCCAGCGCGCGCAGGCTGGTGGTACCGACCGCAATCACCTGCCGTCCGGCCGCTTGCGCAGCAGCGACCGCATCGACGGTCTCCTGCGGCACTTCATACCATTCGGTGTGCATCTTGTGCTCGGCCAGGTTCTCGGTACGCACCGGCTGGAAAGTACCGGCACCCACATGCAGCGTCAGCCAGGCCAGCTGCACGCCCTTTTCCTGCAGGCGCTTGAGCAGCGCATCATCGAAGTGCAGGCCGGCGGTAGGCGCGGCGACGGCGCCGGGATGCTTCGCATACACGGTCTGGTAGCGGCTGGCGTCTTGCGCGTCGGCCGCATGCTCGATATAGGGCGGCAGCGGCAGCTTGCCGTGCGCATCGATCAGTGGCATCGCTTCGGACGGGAAATGCAGCGTGAAGAATTCGCCGGCGCGTTCACCGACGGTCACGTCGAAGGCATCGGCCAGCCGCAGCTTCATGCCCGACGGCGGCGACTTCGATGCGCGCACCTGTGCCAGCACGGTGGTCGCATCGAGCAGGCGCTCGACCAGCACTTCCACCTTGCCGCCGGTTTCCTTCATGCCGAAGAAGCGCGCGTTCATCACGCGGGTGTTATTGAACACCATCAGGTCACCGGGCTGGAACAGCTCGACCACGTCGGCAAAGCTGCGGTCGTGCAGGCCCTCGGGGGTCACCTGCAGCAGCCGTGAAGCGCTGCGCTCGGCCAGCGGGAATTGCGCGACCAGTTCGGGCGGCAGGTTGAAATCGAAATCGGACAGCGAATACATGGGAAAGGAGCGCGGGGACCCGGATGCGTGGCAGCGAGGCTGTCCGGAAGGCCGCCCGGGCTGGGGCGTTTTTGCAAAAGCCGGTATTCTACGCTGCGCCCGCCCAGCCAGCCCGCCATGCCCGCCGCCCGAAAAAAAGCCCCTGCCGCGAAAAAGACCGCCCCCGCCAAGAGCCTGCGCACCGCAGACAAGCTCGCGCGGCTCGGGCTGTCCACCGACATGGCGCTGGTGCTGCACCTGCCGATGCGCTATGAGGACGAGACGCAGCTGCGCACCATCAGCGAGGCCGGCAGCATCCATGGCATTCCGGTGCAGGTCGAAGGCGTGGTCGTCGATTGCGACATACAGTACCGGCCGCGCCGGCAGCTGGTGGTCAAGCTGAGTGATGACACCGGCCTGCTGGTGATGCGCTTCCTGAATTTCTATGGCAGCCAGGCCACGCAAATGGCCGTCGGCAAGCGTCTGCGCGTGCGCGGCGAGATACGCCACGGCTTCTTCGGCGACGAGATGGTGCACCCGACCGTCAAGAGCGTCGAGCCGGACGCACCGCTGCCGGATGCGCTGACGCCGGTCTACCCGGCCGGCGAAGGACTGTCGCAAGCCCTCCTGCGCAAGGCCATCGCCAATGCGATGACGCGCATAGCCTGGAGCGACACGCTGCCGGACGCGCTGCGCGAACAGCTGAAGCTGGTGCCCTTCGAGCCGGCGATCCGGCTGCTGCACAACCCGCCGCCGGACGTCGATGAATACGCGCTGGCCGAACGCACGCATCCGGCCTGGATACGGATGAAGTTCGACGAGCTGCTGGCGCAGCAGCTGTCGATGAAGCGCGCGCAGGCTGCGCGTCGCCAGCAGGGCGCACCGGTGCTGGCCAAGCCCGGTGCACTGACCGAGGCCTTGCTGCGCACCCTGCCCTTCAAACTCACCGGCGCTCAGCAGCGCGTGCTGGAAGAAGTGCGTGCCGACATCCGCCAGCCCTACCCGATGCAGCGGCTGCTGCAAGGCGATGTCGGCAGCGGCAAGACCGTGGTCGCGGCCCTTGCGGCGGCACAGGCGATCGACAATGGCTATCAGGCCGCACTGATGGCGCCGACCGAAATCCTGGCCGAACAGCATTTCCGCAAGATCGCCAGCTGGCTGGAGCCGCTGGGCGTGAATGTCGCCTGGCTGACCGGCAGCCTGAAGAAGCGCGACAAGGGGCATGCGCGCGAGCGCATCGAGTCCGGCACCGCGCAGCTGGTGGTCGGCACCCATGCGTTGATCCAGCATGATGTCGAATTCGCGAAACTGGGCCTGGTGATCGTCGACGAACAGCATCGCTTCGGCGTCGCGCAGCGGCTCACGCTGCGCAACAAGGGTGTCGGCAGCGTGCCGCACCAGCTGATGATGTCGGCCACGCCGATTCCGCGCACGCTGGCGATGACCTATTACGCTGACCTCGAAGTGTCCGTCATCGATGAGTTGCCACCCGGCCGCACGCCGGTCATTACGCGGCTGGTCGCGCAGGAGCGGCGCGATGAAGTGGTGGCGCGCGTACATGCGGCCGCGCTCGAGGGCCGGCAAGTCTATTGGGTCTGCCCGCTGATCGAAGAATCCGAAGCCCTGCAATTGCAGACTGCGACCGAAACGCATGAACTGCTGTCAGCCGCGCTGCCCGACCTGCGCGTCGGGCTGGTGCACGGACGCCTGAAGCCGGCCGACAAGCAGCAGGTGATGGATGCGTTTGCGCGCGGCGAGCTGCACGTGCTGGTGGCCACCACGGTGATCGAAGTTGGCGTCGATGTGCCGAATGCATCGCTGATGGTGATCGAACATGCGGAGCGCTTCGGCTTGTCGCAACTGCACCAGTTGCGCGGCCGGGTCGGTCGCGGCGCAGCCGCCAGTGCCTGCCTGCTGATGTACCAGGGACCGCTGGGGCCGGTGGCCAAGGAGCGGCTGGGCATCATGCGCGAGACCAATGATGGCTTCGAGATCGCGCGCCGCGACCTCGAGATCCGCGGTCCCGGCGAATTCCTCGGTGCGCGCCAGTCGGGGCAGGCGATGCTGCGCTTTGCCGATCTGGAAACAGACCAGTGGCTGGTGGAGAAGGCGCGCGATGTGGCCCAGCAGATGCTGACTACGCAACCCACGGTGGCCGATGCCCATCTGGCACGCTGGCTGGGAGCGAAGGAAGACTACCTGCGCGTTTGAGCCGGCCCGGTCTGCTGCAGGCGCGCGGCGCGAGCGCCGCGGCTGCTTGCGCCATCGCTGCCCAGCGTGTGCGAGCCTGACATGCACGTCCGCAGGCCAGTTATGCGACACTTACACGCATGACATTGACAGAACTGAAATACATCGTAGCGGTGGCGCGCGAAAAGCATTTCGGACGCGCGGCCGAAGCCTGTTTCGTCGCACAGCCCACGCTGTCAGTGGCGATCAAGAAGCTCGAGGACGAACTGGGCGTCGCCATCTTCGAACGTGGCGGCTCCGAGATCTCGGTCACGCCTATCGGTGCGCAGATCGTCGCGCAAGCCGAGCATGTGCTCGAGCAGACTGCCTATATCAAGAATATCGCCAAGCAGAACAAGGACCCGCTGGTGGGTCCCTTGCGCGTCGGCGTCATCTATACGATTGCGCCCTACCTGCTGCCGCAGCTGGTGCCGACGCTGATCAATACCGTGCCGCAGATGCCGCTGGTGTTGCAGGAAAATTTCACCGTCAAGCTGATCGAGCTGCTGCGTGCCGGCGAGCTGGACGCGGCCATCATGGCGCTGCCGTTCAACGAGCAGGGCCTGAACGTGCTGCCGCTGTATGACGAACCTTTCATGGTGGCGGTGCCGCGCCACCACCAGTGGGCCACGCGCAAGGCGCTGTCGGCCGATGAACTGAAAAACGAGACCATGCTGCTGCTGGGCGCCGGTCACTGCTTCCGCGACCAGGTGCTGGAAGTCTGCCCGGAGATGTCGCGCTTCTCGAATGGCGGCGGCGGCATTGCGCGCACCTTCGAAGGCTCGTCGCTGGAGACCATACGCCACATGGTGGCCTCGGGCATCGGCATCACGGTGCTGCCCCAGGCCTCGGTACCGGCAGCGCCGGGTATAGACACCATGCTGCAATACATCCCGTTCGATGCGCCCATGCCCTCGCGCCGTGTCGTGATCGCCTGGCGCAAGAGCTTTACCCGCGGCGGCGCGATCGAGGCCGTGCGCAAGGCCGTCCTGTCCTGCAAGCTGAACGGTGTGCAGATGTTGCCGGACGCCGCGCTTACGGAACACTGAGCATTCACCTCGGCTGTACAGCCTGCGGCGCAGCAAGCTACACTGCGCGCCATGAACGACGCCGCCCAATCCCCTCGCCGCATCCACCCTGCGCTGCAGCGGCTACAGCTGTACGCGCGGCTGGTTCGGCTGGACAAGCCCATCGGCAGCCTGCTGCTGTTGTGGCCGACCTTGTCGGCACTGTGGCTGGCGTCGAACGGCCACCCGGACTGGCGACTGGTCGTGATCTTCAGCATCGGCACCGTGTTGATGCGCTCGGCCGGTTGCGCGATCAATGACTTCGCCGACCGCGACTTCGATAAACATGTGAAGCGCACCGCCGAACGCCCTCTGACTTCGGGCCGCATCGCGGCCTGGGAAGCGGTGGCCGTCGCCGCCGCACTCGCTGTGATTTCCTTCCTGCTGATCCTGCCGCTGAACCTGCTGACCTGGCAGCTGTCGGTCGCGGCCGTGATCATCGCTGGCACCTATCCTTATTTCAAACGCTTCTTCGCGCTGCCGCAGGCGTATCTGGGCATTGCGTTCGGCTTCGGCATACCGATGGCGTATGCGGCCGTACTGGATACGGTACCTGTCGAAGCCTGGGTCCTGCTGGTGGCGAACATCTTCTGGGCGCTGGCCTATGACACCGAGTACGCGATGGTGGACCGTGATGATGACCTGCTGATTGGCATTCGCACATCCGCGATTACTTTCGGTCGCTTTGATGTACTGGCGGTGATGATTTGCTATGCGATCAGCCTGGCGATGATCACGGCGGTCGGGCTGTCACGCGGCCTCGGCCTGCCTTTCATCATCGGCATGCTGGTGGCGGCTGGCATCGCGGTCTATCACTGGATCCTGATTCGCGGCCGCGACCGCATGCGCTGCTTCGCCGCCTTCCGCCATAACAACTGGCTGGGGGCAGCAGTCTTCATCGGTATTGCACTGGGTTAACTTCACACCACACGGCACATGCTTACGTCGCAGGCATGTGTGCAACAGCACAGGTTTTCGCGATCTGTTCTGCTTGTGGCGCACCTGATTCCGGGCAGATAATCGTCAGCAAGTACAGCAAGAGGGCTTGCTGACTTTTCCTATCTGGCCATGGACATCACAGAACTGCTGGCCTTCGCAGTCAGCAACGGCGCTTCCGACCTCCACCTGTCGGCAGGCATGCCGCCGATGATTCGGGTACACGGCGATGTCCGCCGCATCAATCTGCCCGCGATGTCGCACAAGGAAGTGCAGGGCATGATCTACGAGGTCATGCATGATGCACTGCGCAAGCGCTACGAAGAATTCCTCGAAGTCGATTTTTCCTTTGAGCTGCCGGGCGTGGCCCGATTCCGCGTCAACGCCTTCAACCAGGATCGCGGCGCGGCAGCAGTACTACGCACCATCCCGTCGAAGATCCTGTCGCTGGAAGATTTGGGCGCGCCCAAGATCTTTGCCGAACTGGCGATGAAGCCGCGCGGCCTGGTGCTGGTGACCGGGCCGACCGGCTCGGGCAAATCGACCACGCTGGCGGCGATGGTCAACCATGTGAATGAAAACGAATACGCGCACATCCTCACCATCGAGGATCCCATCGAATTCGTGCATGAATCGAAAAAAGGCCTGATCAACCAGCGCGAAGTCGGCCCCCACACGCAATCGTTTTCAGCCGCGCTGCGCTCGGCGCTGCGTGAGGATCCGGACGTTGTGCTGGTCGGCGAATTGCGCGACCTCGAAACCATACGGCTGGCGCTGACCGCCGCCGAAACCGGCCATCTGGTGTTCGGCACGCTGCACACGTCGTCGGCGCCCAAAACCATCGACCGCATCATCGATGTCTTCCCCGGCGATGAAAAGGACATGGTGCGCGCGATGCTGTCGGAATCGCTGCAAGCGGTGATCTCGCAGGCGCTGCTGAAGAACCGCGAAGGCAACGGCCGCGTAGCCGCGCACGAGATCATGCTGGGTACACCAGCCATCCGCAACCTGATCCGCGAGGCCAAGGTCGCGCAAATGTACTCAGCGATACAGACCGGCTCCAGTTTCGGCATGCAGACGCTGGACGCCTGCCTGGCCGATCTCGTCAAACGTAACCGCATCAGCAATGCGACCGCCCACATGGCCGCGAAGATGCCTGAAAACTTTGCCGGATGACGCCATGGATGCCTCGCACACCAACACGCGCATCCGGCACTGGCTGGAACTGATGAAAGACAAAGGCGGTTCCGACCTGTTCATCACATCAGGCTTCCCGCCGGCCGTCAAATGCCATGGCGAACTGACACCGATCGAAGACGGCGCGCTGACCGCGGAAGACAGCGCGGCACTGGTGCGCTCGGTAATGAATGAGAAGCAATGGAACGAGTTCAGCGCCACCCATGAATGCAATTTCGCGATCAGCCTGGAAGATGTCGGGCGCTTTCGCGTGTCCGCGTTCGTGCAGCAGGCCCGGACGGGCATGGTGGTGCGGACCATCACGACCGACATTCCTTCCATTGATGCGCTCAACGTGCCGCCGCAATTGAAGGACATCGTCATGACCAAGCGCGGCCTGGTCATCATGGTCGGCGCCACCGGCTCCGGCAAGTCGACCACGCTGGCGGCCATGATCGGGTATCGCAATGCAAACAGCCGCGGGCACATCATCACGATCGAAGACCCGGTCGAATTTGTGCACCCGCACCTGCAGTGCATCGTCACCCAGCGCGAAGTCGGCACCGATACGGCCGACTGGCATACCGCGCTCAAGAATACGCTTCGTCAGGCGCCGGACGTGATCCTGATCGGCGAGATCCGCGACCGCGAGACCATGGATCACGCGATCGCCTTCGCCGAGACCGGCCACCTGTGCCTGGCCACGCTGCATGCGAACAACAGCAACCAGGCGCTCGATCGTATCGTCAATTTCTTCTCTGAGGAGCGGCGCCAGCAGGTGCTGATGGATTTGTCGCTGAACCTCAAGGCCATGATCTCGCAGCGACTGATTCCGCTGAAATCGGGTGCCGGACGCTGCGCTGCGGTCGAGATCATGCTCAATTCGCCACTGGTCTCTGACCTGATCTTCAAGGGCGATGTGCACGAGATCAAGGAAATCATGAAGCGCTCACGCGAGCTCGGCATGCAAACCTTCGATCAGGCCCTGTTCGACCTCGTCGACAGCGACCGCATCAGCGCCGAAGATGCGCTGCGCAATGCAGACTCGGTGAATGACCTCAGGCTCGCGCTCAAGCTGCAAGGCAAGGGCGCGAAGGAACGCGATTTTTCTGCCGGCATTAGCGGACTGGACATACTTTGATCACGAAGCGGCGGCCATTGTCTGGTTACGGCAGGAAGGGCCCGCTCGTTTAGACGATATAGCGCATGAACAGGAAGGCTTTCCTATCGCTATTTGATCTTTCTCAGCAGCGAATTCGGACTATTCTGAATTAATGGAACTTAGCGCGAGGCAATTCTCGCCACACGTTCCACGAACGGCATCTTTCAGGAGATATCCATGCGCTCGCTCACAAAACGCCCCTACGCTCAACAAGGCTTTACCCTCATCGAACTGGTCATTGTCATCGTGATCATCGGCATCCTTGCCGCGATCGCGCTGCCTAAAATGACTGACCTCGCCGGCAACGCGCGCGCTGCCACCGTCAAAGGCGTCACTGGCAGCCTGGCCTCGGCCAACACCGCCGTTTACTCGGCCGCCCAGATCGCGAACCAGGGCGGTGCCACGGGCACGGTCAACGCATGTAACACGACCGGCATCGCCACGGTGTATGGCTATGCGGCCGACACGACCGAGCTGCTGAAATGCGTGACCCTGTCGCCGGCTTCGGACTTCAACACTGCCACGGCCAATACGATCTCGCATTCGGGCGCGACCACGCCGGCTTCGTGCAATGTCGTCTACACACCGGCGACTGCAACGGCGCCTCCGGGCTACGCTGTGACCGTGACAGGCTGCTAAGTCCTGCCAAGGCAATGAGGCCTCATCATGACTACCAACTCTCGCGCCACGCAACCGCCACGGTCGCGTGCGCGGGGTTTCAGTCAGATCGAGATGCTCGTCACGATTGCGGTCGCCAGCATCATGTCGGCGACCGTGATCTCCAAAGCCCTGCCGCAGGCAGGCAAAAGCACGGCCGCTTATCAGGCACAGCGCCTGGCTGACGACCTGCGCCACACACGACTGCTGGCAATGTCGTGGGGCCAGACCCTGGTCTTCAGCACCGCATCATCGACTTATCGCGTCAGCTGCGCCATGCCGGCGAGCTGCTCGCAAACCACCCCCAGTGCCGCCAATTGTCCGAATCCGAGCCCGGTCGTGATCGACCCCGGGCATCACGGGCCATTCTGCGTGCCGCTCGAAAGCAGCGTGACCCTGAGCGGTCCCGCCACGCTGCAGTTTGATCTGCTGGGTCGCCCATTGACTGGCGCAGAGGTCAGCTATCAGCTGACCTCCGGCGGCACGACTATTGCCACAGTGACCGTGGCCCCCATTACAGGATTCATCAATACGACGATATTGCAATGAAACGCGCTCTCGGCTTTACGTTGATCGAACTGCTGGTGCTCATCATTGTGTTCTCCGGCTCGCTGGTCGCGTTGTTGTCCGTATCACAAGAGGCTGCGCGCCGCATTGCCGACGTCGATTCCAGCGCCCGCGCCATCCAGTACGCGCAGCAGCGGATGGAGACCGTGCTGTCAGATCGCCGCAACCCGAACCGCAAATATTCGTACGTCCCCTTGCAGTCGGCCAGCTGCGCGACGGTTGCCGTCAACTGCGCTTATCCCCGCGAAAACCCGATCACCGGGACCAACCTGACCCGCAGCGTCCAGATCACGGATGCTTCGGCCAGCAGCAGCTGCCCCAATCCGACTGCTGGTTGCAAGCTGGTCGTGGTGACCGTCACCAAGAACGGACGCACGGTCGCCTCGCTCGGCGCCTTGCTGGCGAACTATTGATATGGACACCCTGCGCGCTTCCTCGCAATCGGGCTTCAGCCTGCTGGAGCTGGTCCTCGTCATGGTACTGACCGCAGTGCTGGCCGTGATGTCGCTGCAGCCACTGATCGGGGCCTTCCGTGCACGTGCAGAAGTGGCCGGCAATATCACCGCCATCGATGCGCTGCGCTATTCCACCGAACGTCTGGCGCGCGAGCTGCGGCAGGCGCGCTTCGATGCCCAGGGCAGCGGCTTCCAGATCACGGCCCTCGACCCGATCAGCGGTATCGCCAATGCCAGCCGCGGCATCTGCTTCACGCGCGTGGGCGGCAGCAGCGGTGACAGTCTGGCCACGCTGGCCGCGCAACTGGTCAGCGGTGTCGCCAGCCTGGGCACGGCCACCAGCTACCCCGGCTGCGCAACCGCCTCGCCACAAGTACTGGCCAACCGGGTGACGACGCTCAGGTTCGATTACTGGAGCTATGGCAGCACCGCCGTACCGCAGGCCTTGTCGATCACGGATCCCAACTTCGGCAAGCTGCTGGCCTTCATCGACATCACGATGGCGGTGTCGACGCCAGACGCTACCGTGGTCACCTATCCGACCCGCGTCGTGCTGCGCAATGGTGCGTGGGGAGAAACCAAGTGAGCGCCCGGCCCCCCCTTTCCGAAACCGCGGCTATCGTGGCACCGCGCCCGTTGACCGGCACACGTCGAACCCGGTGGCCGGCACGCTACCGGCGCGCGGCACGCCAGCGTGGCGCGTTCGCAATCATGGCCGTGCTGCTGCTGCTGATCGTCGTCGCCGCTGCATTGCGCTTCCTGCTGTCGGTCGCCGAGTCGAACACCACCGGCACGCTATCGCAGCTGCAAAGCGCGAAGGCGCTGCTGGCCGCCGACAGCGGCGCAGAAGCCATGCTGGCCCGCCTGCGCAAGGACGGCCCGCTGTCGTGCAGCGTTGCGCAATTCCCGGGCGGGTCCGTGGACTCCGCCACCTACAGCACGCTGTCGGCCACCCAGCTTTCCGCGATGCCGGTGGCCTCGGCCTGCAACGGCATGCTGACGGCGCATGGCTGCCGGTCGCAGTTCAGCGGCGTCTCCGGCAACAGCCAGCGCACTGTCAGCGTCGACGTCGCCTACTGCTCGCCCACCAACGCGGGCGTGACCGGCTTTGGCGGCTACACGACCACCATCACGCAAGTGATCTACCCGTACCAGCCGAACTCGGTGGTATTCAGCAACCTGGCCTTCCGGCGCAAGCTCGATTGGGGCGGCCCGAACGCATCAGCCACCACTTGCCAGCAGACCGGTACCTATTCCGGCAGCTGCTCGCAGGGCTGGAGCATCGAATCCAGCTCCGGCCTCAACAGCGTCGGCGGCCGCGGCGTCATCGCGACGACAACTACCGTCGGCAATTACGCGGTTCAGCAAAGGCTGGAGGCCGACCGCAACTATGTGGCTACCGGCGCCATCTTCGAAGGCGCGGGCGTGACCTATGTCGGCGCCTATGCCGACCAGAACTCGGCATCCAACAAGGGCACCACCGGCACCTCGAACATCGTGATGGGACAAGTGCAGGATGGGCGCACCATGGGCCTGAGCGCTACCGGCACGGTTGGCTGGTGCAAGGGCGCCGATACGCTGGTGTTCGGCTTTTCGGCCAAGTCGGCCATGCCCGACGACACACTGACCTCGGTCACCTTTGGCACGTCCAACATACCGCTGGTGCTGCTGGAACGCTATTCATCGACCATCTATGACATGTATTCCGAGGTCTGGTACGTGCACAAGCCGCTGGCGGCCGGCGGTATCGACAGCCTGTTCGCGACCGGCGTACCGACCGACTTCCACATCACCAAGAGCGGCACCACCACCGACCAGTGGGCTGCCGGCTTTGCGTGCCTGAAGAACGTCGATCCGGCCACGCCGCGCGGGCTGGTGAGCTTCATGCAACCCTACAACTGGTGGGAACCTCTGTAATGCGACGCGACCTGCCTTTCTTGCAGCCTTTGCTGAACCTCGCCTACCGACGCCGGCGTCGTGCCGCGCCGTGGGCAGCGATCGATGTCGGCCAGCACGCGATGCTGGGTGTCGTGTTGTCCCCGTCGCGCCGGGGTGAGCCGCCACGTGTCATGAAAGCGGCCAGGCTGGCCTACGAAGGTGCGCTACCCGACGCCGGCGCGCTGGCCGGCTTCGCGCGCGAACTCGGCGCCGACACGCTGTCATGGACGCTGCTGCCGCAGCGCGACGAATACCGGATCAGCGTGATACCTGCGCCCATGGTGCCCGAAGCCGAGCTGGTGCAGGGGGTGCGCTGGCAACTGGCATCGACGCTCGACTTCCCAGCCGAGACTGCCAGCATCGATGTGCTGCAGATACCGACGCGGGCCTGGGAGCCCGAGCGCCCGCAAGAACTGTACGCCATTGCCGCGCGCGGCGACGCCATCGATGCCTATGTCACGCTGTTCCGCGAAGCGCGCCTCAAGCTTGCCTGCATCGATATCCGCGAGACTGCGCAGCGCAACCTGGCCAACCTGACCGGTCCGGCCGATGAACTGGCCGCCATGCTGTCCTTCGGACGGGACGAGGTGCAGGTCACTTTCAACTGGCAGGGCGAGCTTTACATGGACCGGCTGATCGCCGAATCCGGGGCGAACGAAGATTCGACGGTCCGGCGCGAGGCCTATGCCGAACGCATGCAGCAGCAGGTGCAACGTTCGCTGGACGCGGTGCGCGCCAGCTACCCGTTCATGCGCGGCTGCCGGATCATCCTCGCCGGCGAGCCCGACGGCTTTACCGCGTCGCTGGCCGCAGCGATGCAGGAGCCGGTACTGCACTTCGCGCCTGAAACCTATTTCGACCTCTGGCACGTTCCCGAGCTCAAGGCAGAGCCGGCATTCATGACCTACCTGCCCGCCATCGGCGCCGCGCTGCGCGGACTGGAGCACGTGCTATGAGCCAGCAGATCAACCTGTTGCCGGTTGCGCCGAAACCGCTGGTGCTGTCGGCCCAGCGCTCGGTCGTGGTCGCGGGCACAGGCCTGATGCTGCTGGTGATGCAGGCAAGCTGGCTGGGCATGCAGCGCGACGAGGCGGTGCGCGCTGCCCATGAAAGTCACCAGCAGCTGCAGCAACAACAGCAATTGCTCAAAGCCTTGCAGAAACGTCTGGGCGACACTGAAACGCAAGGCAATATTGCCGCCCAGATCGCAGCACTCGAGCCGCAAACCAAGGTGTCGCGCGAATTGCTCGACGCGCTCAAGAGCGGCGAACTGGGCAGCCTGGAAGGATATGGCGCGCAGCTGACTGAACTGGCAAGCCTGCCGCGTTCCGGCGTCTGGGTGACCGCTGTGCGGATCACCAATGCCGGGCGCAGCGTGCGCGTCGAAGGTCGGGCGCTGAACAAGAACGACGTGCTGCCCTACGCAAGCCAGCTCAATCGGGCACTGGAGAAATACGGCGTTCATCTGGACCAGGTCGAAATCGTCCCGGTACCGCTGGCGCCGGACCAGGATGGCGGCGCCGCGCCGGTTTTTGCGTTCAAGGTGTACTGAGAATAGCCATGATCAAGATGCCCGACCTGCCCTTCGCGCCGATACTGCGCGCGCTCGCTGTCCAGTTCGAGCGCAAGTCGGGTCGCGAACGCGCGCTGATGCTGGTGGCCGGGCTGGCCCTGATTTACTTCCTGCTCGATGCGCTGTTGCTGACCCCGCGCGACAAGCAGATCAGGCAGTTGAATTCGCAGGTCGAGTCGGAGCAGGCGGAGATACAACGCATCAATGTCCAGATCCGCAACCTGTCGACGGAACTGGCGGGCCGCAACTCCTCCGAAAAGCAGGCGCAGCTGGAAGAGCTGCAGCGCATCGTCGCCGAGGCCGATTCGTTGCTATCGGAAGACGACGGCGGCTCGCTGAAGCTGTCGGCCCTGCTCAATTCGATGGTCCGCACGACGCCGCGCTTGAAGCTGGTGTCGATCAAGACCATGCCGGTCATACCGCTGCTGCCACGCGGCCTGCATGGCCCGGATGGCAGCAAGATCAAGCCAGCCAAGCCCATGATTGCCGGCACCGAGCAGCCGGACCTGCCGCCGATGACGGTGTACCAGCACGCGGTGGAAATCGTCGTCAAGGGCAATTTCCTCGACCTGCTGCCCTACATGGACAAGCTGCATCGGTATCCGAAACGGCTGTTCTGGTCGTCGGCCAGCCTGGAAGTCGTCAAGCATCCCGACGCGCTGTTGTACCTGACCATTACTACGCTCAGCGAGCAGAAAGTGACGCCGCTGGAATGAACGACAACATGCGACAACGATGGCTGTACCTTCCGCCGCTGCCTGCGGCGCTGCTGCCGGGCGTGCTGGTGATGTCCATGCTCGCGCTTGCCGGCGACGTCGAGGCGGGCGCGCTGCGTGATCCGACCAAGCCGCTGGCCAGCGAGGTCAAGCGCCGCGGCGGCGCGCCAGGCGCAGCGGCCGGGGCACCCGTCGCACCGGTGCTGCCGCAGCTGCAGTTGGTACTGACCAGCCATGGACGTCTCTATGCAGTAATCGATGGCGAGCTGCTCACCGTCGGCGACCAGATTCGCGGCCTGCGCCTGCTGCAGGTCAAGGAGGGGGCTGTCGTGCTGTCGACCCCGAACGGCCCGCGCAGCCTGCTGCTGAACGCAGATTAACCAAGGAAAATCTCATGAAACCTGCCCTGATCGCCGCTGCCCTCCTTGGCCTGACTGGTTGCGCGTCCACCCCGGTATCGACCCCGCAGGGCTCGCCCCGGCAGGCGATCGACTCGGCGCTGACACTGCCCGAGGCAAGCGAAGTCCCTGCCGCACCGGCAGCGCCGGTGGCCACGCCCGAACCCGTGCCTGCCCCGCTGGCCAGCGCCCGCCCCTATGAGCCCCGCGTCAGCGTAGCGATGAACAATGTGCCGGCGCGCCAGTTCTTCATGGCGCTCACGGCCGGCACCTCATACACCTTGCTGCTGCACCCGAACGTCACCGGCGTGATGTCGGCCAAGCTGCAGGACATGACGGTGCCTGAAGCGCTCGAGGCCGTGCGCGACCTGTACGACCTCGACATCACGCTCGATGGCGACCGCATCACCGTCCGCCAGCCCTCGCTCGAGACGCGCGTCTTCAGCGTCAACTACCCGAGCGGCAGCCGGCGCGGCAGCTCCGATACGCGCGTGTCCGCTGGTTCACTGGCCGACGTGCCGGCGGCACCCGGCGTGGCGGTACCGGCAACCGGTGGCGCGCCGCTGAGCCCGCAAATGGGTGGCGCGCGCCCGGCCGACAGCAGCCGGGTGTCGACAGCCAGCGAAGTCAATTTCTGGGGCGAGCTGAAAGATTCACTGACGACAATCGTGGGCGCCGAAAAAGGACGCAGCATCGTGATCAGCCCGCAATCGGGTGTCGTGGTGGTGCGCGCCATGCCGCGCGAATTGCGTGACATCGCCAACTACCTGAAGGCCACGCAGCTGGCGATCGAACGCCAAGTCATCCTCGAAGCAAAGATCATCGAGGTGCAGCTGGCCGACAGCTTCCAGGCTGGCATCAACTGGGCAGCCTTCCGCAGCGGCGGCACCAATGGCTCGGCCGGCGTGCTGCAGCCCGGCACCTCGCTGTCGAACACGCCCGGCAGCTCGCTGTCCAGCGGCCCGTTGAGCGCCACGCCCGGCTCGCTGATCTCGACTACCACCGCCGCCTCCGGCACGCTGTTTGGCCTGGCCTTGCAGGGCACGAACTTCGCCGCACTGATTTCCTTCCTCGAGACCCAGGGCGCGGTGCAGGTGCTGTCGAGCCCGCGCATCTCGACCCTGAACAACCAGCAGGCGGTGCTCAAGGTCGGCACCGATGAATTCTTCGTCACCGGCGTCTCGGGCGGCACCACCACGCCCTCGGCCGGCGGCGCCGTCACCACGACCCCGAACGTCACCCTGCGTCCGTTCTTCTCCGGCGTGGTGCTCGACGTGCTGCCGCAGATCGACGTCGACGGCAACATCATGCTTCACATCCGGCCGTCGGTCTCGCAAGTCACCACGGTGACGCGCAACATCAATCTCGGTGTCGGCGGGCAACTGACGCTGCCGCTGGCATCAAACAGCACGTCGGAGGCCGACAGCGTGGTGCGCGCAAGGAACGGCCAGGTGGTCGTGATCGGCGGACTGATGCGCGAGGCCAGCGACAGCAGCCGCTCGCAGGTACCGGGCGCCGGCAACCTCGGCCTGTTCGGCAAGCTGTTCGGCAGCAGCAGCCGCACGTCGCAGAAACGCGAACTGGTCATCCTGCTCAAGCCGACCGTGATACTTGGCGATGCCTCGTGGGCGGATGACATCCGCCAGACCCGGCAGCGTCTGCAGCGCATGGGTGGTCAGGAACCAGCTGGCAAATAGGCGTGTCAGGAACAATGAAGGAACGCATAGCGATGCGAAAACTGGACCTGCATGGCATCGACATCGATCTCCAGGTGGCGCGACTGCTGCCGGAGGCGCACGCGCGCCGCCACCAGGCGATCCTGCTGAAGGACCAGGGCGAGAACTGGCTCGTCGGTTTTTTGGACCCGCACAATCTGCGCGCCCAGGATGCAATCTCGCAGCTGCTGAAGCGACCGATCGACATCGGCATCGTCGAGCGTGACGCGCTGCAGACGACGCTCGATCGCGTTTACGGCAAGACCGAGCAGCTCGGGGAGTTCGCGCGCGCGGTCGAACGCGACATCGAGCGCGATGTCGGGCTGGTCGACCTCGATCGCATGGGGACCGTCATCGATGACATCGATGCACCTGTGGTGCGGCTGCTGCAGACCCTGTTCGACCATGCAGTGCAAGTACGCGCTTCGGACATCCATATCGAGCCGCAGGAAAGGCGGCTGGTGGTGCGCTTCCGCATCGATGGCGCGCTGCACCTGCAGACCGATGCCGACCTGAAGATTGCCTCGCCGCTGGTGGTGCGGCTCAAGCTGATGGCCGGGCTCGATATTGCCGAGAAGCGGATGCCGCAAGATGGCCGCATCGCCGTGCGCGCCGGCAGTCACAAGCTCGACGTGCGTATCTCGACGCTGCCCACGCTGTATGGGGAATCCGTGGTACTGCGACTGCTGGTGCAACAGCAGGGGCCGGTGGCGCTGACCGATACCGGCATGGACGCCACCGTTTATCGCCAGTTCGAGCAGGCGATCCGCGCACCGCACGGCATCCTGCTGGTCACCGGGCCGACCGGTAGCGGCAAGACCACCACGCTGTACGGCGCGCTGCAGATGCTCAACCAGCCTGACGTAAAGATCCTTACTTGCGAAGACCCGGTGGAATATCGGATGCGCGGCATCGTGCAGGTGCAGACGAATGACAAGATCGGGCTGGATTTCGCGCGCGTGCTGCGCTCCTTCCTGCGTCAGGACCCGGACGTGATCTTCATCGGCGAGATCCGCGACCAGGAAACCGCGCAGATCGCCAGCCGCGCCGCCATGACCGGGCACCTGGTGCTATCCACGCTACATACCAATGATGCAGTCAGCACGCCCGGCCGGCTGGTGGACATGGGCATCCCGCCTTACCTGATCGCGTCGACCTTGCTGGCCGTCTTGTCACAACGCCTGGTGCGGCTGAACTGCCCCCATTGCATCGAACCGTTACCCATGACCGACGCAGCACAGACCTGGCTGCGCATGGCTGGCGTCAGCGAGCAGCAGCTGGCCAGCGCGCAACTGGCGCGCGGCAAGGGCTGCCAGCGCTGCAACGACATCGGCTACCTGGGACGCACCGGCATCCATGAAATCCTGACCATCACGCCGCCGCTGGCGCAGGCCCTGCGCAGCGGGACGCTGCAACCTTTCGAAGCAGCCGCACAGGCACAGCTGGCCGGCGCTACGCTCGCCGACCACCTGCTGGCGCTGGTGCTGGCAGGCCGAACGACGGTCGAAGAAGCAATGAAAATCATCAGCTGGGGTGAAGCCTGATGCAGATCTATTTGTTTGAAGGGCGCAACAGCCGCGGCGAACTGGTGCGCGGCAAGATCGAATCGCCCAACCCGCAAGCGGTCGCGCAATGGATGCTGGCCGCCGGCAATGTGCCGGTGCGAATCGTCGAGGAGGAAGCGCCGCCGCAGTCGCCGGCCTGGCTGGCCAAGCTGACCGGCAAGGGCGAGCTGACGCAGACCGACCTGCTGCTCTTCACACGCCAGCTGGGAACGATGGTGCGCGCCGGGCTGCCGCTGATGCAGGCGCTGGCCGGGATGCAGCAATCGGCCGGCAATCCACGCCTTGCCGCCCTGCTTGGCAACCTGCGCGACGACCTCGACCAGGGGCAGGAGCTGTCGACTGCGATGTCGCACCACCCCAAGGTCTTCGATGACTACTACGTGAGCATGATCCGCGTCGGCGAAGGCGCAGGACGACTGGATGAGGTCTTCGCACGGTTGTTTGCCCAGCTGGAATTCGAGCGCGACATGCGGCAGAAGATCAAGGGCGCGCTGCGCTACCCGACCTTCGTGGTGATCGCGATCACGATTGCGATCGGCATCCTGACCATCTTCGTGATCCCGGTGTTCGCCAAGGTCTATGCCGGCATGAAAGTCGAGCTGCCGCTGCTCACCCGCGTGCTGCTGGGGGTGTCGGACTTCGCCGTTCACTGGTGGTGGACGGTGCTGATGGCGCTGGGTGCTGCGTTCTATGGATTCCGGCTATGGGTGAGCCAACCCGAAGGTCGCTATCGCTGGGACAAGTTCAAGCTCAGGCTGCCGCTGATCGGCGGCATCTTCAACAAGGCCGGCATTGCCCGTTTCTGCCTGTCGTTCTCGATCGCGTGCAAGAGCGGCGTGCCGATCGATCAGGCCTTCACGCTGGTGGCCAAGGTGGTGGACAACGCCTTCTTCGAGCGCCGCATCCACGGCATGCGCGAGGGCATCACACGCGGCGAGACCATGCTGCGCATCGCGCAGGGCGCCGACATCTTCAAGCCGATGGAATTGCAGATGATCTCCGTCGGCGAAGCGACCGGTGAAATGGAAAAGATGATGGAGCAGGTCGCCCAGATGTACCAGGAAGAGCTGCAGTACGAAGTCAGCCGCCTGGGCGATGCCATCGAGCCCATCCTGCTGGCGGTGATGGGTGCACTGGTGCTGGTGCTGATGCTGGGGATCTTCTTGCCGCTATGGGACCTCGGTCAACTGGCCCAGCAAGGGAATGGTTGAGGCAGGAGGCGAAGCGAGGGTTTCGCGCCGCATACGACTCGTTCTCTGAGCGAAACCAGCACGCATGGCCGAATGCGTCCTGCCGGGGGCGCAACGCACGCATTGCTCCTGTCGAGGCGCGCTGGCTGGCAAGCCAGCGCGTAGGGGCATGTCAATCCTTCCCGAACTCGTCCCCAAGCTCCTTGCCGCGCGCTGCCGCTGCATGCAGGGCTTTGACGATCGCCGGCTTCACGCCGCTGGCTTCCATCGATACCAGCGCCGCATAAGTGGTGCCGCCCTTCGAGGTCACGCGCTCGCGCAGCAGCGACACCGGCTCGTCGGAACGGATCGCCAGTTCAGACGAGCCCGCAAAGGTCGCCTGCGCCAGTTCGCGTCCCTGCGCTTCGGTCAGGCCCAGTTCGACGGCTGCGGCCTGCATCGCCTCGATGAAATAGAACACATAGGCCGGGCCGCTGCCCGACAGCGCGGTGACGGCATCGATCTTGCCTTCGTCATCCAGCCACACGGTAGCACCGACCGCGCGCAAGATCGCATCGGCCGTCTGCCGCTGCACCTCGGACACGCCACCCATGGCCACCGCACCGGTGATGCCCTTGCCAACGAGTGCCGGCGTATTCGGCATGGTGCGCACGATAGCGTTATGGCCGCCGAGCCAGCGCGACAGGTCGGCCGCCCGGATGCCGGCGGCGATCGATAGCACCAGTTGTTGCCTGACCAGCGGCTTGAGCGTGGCGACGACTTCGCGCAGCTGCTGCGGCTTGACCGCCAGCACGATCACATCCGACGCCGCGACCGCGTCGCCGGCGGCCGTAGCGGTGGTCACGCCGAACTTGTCGCGCAAGGCGGCCAGCGCGGCTTCATTGATGTCGACCACATGGATATTGGCCGCTGCAGTGAGCTTGTCTGCGAGGCCGCCGATCAGTGCCTGCGCCATGTTGCCGCCGCCGATGAAGGCGATCTTCACGTTATTTTGCATAATCTCTTTTTCCAAAAATGGCTGTGCCGACGCGCACGATGGTCGCGCCTTCAGTGATCGCTGCGGCCATGTCAGCTGACATGCCCATGGACAGCGTATCGGTGTGTATTCCCTGTGCGTCCAGTTGCACCTGCAGCTCGCGCAGCTTGCGGAAAGGCGCGCGCTGTTCGTCGAAGGTATCGGCGGGCTCCGGTATCGCCATGAGGCCACGCAGCCGCAGGCGCGGCAGTCTGGCCACGGCCTGCGCCAGCGGCAGCACCTCGTCGGGCGCGACCCCGCTCTTGCTGTCTTCGCCGCTGACATTCACTTGCAGGCAGACCTGCAGGGGCGGCAAGCCTTCGGGCCGCTGGTCCGACAGGCGTTGCGCGATCTTTTCCCGGTCGACCGAATGGACCCAGTCGAAATGCTCCGCGATCGGACGCGTCTTGTTGCTCTGGATGGGACCGATGAAGTGCCAGGCCAGCGACAGCCCGGGGCGCAATTCACGCACGGCCTGCATCTTGTCGAGCGCTTCCTGCAGGTAGTTTTCGCCAAAGGCCGACTGCCCGGCGGCGGCCGCTTCGATGACAGCCTCGGCACCGAAGGTTTTCGACACGGCCAGCAATTGCACATCGGCTGCCGCGCGGCCAGCCGTCGCCGCTGCCTGGGCGATGGCTTGCGTGACGCGCACGAGATTTTCTGCAATGGACATGGGGCGACATTATCCCTCATCGCACGCCGTCGGCAGGAAATGGCGGCAGGTGCTAGCATCAACGGCATCGAGTACTTCGGCGGCTACTTTCTTGAGGTTCGGCTTGGGTTCGCCCCGGGTTCGCCCCGGGTTCATCTTGGGTTTGCCTTCGGTTCGTTTCCTTGAGATTCGCCGCCATGACGCCTTCACGCCAGGGAACACACATGAGCACACTCTATGACTTTGCGGTTCGACGTCTGGACGGTAGCGAGACCTCGCTCGGCGATTGGCGAGGCAAGGTACTGCTGATCGTAAATACTGCCAGCCAATGCGGTTTCACGCCGCAATACGCCGGGCTGGAAGCGCTGTACAAGAAGTACAAGGATCGCGGCTTCGCGGTACTGGGCTTCCCTTGCAATCAGTTCGGCGCGCAAGAGCCGGGCACGGCTGACGAAATCGGTGCTTTCTGCGAAAAGAATTACGGCGTCAGCTTTCCCTTGTTCGACAAGGTCGATGTCAACGGGCCGAATGCCCATCCCTTGTTTACCCACCTGAAGGAAGAAGCCCCTGGCCTCCTGGGTACCGATGGCATCAAATGGAATTTCACCAAATTCCTGGTCGACCGCCATGGCAAGGTCGTCACACGCTATGCGCCGACCACATCGCCGAACGCACTCGACAGCGACGTGCTGGCGCTGCTGGATCACTGAGCCAGCGGGCTGCTTACTGCCCGCCCCTCTGCTCTCTTCTCACATGGCCCGCCGCGTGCCAGCGTACAAGCAGCAAGGTATCACCGACTGATCTGCGACTGATCTGCGACTGATCGGCCACTGACCGACGCCTGACCGACGCCTCACCGCAGGCCCGACCTCACGCCTGACCGCACGCTGCCGCCGACCGGCGTACCTGCGCCCACCCGGCGCCGCCAGTCCGGGCTGAACTATCAATTTCCAAGGGTTACCCATCCGACCGGAATCGGTCGGGCGTGGCCACATGCGTGCCTCCCGTCTTCCCCCGCCAAGTCCAACAATACGGAGGTGACACCATGGACCATCAGGGCTTTGTCAGCCTGTGCCGCGATGTATCGCTGTTGCTCGAACTGCCTGACCCCGACAAGCTGGGCAACGAGGGCATCCTGGAGCACGAAGGCATACGGGTCGCGCTGTATCACGACCCGGAAATCATCGACGACCGCTTGTTCTGTTATGTCGACATCGGACCGGTGAACGAAAGTTCACGGCAGCGCATCTTCGAGCGACTGCTGATGCTCAACCTCCTCAGCGGCAGCAAGACCAGCGGCGTATACGCCATCGACCCCGGCAGCGGCAACGTGATCTTCTGCGTGCACATCATGCAGCCCGACCGTCTGGAGGCGGAGCAACTGGCCGACATGCTGCGCGCCTATGTCGAGCGCGCGCTTAATCTCCAGCATACCGTGCTGCAAGATTTCGACGATTTGCCCTTCGTGGATACCGTGCGCGAGGTATTCCACCTCGATGACGTTGCCAGCCCATCCGAACTCGCCTGAAAGAGGGACAACCATGGACAAAACACCCCCTCCCTCGCCGCGCACACCAGAGCCGATGACGCAGTTTGGCATGCAGCCCAACCCGCGCTCAGTGCTGCCGCCACCGGACACGGCTGTCAAGCATGCCTCCACTGCAAATCTCGGGAGTGTGCATGCGCTGGCGTCAAACGCAAATCTTCCACAAACACCGCGCCCTAAGGCTCCCCCGCTGACGCTGGATTCACCGCCCGGCGCCCCAGTTGCAGAAGGGTCTCGCAGGAATCGCACCATTCAACGCTGGCTGACCCATCGGGAACACACCCGTAGGGCAGACAAGTCACCGATGGACACAAGAGGGAGCAGCAGCACACCGCAAGCGACGCTTCCTTCCACCACCAGCACCCCGGGCGACGAGCGACTGATCGACTCCAGCGACGATGACAATGCGCCCAACATCGATGGGCAGCCGCAGGACCCGGACTTCACTCCCAGCAATAGCGAATCCGAGATTGATTCCGTGGATTCGGATTCGGAGTCGACGGATGAAGAGTTCGGCACGTCAGACAATCCGAAGATGGATCCCAAGACCCGCGCCGGGCTCGAAGCCATGATCTTCGAAGGCAAGGAAAACACGACCCTGCGCTACAAGGCAGAATGGGAAAAAGCCAAGAAGCGGGAAGATCTCTACGTCAAGGAGCATCGAGCCAACAAATATGCATGGGATCTGCCGGCCGGCAGTGCAAACCAGCTGACATCGTTTGCCCTCGGTGGCATCGCCGTGGCATTCACCGGCAACCCATGGCTATTCCCCGTCGTCTCTTGCCTTGCCAGCGACCTTGTTGGCGATCGCCTCGCGCAAGTGATACGCAAGTCCACGATCGTCACGCATGCCACCAAGGAGCATTTCGAAAACCAGCGACGCTGCGCGCGCGCCATGGGTGACCTCATCGAATCTTGTGCAGGCAAAGAACCGAAAAGGAAATTTCTTGTCACGACAGGCAAAGATGCCGATGGCAATCCGATCAAGGAAAAAATGACGGCGGCCGAGGCGTTGGAGAACTACGGTCGACTGCACGCACTGAGCACGGCCGGGAAGAACCTGCTGGTGCGCGGGCTGCCCTTCTTGTGGTTCACGCTGATTTACTCGGCGCGCGACTATTACCTCAATGCGCGCTGCTACGATACCTTCAACCCGACGCCTGCCAACGCGAGCATGGGCGCAGTTTCGCCTCCGGGTAACTCAAGCAACCCTGCCGCAGGTTGCCCGAATCCGGCCGAAATCAATCCCGAAGCCCTGGCCTGGGGAATGATCATCCTCGGCGGCATGCTGGCAGGCGCCACGACGAGCATCACTGGCCAGATGATTTCCTCTTTCCTGCCGGGAGAAGAGCGTACCAATTACGTCCCCGACACCTGGAAGCTGCAGATGACATATCTGGAATCGGCGCGCATCGATACGAAGCTGTATCTCGACAAGCTTGCGACGACTTCCTATCGCAAGGAGTTGCAAGCGCAAGGCATGGATGACGAGGAGATCGCGGTGCTCGAAAGAGCGGCGCATTCACTGAAGGGCATCCAGGACAAGGAATTCAGCCTGGCGCGCAAGAAGTCTTCGTACTGGACCACCTTCCAGGCCGAACTTGACCAGGCAACGCAAAAACATCGCGACGAGACGGTGATCTCGCCCGAGTTCGGCGGCAAGCGCCTCGACTTGTTCTTGTCGATGATGGGGAAATTTACCTCCCTGCTCGTCTATGCCCATTTCCTGAGCGCCTTCAATCCCCGCAAAGCCAATTCAGATAGCGAAAGACTGCAAGATGTCCTCCTCATACCCATGAGCCTGATCGTTATCGGCTACGCGCTGCGCGACGATTGCCGACTGGTCGCCCAGGTGCCCTATGGCGCGGTGAAGGGCGTGGTGCGGGCATGCAAATCGCAGCCGCAGGAAGAAAACACTGCGGATGTCACCACCCATTTGAAGAAAGTCACTATCCGTGACCAGGCACTGGATGCCACGGTCTCACACAGGAATAATGACGATGACGAGTCCGAAGTCGTCTGATCCGGCGCGGAATCGTCTGCAAAAATGCCAAGGGCCGCTGCAACGCAGCGGCCCTTGGCATTTTTACGACCAGCGTCAGTGGCTGAGCGCCTGGTCGATCAGTTCGATCCAGTGGCGCACCGGTGTGTCGGTGCCCGACTGCAGATGGGTCAGGCAGCCGATGTTGGCCGACACGATCATTTCCGGATCAGTCGCCTGAAGGTTCTTCAGCTTGTTGTCGCGCAGCTTGTAGGACAGCTCCGGCTGGGTCACCGAGTAGGTACCGGCTGAACCGCAGCACAGGTGGCTGTCGGCGCACAGCTTCACATCCACGCCACAAGCCTTCAGCACGCCCTCGACCTTGCCGCGGATTTGCTGGCCATGTTGCAGGGTGCACGGCGGGTGATAGGCAACGCGCTTCTTGAGCTTGCCAGCCAGCTTCTGCTCGAGCTCTTTCTCGAACGCCGGCATGATCTCCGACAAGTCCTTGGTCAGCTCGGAGATGCGCTGGGCGCGTTGCGCGTAGGCCGGGTCATGCGCGAGCAGGTGACCATACTCTTTTACGGTCGCGCCGCAGCCGGAGGCATTCATCACGATCGCTTCGACACCGGACTCGACATAAGGCCACCAGGCATCGACGTTGCGGCGCATATCATCCAGACCGCCTTCCTGGTCATTCATGTGGAAGCGAATCGCGCCGCAGCAGCCGGCCTTCGGTGCCACGATAACTTGCACGCCAAGCGCATCCAGCACGCGCGCGGTCGAGGTATTGATGTTGGGCGACATTGCCGGCTGCACGCAGCCATCGAGCATCAGCATCTGGCGAGCATGCGTTCGCTTGGGCCATGCACCAGCCGGACGCGCTTCGGGCACCTTGTTCTTCAGCGCGCCGGGCAGCAGCGGGCGCACCAGCTGGCCAACCTTCATCGCTGGCGTGAACAGCGTCTTGTTCGGCAAGCCTTCTTTCAGCGCGGTACGTACCAGTTGCTGCACGAACGGACGCTTGACCTGCTTCTCGACGATGCCGCGACCGATATCCACCAGACGGCCGTACTGCACGCCGGACGGGCAAGTGCTTTCGCAGTTGCGGCAAGTCAGGCAACGGTCGAGGTGCAGCTGGGTCTTTTCCGTGGCCGGCTTGCCTTCGAGGACTTGCTTGATCAGGTAGATGCGGCCGCGCGGACCATCGAGCTCGTCACCCAACAGCTGATAGGTCGGGCAGGTCGCGGTACAGAAGCCGCAGTGCACACACTTGCGCAGGATGGCATCGGCCTCCAGGCCTTCGTGCGTGTCCTTGATGAAGTCGGCTAGATTCGTTTGCATTATCAGAAATCAGAGTACATGCGGCCGGGATTGAAGATGCCCGCCGGGTCAAAAGCGTTTTTCAGGTTGCGGTGGATGCGCGCGACGGCCGGCGCCAGCGGATGGAACACGCCGACCGACTTGTCGCCCCCGCGATGCAGCGTCGCATGGCCGCCGGCAGCTGCAGCGGCGGTGCGGATCGTGGCAGCATCGGCGGAGGTCTTGAGCCAGCGCTGCGCGCCACCCCATTCGATGAGCTGCGTGCCCGGCAGGTTCAGTGCCGGCGCAAAGGTCGGCACCGAGACGCGCCACAGGCCGCTGGCGTCAGCGCCAGCAAAGTAGGCATGCGACTGCTCGCGCAGGCTGTCCCAGAACGCATCCGCCTCAGGCAGCGCGCTGCCTCCCATCTTCGCGATCGCTGCATCGACCGCCGCTTGCGCGCCGGACAGGCGTACTGCGAGCTTGCCGTCATGCCAGCACGAAGCCGACAACGGCAGCGGCTGGCCGCCCCAGGTGTTCAGCATGCGCAGCGCTTCTTCTTCACCCATAGTGAACTGCAGCGAATGCTGCGCGAACGGACGCGGCAGTACTTTCAGCGAGACTTCAAGGATCAGGCCCAGCGTACCGAGCGAGCCGGCCAGCAGGCGCGACACATCGTAGCCGGCGACGTTCTTCATCACCTGACCGCCGAAGTTCAGCACCTCACCCTTGCCGTCCATCAGCGACGCGCCGAGCACGAAATCGCGCACCGAGCCCACCGCCTGACGGCGCGGGCCGGACAGGCCGCTGGCGACGATGCCGCCGATGGTCGCGAGGCCATCGAAGCGCGGCGGCTCGAAGGCCAGCATCTGCTGCTTCTCGGCCAGCGCCTTGCCTATTTCGCGCAGCGTGGTGCCGGCGCGTGCCGTGATCACGAGTTCCGTCGGGTCATAGGACACGATGCCGCTGTAGCCGCTCGTGTCGAGGATCTCGCCACGCAGCTCCTGGCCGTACCAGTCCTTGGTGCCGTTGCCGCGGATGCGCAGTGCCGTCTTCGACGCAGTCGCCGAAGCAATGCGATCCTTGAATTGCTGCAATCCCTGGTCCATCTTCAGTGTTTTCTTTCTTGTTCGTTCAGAACCGCGGCAGGTCCGCGTGTTTCAGTTCGCCGCGGCGCACGTGCATCTTCCCGTACTCGGCACAGCGGTGCAGCGTCGGGATGGCCTTGTCCGGGTTCAGGATGAAGGCGGCGTCGAACGCGCGCTTGACGGCAAAGAAGGCTTCGCGCTCTTCGGGTGCGAACTGCACGCACATCGAATTGATCTTCTCGATGCCCACGCCATGCTCGCCGGTGATGGTGCCGCCGACTTCAACGCACAGCTCGAGAATCTCGGCGCCGAATTTTTCGGCGCGGTCGAATTCACCCGGGGTGTTGGCATCAAACAGGATCAGCGGATGCAGGTTGCCGTCGCCGGCATGGAACACGTTGGCGCAGCGAAGGCCCCAGGTCTTTTCCATCTCGGCGATGCCGAGCAAGACTTTCGCCAGGTGCTTGCGCGGGATGGTGCCGTCCATGCAGTAGTAATCGGGCGAGATGCGGCCCGCAGCCGGGAACGCATTCTTGCGGCCGGACCAGAATTTCAGGCGCTCGGCTTCGCTGGTCGACACCGTAATTGCGGTGGCGCCGGAAGCGTTCAGCACTTCGGTCATGCGCGCGATCTCTTCTTCCACTTCTTCGGTGGTGCCATCGGATTCGCACAACAGGATGGCTTCGGCGTCGGTGTCATAACCGGCCTTCACGAAAGGCTCGACCATGCGCGAGCTGGTCTTGTCCATCATCTCGAGGCCGGCCGGGATGATGCCGGCGGCGATCACATTGGCGACCGCATTGCCGCCTTTGACCACGTCATCGAAGGACGCCATGATCACGCGTGCGGCCTGCGGCTTCGGCACGAGTTTCACGGTCACTTCGGTGACCACGCCCAGCATGCCTTCGGAGCCGATGAAGACGGCCAGCAGGTCGAGTCCAGGTGCATCGAGGCCTTCGTTGCCCAGCTCGACGACTTCACCGTCGGTGGTGACCATGCGCACGCGCAGCACGTTGTGCACGGTCAGGCCGTACTTCAGGCAGTGCACGCCGCCAGAGTTCTCGGCGACGTTGCCGCCGATCGAGCAGGCGATCTGCGACGAAGGATCAGGAGCGTAGTACAGACCATGCGGATTGGCCGCTTCCGAAATCGCCAGGTTGCGCACGCCGGGCTGGACCACGGCGGTACGTGCATACGGGTCAAGCTTGACGATGCGGTTCAGGCGCGCGGTCGACAGCACGACGCCATCGGCGATCGGCATCGCGCCGCCGGACAGGCCAGTACCGGCGCCACGCGGCACGATCGGCACCTGCTGTTCGCGGCAAGCCTTGAGCACGGCGACGACTTGCGCCTCGCTCTCGGGCAGCACGACCACCATCGGCAATTGCCGGTAGGCCGACAAGCCGTCGCATTCGTAAGGACGGGTATCTTCTTCGGTATACAGCACGGACTGCGCGGGAAGCACGGCGCGCAGCGCGGCGACCACGGCCTGCTGTCGCGCTAGGGCAAAGGCCGGTTTTTCAGGGGCGTTCATGATGTCGAATCCGGGAGCAGCCACCCTGACCGGGCGCCGCAATGGGAAAGATGCGTAGTTTATAGAATCGCACCGCAGCACGAGCGCCAAATCCGCGCATTTCGGCTGAAAAGCTTTGGCCAGACTGTTGAATTTTTTTGCCCGGCAAATAGTTGGTTTGGCTATACCAATGGCTGATGGCCGCAGCAGGGGATAAAGCTGGCAAAAAAGAACGGGAATGCAGGGATGGTCGGATGCTGGGGGCTGCGCAGGCAGCGCGGGGCCGCCACGGCAGGCAAGCGCCCGCCAGACCTCACGTCTGACCCGAGGCCAGGGCTGAGGCCTGGACTGAAGCCTGAGCCGAGGTCTGGACCAAGACCTGAACCAGGGCCTGGCTTGCGGCGGGGGTCCGGCAGGCCAAGCTCGGGGAACTAGCCGCAAATAGCTGAGTTCAGGAGGCTGAGTTCAGGAGGCTGATTTCAGAAGGCTGATTTCAGTTGACCGAATTCAGGCGGCTGGCCTCAGATGGTGCTGAAGGTCGCCAGCACCCATTGCAGGAAGACGGCCACTTCCGGGCGCTCCAGCACCGGCTTTTCGTAGACGACATGATAACCATGCGGCGGGGTGCCGGTCTTTTCATTGAACAGGCGCACGATGTCGCCCGATGCCAGCATCTCGCGCGCGAAGTGCGAGCGCGCCAGGCCCACACCATGGCCGTGCTTGACCATTTCCAGCAGCAGGCCGAGGTCGTCGACCCGGATGCCGCTGGTCGGCTCCGGCCAGTCGAGGCCGGTGGCTTCGAACCACGGCTGCCAGGGTTCGAGCGCGGAACGGATCAGCGTGGCCTTCTGCAAATCGGCCGGTTCGCGGATGCCGCCGATCTGCTCGAGGTAGGCCGGGCTGGCCACGGCGAAGGTCGGTTCGAGGAACAGCTTTTCGCACTGCAAATTGGGGTAGCGACCCGGGCCGAAGCGCACTTCGATATCGCTTTCCGATAGCGACAAGTCGTACAGCGGCACCGACAGGTAGATCTCGATCGCGATGTCGGGGTGCGCCTTCGTGAACGACGACAGTTTGGGCACCAGCATGTAACGTGCGAAGGTCGGCGGCACGGTGACCTTGACGCGCGGCTGCACGGACGCAGCGCGGCGCGGCATCGGGAAATCGGTCAGCGTGCGCAGTGCCTGGCGCACCACATCAAGATAACGACGGCCAAATTCGGACAGGCCGACATTGCGGCCGTCGCGCACGAACAGGCGCTCGCCGACGAATTCTTCCAGCAAACGAATGCGATGTGACAATGCAGACGGTGTGATGCAAAGTTCCTCGGCCGCCAGCGCGAAGGAGCCGTGACGTGCAGCTGCTTCGAATGCGGACAGCGCGTGTACCGGCGGAATACGATTGGCCATGTGAACCTTGCTTCAGCGGCGTAGGTGCGTCACCAGCGGACGACCTTGCCTGGGTTGAGAATATTGTTCGGGTCCAGCGCATGCTTGAGGGTACGCATCACGTCGATCGCACCCTCGCCATGCTCTTGCACCAGGAAGTCGATCTTGTGCAGGCCGACACCATGTTCGCCGGTGCAGGTGCCGTCCATCGCGATCGCGCGCGACACCATGCGCTCGTTGACCGCTTCGGCACGGGCGATGTCGGCCGGGTCGTTCGGATCGATCAGCATCTGCACATGGAAGTTGCCATCGCCGACATGGCCGACGATGCCGTGAATGATTTTCTCGCGCTCGCAGTCGGCTTTGGTCTCGAGCAGGCATTCGGCCAGCCGCGAGATCGGCACGCAGCAATCGGTCGAGATCGCGCGCGAACCGGGGCGCAGTTGCAGCAGCGCGAAGTAGGCATTGTGCCGCGCCTGCCACAGGCGGCTGCGGTCTTCGGGGCGCGTTGCCCATTCAAAATCTTCGGCGCCATGTTCGTCGGCGATCTGCTGCACGACTTCAGCCTGCTCCTTCACACCGTGCTCGCTGCCATGGAATTCGAACAGCAGCAGCGGTTTTTCCGGCAGCGACAGCTTGTCATGCATGTTGATGGCCTTGACGCCACTCTCGTCGACAAACTCGACGCGCGCCACCGGCACGCCCATCTGTATGGTCTGGATCGTGGTGTTGACCGCTGCCGCAATGCTCGGGAACGAGCACACCGCGGCCGACACGGCCTCGGGCTGCGGATAGAGCTTGAGCGTGATTTCGGTCACGATGCCCAGCGTGCCTTCGCTGCCGACGAACAGGCGCGTCAGGTCATAGCCGGCGGAGGATTTCTTCGCACGGGTGCCGGTCTTGATGATCTTGCCTTCGGCGGTGACCACGGTCAGCGCCAGCACGTTTTCGCGCATGGTGCCGTAGCGCACGGCATTGGTGCCGGAGGCGCGGGTGGCCGTCATGCCGCCGATCGACGCATCCGCGCCCGGATCGATGGGGAAGAACAGGCCGGTATCCTTGATTTCGGCATTGAGCTGCTTGCGGGTCACGCCAGGCTGTACCGTCACGGTCAAGTCTTCGGCATTGATGTTGACCACGCGGTTCATCTGCAGCAAGTCGATCGACAGGCCGCCCTGCAAAGCGAGGATATGGCCTTCGAGCGAAGTGCCAGCGCCATAGGGAATGACCGGGAAACGATGTTCGTTGCACAAGGCCACGGCCGCCGCCACATCCTCGGTCGATTGCGCAAAGACCACCGCATCGGGCAGCATCGGGTCGTACGAGGATTCGTCGCGCCCATGGTGCTCGCGCATTGCGTGGGTGGTCGACAATTGCGCGCCAAAACGGGCCTGCAATGCAGACAACAGGGCTTCGGGCATGGGGCGCTTCAGGACATCGGTGGGGGAATTCATGCGGGATTCTCCGAGAGAAAGATATTGTACTCCGTGTCCCACCACCGCTTCATAACCGGATTGACCTCTGGCCGAGCCAGCGCGGGCCAGCCCGAGCCGGTGCAGGACGATCCGAAGCCGGGCCCGCCGGCGCGGCCGTCAGCCAGCGCGCAGACCAGCCGCGGACTTTCCGCCGACTTGCCTTCGATTGCGGGCCGCCCGTGGGCGGGCTTGGCCCCGAATCGACAGTTTTTGCAGCGCAAACATGGGGTGGGCATTTTCCCGTATGCTGCCTGTTATTGATGCAAACGAGCTTTTGAATTCCTGAAGATGGGCAACCGACTTTCAAAGATTGCGACCCGCACGGGCGATGATGGCACCACTGGCCTCGGCGATGGCACCCGTACGGTCAAGGATGCACTGCGCGTGCAAGCCATGGGCGATGTCGATGAACTGAATTCGCAGATCGGCGTGCTGCTGTGTGAAGACTTGCCGGCCGAGATGCGTGAAGAGCTGATCACGATTCAGCACGACCTGTTCGACCTCGGCGGCGAACTGTCCATCCCCGGCTTCGTGATGATGACCGATGCGCAGGTCGCACGACTGGATGCGCTGCTCGAGAAGTACAACGGCACGCTGACGCCGCTGAAGGACTTCATCCTGCCCGGTGGCTCGCGCGCTGCCGCCATCGCCCATGTGTGCCGCACCGTGTGCCGGCGCGCCGAGCGCAGCATCGTCGCACTACGCAAGGATGAAGATGTGCATGCACGACTCGGGCACTACGTGAACCGCTTGTCGGACTTGCTGTTCGTGCTGGCACGCGTGCTGAACCGCCACGCAGGTGGCCAGGACGTGCTGTGGCAAAAGGGTCGCGGACGCGAATGAATCAGGCCCCGCTGCGGGGATTCCGCAGCGGGGCCTTCTCAAGCTACACGGCGCTGCTTCAGCCGTTACCTCGCGCCACCAGGGAATCCTGCAGGTAGCGGAGTGCCATGGTCTGACCGGCTTGCATTGCTGCGTCCAGTGCGCTGTAACGTTGCATCCCCTGCCCATTGGGTCGGTCGACGACGATTTTCGCGCCCATCTGCAACAGCTGCTGCATCATCGGCATGTTCCCCATGGTACTCGCCTGCATCAGCAGGGTCGACTGGAATCCGGTCGGACCATGCATCGAGCCGGGTACGTTGATGTCGACCCTGAAGTTGTACACCAGCCAGGTCAGGACATCCTGCCGCTGCGCCGCCATCGCCTCCAGACACAGCGCATGACCATCCAGCTGCCAGCCCGTGAATTGTGACCGCAGCACATCATGCAAGGCCGATACCATGTTGATGTCGCCGGCCCGGATCGCCGTCACCATCCACTCCTTGGCCTTGACCATGCCAAACGGCTGCGCCACCAGGTTCAGCTCGAATTGCTGGCTGCAGAGCGTGAGCACCGAGTTCACATGTCCGCCTTTGACACCGCATAAAATCGCGTCAATCAGCTCCTTCGGCTCGGCCAGTTTCACCTGCGCCTGTCGGCGTGAATCCATCACCATTTGCAGAACGTCGAGATTACCCCCCGCGGCAGCGCAGGTCAGGCTGCTGACGACGGCCGAGCCTTTGCCCCAAGGCTCGGCATCAACGTCAGCGCCATGCTCCACCAGCAGCTGGCAAATCTCCAGGTGACCTGACTGCGCCGCGCGGCGGAACGCATCGCAGAAATCCTGGTCCTGTGTCGACAGATCGACCTCTTTGTCGAGCAGCAGCCGCACGGCCTCGATGGTGCCGTGGCCGGCCGCTTCCATCAGCGGCGTGTAGGGCATGCCGGAGCCAGTGCCTTCCTCGATCTCTTCGCGATCTTCGTCGCCGTCGCGCCGGCGCCAGGGCACTGCCCCGGGATTGGCACCCTGGGCAAGCAGGAACTTGAACAGCTCGAGGTCGGGATGCCGCACCGACGCCGCCAGCGCGCCCATTTCGCTGCCATCGACATGCCAGGCATTGATGTCAGCGCCGTTCTCGAGCAGCAGCCGCACCATGGGCAGGTTATTGTTCAGCGCCGCTACCACGATGGGAGGATCGCCGTGATCGGCCATTGACGCATCCGAATCGGCGCCGGCCAGCAACAGTACGCTGGCAATCTCGACCTGGCCCGCACTCACGGCCACACCGAGGAAATCGTCAGCATCGCCTTCCAGCGTGCCGGATTGCCAGAGTCCCATGAACGCATTGACATCGCCGGCGCGGATCGCGGCGCGGCAAAGCCCGTCCGGGTTCTGCTCGTCCGGCAGCGCCCGCGGCGGTGTGACCGGCGCCGCGCCGGCTGCAACCTCCCCGGCGTCGCCCTGCTCGATCCGTGCGCGTTTGGCCCGGTCGTTCACATCACCCTCTTCATCACGATCGCGCTTGCGGTCCGCACGCAACTGGGGAGGGCCGCCAGCTTCCATGCCGGCCTGAATTTGCCCCGGCGGATTCGGCACATGCTGGAAGCCGGCCGGCTGTGGCTGCATCTGTTGCAACGGAGGCTGCACCTGCTGCTGCGGCTGAGGCTGCGGCTGCAGCATGCGCGGCGCAGCAGGTGCGGCATTCGCCTGTCCGGGCACCTGTTGTCCTGGCTGTCCTTGTTGGGCGGGTTGTTGCAGCGCTTGCTGCTGGGCCTGATTCTGGAGATACGAATACGCCGAGCTTGGATAGTTCGGTGGATTGTTGGCGTTGGGTGTGCCCATGCTGGTACATCCTTTCTGGGGGTGGGTGGCTGCGAAGGCCGGCACGCTGCCGGCGATGCGCTGTGTAACGGCCACCTGCGCGGATGTTCTATCCTCCGATCACACGTTCGTTCTGCGACAATGTAGCGAGCAAAGCGAACAATTCAACGCACTCACAAACCGGACAGGTAATCGATATGCAGCGGCTGCGATTGCATGATGTTGACGAGATCGGCCCTTCCCTGCTGTAGTGCCAGGTCGGCCGGTGTCTTGCCCTGCTTGTCCTTGATGCCCGTATCGACCCGGTATCGTAGCGCGAGGTCGGATATGATCTGCGGCCCCTGCCCCAGCACTGCGTAGCGCAGCACCGATTGCCCATCGGCGTCGATCGCATGTGGATCCGCGCCATGGAAGCACAGCAGGTCGAACAGGGTGTGGCGCCCGCGGGCCGCTGCCATCATCAGCAGCGACCGGGCACCGTCGCCGATCAGGTGAGGACTGGCGCCGCACACGCCGAGCAGGTATTCCGCTGCCGACCAGTTGCCCACATCGACCGACTTCCACAAAGGCGCGGCAAACACGAAAGCATCGAAGCTGCCGGGATAGTGCCCCATCAGCCATTCCATGACGGCGGCAGACGGTATGCGCTGGCAGTGTTCGTTTTCCTCCCACTGCACGGTAGCCACGAAAATCTTCCTCATGTCGGTCGGCTGAAAGCGAATGCCGGCAGCATTAGCTGTATCGCACAGGCGCTGCAGGAAGGCCAGACCGCCTTTCCTTCCCGAGATACCGATCGCCGCCACCAGTTCATCGCGCGCAAACGCACGGATAAGGAGTCCGCTGGCTTCGAGGCGATCCAGTATCGCCGTGTTCTGGCCCCACGCCGCATACTCGAGCAAGGACTGCCGGTCATTCCGCGGCGCTTCGCCGCGCAGCGCCTGCAGCGCGCCGAATTCAAGCAGCACATTGAAGGCATCGAGCTTGCCGGTACCTGCGGCATGGCGCAGCAGCTCGGCCTTGTCGGCCATGCTCCAGCCTCGCGCCACGCCTTGCAGCAGCGCGTGCAGTGCCCGCAGGTCGTTCTCGTTGATGATCTGGATCGGTGTCCTGGGATTGTCGATCGCCGGCGCAGGGATGGGGCCCGCGGCGGCACGCGATGGATCGGTGTCCAATTGAAAGCGAACCCGCTTCGAAGGCACGCGGGCTGTATCGCTGAGCGGCGGTCTCGTCGACTGAACAGTTGAAGCGCTGCCTCCATTGGATGACAGTACCCTCGTCCTTGGTTCGCTCGACACGAGCGGGACTGGCTGCTGTTCGGTGGAATGTTCGGTACGAGACTTTTTGCCTCGCGGCTGGCCGTCATCGGGCAGCCCCAGCAGGGCGAACTGCCGCTTCATTTGCCGGGTGACCATGGACGCCCCCCCAAGGCCGGACGCAGAGTTATCCCCTGTAGCGGAAACAGGAGGCGTTTGTGAAGCGGGCACGTAGGTGCCGTCTGCGTTTCGGAGAAGATGGCTGGAGTCGGAATAGCTGCCAGGTGTCGATAGCATGGATTCGTCAGGTCAAGGAGTCATGAAAGCCCTGCCTGCGTCACCAGTCACCGCTTGCTGTTCCGATGCAGTCGAACCTGTAAGAATCGGCCTGTAACCGCACACCCAACAGTGAAAAAAAACGGCGCATGCTGCGCCGTTTTTTCTTCCCGTGAATCGCTCAGTGATTATTCACCACCAGCCTGGGCTCACTCGCACCGAGCCGCTCGCGGATCGAGGCCGCGATGCCCTGCCCGTCGAGGCCCAGCTGTGCGAGCAATACCTGTGCATCGCCGTGGTCGATGAACTTGTCCGGCAAGCCGAGCTGCAGCAGCGGCTTGACGATGCCGGCCGCAGCCATTGCCTCGGCCACCGCCGAACCAGCACCACCCATCACACAACCTTCTTCGATGGTCACCACCAGTTCATGGCTGGCAGCCAGTTGCGCGACCAGCGCCGCGTCGAGCGGCTTCACGAAACGCATGTCGGCCACCGTGGCATTGAGTTCCTCAGCCGCCTTCAGCGCCGGCGCCACCATGGTGCCGAACGCGAGGATGGCCACGCCCTTGCCCTGGCGACGCACGAGGCCCTTGCCCATCTCGATGCCATCGAGCGAGGCGTCAATCGCAGCACCGATACCGGCGCCACGCGGATAGCGCACCGACGCCGGCCCCGGATGACGGTAGGCCGTAGTCAGCATCTGGCGGCATTCATTCTCGTCGCTCGGCGTCATCACCACCATGTTCGGGATGCAGCGCAGGAAGGCGATGTCGTAATTGCCGGCATGCGTGGCGCCATCGGCGCCGACCAGGCCGGCGCGGTCGAGCGCGAAGGTCACATCGAGGTCTTGCAGCGCGACGTCATGGATCAGCTGGTCATAACCGCGCTGCAGGAAGGTCGAATAGATCGCGACCACCGGCTTCATGCCTTCGCAGGCAAGACCGGCCGCAAAGGTGACGGCGTGCTGCTCGGCGATGCCGACGTCGAAGTAACGTTCCGGGTATTGCTGGTCGAACTTGACCATGCCCGAGCCTTCGCGCATGGCCGGCGTGATGCCGACCAGCTTCTCGTCATGCGCCGCCATGTCGCACAGCCAGTCGCCGAACACTTGCGTGTAAGTAGTCTTGGGCGGCACGGCCGCAGGCTTGATGCCCTCGGCCGGATTGAACTTGCCCGGGCCGTGGTACAGGATGGGGTCGGCTTCGGCCAGCTTGTAGCCCTGGCCCTTCTTGGTCACCACGTGCAGGAATTGCGGGCCTTTCAGGTCCTTCAGGTTCTGCAGCGTCGGGATCAGCGAATCGAGGTCATGGCCATCGATGGGGCCGATGTAGTTGAGGCCGAATTCCTCGAACATCGTCGCCGGCACCAGCATGCCCTTCGCATGCTCTTCGAAACGCTTCGCGAACTCCAGCATGCGCGGCGGCAGCACGGACTTGCCGACATTCTTCGCCGCCGCATAGAACTTGCCCGACATCAGGCGCGCGAGGTAACGATTCAGCGCGCCGACCGGCGGTGAGATCGACATGTCGTTGTCGTTCAGGACCACCAGCATCTTGATGTCTTCATAGACACCGACGTTGTTCAGCGCTTCGAAGGCCATGCCGGCCGTCATCGCGCCGTCGCCGATCACGGCCACCGAGTGGCGTTGCTCGCCTTTCGTGCGCGCCGCCAGCGCCATGCCGAGCGCAGCCGAAATCGAGGTCGACGAATGCGCAGTGCCGAACGTGTCGTACGGGCTTTCATCGCGCTTGGGGAAGCCGGACAGCCCGCCCTGCTGGCGCAGCGTCGGCATGCGGTCGCGACGGCCGGTCAGGATCTTGTGCGGATAGGTTTGGTGGCCGACATCCCAGACGATGCGGTCTTCCGGCGTGCTGAACACATAGTGCAGCGCAATCGTCAGCTCGACAGTGCCAAGGTTGGACGACAGATGGCCGCCGGTCTTGGACACCGATTCCAGCAGGTAGCTGCGCAGCTCATCGGCCAGCGTGCGCAGTTCCGCCCGCGACAAGGTGCGCAGGTCGGCAGGGTCATTGATCTTGTTTAGTAATTTCATCTCAGGCCTTCCTTCGCACGATCAGGTCGGCGATATCACGCAACCTGCCCGCCGTGCTGCCAAATGGCTTCAAAGCCTCATGGGCATCGTGCCGCAGTTTCTCGGCAAGGGCAAGCGAGGCCTCCAGCCCCAGCAGCGACACATAGGTCGGCTTGTTGTTGGCCGCATCCTTGCCGGCAGTCTTGCCCAGCGTGGCCGTATCCTCGGTGGCGTCGAGGATGTCGTCGACCACCTGGAAAGCCAGCCCGATGGCTGCCGCATACGCGGACAGCGCGGCTTCTTCGTCGGCCGCCAGGGCCTTGCCGGCCGTGGCGCCCAGCATCACCGACGCGCGCAGCAACGCGCCCGTCTTGAGCTTGTGCATCTGTTCCAGTTCAGGCAGCGTCAATGCGAGACCGACCGACGCGAGGTCGATCGCCTGTCCGCCGCACATGCCGAGCGAGCCCGCTGCGCGCGCCAGCAAGGCCACCATCGCCACCTTGCGCGCCGCATCCAGCGTGCCGCCAGCGAGCGCTTCAAACGCCTGCGCCTGCAATGCATCGCCGACCAGCAGCGCGGTCGCGTCGTCATAACGCTTGTGCACGGTGGGCTTGCCGCGACGCAGGTCGTCGTCGTCCATGCAGGGCATGTCGTCGTGTACCAGCGAATAGACGTGGATCATCTCGACAGCCGCCGCGGCGCGTTCGATCGCATCCGTCGGCGCATCGAACAGCTCGCCGGCCGCGTATACCAGCAGCGGGCGCACGCGCTTGCCGCCATCCATCGCCGCATAGTGCATGGCCTCGTGCAGGCGCTGCGGAACGACGGCCAGCGACGGCAGGTGCGCGGCCAGCACGCCTTCCATGCCCGACTGGACTTGCTTGCGCCAGTCGGCGAATTCCATGCTCATGCGTCTGCTTCCTCGTCCTCGTCGTCTTCGAACGGCTTCAGCAGCTCACCCTGCAGCACCTTCACCTGCTTCTCGACCCGCTCAAGCTGGGCCGCGCAGTACTTCACGAGTTCGGAGCCGCGCTTGTAGGCGGCCAGCGAGGCTTCCAGCGGCAGTTCGCCCGCCTCCATATCGGCGACGAGTTGTTCCAGTTCTGCCATCGCATCTTCGAAGGATGCGCTGGGTTGCTCGGTGTTGGTCTTTTTCGGCATGGTCAGGTCTTGCAGAGATAGCCGGCTATTTTAGTGCAAGGCCACGTGAGCGGACTGCAAAACCCGAGCTTTTGCTTGCCATATCGGCATCCACAGCTCGCATGACAGGGCCTGCAGCCGCCTGAACATGCCGCATTTGCGTGCGGCACGAACATGCCCTCGGGGTCGAAACTCGGGGTTGAAATACTGGTATCCCCGGGGAGTCCGCGCAGGTATAATCCGCCTTTCGTCCAAAAAATAAGTGTTTCATCTCGTTTGAACACAGGTTTTTGCGGATTCTTTCTTCCTTAGGTTGGTGCAAATTAATTTGGGGGTGGGGATGTCCGATCTGGCCAGTCTCTCTCGGCTCGCGCGCTCCAACGCGCAACTTCCCGTAGGCGTCTACTTCAACGACGCACTGCTGCAGCAGGAAATCCAGCAGCTGTTCAAACAAGGCCCGGCTTATGCGGGCCATGAGCTCATGGTGCCCAACGCAGGCGATTTCGCGACCCTCCCCTGGGAGAACGATGGTCGCGTGCTGGTCCGTGGGCAACAGGGTATCGAGCTGATGTCGAATGTCTGCCGTCATCGCCAGGCCAAGATGCTGGTCGGCCGTGGCAATTCGAACAACATCGTGTGCCCGCTGCACCGCTGGACCTACGACCTCAAGGGCGAACTGGTCGGCGCGCCGCATTTCGCCGACACGCCCTGCCTGAACCTCGAGCGCTTCGGCCTGCAGAACTGGAACGGCCTGCTGTTCGAGAACAATGGCTTCGACGTCGCCGGTACGCTGAAGAACCTGTCTGTTACCAAGGACCTGAACTTCGACGGTTACATGCTCGACCATGTCGAGGTCCACGAGTGCAATTACAACTGGAAGACCTTCATCGAGGTCTATCTCGAGGATTACCATGTCGAGCCCTTCCATCCGGGCCTCGGCAACTTCGTTACCTGCAATGACCTGCGCTGGGACATGGGCCCGGGCTACAGCGTGCAGACCGTGGGCGTGAATTCGGCGCTCAAGAAGTCGGGCTCGCCGGTTTACCAGAAGTGGCATGACGAAGTGCTGCGCTTCAATGGCGGCAAGGCACCGCCGTTTGGCGCGATCTGGCTCACGCTGTACCCGAACATCATGGTCGAGTGGTATCCGAACGTGCTGGTAGTGTCGACGCTGTGGCCGACCGGCCCGCAAAAGACCACCAACGTGGTCGAGTTCTATTACCCGGAAGAGATCGCGCTGTTCGAGCGCAGCTTCGTCGACGCCGAGCGCGCCGCGTACATGGAAACCTGCGTCGAGGACGACGAGATCGCGCTGCGCATGGACGCCGGCCGCAAGGCGCTGCTCGACCGCGGCACCAGCGAAGTCGGCCCCTACCAGTCGCCGATGGAAGATGGCATGCAGCACTTCCATGAGTGGTACCGCAGCAAGATCGCCGTCTGATGTTCGCTTTCCCCGGCAGGGCCGGCCTCGTTGCCCGCCCTGCCGGCCGCTTCCCCGCCATTGGCGCGTCTGCCTTCGCTTGGCGCCCTTCACCTGACAGGACCTGAGATCTCGATGCAGTCGTTGTGGATGCTGGTTGCCGCCTTCGTGTTCTCGCTGATGGGCGTCTGCGTGAAGCTGGAATCGGCCGTATCGTCCACGTCGGAGATCGTGATGTGCCGCGGCGCCGTCGGCATGCTGCTCATCTTCACGCTGTCGCGCCTGAACAAACAGACCCTCAAAACGTCCCTGCCCTGGCACCATGCCTGGCGCGGCTTTGTCGGCGTATGTGCGCTGTGGCTCTGGTTCTTCGCGATCGGCAGCCTGCCGTTGGCCACCGCAATGACGCTGAACTACATGGCGCCAATCTGGATCGCGGCCATCGTCTTCACGCTCGGCTGGTGGCACAGGCAGCGTCGCTTCGAATGGGGACTGGCGGCCGCGGTCGTGACCAGCTTCGTCGGCGTCGCGCTGCTGCTCAAGCCAACCATCCATGCCGAGCAATGGCTGGGCGGCCTGATGGCGCTGATCTCGGGCTTCCTGTCGGCCCTGGCCTACATGCAGGTCAAGAAGCTGGGGCAGTTGGGCGAGCCCGAATATCGCGTCGTGTTCTATTTTTCCGTCAGCGGCGTGATCGCCGGACTGCTCGGTAGCGCCGTCGACAGCCACATCCGCTTTGGCGAGTTCCGTCTGCTGCACGACTTGTCCGGCATGGACTGGCTGCTGCTGGCCACCATCGGCCTGACCGCCACAATTGCGCAAATGGCAATGACGCGCGCATACCGCCTTGGCGCGATGCTGGTGACGGCCAACCTGCAGTACACCGGCATCGTCTTCTCCAGCATCTGGGGCATACTGATCTGGGGCGACCATCTGGATGCATGGGGCTGGGTGGGCATAGCCATCATCCTTGCCAGCGGCGTGGCAGCCACCTTCTATAATGCCCGCAGCAGTACGAAGAAGATCGACTGAGCATTCCCATCCCAACCACGGGCGCCGCTGAAGCATTGCGGCATCCGGTGCCCGTCCATGGACAAGGTCGCGTTGATGACGACCAGGCGGGCATGCCAACGAGGAGACCTGCGCATGCCGTACACGACGTTGATCAGCGCTGCAGAACTGAAGCAGCATATCGACAACCCCACCTTCGTGATCCTGGATTGCCGTTCGGAGCTGACCGATACGAAGGCAGGGGCGATCGCTTTCGCCGCCGGCCATATCCCCGGCGCACAGCACGCTGATCCCGACACCCTGTTGTCCGACAAGTCCAAGGGCCCGAACGGCGCCTTCCGCGGTCGCCATCCGCTGCCAACGCAGGAAGCCTTCATCGAGACCCTGCGCGAGCTGGGCGTGTACCCGAACTCGCAAGTGATCGCCTATGACGCGCATGGCAGCATGTTCGCGTCGCGGCTGTGGTGGATGCTGCGCTGGGTCGGCCACAAGGGCGTGGCCGTGCTCGACGGCGGCCTGCCGGCATGGGAAGCGGTCGGCGGCACGCTGACGAAAGAAGTCATTGGCCGTCCGCGTGGCAGCATCACCCTGCAGGCGTCACTGGCCTCGACCGTCAGTGCCGATGATGTGCTGGCCAACCTGAGCGCGAAGGCGCGCATCGTGCTCGACGCTCGTGCCAACGATCGCTTCCGCGGCGAGAACGAAACGATCGACCCGGTCGCGGGCCATATCCCGGGCGCGAAAAATCGCTTCTTCAAGGACAACCTGCAGGCCGACGGCCGCTTCAAGTCGGCCGACGAACTGCGCACGGGGTTTGGCGCGCTGATCAAGAGCCCGGAGACAACGATCGCGCAATGCGGCTCCGGTATCTCGGCCTGCCACAACCTGCTGGCGATGGAAATTGCCGGGCTGCCGGGCGCGGCGCTGTATCCGGGTTCGTGGAGCGAATGGTCGGCCGATCCGTCGCGGCCGGTGGCGACGGGCACGGCCTGAAGCATAAAAAAACGGAACCGCAAGGTTCCGTTTTTACTTGGGCGCGGCATGCGCCATCAGCCAGCGCGCAGCGCGTGCCTCAGTGTGGATGGAATTGCCGCGTCAGCAGCACGACGATGCCGACGCCAATGGCGATCAGGATCACCTGCGGCACCGTTTCCTTCAGCGTCGCGCGACGCTGCATCTGCGGCATCAGGTCGCTGACGGCAATGTAGATGAAGCCTGACGAGGCCAGCACCAGCACGTAAGGGATCAGGTGCATGCCATCACCCAGCATGTAGTAGCCGACCAGGCCGCCGACCACCGACATCAGGCTGCAGATCAGGTTGTACGCATAAGCGCGCGCCTTCGACAGGCCGGCATTCAACAGCACGATGAAGTCGCCGATCTCCTGCGGAATCTCGTGCGCGGTGATGGCCAGCGCGGTGATGATGCCCAGCTTGGGGTCGGCCAGGAAGGCCGCTGCAACGAGGATGCCATCGGTGAAGTTGTGCAGGCTGTCGCCGACCAGGATCATCCAGCCGGATTTGCCGGCCTCGTGCGCATCATGCCCGTGTTCATGGCCATGCCCGTCGCCTTCGTAATGGTGCGAGTGGCGCAGGATGGCCATCTTTTCGAGCAGGAAGAAACCCAGCAGGCCGGCGAGCAGGGTCGCGAACAGGCCGTGGATATTGGCATCCGACTCGAAAGCTTCCGGCAGCGCATGCAGCAGCGAGGTCGACAGCAGGATACCGACCGACAGGCTGACCATGCGCTCGACCATGCGCGACAGCAGGCCGTAGGACAGGAAAGCGGCAGCGGAGATGCTGATGACCCCACCAAGCGTGGTGGCCAGCAGGATGGAAGACAGCGTGGAGTTAATTTTGTTTTACCCGTAAGAACGTGCCCGCGATTAGACCATAGCCGGCCGAGGGCGGGCAATCAGTCGTCTGACGCAGGCAATGCCTCTGGTCGCCGCCGGTGCCGATGGGACTCGTCGCGGCCGGCCCTGCCATGGTTGCATTGCGTCCCGCCGCAACGCGGGACGACTGCGCTCAGGGGCCGCAGGTCCGGCGATCGGGCCTACACGCCGTGGCGCTTGAACCAGTCGATGCAGCGCTTCCAGCCATCCTTCGCATCGGCCTCGACATAGCTGGGCCGGTAGTCCGCATGGAAGCCGTGCCCGGCGTCCGGATAGACGACGATCTCGCTGCCGCTCTTGCCCTTGGCCAGCGCAGCCTTCATCTGCTCGACGCTGTCCAGCGAAATCCCGGTATCGCGCCCACCGTACAGGCCCAGCACCGGCACCTTCAGTTCGCCGGCAATGTCGACCGGGTGCTGCGGCTGCAGCGTGGTCTTGTCCTGCACCAGCCGGCCATACCAGGCCACGCCCGCCTTCACCTTCGGGATGTGGGCCGCATACATCCAGGTGATGCGCCCGCCCCAGCAATAGCCGGTCACGCCCAGCCGCGACGTATCGCCGCCGTGCTCCGCCGCCCATGCGACGCAGGCATCGAGGTCGCGCATGACCTGCGCATCAGGCACCTTGGCGATGATGGCTTTCATCAGCTCCGGGATCGAGTCGTACTTCGTCGCGTCGCCCTGACGCACGAACAGGTCCGGCGCCAGCGCCAGGTAGCCCTGCTTCGCGAAGCGGCGCGCGATATCCGCGATATGGTGGTGCACGCCGAAGATCTCCGACACCACCAGCACCACCGGCAGCTTGCGCCCGTCCTTCGGCTGCGCGCGATAGAGCGGCACCACCTGACCGTCGACGCTCAGCTGCACCGTGCCCGCTTCCAGCCCTTCGGCATCGGTGGTGATCGCCGCCTGCGACAGGGTTGGCAGCACGGCTGCCGCAAAACCGGTGCCCAGCGTGACCTTCATGAAGTCGCGTCGGTCGGTCGAGTCTTTCGCCATCGGGTTCGACAGCAGCGATTGGAGTTCGTCGGTCATCGTCATCAGTGAGCCACCTCCCAATTGGCGCCAGCGCCGACTTCGGCCACCAGCGGCACTTTCAGTGCCGCGACGCCCGCCATCAGCTGCGGCAGCTTTTCCTTGACCAGCGCCAGTTCCTGCTCCGGCACTTCGAGCACCAGTTCATCGTGCACCTGCATCACCATCAGCGTCTGCAGGCCTTCAGCGTCGAGCCAGTCCTGTACGGCGACCATCGCCAGCTTGATCAGGTCGGCGGCGGTGCCCTGCATGGGCGCATTGATCGCCGCCCTTTCGGCAGCCTGTCGGCGCGGGCCGTTCGGCGAATTGATCTCGGGCAGCCACAGGCGCCTGCCGAATACGGTCTCGACAAAACCATGCGACTTGGCCTGCAGCCGGATGTCGTCCATGAAGCGCTTCACGCCGGCAAAGCGCGTGAAGTACTTCTCCATGTACATCTGCGCGGCCGAGCGCTCGACGCCGAGGTTGCCGGCCAGCCCGAAGGCGCTCATGCCATACATCAGGCCGAAGTTGATCACCTTCGCCGCGCGGCGCTGCTCGCTGTTCACTTCGGCCAGTGACACGCCAAAGATCTCGGCAGCGGTTGCGCGGTGGATGTCTTCGCCGGAGGCAAACGCACGCAGCATGCCCGGGTCTTCCGACAGGTGGGCCATGATGCGCAGCTCGATCTGCGAATAGTCGGCCGACACGATCATGCGCCCCGGGGGCGCGATGAAGGCCTCGCGGATGCGACGGCCTTCGGCGGTGCGCACCGGGATGTTCTGCAGGTTGGGATCGTTCGATGCAAGGCGGCCGGTGACGGCGATCGCCTGACCGTAGGTGGTGTGCACACGGCCGGTGTCGGGGTTGACCATCTTGGGCAGCTTGTCGGTATAGGTCGACTTCAGCTTGGCCATGCCGCGGTATTCGAGCAGCAGCTTGGGCAGCGGATAGTCCTCGGCCAGCTTCTGCAGCACTTCCTCATCGGTCGACGGCGCGCCACTGGCGGTCTTTTTGACGACTGGCAGCTTCAGCTTGTCGAAGAAGATCTCGCCGATCTGCTTGGGCGAATTCAGGTTGAACGGCTGGCCGGCCAGTTCATGCGCCTGCGTCTCCAGCGCGATCAGCCGGGTGCCCAGTTCATGCGATTGCGCTGCCAGCAGGCCGGTATCGATCAGCACGCCATTGCGCTCCACCCGCTGCAGGACGCGCGCGGTCGGCAGCTCGATGGTTTCGTAGATGTAGCGCAGCTTCTCGTTCTTCTCGACCCGCGGCCACAGCGCGTTATGCAGCTGGAGCGTCACGTCGGCGTCTTCGGCCGCGTAGTCGCTGGCCTGCTCGATGCCGACTTCATCGAAGCCGATCTGCGATGCACCCTTGCCGCAGACTTCCTGATAGGTGATGGTCTTGCGGTCCAGCCAGCGCAGCGCGAGGCTGTCCATGTCATGGCTGCGATGCGACTCCAGCACATAGGACTGCAGCAAGGTGTCGTGCGCGATGCCGCGCAGCGTCACGCCATGGTTCGCAAACACATGGCTGTCGTACTTCAGGTGCTGGCCGACCTTGCGCTTGCCGGCATCTTCCAGCCAGGACTGCAGGCGCTTGAGCACATGCTCGCGCGACAGCTGCTCGGGCGCGCCCGGGTAGCGGTGCGCGAGCGGGATGTAGGCCGCATGACCCGGCTCGCAGCACAGCGAGATGCCGACCAGTTGCGCGCGCATCGCTTCGAGTGAAGTGGTTTCGGTATCCACGGCCGTCAGCGGCGCGGCATTGATGCGCGCGATCCATGCGTCGAACTGCGCCTCGGTCAGCACGGTCTCGTAACGCTTTTCCGGCGGCGGGTCAGCGGCAAACAGTGCGCCCTGTGCATCATGTTCGGCTTCGCCCACAGAAGCAGCCTTGCCTCCGCCGCCCCTGCTGACCTTGCTGCCCTTGTCCTCTTCGCCGGAATCACCCGCCGCGCCGGCAGCACCCTGACCGTCTTCGAGCTCGGCCTTCAGCTCACGCAACCAGCTGCGGAAACCCATGCGGGTGAAGAATTCCAGCATCGCCTGCTTGTCTTCCGGCTTCTGCTGCAGCGACTCGAGGATGGACGTGTGATGGCCCGACAGGTCGCAGTCGCATTTGACCGTCACCAGCACGCGCGCCTGCGGCAGCCAGTCCAGCGCGTTGCGCAGGTTCTGGCCCACCACACCGCCGATGTCGGGTGCATGCTGGATCACATCGTCGAGCGAACCATACTGGGTCAGCCATTTGACGGCGGTCTTGGGTCCGACCTTTTCAACGCCCGGCACGTTGTCAACCGTGTCGCCGACCAGCGTCAGGTAATCGACGATACGTTCGGGGGGTACGCCGAACTTGGCGATCACGCCGTCGCGGTCGAGCTTTTCATTGCTCATCGTGTTGACCAGCGTGACCTTGTCATTCACCAGTTGCGCGAGGTCCTTGTCGCCAGTGGAGATAATGGTCGACAGACCCTGCGCGGTGGCTTCGGTGGCCAGCGTGCCGATCACGTCGTCGGCCTCGATGCCCTCGACCATCAGGATGGGCCAGCCCATCGCGCGCACGGCTTCATGGATGGGCTCGACCTGTTTTGCGAGGTCCTCCGGCATCGATGCGCGGTTGGCCTTGTACTCGGCATAGAGGTCGTCGCGGAAGGTCTTGCCTTTTGCGTCGAATACGCAGGCCATGTATGCTGCCGCATAGTCCTGGCGTAAGCGGCGCAGCATATTGATCATGCCGTAGATGGCACCAGTGGGCGCGCCTTCCGCATTGCGCAAATCGGGCATGGCATGGAAGGCGCGGTACAGATAGCTCGAACCATCCACCAGCAGCAGGGTTTTATTCATATGGAAAGCGACCGGAAACATGTGCCGCGGCTGCGGCAATTGACCAACCTGGAGCGCGCCACTTCGCGCAAGGCGAGCGAATCGTGGCAGATGTTCACGATTATGGCAGAGTTTATTGACGCGGCTGAACGCCTGTCGGAGGTGAGTCCCGCTGTCTCGATGTTCGGCTCCGCGCGCATGAAGCCGGACAACCCCTGGTATGAAGTCGCGGTCGACATCGCACGCCGGCTGTCGGACGAAGGCTTCTCGGTAATCTCGGGCGGCGGCCCGGGCGTGATGGAGGCGGCCAACAAGGGCGCCTACGAAGGCAAGTCGCCATCGGTAGGCCTGAACATCGAACTGCCGCACGAACAGGTCAGCAATTCATGGCAGAACATCTCGCTGTCGTTCCGCCACTTCTTTGCGCGCAAGGTCGCCTTCGTCAAGTATGCGGATGCCTATGTGGTGCTGCCCGGCGGCTTCGGCACGCTCGATGAACTGACCGAGGTGCTGACCCTGATCGAGACCGGCAAGAGCCGCCGCATCCCGGTCATCCTTGTCGGCACGCATTTCTGGCGCGGACTGCTCGACTGGATTCGCGAGCAAATGGTCGGCGGCGGCTTGATCGACGCCAAAGACATGGAATTAATGCAACTGATCGACGAGCCGGCCAATGTGGTCGAAGCGATCTTTGCGTATTACGAGGCACGCGACATCGTGCCCTCCGAGACCGAGCAACCGCACCAATCCTTCCTCTGACAGCGAGCGCGGCCGGCGCTGGCGTCGGCCCGGGCCTGCGCGTGTCGGCTCACCTCCGGGGCTGAGGCCTGCAGGGGCGGGTTTGCTAGAATGGCGGGGATGCGCCACACCGGCGCCCAACCCGCGGATCCGTGCCATGACACAGCCCCAGCCCCGTACCAGCGTCCTTGCATTCCCTGTGCTTCGCTCAGCCTTCGCCGCCGGCGTGCTGGCCCTTGCTTCCGGCGCCACGCTTGCGGCCAGCTCGCTGCTCGACGACCCGATCGCGACCACGCGCGTGCCAGACGGCACAACCACCTACACGCAGACGCGCGAGCAGAATGCCGTGACGTCAGTGCAGGTGCGCCGCGGCGACAACGTCTATCACGTGACGCCAGCCGAGCAGATCCCGGCCACCCAGGGCGGCGGCCGTGCCGCGACCTGGGAAGTGTTCCAGTTCAAGTCCCGACGTTCCGACGACCGGCGCGCCGCGCCACCGAACTGAGCCCGCGAGCACGACCGCCGCACCGGACTTCGGCGGCCGCAGCCCACGCACCGCCGGCCGACTTCACCCCATCCGCTTCTCTTCGTATCTTATTTTTATGGCAGTTTTTACTCCGGTCACCCTGGAAGACATCACTCCGTGGGCGGCCCAGTTCCCGGTCGGCGCGGTGAAGGCCGTACGGGGCATCGCCTCGGGCATCGAGAACAGCAATTTCTTCCTCAGCACCGAGCGCGGTGAGTTCGTGCTGACGATCTTCGAGAAGCTGAGCTTCGAACAGCTGCCGTTTTACCTGAAGCTGATGAAGCACCTCGCCGATCGCGACGTGCTGGTGCCCGCACCGATCGCAAGCAATCGCGGCGAGATCATCAATCCGCTGCATGGCAAGCCGGCCTCCATCGTCACCCGCCTCAATGGCGACTGGGTACCGGCACCGGCACCCGCGCATTGCGCGCAAGTGGGCGCCATGCTGGCGAAGATGCACCTGGCGGCACAAGACTATCCGCTGTACCAGCCCAACCTGCGCGGCCTGAGCTGGTGGCGCGAGACCACGCCAACCGTGCTGCCCTACATCCCGCAGGCGGCCCAGGAACTGCTGAAAGCCGAGATGCACTTCCAGGAAGCCTTCGCTGCGTCTGCGCTTTACAAGCGCCTGCCGAACGGCCCGGTGCATGCCGACCTGTTCCGCAACAATGTGATGTTCGACGGCGACCAGCTGTCGGGCTTCTTTGATTTCTACTTTGCCGGCTGCGATACCTGGCTGTTCGATGTCGCCGTCACGCTCAACGACTGGTGTATCGATCTGGACTCGGGCGCGACCGACCCGGCACGCGTGCGCGCGATGCTCGATGCCTACCAGGCCGTACGTCCGTTCACGGCGGACGAGGAAGCATCATGGCCGGCGATGCTGCGTGCCGCCGCACTGCGCTTCTGGCTGTCGCGCCTGTATGACTACTACCTGCCGCGCGAAGCGGAAATGCTGACGCCGCACGACCCGACCCATTTCGAGCGCATCCTGCGCCACCGCATCGAACACGCCGTCGAGGCGCTCGCCTGATGTCTTCCGTCCCGCCCTCCATGCCACCGTCTTTGCCACCGCCTGCGCCGGGCTCGGCCAGCGCCGGCATCCAGTGGATACGCGAGGGCTTCGCGCTGTTCCGCCAGCAGCCGGGCGAACTGTCGATGCTGTTCCTGCTGTACATGCTGCTGATGTTCTCGTTGTCGCTGATCCCGGTGGTGGGCCAGTTACTGCCGCTGCTGCTGGTGCCGGCGTTCTCGATGGCCTTCATGCAAGCCTGCGTGGACATCGAGGCAGGTCGCAAGGTCACGCCGCGCCTGCTGCTGACAGCCTTCCGCTCGCCGGCACTCGGCACGCTGCTGCGGCTGGGCTCGCTTTACCTGCTGACGGCGATGGGCGCCGTCGCGGCCTCAGCCATCGTGGATGGCGGCGTCTTCCTGAAGCTGATGACCGGGCAGATCGCGCCCGACGATACGAACGTCCAGGTCGGTGACCTGCCGCTGGCCATCCTGTTCTCGGCGCTGGTCTACCTGCCAGCCGCGATGGCCTTCTGGCATGCGGCGCCGCTGGCAGTCTGGCAGCGCATGGGCTTGTTCAAGGCGGTGTTCTACAGCTTCTTTGCGGTCAAGCGCTGTGGCAAGGCCTTCATCGCTTATGCCTTGGGTTGGGTACTGATCGGCATTGCACTGCCGGCCGTGATCAGCGCGGTACTCGCCTTGTTGCTTGGCAAGAACATCGTCAGCGTAATGCTGCTGATGCCGCTGTCGGTGATCCTGACGCTGGTGATGTACTGCTCGTTCTATCCCACCTACACCGCCGTGTTCGAACGGCCGGAACCCTCGCGCCCGACTTCCCACGTAGCTTGAGAACCCGCTGTTCAGGCGGTGATTTTGTCGCTTTTCCGCCTCAGGCTATCGTTACCCGGGCCATGACTTGCGTCCGGGCACGCCCCATCCCGAGGCAAGGCGACTTGTCCGACGGGAGGCTCCATGCGCGACATACCCCATGTGCTGATCATCGAGAAATCGAGGTTCCCGGCCCACATCAAGGTCGAGGAATGCGAGCGGGTGGGCAAGACACCCGACAACCAGAACGCGATCATTCGCTACCAGCGCCGCGCTGATGTCAGCGTGGTCAAGCAGATAGGCCGGTTTTTCTCCGACCTCTTCAATGGCGTCACCCGCGCCAAAGGCATCGTCTGCGATAAACCAGAACTGCCGGCCACCCTCCACATCCGCGGCAAACGCTTCAATATCACCAAAGACGCCGACAGCATCAAGGCGCTGGTGGCACCACCCGATGGGCAGGCGCGCCAGCAGGCGGCACTCCCTGCGCTGAAAATCGAAGTGCACGAAGTTCAGGCGCACGAAGTCCGCTTGCGAAAAGCCCCCCCGGCGCTCGCGCACAAGGTGGCCGAAGAATTGCGCGACCGCTTCGAGACTGCCGGAAAATCTACCGACCGGGTTGCCGTCGAATATTTTCTCGCACTGGATGCGGAGCCGAATGCCGAGATGACGGCGATGCGCGTCGCGCAGCTGTTGCAGTTCGGCGATGCGCTGGGCCGCATGTCCGGCACGCTGAGCAAGGAACTCGGGGCAGATGTACTGGCCCATGTGCTGGACAGGATGCAGCAGTGGCAAGATCGTATTGCGAAGATGGAGGTGCAAGGCCCGGGTGGACCTGCGCCTGCTTATCCGGGGTTCCGCTTCAAATGCCTGTCAGCGTTTGCCACCGAGTCGGCTGACATGATGCCGGGCCGTGCAGCACCCGCCCCTGCCCCTGCTGAGCGCGCAGCAGCGCCGGAAGCGATGCCGATGCCGCCAGCAAGGCCTGCACCCGCAGCCGTCATGCAGCCCGACGTGGCCGAGGCAACGCACCAGCCGCAGGTTCAGCCCCAACCTCAGGTGCAACCTCAACCCCAGTTACAACCTCAACCCCAGTTACATCCTCAAGTTCAGGAGCAAGTTCAGTCGTGGGCACAGCCTCTACCCGAGGTACAGCCTCAATTCCATGCACAGCCTCAACCCGAGGTGCAGCCTCTGCCTCCGGTGGAGCCTTTACCCGATCTACAGCCCAAGCCTCAGGTACAGCCGCAACTCGAGGCCCAACACCAACCCGCGGTACAGGTACAACCTGAACCCGAGGCACAGCCCCTGCCTCAAGCAAAGTCGCAAACACAGGCAACCGCGCCTGAGCCCGAACCCGCATTGGCGCCACCCCCACCGCCCCCGCCACCACCGCCGGCTATCAAGCCTGCCGCTAACACCGCCGCTCCTTCCGCAGGGCCGGATGCCAATGAACTGGCATCGGCAGCTTCGCGCCTGAAGCCTACGGCGACCAACGCGCCGAAGACGAAGGCACCGGCGGCGAAAGACGATTCACTCCTCGGCATACTGACGAGCGCGATGGCGGGGAGGCGAGCAGACTTGAACGAAGACGCGAACAACAAGCAGAACGACAACGACGACGATTGGAATTAGCCGCATAATCGTCACTTGATTGTCCCGTTATCGCCAACTGACAGACACGCCATGACCGCCGCCTGAACGCGGCGAGCATGGCTGAGCAGGGAAGCATCAGCCGACGCGCTCGAGCTTGGCGATACCGAGGTCGAGCAGCTTCATGCCATTGCGCCCGAAATTGATGTTCGCACGCGCCTGCGTGCCGCTGCCTTCGATGTTGACGATCACGCCTTCGCCGAATTTCGCGTGCTTCACGCTTTCGCCGACGCGCCAGCCGACCTGGCGATCCATCTTTTGCGCGATCAGGTTGTTCCCCGTCTCGGGCGCATCGATCCAGGCTGCCTTGTGCGTGGCGCCGAACCATTGCGCCTGCACGCGTGGCGACAGCCACTTCAGGCAGGCATCGGGCAACTCGTCGAAGAAGCGCGACTTCATGTTGTAGCGCGTCTGGCCGTGCAGCATGCGGGTCTGCGCAAAGCTCATGTACAGCCGCTTGCGCGCACGAGTGATGGCGACGTACATCAGGCGGCGCTCTTCTTCGACGCCGTCATCGGCCTCTTCGCTGTTCTCATGCGGGAACAGGCCTTCTTCCAGGCCGGTGATGAACACCGCATCGAACTCCAGCCCCTTGGCCGAGTGCACGGTCATAAGCTGTATCGCATCCTGCCCGGCCTGCGCCTGGTTGTCGCCTGCTTCCAGCGATGCATGCGACAGGAAGGCCGACAGCGGCGACATCACCGTCACCAGCGGCGCATCGGCATCGATGACTTCAACACCATCGCCGGTGGTCAACACCGGCACTGCGCCCTGCGGCTGCGCCTGCGGTCCGAGCAAGGCCGGCGCATCCATGCCGAAGCCTTCTTCGGACACGAACAGGGTGGCGGCACTGACGAGCTGCTCGAGGTTTTCGATGCGGTCCGCACCTTCCTTCTCGCCCTGGTAGTGCTGGATCAGGCCGCTCTTGTCGATCATCACCTGCACCATTTCCGGCAGCGGCAATTGCTGGGTCTCGAAGCGCATCGCCTCGACCAGCTTGACGAAGTTGCCCAGCGACGAGCCGGCTTTGCCGGCCACATGCGGCACGGCTGCATACAGCGACAGGCCGAACTGGCGCGCCGCATCCTGCAATTGCTCGATACTGCGAGCGCCGATGCCGCGCGTGGGGAAATTGACCACACGCAGGAAGGCGGAGTCATTGTGCGGATTGTCGATCAGCTGCAGGTAGGCGATCGCGCTCTTGACCTCGGCGCGCTCGAAGAAGCGCAAGCCGCCATAAACGCGATATGGCAGGCCGGAGGTGAACAGCGCATGCTCGATCACCCGCGATTGCGCGTTCGACCGGTACAGGATCGCGATCTCGCTGCGCAACCAGCCTTCGTTGATCAGCCCCTTGGCTTCTTCGATCAGCCACTGTGCTTCCTGCAAATCGCTCGAAGCCTCGTAGACGCGTACCTGTTCGCCGTGGCCGGCGTCGGTGCGCAGGTTCTTGCCGAGGCGGCGGGAGTTATGCGAAATCAGTTCATTGGCCGCATCGAGGATGTGCCCATGCGAACGATAGTTCTGCTCAAGCTTGATCAGGTTCTGAACATGGAATTCACGCTCAAAGGCAGCCATGTTGCCGACGTTCGCGCCGCGGAACGCATAGATGCTCTGGTCATCGTCGCCCACAGCGAACACCGCATTGTGCTGGCCGGCCAAGAGCTTCAGCCACTTGTACTGCAGGTCGTTGGTGTCCTGGAATTCGTCGACCAGGATGTGGCGGAAGCGCGCCTGATAATGCTCGCGCAGCGGCTGGTTGCGCGACAGCAGTTCATAGCTGCGCAGCAGCAGCTCGGCGAAATCGACCACGCCCTCGCGCTGGCATTGTTCGTCATAGGCTTCGTACAGTTCGACGAACTTGCGGTTGTAATCGTCGTTCGCTTCGACATCCTGCGCGCGCAAGCCCTGGTCTTTCGCGCTGTTGATGAAGTACACCAGCTGCCGCGGCGGGAATTTTTCATCGTCGACATTCAGGCGTTTCAGCAGTCGCTTCACAGCAGAAAGCTGGTCAGCCGAGTCGAGGATCTGGAAAGTCTGCGGCAGCGCCGCGTCGCGATGGTGGGCGCGCAGTAGCCGGTTGCACAAACCGTGGAAAGTCCCGATCCACATGCCGCGTGTATTGATCGGCAACATCGCGGACAGGCGTGCCAGCATTTCCTTGGCGGCCTTGTTGGTGAAGGTGACGGCGAGGAGGCCAGCCGGCGACACTTGCCCCGTCTGGATCAGCCACGCAATGCGGGTGGTTAGCACGCGCGTCTTGCCGGAGCCCGCGCCCGCAAGAATCAATGCAGGTTGCGGAGGAAGGGTGACGGCGGCGAGCTGCTCGGGATTGAGGTTGTGCAGGAGGTTTTGCATCCCGCGATTATATGTCGGCGCGCCATGGCGACGCGCCGGCCTGCAGGTTCAGAAACGACGTACCGTCACTGCGTGGCGTCGGACGGCGGCGGGCTACCGGGCACTGCGTTCACCACGCTCGCCACGCTGTGCGACAGCACTTCAGTCTGCGACAGTATCTCGGTCTGCGACACGTCAAGCGATTCCGGCATCCGGGTGGAGGAACGTACCTCCGAACTGCTGCCGCCCCATCCTCCGCTGTCCGTGGTCGGCAAGGCCAGCGCGCTGTAGGTAATGCCGGGCGTCTCATCGAACTTCTTCACGATCTCGATGAACGAGCTGAATGAACTTCCGGACGCCTCGATGGTCCCGCCGGACGCACGAACCGGCGACGTCGGCTGGCCTTCGTCTGCAGCGGATGACATGGCCGATTCCGGCCAGTCCGCCATCAGGCTGCCCATCATCGGCTGCGCTGAAATCATCGAGTAGTTGGTCGTAAGCCGTGGCATCACCCGGGTTCGCACCGGCGACGGATACGCTGGCACTTCGGTGGAGATTTCGTGCAGCGACGCAGCGATCGGCTGGCCCTGCACCTGCTGGCGCGGCAGCATCGCGCCCTGCAGGTCGCTGGCCAGAGGGGCAAGGGCCGGGGACGGTTCCGGTGCGACCGAGGCCGGCGCGTTGCCGCCCGCGATCGGCGGAAGCGGCGGCAACGACGGCAGCGAAGGACGCTGGTACAGCAGCGAGCCCGTGCTGCTGCCCTCGCTGTCATTCACCGGCATGACCTTCACATTGCGCTGCTGCCGCTTTTCTTCCGCGAGAATGATCGGGCAGATGCGGTCCAGTTCGGTGGCCCACGACTCCGTGCCCAGCCTGCGACGCTCCAGCGATTGCGGCGCGAGCGAAATCAGCTGCCAGCGCCGGGCGAAGTATTTCAGGTGCTCGCCCACCGCATAGTTACGCAGAAAGGCGCGAAACGGCAGCCTGCGCTCGGACGACTGTTTCACATAGGCCCTGACCATCGCCTTCATTTCATAGACCGCGATCTCCGGTGTCGTGTCGTACTGCGACATCTTCGGCGCCCGCACCAGCCTGCTCAGACTGCCCTGAACATCCCGCCCGAGGGCGGCAAACACGGCCAGCCGTTTTTGCCTCAACGCTTCACCCTGCGTCGGAATCAGCCGATGCGGCGAGGTCGTCTGCGCGAGGCGTTCGAGCGCATACGCCCGCGCGATGGTGCGCAAGGGCTTGCGCAGTGCACCCACCGTGAATTCCTCGCCATACTCGCGAACCGCGTGCGCGCATACCTTCAGCTCAATAGCCGCACGGACCAGCTTGGGCTCGGGCTCTGCCAACTCGTAAATCGACTCGATGATCGAGTCGAGGAAAGCAGACATCTCCTGCTTTTCGGCGCCCTTGTTGTTGGCCGCGATGTAGCGCTCCGATGCCTTCTTGCCGAGCACGCCTGCCGGCGCCGCGGGCAGGTGCATGCGCGCGCCGCTGACCGGGGATGCCAGCGCGAATGTGCGCGAGCCCTTGCTACTGACTGGTTTCGCTGCAGTGGCGGTGCTGCGACTCAGTTCGCCGATCTTTTTCGGCGAGCGCTTGTGCAGATAGACGCAGGGCCGGGTCTTCCTGTCGAAGCCGCCGCGCAGCTGGATGGCGTCGGGGAGGCCCTTGATTCCCTCATAGAGGATGGATGCATTCTTCAATCCCTTGTGCGGACTCAGCTGCACGACCGGGTCACCGCCATGGTCGATGAACTGGGCGGAGGGCTGCAGCAGCCTGTTGTCCTTGGAGGTGGGATGCATGTGAACTTCCTGTGGTGTGGGGTAAGCGGGGAGGACGCGTCAGGCACGATGGATGTTGTGTGCGAGATCGGTCGGCGCGGGATGCTCGTCGCCGGCAACGCCGGAAACAGCGACCAGGTATGAGAATTTCGCTGCGATCTCGAGAAATTCGGCGACCTTGTCGCGCAGTGCTTCGACGGTCGCATCCGCGAGATCGCATTCGCCGATCAGCATCACGTCATCTTCCGGCCCCAGCGCCAGCTTCACTCGGGCCACGCCGGTCAGCTGCAGGTTCGCTTCCAGCAGCGCCGCATACACAGGCTCGCGCGCATTCGCTTCGGCTTTGCCGATCGCACAGCTCATCACGATCTGCGCGGGCTCTTCATGCCAGTCGATGCGCATCGACACGTCATCATCGAAGTCAAGCTGCCAGCTGTCGATGTCATCCTGCAGGATGATGACAATCTCCGGAATCGCAGGTCCGAGCTGATGCATCAGGTGCTGCAGTTCCGACAATCCAAAAGCCACTGGCCGCTCCTCGTGTTCACGCCGCATTGATGAAAGTGCCTGCAGGCGCGCCGTCAGAGGAATGCCCGCATGCAAAGCGGCTGCTGAGTATCGGGAGGATGGAACGAGTTCCTGCCAGCGCGAGCGCTGTCACGCGGCATTCAGGAAATCGTCAAGTGCAAAAGAGAACGGCGGGACTTACCCGCCGCAAATGACAGAGCGCTCATCGAAGAACGCCTTGATGAGTCGCTTATCAAAACAGATTGGTGAATGCTGTGGCTGCAGTACGCGCGTCTTCGGACGCATAGATGCTGCTGATGGCCGCCACCATGTGCGCCCCGAGCTGGACGAGGACTTGGCTGTTCTCGACGGTCATGCCGCCGATCACGCACACCGGTACAGAGAGTTCACTGATCGCGCGCGACACGATGTCTGGCGGTGTAGTCACCGCGTACTTCTTCACGCGCGACGGATAGAAGCCGCCGAAGGCGACATAGCTTGCGCCGGCGGCGCTGGCATCGCGCGCGAGCTGCAGGTCGCCGTAACAGGACGCGCCGACGATCTTGCTCGCGCCGACACGCGCACGCACCTCGGCCACCGACGCATCGGTGCCGCCGACGTGAATACCATCGGCGTCGAGCTTTTCACACAGAGCGACATGGTCGTTGATGACCAGCGGGACATTCAGGCGGCGGCACAATTGCAGTAACGCGGTCGCCTGTTCGTCGCGCAGCGCATCGCTGGCCGTCTTGTGGCGGTATTGCAGCAGCGTGGCGCCGCCGAGTATCGCCTGCTCGCTGACTTCCAGCAGGCGGTCGGTGTCATCCCAGTCGGGCGTGACGAGGTAAAGGCCTTTCATGAGATCTCCTTCTGGCGATCGGGTATGCGTTGTCCCTCCGCGATCGCGAATGCGTGTTCGAGGCTGCGCTGCGTGTACTGTTGTGCGGCGTCGATTGCGTCTTCCATCGTCAGGCGCAGTGCAAGGCGCGCAGCAATCGCCGACGCCAGCGTGCAGCCCGAGCCATGGTAGTCGCCGGGCAGGCGCGGCCATGACCAGCTGCGGCTACGCTGACGGCAAAACCAGCGGTTGACGACCGTATCGCCGGCGCCATGCCCACCCTTGATCAGCACATGCGGCGCATCGTTCATCAGCTCGTGCGCCTGCGCATCGATATCGTCCGTGCCGCACAGCGCAAGCGCTTCCGGCAGGTTCGGCGTGACCAGCGTCGCCAGCCGCCGCAGCGGCGCCAGCGCAAGTACCGCATCGCCCTTGGTCAGCAGATCGCCGTGGCCGCTGGCCAGCACCGGGTCGAGCACCACCGGCAGGCCGGACTCGCGTTCGCGCAGCAGCGCGATGGCCGCTGCAATCGCCTGCGCGTTTGCCGCGCTGCCGACGATGCCGATCTTCACGGCATCGATGCGCGTACCCTGCTCGACCAGCACGCGCACCTGCTCGCGCAGGATCATCGGGTCGACCGGATGCACGGCATGCACATGCTGGTTGTCCTGCACGGTCAGCGCCGTGATGACGGGCAGCGGGTGCACACCCGCCGCGCTGATGGCCTGAATGTCAGCCTGGATGCCGGCGCCGCCGCTCGGATCGAGCCCGGCGAACACCAGCACCGAAGGACGCGTCATACGATGCGGCCAGCCATCGGCGACGATGGCGATGCAGCGAACTTGCGCGGAATACGACCGGCAAGGAAGGCATCGCGGCCGGCTTCGACGGCGAGCTTCATGGCGCGCGCCATGCGGACTGGATCCTTTGCGCCAGCAATAGCGGTGTTCATCAGCACCCCATCGCAACCCAGTTCCATCGCAATCGCGGCATCCGAGGCGGTACCGACACCGGCATCGACCAGCACCGGCACCTTGGCCTGCTCGATAATCAGGGACAGGTTCCACGGGTTCAGGATGCCCATGCCGGAGCCGATCAGCGAGGCCAGCGGCATCACCGCGCAGCAGCCGATCTCTTCCAGCATCTTGGCCTGTATCGGATCGTCACTGCAGTAGACCATCACGTCGAAACCATCCTTCACCAGCGTCTCGGCGGCCTTCAGGGTTTCTGGCATGTTGGGGAACAGGGTCTTCTCGTCGCCCAGCACTTCGAGCTTGACCAGCTTGTGGCCATTGAGCAGTTCGCGCGCCAGCTGCAGCGTGTACACCGCATCTTTTGCGTTGTAGCAGCCGGCGGTGTTGGGCAGGATCGTGTACTTCGACGGCGGCACCACATCCAGCAGGTTGGGCGCGTTCGGATCCTGACCGATGTTCACGCGGCGGATTGCGACCGTGATGATGTCCGCGCCCGAAGCTTCGGTCGCGCGGCGGGTTTCATCGAGGTCCTTGTACTTGCCGCTGCCCACCAGCAGGCGTGACGCATAGGTCTTGCCTGCGATGGTCAGGCCTGTGTCTTGTTGCATGTCGTTCAGCTTCATTATCCTCCCCCTATAGCGCGAACGATGTCCACCTTGTCACCAGTGGCAAACACTCGCTCACGCCAGCGTGCGCGCGGCACCACTTCACGGTTCACGGCCACCGCCAGCGCCTGATTGGTCAGCGCCAGTGCGTCGATCAGATCCTGCACGCACTGCCCGCTGTCCATCTGGCGCGGCTCGCCGTTGAGCTCGATAGCAATCATCGGCTGTCGCTCGTCACTGCTTGCGATAGATTTCGGCGCCGCTCTTGACGAACTCGACGGCCTTGATCTCCATGCCCTTCTTCAGCGCATCGGCTTCGGCAATGCCTTCCTTCTCCGCATACTCGCGCACATCCTGCGTGATCTTCATCGAGCAGAAGTGCGGGCCGCACATCGAGCAGAAGTGGGCGACCTTGGCCGAATCCTTGGGCAGGGTCTCGTCATGGAATTCACGCGCCTTGTCCGGATCGAGGCCGATGTTGAACTGGTCTTCCCAGCGGAATTCGAAGCGCGCCTTCGACAGTGCGTTGTCGCGTATTTGCGCGCCCGGATGCCCCTTCGCCAAATCAGCCGCATGCGCGGCGATCTTGTAGGTGATGATGCCGTCCTTGACGTCGGTCTTGTTCGGCAGGCCGAGGTGCTCTTTCGGCGTCACGTAGCACAGCATCGCGCAGCCATACCAGCCGATCTGCGCCGCACCGATGCCGGAGGTGATGTGGTCGTAGCCCGGCGCGATGTCGGTGGTGAGCGGTCCGAGCGTATAGAACGGCGCCTCGTGGCACTGCTCGAGCTGGATGTCCATGTTTTCCTTGATCAGCTGCATGGGCACATGGCCGGGGCCTTCGATCATCACCTGCACGTCATGCTTCCACGCGATCTGGGTCAGCTCGCCGAGCGTCTTCAGCTCGCCCAGCTGCGCTTCGTCGTTGGCATCGTAGATCGAGCCCGGACGCAGGCCATCGCCGAGCGAGAACGACACGTCATAGGCCTTCATGATTTCGCAGATGTCTTCGAAGTGCTCGTACAGGAAGGATTCCTTGTGATGCGCGAGGCACCACTTGGCCATGATCGAGCCGCCGCGGGAGACGATGCCGGTCATGCGCTTGGCCGTCAGCGGCACATAACGCAGCAGCACGCCCGCATGGATCGTGAAGTAATCGACGCCCTGCTCGGCCTGCTCGATCAGGGTGTCGCGGAAGATTTCCCAGGTCAGGTCTTCGGCCTTGCCATTGACCTTCTCCAGCGCCTGATAGATCGGCACCGTACCGATCGGCACCGGCGAATTGCGGATGATCCATTCGCGCGTTTCGTGGATGTGCTTGCCCGTGGACAGGTCCATCACGGTGTCGCCGCCCCAGCGGATCGCCCAGGTCATCTTCTCGACTTCTTCGCCGATCGACGACGTCACGGCCGAGTTGCCGATGTTGGCGTTGATTTTCACGAGGAAGTTGCGGCCGATGATCATCGGCTCGGATTCCGGGTGGTTGATGTTGGCCGGGATGATCGCGCGGCCGCGCGCGACTTCGTCACGCACGAATTCCGGCGTGATCGTGGCCGGGATGGACGCGCCGAAAGATTGGCCCGGATGCTGGCGGCCCATCAGCTCCGCGAGCTTTGCGCCATTGGGGCCCGAGGCTTTCAGGCTGGCGATGTATTCCTCGCGGCGCAGGTTCTCGCGGATCGCGATGTATTCCATCTCGGGGGTGATGATGCCCTGGCGCGCGTAGTGCATCTGCGTGACGTTCTTGCCGGCGATGGCGCGGCGCGGCTTGCGGTGCAAGTTGAAGCGGAGCTCGGCGAGCTTCGCGTCGTTCAGCCGCTCGATGCCATAGGCCGAGCTCGGGCCGGCCAGTGCTTCGGTGTCGTTGCGCTCGGCAATCCAGTTCGCGCGCAGCGGGGCCAGACCGGAACGGATGTCGATCTTCACGTTCGGGTCGGTATACGGGCCCGAGGTGTCATACACGAAGACCGGAGGATTCTTTTCCGCGCCGAACGAAGCCGGCGTGTCCGCCTGGCTGATTTCGCGCATCGGCACCTGCATGTCGGGACGCGAGCCCTGCACATAGATCTTGCGCGAGTTCGGTAGCGGCTGTATGGCGGCTTCGTCCACCGAGGCGGTGGCGGCGAGGAACTGCGGATTGGCGTTCATGGGCTTCCTTTGCTCAAAGCAGCGCGGGAAGCAGGAGGTGGGGAATGGGGCCCGGACACTTCGCTTCCCTACGCTGGCGTTATCCAGATCAGGTTGGGAGGCTGCAATGCCTCCACTGAGGGTATTTCTCACCCGGCTCTGATGAAGCCAGGACCCCTAGCGTTTTTTCTGTCGGAATGACAGTGTCCGAGATTATAGCCCTGCCGGGCGCGCAAGTGGCGCGCGCCGGCTCAACGCAGCATCAGCCCCGGCGGGCTTGCTTTTTGCCAGCCCGAAAAGATCAATCGCGGATCACGCGCTCGTCCAGCCAGATCGGGTGATCCTTGCTGATGTGGTTGCCGCGCAAGTCGACTTTCTGCAGCTTCTTGTTCAGCTTCAATGTGGTCAGCAGGATGTTGGCCGCCTCGTCACCGACCTGGTTGCGGCTGAGGTCCAGCTCGCGCAAGGCCGGCATGCCGGTGATTTCCGCCATCAGCGCCGTCCAGCCCAAAAGGTTCTTTCGGTTCGCGCCGAAGGTCCGGCACAGCAAGTTGCCCCCAAGCGCCAGCACCTTCATTCGCTGGTGCCCGTTCAGGCCGGCGCACAACAACTGCAGCATGCCGCTGTCGATCACGGAATCGCAAAGGCGAAATTCCTCGAGCGCCGTCAACTGCTTCAAAGTTTGGGCCGTCTGCCGCATCATGAGCTCCACCGAGTACAGGTACTCATCTTCGACGCGGCTGATCATCAGGCCGTCCAGGTCCAGCTTGCGCACGGTCCGCACGACTTTGTCTCCTGCTTCCAGCAAGGTCTTCAGCACCATGGGTTCGACCAGACGGTTGCTCAGCAGCAGGTCGATCCTAAGCTCGCGCTTGTCCGCGCGCGGGATGCTTTGCATCAGTTTCAGTAACTTTTGCAGGTGCCGCCAGGATCCCGAAAGGCGGTACGCGGGCATCCAATACGGGTCTTTGGCCTTCCAGGGATTGACAGGAGCGGCGTAGTCAATGACGACTTCCTTCGGTTCGTCGGCGACCATCACCCGGTACAGGGCTGTCACCTGCGCAGATTTTGATTTCAGCGCTGACAAGGGCAGCACCAGTTGCGCGTGGGTCTTCGCCAGCGCATCGATCTCGGCGGCCAGCAGGGCTTGTGCATGTTTTTCTTTCCGGTTGCGCCTTGCCATGGCGGGAATCAGCGCCGCACTTCGCACCTTGTTCAGCCAGGCATTTTCCGGATGCTGACGATCCGCGATCATCTCCGCGTTGTGCGCCTTGCTGATGCGTGCATACAGGCCACGAATCTCGGCTGTTTCGAGGGGCGTCTCGCCGCGCAGAAAATGGTGAATGAAGTAGCGATGCACATCTTCGGGCGCCCCATCGAACAGGTGGGTACGCGCTCTGCCGCCAGCGATCATCCTTGGGGCTTTCTGGCCCGATACATCGCCACTCTCTTCCGAGCTGCACACCAGCGCATCACTGTCGTCGAGGGCTTCGGTGGATGGCTTGTGAGTTTTTACTGCATGCTTTGTGCTAAGCATGATCTCTCCTGACTGGTGACAGACATGTGTTGCATGCCCTGATTTGTGCTTCAGTTGGCGCGCTTGAAATCGACTCGCTTGTCATTGAAGACGGAATGGTCGCGACTGATCGGATTGCCGGACAAAACCACGCGCTTGAGGGTCTTGTTCAGTTCGAGGGCCTGCGCCAGCAGGTCGGCCGCGTCTTCATCGATGTTGCAGAAGGACAAGTCAAGCTCGGTCAGCGTGGTGTTGACAGCCAACGCCCGCTTCAGAGCCAGCATGCCTTCCAGCACAGGCGGCTCTTCTCCGAAACGTTCGCACAGCGGGTTGCATGAGAGGTCCAGCCTGTTCAGGCTCGTGCTGTGCCCGGCTGCCGTCGCGATCGCCACAAGATCCTGAGGGCCGATGCCGTTCATGCGCAGGCCCAGCGCCCTCATCGAACGGCTGCCGATGATGATGTGCGCCAGCGCAGAGACGAACACCGCGATGAGCTTCTCCGCACGGGCATCGCCCGGCGTGATGGCTCCGCCCACTTCCGCACTCCGGCTGTAGCGGTTGAGGTCGAGCACCCGAAGTCCACTGACCAACGTCGCCACCTGACCGAGCCGCTTCACGAGAGGAATCACGACCGCAGACAAGGACTGGTCATGGCAAGTCAATTCGAAGACCGGCATCTCCTGCTGCTCGCGGATGGCGCGCATGATTTCCGCCCTCAGCGCCTTGACGACAGCCGGCGCTTCCTTGTCGGCCACCACATGGCTCCTGTCTTCCTCGACCCAGCCGCGCTGGCAACGCACTGCGGCCCATCCGCGCAGGTCGGCAACGCGGTGGTTCGAGAGATCGATCCGGATCTGCTTGTCACTGCCGGCCACCAGCAGGCCGTGGATGAGCTTCGTCCGCGCACCGCTTTCTGTATCCAGCGTGTCCCAGCGATGGGACAGGTCGATGACAACCCTGTCATGACCGACAATCTGGATCGCCAGGCGCTGCCTGAGCGAACGGCCATGGTCGAAGACAGGGGCTGGAGCGGGGGCGGCAAGCCCGCTGCGCGCGCTGGAGGGTTCGTAGCCCGATAGAGGAGCACCTTCTTCCAGACGAAACGAATGACGCCGACCACGACGCTCCGAGTACGCGCGTAGCACGATCGTTCGGTCGTCCATATCCCCCTTGCGCGCCAGTTCATCACTGTGCCTTGCGTTGGTCCCCGTCTTATCGGTAGCCCCAAGGTGCCACTCATCCCGGGCCGTCGACTGAGACGGCAGGCGCACCTCCATGCTGGCGCGCTGCGGCTTCTTGCCCTGCTTACGGGTCGCGTTGGTGCCGCCGCGTAGTCCGGAGCCTGAGAGGCTCGAAATACCGGCGTCACTCGCGTTATTCGAGTAATCGGGAGTGTCAATCGACCGGCGGCCGGTGCGCTTGCGATGGTCGCCCATTGCGGCAGCTCCTTTCGGCTCCATGTGAATTTGAAAAGTTCGGAAAACGCTCCGGGCTCCCTGCCGGGCCGGGGCAAACAGCGCCGTGTGTAGCGGATTCTTTGAGCCAAGTTCCGGCGCTTGGGCGGATGCCGCCCGCTTATAATGTCGGGTTTGGAAAATCTCTCTGGAATCCCGCCAAATCATGGAACTAGCCAAGGCCTTCGAACCGTCTGCGATTGAACAAACCTGGCGCAATGCGTGGGAACAGCGCGGCTACTACGCCGCCACCCTCGACGCTGGCAAGCCTTCGTTCTCCATCCAGCTGCCGCCGCCGAACGTGACTGGCACGCTGCACATGGGCCACGCGTTCAACCAGACCATCATGGACGGCCTGACCCGCTACTACCGGATGCGCGGCCATAACACGGCCTGGATTCCGGGCACCGACCATGCCGGCATCGCGACCCAGATCGTGGTCGAGCGCCAGCTGGATGTGCAAAAGATTTCGCGCCACGACCTCGGCCGCGAGAAATTCCTCGAAAAAGTCTGGGAGTGGAAGCAGCACTCGGGCTCGACCATTACCGGCCAGATGCGCCGCATGGGTGCGTCCACCGACTGGAGCCGCGAATACTTCACGATGGACCCGAAGATGTCGAAGGCCGTCACCGAAGTCTTCGTGCGCCTGTACGAGCAGGGCCTGATTTATCGCGGCAAGCGCCTCGTGAACTGGGACCCGGTGCTGGGCACCGCGGTGTCCGACCTCGAAGTGGTGTCGGAAGAAGAAGACGGCAGCATGTGGCACATCCACTATCCGCTGGCCGATGGCAGCGGCCGCCTGACCGTGGCAACCACCCGCCCCGAGACCCTGCTGGGCGACGTGGCGGTGGCGGTAGATCCGACCGACGAGCGCTATCTCCACCTGGTAGGCAAGATGCTGAAGCTGCCGCTGACGGACCGCGAGATCCCGGTGATCGCAGACAGCTATGTCGACAAGGAATTCGGCACCGGCTGCGTGAAGATCACGCCGGCGCACGACTTCAATGACTATGCGGTGGGCCAACGCCACAACATGCCGCAGATCTCGATCTTCACGCTGGACGCGAAGATCAATGACAACGCGCCCGAGCAGTATCGCGGCATGGATCGCTTTGCCGCGCGCAAGCAGATCGTCGCCGACCTCGACGCACAGGGCCTGTTGGAATCGGTCAAGCCGCACAAGCTGATGGTGCCGCGCGGCGACCGGACTGGCATCGTCATCGAGCCGATGCTGACGGACCAATGGTTCGTCGCCATGAGCAAGCCGGCGCCCGAGGGCACGCACTTCCCCGGCAAGTCGATCGCTGAAGTCGCGCTCGACAAAGTCGCGACGGGCGAAATCAAGTTCGTGCCGGAGAACTGGACCACCACCTACAACCAGTGGCTCAACAATATCCAGGACTGGTGCATCTCGCGCCAGCTGTGGTGGGGCCACCAGATCCCGGCCTGGTATGGCGCTGACGGCCACCTCTATGTCGCCCGCAACGAAGAAGATGCGAAGGCACAGGCCAAGGCCGCCGGCCACAGCACGGACCTGAAGCGCGATGACGACGTGCTCGATACCTGGTTCTCGTCGGCGCTGGTGCCGTTCTCGTCGCTGGGCTGGCCGGATGAGACGCCAGAGATGAAGCTGTTCCTGCCGTCGTCGGTCCTGGTGACCGGCTTCGACATCATCTTCTTCTGGGTCGCCCGTATGGTGATGATGACCGCTCACTTCACCGGCAAGGTGCCGTTCGAGACCGTCTATGTGCACGGCCTGGTGCGCGATGCGCAGGGCCAGAAGATGTCCAAGTCCAAGGGCAATACGCTGGACCCGATTGACCTGATCGACGGCATTGATCTCGATGCGCTGGTAGCCAAGCGTACCGCCGGCCTGATGAACCCGAAGCAGGCCGACAGCATCGCCAAGGCCACGAAGAAGGAATTCGCCGACGGCATCGCTGCGTATGGCACCGATGCCTTGCGCTTCACGATGGCCAGCTATGCCTCGCTGGGCCGCAACATCAACTTCGACCTGAGCCGCTGCGAGGGTTACCGCAACTTCTGCAACAAGCTGTGGAATGCGACCCGCTTCGTGCTGATGAACACCGAAGGCAAGGACTGCGGCCTCGAAGAGCATGGCGCCGAAGCCTGCGCTACCGGCAGCTATCTGGACTTCTCGCAGGCGGACCGCTGGATCGTGTCGCTGCTGCAGCGTACCGAAGCCGAAGTCGAGAAAGGCTTTGCCGAGTACCGCTTCGACAACATCGCCTCGGCGATCTACAAGTTCATCTGGGATGAGTATTGCGATTGGTACCTCGAAGTTGCGAAAGTACAGATCCAGAACGGCACCGAACAGCAGCAGCGCGCCACCCGCCGCACGCTGCTGCGCGTGCTGGAAACTGTGCTGCGCCTGGCGCACCCGATCATCCCCTTCATCACCGAGGAGCTGTGGCAGACCGTCGCTCCGCTGTCGGGCCGTAAGCTCGACCCGGCCGGTGATTCGATCATGCGACAGGCGTATCCGGAACCGAACCTGAAGAAGATCGATGAGAAAGCCGAAGCCTGGATGGATGAGCTGAAGGCGTTGACCGATGGATGCCGCAACCTGCGCGGCGAAATGCAGCTGTCGCCGGCGCAGAAGGTGCCGCTGATCGTCGAAGGCAGCGACCATGCGCGCCTGCAAGGCTTTGCGCCCTACCTGCAGTCGCTGGCCAAGCTGTCGGAAGTGCAGGTCGTCGATGCCCTGCCGGAATCGCCGGCGCCGGTCACGGTGGTGGGCAGCACGCGCCTGATGCTGAAGGTCGAGATCGATGTCGCGGCCGAGCGCGAGCGCCTTGGCAAGGAAGCGGCCCGCCTCGAAGGCGAGATCGCGAAAGCGAACGCGAAGCTGTCGAACGAAAGCTTCGTTGCGCGCGCACCGGCACAGGTGGTGGCCCAGGAGAAGGAGCGCGTTGCAAACTTCAGCGCCACCCTCGAGAAAGTAAAGGACCAGCTGGCCAAGCTGAAATAAAGCCGGGTGCGGGGCCCGCCCCCGCACCCTTGAGATCCCCGCCCCTCGGTTATTCCTTCCCCTCGGTTATTCCAGCCGTACTTGCAAGCCGGCGCCAGTCCAAACGACTCGCACCGGCTGCAGTAATATCTCCGGACATCGTCGCTTTGCCTGCGCTGCCGCCCTGCCGGCAGTCGCTTGCAAGCTGCCGATGACAATCACAACAAGTCACCACAAGTTCGGAGGAGATCCCATGATCCGCAAATTGCTCGGCAGCCTGACGCTGGCCTGCCTTCCGCTGCTCACCACCCTCGCCTTGCTGCCGCTGGCGGTCCAGGCCAGTGAGGCCACGCCCGTCGGCCTGTGGCGCACGATCGATGACAAGACTGGCAAGGAAAAATCCCTGGTACGCATCACCGAGGTCAACGGTGAGTTGCGCGGCACGATAGAGAAGCTGATCCGCGAGCCCAATGAAGACCAGAACCCGATGTGCGACAAGTGCAGCGGTGAAAGGAAGGGCAAGCCGGTGCTGGGCATGATGATCCTGAGTGGCCTCAAGCGCGACGGCAAGGAATGGACGGGTGGCGAGATCCTCGACCCGAACAATGGCAAGACCTACAAGTGCAAGATATCGATGGACGATGCCGGCAAGAAGCTGAACGTGCGCGGCTTCATCGGCGTAGCGCTGCTCGGGCGCACCCAAGTCTGGCTGCGCGAAGAGTAATCCTGAGGCAATCCGGGGCGAGTCCGGCGCTAATCCGGATCAGCCCGCCTCGCCCGGCGCCGAATCCCACAGGTCACCCGTCGGGCTGGTGCGCGGCGCGGCGACGCCGAAGTGGCGATAGGCCAGCGGCGTCGCAATGCGGCCGCGCGGCGTGCGCTGCAGGTAGCCCTGCTGGATCAGGTAGGGCTCGAGCACGTCCTCGATGGTGTCGCGCTCCTCACCGATGGCGGCCGCCAGGTTGTCGAGGCCGACCGGCCCGCCGCTGAACTTGAACAGCACCGCTTCCAGCAGCTTCCTGTCCATCAGGTCGAAACCGACCGGGTCGACATCCAGCATCTTCAGCGCCGCATCGGCGATATCTTTCGTGATCCGGCCGCTGCCCTTCACTTCCGCATAGTCGCGCACGCGGCGCAGCAAGCGGTTCGCGATACGCGGCGTGCCGCGGCTGCGGCGCGCGATCTCCAGCGCGCCATCATCAACGATGGGGGCGTTGAGCAGCGCAGCGCTGCGGGTGACGATGCGCGCCAGTTCTTCCGGGGTATAGAACTCGAGACGGGCAACGATGCCGAAGCGGTCGCGCAGCGGATTGGTCAGCATGCCGGCGCGAGTGGTGGCACCTACCAGCGTGAATGGCTGCAGGTCGAGCCGCACCGAACGCGCGGCCGGGCCTTCGCCGATCATGATGTCGATCTGGTAATCCTCGAGTGCCGGGTACAGGATTTCCTCGACGACCGGCGACAGGCGATGGATTTCATCGATGAACAGCACATCATTGGCTTCGAGGTTGGTCAGCAGCGCCGCCAGATCGCCGGCGCGCTCGAGCACCGGACCCGAGGTCTGGCGCAGGTTGACGCCCATTTCGCGCGCGATGATATGCGCCAGCGTGGTCTTGCCCAGACCCGGCGGGCCGAACAGCAAGGTGTGGTCGAGCGCCTCGCCGCGCTTGCGGGCGGCGGCAATGAAGATTTCCAGCTGGCCGCGGGCTTTTTCCTGGCCGATGTATTCATCGAGCTTGTGCGGCCGCAGCGCGCGCTCTATCGCTTCTTCATTGGGCGATGCGGGCGTGGCGGCAATGATGCGCTGCTCGCGGAAATCGTCGGTCTGGATGCTCATGGCGGCATTTTATCCTGCAGTGGCAGGGATGGCCGTCTGAGCTAAGCACACGTGCCTTCAGGACAAAGCCCGGCGGCCGGAAGCACGGGCGGGCGACGGGAAATCAGGGCTTGGACAGGGCCTTCAGCGCATGGCGGATGCCATCGGACACGGAGCTGCCGGCCGGCACCTGCTTGATTGCCAGCGTCGCTTCCTTGTCCGAATAACCGAGCGCCAGCAGCGCATTGAGCACGTCATTGCTGCTGTCATGCGCAACACCGGGCGCGTTGCCGAGGTCGGCACCGAGCTTGCCCTTGAGCTCGAGCAGCAGGCGCTCCGCCGTCTTTTTGCCGATGCCGGGCACCTTGGTCAGGCGGCCGGCTTCCTGCAAGGTGACGGCTTGTGCCAGGTCGGTGACCGACATGCCCGACAGGATACCCAGCGCGGTGCGCGCACCAACGCCACTGATCTTGATCAGCTGCCGGAACAGCTCGCGTTCCTGATCCGTGCCAAAACCGTACAGCAGCTGCGCATCTTCGCGCACCACCATGTGGGTCAGCAGCGTCACCTTGTCGCCGGTATGCGGCAGGTTGTAGAACGTGCTCATCGGCACGCTGACTTCATAGCCGACGCCATTGCAATCAACCAGCAGTTGCGCGGGATTCTTGTCGAACAGGATGCCAGACAGGCGGCCAATCATGGGGATTCCGGGTCAGTGGGAAAGTGCGGGGATGATACCGTAGCAAATCATTGGCTGCGTATCAGCGGGACTCACCGTCTGCGGCAGTCTCCCACGGTTTCGCTTGCAAGCGAAACCGCTTCGCGGGGACTCACCGTCTGCAGCGGTCTCCCACGGTTTCGCTTGCAAGCGAAACCGCTTCGGCGGGCGCGACGCATGCGTCGCGAAACCCCCGCCTCACCCAACCAGCCTTCCGCCGCGCAGACGCAGCCCGCGCCGACCGAACTCGGGCGCCAGGTCACCCAGTGCCGCAAGCCCCGCACCGCTATGCGCATGGCAGATCGCCACACCCAGCGCATCGGCCGCATCGGTGCCGGGCATGCCCTCGAGCTTCAGCAGATGCTGCACCATCGCCTGCACCTGCGACTTCTGCGCCCGGCCCTGCCCGACCACGGCTTTCTTGACCTGCAGCGCCGTGTATTCGGCCACCGGCAGGCTGGCACTGACCAGCCCGCAGATCGCGGCACCGCGCGCCTGCCCGAGCAGCAGCGTGGATTGCGGATTCACGTTGGAAAAGACGATCTCGATCGCCGAGCAATCGGGCTGGTAGGTACGCGCGACCTCTCCGACGCCATCGAGGATGACTTTCAGCCGCGACGGCAAATCGCCATCGGGTATGCGTATCGTGCCCGACGCGACATAGTGCAGGCGATTACCCTCCTTCTGGATCACACCAAAACCGGTGATCCGCAGGCCGGGGTCGATGCCGAGGATTTTCATGCGGGCATTATGACAGCAGCGCAAACAATGGCGTACCCATGCGCGGCATGGCGCAACATACCGCCCCCCGTGATCAGGCAGCGAGTACCCGTCCAAAAAAAACAGGGCGACCCGAAGGCCGCCCTGTGCTTTGCATCTCTACAGCTTAGTGCCGGAAATGACGGGTGCCGGTCAGCGCCATGACGATGCCATGCTCGTCGGCTGCGTCGATCACTTCCTGGTCCCGCATCGAGCCGCCCGGCTGGATGACGGCCGTCGCACCTGCTGCAACGACGACATCGAGGCCATCGCGGAACGGGAAGAAGGCATCCGATGCCACCGCCGAACCCGCGAGCTGGAGGCCAGCGTTCTGCGCCTTGATCGATGCAATACGCGCAGAATCGACACGGCTCATCTGGCCGGCGCCGACGCCCAGTGTCATGCCATTGCCGCAGAAGACGATGGCATTCGACTTCACGAACTTGGCGACACGCCAGGCGAACATCATGTCCTGCAGTTCTTTCGGCGTCGGCTGCTTCTTGCTGACGATCTTGATTTCGTCCACGCCGACATTGCGCGCATCCGAAGACTGCACCAGCAGGCCACCGCCGACGCGCTTGAAGTCAAAGGCATTCAGCCCGCGAGCCAGCGGGATTTCGAGCAGGCGCACGTTCTGTTTGGATTCGAACACCTTGCGCGCTTCTGCAGTGAAGGAAGTGGCAATCAGCACTTCCACGAACTGCTTGGACACGGCCTCGGCAGCCGCGCCATCGAGTTCGCCGTTGAAGGCGATGATGCCGCCGAAGGCAGACGTCGGATCCGTCTGGAAGGCTTTCGTATAGGCTTCCAGCGCATTCGCGCCGACCGCCACGCCACAAGGATTGGCGTGCTTGATGATCACGCAGGCAGCGCCATCAAAGGTCTTCACGCATTCCCATGCCGCATCGGCATCGGCGATGTTGTTGTACGAGAGTTCCTTGCCCTGCAGCTGGCGATAGTTGGCGAGGCCGCCATCGACGGCGTTCAGGTCACGATAGAAGGCCGCCGACTGGTGCGGGTTCTCGCCATAGCGCATGTCCTGCACTTTTTCGAAATGCAGGTTGAGGGTCGCAGGGTAAGCCGAGCGGGTCGTATGCTGGCGGTCATCTCCCAGAGATGTGAAGTAATTGGTGATCGCGCCATCGTATTGCGCGGTATGCGCGAACACTTTCTTGGCCAACGCGAAGCGGGTCTCGTAGGACACCTCACCCTGTTTTGCGCGCATCTCGTCGAGCACGCACACGTAATCGGCCGGATCGCAGATGACGACCACGTCCTTGTGGTTCTTGGCCGACGAACGCAGCATGGCCGGGCCGCCGATATCGATGTTCTCGATCGCATCTTCCAGCGAGCACTGGTCTTTCGCGACGGTCTGCTGGAACGGGTACAAGTTGACGACGACCATGTCGATGGTCGGGATCTCATGCTGGCCCAGCGCCGCCATGTGCTCCGGGAAGTCGCGGCGCGCGAGGATGCCGCCATGCACTTTCGGGTGCAGGGTCTTCACGCGACCATCGAGCATTTCAGGGAAACCGGTGTAATCGGCAACTTCAGTCACGGCAAGGCCGTTATCAGCCAGCAGTTTCGCGGTGCCGCCGGTCGACAGCAGCTTCACATTCATGGCCGCGAGGGCGCGGGCAAACTCGAGCACGCCCGTCTTGTCGGAGACTGAAATCAGCGCTTGTTTAATCATGGCTAGGTAAGAATGAAAGGAATGTTTGGTCGGGCGCCTGCTTGACGATCAAGCAGGCACTCAGAGCAGGCCGTGTTGTTGCAGCTTCTTGCGCAGGGTGTTGCGATTGATGCCCAGCATCTCTGCTGCATGTGACTGGTTGCCGGCAGCGCGCGCCATCACGGCTTCGAGCACCGGCTTCTCGACGGTGAAGACCACCATGTCGTACACATTCGTCGGCTCCTGCTCCCCCAGGTCGCGAAAGTATTTTTCAAGACTTTTGCGTACCACGTCCTGGATGTTGTCTTTGCTCATTGAAAATCTTCGGGGGAAATATTGCGGGATCACGCCGCCAGCAGGTGTGCGGCGGGCGCATATTGTAACCGGTCGCCATAGACCAATTGCGATTCGAAAAAGGCATCGACAGCGGCGAGTTGAGTCGCGCAATCGTCGAGGCGGTTCATCTGCTGCCGGAAGTCTTCGCCACCTGCAAGATCACGCACATACCATCCGATGTGTTTACGCGCAGTACGCACACCAAGGTAGTCGCCATAGAACGCATAGTGCGCGCGCAGGTGCTGATCCATCAATGCTCGGACTTCACTGACCAGCGGCGATGGCAGCACGGTTCCGGTGCGCAGGTAATGGTCGATTTCGCGGAAGATCCACGGACGGCCTTGTGCAGCGCGGCCGATCATGACGGCATCGGCGCCGGTCTTCTGCAGCACATACTTGGCTTTCTGCGGACTGTCGATGTCGCCATTCGCGACCACCGGGATTTTCGCCTGCGCCTTGACCGCAGCGATGGTGTCGTATTCGGCTTCACCCTTGTAGCCATCGGCGCGCGTACGCCCGTGCAGGGTCAGCATTGCGATGCCCGCCTCTTCGGCGATGCGGGCAATGGTCAGTGCATTCTTGTTGTCCCGGTCCCAGCCGGTGCGGAATTTCAAAGTGACCGGCACATCGACCGCATTGACGACCGCCTGAACCAGCGAAGCCACCAACGGTTCATCGCGCAGCAATGCCGAGCCGCACCAGTTATTGCAGACCTTCTTCACCGGGCAGCCCATGTTGATGTCGATGATCTGCGCTCCACGAGCGACATTGAAGCGCGCTGCCTCTGCCAGCAGTTGCGGATCGGCACCGGCGATCTGCACCGCCTTGGGCTCCATCTCGCCTTCGTGGTTGATGCGGCGCGCCGTCTTTTCGCTGGCCCACACGCGCGGATTCGACGCGGCCATCTCCGACACCGCATAGCCCGCGCCCAGTTCCTTGCACAGTTGGCGGAACGGACGGTCGGTCACGCCCGCCATCGGCGCGACGAACACATTATTGCGAAGTTGATAGGGGCCGAGCTGCATGGCAATCGCGGAGTGGAACGAACCGGCGAAACGACGAAAGGGTGCGTATTGTATACGCTTTGCTGCCTAAATTTTCATCAGGCCGGGCACGAAGGGCATGAAAATTTTCAGGCGTGAAACCGAGCGTTTTGCTGCGGTCAGCTCACGCAGGCTATGTGCAGGCGGCAGCGTTGATTTGAGCGCTGGCGCTGGCGCTGGCTCAGACCCCGATCCGGATTTTGTTCAGGGCGATCTGCTTCAGGCGGCGGGATGCGAGCGATCGATCTCGTCGAGACCTGCAGCTTCCAGATGGCTGGCGTCGGACCATGTCAGCACACGGAAACGCTGGCCATCCCATTGCAGCCGGTTGATCGCGGCATTCACGATGCCGAAATTGCGCTCTGCCTCGATGCTCATGCCGGTCGCTTCGCGGTACACGCAATCCAGTACACCACCATGCGTGACGACCACCAGCTTTCCGGCGGAGTGAGCACGAACGATGTCGGTGACAGCCTGTACGGCACGGTCGTGGAATTCCTGCTGCGTTTCAGCTTCGCGCTCACCCGCCGGGAAGCGCGCATGCAGTTCGCGCGCGCGCCAGGCGGCAAAGGCTTCCGGATAACGCTGGCTGATCTCCTCATACAGCAAGCCCTCGAACGCGCCATAGCAACGCTCGCGCAACGATTCGCGAAGGATCACCGGCATCTGATGGGCATCGGCGACCGGTTGCACGGTCGCGCGGGCGCGGCCCAGGTCGCTCGAATAGATGGCGTCCGGCCGTTCGGACGCCAGTGCCTGCCCCAGCGCTTGCGCTTGCCGGAGTCCGGCGTCGCTGAGGGGAATATCGATATGGCCCTGCATCCTGCGCTCGCGGTTCCACGCAGTCTCGCCATGACGTATCAACAGCAATTCGATCATGCAGGTGCCTGCGATGCAGAAGATGGCGCACCTTGTGTGGCCGCCTTGGCCGGGACCTGCGGCGCGGGTGCAACTTGCAGCCAGAACGTCACGGGACCGTCATTGACCAGCGCAACTTTCATGTCGGCGCCGAACTGGCCGGTTTCGACCAGTGGATGCGCCGCTCGCGCTCGGTCGACGGTGTAATCGAAGAGCTCACGCGCCAATGCCGGCGCCGCGGCCGGCGTGAACGAAGGACGGGTGCCCGAACGCGTATCAGCCGCCAGCGTGAACTGCGGCACCAGCAACAGGCCGCCGCCGACTTGCCCGACATTCAGGTTCATCTTGCCGTCGCCATCGTAGAACACGCGATAGGACAGCAGCTTGGCCAGCAGCGCATCGGCTTCCTTGCGGGTGTCGCCGCGCTCTGCACACACCAGCACCATCAGGCCGGGACCAATCTGGCCCACGCGCTGGCCATCGACGGTGACGCTGGCCTCCGAAACCCGCTGCAACAAGCCGATCATGGCAGTCCGATCACGATGCGATGTGGCTCACAAGTCACGACAGCGTGACGCGTGCGAACTTGCGCTTGCCAACCTGAACGACAAAGGTACCGGCCTCAACTTTCAGGCCCTTGTCGCTGACAGTCGCGCCATCGATGCGCACGCCGCCTTGCTCGACCATGCGCAAGGCTTCGGACGACGAGGCGCACAGATTGGCTTGCTTGAGCAACTGGCCGATGCCGAGCGGCGCGCCGGACAGTGCGACTTCCGGCACGTCATCCGGAATGCCGCCGCGGGCGCGGTTGTTGAAGTCGGCCAGCGCATCTTCGGCCGCCTGACGCGAATGGAAGCGCTCGACGATTTCCTGCGCGAGCAGGACCTTGATGTCGCGCGGATTGCGACCGCCTTCGACTTCGGTCTTGAATTGCGCGATCTCGGCCAGCGAGCGGAAGGACAGCAGCTCGTACCAGCGCCACATGGCGACGTCGGAAATGCTCATCACCTTCGCAAACATGGTATTGCCCGGCTCGGTGATGCCGACGTAGTTGTTCTTGGACTTCGACATCTTCTCGATGCCGTCCAGGCCTTCGAGCAGCGGCATGGTCAGGATGCACTGCTGCGACTGGCCGTAATCCTTTTGCAATTCGCGACCGACCAGCAGGTTGAATTTCTGGTCGGTGCCGCCGATCTCGAGGTCGGATTGCAGCGCGACCGAGTCATAGCCTTGCATCAGCGGATACAGCAATTCGTGCACGGAAATCGGGGTGCCGGCTTTGAAACGCTTGGTGAAATCCTCGCGCTCGAGGATACGCGCCACCGTGTAGCGGGCCGACAGCTGGATCATGCCGCGCGCGCCGAGCGGATCGCACCACTCGGAGTTGTAACGTATCTCGGTCCTGGCCGGGTCGAGCACCAGACTGGCCTGCGCGAAATAAGTCTTCGCATTTTGCTCGATCTGTTCGCGGGTCAGCGGCGGGCGGGTCACGTTACGGCCCGAGGGGTCGCCGATCATCGATGTGAAATCACCGATCAGGAAGATCACGGTATGGCCCAGATCTTGCAGCTGACGCATTTTGTTGAGCACGACGGTATGACCCAGGTGCAAATCGGGAGCCGTGGGATCGAGGCCCAGCTTGATGCGCAAAGGCTTGCCGTTTTTCTCGGAAAGCGCCAGTTTCTGCGCGAATTCGGCCTCGATCAGCAGTTCTTCAGCGCCGCGCTTGGCAATGGCCAGTTGCTCTTTGACCGCATCGGAAAGGGGCAGGAGGGGCTGGCTTGCACCAGCCTGGGCCGCGCCCGGCGCAGCATTGGAAAGCTTGGAATTGGCGTCCATAAGTACTTGTATCTGCTAAAAAAAGCGTTTCGCCTTTGCTATAATGCGCGCTTTGTTTGTCGAGTTTCCGGACGGCTAGCGTTATCGCAGGCGCCACCGAAAAACCCCAAATTTTATCTGATTGCATGAGTCTGAGAGCCAAATTCCTGGAAGCCGTCGCCGCCCTGTGGCCGGCACTGCGTGCTTCCCGCAAGACTCGCGTGTTCTCGGGCATGGCCGCCGGCCTGTCGCTGGTGGCCTTCGGTGCCGCCGGCGTGGCGCCGATGGCGCCGGATGCCGCCGACCTGCCGGTGAAGCTGGTGGTCGAAGAACTCGCGCTGCCCGACCTCGCAACCCAAGTCGACGCACTGCGTCCTGGCGACCGTTATGTGACCGAGGAGCGCGTGCGCCCCGGTGACAGCCTTGCAGCGCTGCTTGACCGCCTCGGCGTGCGCGATGCGCAGGCGGCCGGCTTCATCCGCAGCGACGCAGCGGCGCGCGCATTGCTGAACCTGCGGCCGGGCCGCCGTGTTCAAGCCACCGTCGATGCCGATGGCCGCCTGTTGTCCGCCTCCGCCCTGCTGGATGGCAAGGATGACGCGAAACGCTTGCTGATCGAGCGCCAGCCCGAAGGCTTCGCTGCGCGCGAAGTGCAGGCCGCAATCGACACACGCATGGAAATGCGCTCGGGCGAAATCCGTTCGTCGCTGTTTGCGGCAACCGATGCGGCGCAAGTGCCGGATGCAGTGGCGATGCAATTGGTCGAGATTTTTTCGTCGGACATCGACTTCGCCACCGACCTGCGCAAGGGCGACCGCTTCCAGGTCGTCTATGAAACCCAGTGGCAGGATGGCGAGCCAGTCCGTACCGGCCGCGTGCTGGCTGCCGCCTTCCAGAATGCCGGCAAGACGCATGCCGCCGTCTGGTACGGCAAGCCCGGCAGCCATGACGGCGCGTATTACGACCTAGACGGGCATTCGCTGAAAAAGGCATTCCTGAAGTCGCCGCTGGAATTCTCGCGCGTGACCTCGGGCTTCGCGATGCGCGTGCATCCGGTCTCGGGCCAGTGGAAGCAGCACAAGGGCATCGATTTCGCAGCAGCGATTGGCACGCCAATCCGGGCTACTGGCGACGGCATCATCAATTTCGCTGGCGTGCAGGGCGGCTATGGCAATGTGGTCGTGATAAACCATGGACCGGTCTATTCGACGGCTTATGCACACATGAGCCGTATCGCCGTCAGCCGCGGCGCGAAAGTATCGCAAGGCCAGGTGATTGGCTATGTCGGCACCACCGGTTGGTCGACCGGCCCTCACCTGCACTACGAATTCCGCGTCAACAATGATGCGCGCGATCCGAATTCCATCGTCGTACCGCACGCACCGGCGCTGGCCGGTAGCGAGCTGCAGCAATTCCGCAGCGTTGCCAGCGACATGCGCCATCGCTTCGCGCTGCTGTCGCCGTCTTCCCTGCAAGTCGCATCGCGCTGATTTGTGCATCCCCGGCTCGGCCGAGAAGATGCTGGAAGTATGGCGTTTCATGCCGGGCCAGCGCGGCTGTGCGACTTGGAGAGACCGGGCTTCGAAGGCTTGACGCCAGCTTTCAAGCCACCGCAGCTGGCGGGTTTGCTTAACTAGTGCTCCTTCAAGATCCGGCGATGTCTTCTTCCCCGCTTTATATCGGACTGATGTCCGGCACCAGCCTTGATGGTGTCGATGGCGTGCTCACGCCCTTCGATGCCGCGCCGGTCGCAGCCCACATTCCTTTCCCTGACGATCTTCGGCGCGAGCTGCTGTCATTGCAGGCGCCATCCGACAATGAAATCCATCGCGAAGCACTGGCCGCAAATCGCATCGCAACACTCTATGCGGAGTGCGTGCGCCAACTGCTGGCGAAGGCCAGCCTGAAGCCGGCTGATGTGAGCGCCATCGGCGCGCATGGGCAGACCATACGCCACCAGCCTGCGCTGGGCTATACGCGCCAGATCATCAATCCCGCGCTACTGGCCGAGCTGACGGGCATCGACGTGATCGCCGATTTCCGCAGCCGCGACATCGCGGCGGGCGGACAGGGTGCGCCGCTGGTGCCGGCCTTCCATCATGCAGTGTTCGGCAGCGACAAGGCCGTGCGCGTCGTCGCCAATATCGGCGGCATCAGCAACATCAGCATCTTGCGCCAGGACGGCAGCGTCAACGGCTATGACACCGGACCGGGCAACCTGCTGATGGATGGGTGGATACACAAGCACCAGGGACTGGCCTACGACGCGAATGGTGACTGGGCCAGGTCAGGCACGGTCATACCCGAGTTGCTCGACCGGTTGCTGCAAGAGCCCTACCTCGCGTTACCGGCACCGAAGAGCACGGGCCGCGACCTGTTTCATGCTGCGTGGCTGGCCACGCAACTGCATGGCTTCGAAACGGCAGCGGCAGCGGACGTACAGGCGACACTCACCGCCTACACGGCCCGCACCATCGCCGCAGGCGTGCTGCATGATGCGCCCGATGCCGAGGCTGTATATGTGTGCGGCGGCGGCGCGCTGAATGGCCAATTGATGTCGGCACTGCAGGCAGCACTGCCGATGCCGGTGCTGAATACGGATGAACTGGGCATCGCCCCGATGCATGTCGAAGCACTAGCCTTTGCATGGCTGGCAATGCGCTTCTGCCGTCGATTGCCGGGCAACTTGCCAGCCGTGACAGGCGCGGCGGGATCGCGTGTGCTGGGGGCGCTGCACCCTGCATGAAGCAGCGAGCAGACCGACCCGGATGCGCAGGGGCAAAGCGTGACCAGCTGCCGTGACCTGCTGTAGTTAACGAGCAATAAAAAAGCGCGGAAGATTCCGCGCTTTTTTATTTGCCAGCTTGGGGCTGGCGAGTGCGTTGCCGACTCGATCAGGCAGAGAACGACGAGCCGCAGCCGCAGGTGGTGGTGGCGTTCGGGTTCTTGATCACGAACTGCGCGCCTTCGAGGTCGTCCTTGTAGTCGATCTCTGCGCCGACCAGATATTGATAGCTCATCGAATCGATCAGCAGCTGGACGCCGTTCTTGTTCATCGTGGTGTCGTCTTCGTTGACGATCTCGTCAAACGTGAAGCCGTACTGGAAGCCGGAGCAGCCGCCGCCCTGCACGAAGACGCGCAGTTTCAGGTCCGGGTTGCCCTCTTCATCGATCAGTTGCGCAACCTTGTTCGCGGCGCTGTCGGTGAAGATGATCGGTGCCGGCATCTCGGTGGGTGCGTTCATGTAAAACTCCTGCTAGTGAACCTGTGGTTCCAGATTATAGCCCCGCTGCGGAATCGACGTCGGCTCGACGTCGGGGTGGCATCAGGGGTTGCTTACCAAGGAATTATGCGGGTTCCAAGGGGTATTTCAACCCTGCCAGAGGCAGGGGCTTGCGGTCTTGACGTAGCGTTAAGCTGCCCGGCGTTCAGGGCAGGATAGGCACGTGTTTCAGGCCCGTGGTCTCGTCCAGCCCGAACATGAGGTTCATGCACTGCACGCCCTGGCCTGCGGCGCCTTTCACAAGGTTGTCTTCAACGACCAGGATCACCAGCAGGTCACCGCCGCCCGGACGATGGACGGCGATGCGCAGCATATTGGACGCGCGGACCGAGCGCGTTTCCGGATGGCTGCCGGCCGGCAGCACATCGACGAACGGGTCGCTTTCGAAATGCTTTTCGTACAGTGCCTGGAAGTCGATATCGCGCGCTTCGGGCAGCAAGGTCGCATACAGCGTCGAATGGATACCGCGAATCATGGGCACCAGGTGCGGTACGAAGGTCAGGCCGATCTTGCGGCCCGCAATCGCTTCCAGCCCCTGCACCGTCTCGGGCAGGTGGCGGTGGCCCTTCACGCCATAAGCCTTGAAGTTGTCGGCCGCTTCGGCCAGCAGCGTATGTACCTCGGCCTTGCGGCCGGCGCCAGACACGCCCGACTTGCAGTCTGCGATCAGCGCAGCCTCGTTCACGAGCGGCTTGCCCTGCGCCAGCAAGGGCGCAAAACCGAGCTGCATCGTGGTCGGGTAACAACCCGCCAGGCCTACCACTCGCGCCGAACGGATCGCTTCGCGGTTCACTTCGGCCAGGCCGTACACGGCCTCGTCGAGGATTTCAGGACAGGAATGCGGCATGCCGTACCACTTCTCGAACACCGCTGTGTCCTTGATGCGGAAGTCGGCGGCCAGATCGATCACTTTCACGCCAGCGGCGAGCAATTCCTTCGCCTGCGCCATGGCCACGCCGTGCGGGGTGGCAAAGAACACCACGTCACACTGGTCGAGCCGGGCTTTCTCGGGCGCGGAGAATGCGAGCGACACATGGCCGCGCAGCGAAGGGAACATGTCGGCGACCGGCATGCCATCTTCCTTGCGCGACGTGATCGCGGTGAGCTCGACCTCGGGGTGCGCTGCGAGTATGCGCAGCAGCTCCACACCCGTGTAACCGGTACCGCCGACGATGCCTACCTTGATCATGCCTGACTCCCTTGCCACAACTTGTTTGCGTCAGCCCCGTTGAACGATCAACCCATCGGGCGACCGATCTATTGGACCATGCGAATGTGTATTCCGGATGAAAAAAAGCCGTCGGAGCAACCCGACGGCTTTGGTCTTGCAGAAGCTTCGGATTAACGCTTCGAGAACTGCTTGGCGCGACGTGCTTTGCGCAGGCCGACCTTCTTACGTTCGACTTCGCGTGCATCGCGAGTCACGAAGCCGGCTTTCGACAGCTCGGGCTTCAGCGCTGCATCGTAGTCGATCAGGGCGCGGGTGATACCGTGGCGCACTGCACCTGCCTGGCCGGACTCGCCGCCGCCATGCACGTTGACCATGATGTCGAAACGCTCGACGTTGTTGGTGAGCTCCAGCGGCTGGCGGATGACCATCAGGCCGGTCTCGCGCGAGAAATATTCCTCGGCGGTCTTGCCGTTGACGACGATCTTGCCGCTGCCGGCCTTGATGAACACACGGGCCACTGCACTCTTGCGACGGCCGGTTCCGTAGTTGTAGTTACCGATCATGGCTGTTCCTTAGAGTTCGAGAGGCTTCGGTTGCTGAGCGCTGTGCGGATGCGAACCGTCGGCATACACCTTCAGTTTCTTGTGCATCGCGTAGCCCAGCGGGCCCTTCGGCAGCATGCCCTTGACAGCCTTCTCGAGCGCACGGCCCGGATGCTTGCTCTGCATGTCACGGAAATTGGTCTCGTAGATACCGCCCGGGTAACCCGAGTGACGGAAGTACTTCTTGTCGAGCGACTTGGCGCCGGTCACGCGCAGCTTGGCAGCGTTGACGACAATGATGTAGTCGCCGGTATCGACGTGCGGGGTGAATTCAGGCTTGTGTTTACCGCGCAGACGGCGTGCCACTTCGCTGGCGACACGTCCGAGCACCTTGTCGGTGGCGTCAATCACAAACCAGTCGCGCTGGACTTCATGTCCCTTGGCGGAAAAGGTTTTCATGTCAAAAAATCCTGATAAAGGTTAAATGCTCTGAGGTGGTTCCGCGTGCCATGTCGACTACCCATATTGCCGGCCGCGGACGCAGCCTTGTTGTGTTTTCCCCGAGAGCAAACCGGGGAACCGGCAATTATAGTGTTTTCAAGGACTTGGCGTCAAATGCCGTGTTGCACGAGGCCTGAATCGCCGGCCAACCCGGTGAGAAACCGCCCCTCTCCCTCGCCACGTTCGCAGCCCGCGCGACCTGCGCGACCGGCATAGGCGCCGCGCCGGGGCTACAATATCGGCCTTTTCCCCGCAGGATTTCACATGGAATGCACAGTTCGCTGGACCGGCCTGTCCGGCATGACCTTTACCGCCGAAACCGGCTCCGGCCATCTGGTGACAATGGACGGCGCCCCCGAGGGCGGCGGCCGCAACCTGGCGCCACGCCCGATGGAAGTCGTGCTGGCCGGCACTGGTGGTTGCACCGCCTATGACGTCGTTGTCATTTTGAGAAAGAGTGGCCAGGACGTGCGTGGTTGCGAGGTCAAACTGACTTCGGAGCGCGCGGAGAAAGATCCGAAGGTCTTCACCAAAGTGCATTTCCACTTCACCGTGCGCGGTCGCAACCTGAAGCCGAATGTGGTGGAGCGCGCGATCAAGCTGTCGCATGAAAAGTACTGCTCGGCGTCCATCATGATGGAAAAGACGGCCGAACTGACGCATTCGTTCGAGATCATCGACGACCTCACCGAACAGCCGCCGGCCATCTGAATCACGTCGGCGCTCGCCCGGAGCGACATGCAATAATGATTGAAGCTGCGCACGCAAGCTGCGTCCGCAGTGCCAGCCTTACAAATAATAGGCAGTCGTCGTCATCACCTTCGCCATGCCGCGCATCGCGTGGCGTACTGGCGCCGGCAATTCGGCAGCGCCCAGCTGCTTCGCCGCGTCGCCGTGTTCAATTTCGTCATCCCGCATCTGCGTCACGATCGCCCGTGACCGCTGATCTTGATCCGGCAGGCTCTCGAGATGGCTATTCAAGTGGGCCTCGACCTGCTTCTCCGTCTCGACGACAAAACCCAGGCTGACCGCATCCCCTAGCCTGGCCGCGACCGCGCCCAGCGCATAGGCGCCCGCATACCAGAGTGGATTGAGCAGGCTGGGGCGCGAGCCCAGTTCGCGCAGCCGCTCCGCCGTCCACGCGAGGTGATCCATTTCTTCCTGGCCCGACTTCAGGAATTGCTCACGCGTCTGGTCGTTGTTCGCAAATGCTGCTTGCGCTTCGTACAACGCCTGTGCGCACACCTCGCCCACGTGGTTGACGCGCATCAGGCCGGCGCTGCGGCGCTTTTCTTCTTCAGTTAACGAATTCTCAACAAGCTTGTCCGCCGGATTTTTTCGTTGAGCGACCGTCACGCCGCTGACCACACGCAGCGTCCGATCAAATGCGCATATAAGTGCGTCGATGTGCATAAAGTTATTAAGCTGTTATCAAAACTCGAAAAGTGTTGTATCCAGGCGACGAAATATTAGCAATTTTTCTACGAACAAAAAATTAACTTTGCCGCTATCTCTAGGTTTTGCTTCAATGCACGCTGACTTTGAGATCCACTGGTCTTGGAGCGTCATTTTCGTTGAAAGAGCCGTTCAACGGCCGTCCAGCGGAAGCGAAACTTTAGCATCACAACATTTTGGAGATTATTCGATGAAGAAGACTCAAGTTGCTCTGGCCGCTCTGGCTCTGGTTGCCTCGACCGCCGCTCTGGCTGACGTGAAAGTGTACGGTACCCTGGACGCTGGTATCGCATCGTCGTCGGGCTCGACCGTGTTCTACGGCGACGGCAACAACGCCACCACCCACTTCGGTCTGGCTGGTTCGGAAGATCTGGGCAACGGCCTGAAGGCTGGCTTCAACCTGCAGAGCGGTATCGACGTCAAGAACGGCGCTAGCGGCGTCAGCGGCGGCGGCAACACCGGCCTGTTCAATCGTGGTGCTTCGATCAGCCTCGGCAACGAAAACCTGGGCGTCACCGTCGGTAACCAGTTCTCGAACGCAGTCCTGTACGCTGGCTTCGTGACCGGCGGCAATGCTGTCGGCGGCGACGGTGTGAACGTTCCGGGCGTGGTTCGCCTGCTGGGCGGCAAGCCGGGCGCATTCGATGCGACCGGCGCAGCTGGTAGCGTCTTCTTCATCCCGGGCGCTGTGACCGTCAGCTTCAACGCTGCTGGCTTCTCGGGCGACGTGATGACCCGTGTCGTTTCGAAGGATGCTTCCAACAGCTCCTACACCGGCGCAACCCTGCGTACCGAAGTCGCTGGCGTGAACCTGGCACTGGGCTACCAGACCGCTGGCTACAACACCGCAGCTTCGAACTACACCTCGACCTACCTGGCTGCCAACACCAAGCTGGGCGACATCCGTGTGAACGGTGCATTCAGCAGCAACACTGGTGCTGCCAAGTCGAACGCCTACATGCTGGGCGCGTCGATGCCGCTGGTTGGCGCTCTGTCGGGTGGCGTGAGCTACGCGAACGGTACCGATGCACAAGGTTCGCTGACCGGCCTGAGCCTCGAGTACGCTCTGAGCAAGTCGACCATGGCTTACCTGACCACCGTTTCGGCTTCGAAGACTGGTCAGTCCATGTCGAACGCTGCTCTGACCGTGACCGGCAAGTCGCTGACCACCGTCGGCCTGCGTCACTCGTTCTAATCACGCGCGGCCCTGGGCCGCAAGTGTGAGAACCTGCAGTATGAAAGCCGCCCTCCGGGGCGGCTTTTTTTGTTCCTGCACCTTGTGCAATAGCGAAGCCAACAGCCTCGCCTCGTTCGCGGTCGCTTAACTACGACCCAAAAAGTTCATTCGATTGCGTCCCAACAAACGCCCAGCATGCTTCGATTGATCGCCCGGGATTTGTGAAAGCGTCAGCTGTCCAAACTTGTCAGTCGTTGTCAACCACTGGAGAGTTTGGAATGAGCAAAAAGATGCTTGCAGCAGCCGTGACCGGATTGCTGGCCTGCGGAACGGCAATGGCGGAATCAGGGCTGACCTTGTACGGCAATATCGATGCATCGATCGTCACGGCCTCTGGCATTGGTCCGGGATCGGATCGCCGCACCAGCTTCGGCGAAGGCAACTGGGCCCCGTCGGTATGGGGTGTGAAGGGTACCGAGGAGCTGGGAGGCGGCACCAAGGCGCACTTCCGCCTCGAAGGTGGTTTCAGTGCCGGCACCGGCTCGATCGCCAACGGCGGCACCACCGGCGTGTTCAGCCGCATGGCCAATGTCGGCCTGAGCGGCCCCATTGGCTCGCTGACGGCGGGACTGAATCTCAGCCCCTTCATCGCCGCCTACACATCGACGCTGGGCCTGGCTGGTGAAAACTTCTATGTTCCCGCACTATTGATGCATCGAAGCGGTACCGTGCTGAACTCCTTGGGCGCGACAGTACCAGTCTACCCGGGTGGCACTGATGCCGATCCCGCGCTTGGCACCACGGGCGGTTTCTTCATTCCCAACTCCGTCACCTACAGCTTGCCCGCCGAGATGCTCGCCGGCTTCACGGCCAGCGTGATGTACGCCCCCGGCGGCACGCCCGGTGACCAGCGGCGCAATCGCTTCGTGTCTGCCAATGCGGGCTATGCATTCGGTCCGTTGAACGTGGCAGTGGCGGCATCGGACAGGGATGCCCAGTACAAGCAGTACCTGATCGGTGCCAGCGTACCTGTCGGGCCGGTGAAGGTGGCGGCCAACGTGGTTCGCTTCGACCCCGAGACCGGTGAGACAAGTAACACCTGGATTGCGGGCGCCGAGATGAAGGTGATGCCTGCGACCAGTGTCGGCATCAACTATGCGCACAACGACGGGCCTAGCAGCCCGAACATCTGGAACCTGTCTGCCGTGTATTCGTTGTCGAAAACGACCAACCTGTATGCAGCGTTCAACCGCGCGACCGATGGCGTCCCGTCGTCTTACTCAGGCAATGTCGATGGCGGGGCGAATCCGGCGCTGGCACAAACCGGCACCTCGAATGCCTTCATGCTTGGCCTGCAGAAGGGCTTTTGACGGGGCGGCGGGGCCGGAATACGTTCTTGTCTTCGTAGAACGCGGCATCCTGTCCGGGCCACCAGCCGGGTATGCCTAGCACTGGCAGGTGGCAAAAGTCGGCTGACGTAAATCCGCGCGATATCGATTCGCTGACACGGCGATCGATATCTGCGCGGCGCTCGGCCTCGCCCTTGCCCCACCATTCGGGCTCAACGAAGACGGTCCAGACATGCGCCGTCAGCGATTTGTAGGGTGAGACCAGCTTTTCAAGCAAGGCATGGCCGAACAGCATGACGGCGCAATCCGTATCGAATTCAGATTCCTCGCGGAACAGCACGTGCTGCCAGCGATGCTCGCGCAACGCATCCAGCCTCTCCTCGCTGCTGGAGATAAACAGCGCGGCATTCTCGTCGAACAGGGTCGCGGCATCGCGCTGCCGGCCCCGAGTGCCAGCCTTCACCGGTTCGTTGAATGAGCGCGCATGCAGCGCATTCAAGGCTTGTTTGATACGCGGGTAGTGCAGCCAGGCCAGCGCATTGAAAAAGTCGTGCAGATTGTCGCGCGTTGGCACCTGGCCCGTGGCGGAGATGTGCGCCTCGTAACCGGCGCCGTCGGGCAGGTCTGCCTGGGGAATGAAACACAAAGGCAAGCCATGATGGTTGCGCAGCTGCTGACTGGAGGCGTAACGATTGGCTTCAGCGATCCAGTCTTCACTGGCCGCGAGGATCGCACCCGGACCGCTGAAAGGCGCAAACCATGGCGATGCCCACGCTATACCGTCAAATGCCATCGCGGCGCGTCTGCTGCTGCCTGCTCAGAAACGCTACAGCGCTCAGGCGCACTTCCACTGCAGTGCTTGTCCGGCGTCGAGCGGCACCAGCGTTGTATCGCCCATCTTCACTTCGTCCGGGATGCCCCAGGACTCGCGCTTCAGGGTCAGCGTGCCGGTATTGCGCGGCAGACGATAAAAGTCCGGGCCATGGAAGCTGGCAAAACCCTCGAGCTTGTCGAGTGCGCCGGCCTGCTCGAATGCCTGTGCATACAGTTCCATTGCATGCAGCGCGGTATAGCAACCAGCGCAGCCGCAAGCATGCTCTTTCAGGCCTTTCGGATGCGGTGCCGAATCGGTACCGAGGAAGAAGCGCGGATTACCCGACGTCGCTGCTGCCACCAGCGCCTGACGATGTGTCTCGCGCTTGAGCACCGGAAGACAGTAATAGTGCGGACGAATGCCGCCCTTGAAGATCGCGTTGCGGTTGTACAGCAGGTGATGCGCAGTAATCGTGGCAGCAATGTCGCCCTCAGCCTCGCGCACGTAGTCTGCCGCATCCTTGGTGGTGATGTGCTCGAACACGATGCGCAGTCCCGGCAACTGGCGGCGCAGCGGTTGCAGAACCTTGTCGATGAACACGGCTTCGCGATCGAACAGGTCGATGTCGCCATCAGTCACTTCGCCATGGATCAGCAGCGGCAGGCCCAGCTCCTGCATCGCCTGCAGCGCGCCCATGCAACGCTGGAGATCGGTGACGCCCGCATCGGAGTTGGTGGTCGCACCCGCCGGATAAAGCTTCACGCCATGCACAAAACCGCTGGCGACGGCACGACGGATTTCGTCGGCAGTCGTGTTGTCGGTCAGGTACAGGACCATCAGCGGCTCGAAGGCCACACCCTGTGGTACCGCCGCCAGAATGCGCTCACGATATTCCGCAGCCATGGCCGTTGTGGTGACCGGCGGCTTCAGGTTCGGCATCACGATCGCGCGGCCGAACTGGCGCGCCGTGTGCGGCACCACGTCAGCCAGCACCGCGCCATCTCGCAGATGCACATGCCAGTCATCGGGACGGGTAATGGTGAGCGTGGAAGGTGTGGCGTTGCTGGACATGGGACAGACCTATCAAAAATCGGAAATCAGGTGCGCGCCTGAGGCAGGCCGGGCACACGAAGCGCGCCGCGCCCGACGGCAGGGGCGCACCTCGGGAATCAGCGACGGATTTTACAGGACGAGGATGGCCCGGTAGTCGTTGACATTGGTGCGCGTCGGCCCGGTCACCAACAAGTCGCCCAGGGCCTCGAAATAGCTGTATCCATCATTGTTGGCCAGCATCCTGGCGGCACGAATGCCCTTCGCGGCAGCACGTGCCGGGCTGTCCGGGAACAGCAGCGCGCCGGCATTGTCTTCGGTGCCGTCAATCCCATCGGTGTCGGCGGCAACCGCGTACACATCGGGCATGCCATCAAGCTCAACGGCCAGCGAGGTAAGGAATTCGGCACAGCGGCCGCCGCGGCCATTGCCGCGCACGGTCACTGTGCATTCACCGCCGGAGATCAGCGCCACTGGCGGCCGGAAAGGCTGCGCATGGGCGCGTATCTCGCGCACCATCGCTGCGTACACCTTGGCGACCTCGGAAGCTTCGCCCGTCACGGTATCGCCCAGCACCACAGGCGTGATGCCTTGCGCACGGAAGAATTCAGCGGCAGCCTGCAAGCTCTGGTGCGCGGTTGCGATGACGGTATTGCTCGCGTGTGCCAGCTCCGGGCCGCCGGGCTTCGGTGTCTCGCCGACCTTGCCCGCCGCACCGGCCTGCAAGTGTGCCAGTACCGATGCCGGCGCATCGACATCGAAGCGCGCGATGATGTCGCGCGCATCCTGGTAAGTACTGGGGTCGGCACAGGTCGGGCCCGAAGCGATCGCGCTCGGATCGTCGCCGGTGACGTCGCTGATGATGAGCGTGACGATCGGCGCCTTGCAGGCCGCAGCAAGGCGGCCGCCCTGCACGCGCGACAAATGCTTGCGCACGATATTCATTTCGGTGATGGGTGCCCCCGAGCGCAACAGGCTGTTGGTCACGGCCTTCAGGTCGGCCATGGGCACGCTTTCGACAGGCAGCGACAGGAGGCTGGAGCCGCCGCCGGAAACGACGGCGATCAACAAATCGTCCTCGCCGAGCTCGCTCGCCATGCGCAAAATCTCGGCCGCAGCGGCCTCGCCAGCGCCATCGGGCACCGGGTGCCCCGCCTCGACGACGCGAATGCGGTCAGTGGGCATGCCATGCGCGTAGCGCGTCACGACCACGCCATCGAGCGGCGCATCCTTTGGCCAGGCCAGTTCAACTGCACGTGCCATGCTGGCGGCTGCCTTGCCCGCGCCCACGACCCGCGTGCGTCCGCGCGGCGGCGTCGGAAGATGGGGCGCGACGATCTTCAAGGGATCTGCCGCGCCTACGGCGGCATGGAAGCTATCGATGAGCAGGTTGCGGGTATCCATGGATGGTCTTGCGTCGCTAGGGTGTCGCTATGGTGTGGTTAAAGTGGCCGCTGCAGGGGAGGCTGCGCGGTCGCGGCCGCCGGCTGACGTCAGCCTGATGGTGACGGCGATTGTAAGAGAAGGCAGCGGCAGGTCGCGTGAAAATCCTTCACGCGCCAGCCGGGCCGGCTCAGGCCAGCGCAGCTTCGTCTTGGTCCGGCTCGGCCTCGCCGCGGTGTGCCTGCTGGCGCTGCCACATCTGCGCATACAGCCCCTGGCGGGCCAGCAGTTCGGCGTGGGTGCCGCGCTCGACGATGCGGCCCTTGGCCATCACCAGGATCTGGTGCGCATCGACGACCGTCGACAAGCGATGCGCAATCACCAGGGTCGTGCGGTCGCGCGCAATTTCCTTCAATTGCGCCTGTATCGCCTGCTCTGCATGCGAATCCAGCGCCGATGTCGCTTCGTCGAATACCAGAATCGCCGGATTCTTCAGCAGCGTGCGCGCGATCGCCACGCGCTGCTTCTCGCCGCCCGACAGCTTCAGGCCGCGCTCGCCAACGGTGGTTTCGTAACCATCCGGCAGCGACATGATGAAGTCATGGATGAAGGCGGCCTTGGCGGCGGCGACGATCTCGTCATGGCTGGCACCCGGCCTGCCGTACGCGATGTTGTAGGCGATGCTGTCATTGAACAGCACGGTGTCCTGCGGCACGATGCCGACGGCCTTGCGCAGCGACTGCTGGGTGACGGTGCGGATATCCTGCCCGTCCACCAGCACCGCGCCGGCATCGACGTCATAGAAACGGAACAGCAAGCGTGCCAGCGTGGACTTGCCCGAACCGCTGTGACCGACCACTGCGGTTGTGGTGCCCGCCGCCACCGTGAAATCGACATCGAACAGGATCTGGCGCTTGGCTTCATAGCTGAAATCCACCTGCGAGAAGCGCAGCTCTGCCCGATCGACTTGCAAGGGCTGCGCATGCGGCGCATCGGCCACTTCGCGGTTCTGGTCGAGCAGGCCGAACATCTTTTCCATATCGGCCAGGCTTTGCTTGAGCTCGCGGTAGATCACACCGAGGAAATTCAAGGGGATGTACAACTGGATCATGAAGGCATTAACCAGCACCAGGTCGCCCAGCGACATGCTGCCATCAATCACGCCCAGCGTGGCGCGCCACAGCATCAAGGTGACGGCGCTGGCGATGATCAGCGACTGCCCGGTGTTGAGCAGGGTCAGCGAGGTCTGCGAGCGCACGGCGGCATGCTCGAAGCGTTGCAGGCCTTCGTCATAGCGCTTCGCCTCGTATTCTTCGTTGCCGAAATACTTGACCGTCTCGTAATTGAGCAGCGAATCAATCGCACGCACATTGGCTTTCGAATCCAGATCGTTCATCGTGCGGCGGAAGTGGGTTCGCCATTCAGTGACGATGACCGTGAAAGCGATGTACACGGTCAGTGCCACGATGGTGATCAGCGAGAACCAGATGTCATACTGGGTGCCGAGGTAAGCAAGCACCAATGTAATTTCCACCAGCGTGGGCAGGATGGAAAACAAGGTATAGGACACCAGCGACGAAATGCCTCGTGTGCCACGCTCGATGTCGCGGGTGACACCGCCAGTCTGGCGGTTCAGGTGAAAGCGCAGCGACAGCGCATGCAGATGGCGGAATACCTTCAGAGCAACCGTCCTGACAGCGCGCTGCGTCACCTTGGCAAAAAAGAATTCGCGCAGTTCGGTGAACGCCGTCGTCGATAGTCGCAGCAGCCCGTACCCGATCAGCAGACCCACCGGCAGCGCCAGCAGCGACGCCGGGCGCTCGGGCGTGATGGTCAGGCCGTCGATCAGGTGCTTGAGCACCAACGGCACGGCGACGTTGGCCAGCTTGGCCAGCACCAGACAGCCCAGTGCCAGCAGCACGCGCCACTTCCATTGCCACAGGTAAGGAAACAAGGTCTTGAGCGTGGCCCAGTCATTACGGGTGCCCTGGTTGGCCGGGGCATCGTGGGACGGGCGAGAGTGATGGCGCATGTGCGGTTGACGAAGTGAACAATTAGGGAAAGCGTTTCGGCAGGCAGGTGACAATTGACCTGTGTTCCCATGAGAAACGGGAACGCCGGGATTGGTTTATCCTTGCAAATCATTCGCAAAGGCTCGGCAGAGACTTTGCAAAATCTTTGATATACACAGATTTTAGCGACTCAGGCGAGCCACTTCAGTAATCAGATTCAGGAGCAGTAATGAGCAGTCAGGAAACGACCAACCTTCCCGAAGGCATGCCCACCTTGCGCGTGATGCCGATGCCGGCCGATGCCAACGTCCATGGCGACGTGTTCGGCGGCTGGATCATGGCACAGGTCGATATCGCGGGCGCGCTGCCAGCGGTGCGCCGGGCGAATGGTCGGGTAGGCACCGTGGCCGTGAATTCCTTCGTATTCAAGCAACCGGTGTTCGTCGGCGACCTGCTGTCCTTCTACGCAAAGATCGTCAAGACCGGCACCTCGTCGATCACGGTCAATGTGGAAGTCTATGCCGAGCGCAACCGCTTGCAGGCAGACACGGTGAAAGTAACCGAGGCGACCCTCACCTATGTGGCCGTCGGCGAAGACCGCCGCCCGCGTGCACTTCCGCCCTTGCCGGCAGACTAAGCCGCCTTCACGTCGCGCAGTTCGCGGCGCAGGATCTTGCCGACATTCGTCTTCGGCAGCTCATTGCGGAACTCGATGTATTTCGGCCGCTTGTAGCCGGTCAGCTGCTCATGACAGTAGTCCTGCAGCTGCCCTGCCGTCAGCGATGCATCACGGCGCACCACGAACAGCTTCACGGCCTCGCCGGTCTGGGCGTCCGGCACCCCGATCACGGCGCATTCCAGCACGCCCGGGTGCGAGGCCACCACGGCTTCGACTTCGTTCGGGTACACATTGAAGCCTGATACGAGCACCATGTCCTTCTTGCGGTCGACGATGGTCACGTAACCACGCGCATCCATGACGCCGATATCGCCGGAACGGAAATAGCCCTCCGCCGTCATGACGCGCGCGGTCTCTTCGGGCTTCTGCCAGTAACCTTCCATCACTTGCGGACCGCGGATCGCGATCTCGCCAATCTCGCCCGGCGGCAGCGAGCGCCCGGCATCGTCCAGGATGGCGATATCGGTCGAGGGAATCGGCAAGCCGATGGTGCCGGTGAACTCGTCTGCATTGGCCGGATTGGCCGTGGCCACAGGCGACGTCTCGGACAGGCCATAGCCTTCGATGATGCTCTTGCCGGTGACAGCACGCCAGCGATCATTGACCGCCTTCTGCACGGCCATGCCGCCACCATTGCACAGCTTGAGGGCGGAGAAGTCGAGCTTGGCGAAATCTGGATTGTTCAGCAAGCCGTTGTACAACGTATTTACAGCCGGCAGCATGTTGAACTTGTATTTGCCCAGTTCTTTCACCAGGCCCGGTATGTCGCGCGGGTTGGGAATCAGGATGTTCAGCCCGCCCAGTCGGGTGCCCATCAGGCAGCAGACTGTCAGCGCGAAGATGTGATACAGCGGCAGCGCACAGACAAACGTCAGTGCCTCGACCTTGGGTGGCAAGTCCATTGCCGGTTGCAACCAGGCCTCGTTCTGCATCAGGTTCGCGATCACATTGCGATGGCTGAGCATCGCGCCTTTCGACAGGCCGGTCGTTCCACCGGTGTACTGCAGGAAAGCGATATCGTCATGGCCCAGCTCGACCGGCTGCAGCCGCAGCCCCGAACCTTCGCGCAGCGCCGTCTTGAAACGGACGGCATTCGGCAGCGAGAATGCCGGCACCATTTTCTTGACATTGCGAACCACGAAGTTGACGAGCGCTCCCTTGAGGCCGCCCAGCAGTTCGCCCATGCTGGCGACCACAGCCACCTTGACCTGGGTGCGTGCGATCACCTTCTCCAGCGTGGCAGCGAAATTCTCGAGAATGACGATTGCCTCGGCCCCCGAATCATTCAGCTGGTGTTCGAGCTCGCGCGGCGTATACAGTGGATTGACATTGACCACCACGTAACCGGCTCGCAGCACGGCGGCAATGGCGACCGGATATTGCAGCACGTTTGGCATCATGAGCGCGACGCGCGCACCTCGCTGCAACCCTTGCGCCTGCAACCATGCGCCGAGATGACGCGACATGCGGTCGACGTCTGCATAGGAGATGAACTTGTCCATGCACACATAAGCAGGACGCGCTGCATATTTTGCAAACGCTTCATCCATCAGGTGCACCAGGGATCGGTAGCGGGTGTAATCGATCTCCGCAGGAACGCCGGGTGGATAGGATTGAATCCAGATTTTGTCCATGCATCACCTCTCTTGGTCTTATGGTCCGGCCGGCGGCATCGCAATGCTGCCAGCACGAACGCTATGGCGAGGGATCGTCCGCTTGTGCGGGACGTCTATGTGTACGACTATCTCCTTCTCCGGATGCTAGCGGAATTCGGCAGACTTGTCTTTTTATTGCGACGCAGCAGTCGCTGCTGGAATAACACCGTGAGTCACCGGCTGCGGCAGATAATGTCCAAGCCGTAATCGCCGCTCCGCCTTTTGCAAGCGCGCCAGCTGGCGAACTTCGCGATAGAACGATGCGAAGCCTCCGCTCTCGGTCTGCAAGCCACGGAAGGCGGGCACCAGGTCGTGATAGGTGGCGACCAGCACGAAATGGGCGTTTGTCACCGGCGCATCGAACCAGCGGTCATAGCCTGAGTAGCCGCCCCAGCGTTCGGCCTTCATGGCTTCGTAATCCTGCCCCAGCGCCTCGGTCAGCTGCGCCTTGCGCGCCCGTTTCTTATCGTCGGACACGGCGCGTGCATAGTTTTCCTCCAGCTGTTGCCGGTAGATGCCCAGCAGGCCGATGAAGTCTTCTTTGCGCTGACGATAGACACGGTAGTCTTCGCGCATCTTGTCGCTGCCCTGAGCGTCGAGCCAGCGCGCGACGCCAAGCTCTTCGACGGTGGTGGCAAAGGACTCATTGAACTGCGAATCGCCAGGTGCATACGCCACCTGGTGCGCCAGCTCATGGAACACCATGCGGGCGACTTCAGCCTCGGGCAGTTCAATGAAGGTGGACAGTACCGGATCGTTGAACCAGCCCAGCGTCGAATACGCAGGCACGCCCGACACGCGCACGTCATAACCCTGCCGCTGCAGACCGGCGGCAAAGGCTTCGGCTGCGTCCTTGCTGTAATAGCCGCGATAGTCGACGCAGCCGGCGACGGGGAAGCACCACTGCTGCGGCTTCATCGACAGCTCGGGCGTGGCGACGACGTTCCACATCACAAACTTGCGCTTGAGATCGGCGTAATTCTTGTAGCTGCCATTATCAGGCAGCCCGAGCTCTTTCGCCGCGAAGGCGCGTATCTGCTGCGTGCGCCGCAAGCGTGACTTGAGATCATCCCTGACTGCCGGATCGGCCAGCCACTGGTCGATGGGCCTGGCGCTGGACAGCAGGCTGACCTGCCCTTCGACCGCCTGCGCGTAATACCCCAGCTGCGCACACCCCGAAACGAACACCAGCAAGCACAGGGACAACAGCAGCAGCAGGGACTTCTTCATCGCTTCAGGATTCCTTCAGGAGTCAGGGACTTTCTCGACCTGCACCAGCACATCATAGAATGCTGGCGCCCGGCCCATGTCGGTCAGACGCTGGTGCGTGAGCTCGTTCGCATTCTTGCCATCCGACGCGAGTTTCTTCCACCAGATCGACAGCGCCACCACCAGGCCCTTGCGCGGACGATCGGTGACACGTGCCTGCGCCAGCATCTCACCACGTGCGTTCCACGCCCGCACCCGGTCACCATCGACAATGCCGCGCGCGGCAGCATCATCGGCATGCAGCTCGAGATGCGGTTCGCCTTCGGTGTCGCGCAAGCTCTGCACATTGACGAAGGTGGTGTTAAGAAAGTTCCTTTGCGGCGGCGAAATCATGGCCAGCGGATACTCGCTTGCCAACTCGGGCGCAGATGCTGCCGATTCATACGGCGGAATGTAGGCCGGCAGCGGATCAAGTCCGTCCTGCAGCATGCGCTCGCAATAGAACTCGCATTTGCCCGACGGTGTAGGGAAGCCACCCTGCGCAAACGGCGCAGCCGGCATGTCGAGCTTGTACCAGCCCTTGGCCTTGACGCTCTGCCAGTCGTAGTGCCGCGCGCGCGGATGCCCGGCTTCGAAGGCCTGTTCGGCGATCTCTTCGTCGCTATCGGAAAAACAGGGCTCATCGAAGCCCATGCGCTGCGCCAGCAGGCGGAAGATTTCACTGTTCGGCTTGGCCTCGCCCTGCGCCGCGATGGCCGGGTTATTGGCAACGATGTATTGATGACCGTAGGTCGCGTGGACGTCGGTATGCTCGAGCTGCATGGTGGCCGGCAGCACGATGTCCGCATAGTCGACCGTGTCGGTCCTGAAATGCTCGAGCACGACGGTAAACAGGTCCTCGCGCGCGAAGCCGCGCGCAACTTTGGCCGACTCGGGGGCGACTGCCACCGGATTGGCGTTGTAGACGATGACAGCCTCGACCGCGGGACCGAACGCATCTGATGCCGTACGCAAGAGGTCGTCGCCAATGGTGCTCATGTTGATGGTGCGGGGCCGGCGTGCCGGATCGATCCGGTACAACTCGGGGCGCTCGAGCCGGTCCGGTCGCTTGGGGAAGCTGTCGCCGGATGACAGAAGCACGCCGCCAGCCGCATGCCGCCAGGCACCGACCAGCGCCGGCAGGCAAGCGACATTGCGTACCGCCATGCCGCCGCCGCGCACGCGCTGCAAGCCGTAGTTCACCCGTATGGCCACGGGCTCGCTGCGCAGCGCCGTCTCACCATAAAGCCGCGCCAGCCACTCGACCTGCTCAGCATCGATGCCACAGATCGCGGCGGTTTTTTCCGGCGTCCAGTCGGCGACGCGCTCCTTCAGTTGCGCGAAGCCCAGCGTGTAGTTGGCAATGTAGTCATGGTCGAGCAAATCGTCTCGCACCAGCACATGCATGATGCCCAGAGCCAGTGCTGCATCCGTACCGGGCAGCAGCGCGACATGATGCTGGCACTTCTCTGCGGTCAGAGAGCGATAGGGATCGATGGCGACCAGGATTGCACCATTGCGCCGTGCTTCCTGCGCGCGCATCCAGAAATGCAAATTGGAGGCAATCGGATTACCGCCCCAGATCAGGATCAATTTCGCATTCGAGAACTGTTCGGTGTCGGTGCCCATCTTGGCCCCGATCGTATATTTGATGCCGGTGCCGCCGGCCGACGAGCAAATGGTGCGGTCCAGCCGCGACGCGCCGATGCGATTGAAGAAGCGCATGGCCATGGACTCGCCCTGCACCGCGCCCATGGTACCGGCATAGCTGTAGGGGAGGATGGCGCGCGGATCGCGAGCGGCGATGGCGCGCAGGCGGTCGGCAATGGTATCGAGCGCCTCGCCCCAGCTGATCTGCGCGAACTGGCCGCTGCCCTTGGTGCCGATGCGCTTCATCGGGTGCAGAATACGGTCAGGATGGTAGGTACGCTCCAGATAGCGCGACACTTTTGTGCACAGCACGCCGGCCGTATTCGGGTGGTCGGGATCGCCCCGGATTTCAGTGGCCACGCCATCGGTAACTGTGACCAGCATGGCGCAGGTATCGGGACAGTCGTGCGGACAGGCCGCACGCACGACACGGGTAGTCATGACATCTCCGTTGGACTCGCAGATTTCCGTTTGCCGGATGGGCAACGGACGGAACAACCCCGGGCGCCGATGAGGGGTTCGCGCCCCAGACAACCCGGGTACAGGTAATATTACACAGAGGCCGGGCGTTGTCGCCAGCCAGATTTGCAGATAGAGGACCGGCGCAATGTACGTCGTCCGCACTGGGAAGAGACCATCATGAAGCTGATCGATCCGATTCTCGAATTCCATGAAGAACTGAAGGCGATTCGCCGCGCGATCCACGCCAACCCCGAACTGTCGTACGAAGAAGTGCAGACTGCCGACCTGGTCGCGCAGAAGCTCACCGATTGGGGCATACCCGTCATTCGCGGGCTCGGCAAGACCGGCGTCGTCGGGGTCATTCGCCGCGGCAGCAGCACGCGCGCCGTCGGCCTGCGCGCGGACATGGATGCGCTCCCGCTGCAAGAGCACAACAGCTTCCCGCACAAGTCACGCAACGAAGGCAAGATGCATGCGTGCGGCCATGACGGCCACACCGCCATGCTGCTGGGTGCAGCCCATTACCTGGCAAAGAACGGCACGTTCGACGGCACGGTCTATGTAATTTTCCAGCCAGCCGAAGAAGGTGGTGGTGGCGCGAAGGCGATGATGGAAGACGGCCTGTTCGAGCAATGCCCGATGGAGGCCGTGTTCGGCATGCATAACTGGCCGAATGCGAAGGCGGGCTGCCTCGGCGTCGTCGCCGGACCGATGATGGCTTCGTCCAATGAATTCGAACTGGTCATCGACGGCAAAGGCTCGCACGCAGCGCAGCCCCACCTGTCGATTGATCCGGTGATGGTCGCCGTCCAGATCGCGCAAAGCTGGCAAACCATCGTCTCCCGCAATACCAGCCCGCTCGACTCGGCGGTGCTGTCGATTACCCAGATCCATACCGGCAGCGCGACCAATATCGTGCCTGACTCGGCCAGCATGATCGGGACCGTGCGTACTTTCACGATGCCGGTGCTGGACATGATCGAGCGACGCATGCGCGAGATTGCCGAGCACACGGCGGCCGCCTTCGGTGCGTCAGTGCATTTCAAGTTCTTGCGCAATTACCCGCCGCTGATCAACCACAAGCCCGAGACCGAATTTGCGATCGGCGTGATGAAAGACGTGGTCGGTGATGACGGCGTGCTGGTAGACGTGGAGCCGACGATGGGTTCGGAGGATTTCGCCTTCATGCTGCAGCAGAAGCCCGGCTGCTATGTCTTCATCGGCAACGGCGATGGCGCCCATCGCGAGCACGGCCACGGACTCGGGCCATGCAACCTGCACAACCCGAGCTACGATTTCAATGATGAATTGCTGCCGGTTGGCGCCAGCTATTGGGTGAGGCTGGCCGAGCAATTCCTCGCGCGGCCGCCCTTGCGCTGATCCTTACATCCAATACGTCCGGAGACTGACGGCCTGCTTCTGCTGACGGCCTGCTTCTGCTGACGCCCGGCTCGTGGTGCCTGCATCGGTGCGCTGCCCGACATAGCGAGTAGCGCGATCAACCTTGCGGAGGGCGCTTTACTCCGGCAGTTTGTCCGGCGCCGTACCGACGCGCTTGCCCGGATTGATGCGTTCGACCTCGAGCATCACCGCCGACTGGTCAGCATATGGCGTTGTCTTTACGAGCTCGCGATAATGGGCCGTCACCAGTTCCGTCACGGGCAATGTGATACCCGCCGTGCCGGCCGCGTCGAGGATGTTGTCGAGGTCCTTCAGCTGGGTCTTGACCTGCCCACCCGGCATGAAATTGCGATCCAACATGCGCTGGCCGTGGACTTCCAGGATCTTGCTCTCAGCGAAGCCGCCACGGATTGCCGTACGCACGGCTGCCGGATCGGCACCGCCGGCTTCCGCAAGCAGCAGTGCCTCGGCCACGATGTTCAGTGTTGCCCCTACAATCAACTGATTGCACAGCTTTGATAGCTGGCCGCATCCTGCCGGCCCGACCAGCGTCGGTCGCCCCATTACGGACAAGATGGGACGCGCGCGCTCATACTGCGCTTCGTTACCGCCAGCCATGATGGCCAGCGTCGCGGCTTCCGCACCCACCACGCCGCCGGACACGGGCGCATCGATGAAGTGAATGCCGCGCGCTTCCAGCATATCGCTGATGGCCTCGGCCTCTGACTGGCGGGTCGAGCTCATGTCAATCACGAGCGCGCCGACTTTCAGGTCGTCTGCGATCGCATCCAGGACTTGCCGCACTTCGGGGCCGGCCGCCAGCATCGTGATCAGCACGTCCGCATGAGCCGCCTCGGCCAGCGTAGTTGCAACGATTGCGCCATGCGGCAGCAGTGCCTCCGCCTTGGCCGTTGTCCTGTTCCAAGCGGTCAGTTCATAGCCAGCTTTCAGCAAATTGATTGCCATAGGCTTGCCCATCAGGCCGATACCGAAAAAAGCGATCTTCGGTTTGTTTGCAGTGCTGCTCATGGCGTGTGTCCCGTCCGTGTATTGTTAATTAGTATGAAATCACGCGATTTATTGTTGTAGGCGCAGATGATCGCCCACATGGCATCAGGAGTGCAAGCTTTGCCCCGTTTTGCCCATTTTGCGGCAGTATAGGCGGCCTTTGTCTGGCGTGACTGCTATCCGCGGCCACGCCACTTCTCAATTCGCTATCGTGAAAAACGCCAGATCGATCGCGTCGCATTGCGGTGGCCTAGCCGACAAGCGCGCACTGGCACACGGAGGCAACCTTTCAGTTTGATCTAGCACGTAGGCATCCGGAGCTTCCCTTCGCCTCGACCGGAGATCTCATGGCTTATCAACTAACGTCAGTTCGCACCCAAACCCCTGCGCTTCTGGCAGCAAACAGCCCGGAACAGCCGTCGGGCGAAATCGCTGAGCTCTATTCACCGGGTGGTACTGCATTCCGGCCGCTAAATGGCGCAGTCCCTGTATCCGTTGTCGAAATTACGGAGGAAATCAAACACGAGGGTTTCGCCATTGTCGGCGCCAGAGAATTTCAGCGCATGCTGCTCGAGAAGAGGCCGCTGATGGATGGCGCAAGCTATATGGACAGTTGGAATACACTCACACCCTGCAGTGACCCGTACTACCTGTTTGACGGGGAGATGTACCACAGCCGTCATTACACGCTGGGTGTGATGGACCTCGATGCGAACGAGTTCGTGATTCAGTCCCGTCGCTCGCCTAGCTACGGTCACGGCCAGCTATCGCCGCTCACGCCCGCCAACATGAGCGACCTGCTACCAAGGATAAGCAATGAGGTATTCGAGTCCGATGCACATCAGGCTTATCTGTCCGTCATCTGTGATTTTTTGCAGAGCCTGCGGCCAGATGTGAAGCGCTGGGAAATCGAGGATTATCAGATCCGCGTCCAGGCGGCCGCGCGCGGCGGCAAGGGCGTCGAGCCTGCGCCCGAAGGCATACATCAGGATGAGGTACAGCATGTGTTCATCACGATGATACGTCGGCAGAACATCGAGGGCGGGATTACGTATGTACGCTCATCCGGAGAGGACAAGCCGAGCAATGTGCTGGGGCTGCCACGCCCGTTGGCGGAAACTTGGGAGACCTTGATTCTCGATGATGAGAAAGTCTGGCATCAGATCAGCGCCATCCTGCCGTCGGACGAACAGGTCCTCGCGTTCCGGGACATTATTGTCGTCAAATGCAAACTGGCGGATTCGAAGGCGGCCGATCGAAAGGCTTCCGATCAATAGGCGTTATTCTTTTCGGCTGCTCGTCTTCTCGATATGATTCACGCGATGTGATCCGCTCGGAGAGCTCGACTCGGCATCGTCGGTTTGGCATGATTGTCTTGCCGCGATCGGCTCGAAGTGATCGGTTTACCGTGTTCTTGCAATCCGCATCCGGAAAGAACGACATGACGCCCAAACTTCGCCATCTACTTCGACTGAGCACCTCAAGCCTGCCGGTGTCCTTGCTGCTCATGGGCTGTGCGACATCGTATGCGCCATCGCCCGAGATAATCGGCGCCACGACAGAGGAAGTCATCGCGCGGCTAGGGCCGCCCATGCCGCGTCCCGAATCCCTTACCAACGTACGACGGCTGGATTTTCCGCGTGGCCCGTATGGCCGGCATACCTATGTCGTCTACTTTGATGAGCAAGGCCGTGCGGTACGGATAGCGCAGCTACTGGACGAGAAGAATTTCGCTCGCATCAAGCCTGACATGACCGAGGCTGAGGTTGTCGACATTATCGGCGTCTCACGCGACACCTTTCTGCTGGGGCGCGATCGCGGCTACGTATGGAATTATCGGTATATCACGCCGCTTTGCCAGTGGTTCCAGGTCGAATTCACGCTGGAGGGGAAGGTACGGTCGACGGGCTATGGACTGCCGCCTGAGTGCCGTATGAAAACAGTGCGCATTCTTCGCTGAGCAGGCGCACAAAATAAAAAACCCCCACCTCACTGAGGCGGGGGTTTTTCGGGATAGAAGCCTGACGATGACCTACTTTCACACTGGTTGCAGCACTATCATCGGCGCAAAGTCGTTTCACGGTCCTGTTCGGGATGGGAAGGGGTGGTACCAACTCGCTATTGTCATCAGGCATAACTTGTAAAGTCGACTGCGTCACCGTTGAAGCTGGTGAGCGCAAACGACCCAATCTGGAAGAAGTATGTAGGTATTACTTTTGGCGGGCGTGATGCAGAGAATCATCTCGCATACGCATAAACACTTGCCTACAACAATCAATGTTATAGGGACAAGCCGCACGGGCAATTAGTACTGGTTAGCTTAACGCATTACTGCGCTTCCACACCCAGCCTATCAACGTCCTGGTCTCGAACGACCCTTTAGGGGAATCAAGTTCCCGGGAAGTCTCATCTTGAGGCAAGTTTCCCGCTTAGATGCTTTCAGCGGTTATCTCTTCCGAACTTAGCTACCCGGCGATGCCACTGGCGTGACAACCGGTACACCAGAGGTTCGTCCACTCCGGTCCTCTCGTACTAGGAGCAGCCCCCCTCAAACTTCCAACGCCCACGGCAGATAGGGACCAAACTGTCTCACGACGTTTTAAACCCAGCTCACGTACCACTTTAAATGGCGAACAGCCATACCCTTGGGACCGGCT